>NZ_JARZAJ010000003.1 GCF_029892105.1 Kitasatospora sp. GP82 | reverse complement strand
ACGCCCGGTTACATTCCGAACCCGGAAGCTAAGCCTCGTAGCGCCGATGGTACTGCAGGGGGGACCCTGTGGGAGAGTAGGACGCCGCCGAACAAATTTTGACAGTAGAAAGCCCCCTCCCGGGATCGGGAGGGGGCTTTCTGCGTTACCCCGGTGGCGAAGCGTGCAGACGGAGGGAGCGCGGCCGTACGAAGTCGGCCGCGCTCCGGGGTCGGTGGCCCGCCGGGAGCGGGCTACCAGGTGAAGCCGGCCTCGGCGTGCCTGAGGTAGCGCTGGATGTCCTGGAAGTCGAGCCAGGCCTCCCACATCTTGCGGGAGGCCCCGTCGCCCCACGGGTTGCCGAGGCAGATCCGTCCTCCGGGGACGTCGACCTCCTTGACGAAGTAGGCGTGGCTGGTGGCGAGGCGACCGCCCATCAGGGTGTCCCGGTCGCTGCCGTGGCCCTGGGTGCCGACGGTCACCGCCTGGCCCCGTGCCTTGCGGTCGGCGATCTCGTGGACCACCCAGGGGGAGCTGATGTCGATCTCCTGCACCGGCTGTGCGGTCAGGAAGGCCAACGCCCGCCCGGCGTAACCACCGTTGGCGATGCCCTCGTAACCCCGGTGCCACTGGGCCACGGCCTTCTCGTAGTAGCCCGGCCAGGTCTCGGCGTAGCGTGGATCGCTGCTGTGTCCCTTGGCCCCGTAGAGTCCGCCGGCGACCATCGGCAGGTCGGCGACCACCGTCACGTCGTACGGTCGGCCCTTCTCGTACAGGGTGAAGGTGACCGATCCGTTGGCTTCCTGGCGCAGGTGGCGCGGGGCGTAGGACGGATTGGCCTGGAGCACGGCCTGCATGGCGGTGAGCATCCAGCAGGTGCCGAACCGGCCCTGGTCCATGTCCTGCCAGCTCATCGCCTCGGTCGAGGCCGAGACGCGCTGCCACCCCTCGGTCATGTACGCCCCGTCGACCTGGGCGAACGGGCCCTCGGGCAGCACCCAGCCCGGGGTCTTGCCCGAGCCCGAGTCCATGTCGTTCAGCTGGTAGTCCGGCTGGGCGCACGGCATGGAGTCGCCGATCAGCATGGTGGCGTACGGACTCACCGTGCGCAGCAGCCAGTTGAAGACGTCCTGCTGCCGGTAGAAGTCGTACGCCTCTTCCTCGTTCGCGTCCGTGACGTGCATCAGCTCGTCCCAGCGCAGCAGCCCCTGCGGGCCGAACCGGCGGATCACCAGGTCGAGTTCGCTGGGCGGCAGCGGCACCAGCAGGTTGCCGACCTGGTCGAGCAGGGGCCGCGCGCCGTGGCGGTCGGTGTCGGCGAAGAGGGCGTCCCAGGCCAGCCGGCCGACCTCTTCCACGCGGGCGGGGTTCGGCGGCGGGCCAGGGGGCTGCCAGGGGCGTTCCACCACGGGATGGCCGTCGGCAACGTAGTTCAGCCGGCTGAGGCCGGCCTCGTCGGTGAACTCCTTGACCGTGTTCACCACCGACATGACGTCACGTCCCAGCGGGATGAAGCCGGCCACGTTGTTGGCAACCTGCTGCCAGTTGTTGCGGTGGTAACTCACGCGTCCTCCCCCGGCGGTCCCTCCGCCATGCTTCCCGCTTCGCCCGGGCCGTGCCTTCCCCGGGCGCAGTGTCATGATCCACTTGCTGATGAGCAGACCCGCCCAAGAGAGTACGGGGCCGCTCCGACGGCGCTGCCACCGGGGCCAGGACGTTCACGGCCCCGAAAAGCACGGCGGACGGGCGGCGCGATTCCCCGGTTCGTCACGCAGGTTCCTCACCAGTACGGGTGAGCCCTTCGGCAGGCGGCGGGCCGCAACTCGTCCGGGGATGCGGGGAGTACCTCGGCCGCCGGCCGGTGCTGGGTCCATGCCTCCTGGTGGGTCTGCTCGGCCCGGATCCGTCCGACGACCGCCCGCAGGGCCAGCTCGTACCCGGCAGTGCCGCAGCCCAGGATGCTCCCGGCGACCACCGGAGCGGTCACCGAGGTGGCGCGGAAGGGCTCACGGGCGTGGATGTTGGAGATGTGCACTTCGATGACCGGGATCGAGACCGCTTCCAGGGCGTCCCGCAGGGCGTAGCTGTAGTGCGCGTAGGCGCCCGGGTTGATGACGATTCCGGCGTAGTCGAGGCGGGCCTGGTGGACCAGGGTGATCAGTTCGCCCTCGCTGTTGCTCTGCACGCAGTCGACGTACACCGACAGTCTTCTGCCGAGCTCGACGACCTGCCGTTCGACGTCGTGCAGGGTTGCCGTCCCGTACCGGGCGGGGTCGCGTTCGCCGAGCAGGTTCAGGTTGGGGCCGTTGAGCAGCAGTACGTGCAACGGAGGGACGGGATCCACCAGCCTCACGCTCCCGCCTCCTCGGCGGGTTCCAGGACGAAGTCGAAGCGGAGCTGCCGGAAGGGGCTGGGCAGGCCGTGCCGCGCGGCCGCCGCGGGGTCGTGGACCGTCTCGACCTCGCGTACCAGCCTGCGCTTCACCGCGAAGACGGCGTCCGAGTCGATGTACGGGCTGTCGGCGACGTAGATCTGGGTCGTCAGCGAGCGGTGCCCCTCGGCCGCCACGATGAAGTGGATGTGCGCGGGACGGTTGGCATGGCGGCCGGTGGCGCGCAGGAGGTCGCCGACCGGGCCGTCGGTGGGGATCGGGTAGTGGCGCGGGACGACGGAGCGGAACCGGAAGCGGCCGTCCGCGTCCGCGGTGAACAGGCCGCGCCCGTTGCCCGCGGGCTGCTCCTCGGGCTGTTGGACGTCGTAGAAGCCCTGGTCGTCGGCCTGCCACACGTCCAGAGTGGCGCCCGGAAGCGGCTGCCCGTCCGTCGTCCGGACCTCGCCGGTGACCAGGCAGGGAGTTCCGCCACCCGTGAGGTCGATGGTGTCGCCCAGTGCGCGGGGCGGTGAGGAGACGACGTGGAACGGGCCGAGTACGGTCGACTCGGTCCGATCCTGTCCGGCCGCCGCCGCTGCTGGCGCCGGGTCCGGACGGCGGTCGTTGACCGACTCGACCAGCGTGGACACGCCGAGCACGTCCGAGAGCAGGATGAACTCCTGCCGCCGGTCGGTGCAGGCGTGCCCGGTGGAGGTGAGAAAGTCGATGGCCGCCTGCCACTCCGCCATGGTGGGCTCGATGTCGACGACGAAGGCGTGGAGGTGCCGGACCAGCCGGGTCAGGATCTCGCGCAGCCGCGGATCGGGGGTCCTGGCGAAGCTGGCCAGCACCGCGTCGACCGGTGCGACCTCGGTCGGGTCGGTCAAGTCGTTTGCCATAACTACTCCTTGATCGCCGGTGCCCCGCCGACCGCCGCCTGCAGGGGAGTGTCCGATGCGGTCGCGACGGTGCGGTCCTCGGCAGCCCCGCGGCCGTGGGCGCGGAAGGCCCAGATGCCGCTGAAGGCGGACAGGGCCGCCGAGACCGCGCAGGTGACGAGCCAGCCGGCGTGCGTGAAGAGCAGTGTTCCGGCGGCGGATCCGAGCGAGCCCGCAGCGAAGTAGCCCGTCATGTAGAGAGTATTCACCCGGGCCCGGGCGTCGGGCCGCTGACGCAGCGCATGGGTCTGGTTGGCGACGTTGTTGACGCGGGCGCCGGAGTCCAGCACGAGACAGGCCGCCACCAGCACCGGTGTGACGGCGCCGGCCACCCCGGCGGCCAGCAGCGACACCGTCATGGCGGCCGCAGCGGTCACGGTCAGCAGCCGGAACCAGTTGCGTTCCAGGAAGCGGCCGACGACCATGACCGTCACCGTGCCGGCGATCCCGACCAGGCCGAGCAGCCCGGCATCCGCCGTGCTCCAGTGGTGCGGGGCTCCGGTGACGTAGAGCGTGATGGAGGTCCAGAGCAGGTTGAAGGAGGCGAAGCCCGAGGCCGCGACGACGATGGCCCGGCGCACATTGCGCTCCTGACGCAGCAGCGGCACCAGCGAGGCGAGCAGTTTCGGGTAGGGCAGGCTCGTACGGGGCGGCGGTTCCGGCAGCGACCGCAGGGCCACCGCGAGGGCCACCGTGAGGATCGCGGAGATGACGTAGACCCATCGCCAGCCCACCGCGTCGGCGACCGTCCCGGCAAGCACCCGGGCGCCGACGATGCCGCCGAACAGCCCCGCCGTTATACGGGCGGTGATCCGGCCCACCTGGTCCGGTGCCGCGAGGGACACCGCGACGGGGGTCAGGACCTGTGCGAGCACGCTGCTGAGCCCCAGCGCCACCGCGGCGACGGCGAACAGCGCATAGCCGGGTGCGGCGGCGGCCACCAGCAGGGCCACGGTGCGGGCCGTGTTCAGCCAGAGGCTGAGCCGGCGCACCCCGAGCCTGTCGGCCAGCGGGACCAGCAGCAGCAGGCCGAGGGCGTACCCGATCATCGTGGCCATCGGCAGCAGGCCCGCAGTGCCCACGTCGACGCCGAAGGACTTGGCCAGTGGACGCAGCAGGGGTTGCAGGTAGTAGATGTTGGCCACGCTCACGCCGGAGGCCAGGGCCATCAGCGTGACGTGCCGTGAGCGCAGAGCGCCCGCAGGGGTGGGGACTTGAGCGGTCATGTGAACAGCCTCGCGAGTCGACCTTGATAAGACAAAGACCTGAGTGATCTAGATGGCATAAGCCGTGGTGATAACGTGCCGGCCATGGAGCTGAGGACGCTGGAGTACTTCGTCGCTGTGGCCGAGGAGCGGTCCTTCACCCGGGCGGCGACGCGCTGCCATGTCGCACAGCCTGCGATCAGCCAGCAGATCCGCAGCCTGGAACGCGAGTTGGGGGAGAAGCTGTTCGACCGCGGCACCCGGGCGGTGAGCCTGTCCGCGGCCGGGGAGGCGCTGATACCGCATGCACGAGCGGCCCTGGCCGCTGCGGCGGCGGCCAAGGCCGAGTTCGCGGCCCGCTCCGGGCTGCTCACCGGTGAGCTCGCGCTGGGCACCGTCGACGGCGTCGAGACCACCGAACTGCCTTCGCAGCTCGGCGCGTTCCACCGGCGGCACCCCGGTGTCACGGTCCGTCTGATCGGCGGCACCAGCAGCGATCTGCTGAACCGGGTACGGCACGGCACGCTGGACGCGGCCGTGGTCGCGCTGCCCCGGGGCGGTGTCGCCCCGTACTTCCACCACCGGGTCCTGCTCCAGGACGAGATCGTCGCCGTGGTCTCCAGGGACCGGCCAGAGGCCGGGAAGCCGCAGCTGACCCTGTCGCAGATCACCGGCGCGCCGCTGATCACCTATGGCCAGGACAGCGGCCTCCGCCCGCATCTGGAGGCCGCGTTCGAGGATGCCGGGGTGTCCTTCCGTCCCGCGTACGCCACCAATGACGTGGCGCTGCAGGTGGCTCTGGTCGCCTCCGGGGTGGGCATCGCCCTGGCGGCGGGCGCGGACAGCACGCTGGCCCGCGACGCCCGGGTGGGCACCGTTCCGCTCAGTCCGCGTATCCCCTACACCAAGGCACTGATCTGGCGAGCGGAGTCCGCGCTGGCGGCGCCGGTGCGGGCGCTGCTGGCGCTCGGCCGGTCACAGGGCTGAGAGCGGGCCGGGCCGGTCCGGCCGGGGTGAAGGCCCGCTGCCGGACCGCTGGGCGCGGCCGCCGCGGGACGGATGCGGCGAGAAGCTGCGTCCCGCGGCGACCGGGCGGTCAGCGCTGGAGCATCTCCGCCGTGAGGAAGGCGAGCTCCAGGGCCTGGGTGCGGTTCAACCGCGGGTCGCAGGCAGTCTCGTAACGGGTTGCCAGATGGGCGTCCAGGATCTCGGGAGAGCCGCCGAGGCATTCGGTGACGTCCTCGCCGGTGAGTTCCAGGTGGACTCCGCCCGGGTGCGTGCCCTCGCTCCGGTGCACCTCGAAGAAGCCGCGCAGCTCGTCCAGGATGTCGGCGAACCGGCGGGTCTTGAGCCCGCTCTCACCGGTGAAGGTGTTGCCGTGCATCGGGTCGCAGACCCACAGCACCGGGTGGCCCGCCTCCCGCACCGCCCGGACCAGGGGCGGCAGGGCCTCCCGAATCCGGCCGGCCCCCATCCGGGTGATGAGGGTGAGCCGGCCGGGGAGCCCGGTCGGGTCGAGCCGGGTGCAGAGCGCGAGCAACTCCTCGGGCGTCATCCCCGGTCCGACCTTCACACCGATCGGGTTGTCGATTCCGGCCGCGAACTCGACGTGCGCACCGTCCAGTTGACGGGTGCGCTCGCCGATCCACACCATGTGCGCCGAGGTGTCCTGCCAGTGTCCGGTGGCCGGGTCCCAGCGGGTCAGGGCCTGCTCGTAGGGCAGGATCAGCGCCTCGTGGGAGGTGAAGAAGTCGAAGCCCCGATCCGGCAGTTCGGAGGTGCGGGCGCCGGGGTGGGAGCCCAGGTAGCGCACCACGTGCTCCATGTCGTCGATCAGCGAGACATAGCGCTGGTCGGAGCTGGGCCGCTCGCTGGTGCGCCCGACGTACTGGCGGTTCCAGGCGTGGACCTCGTCCAGCGTGGCGAAGCCGTGCTCGGTGAAGGTACGCAGCAGGTTGAGGCTGGCGGCGGACTGGTAGTACGCGCGCAGCAGCCGGTCCGGGTCGGGGCGGCGGGCCTCCGGCGTGGGTGCGCTGCCGTTGACCATGTCGCCGCGGTAGCTGGGGACGACCAGCGGGCCGTCCGGGCCGTCGACCGGCTCGACCGGGTTGGACCGCGGCTTCGCCATCTGGCCGGCTATCCGCCCCACCTTGATCACGGGCAGCCCGCTGCCGAAGGCGAGGATGGTGGCCATCTGGAGAATGACCTTGACCTTGTGGTGAACGGACTCCGCGTGGAAGGACCGGAGCGACTCCGCACAGTCGCCGGCCTGCAGGAGGAAGCCCTGGCCTGCGGCCGCCGCTCCGAGCGCCTCGCGCAGCCGGGCGCTCTCCACCCCGCTGACCAGCGGGGGCAGCAGGGCGAGCTGGTCGACCGTCTGGGCGAGCCGTTCGGGCTCGGGCCAGTCCGGCTGCTGGGCGGCGGGGAAGCTCTGCCACGAGCCTGGATCCCAGGTGGCGTCGGGGTCTGCGGGCGAGGTGCCGAAGACGCTCGACACGGGTGTGAACGAGGTCATGATGCTGAGTCCGTTTCCTGAGGTACCGCCCGGGAACCGGGAACGGCCGCGATGGCGTCGGCGGCCGTCGCCGTGCTGTTCGTGGTGGCCGGCGGCACATAGCTGGGGTTGAACTTCTCGTGGATATAGAGCACCGGATCGTCGCCCTCGACGAGCACGTATGCCTTGAAGGCGCAGGGCTGCGTGCCGTCCGGCGCCTCCCAGTCGGACTGGCCCACCTCAAGGATGCGGCGGGACTGGCTGAGGCCGAGGGCCATCAGGCCGCGGCCGATCGGTGCGCGACGGTCCGTCACCACGCGCTGCAGTCCTGAGGTTCGCCGACCGGCCCCGACCACGTAGTTCTCGGAGACCCGGTCGCCGTCGGCGGTGCGCAGCACCGAGCGCCGCACCAGGACTTCACTGTCGTCGTCGACCCGGATGGTGGCTCGAAGGTCCGCGTCGATCCGCCGGGCCGACACGGTCTCCTGGTCCAGGACCTCCACCGAGAGTTCGGTGTCGAGCAGGGCTTCGAGCAGCAGGGTCGTGGATCCGTCGGCCGCCAGCAGCATGCGCGTGACGGCAGGCGGGAGGAACGTCGTTGGGCTCATGTGGCTTTCCCATGCTTTCCGGGCGGCGGTGCCGCGCCTGGTGGTTCTCGGCCGGGGGACCGTCCGGGTACGGGTGGTCCCCCGGCCGTGGGGCCGGCTTGGACCGACCGGCGACAGGGAGCGCGGGTCGGTCTCAGGGCGGGCTTGCGGGGTGGGTGTCCCGGGAAGCCCGCCCAGCTCAGCGGTACAGCGAGGCGATCTGCTCGACGTGCTCTTCCAGATGGCCCACCAGGAACTCGTCGACGATCTCCTCGACGGTCATCACCCCGTGGACCGCGTGCACGCCACGGCGATCCCACGCCTCGTCGGGAAGGAGGCCGAGCAGGGTGCGCAGCGTCCCGACGTCTCCGGTGAGCCGCGGGAGCACCTCCGTTCCGGTACGGGCGTTCTCGACCAGGACCGCCTCCAGGCGGCGTTCGTCGTCGAGGGTCCGGCCGAACGACGGCACGCTGTCCGCGGGTGCGGCGAGGACACCGCACATCTCTGCCGTCCAGTACCCGGGGAACTCCGCGACGTGGGCCCACGCCTGGCCGAGCCGCCACTGCTCCCCGGTGGCCTTGTCGGCCTCGGTGAGACGGTCCGTCGCGGGTGCCTGGGCGAGTGCGGTGAGCTCCGTCAGCGCGGCGTCGAGGCGGCGGACCAGTGCCTCGCGGCCGGAGGTGGTGCTGTGATCGGTCATCGGGCACTCCAGACATCGGGGTGGGAGGGAAGGGTGCCGGAGGCGATCAGGTCCGGCAGCTGGGTGGAGGCGTTCTCCCAGACCAGCAGCATCGACCGCTTGGGCGAGTAGCCCTGGTGCCGGATGTCGGCCGGCATGGCCGACACGTCCCCGGCCTTCATGACCACGGTGGCCCGCTTGGCTCCGGTGGCGCCGTCCTCGATCTCCCAGACCATCTCGTCGGAGAGCTGGATGAACCACTCCACGCGGTCGTTGCCGTGGATGATCGGCAGGATGTACTCCTCGGTGGTCGGGCAGGCCAGTGAGTCGCGGCAGGCCGAGACGACCGAGGGGTTGAACGTCACGGGGGAGCGGGAGAGGTAGGCGAACAGGTTGAAGGCGACCAGCTCGTCCGCGAAACCGGCTTCGGCCCGGACCACGGGTTCGTCCTGCGGGACGTCGCTGAACGCGGCGTTGACCGGGTGCCCGTTGTCGTCCGTGCGCAGCGGTTCGTCACCCGGTGCCCCGACCATACGCTCGGCGGTGACCCGGCGGCGGCGCAGCGCCTCGGGGTTGGATCCGTTCTTGCGGCCGAATGCGCTGCCGGTCTCCCGGGGGGCGACGAACGGGTCGAAGCCCTCGTTGGTCCAGTCGTCGGCGATGGTGAGGAAGGCCTCGGCCACCACCTCGGTGGGGAAGGTCTCGGTGTGGGCCATGCCCGCGGCCTGGTGCTCCTTGGAGAACCGGCCTGCGCAGACGTCCACCCGGCCGTAGTGGTTGACGGTGCCGAGGACGCCGTCGAAGTTGACGGTCCCGTAGAAGAACTCCCAGGCGATGTCCCGCTGGATGGCGCGCAGGAAGTCGTCGGCGCTGATTCTGTGGTGGCCCGAGGGCCAGCGGACGGTGGCGAAGTACTCGTCCCGTTCGAAGGTGAACGAGCCGAGGCCGAAGACGCCGTAGCCGTGGTCGTTGGTGCCGTGGTCGACGAGGCCGGCCACGGCGGGCAGGTCGGATGTGCTGAGCTGGGTCATGGTGCTGTCCTTCGCGGGTGAAGGTGCGGGTGGAGACGCGGCTGAGGGGCGGGTCAGGAGGTCTGGCAGATCTCGTTCCAGCGGAACTCGGTCTGCGGACCGGCGACCGTCTGGAACAGCAGCACGGCGGACGTCTCGGGGACGAAGCGGTAGGCACTGTGGGCCGGCAGCAGGACCATGTGGCCGCGACCGGCCTCGATGGTGCCCATCGGCACGCCCTCCGGCTCGGCGGTGAAGACCACGGCGCCGTCGTGGTCGGGTTCGACCAGCGGTGCGGTCGGCTTGCGCAGCCAGACCGTCACCCGGCCGTCCATCACGAGTACGAACTCGTCGTGCGCGGCGCTCCACCAGGGGCTGGGGCCCTCCGCCCGGGTGGCCTCCAGGACGTACTCCTGGTTGATCGCGACGGCCGTCCTGAGGTACGGCGCGCCGGCCTTGGCCACGGCGAAGACGTTGGAGAAGACGTAGTGGCGCGGGTCGTCGTCGATGACCTGGACGCCGCCGCTGGGGTGATGAGCCAGCGAGCCGAACGTGGTGGGGCCGCCAGGGGGGACGATCGCGGTCTGCGGCGGAGAGGTCAGCTGTGTACTGGACATGCGCTATTCAGCCCTTCGGGACGTCAGCACACTCCCGTCAATGTCCCGTCAAGGACGGGCGCCACCGGAAGTGAAAGTGTTGGTAAAACATCAGGGCCTCGGCGCACGGTATTTTGTCCGCCTTGTCGTGCGATGTCCGGAAAACCTGGACGAGAGGCACTGTATGTCTGTGGCCATTAGCGGGACCGGCCCGCTCCGTGACGCCTCCACTTTGCAATACTCGCGCGTTCTCAGCGAGATCACTAAGTATACTATTAGTCGTAGTGACGATTGGGAGGGAACTGTGGCAGTCGATTCACAGCGCGCGAAGGCACTAGGGGATTTTCTGCGGTCGCGGCGGCATCGCACGTCGCCCGAGGAGTTCGACCTCCCGGGCAGCCCGCGACGCCGCACACCGGGCCTGCGCCGCGAGGAGGTCGCCCAGTTGGCCGGGGTGAGCCTCACCTGGTACACCTGGCTCGAACAGGGGCGCACGGCCACCTCGAGGCAGGTGTTACTGGCGTTAGCGCGGACACTTCAGATGACCAGCGAGGAGACCGCGCACCTGATCAGCCTGTCGGAGCCGGCCCGGGCGGGGGCGCAGCCGGCCGCGACCGGGGTGTCGGAGCATCTGCAGGCGTTCGTCCGGGCGCTGGATCCGCACCCGGCCTACGTGGTCGACCGATGCTGGGACCTGCTGGCCTGGAATAGGGCGGAGGAAATTATGCTGGCCGGCTTCGAAACAATTCCGGAACACCGCAGGAACATGTTATGGATGATGTTCTGCTGGCCCCGCATGCGGGAAATGCTCGGAGAGTGGAAGCGTGAAGCGAGGATGCTTCTCGGGCAATTCAGGGCAAGGTCCGCCGAATACGCGGACGACCCCCGATTCAGTGAGATCGCCGAAGAGGTACTTGCGTCGAGCGAGGACGCCCGCGCCTGGTGGGAGAGCTACGAGATCCAGGCATTCAGACCGGCCGTGAAGAATTTCCAGCACCCGGTCGCAGGACACCTGCGCATGCGCTACGTCAAACTTGCCACCGTGGATCTCTCGAACCATTTTCTGGTGGCCTATGTACCGGCCGACCAGACCAGCGAGGCCCGGCTGCGCCGACTGGTCGCCGGTCACGGCGCCGTCGATCTCGCCTCGGCCAGCTGACCGTTCCCGCCGGGCGCGCGACGCCCGGCAGCGGTCTGCCCCGCCGGCCGGGGCAGACCGCGTGTCTTTCGTCCGGTGCGCTCAGAGCTCCGAGGACCGGCCGGGTGCCCCCACGTAGCTGTCCGAGAACATCATCGAGTACGTGGCGGAGTCCCGCAGCTGTGCCAGCCGGGACAGCTGGAGGCGGTGCATGAAGTCCGAGTCGGTCTGCCTGGCCGCAGGGCTGTGCAGCAGGTGCAGCATCCAGTGTGAGAACTCCTGCGCCTGCCAGATCCGCGGCAGGCAGGCGGCCGAGTAGCCGTCGAGCGCGTCGGCGTCCGCGCCGCCGTAGTGGGCGAGCAGTCTGACCGCGAGCTCCTCGGCGTCGGCGATGGCCAGGTTCATGCCCTTGCCGCCGGCCGGGGTGATGATGTGGGCGGCGTCGCCGACCAGGAAGAGACGTCCGTGCTGCATCGGCTCGACGACGAAGCTGCGCATGTCCAGGACGTTCTTCTCGGTGATCTCGCCCGGCTTCAACTCCTCCGGCGTCATGCCGAGTCGGCGCCACAGAGCGGACCAGATCCGCTCGTCGGGCCAGTTCTCCGGTACGTCCCCGACCGGGCACTGGAGATAGAAGCGGGTGACGGACGGCGTACGCAGCATGTGGCCCGCGAAGCCGTCCTCGTGCAGGGCGTAGATGATCTGCTCACTCGCCGGGGGTGTCTCGGCGAGGACGGCGAGCCAGCCGAACTCGTGGTGCTTGGAGAACGCACGCAGCCGTCCGTCGGGGACCGCCTGCCGGGAGACGCCGTGGAAGCCGTCGCAGCCGGCGACGAAGTCGCACTCCAGCTCCAGGGGTTGTGAGCCCTCGGCCGGCTCACACCGTAAGACGGGCCGGTCGCCGTCCAGGCCGTCCAGTGCGACCACGGGATGGGAGAAGAGCAGCTTTCCCCCGGCGTCGAGGTAGGACTCCACGAGGTCGCGTACCAGGAACTGCTGCGGATAGACGTAGTGGGAGCGGTCGCCGGCGAGGTCGCGGTAGGGGATGGAGAAGCGTTCTCCCTGGAAGCGGAACTCGCAGCTTCCGTGCTCGGCGCCCTCGGCCAGCAGCCGCTCCGCGAGCCCATGGCGGCGCAGGAACTCGACCGTCCGGTGTTCGATCAGACCTGCCCTGGCGCGTGCCTCGACGTAGGAGCGGGTCTGGCGCTCGACCACGACGCAGTCGATGCCTGCCCGTTGCAGAACGTTCGCCAGGACAAGGCCAGCCGGCCCGGCACCCACGATGGCCACCCGGGTTCCAAGACGCATAACTCCCCCTTGCTCGATCACGTCGGCAGCGGCGGCGGACCGTCGACCGGACGGTGCACCCGGTCCTGGGAACGCGGTCGCCGACGGGCCTGTGAGGTGCCGTCAGGTCGTCGCGCGATGCGACGGTCTGCCGCCCTGACCTGCTCGCCATCCTGCCGCCAGCGGAACCCCCTGTCGTGTTAGCAATACTGACGGCCGAGACGCCGGGGAGCCCCTTCGCTTCCGGGCCCGATGGATCATCAATATCCGTACTGTGCCGCTGAGCTGGGATGTTCGGGCCGGAAGTCGGGCGGTGGGTCGGCGGGCGGTGGCGGCCCGAGTGACGAGGCACACGTACCGACCGGTCAGCTCGCCGTCGTGCTCGGCCGTACCGCCTGCGCGGGAGCCGCACCGCAGTCGTTGGCGAAGCGTCGGAAGCGGCGGCCCGCCGCGACGTCAGCCGTCGATTCGGTGCTGGACCCAGAAGGAGGTCAGGTCGGTGCTGGTGGCGGCCTGGGCCGCGGCCTTGAACTCGGCCGTGGTCGAGACGCCGTACCAGTGGCTCTGCGCGTAGTCGTGGAGGAGCTTGGTCATCGCACCGTCGCCGATCAGGCGCCGGAGGTCGTGCAGGGCGCACTTGCCGTAGCCGTAGACGACGGTCGAGTACCGCGAGGAGTTGGCGTCCCAGTACGCCATCGAGTCGGTGATCTTCTCGGCCGGCGAAGCCCAGGAGACGCTGTTCCAGCAGCCGGAGCCGGTCTTGCCGAGGGCGAGGTCGGTGGCGTAGTCGGTGAACGCCTCGTCCAGCCAGGGGCCGTTGTACTCGTCGTCCCCCACGATGCCGTACCACCACTGGTGGCCGAGTTCATGGGTGAGCGCCGTGCTGTTGACCAGGTCGAGCACGAAGCCCGGGTACTCCATGCCGCCGAACCAGAAGTTGTTGTCCAGGACGGCGTCCACCTCGGCGTACGGGTAGGCGCCGAACCGCTGGGCGTGGGAGTCGATCGCCGATTCGGCGGTGCTCAGCATCGACTGGGAGTCCGCGGAGCTGATCCCGGTCACCGAGTAGACGTTGACCCGGACGCCGCCCGGGGAGCTGCCGGAGATCTTGCTGAACGGCCCTGCGGCCCAGGCGAAGTCGCGGACCTTGCTCGCCGTCGCCGTGGTGACGGTGCGTCCGGAGGACCCCGGGGTGTCCACCGAGGTGCCGGTGGCGGGTACCAGCAGATTCGAGGGGTGGTCGAGCGTGACGCTGAAGTCGGCGGCCAGCGAGTAGAAGGACTCGCCGTTGTTGGTGTAGGGGTCGAGGTGCCAGCCCGAGGCATCCCTGATCGCCAGCACCGGAAGGGCGTTGCCGAGGAAGTTGAACGCCCCGTCGTGGCCGAACCGGTCGGCGCCGCTCGGCACGCTGATACCCAGGTCGAAGCCGATCGTCCCGCTCTGCCCCTGGCCCAGCGGCGTGGGCAGCGTGACCTTGAGGGCGGTGCAGTCGACCGACAGGGCCGCCGGGGCGCCGCCGGTCAGGTTGGTCACCGTGATCGGTGTGGTGGGGCAGCTGCCGTGTGCGTTGTCCCACAGCCGCAGGTACACCTCGCCGAGCGGAGCGGCCGAGGCATTGGTGAAGCTCACGCTCTCGTGCCCGTTCCAGGTGCTGCCCGAGGAGTCGCCGGTCAGGTTGACGGTGTAGGCGGGCGATGCGGGCGTACGCGTCGAGTCGGCCGGCGGCGGGGGCGGCGGCGTGCTGCCTCCGGAGGTGTCGAGGGCGACGTCGTCGAGGACGAAGCTGGTCTGCAGACCGGAGTCCTCCGTGCCGGTGAAGGAGAGGGTCACCGTCCGGCCGGCGAAGGAGGACACGTCGAACGACTTCTGCACGTAGCCGGACGCGGCGTCCAGATTGGAGTACGTCGCCAGCGTGGTGCCGCCGATTCGGGCGGTCAGCGTGTCGTAGGCGACCGAGGTGCTGGTCTCGGCGGTGTCGACGTGCAGCCAGAAGGTCAGGGTGGCTTTGCTGCACCCGGCCGGCAGGGCGACGGTCTGCGACAGGGTGTCGGTGTGGGACGAGCCGTACCCGTCGAGCCAGGCGAATGAGCTGCCGGAGTGGGCGCTCTGGCCCCCGCCGCCCGTGATCACCCCGCTCGATGCGGACCACGGCGAACTACCGGACTCGAAACCGCCGTTGGCGACCACCTGGGCCGGCGCGCAGTCGGCGGCACTCGCCACGTTGGGGGTGGCGAGTGCCGCCGTGCCGGCGGACGCGAGCAGTGCGGCGGCGGTGACGAAGGGAAGGAGTCTGCTTCTCATCGGAGCCTCTCAGGAGACAGGAGCGCCCGTCGGCCCGGTGGGTGACGAACCGTCACTCATGTCGGCGGAACGTAGTGTTGCCCCGGACACCACCCGTGCGGGCGGCCGCAGAGAGGCGCTCCCCGCCCCTGAGGCCGAGAGAAAGCCTGGCAGTAAACCCCTGCTATTGAAAGGGTCATGCCATGACTCTCCCTTCGGCGGCACGGCGCGAAGTCCCCTCGGTTCAGCGCGCTGCCCCGCGTGACCGGGCGACGAAGAACAGGCTGAGCACCAGGCTGGCCGCCGCCACCCCGCTGGTGGCGACGAACCCCCAGCGGAAGCCGGCGGCCAGTGCCTCCTTCGCCGGGTGGTGCAGTGCGGTCAACTGCTTCGCGTGGCCGAGGGCCAAGGTGATCACTGTCGCCATGCCGAGCGCGGAGCCCGCCTGGCTGATGGTCCTGAGCAGGCCGGAGGCGAGTCCGGAGTCGGCCGGCGGCACGTCGGTGACGCCCATGGTCAGCAGCGGAACGAAGCACAGCGGCATCGCGAACCCGATCAGCCCGAGTCCCGGCAGCAGACCGGCCGTGTAGGAGCCGTGCGCGCTCAGCCGGGTGAGATCGAGCGCGCCGAGCAGAAAGAGCGCCGCACCCACGGGATACAGCCACTGGGGAGCCCACCGGCCGACGATGCGGGGGAGCACCACGACGACGGCCAGCGCCGGTACTCCCATGGCCAGCATGCCGAGCCCGGCCTTCAACGGGCTGAATCCGAGCACCTGTTGCTGGTACAGGCTGGCCATGAAGAACACCGAGATCTGGCCTGCCCAGGTGAACATCAGGCCGACCGAACTGGAGATGAGCGAGCCCATGGTGAGCAGCCGCATCGGTACCAGCGGATCGCCGCTGCGCTGCTCGACGACCGCGAACACGGCGAAGAGGAGCACCGAGGCCCCGAACGAGCCGAGCGGCGCGGGCGTGAGCCAGCCGTCCTCTCCGGCGGTGATCAGGCCGTACACCAGGAGCAGGAGCGCGGCCGTGACGAGGAGTGCGCCGGGGATGTCGAAGGAGCGGCGCGGGCCGTCCGCCGCCGGGCGCAGTGCCGGGACCACCGGGATACCGGCGAGCAGTACGAGGGCCGCGATCGGCGCGTTGACGAAGAACGCCCAGCGCCAGTCTAGGTAGTTGACGATGACTCCGCCCGCGACCACCCCGAGCGTGCCGCCGAGTACGGACAGGCCGCTCCAGATCGACAGTGCGACCCGGCGCTCGCGCGGGTGCCGGAAGACGGTCACCACGATGGACTGGGCGCCGGGGGTCAGCAGGGCGGCGCCCAGTCCCTGGACGGCGCGGCCGACGATGAGCACCGTCGGGGAGCCGGCGAAGCCGCAGGCCACCGAGGCGGCGGCGAAGAGCACAAGGCCGGTGTGGAAGGTGCGGCGGCGGCCGAGCAGGTCGGCCATCCGGCCACCCAGCAGCTGGAGGCCGCCGAAGACCAGGATGTACGCGTCCAGCACCCACTGCAGGTCGCCGGCGGTGGCTTTGAGGCGTGACTCGATCGCGGGCAGGGCGACATTGACCACCGTGCTGTCCAGCATCGCCATGAATCCGGCGATGCCGACCACGACGAGAATCGCCCAGCGTCGGGGGTGGCCACGGTCCTCCGCGACGGGTGCTGCCGCCGGGTCGGCCGCGACCGCACGCTCGGGGGGAGTCGGGTGCGGCATCTGGGTTCCCTTCGAAGTGGTGGTCAGGTCGCACGGCCCATGGACGGTGACGGGTGCGATACCTGGGGAGGGGGATGAGGGGGCGCGGTTCCCGGGTCGGTCGGGTGCGGGCCGAACACACACGGCCCGCGCCCCCGCACCGATCTCCAGGGCCTCCGCCCGGCGTCATGCTAGCTGCAAATTAGATGCCTGCGCACGCACATTGACACTCTTTCGGAACGCTGCCTAGGGTGAGTGCCGCTCTCCGGCCCGAGCTTGGTGGCGGCCGATGCTCCGAGCCGCCGCTCACCCCAGGGCCGGCGGCTCTTCCCATGAACGCTCGCGCACATGCCCCGCGCCGCTGTCCCGGCAGGCGCCGTACAACGACCGGGAAGCAGACCGAAGGAGAAGAATGACCGAGCAGACCACCGGCCACGAGACCTATGCCGAAGGGCTGTTGGACTCGCTGGCCGCCGCCGGCACCCGCGACGTACTGCACCACGGCCCGCGGAGGATCAGCGGCGCCAAGGCACATAACACCGTGATCCGGCTGGCGAACGCCCTGCTGTCCGCCGGGGTGCGCAAGGGTGACGGAGTGGCGGTCCTGGCCACCAACAGCCCGGAAGCCGTCCTGCTGAGTATCGCCGTCCACCTCGCCGGCTGCCGGCTGGTGTTCGTCCGGACCGACCGCGGGCTCGGCGAACAGGCGGCGTTCATCGAGCAGGCCCAGGTCACCACCCTGGTCTGGGCACCCGCGCTCGGGGAACGGGCCTCCCGGCTCGCCGGCGACCTCGGCATCCCCCTGGCCTTCTCCCTGGGGCCGTCCGCAACGGGGCGAGACCTGCTGGAGAGCGCGGTCGCGGGCCCCACGACCTTCCAGGGCGAGCGGGCCGCGCAGCAGGACGTCGTCACCCTGCTCTACACCGGAGGGACGACCGGCCGGCCGAAGCTGGTGGCCCAACGGCACCCGTACTACCAGGGCCTGGTCGCGGGATCGGCCCGCCAGCTCCTCGCGGACTCCGACGCTCCCCGGCTGCTGCTCCCGATGTCCGTGACACACACCAGCGGCCATCTCGGCGCCATGGCAGGACTGATGGCGGGCGGCACGGTCGTCCTGATGGACTCCTTCGACGCCAAGGCGGCCATCGAGGCCCTGCGCCACGAACGGATCACCGGCCTGCTGCTGACCCCGCCGATGCTCTACGAGATCCTGGACCACCCCGACTGCCCGGCGGACGGATTCCCCGCCCTCAAGCGGCTGTTCTACACCGGTGCGGCGGCCGCCCCGGCGCGGCTTCGGCAGGCGATCGAGCGATTCGGCCCGGTGCTGCACCAGATCTACGGGACGAGCGAAGCGCCGGGCATCACCGCGCTGCTGCCGGCCGAGCACGACCTCGGCAAGCCCCACTGGCTGCGCAGCTGCGGCCGACCCGGCCCCGGCCTCGACGTGGAACTGCGCAACGCCGACGGCACGGTGACGCCAGGCGGCGAGGTCGGTGAACTCCACGTGCGCGGGGGAGTCGTGATGAGCGAGTACTGGGGCGACCCGGAGGGCACCCGCCAGGCACTGCGCGACGGATGGCTGGGTACGGGCGATCTGGCCTACCAGGACCGCGAGGGCTACCTCTACCTCGTGGACCGCGCCAAGGACGTGATCGTGACCGGCCGGACGTCCTCCAACGTCTACTCCCGGCTGCTCGACGACTTCCTGGTCACGCTGCCGGGCGTGGCCGAGGCGGCGGCCGTCGGAGTCCCCGACGACCTGTACGGCGAGGCCGTGCACGTGTTCCTGGTCGCGAACGGCGAGGCCCCCATCGACCGTGACACGGTGCGCGCCCGGGTCGCGGAGGAACTCGGCGAGCTCTACCGGCCGAGGGACATCTCGGTGCTCGACGCACTTCCCTGGACCACCGTCGGGAAGATCGACAAAAAGGCGCTGCGCGCACTCGTCGTCCCCGCTCCGGGCCCCGCACCCGTGTAACAGCGGTCGGTCAAAGCCGCGCCGAGATCCCGCGTCAGCCGGCGCGCCTGCCCACCGCTCGTGGCCGCAGGCGCGCCGCTCGACGTGGCCTCAGACCGCTGTGGCTGCCGGAGCGGCACCAGCCGGGCCGATCAGGCCCCGGAGAGCGGCCATGCCGGCGATCTCCTCGGCACTCAGCCTGCTCAACACGGTCTGGGCCAGAGCGTCCTGGACCGCGGCCAGGGCCTGCGCGTGCAGCTCGCCGCCCTTGTCGGTCAGCAGGACCTCGGTGGAGCGCGCATCCGTGGGGGAGGAGGTACGGGTGACCACGCCCCGCTCCTCCAGAGCATGCAGGACCCGGCAGGTGCGTGAGGGACTGAGTGTCACCTGCTGCGAGAGATCCGACACGCGGATGGGCTCGGACTGGCGGGCGAGGACTTCCAGGACCTCGAACCAGCTGATGGAGAGCCCGTGAGTCTTCGTCAGGGCCCGGTCCATGTGGTCGCTGATGTGGTGATGGGCCTGGCTGAGGCCCCACCAGGCCTGGAGGATTCCGCTTCTCGGCATGCCCCTATCGTAGCGGCTCGATAGGTGCACGCGCAGGCACCTAACTGTCACGGACCGGCCGGGGCCGAGGGCGCTGGCCCTCGGCCCCGGACGAATCGGACTACCAGAGTGCCGGCCGTCGCCCGGACCACGGCTGCGCCGCCTCCAGCTGTGCGGCCAGCGAGATGAGGAGCGGCTCCGCGCCGTGCCGTGCGGTCAGCATGGAACCGACGGGCAGCCCCTCGGAGTTCCAGTGCAGCGGGACGTTGACGCTCGGCAGGCCGGTGATGTTGGCCAGCGGTGTGTACGGCATGAACGCGGCCATGGCCGCGAACTCGGCCGTCGGATCGCCGTCGTCGCGCAGTGCCCCGATGAGGCCGGGCAGCTGACCGAGGGTCGGCGAGAGGATCACGTCGTACTCGGCGAACAGCGTGTCGGCCAACCGCTGCCCGGCTTCGTGGAACAGACTCACGGCCTGGGCGAACCGGGCACCCGGGACGCTCGCGGCACCGGCCCTGAGGGACCGGGTGAAGGGCATCAACACGCTCTCGTCCGGCACGGACGGCAGGGCCGACAGCACGGCGAGGACGTCGGAGAACGCCTCCACCAGCAGCGGATCCGACGGTGCGTCGAGTTCGGTCACCCGGTGACCGAGGGCATCGAGCAGGAGGGCGGTCCGCCGGTAGCCGTCGGTGCAGTCCGGGTGGGGTGCCACCCCGGGGACCATGGGCTGCAGCATGGCGGCCACTCGCAGCGAGCCCGGCTCGCGCCGTGCGTGTTCGAGGAAGGTCTCACCGGCGGGCAGTGCCAGGGCGGTCCGACTGTCGCCCGGCGCCGGGCCGCTCATGACGTCGAGGAGTGCGGCGGCGTCGGCGACCGTACGGGCCAGCGGGCCGTGGACCGAGAGTCCGGCCACGTCCGCCGAGGGCCCGTTGCTGACGCGGCCCCGGCTCGGCTTGATGCCGACAAGGCCGCAGGCGGACGCGGGGATCCGGATCGACCCGCCCGCGTCGGTGCCGTGGGCGATCGGGGCAAGGCCGGCGGCCACCGCTGCGGCGGAGCCACCGCTGGATCCTCCGGGGGAGCGGGTCGGGTCCCACGGGTTCCGGGTGGGGGGCGCCAGGCGGTTCTCGGTGTAGCAGGGCAGTGCGAACTCCGGGGTGTTGGTCTTGCCCAGCATGATCGTGCCGGCCTCCCGGAGCCTGGTCACGACATGGTCGTCCCATGAGGCCACATGCTCGGCGTAGGCCAGGGAGCCGAAGGTGCAGCGCACCCCCTCCACCGCGGTGAGGTCCTTGACCGGGACGGGCACCCCGAGTAACGGGGACGAGCAGGTGTCGTCGCGCAGTGCCGTTTCGGCGGCAGCGGCCTGAGCGCGCGCGAGTTCGGGTACCACCGTCAGATAGGCCCCCACCTCGTGGTCAAGACCGGCTATTCGGTCCAGATAGTGCTCGGTGAGTTCACGGGGTGATACCTCTCGCTTACGCACAGCTGCGGCCTGTTCAAGTGCGGAGAGTTCGTGAATTTCGGTCATATGGCTTTCACTTCCCGTTCGGCCGACGACTCGGTCGGCACTGCCAAGGGGATCTCGCGGGTCGGAACCGCGTTTGTGGCACCTCTCCCGTTCTCGACTTCCTCAAACCGCTGGATCGTCGCCGACTTGCCGTGAGTCAGGTCACGTGTTCTGCCGCCTGGCTGCCGAAGCCGATCATTGGCGGAGATTTCGGTAAAATGGGACGCTTCGGTGGCCGAACAAAAGGTGTAATACAGGTCGAACTGCGCAAGATTTCAAGCTTGACGCTTAGATGCGTACGCACCTAAGGTCGATTCCGAAGGGCTGGCGGGGGGCTGGCAGCCGTCTCCACGTTGCCGTCGAAGGCGATGCGGGATGACTCGAAGAAGGCCGTCCGGAAGCTTTCGTGGTGGGATTTCCCAGGAAGCATCACTGATCCGGAGTTGGCAGACGTTCGAGATTCTCGGCGTGCCTGGTTTCCATTCTCCTGGGCGTCGAACAGTGTGTGGAAATCCGAAGAGCGCGCCCCGGGCAAGCCTTTCACTCATCATTGGCCAATGCGTCACGCGTCCGAGGAGTGATATGTCCATCGAAGCCATTGGGAATTCGACGACCGAGACCCTGGGCCGGCTTTTCACCGAGCTCGCGCAGGACGACCGTTTCACGGCCGGGCTGCGCGACAGCGGTATCAGCCTTCTCATGGAGCACAGCAGGCCGGATCTGCGGATCTTCGTCTCGGCCGAGGGGGCCGTCGTGGGTGACGGGGCCCCGGAGTACGCGACGCTCACCATCAAGTCCACCGCAGCCACCGCCCATGAGCTCTGGCTGGGGCGGACGAGTTTCCCGGCCGCGATCACGTCCGGCCGGCTGAGGATCTTCGGCAAGGTCGCGAAGGTGCTCGAGCTGATGCCGATCCTCGCCCCGGCCTTCGAGCGCTACCCCGCGATCGTCACCGCCGTCGGCGCCTGAATTCCTGACATCCGCAAGACATCTGACGGAACGTCTCACAACCGTGAAGCCGCTCGACCAAGGAGAATCGTGACCATCACCGCCCCTTCGTTCGAACTCAACTTCGACGTGCTGCCGCCCGAAATCCAGCGGTTCAAGGAGACCGTACGGGAGTTCGCGCAGGAGGTCGTGCTGCCCAGGGCGCAGCAGCTCGACCAGGCACCTGCGGCGGACTTCGACTGGGACCTGGTCAAACAGGGCCACGCCCTCGGGCTCACCCGGGTCGCGGTGCCGAAGCAGTACGGTGGCCTGGGCCTCGGCATGCTGGGCATCTCCGTCGCCATGGAGCAGGTCGCGGCGGCCTGCCCCGGCACCGCACTCATCTTCGGCGCCACCATGCTGGGCCAGACGCCGATCCTCTACTCGGGCGACCCTCAGCTCCAGGCCCGCTACCTGCCCCTGTTCGCCGGTGACGAGCCGATCCTGGCCTGCAACGCGGTGACCGAGGACGAGGCGGGCTGTGACCTGATCATCCCGGAGAACGCCAGGCACGCCGTCAACGTGATGAGTGCCAGGCGTGAGGGCGACCACTACGTCCTGAACGGCAGCAAGAAGTTCATCACCAACGCCAAGTTCGCGACGTTCGCCTCGGTGTTCGCCAACATGGAGGGCCACGAGGGGGCCACCGGGCTCACCTCCTTCATCGTCGACCTCGACCAGCCCGGCGTGACCCGCGGTCCCGTCGCCGACAAGATGGGCTACCGGGCCTGCCTCGGCAGCGAGTTGACCTTCGAGAACGTCATCGTTCCGGTGGAGAACGTGATCGGCGGAGAGCTCAACGGCATGGCGATCAACATCGCGCAGAGCAACATGGCGCGGGCGTCGGTGGCCGGCATCTCCACCGGGGTCGCCCAGGGCGCCCTGGACAAGGCGCTGAAGTGGTGCGGCGAGCGGGTCCAGGGCGGCCAGCTGCTGTACAAGCACCAGTTCAGTGCGCAGAAGATCGCCGAGATGGCCTCCAAGATCGACGCCTCCCGGATGCTCTACATGTACGCCGCCAACAAGGTGGACAACCAGCTGCCCGCGCCCGAGTACGAGCCCGCGGTGGCCAAGCTCTTCGCCGACCGGGTGGCGATCGAGGTCGCCGACACCGCCGTCTCCCTCATCGGCGCCCGTGGCTACCTGCGTGAGTACGGGGTGGAGAAGATGCTGCGCGACTCCTACGGCGCCCGCATCTACGAGGGCACGCCCGAGGTCCTCGCCCTGGCCATCACGGACTGCCTCTACCGCGTCAGCGAGGCGGAATGACCAGAACCTTAACGGCCGACCAGCCCACGGCAGTTGCCGGGAGATACACCGCCTCGATCCTCCGCCTCCACGAGAGGCTGCACTACCCGGGGCTCCTGGAGGCGGTCCGGGGGGAACCCCTGCACCACCACGATCACGGCGACGGGCTTGTCACTCTCGCCGTCCGGGATTCACAACTGCCGCTCCGTTACCTCCGGGGAATACTCGGCTTCCGACTGGCCCAGTATCTGCGCCTGGGCTGGATCTGCCCCTCGCTGGTGCAGCGGGCCGCCCTCTTCCACGAGCCGTTCCGGCCGGCGCACGGCGTGGAGGACGTGCACATCGTCACCCTCTCGGCGGAGAGCGGCAGGATTCTCGGCTATGTCGGACTCTCCGGCTCCTACGATCCCGAGCCGCTGCCGCTCGACGCACCCGGCCGGCCGAGGCTGGCGACCGAACTCGCACACCGCATAGATCTGCTCGGCCCTTACGCGGCCCCGGAACTCCACACGCACCACGCGTTCGAGGTCAAGCGGTTCCTCCGGGACCAGAGCATGCCGCCGGGAGCCCTGGCCTCGCTCGTCCCCTGGCACATCGTGCTGGGATTCGGGAGGTCGCTGCTCGCACTGGGCGGTCCGCAGCGCCGGATGCTGGCTGTCGGCGATGCCAAGGAGGAGGTGGCCATCCGTCATCTGACCCTCATGGGACTCGATCTGACCGTCGTCGACGGCACCTCGCCGAGCCTGCCCAGGTCCGAGCTCATGTGGCCGATCTACGAGCAGGACACGATCGCCAAACCCTTCGTGGGCCGCCTCCCGGAGGGCTTCCGGGCCGACATGGACACCATCGAGACCTATCTGACCGAGGCCCGAGGCACCAGAAACGCTCACGCGCTCGTCGAACAGCTCGCACGGCGACGGAAGGAAGCGACTCAGCCATGACGCCCATCCAGGACGCCGACCGGCGACAGGAAGTCGAACGATCCGACTACTACGATGAGTTGACGCAGCGCAATCTCGGAATCGTCAGTCGGCGCCAGCAGGAGGCACTCCGCCGGGCCACCGTACTCGTGGCGGGTTGCGGATCCATCGGCGGTGCGGCCGTCCAGCCGCTCGCCAGGCTCGGTGTCCAGCGCTTCCTGCTGGCGGAGCCGGGCACCTTCGAGCTCAACAACCTCAACCGTCAACAGGCGACCGTCGAGGACATCGGCAGGAACAAGGCCGAGGTCGCGGCGGACCGGGTCCTGGGGATCAACCCCAAGGCCGAGGTCAAGGTGTTCGCCGACGGGGTCACCGCCGACTGCGTCGACGAACTGACCGCATCGTGCCAGGTCGTCATCGACGGCGTCGACGTGACGACGATGTCCGGCCTGGAGGCGAAGTTCCTGCTGCACCAGAAGGCCCTGGAGCGCAGGCTGCCCCTGCTGACCGGGTGGGACATGGCCGGTGTGCAGTACCTCCAGTGCTACGACTACCGGAAGCTCACCAGGCCGTTCGACGGTCGGATCATCGAGCGGGACCTCGACCGGCTCGGCGCATGGCAACTGATCATGCGGCTGATCCCACTGCGCAGGATCCCGGCCGAGATGCTCGCCGACGTGAGCCCCAACATGCAGAACCCCGAGTACAGCGTTCCCCAAGTGGTCTACGCCGCCCTGATGTTCGGTGCGGTCAGCTCCCACATGGTCGCCAGGATCCTGGCCGGAGAGGCTGTCCGTGACGAGGTGAGCTTCGACATCCATCAGGCGGTAAGGCCCGCCCCGGAGCAGTGGTCCAACCGGCTGCGCTGGCCCAGGGAGGCACTGCGCATGGTGCAGGCACTGCAACAGCTGGCTCGCGAACTCGCGCGCTGAACCACCCCCTGGGCCACCGCTCCGGTGGCCCAGGTCCGGACGTGGGCCCTGTCGGACGGTTCGACAGGGCCCACGCCGTCCGGGCTCCCGTCCGACCCGGGTCGGTTCGATGCCGGCGGTCAGGCTCCGGGGGCGGGCCGACGGTGAGGGAGGGTGGTGGCGAGGGCGAGAGCGGCGAACGCGGCCAGGACGGTGGTGGCGGCGAGGTCTCCGGCGTCGCCGGGGGCGAGGTGGAGGGCGAGGGTGACGGTGGCGACCCCGACGGCGGTGCCGAGCCCCCGGGTCATATTGACCATGCCTCCGCCCGTACCGGCGGAGGAGGCCGGGACGGCCTTCATGACCAGGGTGTTGTTGGCGGGAACGAACACGCCGAGCGCCAGCCCCAGCAGCGCCAGCGGGTAGGGCATCGTGCCCGCGTCCGGTGGCAGCAGGGCGAGCAGTACGAGGGCGGCGAGGCAGCCGATCGCACCGGTGCGGCTGCGGACGGAGTCGCTCCAGCCGGTCGGCAGGAACCGGTCGGCGGTGGTCGCGGCCAGCGCGAAGCCGACCGGAAGAGCGGTGAGGACAAGGCCGGTGATCAGCACGGGGGCGCCGTGCCGGGCGAGTTCGACCGGTACGAGGACGAGGGGCCCGAACAGGACGAGGTAGCCGCACAGTCCGGCGAGCAGCCCGGGACCGATGCGGCCGGTGCGCAGCAGGGCGAGGTCGATGAGCGGATCGGGACATCGGCTCTGGCGCCGGGTGAAGGCCCAGCCGGACACGACGGCCGCGACGGCGAGGACGAGTGCGCTCCGGACGGGCAGGCCGAGCCCCGAGACCACCGAGAGGGCGAGCAGTGCCGAGGTGGTGGAGGCGCCGAGGAGCAGGACGCCCGGGATGTCGATGCGGGAGGCGCCGTGGCGCCGGCGGGTGCGGGGCAGCAGGTAGTGGCCGGCGACGAGGGCCGCGATTCCGATGGGGACGTTGACCCCGAAGACCCAGCGCCAGCCGAGGGCGGAGACCAGGGCACCGCCGACGGTCGGCCCGAGGGCGAGGCCGAGGGCCTGCCCGGCGGCCTGGATGCCGAGGGCGGCGCGCATCCTGCCCGGCGGTGCGCTGGTGGTGACCAGGGCGACGCTGTTGGCCTGCATGAGGGCTGCGCCGACGGCCTGGACGACCCGGAAGGCGACGAGCGCCCCCAGGCCGGGCGCCAGTCCGCAGGCCGCGGAGGCGAGGGTGAAGACCGCGAAGCCGTAGAGGTAGAGGAGCTTGCGGCCGTGGACGTCGGAGAGGCGGCCGACGGGCACGAGCAGTGCGACAAGGGTGAGCAGGTAGGCGAGGGACACCCACTGGACGGCGGCGAGCGCGGTGTGGAACTCGGTGCGCAGCGGCTGGTAGGTGAGGGTGACGATGCTGGCGTCGAGCTGGCCCATGAAGGCGCCGAAGCAGACGGTGGCGACGGCCAGGCGCCAGGCGCGCGGGTGCTCGCGGATGCGGTCGGGCCGGGCCCGCTCGGTGGTCAGCAGGGCGGGAATCCGCAGTGGCGGGACCGGCGGGCGGTGGGTCCGATGGCCGCGTACCGGCATGGCGACGTCCCCCAGGGCTGCTGTCCGCGACGTGTTCGCGCCGGGGTGCCGTGCCGAGCGGGGTGCTCGGACGGTCACGTCCCCATATTACATCTGCTGCCGACATAATCTGTGGGAGAAGTGTTCTGTGAGGGATGGATCCCGGACGCCTGTCCCCGGCGCGGGGGAGTCGCGGCCCGTTCCGAGGGGGTGCCTCCCCCGTACGAGTGAGACGGCGGATCACCGTCACCGGCGATCCCCGGCACCCGGTTTCCGAGCATGGTCGTCTCTGTCGCAAGCCGTCAGTCGTCAGCCGTCAGTCGTCAGCCGTCAGCCGTCAGTCGTGAAGACGGAACACCTCGGAAAGGCCGGACATCGTGCAGTGTGGCCGACGGTCAGCGAGTGCTGGCGGCTCTCCAAACTTCAGCCGGACGGCCACCTATGTGTGCGCGGGACCGAGTTGGGTGCGCCGGTCACAAAGTCAGTGCTGAGCATGAGTGTGTGCTCCTTCGACGGGTCCATGTCGGGGGTGCTGCTCCGCAGGTCACGCCAGTGCGCTCCCCGATCCGAGCCGGTCTGGCACGGGCCACTGACATACCGTCCGATCCACGCTGCCGGGCTCGGGCGGGCGCAGCGTGCCGTCGCGGTGTCAGGTACCGCAGCGGTGGCAGTGGAACGGAGCGCTGTTCAGCGCACCCGGCGGATCGCCAGCAGCGCCGCGTCGTCACCGAGGCCGCCGTCGACGTAGGCGCGGACGTCCGCGACGAGATGGTCCAGCACGGTTCCCGGGTCGTGCCCGTTCAGGTGGGCCAGGCGCTCGGCCAGCGGGTAGAACCGGCCGCTGTTGTCGCGCGCCTCGGAGACACCGTCGGTGTAGAGGAGCAGCAGATCACCTTCACCGAGCCACAGACTGCCCGCGGAGTAGCGTCCTTGGCCGGACATGCCCAGCAGACCCAGTGGCGGAGCGTAGCCGGGCGGCTGCACCTCGCTGACACCGGTGGCCGTCGCCAGCAGCGGCGGTGGGTGACCGCAGTTGACCACCAGTGCCGGGCCCGTTGTCTCGGGTACGTCGAGCAGCACCGCCGTGACGAAGTCCTCGGCGGTCAGGCGCCGGTTCAGCGCCGAGTCCAGCCGGACGGCGACCTCGGCCAGATCGGGTTCGGCCAGCGCGGCCTCGCGGAACACCCCGAGCACGTCGGCCGCCGTCTCCACGGCCGTCAGCCCCTTGCCGCGGACGTCGCCCAGCAGCAGGCGGATCCCCTGCGCGGTGCGGACCACCTCGTAGAGGTCGCCGCCGATCCGGGCCTCGGCGGCCGCCGCGAGATACCGTACGGCGATCCGCAGCGTGCCGACCCGGTCCGGTACCGGCCGGAGCAGCGCCCGCTGGGCGGTTTCGGACACGGTACGCACCTGGACGAGCTCCCGCTCGCGCATGGCCACCAGCGAGACGTTCGCACTGCTGATGAGGGCGACGGCGAGGACCGCGGCGGCGGCTGTCGCATGGACGATCTCGGGCACCTGAGGGTTGAGGAAGACCAGGAGCACGACCACGGCGGCGGTGAGCAGGCCGGCGAACAGTGGCACCAGCGCCCGGCGGGTGCCCACCCCGGCCAGCACGGGCACCGCCGTCAGCACGGGTGAGAAGGTCGATTTCGGCCCGGTCGCCAGATCCACCGCGACGATGGCAGCCGTCAGCAGTGACCCGCCCAGCACCATCCACCTGAAGCTCGAAGGTGCGAGCGGCGCGGTCTGCCACCGCCGGCCGTCGGACACCGCGGCTGCCTCTCTTCTGGACGGTCCCTCCTGCCGGGACCGTTCCTTTCCTCTTACTGTTCACCACCCGGCCGCCGCTTGCGACAGGGGCGGGCGCCGGGCGGGAGTGAACGTCCTCCCGCTGCGGGTTCGCCGGGGAAAGCCGGGCTAGGCCATTTGAGTGCGCGCATGATTGCGCACGGCAGCCATTCGTGTACACTCGGCGACCGTCGGCGGGTGTGGGCATCGCCGCGAACGCCTGTCGCCGCGCCGCGCAGAACTGACAGTCGGACCGGCGCCAGGTGCTTCGACCGGGGCCCGGTCGGCCGCCGCTGTGACAAGTCCCTGACATTGGCCGACTGTTCATCCGTCACCACCCGCACGGTGGACCACCCGTGCGGCAGAGTCATATCGGTCTGGCGCAGCCACACCTCGGAACACTGTGTGAAAGTGACAGAGAGGGAGGATCCGATGACCGGGATGACCCGACGCAGGCTGCTGGGTTCGGTGGCCTCGGTTGTGGGCGGGGCGGCGGCGATGAGCCTGCTGCCGCCGAGTGTTCAGCAGGCGGTGGCGGCCGGGGTGCCGCAGCACGGTTCGATGAGGGACATCGAGCACGTGGTCCTGCTGATGCAGGAGAACCGTTCCTTCGACCACTACTTCGGGACGCTGGCGGGCGTCCGCGGCTTCGCGGACCCGGACGCCCTGCGCCTCGACAACGGCCGCTCGGTCTTCTACCAGCCCGACAGGGTGAACCCGGACGGCTACCTGCTGCCGTTCCACCTGGACACCCGCACCACCAGCGCGCAGGCGATTCCGTCCACCAGCCACGCCTGGTCGGTGCAGCACCGGGCCTGGAACGGCGGGAAGATGGACCAGTGGCTGCCCGCGCACCGGGCGGCGGACGGCGTCAACGGCCCGTATGTGATGGGGTACTACACCCGCGACGACATACCGTTCCAGTTCGCCCTGGCCGAGGCCTTCACCATCTGCGACAACTACTTCTGCTCCGTGCAGGGGCCGACCTGGCCGAACCGGCTGTACTGGATGACGGGTTCGGTAGACGCCGCCGGCACCCACGGCGGCCCGATCATCCAGAACTCCGCCCCCAAGCCGCTGACCTGGACGACCTACGCCGAGCAGCTGGAGTGGGCCGGGGTCAGCTGGCAGGTGTACCAGGAGTCCGACAACTACGGCACCGACGTGCTGTCGCTCTTCCGGAACTTCCAGCGGGCCAAGCCCGGTGACCCGCTCTACGAAAAGGGCATGACCGCGCGACCGGCCGGGACCTTCGAGGAGGACGCCCGCAACGACCGGTTGCCCGCCGTCTCCTGGATCCTGCCGACCAGTTACCAGTCCGAGCACCCGGACTACCTGCCGGCCGCCGGTGCGGACTACGTCGCCTCCAAGATCGAGGCGGTCGCCTCGAACCCGAAGGTCTGGGCGAAGACCGCATTCATCCTCAACTACGACGAGAACGACGGGCTGTTCGACCATGTCGCGCCGCCGGTGCCGGAGGCGGGAACGCCGGGCGAGTTCGTCGGCGGTCTGCCGATCGGCGGTGGATTCCGGGTGCCGTGCATCATCATCTCGCCCTGGACGGTGGGTGGTTGGGTCGCCTCCGAGGCGTTCGACCACACCTCGGTGCTGCAGTTCCTGGAGTGCTTCACCGGTGTCCGGGCGGCCAACATCAGCGACTGGCGCCGGGAGGCCTTCGGGGATCTCACCTCGGCCTTCCGGTTCCACCGCCGCGTCGGCCGGGCGCCGAGGCTGCCCGACACCGCGGCCCAACTGGCGCTGGCCGAGCGGGAGGTGGCCACTCTTCCGGCGCCGACTCTGCCCGGCGCCGTGCAGCACTTCCCGCACCAGGAGCACGGCCACCGCCCGCACCGCCCGACGCACGGGGACTGAGCGGGCGCTCGGCGGGGCGGCGTTCCGGGGCGGGCGGTTCAGCCGAGGATCGACGGGTTCAGCCGTGTGAAGCCCTCCTGCCGCTGGTAGGGGAAGTGTGGGTAGGGCGCCGTGCGGCTGCTCGCCGAGTCGAGGCGCGCGACCTGGTCGGGCGTCAGACTCCAGCCCACGGCGCCGAGGTTCTGCCGCAGCTGCTCCTCGTTGCGGGCGCCGATGATGACCGAGGACACCGTCGGGCGCCGCAGCAGCCAGTTGATCGCGATCTGCGGGACGGTCCGGCCGGTCTCCTGCGCGATCTCGTCGAGGGCGTCGACCACCCGGAAGAGCTGCTCGTCCTCGACCGGCGGGCCGAAGGAGGCGGTCTCGTGCAGCCGGCTGCCGGCCGGCCGCCCGAGGCGCTCAGTCCTCGGTGGCGGCGGGCAGTCTCTCCCTGATCAGCTGCATGACCGAGCTGTCGGTGAGGGTGGTGACGTCCCCGAGCTCGCGGTGCTCGGCCACGTCCCTCAGCAGACGGCGCATGATCTTCCCCGACCGGGTCTTCGGCAGTTCGGGGACCACCATGATCTCCCGTGGCCGGGCGATCGGGCCGATCTCCCTGGTCACGTGGGCCCGGAGTTCCCGGACGAGTTCCTCGGCGGACTCGCCGTCCTGAGCGGCGTCGTCCCGGGTGGCGCTGCGCAGGATGACGAACGCGACGATGCCCTGCCCGGTGGTGGCGTCCGTCGCGCCCACGACCGCCGCCTCGGCCACCCTGGGGTGGGAGACCAGTGCCGACTCCACCTCGGTGGTGGAGATCCGGTGACCGGAGACGTTCATGACGTCGTCCACCCGGCCGAGCAGCCAGATGTCGCCGTCCTCGTCCTTCTTGGCGCCGTCCCCGGCGAAGTAACTGCCGGGGAAACGCGACCAGTAGGTGTCGATGTAGCGCTGCCGGTCGCCCCAGATGGTGCGGAGCATGGCCGGCCACGGCTCGGTCAGGACCAGGTAGCCGCCCGCGCCGTTGGGTACCGGCGCCCCGGAGTCGTCCACCACCTCGGCGCTGACGCCGGGCAGCGGGCCGAGCGCCGAGCCCGGTTTGCACTCGCTCACCCCCGGCAGCGGGCTGAGCAGCTGCGCCCCGGTCTCGGTCTGCCACCAGGTGTCCACCACCGGGCAGCGGTCGCCGCCGATGGTGTGCCGGTACCAGATCCAGGCTTCGGGATTGATCGGTTCGCCGACCGAGCCGATGATCCGGAGGGTGGAGAGGTCGTAGCGCGCCGGGATCTGCGCACCCCACTTCATGAAGGTGCGGATCGCGGTGGGGGCGCAGTAGAGCACGGTGACCCCGTACCGCTGGACGATCTCCCACCAGCGACCCTGGTGCGGAGTGTCGGGGGTGCCCTCGTACATGACCGAGGTGGCGCCGTTGGCCAGCGGCCCGTAGACGATGTACGAGTGGCCGGTGACCCAGCCGATGTCGGCAGCCGTCCAGAAGACGTCCCGCTCGGGTTTGAGGTCGAACACGGCCCAGTGCGTCCAGGCGACCTGGGTCAGATAGCCGCCCGAGGTGTGCAGGATGCCCTTGGGCTGTGCCGTGGTCCCCGAGGTGTACATGATGTACAGGGGGTGCTCGGAGTCGAAGGGTTGGGCCCGGTGTTCCGGTGACTGACGGTCCACCAGGTCGTGCCACCAGACGTCCCGGCCCTCGGTGAACGGCACCTGCTGGCCGGTGCGGCGGACGACGATGACGCTGCGTACGTCCGGGCAGTCCGCCACGGCCTGGTCCACGGCCGGTTTGAGAGCCGAGGCGGCGCCCTTGCGGTAGCCGCCGTCGGCGGTGATCACGACCCGCGCGTCGCAGTCGAGGATCCGCCCCTTGAGCGCGTCGGCCGAGAAGCCGCCGAAGACCACGGTGTGCGGTGCCCCGATCCGGGCACAGGCCAGCATCGCGACGGCGGTCTCGGGAATCATCGGCATGTAGATCGCGACCCGGTCCCCCTCCCGGACACCGAGTTCGATCAGTGCGTTCGCCGCCCGGCAGACCGTGTCCTTGAGCTCTGCGTAGGTGACCGTACGGGTGTCGCCGGGCTCTCCCTCCCAGTGGAAGGCCACCCTCGACCCTCGGCCGGCCTCCACATGCCGGTCCACGCAGTTGTAGGCGACGTTGAGGCGGCCGTCCACGAACCAGCGGGCGAACGGCGCCTCGGTCCAGTCCAGTACCCGGCTCCAGGGCTGGGCCCAGGTCAGCCGACGGGCCTGCTCCTCCCAGAAGGCCAGCGGGTCCTCCCGTGCGGCGCGTACGGTCGCCGCGGTGACGTTGGCCGTCGCCACGAGCTCCGTGGGCGGGGGGAAGCGACGGTCCTCGTGCGACAGATTCGACAGCGTCTCCTCACTCATCGCCTCTCCTCGCCTTGCCTCTGCTCGTCGGGATCGTCCAGGACCGCGCGGGGGACGGGTCTGCCCGAGGGTCAGCCGAGTGGCCAGACCGGCAGTGCCGTCCGTTTCCAGGTGCTGTTGGTGACCGTGGCGAAGGAGGCGTACCAGGCGACCAGCGCGGACGGTGGTGTCGGCCGGAGTCGGGCTGGGGCGGACGCGGCGCTGAGGGTGACACGGAGGTCGGGCTGCAGCACCCACCGAAGTGGTGGGCGCCGGTAATGGCCAGCGTCTTTCAGGATAAATCGGACCATCCTGGAGTGCTCCGCCGACGGCTCGCCGCCGGTGCAGCGGTGGATCCCGGCCGTGCCTGCGGGGACGGTGCGGACCATGCTCTCCGCGCCGATGATGCCGTTGCGCTCTACGATGGAGTCTCCAAGATCTTCCCGGGTGGCCCGAGTGCCCGCCGGACGGCCGACTTCGATTAAGGAGTTCAGCCCATGAATGCCTCATCAGGAACTTGGAAGTCGTTGGTTCGCCCCGGGCTACTGGCAGCCGGTGCCGCTCTGCTCACGTTCGGCATCGCCGCGTCCGGCGCTCCGGCGCAGGCTCAGGCGAACGGAACCTGCGGCACCCTGACCACCGCCGCCGGCCTCCCCGCCGTGGTCAAAGTCCAGCACGGCCCGGCGAGTTGCCACGACGCCCGGAACGTCCTCTCGCTGTACTACTCCTACCTGAGCGCCGGTCTGGCGCCGGGCAACGGCGGCGGCGGCCCGGTCAAGGTACTGGGTTGGGTCTGCCAGTCCCCGCCGTACACCGAGCGGGACCTGCCGGCGACCTGCGTCAACGGCGCCAAGGTCCTGAACGCCTACGCGCAGCCGCAGGCGCAGTCGAAGTAGCGACGAGCGGGCGCCCGGGCCTGTCGCGCATTGACGGGTCGTCAAAAAGCTGGCGACGGCCGGGCGATGGTCGTGCGGATCGGTCCGTCATGGACCGGAACGCTTCCGTGGGTGGCGAGTTGGCCAGGCGAGGCGACCGGGCGCAGAGCGACACTACGGCCACCGTCCGCGGAAGACCCGCCGCCCGGGCCGCGGCCCGTCACATGAGCGTCACGTGAGTACACGGCCGTGTGCCGACGTGGGAACGACGACGACCGGGCAGTGGGCGTGGTGCAGCAGCCCGTGCGGGACGGAGCCGAGTCGCATACCGGTGAACCCGCCCCGGCCCCGGCGGCCGACCACCACGGCCAGCGCGTGGTCGGCGGCCTTGCCCAACTCGTCCACCGGATGCCCGGACACCACCTCGTGGGTCAGCACGACGTCCGGGTAGCTGCCGGAGCGCCCCGCCGTGGTCTCGTACAGCATGCGCCGGACCTCCTTGAGGGCGGCCTGCTCGTCGACGGGCACGATCAGCGGCGGCTGCCAGACCCAGATGGCCCGCAGGTCCGCGCTGCGCAGGGCGGCGGCGTCGAAGGCGAAGTCCACCGCGGCGGTGGACGAAGCGCTGCCGTCCACCCCGACCACCAGATAGGGCGACTCCTGGGTGATGTGCTCCGGGCCGTGGACCACCACCACCGGACAGAGGGCCTGGGCGCTCACCGGGACGGCCACCGAGTAGGCACTGAGCACTTCCTCGGCCCGGGAGAGCCGCCGCGAGCCGAGCACCACGAGCTCGGCATGTGCGGACTCCCGGATCAGCGCATGCCCCGGACTCCCGTCCAGGACGGCGGTGGACACCTCCAGGCGCGGGTGTCGCTCACGGGCGAGCAGCACGGCCTCGTCGAGCAGCCGGTCGCCGTTGCGCCGGAGCTCGGCGTGGTACCTGGACTGCTCCAGACCCCTGATGTCCCGGATCATCGCCGGTACGGCGTGGACCAGGCGCAACGGCAGGTCCCGCCGGGCGGCTTCGTCGGCGGCCCAGGACGTCGCGAGCGGACTCGGGTCGAGAGCGTCGACGCCGAGCACGATCGGACAGCGTTCGCTGGTGGCTGTCATCGTTCCTCCACCGGTGTGCGGGCCAGCGGGCCGGCGGTCGGATGTCGGTCCTTTTCGTACTGTACGGAGGCGTCCGACCCGGGCGACAGGGCCGAGCGGCCCCACCGGAGCGACGGGCACTGCTGGCGGATCCGGCGGGACAAGCGCAGCGTGGAGGAGACGGAGACGGAGCGAGGTGATCGGTGTGGCCGGGAACGACTCTGCTGCCCGCATCGTGGTCGGCGTCGACGGTTCGCCCCCGTCGTACGCCGCGCTGCGATGGGCGGTCGGCCAGGCGGAGTTGACCGGGGCGACGGTGGACGCGGTGGCCGCGTGGGAGCCGGTGGCGCTCTACGGGTGGTCGGCGCCCGTGGTCGACTCCACGTTCGACGAGGACGTCGCGCGCCAGGCGCTCGGCCGGGAACTCCGGGACGTGCTCGGGGCGGACCGGCCGGTGGAGGTACGCGAACACCTGGTGCTCGGCAACCCGGCCCAGGTCCTGCTGGACGCCGCAGCGGGCGCCGAGCTCCTCGTCGTGGGCAGCCGTGGCCGGGGCACTTTCGCCCGTACCGTGCTCGGCTCGGTGAGCCAGCAGTGCGCGCTGCACGCGCCCTGCCCGGTGGTCATCGTCCGGCCGGACTGACCATGCCCGCCCACACCGTGAGGCCCCGCCCCGGGGCCCGGCAACCCGCGACAGGGCCGGCCGGCCCCTGGTCGGGGGCCGGTTCCCGCCGACACACTGGATCGTGAGACCCGCCGGCACCGTCCGGTGGCCGCAGCTCCGGACCGAGGAGGCGTGCCATGACAGCCGCATCCGAACCGCGCAGGCAGCCGGCCGCTCGCACGTCTCCCGCCTGCCATCTGCGGCGGGCCCTCGCCCGGGAGGCGAACCCGCTCTGCCGCCCGGTCGACCGGGCACGCAGCAGACTGCTCCTCGGTATGTGGCTGGCCCTGGCTCTCTCCCTGGTCATCGCCACAGTGGTCTCCCTGGCACTTCTGAACGGCATGCGGACCGCGGCGGGGCAGATCGCCCTGCACCGCCACCTGGTGACCGCGACCACCCTCGCCGCTGCGCCCGCCAAGCCGGTCCAGGCCGATGGCCGGGGCCCGGTCAGGGCCGCCTGGACCTACCCGCCGGTCGGCCGGACCAGTGACGTGATCGAGGTGCCGATCGGTACGGCGGCCGGTACGGCCGTCCCGCTCTGGGTCGACGACGGGGGTGTCCCGGCGCCGCCGCCGCGCGCCGACATCGAGATGACGGTGTCGGCGGGCATCTACGGGCTCGGTGTGCTGAGCGGTCTGGGATCGGCGGCCTGGGTCGGCTATGCCGTCCGCTGCCGTGCGCTCGACCGCCGTGCCGAGCGCACCTGGGAGCCCGCCTGGGAGCTGGTGGAGCCGTTGTGGTCCGGGCGCGGCCACCGCTGGCCGGACAACGGCGAGAGCTGACCACGGCACCGGGGTCCGCCAGGTTCGGCAGATTGAGCCGATCGGCCCAAGCGCTGACGGGACCGCAGGCGGCACTGTGGGGCTGTGAGGGCGACAGCCCCCACCACACCAGGCCAGGAGCCCGCGATGATGTACTGGCACGACCACGGTATGGACGGCTGGGGCTTCGGTCTGCTGGCCATCAGCATGCTGATCTTCTGGGGGCTGATCATCTTCGGGGTCGTCGCACTGGCCCGCTACCTCGGCCGGGCCCCGCAGCACCGGCCCACGGCCTGGTCCGCCGGCCCGCCCCCCGGGCGGCCCTCGCCGGAGCGGCCTTCACCGGAGCAGCTGCTCGCCGAGCGCTTCGCCCGGGGCGAGATCGACGCCGACGAGTACCGGCACCGCTTGGAGGTCCTGCGCTCTTCACGGGGACCGACCCCCGGCTGACCGAACCGTCCAGGGAGACCGCCATGCCCACCATGGCCCTTGATGCCGCAGCGCTGGAGAAGCTGGTCTCCGCCGCCGTGGCCGCACCGTCCATCCACAACAGCCAGCCCTGGCGCTTCCGGCTGCGGCCGGAGACCTCCACCCTGGAGGTGCACGCCGTCCGCGAGCGTGCGCTGCCGTCCGCCGACCCCGAAGGGCGCGCCCTGCACATCTCGGTCGGTGCGGCGGTCCGCAACCTCTGCACGGCCGCCAGCTATCTCGGCCGGGACCCCGAGGTCCGGCTGCTGCCCGACCCCGGTGAGCCCGACCTGCTGGCCGTGATCGAGCTGGACCGACCGTCCCCGGTGGCGGCGTCCGCCCGTACCGCCGAGCTCTTCGCGGCGATCTGGCGGCGGCACTCCGCCCGGACGCCGTTCACCGGCCCGCCGGTGCCGCCCGCGGTCCTGGACGAGCTGGCGGAGGCCGCACGGGCACAGGACGTACAGCTCCACTTCCCGGCCGGCGAGGAGCGGGACCGGCTTCTGCACCTGACCGCCGAGGCCGAGCGCCGCAGCACCACGGACCCCGAGCGCAGCGCGGAGAGCCGGAGCTGGATCCAGGGGCCGGGCGCCCCGCCGTACGGAATCCCGGCGACCGCTCTCGGCCCGCAGGACTCGGCCGGACGGATGCCGATGCGGGACTACTCGGCCATCCATCCCGCCGAGCACCTGCCCGCCGCCGCCTTCGAGACCGAGCCGTGCATCGCCGTCCTGGCGACCGCGTACGACCGGCCCGTGGACTGGCTGCGCGCGGGGACGGCCCTCGAGGACGTCCTGCTGCTGGCGACCGTGCACCGGATCAGGGCCTCACTGCTGGACCAGGCGATGGAGTGGCCCTATCTGCGCTGGGAGGCCCGCGATCCACGGCAGGGCCCGGGTTTCGTGCAGCTGCTGATCAGGCTCGGCTACGGAGCCGAGGGGGCGGCCACGCCGCGACTGTCGGTGGCCGACGTCCTGGACACCGGTCCCGACCGGCCCCGGCCTGCCGGAGCCTCTTAGACCGAGGTCAGCGGGACCCGCCAGACGAGCTCCGTACCGCCGTGCGGGCCCGCTCGCGCCCGGAACGTGCCGCCCAGAGCCTCGGCGCGCTCGGCGAGGTTGGCCAGTCCGCTGCGGCGGCCGCCCGTCGGCAGTCCCACGCCGTCGTCCGTCACGGTGACCACCAGCTCGGAGCCCGCCGCCAGCGAGACCTGCACGCTGTCGGCGCGGGCATGCCTGGCGGCGTTGGACAGCGCCTCCTGCAGGACGGCGACCGCCTCGTCCGCGATCGGCTTCGGCACGGCGACGTCCAGCAGACCGGTCATCCGCAGGCCCGGTGTGAAGCCGAGCACGGTGCCCGCACGCTCGACGGCCTCCACCGCCCGGGCGCGCAACCCCCTGGCCCGGGGACCCGTCTCACGGGCGCGCAGACCGAAGATGGTGGCGCGGATGGTCTTGGCGGTCTCGTCGAGGTCGTCGATGGCGCGCAGGACCCGGTCGGCGGCCGCAGGGTGACTGATGAACCGGGTCGCCCCCTGCAACGTCATCCCGGTGGCGAACAGACGCTGGATCGCCAGGTCGTGCAGGTCGCGGGCGATCCGGTCCCGCTCCTGCAGCAGGGCGACCCGCTCGAAGTCGCGACGGCGCTCCGCCAGCTCCATCGCGAGCGCCGCCTGCCCGGCGAAACCCAGGAGCGGCTCCGACTCGCCCGCCTCGAACGACGGCTGCCCCGCCGCCCGGGCGAGCATCAGCACTCCGTGCACCCCGCCCGCCGCCGTCCCGATCGGTACGGCCATCGCCGGGCCCAGACCCTCCCACCGGGGCGGTCCGACGGTGATCCGCGGATCCTGCCGCACATCGGCGCTGACCACCGGTTCGCCCGTGCGGGCCGCCGTTCCCATGAACGAGCCCGACAGCGGCAGGAGAAGTCCGGCGTGCTGCTCGGCGTCGAGCCCCACCGCGATCCGCACCTCCAGCTCATCCGCGTCGGGTACCGGCAGGGCGACGACGGTGAGATCCGCGCGGGCGATCGCGGCCGCCCGCGCCACCAGCAGGTCGAGCACCTCGGCCTCGCCGCTGCCCGAGAGCAGGCTGGCCGTGATCTCGGCACTGGCCGCCAGCCACCGCTCGCGCAGCCGGGCCTGGGCGTAGAGCCGGGCGTTGTCGATCGCGACCCCCGCCGCCACGGCGAGGGTGGACAGCACCGACTCGTCCTCCGCGTCGAACTCGACGCCGCCGCGCTTCTCGGTCAGATAGAGATTGCCGAACACCTTCTCCCGGACCCGGATCGGCACCCCCAGAAAGCTGTGCATCGGCGGATGGCCGGACGGAAAGCCGTACGAGGACCCGTGCTCGGAGATCTCCGCCAGGCGCAGCGGCGCCGGGTGGCGGATCAGCTCACCCAGCAGCCCGTGCCCGGTCGGCAGACGGCCGATCCTCTCCACCTGTTCGTCGGCCACCCCGACCGGGATGAACTGCGAGAGCCGCTGGTCCTCACCGATCACGCCGAGGGCGCCGTACTCGGCGTCCACCAAGGTGACGGCCGCCTCCACGATGTGCCGCAGCACCTGGGCAAGGTCCAGGTCCCGGCCGACCGACAGGACGGCCTCCAGCAGGCTGTGCACCCGGTCCCGCGTGCGGCGGGCGACGTCCAGCCGCGCCTGCAGCTCGCCCAGCAGGTCGTCCAGATGGAGCTGCGGCCCGGGCATCGAACCCTCTCCCGCTGCGCTGCCCACCGGCGCCCTCCGAGGCTCGCGAGGCTCAGCAGTTGCCACTGCCCAGGTTAGACCGACCGGCAACGGGGCACGCGGCGGCGGGGGTCCACCGGCCCGCCTCGGGGCCCCGACCCATTGGCGCCATCGTGCCCGCAGGGGAACGCTGAAGATGAACGGGGCGGACACGTCACCGCACCCGGGGCGAGGTACCCGACCCCGCCGGCCGCTCCGAGGCACGGCATGGCACGAGCGAGGCACGACCATGAACGAGAACGCCGAATCCACGCCCGTCCGGGCCGCGCAGGAGCCCGACCAGGGCGCCATCGCGCAGCGCATCGCCCAGCGGAGAGCACAACTCGGGCTCACTGAGCAGGAGTTGGCGGCCCAGGCCGGTATGGCACCGCGCTATCTGCGGTACCTGACCGAAACGGGACCGGGTTTCGACCCTGCCGGGCTCCTCCGGATCGCCGCGGTCCTGCGTCTGACCTGCCGGGAGCTGCTCGAAGGACGCAGTGACGCCCCGCCGGGGCAGAGCACTGCGGCGACGCCGCCCGTGCTCCTCCGCCTCGGCACCCCCGAGTGCTGGGAGAAGCTCGGCACCCACGGCATCGGCCGGATCGCCCTGCCCGTCGATCCCGGCCCTGCCGTGTTCCCCGTCAACTACCTGGTCGACGACGGCACGGTCGTCTACCGGACGGACCCGACCGGCTCCGCTGCCGCCGCAGCCGGCAGCAGGCTCTCCTTCGAGGCGGACCGCATCGACGAGCACATGAGCAGCGGCTGGAGCGTGCTCGTCGTCGGCACCGTCGAGCACATCACCGATCCGGAGACCATCGAGCGGCTCTCCAGGGCACCCGGCTGCGAGCCCTGGGCCGGGGGAAACCGCCCGCTGTGGGTGCGCATCCGGCCCTCGCAGATCACCGGGCGGCGCATCGCCACGGCGGAACGAGGGTCCCCGGCCCCTTGACGGAGGCCGCCCGCGCGCCGCCGTCCCGACCGGTACGGCCGTCGCCGGGCTCAGGGCAGCTCGACGGTTGCGACGGTGCCACCCTCCGGTCCGGGGGCCAGCCGGACCGTGCCGCCGTGGGCGGCGACCACGGCGTGGACGATGGCGAGGCCGAGCCCCGTACCGCCGCCGGCACGGGTCCGCGACCGGTCGCCCCGGACGAAGCGTTCGAAGACGTGCGGGGCGACCTCGGGCGGGATGCCGGGGCCGTCGTCGGTGATGGTCAGCCGATGGCCCTCGATGCGCAGCGTCACGGTCGTCCCGTCGGGCGTGTGGCGGTGGGCGTTGGTGAGGAGGTTGGACACCACCTGGTGCAGGCGGTGCTCGTCGCCGGTGACCAGGACCGGTTCGGCGGGGAGTTCCAGTCGCCAGTGGTGGGCGGGGGCCGCGGCTCTGGCGTCCTGGGTGCGGTCGAGCGCGATCCGGGTCAGGTCGACCTGGTCCGAGGCGAGCGGACGGCCGGCGTCGAGCCGGGCGAGCAGCAGCAGATCCGCCACGATCGCCCCCATCCGGTGGGTCTCGGCCTCCACCCGCTCCAGCGAGTGCCGTACCTCGGTGGGGACTTCGCCCGGGTAGCGCAGGGCCAGCTCGGTGTGGGCACGGATCGTCGCGACGGGGGTGCGCAGTTCGTGGCTGGCGTCGGCGGCGAAGGAGCGCAGCCGGTTCTCCGAGGCATGACGCTGGGCGAGGGCCTGCTCGACGTGGCCCAGCATGCGGTTGAGCGAGAGGCCGACCCGTCCGGTCTCGGTACGGGGGTCGGCCTCGGGTGCCCGCTCGGAGAGGACGACCTCGCCGGTGGCCAGGGGGAGGGCGCTGACCCGCTCGGCGGTGTCGGCGATCAGGTCGAGGGGCCGCAGGGCGATACGGACCCATAGCGCGCCGGCGATCCCGGCGGTGGCGAGGGCGATCGCGAAGGCCGCCAGCTCCAGGACGAGCACCTGGTGCTCGGTCTCGCCGACCTGGTGCAGCGGCAGACCGGTGACCAGGACGTCGCCGTCCTGACCGGCGACCGCCCGCACCCGGTAGGGGCCCAGGGCGGACAGCCGGACGGAGACGGGCGGGCCGCCGACCGCGAGAGAGGCCAGGCGCTGCTGGTCGGCCGGGTCCAGCCGCACCGTGTCGTCGGTGTCGGCCGGTACGGTGCCGTTGGCGACATCGGTGTCGTCGGCATCGCCGTCCACCACACCCGCGTTGGTCACGGTGCCGTGCAGGAGCCTGGCGCCGAAGGTGCCCGGGGACTGCGCCCGGGTGTCACTGCGGGCACCGGCCGAGGAGGCGGTGCCGTGCTCCAGGCTGGCCGCATAGCGGCCGCCCGCGTCGGTCAGCCGCTGGTCGAGCTGCTGCACCAGGTAGTGCTGGAGCGCGGTGGTCACCGCCACGCCGACCCCGGCCAGGGTGACGAGCAGCAGCGCGAGCAGCCCGGCGATCAGTCTGGCGCGCAGGGTCCGCAGGGCGAAGCGGTCGGTGAACCGTCCGGCCGACCGTTTGGCGGACCGGGCGGTGATCCGCCGCAGTGGTCTGCCGGGTGCGGTGGGGTCCCGGTGCGCGGTGGGGTCCCGGCGTGCGGTCATCAGAGCGGAGCCTTGATCAGATAGCCAGCGCCGCGCACGGTGTGGATCATGGGCGCCCGGCCGGCGTCGATCTTCTTCCGCAGATAGCTGATGTAGAGCTCCACGACATGGGCCTGGCCGCCGAAGTCGTAGGACCAGACGGCGTCGAGGATCTGGTCCTTGCTGAGCACCTGACGCGGGTGCTTCATCAGATAGCTGAGCAGCTGGAACTCGGTCGGGCTCAGGTCGATCGGGTCACCGTCCCTGATCACCTCCCTGGACTGCTCCGCGAGGACGAGGCCGCCCAGGACGAGTGCCCCCTCGGGCAGCAGGGCGGAAGAACCGGCGCCGGGTGTCTGCGCACGGCGGAGCAGCCCGCGCAGCCGGACCACGACCTCCTGAAGGCTGAACGGCTTGGTGACGTAGTCGTCGCCGCCCGCGGCGATCCCGGCGATCCGGTCCTCGACGGCGTCGCGGGCGGTCAGGAACAGCACCCGGACCTGCGGCCGTTCGGCATGGATACGGGCCAGCACCGTCATCCCGTCCATGCCGGGAAGCATCATGTCGAGCACCACCGCGTCCGGCCGCCACCCGCGCGCCTCCTCGACGGCGGCCTCGCCGGTGGCCACGCCCCGGGTCTCCCAGCCCTCGTAGCGAAGGGCGGCGCACAGCACCTCGACGAGATCGGGCTCGTCGTCCACGACCAGGATGCGGTGGGCAGGCATGGCTTCCAATCGGACGGGTGTCGCTCGCCGGAGCCGGGGGTGTCCCGGACGGCCGGACTCGGCGGCCATTCTTCCCTGCGGCCGTGAGAATCCGGTGAGAGATCAAGACCGGCGATACTGCTCTGACCTGCGAAGATGTAGTCATCGTCGCAGGTGGGCGCAGTTGTTCAGAGGAAACTGAGAGGTCCGGATGCCAGGGTTGGCGCTGCTCGGGCGCCCGCCAAGGCGGCGGTGGCCCGGGGAGGAGTCCGGCAGATCCGAGCAGCGAGGAACGGCCCATGAGCACAACCGTCCGGCGAACGCGCGGGACCCCGGCCGCCACCTCGCACCGGACCCGAGGTCGGTCGGTGCCTGGTCGGGGCAGGCCGCGATCCGCACCGGGCCGATGGCCCCTTCCGCCGCAGTCGACCGCCGGGCCGGCCCTCGCGCTGATCGGCGCGGGCGGTGCGGGGATCCTGGCCCTGTGGTGGCGCGACACCTTCGCGGTGACCGGCGCCGACCAGTGGCTGACCGACGCGGGCCGGATCACCGGCCTGCTCGCCGGCTACGCAGCCCCGGTCCTGCTCCTGCTGATGGCCCGGATACCGCTGCTGGAGCGGGACATCGGCGCCGACCGGCTGGCACGTTGGCACGCGAACGGCGGACGCTACCTGGTCGGCCTGGTCTCCGCCCACGTACTGACCGTCATCTGGGGCTACGCGCTGACCGCACACCGCGACGTCGTCGGCCAGGGCGTCCAGATGGTCTTCCACTTCCCGGACATGCTCAAGGCCGCGCTGGCCACCCTGCTGATGTTCGCCACCGGTGCGCTCTCCGCGCGGGCAGCCCGCCGCAGGTTCGGCTACGAGACCTGGTACCACCTCCACCTGGCGACCTATCTGGCGATCGCACTCGGCTTCGCCCACCAGCTGACCAACGGTGCGGACCTCGGCCAGGGCCCCGGTCGCGCCGCCTGGTACCTGCTCTATCTCGGCACCTTCGCCCTGCTGGGCTGGTACCGACTCGCCGTCCCCTTCCTGCGCGACCGGCGCCACCGGCTGCGGATCGCGGAGGTCCGCCAGGAGAGCCCCGGCGTGGTGTCCGTCTTCCTCACCGGCGAGCGGCTCGCCGAACTGCGCGCCGAGCCGGGGCAGTTCTTCCGTCTCCAGTTCCTGGCGCCCGGGCTCCGCTGGGCGGTCAACCCCTACTCGCTCTCCGCGCCGCCCACCGACAGCTTCCTGCGCTTCACCGTCAAGGACCTCGGCGGCCACAGCGCGGCGGTCGCCCGGCTGCGTCCCGGCGTGCGGGTACGGGCCGAGGGCCCGTACGGGGCCTTCACCCCCAGGCTGCGGCGGTCCCGGAAGGTCCTGCTGATCGCGGGCGGGGTCGGCATCACCCCGATCCGCTCCCTCTTCGAGGCTCTGCCCGCCGCACCCGGGGACCTCACCCTGCTCTACCGGGCCCGGCACCAGGAGGACCTGCTGTTCGGCGCGGAACTTGAGCACATCGCCGCCGCACGCGGTGCCCGGCTGACCTACCTGGTCGGGTCCCGCAGCGAGATCGGCGACCCGCTCACCGCACCGTCCCTGACCCGGCTGGTGCCGAGGCTGGCGGAGCACGAGGTGTTCCTCTGCGGTCCGCCGGCACTGGCCGAGGCCACCGTCCGGGCGCTGCGCGAGGCAGGCGTTCCGCGCCACCGGATCCACCACGAGTCGTTCGTCCTCTGAGCCGTCCTGACCCGTCCCCTGAATCCGTCCCCTGAATCCGTCCCCTGAATCCGTCCCCTGAATCCGCCCCCTGAATCGTCCTCCGAAGGGAGACCCCGACATGCGTCGAGCCGTCCTGACCGGCACGGTCACTGTGGCCGGAGTCGTCCTGCTGCTCTCGCTGAAGCCGCACGGTTCCGCGTCCGCGCAGAGCGCGCCGGTCATCGCCTCCGACTCGGAGCGCACCGCCGCCTCGGGCCCGAGCGCGGCGCCGAGCCCGTCCGCGGGCTCCACCACCGCGCCCGCGAAGGCCGGCACCCGTACCGTCACCGGCAATGCCGTCGACACCCGCTACGGCCCCGTCCAGGTCCGGATCACCCTCAGCGGCAGCCGGATCACCAAGGCCGAGGTCCTTCAGTACCCCTCGGAGAGCCGGCACGACCTGGAGATCAACCAGTACGCCCTGCCCCAGCTCAACCAGGAGGCCATCTCCGCCCAGAGCGCGCAGATCGACAGCGTCTCGGGAGCCACCTACACCAGCCAGGGCTACCAGCGCTCCCTGCAGAGTGCCCTGGACCAGGCGGCGCACTGATGCTCCGTCACGCCGAGCCCGTCATGGGCACCGTCTTCTCCTTCGCGGTCCGCGATGCGACCCTCGCCGACCTCGCGCCCGCGCTGGCCGAACTGCACCGACTGGACGGCATCTTCTCCACCTACCGGCCGCAGAGCGACATCAGCCGCCTGGCGCGGGGCGAGCTGGAGCTCGGGCAGTGCGACCCGCTCGTCGCCGAGGTGCTCGACCACTGCACCGCCGTCGGCCGGGAGACCGACGGCTACTTCTCGGCCCGGGCCGCAGGCGCCCTCGACCCCTCCGGCTGGGTGAAGGGCTGGGCGGTCGAGCGTGCCTCCCGGCTGCTGACGCAGGCAGGCTTCACCCACCACAACGTGACCGGGGGAGGAGACGTGCAGTGCACGGGGGAGCCGACGCCCGGCCGGCCCTGGCGGATCGGCATCGCCGACCCGGCCAGGACCGGACAGCTGGCCGCCGTGGTCACGGGACGACACCTGGCCGTCGCCACCTCGGGAACGGCCGAACGCGGCCCGCACATTCTCGACCCCCACACCGGGCGGCCCCCCGTCGGAGCCCTCTCACTCACCCTCGTCGGCGAACGCCTCGCCCGCACCGACGCCTGTGCCACCGCGGCCTTCGCCATGGGCCCGCACCGCGCCCTCCACTGGGCCGAGCACCGACCGGACGTCGAAGCCCTGGTGATCCTCGACGACGGCACCCGCCTGGCCACCCCGGGCCTCGGACGGTACCTCGCTCCCGGCCCGGCCGGGCAGGACTAGGGCCCCGAGGGAGCCGCGGCGAGCCGTCGGATCGGCGCCGGGTCGGGCGTTCAACGACCTGCTGGGCGAGGAGAAGCGGGTCGAGGCGGTCCTGCTCGCCGTCGCGGACGGGCTGACCCTCGCACGCCGGTGGGCTGACGGGAGGAAGCCGGTGGGCAGGTAGCCCCCGCGCGGGTGGCATGGACACCTCCCGGAGGTGGGTAGGTCGTGGCAAGTCGTTGCTTCGCCCAGCCACCAACCTTCGGGGGAGTCCGGATGAGTCCTGCCCGCAAGCCCGGTTCGACGAGAACGAGCCGGGTGCTGCTACCGCTGCTCGGTGCCGTCCCGTTCGTCGGGATCCTCGGCGGCATCTTCTTCGTCAACCGGGTCACGCCCTATGTCCTCGGGCTGCCGTTCATTCTGTTCTGGGTCGTTCTCTGGGTGGTGCTGGGCTCCGTCGTCACCGCGGTGATCTACCGGCTGGATCCCGGTAACCGGGAGCCGGTCGAGGCCGAGGAGGTCTCGTCATGACCGCACTTGTCGTCATCGCGGCCTTCCTGCTGGTCGCCATCGCTCTCGGGGTGCGGGCGCGGAGCGGAAGGGACATGAGCCTGGAGGAGTGGTCGGTGGGCGGCCGGGGCTTCGGCACGGTCTTCGTCTTCCTGCTGCTCGCGGGCGAGCTCTACACCACGTTCACCTTTCTCGGCGCCTCCGGCTGGGCGTACGGGAAGGGCGGTCCCGCGCTCTACATCCTCGGCTACGCCTCGCTGGCGTACGTGATCTCGTACTGGCTGCTGCCGCCGGTCTGGCGGTTCGCCAAGGAGCACCGCCTGGTCTCCCAATCCGACTTCTTCGTGCAGAAGTTCGACAGCCCGGTGCTCGGCGCACTGGTCGCACTGGTCGGTGTGGTGGCCATGGTGCCCTATCTGGTGCTCCAGCTCACCGGCATGGGGATCATCGTCTCCGCGTCCTCGTACGGGCATGTCTCCCCCCATGTCGCGGTCGTCATCGGCACTCTCGCCCTCACCGCCTACGTCACCGTCTCCGGCATCCACGGCTCCGCCTGGACCGCGGTGGTCAAGGACGCGCTGATCCTCGGGATCGTGGTGTTCCTCGGCATCTACCTGCCGCTGCACTACTCCGGCGGCATCGGGAAGATGTTCCACTCGATCGACGCGGCCAGGCCCGGCTTCCTGACGCTCCCGCACAGCGGGCTGAGCCCCGCCTGGTTCGCCTCGACCGTGCTGCTCTCCGCGCTCGGCTTCTACATGTGGCCGCACACCTTCAGCGCCGTCTACAGCGCCAAGGACCCCCGGGCGTTCCGCCGCAACGCCGTCTTCCTGCCGCTGTACCAGCTGGTCCTGCTGTTCGTGTTCTTCGCCGGGTTCGCCGCGATCATCGCCGTCCCCGGCCTCAAGGGCTCCGACATGGACCTCTCGCTGCTGAACACCACGGTCAAGACCTTCGACCCGTGGTTCGTGGGAGTGGTCGGCGGCACGGGGATGCTGACCGCGCTCGTCCCCGGCTCGCTGCTGCTGATGACCTCGGCCACCTGTCTGGCCAAGAACGTCTACCGGCTCGCCCGGCCGGACGCCACGGACCGGACGGTCGGACGCCTCGCCAAACTGCTGGTGCCCGTGCTCTCGGCGGTGGCGCTGCTGTTCACCTTCAACGGCGGCAGCACCATCGTCAACCTGCTGCTCATGGGGTACGCCCTGGTCACCCAGCTCTTCCCGGCCCTGCTGCTCAGCCTTCCGTCCCGGCGCTTCGTCACCAAGCAGGGCGCCGCGGCCGGAATCGTCTCGGGTGTCGCCACGGTGGCCGTGGTCACCCTCACCGGCACCACCCTCGCCGACCTGCTGCCCTTCCTGCCGCAGCCGGTGAAGGACCTCAACGTGGGTGTCGTCGCCCTGCTGGTCAACACGGCCGTGCTGTTCGCGGTCTCCGCAGCCACCCGTGCGTCCACCGTGCCGAGTGCGGTTCCGGTGGCCGGCGACGCAACGTGACTCCCTGAGCCGTCGTCACCTCGCCTCGCCCCACCGGTCCGGCGCCTGTCGGCGCAAGGGCGCCGGGCCGGTGCTTCCGTGCGCCGGGCCTGTTGCGGATGCGGCGCGTGGGGCGGGCGATGGCGAGGAATGCTCAGGGGGTCATGGGCACGGCACCCACGCGGCGGGCTTCGGCAGTTGGGCCAGGGCGCCGAGGACGCTCCGGGAGCCCGGGGAGACCGCGCGGACCGGCGGGGAGGCTCACCGATGAGCGCGACCGCGCAGGACGCCGCCGCGCAGGAGGTCGCCGCACGCCGCTGGGACGCGATCGTGGTCGGGGCCCGGCTGGGTGAACTCGGCCACCGGGTACTCGTACTGGAGGCCGGCCGGCAGACGTCGGGCACCGATCAGGCCCATCGCGAGGCGGTACGGGCGTTCCACGAGGCCGTGGTCAAGGTGCCCAACTCGCCCTACCTGACCACCGTGCGGGCCGTCTCCGGCCAGATCTTCGCCCTGCTCGGCGCCGAGGACCACACCCGCCACGAACCGGGCCCCGCCTGTCCCGGCCACTTCGAGTACCGGGGCCGCTCCTACGGCTACCGGGGTGCGGGCCACGGTGGCGGGACGCACATCATGGGCGACTCGCCCGCCACCTCCGTGGTCGACCAGTGGCAGCGCTGCTGGGACCACCCCAACCTGTACGCCGTAGGCTGCGGCAGCATGCCCTCCCTCGGCACCTCCAATCCTTCGCTGACCATGGCCGCACTCGCCCTGCGCAGCGCCGATCGCATGCACCGCGAACCCGCCGGGGCCTGGACGTACCAGTCGGCGCCCGGCGCAGCCCACAACCGCCCGTACTACCTCCCGCCGAAGATCTGACGGCTCCCGCCCCGGCTGGTGCTCTGACCGCGAACGTTCGCCGGGTTGGCACCGGTGACGCCGTGCGCGGTCGGATTCGGCGGACATCCGATGTGCGCGGGAGACGTGGCGGCGGCAGGGGTGGGACCCGCCGTAGCGGGCCCCACAGGCGCTTGCGCACCGCCCGTCGTCCGCGCTCGTCGCAGATGTGGACGGCGGGGGCTGCGCTGCGGGCCGTCAGGTGCGGTAGGCGTAGTACACCGCGTGCGGGTAGGACATCACGAGGCTCGCCACCGACCTGCGGTAGGTGTTGTTCGAGTGGTAGGTCACGTACGGCATGCCGCCCATGCCCCGGTAAGTGACGATCATGGAGTGGTTCTTGGAGCCGTCACGGTCGAAGTCCATCTGCAGGATGTCCCCGACGCCCAACTGGTAGACGTTCGCCAGGTTCGACACCCGCTTGCTGGAGAGCGCGTACCAGGACCAGTCGTCGGCCCCCACCCAGGACCAGCTCTCGGCGGAGGAGTTGTACCACCAGTTGTGGTAGTCCGAGTCGGTGCCGGGGGCGTTCTTCCAACCGCCGGCCTTCAGCGCCTGGCTGATGAAGTTGGTGCAGTCACCGCCGGCGCCGTTGAACTCCCGGTAGGCGGGGTTGTAGTGGTTCCAGTACTTCTCCGCGTAGGCCGCCATGGCCGTGTAGTCGTACCCGCCGCTCCGTGCGGCCTTGGGGCGCGGCGACGCCGGCCACGAGGTGGCGGCGGGGGTCCCCTGCGGGGGGTCGGCGTCCACGGTTTTCGACACGTGCGGGGCGGGCTGGTTGACCTCCGGGAAGCCGGCGTTCTCGTCCGTGATGCCCGTCAGTTCCCAGCGCCCGTGGGACGTGGCGGCGAAGGTCACGTCGTGGCGTGCCTGGAAGCCTGTCGTCGCGGGCTCGTCACCGCGGATCTTCTCGTAGGTCAGGGTCGTGGTCTCGGTGACCTCGACGTCGGCACGCCCGTCGCTGATCCGGACCCTGTCCACGGAGACCTGGGTGCGGCCGGCGCTGTACGCCTCCCCCACGGCCGCCAGTCGTGCCTTGCGGGCCTGCAGCGAGGAGACCACGGTGTTCTCGGTCTGCGCCAGGTCGGCCGCCAGGCCGACGCGCGCGTCGGATCGCAAGGCGTCGTGCTGAACCGGAGCCGTGTCCAGGAGCGCTGCCGTCCGCTGGGTCAGAACGGCCTGGGCCATGCGGTCGAAGGAGGCGACGGTCGCCTTGTCCGCTGTGCCGGCGGCCGCCCCGGTGGTCCCGGCCGCACTCGCGGCCGAAGCCGACGGGAGCGCTGCGGCCGACAGGACCGCTGCCAGTGCCACTCCCACAGCGGATCTCAATATGGTTCGTCTCACGTGGCTCTCTCCTCTAACGCCCGGTCAGCTCTGACCGGGAAGAGGAATCCTCGCATCCGTTCGGGGGCCGCCGCCCGGGAACCGTCCAAACCGGCACCCGGTGACCGCTTGCCGGCCGGTACCCCAGCCAGCCGGCAGAACCTCGCCCGGGAAGTGCACGACAGTTCCGGCCTGGATGAACACGGGTATTCGGTGCTGCCGTTCGAGGTGATTCCGTCACTCGATGGAGTCGGTGGACATGTCCGCGCACAGCCGGTCCCTCTCCCCTCGGCAGGATCGCGAGCGGCTGGACACGGCCTATGACTCTGAGGAGACGCAGCGTTCATGAACAACAAGAAGACGTGGACGGCGGCGGCAGCCGTGGCGACTGCGGTGGTCGGCCTGGTGGCCGCCTCGTTCGGGCCTGCGGGTGCGGCGCAGCCGGGCAAGGGGACCATCCAGATCACCTTGCGCAGGAAGTAGACCACGGCGCCGATGTCGTGGAACTCCGTCCGCAGGGACTCGAAGCGCAGGTCCACGACGTCCAGTCCGGCGGCCTCGGCGACCAGCTCGTCAAAGGTGCGTGGTGACATACCGGCATCATTACGGCAGAAGGACGGACGGGCCAAGGCCATTTCGGCGTGGCCTGCGAGCAGGGCTCCGAACGCCTGCCGCCCGGGATCGACCGTATTCTGGGCAACGTCCGCCGTGTTCAAGGGAGTTGGGTATGACGTTCTGGGACAGGGGCAGACGGGCCCTGGGCGTGGTGGTGCTGATCCTCGTGTGGATCCTCCAGGCGGAGTCCGCGGTGTTCGCCGGGAGCGCCTTCCACGGCGCCCCGTCCCTCGCCGGGAAGTCGGCCACGGTGGCGGACGGGCTGCTCGTCATGCTCCTCGCCTACTGCGGCGTCTGTGCCGTGATCGCACTGTTCGGCAGGATCGAGGAGCGGCGGTTCCCGCGCCTGGCGAAGCTGCTCCGGTGGCCTGTGCCGGCGGTCGCGGGCGTTCTGGTCGGCGTCAACCTCGTGCTGTCCCTGGTGGCGGGCGCCCTGTCCGCCCCCGGCCAGGAGGCCTCGATAGGCCCCGGCATGCTGGTCTCGCTGCTCTGCCCCGGAGTGCCGCTGACCGTCCTCGCCTTCCTGCGATGGACCTCGCACGTGCCCTGGCGGCTGCCGGGTACCGGACCGCGTACGCCCGGTGCCCGTGTTCCGCATGCCCCGCTGCCGCCCTTCCCTCAGCCCGGCAGCCGGCCGGTGCCCGGCCAGGTGTGGGAGGTGACCTATCCGTACGAGGAGCAGCCGGGTGGCAAGCGCCGTCCGGCTCTGGTCGTCGGCGCGGGCCGGCAGGGGCTGCTGGCGCTGAAGATCACCAGCCAGGACAAGAGCCAGTGGAGTGCCCACTACGCGGAGATCTCCACCGCCCGCTGGCGAGCCATGAACCACAACGGGAAGCGCAGTTGGCTTCAGCTGGACCGGCCGCAGCTCGTCCCGTGGCAGGACGTCCACCGGCCGCTGGGGCTGTGCGAGCCGCAGCTGCTCTGGGACTCCACGGCCCACCGCCACCGGCTCGGCCGGCGGACGGAGAACGCCCCTCGCCGGTAGGGCCGGCCGGGAGTGCGGGGGCAGCGGGTGGGTGGCAGGGGCCCGGGGGCGGCGCGGCAGCCGGTGTGGATCCGGTGAAGCCTTGCGGACAGCGGCCGGTGAGGGTGGTGTGCCCCGTCGTCGCAGGGTGGTGCGTGTGCCACCCGGTCTGCGACAGCTCCCTTGGGTTTGCCGGTGGTTGACGTTACGGGGATCGAAGCGTGTCTCGGCCGAGGCCGGGGCGAGATCTGACGGTCCGAAACTTGTTAGGCAAGCCTTCCCTGCCCTAGGTTCAGTGTCGCCAGGCCGGGTCCGGAAGTTGTGACCGGGGTGCGCGGAGTGCATTCGCGTCCGGCCCGACCCAAGCCACCCGGGGTGCTGCCGTCCGGCCATCCCTGCTCACTGCGGAGGACCCTCGCCATGCTCGGATCCGTACGGCCTGTCGCTGCCCTGTCCCTCGCGACCGTCTGCGTACTCGCACTGGCCGCCTGCGGCAGTTCCGGCGGTGGCACTTCGACCGACACCTCGACCGCCGCCTCGTCGGCGTCCACCGGCCAGTCGCTCGCCGGCCAGACCGTGACCGTCTACAGCGGCCAGCACGAGCAGACCGTCAAGGCTCTGGCCGCGGACTTCGAGAAGCGCACCGGCGTCAAGGTCGAGCTGCGCTCCGGTGACGAGGCCGAACTCGCCAACCAGATCCTCCAGGAGGGCAAGGCCTCACCGGCCGACGTCTTCTACGCCGAGAACCCGCCGGCCCTGACCGTGCTGGAGGAGCAGGGCCTGCTCGCGCCCGTCCAGCCGGACACCCTCAAGTCCGTTCCCGCCGAGGACAGTTCCCCCAAGGGCGACTGGGTCGGCGTCTCCGCCAGAACCGCGGCCTTCCTGGCCGCCGAGGGCAAGGGCGCCGACACCGCCCCGCCGGCCTCGGTGCGCGACCTGGCCAAGCCCGAGTGGAAGGGCCGCCTGGGCATCGCACCGAGCGAGACCGACTTCGCCCCGATCGTCACCCGGATGATCAAGACCGACGGTGCGGACGCGGCCAGGCAGTGGCTGCTCGGGCTCAAGGCCAACGCCAAGTCCTACGGCAGCAACGAGGACCTGTCCGCCGCGATCAACAGCGGTGAGGTCGAGGGCGGCGTCATCGACCACTACTACTTCTACCGGCTGCGCGACGAGAAGACCACCGCCCAGACCCACAGCAAGCTGCACTACTTCGCCAAGAGCGACCCGGGTGCCCTGATCGACGTCTCCGGTGCCGGCGCCCTCAAGAGCGGCAAGCACCAGCAGGCCGCGCAGGCGTTCCTCGGCTACCTGGCCAGCGCCCCCGCACAGACGCTGATCGCCACCTCCGAGAGCTACGAGTACCCGCTGGTCGCGGGCGTCAAGGCCAAGGCCGAACTGCCCGTGCTCGACACCATCGGTTCCGTCGCGTCCGTCGCCGACCTCGGCGACGGCAAGGAGGCCCTTCAGCTTCTCCAGGACACCGGCCTCCTCGCGTGACCGGACCCGCCCGCACCCTGCCTGCCGGCCGGTCACCGCTGCTGCGGTGGCGGGCCGCAGGACGGCTCCCGGTCCTGCCGCTGCTCGCCTTCGCCGTCGTCGCCGTGGTGGCCTCGCCCCTGGTCTTCGTCGGCGTCCAGGCCGCCCAGTCCGGCTGGGACCAGGCGCAGCGCCTGCTCGGCCGCCCACTGATCGCCACCCTGCTCTGGAACACCGCCACCCTCGCAGCCGCCGTGACCGCCGCCACCGCGGTCCTCGGCTTCGGCGCGGCCTACCTCGTCGAGCGCACCGACCTCCCCGGCCGCCGCTGGTGGACGGTCGCACTCACCCTCCCGCTGGCCGTGCCGGAGTTCGTCCGCGGCTACTCCTGGGTGTCGCTCTTCTCCTCGGTGCGCGGCTACTGGGGGGCGGTGCTGGTGATGACCTGCTCGCTCTACCCGCTGGTCTTCCTGCCGGTCGCCGCCACCCTGCGGCGCGCCGACAGCGCGGCCGAAGAGGTCTCCCGCAGCCTGGGCCGAGGACCGCTGGCCACCCTGTGGCGCGTCACCCTGCCGCTCACCAGGACCGCGCTGGCCGGCGGTGCGCTGCTCGTCTCGCTCTATCTGCTCGGCGAGTACGGCGCCTTCGCGATGCTGCGGTTCACCACCTTCGCCACCGCCATCTTCACCCAGTACAAGCTGGGCTTCGACGCCGCGTCGGCAGCCCTGCTCACCCTGGTCCTGGTGGCCCTCGCCCTGCTGCTGGTGCTGCTGGAGGCGGGGACGAGCCGCCGCGGCCGGGTCGCCCGCCGGGGCACCGCAGGGCGCCGGGCCGCCCCGGTCCGGCTCGGGCTCTGGCGGCTGCCCGTCCTCGTCGCGCTGACGGCGCTGGTGGGTACCGCGCTCGGTGTCCCGCTCTACGCCCTCGGCTACTGGCTGGTGCGCGGCAGTTCCACCACCCTGCCGTCCGCCTCCGTCTTCTCCGCCGCGCTCACCACGCTCGGCTACGCCGCCACGGCCGCGCTGGTCGCCACGGCCGCCGCCGTCCCCGTGGCGCTGTACGCCTGGCGGCGCGCAACCCGCCTGGCCCGGACCGCCGAACGCGCCGCCTACCTCACCCGGGCACTGCCGGGCATCGCGGTCGCCCTCTCGGTGGTCCACTTCGCGATCCGCTACGCCCAGCCGATGTACCAGCAGCCGCCGCTGCTGGTCGCCGGGTACGTGATCCTCTTCTTCCCGCTCGCGCTCACGGCGGTCCGCGCCGCACTCGCCCAGGTCCCGCCCGGCGTCGAGGAGGTGGCCCGCTCGCTCGGCACCCGGCCGCTCGCCGTGCTGCTGCGGGTCACCCTTCCGCTGGTCCTGCCCGGACTCGGGGCCGCCGCCGCGATGGTCGCCCTCACCGCCAGCACCGAACTGACCGCCACCCTGCTGCTCCGGCCGACCGGCACCCAGACCCTGGCCACCCAGTTCTGGGTCTACACCAGCGGCCTCGCGTACGGCGCGGCCGCACCGTACGCGGCGCTGATGGTCGCCATGTCCGTCCCGCCCGTCCTGCTGCTCACCCGCCGCACGCTCGGCCCCAACCCCCGTACGGAGACGAACAGATGAGCGGGCTGTCGATCACCGGCCTCCATGCCGCGCACGGCCGTACAGAGATCCTGACCGGAGTCGAGCTCGATGTGGCCGACGGCGCACTGGCCTGCGTCCTCGGCCCTTCGGGGTGCGGCAAGAGCACCCTGCTGCGGGTCATCGCCGGATTCCACCCCGCCACGGGAGGCCGAGTCGCCCTCGGTGAACGGTTGTTGGACGACGGCCGCCAGCGACTGCCCGCCGAGCGGCGGCGGATCGGCTATGTGCCCCAGGACGGTGCGCTCTTCCCGCACCTCACCGTCGCGGGCAACATCGGTTTCGGCCTCCCGCGCGGCCGCCGCAGCGAGAGGGTCGCCGAACTCCTCGCCCTGGTGGGCCTCGACGGCCTCCAGGGACGCCATCCGCACCAGCTCTCCGGCGGCCAGCAGCAGCGCGTCGCGCTCGCCCGCGCACTCGCGACCGAGCCCGAACTCCTGCTGCTGGACGAGCCGTTCGCCGCCCTGGACGCGGCGCTGCGGACCGAGCTGCGGGCCGAGCTCGCCGCCACCCTGCGGCGAGCCGGAGCCACCGCGATCCTGGTCACCCACGACCAGGAGGAGGCGCTGTCCTTCGCCGACACGATCGCGGTGATGCGCGCCGGGAGGATCGCGCAGCAGGCCTCGCCGCAGGACCTCTACCATGCGCCCGCCGATGCCAAGGTCGCCCGACTCCTCGGCGAGGCCAACCTGGTGCCCGCCCAGCTGGACGGGTCGAAGGCCGACACTGCCTTCGGCAGTCTCCCGCTGACCTCGGACGCGGGCGGCGCCCGTCGCGGACTGGTGGTGCTGAGGCCGCGTCAGCTCAGGCTCACGGCCGAGCCTGCGCCCGGGGCGGTCCGTGCTCTGGTGCGGCAGTCCCAGTTCCGCGGCCACGAGCACCGGATCGAGTTGCAGCCACAGGGGCAGGACACACTGCCCACCAGCCTGATCGCCTACGCCGACGAACCCTGGCCCGCCGACGAGGCGTTCATCCGGGTCCACGGCCAGGCCCACCCGGTGGACGAGCCCGGCAACCCCAACTGAAGCCCATCTTCAGTGGGGGCGCGCGGGGAGGGTTTTACGGGCGCGGGGAAGGTCAGGCCGGGAGGACGAGGCGGTTCTCGTAGGCGAAGACCACGGCCTGGACGCGATCGCGTAGGCCGAGTTTCAGCAGGATGCGGCTGACGTGTGTCTTCACGGTGGCCTCGGCGAGGCTCAGCTCGCTCGCGATCTCGGCGTTGGACAGGCCGCGGGCGAGCAGGACCAGCACACTGCGCTCGCGTGCCGTCAGTGCCGCGACCACCTCCTCGGCGCGGGCCGCGCTGCCGCCGTCGGTGGGCAGCTGGGAGGCGAAGGTGTCCAGCAGGCGGCGGGTGATCCGCGGTGCGACCACGGCATCACCGGCGGCGACGCAGCGAATGGCGGCGAGCAGTTCGTGCGGCTGGGCGTTCTTGAGCAGGAAGCCCGAGGCCCCGGCGCGCAGGCCGGCGAAGGCGTACTCGTCGAGGTCGAAGGTGGTGAGGATCAGGACCTTGGTCTCGGGATTGGCGGCGACGATCCGGCTGGTGGCCTCGATCCCGTCCATGACGGGCATCCGGACGTCCATCAGCACCACGTCGACCTGCTGCTCGGCAACCAGCCGGACGGCCTCCGCGCCGTCCTCGGCCTCGCCGGCCACCTCCATGTCCGGCTGGGAGCCCAGGACGAGGGAGAACGCGACGCGCAGCAGCGGCTGGTCGTCGACCAGCAGGACTCGGATGGTCATGGGGTCTGCAGCTCCTGCGGGTCGTCGAGGGAGAGGGTCGCGGCCACCCGCCAGCCGCCGTGGGGCAGCGGGCCTGCCGACAGTTCGCCACCGTACGCCGCGGCGCGCGAACGCATCCCGGCCAGCCCCTGGCCGAGGTGACCGATGTGGCCGGTATGGCTGACGGAGCTCTCCGCCCGCCGCACCGGACGGCCGTCGTCGCAGACCTCCATGGTGACGGTGGACGGGCCGCAGACCACCCGGACCCGCGCCCTGGCGCCCGGGGCGGTGTGCTTGAGGGTGTTGGTCAGCGACTCCTGGACCAGGCGGTAGACGGTGAGCTGCGCGCCCGCGGACACCGCCGAGTGATCCCCGTCGAGGTCTAGGTCGGTGGCCAGGCCGGCGGCTCTGACCTGCTCGGCCAGTGCCGCGAGCTGGGCGATCCCGGGCTGGGGGTGGCGCAGCGCGTCCGGTTCGTCCGCGCGCAGGACACCGAGGAAGCGGCGCATGTCGGTGAGGGCGCGGCGGCCGGTCTCGGCGGACTGCCGCATCGCGGCGGTGGCCTTCTCGGGCGCGTGGGCGTTGGCGTAGACGGCGCCGTCGGCGAGGGCGACCATCACGGAGAGGTTGTGGGTGACGATGTCGTGCATCTCGCGGGCGATCCGGGAGCGTTCCTCGGCCACCGCGAGCGCCGACTGCTGGTCGCGCTGCCGTTCGAGGTCGTGGGCGCGCTGTTGCAGCGCGGCCAGCTGGGCGCGCCTGGCCCGGACGTTGAGGCCGAGCACGGCGGCGGCGGTGACGGTGCCGGAGAGCAGGATGAAGACCCTGACGACGGTGGCGAGCAGGCCGCTGTGCTCGCCGTCCGGCGTCCAGCGCAGGACGGCCAGGACGACGCCGAGCTCGGCGACCGCGTACGCGGCCATGGTCCGCCGCCGACTGCAGTGCGCCGCCACGGTGTAGAGCGCGAACAGGACGACGACATCGGCGGGCATGCCTCTGGTGGTGAGCCACTGCACGAAGGCGACGACCGCGGTGACACCGAAGACCGCGAACGGTGCTCTGCGGCGGAAGGTCATCGGCAGGATCAGGCCGAGCTGCAGGACCGAGAGCCAGGGGTGCTCGTACAGGGACTGGTGGCGGGGCACGGAGGTGACCAGCAGCAGCGCGACGGCGCAGCCGAAGTCGACCAGGGTGGGGTAGCGCTCGGTGAGTATCCGTACCCGCAGCCGGCCCAGCAGCTCGGCGAGCCCCTGGGCGGCGCCGGTGCGGCGCTGCCCAGGGGCTGCGGAGGAGGTCTGGTCGAGACCGGTCATCGGACCATTCTCTCCCAGGGCTCGGGTGTGCCCGTCACGCGTCGCGCCGCTTGAGGACGACGGCCGCGCCGATCAGGGCCGCCACGACGTACAGGCACAGCACGCCGAAGCCCGTCCAGGGGGCGAGGTCGTGCGGGCCCTGGTGCAGGGTGGCGAGCGCCTGGCCCGCGTTGCCGGGCAGGTACGGGACGATGTTGTCCTGCCAGGAGCTGGGCAGGGCCTCGGCGAGCAGCGGCAGGACCAGCAGCGTGCCGAAGACGGCGGCGATGCCGCCCGCGGTGTTGCGGATCAGGGTGCCGATGCCGACGGCGAGCAGGCCGACGGCGGTCAGGTAGAGGCCCATGCCGAGGACGACGCGGGTGACACCGGGCGCCGAGATCGTGGTGTCCAGGTGCTTGCCCGCCAGGATGGCCTGGCCGAGGAAGAACGCGACGACGCAGGAGACCGTGGCGACCACCCAGGTGATCGCGCCGAACACGGCGGTCTTGGCCCACAGCACCGGCAGACGCCGGGGCACGGCGGACAGCGAGGCGCGGATCATGCCCGTGGAGTACTCGCCGGTGACGACCAGGACGCCGAGGACGCCGATCGCCATCTGGGCCAGGAAGTAGCCGCGCAGGCTGTGCTCGACGGGCGTGAAGTGGGCCCGCTCGTCGGGCGGCAGGTGGTCCCAGCGGTTGACGGTGGCCCAGCAGAACAGTGCGCCGAAGCCGATGGTGAGGACCACGGTCGCGGCGAGTGTCCAGTAACTGGAGCGCAGTGAACGGAACTTGATCCACTCCGAGTTGACCACGCGGGGCAGGGTCACCCTGCCCTCGCCGGCCCGGGTGGAGATCACGGTCGCGGTGGCCGTACTCATGCTGCGGCCTCCTCGACCGAAGTGGTGGGGCTGACGATGGCCTCGTACTCCACGGCGTCCCGGGTCAGCTCCATGAAAGCCTCCTCCAACGACGCCTGCTGCGGCGTCAGTTCGAAGAGCACCAGTGCGTGCTCGGCGGCGAGCCGACCGATCTGCTCGCTCTCCGCGCCGGACACCTCCAGCACCTGGCCGTCCTCGCCGTCGGCCGACTCGACCTCGACGTCCGGCAGCTCGCGCAGCAGCTTGGCCAGGCGGTCCGCATCGGGGGTGCGGACATGGACCTTGCCGCTGGACGCCTGGCGGGTGAACTCCTCGACCGAGGTGTCGGCGATCAGCCGGCCCCGGCCGATCACGATCAGGTGCTCGGCGGTGAGGGCCATCTCGCTCATCAGGTGCGAGGAGACGAGTACCGTGCGGCCCTCGGCGGCAAGGGACTTGAGCAGGTTGCGGATCCACAGGATGCCCTCGGGGTCGAGCCCGTTGACGGGCTCGTCGAGGATCAGGGTCGCAGGGTCGCCGAGCAGCGCGGAGGCGATGCCCAGGCGCTGGCCCATGCCGAGGGAGAAGCCGCCGGCCCGCTTGCGGGCGACCTGGCGCAGGCCGACCAGGTCGACCACCTCCTCGACCCGGCGGCGGGGGATGCCGTGGGTCGCGGCAAGGGCGAGCAGGTGGTTGAAGGCGCTGCGGCCGGTGTGGACGGCGCGGGCCTCCAGCATGGCGCCGACCTCGCGCAGCGGGGCTGCGTGATCGGCGTACCGGCGGCCGTTCAGGGTGGCGTGGCCGGAGCTAGGGGTGTCCAGACCGAGCAGCATCCGCATGGTGGTGGACTTCCCGGCGCCGTTGGGGCCGAGAAATCCGGTGACGATACCGGGGCGGACGGTGAAGCTCAGGTCGTGGACGGCGGTTTTGGGGCCGTAGCGTTTGGTCAGGCCAACGGCTTCGATCATGGTGGTGTCCTCGGGGGAGGGACTGTCGGGTGCAGTCCAACGCTATTTTCCTAATACCGCCGGAACGAGCACCGCCGGGACGATCCCTTCGGCGCGCCGGTGCGACGCGCGATGCAGCCCGGGTACATCTCAAGACGTACATGATCGTCGGGCGGCGCTTCGGGTGCTTCGAGTGCTCCGGACCCGGAGCGCACGGTCGCGGTGGGCGGCCCATAGGGTGTGGGGCATGAGTGATCGTCACGGCAGACTGCTGCGGACCCGTCTGACGGCAGCCGGGGCGGCCGTGTTGACGGTAGCCGCGGGGCTGGGGATCAGGGCCGGAGCCGGGGGAGAGGTCTCCAAGGTCGCGGGGGACGCGCTCTACACCGTCCTGGTCTACACGCTGGTCGTTGCGCTCGCGCCCCGGACGAGGCCGGTGAAGGCGGCAGGGGTCGCCCTGGCGATCAGCTGGGTGGTCGAGTTCGTGCAGCTCAGCGGGGTGCCCGCGGAGCTGTCGCAGCGGAGCGTCGTCGCCCGTCTGGTGCTGGGCACCACCTTCAACGCACCCGACCTCTTCTGGTACGTCGTGGGTGCCGCGGGCGGCTGGCTCGTCCACCGTGCGGCGAGTGCCCGCGGGGCAGCCGCGCGCTGATCCGCCGATGGGCACAGCCGTCGAACCCGTGTCCGTATCGCCCTCGCCTCGGCCATCCCCGTCCTGCTGGCCGTTCCGCTCTCCTACCGCCTGGCCGGGAGCGGCAGTGTGTCCGCGGCGTTCCTGGCCTCCGTGCCGATGGCACTCGCCGTACAGGCCGCGATCACCTTCGTCCGGCTGGGCCGCGCGACGTCCAGGCGCTGAAGCCGGCGGCCCAGCCGGGCGGTCGCCCCCAAGGGCCGTTCAGTTCGTCGCCCGGGAAGGTTCTCTCGCGGTGGAGGCCGCGGTGGAGGCCAGGACGGCCGAGAGTCCGCCGGGCGGTACGGCCTGGGCACGGACGCGGAGTTCGGGACTGCGGCGGAAGCGGAGGGTGAACTCCACCGACTGGCCGACGTGCAGCGGTGGCGGCTCGGAGACCAGGATGTCCGCGCCCTCCGGTGACATCGCCAGCTCGCCCCGGGCGGGGACGGTCAGGGCCGGGGCGAGGGCCCAGGTTCCGGTGGCGCCGAGGTGCCGGTGCTCCTTCAGCGCGACGTGCCCCGGCAGGTCCCAGTCGGCGCCCACCAGTTCGTCGGGCACGTCGCCGGGGTTGCGGATGGTGAAGAAGGCCGCGGCCGGGGCGGCGCCCGCCGGGACGAGGATCCAGCCCTGCTCGGCCTGGACCGGACGCGCCCGGCCCGCGCCGCCGACCGCCGTCCAGCCGGACAGCAGGGTCAGCGCCGCCGCTGCGGCGGCAAGGGGCGGAAGGGCGGCCCGGTTCATCGCGGCCCCCTGTCCGTCGCGCTCGGCCGGTTCGCCGTGCTCGGCCGGGCCGTCGTGTCTGCCCGGTGCGGGGTGCTCACCCGGTTGGGGGCGGGCTGCCAAGTGCGCAGTCGCAGGCTGTTGCCGACCACCAGCAGTGAGCTGGCCGACATGGCGACGGCCGCGAGCATCGGGTTGAGCAGACCCACGGCCGCGAGCGGGACGAGGACGAGGTTGTAGCCGAAGGCCCACAGCAGGTTGACGCGGATCGTGGTCAGTGTTCGCCGCGCGAGGCGTACCGCGTCGATCACGGCCTCGATGTCGCCGCGCACCAGGGTCAGCCCGGCCGCGCCGATCGCGGCGTCGGTGCCGGACCCGAGGGCGATGCCGAGGTCCGCCGAGGCCAGGGCGACCGCGTCGTTGACGCCGTCGCCGACCACCGCCGTGGTCCGGCCGGCCGCACGCAGCTCCGCGACCACCTCCGCCTTGCGGTCCGGCGAGGCCGAGGCGTGCACCTCGCTGATGCCCAGCTGTTCGGCGGCGGCCCGGGCCGCGCCGGGTCCGTCGCCGGTCAGCAGGACGGTCTCCAGGCCCATCCCGCGCAGTCGGTGCACCGCCCGGTAGCTGCCGGGCCGCAGGGTGTCGCCGACCGCGAGGACCGCCGCCGGGCTCCCGTCCAGCTCGACCACCACGGCGGTGCGGCCCGCGGACTCCGCGCGCCCCAGGGCATCGCGCAGGGGCCGGGCCAGGTCCGACGGTCCGCCCGGTCGGCCGATCCGCACCGACCGGCCCTCGACGGTCCCCTGTACGCCGACGCCCGGAGTGGCGGCGAAGTCGGACACCTTCGGCAGCTCCAGGCCGCAGCGCTGCCGGGCCGCCGCCGCGACGGCCCGGCCGATGGGATGCTCCGAGTGGTGCTCGACGGCTCCGGCCAGGCGCAGCACCTCGTCCGCCGACTCACCGCCCGGGGCCGTGACGGTCTCGGCCAGCTGCATATGACCGCTGGTCAGGGTGCCGGTCTTGTCGAGGACGACGGTGTCGATCCGGCGCAGACTCTCCAGGACCTCGGGCCCCCGGACCAGGACGCCCAGCTCGGCGCCCCGACCGGTCGCCGCGAGCAGCGCCGTCGGGGTGGCGAGGCCGAGCGCGCACGGGCAGGCGACCACCAGCACCGCCACTGCGGCGGTGACCGCCGCCTGCGAGTCGGCTCCCGCTCCCAGCCAGAAGCCCAGCACGCACACCGCCACCGTCAGCACGCAGGGCACGAACACCCCCGCGACGGCGTCCGCCAGTCGCCCAGACCTGGCCTTGCCGGTCTGGGCGTCGGCCACCAGGGCGGTGATCCGGGCGAGTTGGGTGTCCGCGCCGACCGCCGTGGCCCGTACCACCAGTACGCCGCCGACGTTCACGGTGGCCCCGGCGACCCGGTCGCCAGGGCCGACCTCCACCGGCACGCTCTCCCCGGTCAGCAGGCTCAGATCCAGCGCCGAGCCGCCCTCGGCCACCACTCCGTCGGTGGCCACCTTCTCGCCCGGCCGGACCACGAACTCCTGCCCGGGCAGCAGCTGTTCGATCGGGATCAGCCGCTCAGCGCCCGCCTCCCGGATGCAGACCTCCTTCGCCCCGAGCCGGGCCAGTGCCCGCAGCGCGGACCCGCTGCGCCGCCGTACCCGGCCCTCCAGTGTCCGCCCGCACAGGACGAAGAGCGGGACGCCGACCGCCGCCTCCAGATAGACGTGCGCCGTACCGCCGTCGGCGGTCGGCGAGAACGGCATCCGCATGCCCAACTCGCCCGCGCCACCGAGGAACAGGGCGTACGCCGACCAGCCGAAGGAGGCGACGATACCCAGGCTCACCAGGGTGTCCATGGTGGCGGTGGCATGCCGGAGCCCCTGCCAGGTCCGGCGGTGGAAGCCGTACGAGCCCCAGCTCACCACCGGTACCGCAAGCCCGAAGCAGACCCACTGCCATGCGCGGAACTGCAGCGAGGGCACCATCGACAGCACGATCACCAGGACGGCGAGAAGCGCCGTCACCGCCAGGCGCGGCCAGTCCTCGGGAGGTTCGGCGGGTGTGGACGCGGTCCGGCCACCGTGGGCCACCGGCTCGGCGGTGTACCCGGCGCGCTCGACCGCCGCCACCAGATCGGCCGCCGACACCTGAGCCGGGTGCACCACCCGGGCGCGGCCGGTCGCCAGGTTGACGCCCGCGCTCACACCGTCGAGCCGTGCCAGCCGCTTCTCGACCCGTGACACGCAGGCGGCGCAGGTCATTCCGCCGACCGCCAGGTCGGTGGTGACGAGCGCGCGGTCCTGCACGCGCGCGGTCACCGGCCCGCCCCCGTGCCGTGGCCGCCCATGCCCGGCATCTCGTCACCGGACCGGCCACTCCCGCCGCTGCCGGGGACCAGGCCGGGTGAGACCGGTCCGGCGGCTCGCCCGGCCGCGAAGGCGCCGACGAAGACGAGGACGAGCAGCAGGGCGAAGCCCAGCAGGACGAGTGAGGGGCGGATGCCCTGTTCTGTCGCTTCCACACCACAGCAGTCGGGCGGGTTCGCCGCACAGTTCCCGGGAGTTCGCCGTGACGTCAAGGGCTCCCCGCCGAGGACTCAGCCCAGGCGGCGGATCGGACTGCCCGCCAGGAAAGCGGCGATGTCCTCCACCGCCTGGTCGTAGTAGGTGCGGTAGTTGTGCCGGGTCACATACCCGAGGTGCGGCGTGGCGAGCAGGTTCGGCAGCGAGCGGAACTCGTGGTCGACCGGGAGCGGCTCCTCTTCGAACACGTCCACACCGGCGCCGGCGATCCACCCGCCGCGCAGTGCCTCGGCGAGGGCCGCCTGGTCCACGACGGCGGCGCGCGAGGTGTTGACGAGGTAGGCCGAGGGCCGCATCCGCTTCAGCTCGTCCGCGCCGACCAGCCCCCGGGTCCGGTCACCGAGCACCAGGTGGACCGAGACGAAGTCGCTGCTTTCGAGCAGTTCCTCCTTGGAGTACGCGAGCCGGACGCCCACGGCCTCGGCACGTTCGGCGGTCAGGTTCTGGCTCCAGGCCGTCACCTCCATACCGAAGGCCTGGCCGATCCGGGCGACCTTGGTGCCGATCTTGCCGAGGCCCAGCAGGCCCAGGCGGCTGCCGTACAGATCGGTGCCGACGGTGCTCTGCCAGGGGCCGCCCTCGCGCAGGGCCGTACTCTCCCGGACCACCTGCCGGGCCAGTCCGAGGATCAGCGCCCAGGTGAGCTCGACCGCCGGCTCGGAGTTGCTCGCCGTTCCGCACACCGTGACACCGTGCCGCGCGGCGGCGTCGATGTCGATGGACGCGTTGCGCATCCCCGAGGTGATCAGAAGCCTGAGGCGGGGCAGGCGGGCGAACAACCGGTCGGTGAACGGTGTGCGCTCCCTCATCGCGATGACGATCTCGCAGTCGCCGATCGCTCCGGCCAACTCGTCCTCGGTGCTGAAGTGCCCCTGGAACGACGTCACTTCCACCGCGTCGGCCAGGCGCGAGAAGTCGGCGGTGGACAGCGCGACGTCCTGGTAGTCGTCGAGCACGGCACAGCGGAGCTTCATCGTCATCCCCCGGTTGGCGTCGGTTTCCCTCTCCGGCCACGCAGTTTAGGAGATCCGCGAGTGCCTAGTGGTGGGGTGGGTGCCGGGGCGACGCCGATGTCCTGCCGCTGGGCGGCGACTTTCCGGAGGACTGCGACCGGTGGGTCGAGCGCTGCCGAGCCGCGGGCTTCCAGTAGGCAGGTCCTGCACTGCCCGGCCGACCTCGGGCGCGACGGGCCGGTGGTGATCGGCCGTTGATCCCCCGTAGAACCGGTGCGTGGACTATCGCTCCTGAAGAGGGGGGAACGGGAGACCGCGAGCCGCAGGGGTTGAGCCTGTCAGTCCCGGCCGAGCCGGTGCTTTCGGGTTGTCGGCGGAAGTGGTGGGGGAGAGGCATGGAAGGCGGTCAGTCGGTGTCGAGCTTCGGTGAGGTGCTCAAGGTCAGGCGGGAGCAGGTCGGGCTGACCCAGCAGGGCCTGGCCGACCACGCGACGTTGAGCGTGCGGGCGATCCGCGATATGGAGACCGGGCGTGTACAGCGTCCGAGGCAGGCTCTCGGGCGGTGCGTTCATGCTGTCGGCGCCGCCGGTGACGTACTTCGAGCGCGGGGACGTCCGTGATGCGCTCAGCGGCGCGCTCGTGATGCTGACCCCGCGTCAACGGGCGCTGCTGGGGCTGCTGGCGGACGGGGAGCGGCCCTGGTCGGTGGAGGAGGCGGTCACGCTCAGCGGCCGGTCGCCGCAGGAGTGCCTGCGAGTGGTGCACGAGCTGCTCTCGCGCGGCCTGATCCGCGCCGTGCCCGGCAGGGACGGCGTCCGGTTCTCCGTGCTGAACCTGTTCCGGGTGCTGTGCCGCGAGGACCGCGACCGCTGGCTGCTGGTGCCCGGGACCCGCTCGGAGCCGCTCCCTGCCCTGGAGGCGCTGGCGGGCTGACCGGCGCCGGCGCGAAGACTGCCGACTTACTGCCGGACGAGCTGCCGGTCCACCGAGCGCTCGGAAAACATCCTTTCGATAGGGCTGGTGGACAAATCTCGCATTCTATCGACGAGGAATTGCCGTGGAGCGAAGAAAGGCCGATCAGGCCGGTCTGAATGTCATCCTGACGACTGTGGCATCGGATTCGTACACCTGGAATCTGATATTTCTGGAGCTGCTGCTCGAAGAGCTCGGCCACCGGGTGACGAACCTCGGGGCCTGTGTCCCGGACGATTTCCTGGTCGCTGAGTGCAGGCGCCAGGAGCCGGACCTGATCGTGCTCAGCAGTGTCAACGGCCATGGCTTCAACGACGGTCTCAGGGTCGTCGCCGGCCTCCGGTCCTGTCCGGAGCTGCTGGGGACGCCGATCGTGATCGGGGGGAAGCTCGGCATCGCGGGGCCGGGGGACAGCGCCAGGACCGAGGCGCTGCTCGCGGCCGGCTACGACCGGGTCTTCGAGGACGGCACCTCGGTGGACGCCTTCCGCTCGTACGTTGACGCGCTGTCGGTGGGAGCGCTGGGATGACGGCGTTCGGACGCTTCGTCGGGTGCGCCCAGGCGGCGGGTGCGCTGGTGGTGCAGCCCAGGATGGGGATGAGCCGGCCCGCCCGGATGCGCGAGGGTCTGCTCGCCACCAGGAACGCCGCCGCCACCACGGTCGGCACGATCACCCTGGACAGCTACACCAGGACCGGCGAGCTGGCCGCCGCCCGGCGGGCGATCGCCGAGGGCGTCGACCTCAACGGCTATCCGATCGCCTGCTACGAACCGGAGGTCACCCGCTCGGTGCTGCACCCGGTCGCCGACGGCGACTTCCCCGTCCAGGTCAGGCACGGCGCGGCCCGCCCGGAGAGGATCTTCCAGGCCCTGCTCGCCGCCGGTCTCGACGCGACCGAGGGCGGACCGGTCTCGTACTGCCTCCCCTACAGCCGAACCCCCTGCGCGAGGCGGTGACCAGCTGACAGCGGTGCTGCGAGCGGTCATGTGCAGCGGCGAGGCGCTGCCGGCCGAGCTGCGCGACCGCTTCCTCGCCCTGCTCGACGTACCGTTGCACAACCTCTACGGCCCCACCGAGGCATCGGTGGACGTCACCGCCTGGGCATGCCGCCAGGCCGGTGAGGGGGCGGGCGTCCCGATCGGCCGCCCGGTGTGGAACACCAGGGTCTATGTGCTCGACAGCGCGCTGGAGCCCGTCCCCGCGGGGGTGCCGGGCGACCTCTACCTCGCCGGTGTCCAACTGGCGCGCGGCTATCTGAACCGCCCGGGGCTGACCGCCGAGCGCTTCGTCGCCGACCCGTACGGCCGGCGGGATCCAGGATGTACCGCACCGGTGACGTGGCCCGCTGGAACGGTGACGGCGCGCTGCTCTTCCTCGGCCGCGCCGACGACCAGGTCAAGATCCGCGGCCTGCGGATCGAGCCGAGCGGGCCCTACCACCTGCTCGGCTGGTCCTTCGGTGCCACGGTCGCGCACGCGATGGCGGTCCGTCTCCAGGACGAGGGCGAGGAGGTCGCCCTGCTCGCCCTGCTGGACGGCTACCCCCGACCCACGAAGTCGGACGACGACAGCGAGGAGGCGCCGGACGGCTTCGCCGCACTGCTCCGCTCGCTCGGGTACGACCCCGACGACCCCCGGGGCGTCGGCGAGCTGAAGGCCATGCTGGGCGAGGCGACCGATGCCATGGCCGAAGTCTTCGCCCACAACCGCACCTTGATGAACGCACACCTGCCGGGGAGCTACCGGGGCGACGCGGTCTTCTTCGGCGCCACCCTGGACAAGCCCGAGAACTGGCCGTACGAGGACGCCTGGCGGCCCTTCGTCACGGGCGAGGTCGAACACCACCGGCTCGCCTTCGCCCACGGCGCGCTGACGCAGCCGGAGCCGATCGCCCTGATCGCCGCCGTCCTCGCCGAGAAGCTGGGAGGGCAGTGAGATGGTCCAGGTTTCCGTGGAGCCGGCCGTAACGGAGAAGAGGCGCGGCCGATGGGGACTGTGGGCGGAGGCCGACTTCCGCAGACTCTGGATCGGAGAGACGACCAGTGGCCTGGGGACGGCGGTCGGCGGCGTCTCGCTCTCCCTGGTGGCCGTGGTCGTACTGAAGGCGAGCCCGGTGATGATGGGTGTGCTGACAGCCGTGACCTGGCTGCCGTGGCTGTTCATCGGCCCGCCCGCCGGAGCCTGGGTGGACCGCTGGCCGCGCCGGACGGTGATGCTCGTCAGTGATCTCGCGTTGATGCTGCTCTGCGAACTGGTCGTCGCGCCGTTCATCCTCCTGCTGCCGCTCGCCGGCCAGCGCCTGCCGCTCGCCGTGAGCGTGGTGGGCTGGGCCGTCGCGGTCTGCGGCGTGGTGGCGGGCAACGTCATCTCCGGCAGCTTCTACCAGAGTTACTGTCCGCCGGAGCTGATCGGCCGGATCCGGGCGAGCGCCTCCACCGTCAACTACAGCGCGATACCGATCGGCGCCCTGCTGGGCGGCTACCTGGGGCAGACACTGGGCAGCCGGGACACGATCTGGATCATGTCCGGCGTCCTGCTCTGCGCCGGTCTGCTGCTGTTGGCCAGCCCGATCCGTGCGCTGCGCAACTTCCCGCAGCGCGCCTGAACCACCTTTCCGACAGGCAACCACACGACGTGCCGGGGTCGTCCCCGGCCGTCCTCGACCCCGGGAGTTCCGATGAGCCGGCCCACGCAGGTCCGCATCCCCCGTACCCGCCGCTATCTGATGTGCCGTCCGACCTACTTCGAGGTGACGTACTCGATCAACCCCTGGATGGATCCCGCGAAACCGGTGGACGTCGAGCTGGCCATCGCCCAGTGGGAGCAACTTCGCGCCCTGCATCAGGAGTTGGGTCACCAGGTCGAGCTCATCGACCCGCTGCCCGGCCTGCCCGACATGGTGTACGCCGCCAACGGCGCCACCGTGGTGGACGGCAAGGTGCTCGGCGCCAGATTCCGCAACGCGGAGCGGGCCGCCGAAGGCCCCGCCTACCTGGAGTGGTTCCGCGCCCGGGGCTTCACGGACCACGAGCCGGTGCATGTGAACGAGGGCGAGGGGGACTTCCTGCTCACCGAGACCTGCGTCCTGGCCGGCCGGGGCTTCCGCAGCGTCGGTGAAGGGCACGCCGAGGCCCAGGAGTTCTTCGGCCGCCCGGTGGTCGGTCTGGAACTGGTGGACCCGCGCTTCTACCACCTCGACACCGCGCTGACCGTGCTGGACGGCGACGAGATCATGTACTACCCGGACGCCTTCTCGCCCGGCAGCCGGGCGGTCCTGCGGCGGCTCTTCCCCGACGCTGTCCTGGTGAGCGAGGCGGACGCCGAGGTGTTCGGGCTGAACGCGGTCAGCGACGGACTCCACGTAGTCCTGCCCGAAGCCGCCACCGGTGTGATGGCCAGGTTGCGCGAGCGAGGCTTCCAACCGATCGGTCTGGACCTGTCCGAGCTGCTCAAGGGCGGCGGCAGTGTGAAGTGCTGCACCCTGGAGATCCGGGATCGTGCCTGATCACGGCGGTGGTGGGGGCGGATCGACGGTTGGTTCAACAGGATGTTCCGGTCGTGGTGCTTCCGAGTTGATTTAGTGTTGACAGCTTCTCGCCAGACTGGTGCCACCGAAGAGCGAAGGAACGCTCTCGTAACTGCACCAGGGAGTACCTCTCATGACGAACCGTGCGAACTACCAGGCCACCCGTCTCCGGACCGCCGCCGCGGGCATCGCTCTGACGGTGGCGCTGGGCGGGGTGGCCGGCGCGGTGGCGGCAGGTTCGGTGGTGGCCGGGGACCACGGCAAGTCGGTCGTCTCGGCCCGGGGTCCCCTCGGCGCGGGCGACCAGATCAACCTGGACTGGAACAGCACCGGTTCGTGACGCCCCGCCCTGGCGGGCACCCGCCCGGTCAGGGCTGGACGAGGCCGACGGCCGCCCCGTCCACCAGTGCGGCCACCTCCTGGGCCTCCGGAAGTCCCAGGCGGGTGAGGAGCGCGTGGGCCTGGAGGAGCCGGGCGTGGGCCTCGGCGGCCCGGCCGGCATCGGCGAGGGAGCGGCCCAGTACCACCAGGGCCTGGCCCTGGTCGCGTTCGGCACCGATCTCCTCGCACAGCAGCAGCGCCTGCTCGGCATGCTCCAGAGCACTGTCGGTCTGGCCGAGGGCGCGCAGACTGTCGGCCAGACGGTAGCGCGTCTGCGCGGCGCGCCCGCGCAGCCCGGCAGCGGTCGACACCGTCAGGCACTCGCCGAACCAGGTCACCGCCTCCTCGTGCCGGTCGAGGAAATGCAGGGCAAGACCGAGCACGTACAGCGTGTAGGCGCGTCCGGGGTCGTCCTGACGGGCTCTCAGCTCCACCAGAACGCCGTGGCAGATCGAGACCGCCTCGGCGGCTCGGCCGCTGCGGACCCGGGCCAGGGCGGAGTTGACCGTCGTCACCAGCGCGCCCGAGCGGTGACCCAGCTCGCGGGCGAGCGAGAGGGCCTCGTCGTAGTGGTCCACCGCTTCGTCGTAGCGGCTGAGGAACTGGCAGATCAGCCCCAGGTCGTTGAGCGCCTGACGGAGGATGACGGTGTCCCTGGTCTCGCGGCAGGCGGCGACGGCGAGCCTGGCCTCGGCCTCGGCCTCGTCCAGTACGGTGGCGGCCAGCGCGATGTTGCCGCGCAGGAAGTGGGCCCGGCCCTCGGCTCTGCGATCGCGGTGCCGGATCGAAGCCTCCACCAGTGAACGTGCCGCCGAGGCGAACTGGCGGTTCAGCGGGGCAAGTCCGAACGGTGTGAGCGCGATGAGCAGGTCGATCGCGTAGCGCAGGGCCTGCCGGTCGGGGCACAGCGCGGCGGCGTCGTCCCGCGGCTCTGCGGCCTCGCCCGGCCGCGCCGGCTGAGGGCAGGCCTTCGCCCACTCGGCGACCTGGGCGGCCAGCGCGACCGCGCCGGAGGTCTCGGCCGTGGCCCATGCGTTGGCGGCGTCGGGGCTTACCAGGTTCAGGCCCGGGGAGCGGGCCGGGCCGAGCGCACCGGCTGCCGGGTCGCCGGGCACCAGGTGCTGGAAGGCCGTACACGCCGTGGCGAGCAGGTGGTCCAGCAGCCGGTCCCGGGCGGCGACGGCCTCGCCGGCCGGGCGGTCGGCCCCGGGCCCCCGTGGCGGGGAACCTGCCTGACAGCGCCGGGCGAAGGCGCGGAGCAGATCGTGGTAGCGGTAGCGCCCGGGGAACGGCGATTCCACCATGGCGACATCGACCAGGGACTCCAGCAGGTCCTCGGCGTCGTACTCGTCCATGGCCAGTAACGCGGCCGCCGCGGGCAACCCGATGTCGGGGCCGTCCACCGTGGCGACCAGCCGAAAAGCGCGGGCCTGTTCCTGGGTCAGCTGGCGGTAGCTCAGTTCGAAGGCGGGCTCCACCGCGAGGTCGCCGATCCGCAGCTCGTCGATCCGCCGCCGCTCGACCGCGAGCCGCTTGCTCAGCGTCCGGACCGTCCAGGCCGGGCGGGCGGCCAGCCGGGCGGCGACGATCCGGACGGCCAGCGGCAGATAGCCGCAGGCCACCATTAGTTCGAGGGCGGCTTCCCGCTCCTCCGCCAGTCGCTGCGGGCCGATGGTGCGGCCCAGCAGCCCCAGTGCCTCGGCGGGCTGGAAGACACCCAGGTCGGCCTGGACGGTGGCGGGCAGACCGGAGAGCCTGGTGCGGCTGGTGGTCAGGACGGCGCAGCCCACCGCACCGGGGAGCAGCGGCCTGATCTGCGCGGTGTCCTTGGCGTTGTCGAGGACGAGCAGCAGCCGCCGGCCGTCGACCATGGACCGGAACAGGGCCGACCTGGTGTCGAGGCCGTCGGGGACGCCCTCCGCCGGGACGCCGAGAGCGGCGAGGAATCCCGCCAGGACCACCTCGGGGTCGGCCGGGGCCGCGTCGCTGCCGCGCAGGTCCGCATAGAGCTGGCCGTCGGGGAAGGACTCCCGTACCCGGTGCGCGACGTGCAGCGCGAGCGCGGTCTTGCCGACACCGCCCATTCCGACCACCGTCGCGATCACCAGGGCTTGGTGCGAGGTCGCACCCAGGGCGGTGCGAAGGGTGTCCACCAGCGGTTCGCGGCCGGTGAAGTCGGAGGCGTCGGGCGGGAGTTGGGCGGGGCGTGGCGGGGTGGGGGCCGCCGGGCGCGGCTTGGCCGCCGTCGGTGGCGGGGCGAGCTCGGGCGATTCGGAACGGTCCTGCTCCGCCCTTTCGGACTCGGGTGCCCCGCCGTCCTCCTGCTCGCTCCGCTCGTTCCGCTCGGTCTCTGTGGCGTCGTGGGTCCGCCCGGGCGGCTGGACGCTCTGCGCGGGCCGGACGGGTTCCACCCGGCGGGCGGTCTCGGCGGGGCGGGCGGCCTCGACGGACCTGAGCGGCACGGCCGTGGGCGCGAGGGCCGGGTCGCCCTCCAGGATGCGGCGGTGCAGGGTCTCCAGCTCCAGGCTCGGCCCGACGCCCAGCTCGTCCAGGAACAGCTGCCGCGCACCACGGAACACCGCGAGCGCATCCGCCTGCCGGCCCGCCTGGTACAGCGCCCGCATCAGCAGGCCGTACGACTTCTCGTGTAGCGGGTACTCGGTGGTGAGCGCGGTCAACTCCGGTATGCAGCGGGCGAACCGGCCCAGCGTCAGGTCCAGCGAGATCCGTTCCTCCAGCAGCGCCAGGCGGAGCTCGTCGAGCCGCTGGCGCTGACGTTCGGCGAACGGCCCCGGGATGCCTGCCAGCGGTTCGCCCTGCCAGAGGTCCAGGGCCTCGTTTAGCAGGTCGCGGGCCTGCTCGGGCCGGCCGGAGGCCGCCGTCCGCTCGGCCTGCGCGGCCAACTCCTCGGCCTGGGCGGTGTCCACCGCGTCCTTGGGCAGGATCAGCCGGTAGCCGTCGCCGACCGAGACCAGTACATGAGGTCCCTTGCGGTCGTCCTCCAGGATCTTCCGCCAGCGCCAGGCGTACGTCCGCACGGTGGTCATCGCCGCGCTGGGCGGCTCCTCGCCCCACAGGGCGTCGATCAGATCGGTCGCGCGGGCGGACCGGCCGGGGCGCAGCAGGAGCACCGCCAGCATCGCCTGCTGTTGTGGACTGCCTACTCTGAGCGAGGTGGACCCCCGATGGGCCCGCATCAGACCCAGTATCGAAAACCGGAGGTCATCCGCCATCCCACCCCACCCGCCCCAGTGCGCCCGCTGTGTCTGTGCGCTCACACATTAACCACGCCGGACCGGAACCTGTCGAGATGGCGTTGAGCGAGTTGTGATCGGATGTTGAAGGGGCATGGCTATCTTCGATCGGGTCGGCACGGTGCTCACCCGCACCCGGCCGCAATCCGGCAGGACCAGAATCGGAGTCAATGGTGACGGGCAGTAAACATCCGCCGACCCCGCGCGGACGCACCGTTGGCATGCGCAGGCCCGACCCGGGGCTCCGGCGCTGATCCACCGGCCGCCGTCGGCAGCGGCAGCGAGGCACGCCCGGCGGCAGGGATCCTCTGGGAGCATGTGGAGAGCGGTAACAGCCGTCGGCACGCACCGGATCCGGGCGCGGCCGCACGGTCGGGGGCAGCGTGGCCCCCGCACGGCCGAGAGCCTCGGCCGGGTGCGACAGCCCGACGATGTCCCGGACCCGGGGCGGGGTACACGACCCTGCGGATCCGGTCTGCCGTCGGCTGGGCCCGAGCACACCTTCAGGACCGGCCGCACCGCGCGAACCGGCCGCACCCCATGGCCCGGCCGCCCGACGGCCCGGTCACCTTCCGCACGACTGGAGCTGGACGCCGTGAACACGGACCTGCTGTACGACCTGCTCGACGTGGATCCCCGGGCGGGCGCGGCCGAACTGCTCGTCAGAGCCCGCCGCAGCCCGCAACTGCCCTATCTGGTGCTCTCCTCGCTGGCCAGGGAGGACGCCAGGATGGGCGAGCCCGCGCGCGCCGAGCTGCGCCGGGCCCAGGCCCGCGCCGACCGGTACGCCGAAGTCGCCCGGAGGCTCGGTGAGTCGACGGGTGTCCGGCCCATCAGAGGTCTCCCGCTTGCCCGTTACTACCCACCGGACCTGCTGCGCCCGCAGGGCGACCTGGACCTGATCGCGCCGAGCCAGTCCGCACTCTGGCGGGCCGCGGCCCGGCTGGTCACCGACTATCCGATCGAGACCATCGACGTCACGGTCCTCGGAGACCGGCCCCGGCACCTCAAGGTCGCCCTGTTCTGGCCGGCCGCCGACCCGTTGGTGGATCCGTGGTACCGGGTGGAACTCTGTACGGCGGCACTCGCGGGTGATCTGGCGACCGTGCCGGTGCGACCGGTGCTCGCCGCCGACGATCACGTCGAGTGTCTGATCGCGCTGGCCGAGAAGGGGCTCCAACGTCCCTTCCAGGTCCGGGACGTCGTCGATGTGCTGGTCCTCTCGGGCCTGGCCTTCGACCCGTCCGAGACGGCGGCCGTGGTGTCCGCCTACCGGCTCGCGCCGGAGGCCGCCCGACTGCTGGACGTCGCCGCGGCGCACGTCTGCCTCGGCTCCCTGGCCGCCGTACGTGCCGAACTGGCGCCAGAGATCGGCCCCGAACTCCGCCGCCGCGAGAGGACCGGACCCGAGCAGGCCATCGTCCCCCGCCGTGGCGTGCTGCTGCGCCGGACGGTCACCCGCGACGACTGGGACGAGGTGCGCTACGTCCCCTTCGGTCAGGGCGAGTTGCTGCTGACGCCGGTCGCCGACTACCTGCTCGCCGGCCAGGACCCGGTGCCGCGGGAGCGGCGCGAGGCCGCACTGGCCGCGCTGCACGCGTGGGACGCGGCCGTGGTGTGACGGCACGCGTGGCGGCGCCCCAACCGCCCTCGCCGAACCGCCTGTTCACGGACCGGCGTCGCCGGGCGGCCGGGCCCCGGGTGGGTCTACGGTTCTGTTGTCGGATCTGTACGCGGGCGGATGGCCAGGGAGGTCGGGTGTCGGGCGGAGTTGCGGGTCATCGCACCGGGCGGGCGCGGGGGCTGCGCAAGGTTCCGTTGAGCGACCCGGCGCGACGCCGGGAGGTGTTCGACGTCGTGCTGGCCCTGCTCGCCGAGGTGGGCTACGAGCGCTTCACCATGGACCTGGTCGCGCAGCGGGCCAGGGCCAGCAAGGCCACGCTCTACCAGCGGTGGCCGTCGAAGGCGGAGCTGGTGGTGGACGCGCTCCAGGAGCACCAGCAGGTCGCCGCCGGACCGGAGGCGGGCTCCTACCCCGACGATCTGCGCCGCCTGCTGGCGGCGTGGCTGGCGGGCTGGACGGAGCGGGACCGGGGGCTGATGCTCGCCCTGCTGGAGGGCAGCAGACGAGACCCGGAAGTCGCCCGCCTGCGCCGGGAGCGGCTCAGCCGGCCCCTGCGCCAGGCCGCGGAGGCCGCGCTGGCCAGGGCGCGCGGGCGCGGCGAGATTCCCGGCCAGGTCGACGAGGAGCTGCTCGTCGAGCTGCCGTTCGCGCTGGTACTGACCCATGTGCTGGTCCTGGACGAACAGCCGAGCCCCGAGCTGGTCGACCGGATCGTGGACGGCGTGCTCGTCCCGCTCCTGCGCGGTGGCCCCGGGGCCGGACGGTCCCCGGCGGTTCCGGCCGAGGGCTCCGCCAGGCCCTCCGCATAGAACGACTTCGTACTACCCTGGCTTGGAAGGCCCTCGGTTCCGCCGCACGGTCGGATCGCCGGACAGGGCGGCCCGGGGGAGACGGCGGCGGGATCGAGTCGATGTACGCCGGATGGAGGGAGCCGCTCCCATGTGCGCAACCCAGTCCGCTACGGCGCCCCTGCCGACACGCCGCAGCTGCCCCTTCGATCCACCGCCGGAGTACGAGCGTCTGCGCGAGCAGGAGCCGGTCAGCCCACTGGCCTTCCCCGACGGGAAGGTCGGCTGGCTGCTCACCCGTCACGAGGACGTCCGCGCGCTGCTGGCGGACGAGCGGTTCAGCTCCGACCGGCTGCGGGCCTCCCTTCCGGTGCGCGCGTTCCGCGGCCGTCCCGAGGACTTCGGGCCGCGCTCGGGCATGCTCCTCACCATGGATCCCCCCGAGCACACCCGGTACCGGCGGATGCTGACCCGCTACTTCACGGTGCGGCGGATGCGCGCTCTGGCGCCGAGGATCGAGCAGGTCGTCGCCGACCACCTCGATGCGATGGAACGCGGCGGACCACCGGTGGACCTGGTGTCGGCCTTCGCCCGGCCGATTCCGTCGCTGGTCATCTGCGAGCTGCTGGGCGTGCCGTACACCGACCGCGACAGGTTCCAGGGCTGGACCTCGACCCTGCTCAGGATCGAACTGGAGGAGGACGAAGCGCTGGCCGCCCGCGACGCCCTGCACGGGTACATGCGCGACCTGGTGGCCGCCAAGCGGGCCCACCCCGACGACGCCCTGCTCAGCAACCTGATCGCCAGGGACGACGGGGAGGATCCCGAGGTCGACCTGACGGACGAGGAGCTGTCGGGGATCGGGCGCCTGCTGCTGGTCGCGGGCCACGAGACGACGGCGAACATGCTGGCGCTCGGCACCTACACCCTGCTGTCCCACCCCGGGCAGCTGCGAGCGCTGCGCGAGCACCCCGAGGGCATCGAGCGCGCCGTCGAGGAACTGCTGCGCTACCTGACCATCGTGCAGTTCGGCATCGTCAGGGTCGCCCGGGAGGACGTCGAGATCGGCGGCCGGAGCATCCGGGCGGGGGAGACCGTGCTCGCCTCGCTGGCCGCGGCCAACCGGGATCCCGAGCACTTCGCCGACCCCGAGGAACTCGATCTCGACCGCGAACCCTCCCAGCACGTCGCCTTCGGGCACGGCTTCCACCAGTGCCTCGGCCAGCAGCTGGCCCGGGTGGAGATGGAGATCGCCTTCCCCGCCCTGCTGCGGCGCTTCCCGACCCTGCGCCTGGCCGTGCCACCGGAGCAGGTCCCGATGCGCGACGACATGTTCATCTACGGGGTCCACGCACTTCCGCTCACCTGGGACAGGCCCTCGGACCAAGGGAGTTGAGCGCACCATGAACACCGGGAAGACCATGAGAATCCGGATCGACCACGACCGCTGCCGGGGCGCCGGGCAGTGCGCGCTCAACGCCCCCGAACTGTTCGACCAGTCCGAGGACGACGGCACGGTCGTCCTCCTCGACGACGAGCCCCCGCCCGAGCTGCACGACTCCGCCCGGCTCGCGGCGGCCCTGTGCCCCAATGCGGTCATCAGCATCGTCGAGGACTCCTGATCTGCCTGCTGCCTGCTTCCTGATCGGCCGAGGCGTCCGAGGTGGCAGACTGGCTGACGTGCAGCGTCTCTATCCCCAACCCGTGGTGGCGGTACCGGAGCCGGAACAGGCCCGGTGGCTCGCCGAGGCGTACCGCTACCCGGGTGAGGCCGTCGCCGGGCGGCCGTGGGTGCGGGCGTGCATGGTGTCGGGGCTGGACGGCGCGGCGGCCTGGCAGGGGCGCTCCGGCGGACTCTCGGGTGCGGCCGATGCGCAAGTCCTCGCCGTTCAGCGGGCGTTGGCCGATGTCGTGCTGGTCGGCGCGGGGACGGCGCGCAGCGAGGGGTACGGACCTGCCGATGTGCACCCGGAGTTGGGGGCGGCCAGGATCGCGGCAGGGCAGGAGCCGGCGCCGGCGATCGCCGTGGTGAGCGCGCGGCTGGAGCTCGACCCCGGCTCGGACCTCTTCGCCCGACCGGCTGCCTCGCCCGGAGCGCGGACGCTGGTGATCACCGCGCGGCAGGCTCCGACTGCGGCCCGGCGTGCCCTGGAGCGCGTGGCCGAGGTGGTCGTCGCAGGTGAGGAGCAGGTCGATCCGCCGGCGGCGGTACGGGCGCTGGCCGCACGCGGCTGGTACCGCATCCTCAGCGAGGGCGGCCCGCAACTCCTCGGCCGCATCTGGGCAGCCGGTCTGCTGGACGAACTCTGCCTGACCGTCTCACCGCTCATCACCGCAGGTGATGCCTCCCGGATCCTGCGCGGCCCCGGCCCGGGGGCGGCGGACCGCACCCCGATGGCCCTGGCCTCCGTCCTCACCGCGGACGGCTTCCTCTTCACCCGCTACACCCGCGCCACGTGCGCCTGAACGGCGGCGGCCCGGAAGACCGGTGGAGACCTTGGCGCGGTGCGGGTTCCGGCCCCACCGCTTCCACGGCGGGGCCGGAACCCGGGATCCCCGTCAGCCCTTCCGGGCGTACACGGTGTGCAGGAAGTCCCCGAGGGCCTGGTTGAAGGCGTCCGGCTGTTCCAAGTTGGGGTAGTGGGCGGCGCCCTCGATGGTCGTGACGCGGCCGTCGGCGACAGCACGGGCGACGTGTTCGGCCAGGCCTGCGAGCTCGGGCGCGTCGATGGCACCGTTGAGGGCCAGGACGGGAACGGCGATCTCCTTCACGCGGGCCGGGGTGCCGGGAACGGGGACGCGGTGGTCCGGTTCGGCGGCGGTGTGCTTGGCGAGAGTCCGCCAGGCCATCTGCCGCAGCCGCTGCACGATGTCGGGGCGGACGTCTTCCAGCGTGCGCTGCGGGCCCGCCGCCCAGAGCAGGAACGCCTCCATCCAGCCCTCGATGTCGCCGGCTGCCAGCGCGCGGCTCTGGGCGTCGTGGACATCCTTGGCCCAGGAGTCGCGGAACTCGAATTCGGGGGTGCCGCCACCGCTGACCACCAGCGCATGCACGAGGTCGGGGTGCTCCAGCGCGGTGTCGACCGCGATGATCGCCCCCATCGACAGCCCGACGAGGACCGCGGGGCCGACGTCGAGGTGGCGCAGCAGAGCGGCGAGGTCGTCCGCCTGGCGGAACGGCATGGTCGCGTTCGAGGATCCGCCGTGCCCGCGGGCGTCCGGTGCGATCACCCGGTAGTGCCGCGCGAGGGCCGGCAGCTGGTCGTCCCACACGGTGTGGTCCACGAAGCCGCTGTGCAGAAGTACCAGCGGCCGGCCGGTGCCGGTGTCGCGGTAGGCGAGGAAGCCGTCCTCGGTCTCGAAGGTGAACGTGTCGGAGGCGTCAGTCATGACAACCAAGGTGCCATATTTCGGAGAGATTGACAATCAAGGTGTCATCTTCTTTCTGGAGGATTGGCACCTGAGGTGTCATCATGGTCGGGTGACCGACAACGACCCGCCCTCCGCGCCCGACGACCTCACTCCCCGACTCATGGAGGTGTTCGCCCTGGTGGGGCCGCTGTACCGACGCGTGCAGCGCAAGGTCGAGCAGGACGCGCCGATCCAGGGGCTGTCCGTCGGCGTGCGCGCCGTTCTGGACCTCCTCCGCGAGTACGGGCCCATGACCGTCCCGCAGATGGGCCGCGCCCAGGCGCTGAGCCGCCAGTTTGTGCAGCGCATGGTCAACGACGCCGCAGCGCAGCACCTCGTCGAGACCTTCCCGAACCCCGCCCACCAGCGGTCCTCGCTCATCCGGCTGACCGACGACGGCCGGGCGGCGATCACCGCCGTGACTACCCGCGAACGCGCCCTGCTGCGCCACGTCGGCGGCGACCTCACCGACGCCGACATCACCGCCTGCCTACGGGTCCTCGGCCGGATGCTCGAACTCTTCGACGACGTCGACGTGAACTGACGGCGGCAGCCCGCGCCACACCACGATCTCCAACGGCCTACGAGGCCGAAGCCTCCTTCCGGTAGGCGTGGGTGTCACGCTCCACCTTCTCGAGCACCTCTCGCGCGGCCAGGATTCGTGCCTCCAGCCGGTCCAGGATCCAGACGCGGGCCGCCGTCACCAGTCCGATGTTGCTGCCGCCCTCCGAGATCTCGCCCGGCGGTGTCCAACGCCCGTTCCTGGTACGCCGCTTCACCAGGTCGTCCGCCTCGCGGAGCACGGAGTTCACGGCGCTGTGGATCTCCACCCGGCGGTCGTAGGCCCACTGCGGGTCCGGGGACTGCCCGAGCCGCTGCTCGAACTGGCTGAGCGTGGGCGGGCTCTGCCAGCGCCAGCCCGTCCGCAGCAGGGCTTCGACCCGCCCGAGGACGGCGGCCGACTGTCCCTCCTCGAGTGAAGGACGGCCTGGCGCGCGGCGAATCACGCCCGGCTCCTCGATCATCCAGCCCTGGGCGACGGCCTCGCAGGCCAGCAGCAGCCCCAGGTCGGCACCTGCGGTCGGCTCCGGCCGGCTGCCGAGCGCGCGCACCAGTTCCGTACGCGCCGTCAGGTTCGCACCCGGGGCGGGCAGCTCCATCCGGGCGTGCTGGTGCCCCTCCCTGAGCACGGCCGCCAGCACGCCCGGGTGGAGCGGCCCGGCCGGGAGATCGGCGGGGCCGGCGGACAGGGTCTCGTCGGCGCGCAGTTCCAGGCCGGGCGAGAGGCACCAGCCGAGCTCGGGGTGCTGGGTCATGATCTCGATGTCCCGGCCCAGTGCGCCCTGCGGGAGCAGCCCGTCGGCGTCCAGGGCCCGGACCAGGCTCCCCGTCGCCCGGACCAGGGCGTCATCGCCGGCCGCACCCGCACCCGCGCTCACCGAGACCCGGGCATCCTCGGGCAGCGCGTCGGACGGCGCCCCCTGGACGACCCACTGCCACTCCCACCCGGCGGGTAACCGCTGATCGCACAGCGAGCGGTACGCCTCCGGGAGATGCCGGTGTCCGCCGTCGGGGACGACGGTGATCACACTGATGGTAGGCATTGCTGTCGCCTCTCAGAAGATTCGGGCGGGCCCCGGGCTGCTGGTTCCGCATGCCGATGGTAGGGCTGCGGTGCGGATTTGGCGAAGAGTCAATTACGGTGCGTAATGACATCCTGGTGGTCCAGTCGCCTCAGCCGCAGCACGCCCGGCGTCTGCTCGCCCTCCAACCGGAAGCCCGCGTCCGCCAGTTCGCGGTCCAGCTCTTCGTCGGTCAGCGGCCACTGGTGGAAGGTCTCCTCGGCCCGGCGGATCACCCGGCCCTGACGGCGCACCAGATAGGTGTAGTCCAGCTGGACATGGTCACCCTTGGGGTGTTCGGTGAGCCGGGCGGTGTAGGTGTCGATCCCGATGCGCACCTCGCCGACCACGCGCTGGCGGGGTTCGGCCGGGAGGTGTCGGGGCGGACGGTCCACAAGCAGCAGACCACCGGGGAGCAGCCAGGTAGCGGCCGAGTGCCAGACCGAGCGGCGCTCGACGGGCGGGAGACCGGCGATCACCCTGAGGCAGACGGCGAGGTCCGCCTGCGCCGCAAGCCCGAGCTGCTGCGCCGGGCAGGGGTGGACCGTCACCCGCCCGAGGGTGTCCGGCCCGGCGGCGGCCAGCCGGGAGAGCAGGACCGCCCGCATCGCGGCCGCCGGCTCCACCACATGCACGGGCACGGACGAGGCGCTCACCAGGACCTCGGTGACCAGCCCGGTACCGGCGCCCAGTTCGACGATCCCGAGCCTGGCGGCCGCGGCCGGTGCGGCCAGTTCGAGCGCGCTCCGCCGGTACTCCGCGCCATGCAGGACGTCGTAGAACTCCGCCGAGACCGAGTACTCCGGGATCTGCTGCCGCACCGCCCCGCAGGCCGGGCAGCGGCGGGCGAGGCCGTCGTGCTCCGCCGTCGGCAATCCCTCGTCCGCGCCAGGCGATCGCTCGTTCACCGGCCCATCATCGTCGCAACGGGGCGCGGCTCCAAGACGGCGTGCTGACGTGGGCCGTGTCCTCGTCGCCTCGGGGTCGCGCCTCGTCGCGACGGCAGCGGACGTGTGCCGTGAATGCCGCGCCACCCTGCCGGCCCCGGTCTGCGGCCGAGCCGGATCGGCAAGAGGCTCCGCCAGTAGGCATTCACCGGAGCCAGTTGCATGTCCAGTGCCTCGCGCCCCTGGGATGCCCCGTCCTGATGGGTTGCGTACTGGCGGACGCTCTGAGTCGACCGGCTGAAGCACTGCTCGCAGCCCCACGGGCGGACCGGTCAGCGGCGGGTGGCCGCCAGGTCCGCCGAGCCGCCGCGCAGGGCGAGTGCGGCGGGCACCACGGTGGCGGCCAGGGCGACCGCGGTGCACAGGAGCCCGAGCTCGGCGATGGTGCCCCAAGGGACGGCCAGCGGCATCGGGCCGACGACCCGCCTCAGGGCCGCCCAGGCCCCGGTGGCGCTGACCAGCGAGGCGATCGTGCCCAGGGCCGCGCCGCCGGCCACGCACATCAGGGTCTCGGCCGAGAGCATCCGCAGCACCTGACCCCGGGTGGCACCCGCAAGCCGCAGCAGGGCCAGCTCGCGCCTGCGGCCCGCGACGGTCATCGCCAGGGTGTTGGCGAGCGAGACGGCCGCATAGAGCAGGGAGCAGCCGAGGATCATCTCCAGCCCGGTCCGGGAGCCCTGCTCGTTGGCGTCACGGGAGGCGTCGGCCACCTGGGCGGGGGTGCTGACCTGGGCGCCCAGTCCGTCCACCGCCGTCCGCAGGGCGCCGGCCGCCGCCTCGCGGTCCGCCCCGGCGGAGAGCCGGACGTACGCCACCGAGGCGAGCGCGGGGTGCTGCCCGTCGGCGGACAGGTAGCCCTGAACCTCGTCCTGCGCGGAGGCGAAGACGGCCGCGACCCGCAGCCGCGTCGCCGTCCCGTCGGCCCGCCAGACCGGGACGCTCTGCCCGGCCTTCGGCGAGCCGGGGAGGGCGGCATCCCGGTTGGGGTCGCCCTGGCGGCGGTCGGCGTCGGTGAGCACCTTTGCCTCGCCCTGCCCGGCCACGGCCTGCCGGACCTGCTCGGCCGGGCCGTAGGCGACCAGCGCGTCGACAGCAGGGGAGAGTCGTTCGGCCTGTGCGTCGGTGAAGAACACCGCGTGTTCGAACGGCACTTGCTCGGTGACACCGGCGACGGTGGCCTCCAGCGGACCGGTCGCGGTCATCAGCCGGACCCGGTGGCCGACCGATGCCCGGTCGCCGCCGCCGACCACGATCTGGCCGTCGGCGAGCGGCGGTCGGCCTGCGGAAAGCCGGTAGCCGCCGAACTCGGCGGCCGACCAGCCGTGTCCCACCTGGTCCCTGGGGCCGTCGGCGAGCTGTGCGTAGAAGCTGCGGTCCAAGGTGGTCCGCCCGGTCCGGGCGACCGCCCGCACCAGTGAGGACGGCAGGCCCGACTGCCCGGCGAGCGGCTGGACCTGCTGCTCGCCGCCGCCGTCGGTGAACCGCACCGAGACGTCCGGCAGGACGAGCACGGGCGCGGCGTCGAAGCGGTACTGCGACCGCTCGGGCAGACCGCCGGTGGCGGCGATGGTCAGCAGCGCGGTGGCCATCAGGCCGACCCCCAGGGCCAGCGCGACAAAGCTGCCGACGAAGGAGGCCCAGCGGTACCGGAGCGTGGAGAGAGCGATCTTGAGCACTTGATGATCTTCGCGAACCGGAAGGCCACCCGGTATCCGGGCCGCCCCTGATCGAGCCCTGACACCCCCCCGGACCCACCCCGGATCCATCCCTCCGACCGGACCCCGGCGGCAGCCCAGGGACTGACGGTGTGTGAACTCCGGGTTCCACCGGCCGATACGGCACAATGAGCGCACGGTTGATCAACTCAGTGGGGGATGCCGTGCGCAAGCACACCAAGGGCCTGCTGGCCCTGCTCTTCAGTTCCGCGCTCGCCGTGACGACGGGCACCTCGAACGCCACCGCCGCCACCGGCACCGCTGCCACCAGGGGTCTGGAGATCGGCGTCCCGGCGTACGCCTGGCCCGGCGACCCGATGCTCTCCGCTCTCCAGTCGGCCACCCCGGCCGCCTCGATCGTGATCCTCAACCCCGGGAACGGCGACACCGCGTTCACCCCGGCCTGGCAGGCCCAGGCCGACACCCTGCGGACCGGCACCACCGCAGCCGGAGGGCACACCCGGGTGATCGGCTACGTCCACACCGACAACGGCACCCGGCCGCTCGCCGACGTCAAGGCGTCCATCGACAACTACCTGAAGACCGCCGACGGCAAGCTCCACGTCGACGGCATCTTCTTCGACGTAGTCAGCCGGGACTGCGGCACCGCCAACAGCACCCGCGACTACTACTACACGCTGCGCCAGTACGTGCAGACCGCCATGGACGCGACCGACCCGACCGCGCAGGACCTGGTGGTGGACAACCCCGGCACCGCGATCGCCGACTGCTACCTGGAGCCCGGCCACCGCACCGCCGACACCTTCGTCACCTACGAGGGAAGCTACGCCGACTACGCCGGCGGCGGCTGGCTCGGCGGCAACGTCTTCAACCTGACGGCGGGTTACTACTCGGGCGCCTCCTTCGACCCGAGCGGCACCTCGTTCTGGCACCTGGTCTACGGCGTGCCGGACGCGCTGCGGATGCAGACCGCCCTGGACACCGCCTTCGCCCGGGGCGCCGGCTACGCCTACGCCACCAGCGACACCATGCCCAACCCCTGGGACAGCACCCCGAGTTGGGGCTTCACGGCGGAGACCTCGCACGCCGCGACCATCGGCTGACAGTCCGGTTCACGTCGCACCTGGCCCCGCCGCCGAGGTCACGCCAGGTGCGGCTCGGGCCGGCGAGCCAGACGAGTACGAGGGCGCGGTCCGGGCACCGTGGGCGCGGAGGGCCGGTGTCCGGGTCCGCCATGGCTACGGTCGTCGAGCTGGACGATGACGGACTTCTCGTTGCGTGAGGTGGAGAAGGTGCCTCTTCGCCCGTCGAAGCCGCAGGAGCTGGAGGGGCCGGCGGAGCGCCTGCATGACCGGAGCCTCGCCGACGGACAACGGCTCGTGACGCGTGGCCTGCCGTTCCGGATGTCGTGAGCCTCGGCCGGCTCCACCGCGTCCAGGATGCCGATCGTCGCGGTCTTCCACTGCGATCCGGGCCGAGCTCACCGAACCCCGCAGTTGTCACCGGGGTGAGCCGCCAGTTGGCGCTCCTGTCGCAACGGGAAGAACGGTCCGACGGTCGCTCAACCGAGCTCGACCAGCGTCCGCCTGACGATCGTCTGACGGCCGTCAGCCCGAACGATCGCCCCGTCGGCTGCGAACAGCGAACACGGCGGCCGCCACCAGCAGCGACACCACCGCGACCGTCACGGCCGGCCAGACGCTCCCGCCGTTCAGGACCGCACTCACGACCGCCCGAAAGCCCACACTCAAGATCCGCATGCGCGCACCGTATCCCCCGGCCGACTGACACCCGTCACCGGCCGCCACCCCGCGGCCCTGTCCCGAGGAAGCACCCGATGGACCGCGACCAGCTGACCGAGCTCATCCAGAACGCCATCGACGACTACCGCGAGAACTACGCCGATCTGAACGATCTCGATACGGCCGACCTTGCCGACAACATCGCAATCTCGATCGAGGAGGCCCCCAGAAGAGCCGACCGTCTGCCTCTCCGGGCGCCGTTTGCCTGCGACGGCCGGGCAATGGATGAAGTGGGAGGCCGCCCACGGGCTCGGTGGCCTCTTCCCCTCCATCCACGGAACCCGCCCCGGCCAACCCCGGGCGGTCAGCGGGACCGGCGGCCGGCCAGTAGCGGCGCGAGCGCGCCCACGGCGACCCAGAGGACCGCGACCGCGCACACTCCCGGCCAGCCCCAGTGGCCGAACGCCACTCCGGCCAGCGCGGAGGCGGTGGCCCCGGCTGCAAAGGCGGAGACGACATAGGCGGTGTTGGCCGTGGACGGGGTGTCGGTCGCCGCGAGCGCCCGGGTCTGGTTGGCGACCTGGCCGGCCACGAGTCCCGCGTGCACCAGGACCGCTCCCGCGCACAGCGCCGCGATCCGCTGCCCGCCCCACCAGAACAGCAGCAGGGAGACGGCCACGACCCCGTACGACAGCGCGACCACCCGGGTCGTCCCGAGCCGTCCGGTCCAGCGGCCGGCCGGCGGTGCCACCACCGAGGAGGCCAGCCCGAACAGGCCGAACATCCCTGCCGAGGCAGTGGAGAGCCCGTAGTGCGGTCCGGTCAGCAGCAGGGCCAGTGCTGTCCACACCGCGCTCCAGCCGCCGTAGAGCCCGGCCTGCCTCAGGCAGGCGGTGCGCAGCTCGGCCGAACCGGCGAGCAGCCGTGGCAGGGAGGCGATCGCCCGCAGCGGCGAGCTGCGGCGGCGGGTCCTGCTGTCCGGGGGCAGCAGTGCGGCGGTGGTCAGCCCGACAGCCAGGGTCAGCGCCGCCGCGCCGAAGTAGACCGCCCGCCAGCCGTACGCCTGTCCGGCGAGTCCGCCGAGCACCCGGGCGGCGACGATCCCGGCGAACAGGCCCGCGACCACGATCCCCACCTGTCGGGCCCGGTCCGCCGCCGGGGCCCGCTCGGCGATCAGCGGTACGAGGAGCTGCGGCACCACGGTCGCCGCGCACACCGCGAAGACCGCGGCGGCGAGGACCGGCAGGCTGGTCGCCGCTCCGGCGCCGACCAGGGCGACTGCGGCGGCGATCGACAGTCCGCCGACCAGCCTGCGCCTGGAGACCGTGTCACCGAGCGGAGCGAACAGCAACAGGCCGGTGGCGTAGCCGAGTTGGGCCACGGATGCGACCCATCCGGCGGCCGAGACGGGCACCCCGAGGCTTCGGGCGATCAGGCTCAGCAGCGGCTGGGCGAGGTAGACGTTGGCGACGGTGACCGTGGTGCAGAGCGAGACGACCGCCAGCAGGACGGCGGGCGGTGTCTCGCGGTGCACTCGCCTTCCGTCGGCGCCTTCGGGGCCGGCGGCAGCCTGCGGGACAGTGGCCTGCCCGATGGCGGTCATTCGGCCACCTCCGGCGCGAGCTGCGCGAGGACCGACGCGAGGTCGAAGTAGGCGCGGCAGTGCGCGATGAGGCCGTCAGCGCCGAGCGTGAAGACGTTGACGCCCTCCCAGGCGACCGGCCGGCCGTCGGGCGTCTCGCCCGATCCCCGCCAGGTGACGGCGACCTCGTCCCCGGTCCCGTGGACGCGGTCGGGCCGGATGCCGTCGAACCTGCTGAACAGCGGTAGTACGGCCGCGAACTGCTCCCGGATCGCGGCCCGGCCGGCGAGCACGGGGGACCCGACAGGGTCGTGGTACTCGGCATCCGGGGCGAAGGGCGCCGCCCAGACGTCCGGGTCACCGGAGCGGGAGCCGTCGAAGAACGCGGCGACGGAGGCGGGGACGGCGAGAGCGGGGGTGGGGGCGGGAGTGGGCGCGGACATGGGGACTCCAGATGCGGCGAAGGTTCTAACCAACCGGTTGGTTAGAACCTTCGCAGGGGCGGCGGGCAACTGTCAACCAACCAGTTGGTTGGCGGCTATCCTGTCCTCATGGCAGGAACCAGGGATCCCGAGGCCACCAAGGCGCGCATCTTCGCGGCGGCCACCGCCGAGTTCGCCGCCCACGGCATCGCGGGCGCCCGGATCGACCGCATCGCGCGCGAGGCCAAGGCCAACAAGCAGCTCATCTACGCCTACTTCGGCGACAAGGCGCAGCTCTTCGGCCAGGTCCTGGAGCAGGCGCTGCTCGACCTCGCCGCCGCCGTCCCCGTCGATGCCGAGGACCCGGATGCCTACGTCGACCGCCTGATCGAGTACCACGCCGCCCACCCCGAACTGCTCAGGCTGCTGCTCTGGGAGGGGCTGGAGTACGGCCAGGGCGAGATCCCCCATGAGCGGCAGCGCAAGGAGCACTACCAGGCGAAGGCGGCACGCTTCGAGACCGCGCAGCGCAGCGGCACCCTCAAGCCGATCCTGCCGCCGCAGGACCTGGTTTTCATCATCAGCGCACTCGCCGGCTGGTCCTCGGCGGTGCCCCAGCTGCGCCGCATGCTCGTCGGCGAGACCGAGGCCGACGGGACCCGCCTGCGCGAGTCCATCCGCACGGCGGCCCGCCGCCTCACCGGCCGTGACGAAGGCGCGGACCCGGGGCCCGAGGGGGCAGCCCCCGAGGGGCGCGAGGAACTGCGCGACCAGCACACGCCAACGGCTTCCTGAGAGCAGCGCAGGGCTGACGCAGGGCAGAGTCGCACCGAGACGTCTGGTGAGGCCATGACGGGCAGTCCCGAGAGTCCGAATCTGCGCCCGTGGCCACTCGACCGCCCCTTCGGCGTGGCCTGGCTGGGCGAGCTGACAGGCATTCACCGGCTTTTGCGTCTCGGCAGGGATCGCAGCCGCCTGCGCGAGGAGCGGGCCACCGAGTGTTTGAAAGTGCCTCTGCCAACGAAAGGCGGCGGGAGTGCTCAGAGTCCGACGGCAGCCCGGCCGATACGGATCGGCGCCGGCCAGGCTGGGGCCGAGCTTCTTGTGTGAGAAGTTGCTGCACGTCAGGTATGCCTGAATCGCCCACTTTTACCCAGCTCAAGGAACTGTCACTCCGGGAAGATCGGCGATGAAAAGGCGGAAGCACTTGAACTTGCACTGACCGTGGGCGAACACTGGTCCACGAGATCATCTGGATCTCGCCCACCTTCCCCGAGCAGTGAAAGGGGTGCCCCATGCCTGCACGCGCGCGGATCGCCCGACGGATTGTCATAGCCGTTACGGGCGCTGCCCTGCTGGTCGCAACGGCCCTGACCGTTGGCCACTCGTCACCCGGCCCCCAGCGACGCGTCGCGGACACCAGCTGGGGTGATTCCGCACCCGTGGACCGGAGCGCAGCCCCTGCGCCTGTCTTCACCCTGGCGGACACGTCCTGGGGAGGCTGACCCCGTCGCGGTCCTCGCAGCCGGCGCCGCCCTGCTTGGCCGACGCCACCACGTCCACGCCCCACCCTCCCGGGACTCGGCACCGCGCTGGCGGTGGCCGCGATCGTGACTCGCGCCATGGCGTCGGTGGTCATTGACCAGTCTACGGGCGGACGCTCAGTCCATGTCGGATCCGGTCTTCCACGCGAGGCGGAGCTGCTCTGCGGCATCGGTGGCTTGGCGAAGGCCCGCCTGGTAGGCCGGTTCCCAAGCCGTCCGGTCATTCAGGTCCGAGCCGAATGCGCGTATTGATGCCGGATCGGGCTCGATGGTCACCACTGTGTGCGCCGCGGCGACCGCCAGCTCCTGCTGGAGCAACTCCCGGGGAAACAGGTGCGCCTGCGGGTCGATCACGACGAGCGTGCGGGCTCCGGCCGCGAGTGCGGCGTTGGTTGCCGACCGCAGGGAGCCGTCCATGTATCGGCGGCCGTTGATGGTGATCGGTGGGTAGATGCCCGGGAAGGCCGTGCTTGCCGCCACGGCGGAGGGCAGCGGTGCGCCACTCGCGCGGTCGAAGACCTCCTGCTCGCCGGTCTCAGCGTCCATCGCGGTGATGAGCAGCTTCCGGTCCGGCCAATGGTCTGTGCCGGCCATGGCGCGCATCCGGGTGACATGTGCCTGCTCGGGGCCGGTTTCGGCAGCGAGCGCGATCTGGCCCACTCGGCGCCAGGCCTCGGCTGGGTTTGAGGCGGCATTGCCGAGCACGGCGAACGCCTCGCCCAGCCGGCGCCCGTCCACCTGGGGCGGGGTGCTGTTGGTGTCGGCGGGGCGTACTGGGGTGGCGAGTCGGTCGGGGTCCTGACCGGTGGCCAGTACTGCGCCGATGATCGCGCCAGTCGACGTGCCGACGATCAGATCGGCATTGCTGAGATCCACTCCGCCGCGGCGCAGTCCGCAGGCCAGTCCGGCCATCCAGGCCGCACCAACGGGGCCTCCGGCGCCCAGTGCGAGTGCCCGGTCGAGTGTGTGCATGACTGTCTCCTTCCCATTGTTGAAACAGTCGTACCATATACTGATGCAGGCTCAAGTCCGCAGTACCGAGAGGATGATCCACCGTGGGGCGACCCCCAGATCCCGCCCGACGGGAGGCCACGCTGGCGCGGGCGACCGACTACGTACTGGCACACGGCCTGGCCGGGTTGAGCCTGAGGCCGCTGGCCGCAGCTCTCGATACCAGCCCGCGGATGCTGCTCTACGACTTCGGCAGCAAGCAGGAGTTGGTATCTGCCGTCCTTGCCGAGGCCCGCCGCCGCGGTGCGACACGGCTGGCCGAGAACCTCCCGGCGCAGGCAGCCTCTGCGGAGGAACACCTGCGCGGCATCTGGGCCTGGATCAGCGCACCTGAGCGCGCCCCGTACGTCCGGCTGATCTTCGAGGTGCACGCCGACGGCCTGGCTCACCCCGAGAACTACCCGGACCAGGCCGAGGCGATCACGGGCTGGTTCGACACCCTCGGCGCCACGATCCGCGACATCGCCACCGACCCTGACGACACCGTCACTCCCACGCTGGTCATGGCCGTCATGCGGGGCCTGCTGTTCGATCTCACGACCACCGGGGACCGCCGCCGCACTGACCTTGCCCTGGACCGCTTCTGCGAACTCCTCCGGCATTGAATGAAGGCAAACGATCACGCGGTGACCTCAGGTAGCAGCGCAGACCCTGCCCGCTGGCAGGAGGCATTCGAGACCCTGATGGACCGGATCGCTGGCCGGTTCACGCGGGTGAACCCCGCCGACGGACAAGGCGGTTGGTGCTCGGCCTGCTCTCGGATCTGCCCCGCAAGAACTGCTGGACCATCGCCGAGTGGGCCGGGGAGGCCACCCCGGACGGCATGCAACACCTGCTGAACCGGGCCAAGTGGGACGCCGACGCCGTCCGCGACGACCTGCGCGACTACGTGGCCGAGCACCTGCACGACGACCAGGCGGTACTCGTGGTCGACGAGACCGGCGACGTGAAGAAGTGCAGCCATACGGTCGGCGTCCAGCGCCAGTACACCGGCGCAGCAGGGAGAATCGAAAACTCCCAAGTCGCCGTCTACCTGGTCTACGCAGGCCGGCGCGGTCATGCCGCAGTGGACCGGGAGCTGTACATCCCGCGCTCGTGGACCGACCAGCCCGACCGCTGCCAGGCGGCCGGGCTCTCCCCGGACACCGCGTTCGCGACCAAACCCGAACTGGCAGCCCGCATGATCACCCGGTTCCTGGAAGCCGGCCACCACGCCTCCTGGGTCGCCGGCGACGAGGTCTACGGCGGCAACCCGAAACTGCGCGCCGCCCTGGAGGCACGCGGTACCGGTTACGTGCTCGCGGTGGCCCGAACCCACGAAGTCACCACCCAGGCCGGGAAGTCCCGCTCGGATGCCCTGGCCAAGGAGCTCCCCAAGCGGGCGTGGCAGAAGCTGTCTGCCGGCGCCGGAGCCAAGGGGCAACGCTTCTACGACTGGGCCTACATCGACCTACCCAGCACTGCCCCCGGCCACCGCCACCTGCTGATTCGCTGAAACCGCACCACCGGCGAACTCGCCTACTACCACTGCTACGCGCCCCAACCGGTGCCACTGGCGACCCTGGTCCGGGTCGCTGGATCAAGGTGGCGAGTGGAGGAGACGTTCCAGTCCGGAAAGGGCCTGGCCGGACTGGACGAGCACCAGGTCCGCCGCTACGCGAGGCGGGTGACATTCGCGTTCCGGGCAGCGGCTGCGCGCATTCGGAGGATCTCGTCGTGGTCCGCGCCTCGTCCTCGACGGACACCCGGTAGTACGCCCTACTTCGGTGCCTGGAAGCCGCCGATCTTCTGCTCGAGCAGTTCGGCCAGCCGCAGCGGGGTGCGGTCCTCGAACATCGGACCGATGAGCTGCACTCCCACCGGCAGGCCCTCGGGGGACCGGCCCGCTGGTACGGCGGTGGCGGGTAGGCCGGGCATGGTGGCCAGACCGGCCCAGACGAGTTGGTCGAAGTACGGGTACTCGACACCGTCGACGTCGATCCGGCGTTCCAGCGGACTGGGACGGTGGTCGTGCGGGAACGCCGGAGTGGGTGTGACGGGGCACACCACGACGTCGAACTCGGCGAAGAGCTGCCGCCAGCCGTGGCGGTGGAGCTCGCGACGGCCGTTCACCTCGACCCAGTCGCTATGGCTGAGCACCATGCCGCGCAGCCGCGCCGCGTCGAGGCTTTGGTCGTCCATGCTCAGCCCGGCCACACGGGTCTGCACCTGCTCGCGCGCTTCGACGGGAAAGCGTGCGACGGAGCTCGACACGAGCAACTGCATGTAGAGCGTCGCGGCTTCGCTCAGGTCGGGGAGCAGCGCGCTGTGCCGTTCGACGCGCGCCCCGCCGTCGGCCAGCGCGTCGGCCACGCGGTTGACGCCCGCCCGCACGGCGGATCCGGTCGCCATGAGCGGATGGTCCTCGATGACCAGGACCCTGAAGTCGCGGAGCTCCTCGTGACGCGCCGGCGGCAGCCGCAGGTCGTAGGCCACGCCGTGCGTCAGCGGGTCCGGCCCGGCCATCACGTCGAGCAGGAGCGTGAGGTCACGGGCAGAGCGCGCCATCGGACCGACCACGGCGAGGTCGAGGTCGACCGGCAGTGCCGGAGCGGGCGGCGGGACCATCCCCCGGACCGCCGCCAGCCCGAGTGTCGGCTTGTGTGCGTAGACACCGCAGAAATGTGCGGGCGTGCGCAGCGAACCGCCGATGTCGGAGCCGATGGACAGCGCGCCGAATCCGGACGCCAGGGCCGCCGCCGATCCACCGGAGGACCCACCCGGCGTGCGACCGTGGTCCCACGGGTTATTGGTGGTGCCGTAGATCTCGTTGAAGCTCTGCACGTCCTGCAGCCCCAACGGCACATTGGTCTTACCGAGCACCACCGCGCCCGCGGCCTTGAGCCGCGACACCTGCACCGCGTCCTCGGCCGGCACGTAGTCCCGGTGCAGCGGCATGCCCCAGGTCGTGGGCAGCCCGGCGACGTTGTAGGACTCCTTCACTGTCACCGGAATGCCGAGCAGCGGCCGGTCCTCACCGCCGGCGCGCGCGTGGTCAGCAGCGCGCGCGGCGGCCCGTGCACGGTCGAAGTCCGGCACGCAGATCGCGTTGATCGCCTTGTCGTCCCGCTCGATTCGGGCGATCGCCTCGTCGGTCAGTTCCACCGAGGTCACGTCACCGGCACGCAAGGCAGCCGCGAGTTCCTCGGCCGTCTGAAAGTTCGAATCCATGCGTTCGACCGTACCCACCTCTGGGACAGGCCATGAAATGCCGCTTCGCACAACGGGATGGACGTCTCAATACTCATCATCTTCCTCTCCGGCCACAGACAAATCGCCCGACCGCCGGCGATGGCGACATGCGGCGGGATCGGTGTCGGCCTGGGAGTTCAGGAGACCTTCATCGGACACCCGCGCGTACTTCGCGAGGCTGCGAACCGATGTACGCCCGGACAGCTTCATCAGCACCGGCGTGGAAGCGCCCTTCTCCGCAGCGTGGGTCAACCGCGAGTGGCAGAGGCTGCGGCCCATCGTGATCCACTTCTCCCGATCGGCCCGCCTGCCATGCGCCGGAGGTGCCCTCGGACGCGGAACCGGCCCCCGCGCGAAGCTGCGCGAGGCCCACCAAGACCACCACCAGCTGACGACCATCACCATCGACTCGAAGGAGACCGCAATGGGTTGGGGAACCGGTAAGGGCGGAAGCAGCGGAGGCAGCTCCGGCGGTAACGACGGAGGCGACGGCAAACACTCCTCCGGCAACAAGGACTTCGGCAAGGACGCGCCGAACAAGGACCACCAGTCCGGCAGCAGCGGCGGCAAGCACGACAAGGGCAAGGACAAGTAGTGACGGTTGAGCACAAGCCGGAGCAGGCCGCCGTGCGCGGCCTGCTCCAGGCCGTCCGCGACACCCTCGGCCACGACGTGGCCCCCGAGTGGCGGAAGGCGGCCCAGGCCGTCCCCCGCCACCTCTTCCTCCCCACGAGCAGGGCGACGTGTCGGTCACCGTCGTCCAGGTCGGATCCGACAGATTCACTCGGGTTCGTTCGAGGTGGAAGAGCAGGTCGGGGGGCCTGACCTCGATCTATGTCACGCCTTCGGCTGCTGCTGCGTGATGCAGTGGATGCCGCCGCCGTTGGCGAAGATCTCGCGGGCGTCGACGAGTTCGACCTTGCGGTCGGGGTAGGCGTCGCCGAGGACGGTGGCGGCGACCTGGTCGCGCGGGTCGTTGAAGGCGCAGAGGATGACGGCGCCGTTGGCGACGTAGTGGTTGATGTAGGAGTAGTCGACGGGCTCGCCCTCCTCGTCCTCCAGGACGGTGGGGGCGGGGAGTTCGACGACCTCCAGCTGGCGGCCGGCCGCGTCGGTGGAGGTGCGGAGGATGGTGACGAGCTCCTTGCACACCTCGTGGTCGGGGTGGGACGGGTCGGGCTGGACGTGGGCCACGACGACGCCGGGGCGGATGAAGGAGGCGACGATGTCGATGTGGCCGCGGGTGCCGAACTCGTCGTAGTCGCGGGTGAGTCCACGCGGGAGCCAGATGGCCTTGGTGGTGCCGAGCTGGGCGTGCAGCTCGGCCTCGACGGCCTCCTTGGTCCAGTCGAAGTTGCGGCCCTCGCCGAGCTGGACGGTCTCGGTGACCAGGACGGTGCCCTCGCCGTCGACGTGGATGCCGCCGCCCTCGTTGATCAGCTCGGAGGCGAAGCGCTGGACGCCCGTCAGCTCGGTGATCTTCTCGGCGATGTGCTGGTCGTTGTCCCAGCGGGCCCAGGACTGTGCGCCCCAGCCGTTGAACACCCAGTCGGTGGCCGCGAGTTCACCCTTGCCGTTGACCAGGAAGGTGGGGCCGATGTCGCGCATCCAGGCGTCGTCCAGCGGGCGTTCGACCAGCTCGACCTCGGCGGAGACGTACCGGCGGGCGGCCTCGCTCTCGCCGACGTTGACGATCATCGTGACCGGCTCGTACCGGACGATGGTGTTGGCGACCTTGGCCCACGCCTCGCGGGCGGCGTGCAGGTCCTCCGGGGTGTCGAAGGTCTGGTTGTCGGTCGGGAACGCCATCCAGGTGCGCTCGTGCGGGTGCCACTCGGCGGGCATCCTGAAACCGAGGGAAGCGGGAGTCGTCATGAGGGTCGAGTCCTAAGCGGTGGGGGCCTGGAGGAAGCCGGAGGGAGTCGGAGGAAGCCGGAGGGGTCAGAGGAAGTACAGGCGGCTGAGGGAGACGCTGTCGGCCGGTGCGGAGCGCAGCGGGGAGCCGTCCAGGGAGACCAGGCCGGTGTCGGCCTCGACCTCGACATGGCCGATCCGGGCGTTGCGGACCATGTCGCGCGGGCCGATCCCACGGGTGTTCCGCACGCCCACGCGCCGCCTGCGGGTGGGGAGTTGGTCGGCGGCACGGTCGAGGTAGGAGCCCTCGGCGGCGGCCTGGGCGACGAACGCGACCGAGATGTCCGCCGCGGTGGCGCCGTGCGCGCCGAACTGCGGCCCCAGTACGAGGGGTTCGCAGCGGTCGGTGGAGGCGTTCGGGTCGCCGACCACGCCGTACGCGGGGAACCCGGCCTTGAGCACCAACTGCGGCTTGGCGCCGAAGTGGTCGGGCCGCCAGAGCACGATGTCGGCCAGCTTGCCGACCTCGATCGAGCCGACCTCGTGGGCGAGGCCGTGGGCGATGGCGGGGTTGATGGTCAGCTTGGCGATGTAGCGCAGTACGCGCTCGTTGTCGTCGCCGCTCTCCGTCGTCCCGTACGAGCCGGAACCGTCCAGCGGGCCGAGTTCGGCCTTCATCTTGCCGGCCATCGCGAAGGTGCGGCGGACGGTCTCGCCGGCCCGGCCCATGCCCTGGGCGTCGGAGGAGGTGATGCCGATGACCCCGAGGTCGTGCAGGACGTCCTCGGCGCCCATCGTCCCGGCCCGGATGCGGTCGCGGGCCATCTTGGCGTCGCCGGGCAGGTCGACCTTGAGGTCGTGGGCGGAGACGATCATGTCGAAGTGCTCGCCCAGCGCGTCCCGGCCGAACGGGAGGGTGGGATTGGTGGAGGAGCCGATGACGTTCTCGACGCCCGCCATCTTCAGGACGTTGGGGACGTGCCCGCCGCCGCAGCCCTCGATGTGGAAGGCGTGGATGGTGCGCCCCTCCAGGACGGAGAGGGTGTCCTCGACCGAGAGGCACTCGTTCAGGCCGTCGGTGTGCAGGGCGACCTGGACGTCGTGCTCCTCGGCGACCCGCAGCGCGGTGTCCAGGGCGCGGGTGTGCGCGCCCATGTCCTCGTGCACCTTGAAGCCCGAGGCACCGCCCTCGACGAGCGCCTCGACCAGCGGGGCGGCGTCGGAGGACGAACCGCGGCCCAGGAAGCCGATGTTGACCGGCCAGGCGTCGAAGGCGTTGAAGGCATGCCGCAGCGCCCAGGGCGAGTTGACGCCGACGCCCCAGACCGGGCCGAACTCCTGGCCGATGATCGTGGTCACACCGGAGGCCAGCGAGGCCTCCATGATGCGCGGTGACAGCAGGTGGACGTGGGTGTCGATGGCACCCGCGGTGGCGATCATGCCCTCGCCGGAGACGATCGTGGTGCCGGTGCCGACGACCACGTCGATGCCGTCCAGGGTGTCCGGGTTGCCCGCCCGGCCGATCGAGACGATCCGGCCGTCCCGGATGCCGATCGAGGTCTTGCGGATGCCCTGGATCGCGTCGATCACCAGCACGTTGCTGATCACCACGTCGCAGGTGTCGCGGACGGCGGCGGCCTTCAGGTGCAGCCCGTCCCGCGCGGTCTTGCCGAAGCCGGCCAGGAACTCCTCACCGGGCGCCTGCGAGTCGGATTCGACCCGGACGATCAGACCGCTGTCGCCGAGCCGGATCCGGTCGCCCGCGCGGGGGCCGTGGACGGAGATGTAGTCGTGAGGGGTGATCGCGGTCATACTCCCGCCTCGCTTTGCTTGTTCATCGCTCCCGCCATCGGGCAGTCGAGGGGGTCGGAAGGTCGGACGGTACGGGGACTCATGACTCGATCTCCGCATCGTCGAAGCTGGTCAGGTACCCGGTCGCGCGGGCCTTCGCCAGTGCGGCGTCGCGGGCACCGGGTGCGTCCAGCGGGCCGTCCACCAGGCCGGCGAAGCCGATGGCCACGCGCTCGCCACCGATCGGGACCAGCCCGACCTCCACGGTGGCGCCCGGGTCGAAGCGCACCGAGGAGCCGGCCGGGACGGCCAGGTGGGTGCCGTAGGCGGCCTCGCGATCGAAGGCCAGGCGCGGGTTGGCCTCGAAGAAGTGGAAGTGCGAGGTGACCGAGATCGGTACCGCCGAGGTGTTGTGGACGGAGAGGACGACCGTCTCCTCGATCGGGTCGTAGCCCGTGCCCTCGCCGATCAGCGCGGCACCGGGGGCCTCGTCGCCCAGCGATCCGGCGCCCTGGAAGGGGTCGTTCACGACGGCGAGCCGGGTGCCGTCGTCGAAGACGGCCTCCACCTGGACGACGGTGACCACGTCCGGCACACCCGGCAGCACATCGGCGGCGGTGAGCACGCTGCGCCCGGCCTCGATGGCCTCCGCGAGGCGACGTCCGTCGCGGGCGGCCTCGCAGACGGTGTCGGCGATCAGGGCGGTGGCCTCGGGAACGTTGAGGCGGACGCCTCGGGCGCGCCTGGCGCGGGCCAGTTCGGCCGCTGTGAAGATCAGCAGCCGGTCCCGTTCGGTGGGGGTCAGTCGCACGGTGCCTCGCTCGCGGGGTGGCCGGTGGAGCCGGTGTCGGGATGGTCGGTCGGAGTGGTTAGAACGACGTTCAAACAACTCTCCGGCCATTGAACCTGGGCCGGGCCGCCATGTCCAGCGTTGCCCGCCGCGAAGCGATCGGCGCGCCGGATGTCGCAATCGAGTATTCGGTGGCGAGCATGTGTAAGGTACCTGATATAAAGAAGGTGCCTTGTGATGCCCGGTTGGCGCGGAGGTTGCGTGGAGCTGGGCAGGTGCAGGGGGTTGAGTCAGTCCGAGTCGTGAGGAGCGCAGCCGTGCGCGCTGTCCGTTACACCCGCACCGGTGGACCCGAGGTCCTGGAGATCGCCGAGGTGCCCGCACCGCAGCCTGGCGCGGGCGAGGTCGCCATCGACGTCAGTCATGCCGGGGTGCACTTCGCCGATGTTATGTTCCGCCGTGGGCAGTTCCCGCTGGCGCTGCCCGCCGTGCCGGGGCTTGAGGTGGCCGGTACGGTCGCCGAACTCGGCGAGGGCGTCACCGGGTTGCGGATCGGCCAGCAGGTGGCCGCCCTGCCCTTCGGCTTCGGCGGCAACGCCGAGCGCGTCGTCGCGGGCGCGGTGACCACCGTCCCGCTGGAGGGTGAACTCGCCGGGCTCAGCCCGCTGCTGGCCGCCGGAGCGGTCTGCAATGCGGCCACCGCCGTCGGCACCCTGCGCGGCGCGGCCCGCATCGCGACCGGCGACCGTGTCCTGGTGCTCGGTGCCTCGGGCGGTCTCGGGCTGCTGCTCGGACGGCTCGCCCGTGCGTACGGCGCTGCCCTGGTGGTCGGTGCCGCGAGCACCGCCGAGCGCGCCGCCCGGGCCGTCGAGGGCGGCTACGACCTGGCCGTCACCTACGGCGAACTCGCCGACCGGACAAGCGAGCTGACTGATGGTCACGGATTCGACGTCGTGGTCGACTCGGTCGGCGGAGAGCCGCGCGAGCAGGTCAGGGGGCTGCTCGCGGTGCTCGGGCGGCATGTGGTGATCGGCAACGCCGCCGACCGGGATCTCGACCTGGGCGCCAACCAGGTCTGGTACGACAGCTTCACGCTCGCCGGCTACAACCTGGGCGGAGTCCTGGCCCGCCGCCCCGACCTGCTCCGCGCGCATCTGGAGGAGGGCCTGCGGCTGGTCGCCGACGGCACCCTGTCCCTGGACGTCGAGGAGATCGGCTGGGACGGTGTCGCCGAGGCGCACCGGCAGCTGGAGGGGCGCACGGCGAGCGGCAAGTACGTCCTGCGGGTGCGCTGAGCCCCGCCGCACCGGCCGTCCGGGCCGGCCGGGCGGGTACGGCCATACTGGTCGGGGCCCGTTCCGGGGCCCGACCGGCCGGCTCGGACGCCGGTGCAAGCGAAGGAGAGACACCGGCTCATGACCACCGACCCCGCCGAACTGCTCGCCGGCTCCAAGGGTGCCCAGCTGCGCCTGGGGCTCGCGATCAAGCAGGCCGAGCAGGCCATGATGGCGGCCAAGGCCGACGCGCTGCGCGATCTCGACCTGACGGTGCCGCAGTACGCGGTGCTGCTGCAGTTGACGGAACGGTCGGAGATGTCGGGTGCCCAGCTGGCGCGCGGGGCGGCTGTCACCCCGCAGACCATGGCGGGCGTCCTGGCCAATCTGGAGTCCAAGGGTCTGATCGAGCGCGAGCCCTCCGAACTGCACGGGAAGGTGCTGGTGACGAGGCTCAGCGAGGCCGGGCGGGCGGCGGTGGCAGAGGCCGACGCGCGAGCGGTCGGGATCGAGGCGGTGCTCTGGACAGCCTTTGACGAGTCCGAACGCGACCGCTTCCGTTCCTTTCTCCAACGGGCAACTTCCGTACTGCAGAAGTGAGTGCAGAAGTGAGCAAAGCGCCTCCCGCATCCCGCTAGAGTGACCTCCCACCGCCCGGGTGGCGCGTACGTGCGGTAGGCGGTAGGCGGTAGGCGGTAGGCGGTAGGCGGGAGAACGGCGATGACGGACCGGCGGAGTCTGCTCAGGGCGGGCACCCTGGCAATGGCGGCCGTGGCGACGAGCGTCGGGGCCTCCCCGGCGTACGCGGCCTCGGAGAGTCCGGCCTCGCAAAGGAGAATGACGACGGGGGCCGGCGGCGCGGCCGGCCCGGCGGACACCCCGGCCCAGGCGCTGGCGCGGCTGAGGGCCGGAAACGACAACTGGGTCGGCGACCGTGTCACCCGGCCCGATGCGAGCCTGGCCCGCCGCTCCGAGGTGGCGAGCCGGCAGGAGCCTTTCGCGGTCGTCTTCTCCTGCATCGACTCCCGCGTCCCACCGGAGCTGGTCTTCGACCAGGGCCTCGGCGATCTGATGGTGGTGCGGACCGCCGCCCACACCCACGACGGTCTGGTCACCGGCAGCCTGGAGTACGGCCCGACCGAGCTGGACGCCAAGCTGCTGGTCGTCCTCGGCCACCAGCGGTGCGGTGCGGTGACCGCTGCCGTGAAGTCCTTCCGCGACGGCGAGCGGCTGCCGGGCCACCTCGCGGACATCGTCCGCGACCTGCGCGCCCCCTACGAGGAGGCCTGCCGTCTCGGCCTCCCGGACGAGCGGCTGGTCGAGGCGACCATCCGGGCCCAGACCCGCCAGACCGTGATCCGACTGCGCGCGGACCGGGTGCTCCGCCCGCTGATCGCGGCGGGGAAGCTGGATGTCGTCGGGGCCTACTACTCGCTCGACACGGGCTCGGTGACGTTCTCGACGCCGGAGCGGTGACGCAGCACCGCGACGATGGTGACGAGGCCCCGTGACGCCGTCCGAATCGAACTGAAAGGTGGTCAGGAACCGTACCCCGCCCGCGCAAACCTCCCACAGGCCGCCAAAAGGATCACTCGGGAGCCTTCGAGCTCCCGTTTCACACCAGGTGACCGCCTACGCACTGTTGCGAACGGCGGCTGCTGGGCATGAGGATGGTCGGCAGAAAGAGGGACGGCCCGACCGATGGGGGACGCGGTGGCTGGCCGTCCGGACAAAGGTGGGGGCGTACGGTGATGGATGGTCAGGCGAGGTTTCCGCGCCAGCGGACGGCTTCGAACAGTGACACGGTCACACCCATCGGGAGAGGTAACGACGGGGGTCTGCCGCCGGTGCACGAGCCGGGCTGCGCCCTGCACCGCAGACTCCATGCCGCACTGGATCCGGCCGACCTGGTCGCGGTCAGCGCGGTGCGGCACCGGCTGCGTGCCGCGCTGAGCCGCTGGGGGGTGCCCGAGCTCGCGGACACCGCCGAGCTGCTCACCTCCGAGCTGGTCACCAACGCGCTGGTGCACACCGGCAGAGGGGCGGTCTTCGATGCCGTCCTGACCGCCGAGCAGCGGCTGCGCATCGAGGTGCAGGACGGCACAGCCCGGTTGCCCGGCCGCCGCGCCCCGGCGGAGTACGCGACCTCGGGCCGCGGGCTGCTGCTGGTGGAGGCGCTCGCCGACGACTGGGGGGTGCAGCTGCGCGGGGACGGCAAGGTCACCTGGTTCGAGCTCGCCACCCCCTGAACGCCCTCTCCGGAACCCGCACCCCGAGCAGTCCACGGCCGAGGTCACATCAGATCCTCACATCCCTGGACGGTGCACCGCAGGCCGCCTGTTCCAGGGAGCACCGCCAACCACCTGCCCAAGTTCGAGCGACCCGCCGGTCCTGGGCATTGCCGCCGTGCCGAACATTCGACAGGATAGTGAGAATGTGTGCCCGGGAAGGCAGCGGGGAGATATGAACCTCGACTGACCGCCACCACCCGCCACACTGCCCCACCACCTCAAGGCCATTGCCGCCCGCCAGGACGGCATGCCACGGCAGCGGCAGGAGAAGCATGGCGACTGAGCCCGAGCCGCAAGGGCCCGCGCGCCGCACCCCACCGGCCCAGAGCCCCCGGAGCTCCGCAGCGTCCAGCACACTGCGCGCCGCCCCCGGGCGGACGGCCGGACGGATCGTGCCCGCAGTCTCCCGAGGGCTGCCCACACGCACCGGCGACTCCACCCCGGACTGGCTCGAACCGGCCATGGCCGCGAACGGCATCGGTTCCTTCGACTGGGACATCCGCCGCGACGTCCTGGAGGGCGACCACCGGGCGTGCGCCATCCTCGGCCTCGACGCCGGCCGTTTCGACCGCAGCTCCGCCACCTTCCTGGCCATGCTCCACCCCGAGGACGCGCCCGTCGTCCGCCGCCGGGTCGAGCGCGCCGTCGCCGAACTCGGCCAGTGCGGCGCCTACTACCGCACGGTCTTCCCGGGTGGCGAGCTGCATGCCGTACGGTTCCGTGGGCGGGTGCTCGCCGACGCCTTCGGCCGCCCGTCCCGGATGGTCGGCTTCGTCTGGGACGCCACCGTCGAGCTGCACAAACGCGAGCGGGCCGGGGCACTCGCCGCACTGCGCGAGGAGCGCTCACGCTTCATCAAGGAGGCAGCCCGGGCCCTCTCCGAGGCCGTCACCGTGCGTGATGTGGCACGGGTCTTCACCGAGCTGCCGCTGCCCGGACTGCCCCCGGACGGCCTGGTGCTGGCCTCCCTGGAGGCCGGGCGGCTGCAGATCCTCGGCGCCAGCGGCTACACGGCCGAGGAGATGCGGCCGTTCGACCGCGCACCGCTGGCCGCCGCCCACCCGGCGGGCGAGGCCGTCCGCAACCGCGCGCCGGTCTTCATCGCCAGCCGGGACGAGTACCGCGAGCGCTACCCCGAGGTGTGGCCCCGGGTGTCCGGCGGCAACCCGCGCAGTGCCTGGGCCTTCCTGCCGATGGTCGCCAGCGGGCGGGTGATCGGCATCTGCCTGGTCAGCTTCGACGACGACCGGGAACTGGACGCGGACGAGCGCACCCTGCTCTCCACCCTCGGCGGCCTGGTCGCCCAGTCCCTCGCCCGCGCCCGGCTGCACGACGCCGAGCACGAACTCGCGGCGGGGCTCCAGCGCGTCATGCTGCCGCGCACCGTGCCGTCGATTCCCGGCGTCACCACCGCCGTGCGCTATCTGGCAGCCGGGTCGGGGCTGCAGATCGGCGGCGACTGGTACGACGTCGTCCCGCTGCCCGGCGGACACGTCGGTCTGGTGATCGGCGATGTCCAGGGCCACGATGTGCACGCCGCCGGGATCATGGGCCAGCTGCGGATCGCGCTGCGCGCGTACGCCGCCGAGGGCCACCCGCCCGCCGCCGTGATGGCCAGGGCCTCCCGCTTCCTGGCCGACCTGGACACCGATCACTTCGCGACCTGCACCTACGCCGAGGTCAACGTCGACTACGGCGTGGTCTACGCCGTCCGGGCCGGCCATCTGGACCCGGTGGTCCGCCGCGCCGACGGCAGCGCCACCCCCGTACCCGTCGCCGGAGGGCTGCCGCTGGGCGTCGACCCGGACGAGGAGTACCGCGTCACCCGGTTCAGCCTGGACCCGGGCGAGACGGTGGTGCTCTGCACCGACGGCCTGGTCGAGGCCAGGGGCATGGACCTGGACACCGGCTTCGCCCGGCTCTGCGCCGCCGTCTGCGGCGATCTCCCCGGCCGGGGCGAGTCCCCCCACGACCCGCTGGAGGTCCTGGCCGACCGGATCGCCTCGCAGGCGGCGGACTCCACCGAACGCGAGGACGACATAGCGCTGTTGCTGCTCCGCTGGGATGGCCCGGCCGGCGGCCTCGCCGCCCAGCAGTTGCGCCGCCGCATCGGCCAGGCCGACCTGGCCAGGATCTCCGAGCTGCGCGGCGAGCTGCGGGATGCGCTGCGCCGCTGGGGCGTCGCCGAACTCGTGGACACCGCCGAGCTGTTGGCCTCCGAACTGGTCACCAACGCGATCCGGCACACCGATCGGGACGCGATGTTCACCGCCCGGCTCTACCGCGAGTCCGCCCCCTCCGGGGAGCCCCTCGGGCGAGCCCGGCTGCGGGTCGAGGTCGAGGACGAGTCGGACCTCTGGCCGACCCGCCGCACACCGGGGGAGCAGGCGTCCTCCGGGCGTGGACTGATGCTGGTCGAGGCGCTGGCCGACGGGTGGGGCGTGGAGCCCAGAGGTACGGGCAAGCGGATGTGGTTCGAGCTCTCCGTCGAGCCGGTGGGCGGCCCGACGGAGAGCTGACCGGGGTCTGCCCGGTGAAGCGGTCGACGCCTGTCCGATCCGGCGTCAGCCGAACTGCTGCTCAAGGTCCTTGAGTTTCTGCTCAAGGGAGTCCAGGCGCGGCAGGGTCATGGTGTCCTCGTCGGGTGTGAGGTCCACGCTGTGCGGGGTGGGCCTGGCCGGCAGGCCGGACTGGCTGACCACAGCCTCGACGGGTGCGGCGGCGGCCGGTGCTATGGAGGGCTCCGATCCGCCGGCCTCCAGCTGCGGTGCCAGCTGCCGGCTGATGCTGCGTGATCGCCAGGCGCCGCTCTGCTGGCGGCCGAGCGCCTTGATCTCCGCCCGCTCCCGGCGGTTGGCGAGGCGTTGGCGCTCCCGGTTGAGCGCGGCCTCGCGCTTGTCGTCCCTGACCTCCTCGACCGCCTCGTCCAGCGCCCGGACGCCCTCAAGGAGCATCAACGACCAGGCGGCGTACGTCTCGCGGGGCGCCCGCAGCCAGCGGACGATCCGGATCTGCGGCAGCGGGCGCGGCACCAGGCCCTGCTCGCGCAGGGCGGACACCCGGGTCTGCTTGAGCGCGCGGTCGAAGAGCACGGCGGCCGAAAGGGACATCCCGGCGAAGAACTGCGCCGCCCCGGCGTGCCCCAGGCCGCGCGGCGCGTGCACCCAGTTGAACCAGGCGGAGGCCCCGGCGAACAGCCAGACCAGCAGTCGCGAGCCGAGCGCCGCGTCGCCGTGGCTGGCCTCCCGGACGGCGAGTACGGAGCAGAACATCGCCGCGCCGTCGAGCCCGAAGGGCACCAGATACTCCCAGCCGCCGGAGAGGCCGAGATTCTGCACCCCGAAGCCGACCAGGCCGTGGAAGGAGAGTGCGGCTGCGACGGCGGCGCAGCAGAACAGCAGCGTGTACGAGGCCGCCCCGTACAGGGATTCCTTTCGCCGGCGGCGCTCCTCGGTGCGCTCCCAGGAATCCGAGCCGCCGACCGTGGCGGTTGCCTTGGTGCGGACGAAGGCCACCAGCACGGCGATCACCACCAGTGCGACCGCACCCGTAATGGCCCAGCCCAGTGGTATGTCGGACAATTTCATGGCAGGAACCAGCCTCGCTTTCTCCGCAGTGATGGTGAGGGCCATCATGGCGGAACCGCGCGCCGGTTATGGCTGATTTGCTGTCAATGCACCAGAGAGAGGGAATTCGGGGCGGAATCCCGGCTTTTCGTACGACGATAATGGATCATCAGTTCCGATTGGCGCAGGTTCGAGGGCAGCTGAAACAGGCTTCCTCGGGGCGAACGGTGTAGAACAGGCAGCAGCTCACCCGGGTGCGGGTCCGCATCGGGGCGGAGTCCGGCTGCTCGACCGTCCGGAAGTCGGTCCCGGCGACGAACGGCGGCTGTGCCGCGCCGGTACTGGGCAGCAGCTCGGCCAGTTCGGCGGTGGCCCGGTCCTCCTCGCCCAGCAGGCTGCCGAGATACCAGAGGCCCTCGATCACGTCGTCGGTGGCCATCCCCCAGAGTGTGCGCGGCCCGCGCCGGACCTCGGGGCGGAACGCGGCCATTACAGGGGTCAGGTGCTCGGCCAGTGAGGCCAACAGCTCGGCCCGCAGCGCCCGTTCGTCCGCCACCATGCGCGCGTCGGGCAGGGCGGCCGCCGGATCCCCGGGCAGGCAGGAGAACCCGCTTGGCCGGACGGTGAGTTCTCCCGCGCTCCGACGGATCGACACCCCCGCCACCGGAATCCGCGGCACCCTGCGTTCCAGGAACCACGGGAGCGTGAACAGCAGGGCGACCGGCCAGGTGTAGCGGTGCAGGCAGAACCCGGCGGCGACGTCCACGCGCAGCGGTTCGCCGTACTCGGTCAGTCCGAGTGCGGCGTCGTAGGCGATCAACTTCCGCAGTGCGGCCGGGTCCTGGACGAGATCGGTGGTCGCGGTCCAGCCCTTGCCGGTGCGGGGCGGTCCGGCGTGGATGCGCAGGCCGGGGAAGACCTCGCCGAGGCGGGCGTAGCTGCCGAGCAGGGGCGGGGCCTGGGCGGCCTTCGGGCCCGGGGCGGGCTGTGCGGCCACGATGCTGCTCACGGTCATGGGCGGGCCCCATCGGGTGGACCGGAGTCCACAGGACTCCATGACGGCAGGACTGACCTGCCCGAGGTACTGCTCCCCTCGGGCAGGTTAGGCTCACCTTATCTGATAGTGCCTTAGGCTTTCCGTCCGGTGGGGCCGTTCGAGGGAGCGGCGGGTGCGGGTGCGGCGCTCAACCGGCGCGCAAGCCAGACCGGAACCCCGCCCAGGGCCTGGACCAGGCGGGCCGCCTCCGCCCGCAGCCGCGCCGCCTCGACCGGCTCCGACACCTGTGCCAGTGCGGCCAGTGCGGGTGCGACCCCGACCGTGAATCCCAGGTCCTCCCGTAGCCGCAGCGAGGCCCGGAACCCCTCCAGGGCCCGCTCGCGATCACCGGCGGCCAGAGCCAGCGCCGCCAGATGTCCCCAGGTGTACGAGCGCAGCAGCTCGTCGCCGCGCTCCGTGGCGCCGTCGTGCGCCCGGCGAAAAGCGATCCAGGCGGCCGCCCGGTCGTGCAGCAGGTTCTCCGCGACCAGGCCGCGCCGGAAGTCCAGCAGTGGACGCCCCGGGGCGTCCGGAGGCAGCAGGGCGGAAGTCCTGCCCAGGGCGGCCTGAGCCTCGTCCAGCCGGTCGCGCGGGCCGAGCACACTGGCGACGTACGCCAGGAAGCCGCGCGCGCAGGCGGCGGCCGCGCGCTGGTCGGGGGTGCCGACCCCGGCCTCGGCGAGGCGTAACGCCTGCTCCGCCTCCTGCCAGTGGCCGGCGGTGAACAGGCTCTGCTCGATGAGGAGTTCGGCCCGCTTCAGGGCAGCGGTCGGGTCTCGCGCGGCGGTGGGCCCGAGCAGCTCGGCGGCCTCCTGCCAGCACCCGCGCGAGCGCAGCCGCCACACCGCATCGGCGCTTCCCCCCAAGTCCGTACCGTGCTCCGACAACGCCACCTCCTTGTGTGCGGTGTCCAGAAAACGGGACTCGGACCGACCGGCAGCAGGGGCCGTGGCGTCGCGTGCCGGCAGCTGGTGCCGCAGCCTCACGGTGCGCGCCCGGACTCGGCTCTCGACCTCCCCCTGTCTTCGGCCGGGGAGGACCCCCTTCTCGATCCACGCTCCCTGCTGCCGGTCGGTCTCGTGTGGCCGTAATTCAACACGGAGGTGAGCTTGTGCACCAGATCACGAGCGTCGGAGATTACGGAAATCCGTGATCGGTCTCACAGGCTGCCGACGGAGACTGACAAAACGTCAGGATGTCCAGCCGGTCTCCGTCAGTGCCTCGGCCGCGCCGTTGGCGGGTTGGGGCAGACCGGCCTCGTCCAACTGGAACAGGGCCACCAGCAGCTGCTCGCCGCGCACCGTCGCCTGGTGGGAGTAGCCGCCGACGGTGAACATCGCGGCCGCGATCTCCTCGGAGTGCAGGGTCTGCAGCCAGAGGCACTCGACGGCCTTGACGTCGGCCGGTTCGGTACCGGCGTCCACCTGGGCGACCATCCGGCTGCCCAGCATGGTGACGGCCGGGCTCTCCTGCTCCTCCGTCAGCTCCAGATCCTCGAAGCCCAGCCACTGGAGGTAGCGGGCGGCGGCGAGGACGGCGTCCTCGGGGGTGTGCACCGGTTGCGGCCGGAACGGCGTCCGGTGGTGGCCGCTCTCGTCCCGGCGCCGGCCCGGGTCGGCGCACTGGCCCAGGGCGTCGGGGCCGTACCCCTGCGGCGGCACCGTCGGCGCCGAACCCCCGTACGGACGTGCCCCGAAGGGGCGGGGCCGCGGCGAGACGGGCGCGCTGTGGCCCTGCGGGGGCGGGGCGGTGCTCTGGAGCCGGGGTGAACGGTCCACCGGGAGCCGGACGGTGGCGCCGCAGTTGCAGGTGAACTCGGGCTGCGGCCACTGGTCGTTGCGGCCGCAGTGCGGGCAGCGCATGCTCAGCCAGGAGTCCTCCCAGGAGCGGAACCGCACCTGCACCGGCACGCCCCCGCGCAGCAGCGGCACCCGCAGGTGCGCTCCGCACGGGCAGGGCAGGCTCGGTGGCTCGTACATGTGCTCGCGGCGGCAGGCCGGGCAGCGGATCGCGCTCGCGGCGGAGCCCGCACCGTAGGCTCCGGACGGCCCGCCGGGGCCGCGGGCACCGGCCGGCCCGGACGCGGCGTCTGGGCCGTACCACGCCGGGTCACTGAAGTCGTCGGGCCGTGGCACTGCGGGCATGGCTCACACCGTCCGTTCGGGTCGGCTGGGCAGATTCGCCTCCATCGTCCCTGATCCAGGCGGGGGTTGGCGGCGATTGCCGCAATACCTCAGGGAGAGTTCAGGGATGCGGTGGCATTCCAGCGCGCCAGGTCCTCCGGGGTGTCGAGGTCGTCGGGCACGGCGATGTCGCCGCACTCGACCAGGACGATCTCGGTGGCGTGTGCGGCGAGCAGCGCGCGGGCTCCGGCATCGCCCCTCGCACCGGCCGCGGCCTCGGCGAAGTGCCGGGCGCCGATCAGCACGGGGTGACCGCGCCGCCCGCCGTAGGCCGCCGCCGCCAGTTCGGCGCCCGCGCGGTGGGCGGCGAGCAGGCGGCGCACGGCGGCCGGGGTCACGCCGGGGGTATCGACCAGCATGACCAGGACGGCGTGCGCGCCCGGCGGCAGGGCCGCGAGCCCGGCGCGCAGCGAGGAGCCCATGCCGCTCTCCCACGCCGGGTTGTCGACCACCCGGCAGTCCCCGAGGTCGGCGGTGGCCCGGACCTGCTCGGCGGCGGCACCCAGAACGGCCACCGTCCCGGTGCAGCCCCCGGCCCGCACCACGGCCAGGGCGTGCTCGATCAGCGGCCTGCCGAGGTGTTCGACCAGCGCCTTGGGCCGCCCGCCGAGGCGTCGGCCGCCTCCGGCCGCGAGGACCAGCGCGGGGATGCTCCCCGTGGTGGCCGTGGTGGCCGTGGTGGCCGTGGTGCTGTCGGGGGCGGCTTTGACGTCGGGGGAGCCGGGATCTGTCATGGAACCAGTCTGGCGGCCCCGGTCGAAGGCATGCAGTTGGAGGAATGCACAAGGCAAAGCCGCAGGTCGCCGTGGTGCACCGGCTCTTCAGCCGCTGGATCTTCGGCCGGACCACCCCTGTACTTGGCAGATGGCACCTCGTAGCACCGAGCCGCCGCACGGCGCGCACACCCCGCTGGTCGACCGCTTCGGTCGCGTTCACACCGACCTGCGGGTATCGCTCACGGACCGCTGCAACCTCCGCTGCACCTACTGCATGCCGGCCGAGGGGCTCAACTGGCTGCCCAAGGCCGAGGTGCTCGGCGACGACGAGGTCGTCCGGCTGGTGCGGATCGCCGTCCGGCGGCTGGGGATCAGGTCCCTGCGCCTCACCGGCGGCGAGCCGCTGCTCAGGCGCGGTCTGCCCGGACTGATCGCCCGGCTCACCGAGCTCGGTCCGGAGATCTCGCTCACCACCAACGGCATCGGCCTGGCCAGGACGGCCCATGACCTCAAGGCCGCCGGGCTGCACCGGGTCAACGTCAGTCTGGACACCCTGCGGCCCGAGCGCTACGCCGCGATCACCCGCCGCGACCGGATCGCCGACGTCCTCGCCGGTCTTGCCGCCGCCCGGGCGGCCGGACTCGCCCCGGTCAAGGTGAACGCCGTCCCGGTGCGCGGGGTCAACGACGACGAGATCCTCGACCTGGTCGAGTTCGCCGCCGAGCACGGCTACCGGATGCGCTTCATCGAATCGATGCCGCTGGACGCCCAGGGTGCCTGGGACCGCAGCAAGATGATCACCGCCGATGAGCTGCTGGAGATCCTGGCGCAGCGCTGGGAGCTGCACCCCGTCGGCCGCCACGGCAACGCCCCGGCCGAGGAGTGGCGGATCGCCGGCACCGACACGGTGGTCGGCGTGATCGCCTCCGTCACCCGGCCGTTCTGCGGCGGCTGCGACCGCGTCCGGCTCACCGCCGACGGGCAGTTGCGCAACTGCCTCTTCGCGACCGAGGAGTCGGACCTGCGGGAGCTGCTGCGCGGCGGCGCCGACGACGCCCGGATCGAGGCGGCCTGGCGCAACACCATCGCCCGCAAGGGCCCGGGCCACGACATCAACTCGGCCGACTTCGTCCAGCCCGACCGCCCGATGTCCGCGATCGGCGGCTGACCGGCCGCCGCACGAACTCCTCCGAGGACCTGACGAACTCGGCCTTCGGCAGTGGCTCCCGCGCCCGGCGGACTTGCACGCTGAGGCGCGCGGACTGGCCTGCGCGAAGGGCGCACAGGTCCTGTCCCCTACCGCCCGGTCCCCGCGCAACAGCCGTACGGGTACGGAGAGTTGCGAGCACCGCTCCGCTCTCCGCCGACGGAGGTCATCACGAGCACCACGATCGCCACGATCATCACGGGAGTGAGCAGTGCACAGAGCGTTGAGGCGTACGATCACCGGCCTGGCCGCAGCGGTGGCGCTGGCCGCCGGTACGGTCGCGGTACCGGCTCAGGCCGGCGCGGCCACCGACTCCGCACCGTCGGGGAACTACTGGACGGTCTGGGACGATTTCCGCAACGGATTCACCCACGGCACCGGAGGCAAGTGGGCGCTCTCGGCCGCCGGTTCGCTGCCGGACGGCGACGGGATCGCGACCACCTCGGCGAACGGCCTGACCGTCGTTCCCACCGGCCGCAACGCCACCACCGGCAACCCGGCCTTCGCCTTCACCACCGGCCAGGAGCACGACGGCGGGGCGGGCCAGGCCGACCACCTCAAGTGGTACGCCGTCGCCAACCACACCGCCACCACCGGCGTCACCGGCTTCGACGCCGTCCCCGGCAAGGTGCTGACCTGCGGAGCACGCCTGGGAGCCCGGACGTACGGGACGGAGCAGCACCCCTTCGGGGCCGATGTCTCCGACCCGCAGAGCGACCTGCGGCTGGCCTCCGCCGGGCTGAGCGCCATCGACTACGAGACCATGATGGTCTTCGACTTCTTCGTCACCAACACCAAGCTGTACGCCTTCTACGAGCGGCTGCCGAAGCCCGGCGAGACGTACGCGCCGTTCTCGTACGCGCTGCCGGTCGCCGACCGCACCCCCGGCACCCAGCACGACCTGGCCATCTCCTACGACCGGGCGGCGGGCACCGTGGTGTGGAAGGCCGACGGCCGTGAGGTGCTCACGGTGAACCGGCTCGGCTTCCGCCCCGCCGACCGCTCGCACCTGCTCCTGGACCTCGGCGGCACCGAGCAGGCCGCTGCTCCGCGGCAACTCTCCTGCGGTCTCGGGATGTTCGCGATCCTCGACGGCGAGGGCAGCAACGGACGCGGCCTGGTCCGGCTGACCGACCAGCAGGACCGCTACTACGACCCGCACCTCGGCGCCCCGACGCCGGAGACCTTCGCCGACGACCTCAGCCTGCCCGGCAACCGCCTCTGGGGCCAGGGCGCGCAGCTCGACGTCGACCGCGTGACGATCTCCTCCCAGCCCCGCTGAGGCTCCGCCTCCGGCGCGCTGACGTGAACCCATAGGGGCGCGGGGCTCTGCTTGATCAACTGCGTGCGCGAAACCGGAAGGAGACTTCCATCAGCCGGACCCGGTGGGTCAGTTGCACCTCGCGACCTCTCAGTGAGGCGGTGCAGCTTCCCGCCGGAGGCCCGTGCGGCGGCGGTGCCTCCCGGTTTCGCGCACGCAGTTGATCAAGCAGAGCCCCGCGCCCCCGGGTACTGGTAGCGCGTCTAGCGCTGGTGTGGTGCGGGGCGCCGGGTCAGGGCGGCTACGGCGCCCGCGAGGAGGGAGCCTACGACCGGGGCCAGCAGGTAGACCCAGAGCAGTTCGGTACGGCCCGAGAACAGGCCGGGGCCGAACTGGCGGGCCGGGTTGCCACCGCCGCCCGACTTGGTGCTGAGCCAGATGATCTGGGCGGCGACACCGGCGCCGGTCAGCGGCGGCAGCCACGGGCCGAACCGGGGCTTCACCAGCGAGACCACCACGAGCAGCATCAGGACCAGCATGAAAGCGGCTTCGAGAGCGAAGACCGGTGCCCAGGTCCAGCCCGGTGCCCGCACCAGTCCGGCGTACCCGACCTCCGCCAGCTTCGGGCCCCATACCAGCCGTCCCAGCGCCACACCGGCCACCGAACCGGCCAACTGCGCGACCACGAACGGCAGGACGAGACGGCCGGGCAGCAGCCGCATCGCCCACAGTCCGACGGTGACCGACGGATTGAGCTGGCCTGCGGTGTTGTAGCGCACGGAGATGGCGAAGGCCGCCGTGACGTAGAGGCCGACGCCGATGCCCATGGCCGCCAACTTGGCGTCCAGGGAGGTGAGGTGGGCGCCGAGCGGAGAGGAGGGATGGAAGATCCACCGGGCCAGCGTCATCACCAGGAAGAGATTCCCGATGACCGCCAGGAACTCCAGGAGACCGAGGCGCAGCACGGCCCGCAGCGGCGGAGGCCCGGCCGGCGGCGGAGCTGCGCCCGTGTTCCTGTCCACGTGGGGGTTCTGGTTGGTGACGGCAGACATCGCGGTCCCCTAGGGTGCGTCGGAGAGTTCGGAAGGCGCGAGGAGCGGAGGAGGTAATACGCCCCCGGAGAGCCTGCTGGCCAGGGCCGGGGGACGGCAACCGCAGGCGCTCCAGTCCGTCAGGTCAACTGCCTGTGCCCGCCCGCTCGCTGAGCGGTGGCGACGCCGTGACCTGACGAAGTTCCCTGCCCGCATGGCGGGATACCGCTGCCTTGACCATCATGGGCAGGGTGGCACGGCGGCGTCCGACCCCGGCGGACGCCGGTCGGACCGAGGACCGGTCGAGGCGAACGGACTGAGGGGTACACAGCATGAGCACTGTCGGCGAATCCGCCCACGTCACGGTCTGGTCGGACATCGGCTGCCCCTGGGCCAGCCTTGCCCTGCACACCCTGCGGGCGGCCGCCGCCGAGCGCGGCCAGGATCTGCTGATCGACCACCGGGCCTTCCCGCTGGAGCTGTTCAACCGCCAGCCGACCCCCAAGTACATCGTCGAGCCCGAGGTCATCGTGATCGGCGCGCGCCGCCCCGAGCTGGGCTGGCGGGTCTGGTCCGGCGTCGAGTCGGACTACCCGTCCACCATGCTGCCCGCGATGGAGGCCGTCCAGGCCGCCAAGGACCCGGCCGTCGGCGGCCTGCGCGGCAGCGACGAACTGGACGCCGCACTGCGCCACGCCTTCTACGGCGAGAGCAAGTGCATCAGCGTCCACTCGGTGATCCTCGACCTCGCCGAGAAGTGCGAGCACGTCGACGCCGAGGAGCTGGCCAAGGCACTTGAGCACGGCGCCGGGCGTACCGAGGTGTACGCCCAGTGGCATGTCGCCCAGGGCCCCGACATCCAGGGCAGCCCGCATCTGTTCACCTCCGACGGGTACGAGTCCCACAACCCCGGTGCCACCTTCACCTGGACCGGCGACCCCAACGAGGGCGGGCTGCCCCGGCTGGACGACTACGACCCGTCCTGGGCCCAGGAGTTGCTCGACCGCCTCGCCCGGTAGGCCCTGCGCGGTCGATCCGGCGCATGTGGTCGGCCCGGGGCCCGGCGGGGAGCACGGTGTGACCCGTGCCATGTCTTCGTGCTCCCCGCTGTGGCGACTTGACCGGGTATGACGGCCCTGCTGTGCTGGTGCGCCGTCAGACGTCACTCCATCGGGGGAGAATTCCGTGCGTGCGCGCCGTACCGCCCTGTCCGCCATAGCCCTGCTGCTCGCCGCCGCACCGGCCCTGACGGCCTGCAGTGGCGGCAGCAAGCCGTCCAACGACACGGCGCAGCCCGCCGCGCTCGGCGTCAACCCCCTGCAGAACCCCGACGGCACCAAGCCGGGTCTGGCGCCGATCACCTCGGACGCGGACCGCAAGTCCGCCCGTGATCTGATCGCCCAGGTCAAGACGGCCGCCGCCGGTGCCAAGACCGGCTACGACCGCGACCAGTTCGGACCGGCCTGGACGGACAACGTGGACGGCGTCCCGTTCGGCCACAACAACTGCAGCACCCGCGACGACCTGCTCGCCCGGGACGGCAAGTCCGTCGAGCACAAGGACGGTTCGGCCTGCGTGGTCACCTCGATGACCATCTACGACCCGTACACCGGCAAGAAGGTGCAGTGGAGCAAGCAGCAGGCGACGAAGATCCAGATAGACCATGTCATGCCGCTCTCCTACGACTGGCAGATGGGCGCCGCCAAGTGGGACAAGGCCAAGCGTGCCCAGATAGCCAATGACCCGCTCAACCTGATCCCGGCCGACGGTTCGCAGAACGCCTCCAAGGGCGACTCGGGGCCCGCGAGTTGGCTTCCCGCCAACGAGACCGTGCGCTGCTCGTACGCCGTGCGCTTCGCCCAGGTCTCGCTCAAGTACCAGCTGCCGGTGACCCCGGACGACAAGAAGGCCATGCTGCGCCAGTGCGGTGCTTGAAGAGCATCGGCCCCCGGCGGTCGTCTGCGGCATCCGCATGAGCACCGCCACCCGCGCCGCCACGAAGGCGGCCTGCGGCTCGAACCCTGGCGCTGGGAGGTGCGGCAGTAACGGCCGGGTGAGGTCCGGTGCGGCTGCGGCTCAGCCGGTGGCGGTCGGTACCCAGTGGTGCGAAGCCGGTCGACGAACTCCGCGAAGACCTCGGGCTCCTGCCAGGTGCTGCCGTACTCGTGCAGGCTCAGGCCCGCGGTGGAGTTGTCCTGCGGCCCGCCGTGGCCGGCGGCGCGGAACTCCTCCATGGCGGCGAGGAAGGAGGGCTGGAGCCTGACATCGGGCGCTGTCAGCTGTGGCACTGGATCAGTGTGCGGCAGCGCCCGGCCACCGGCACGCGGTTTTCGGATCGCCAGACAGTGGCCGACGTCCTGCCAGGGACCGGCCGGACAGGTCCTGGAGGCTCAGCCAGTAGGCACTCACCGGAGTCGGTTGCACTGTCCAGGGGCGCGTGCCCCTGGGATGCCCCGTCCTGATGGGCTGCCTACCGGCGGACACCCTCAGCGGGAACCGCCCACCCGGGCGACGTACTTTCCCGTGCCGCGGCCCTCGGCGAGCAGGTCGTGGGCGGTGGGGATGTCCTCCAGGGCGGGCAGTTCGGTGAGGGGCAGCGACAGTTGCCCGTCGGCGATGAAGCCGAGGACGCGGCTGGTGGCGGCTGCCACCCGGGCGGGTGCGGCGGCGACCAGGCCGCGGTGGCTGAAGCCGCTGATGGTGAGGTTGCCGCGGATCAGGCGCGAGGTCGGCGGCAGGGCCTCGATCGCCGCGCCGCCGGCGTTGCCGAAGAGGACCACGCGTCCACCGGGCGCCAGCAGGTCCAGATCGAGGGCCAGTGCGGTGGTGCCGAGCGGGTCGAGGATCAGATCGACGCCCCGGCCGTCGGTGGCGGTGCGGACGGCCTCGGCCAGCCCGGCGTCCCGGGGGAGGGCGACGGGGTAGCCCGCGCGCTCTGCCTCGGCGACCTTCTCGGGCCGCCCGACCGTGCCGATCAGCCGACCGCCGCCCAGCAGCGGCACCAACTGCGCGACCGCGCTGCCGATTCCGCCGCTCGCCGAGTGCACCAGGACGGTGTTGCCGGGGTTGAACCGCCCGGCCTCGGTCAGCAGCAGCAGTGAGGTGGCCAGCCCCAGCGGTGTCGCGGCGGCCTCCAGCAGCGGCACACCCTCGGGCACGGGGACCGTCGACGCCGCATTGGCGATGGCGACTTCGGACATCCCGGCGCCCTTGGGGACCGCCACCACGCGGTCTCCGACCGTCAGAGCGCCGACACCCGGGCCGAGCGCGCGGACCGTGCCCGAGATCTCAAGGCCGGGGCGGTGCGGCCAGCCGGAGCCGTAGCCGGCATCGCCCCGGCGGGTCATCACGTCCACGAAGTTCAGACCGGCGTAGGCGACGTCGATCGCCACCTCGCCCGGCCCCGGAGTCGGCTCGGGGACCTCGGCAACCACCGAGTTCTCAGATCCTCCGGGCGCAGTCATCACCAAGGCACGCATCTGTGGAGCCCCTTCCGAGGGTACGATGTACTTCGAAGTTCTACGAACGACGAAATTAGTATCACTCACATTCGATGAATGTCGAACATCCCTGTTCAGGAGGTTGCTCATGCCGCGTTCGAGTCAGCGCCGTGCTCCGCTGCACCACCCGGCGGTCGAGGAGATCGACCTGCTCGACGTGCTGCACGCCCTCTCCGACCCGACCCGGATGACCATCGTCCAGATCCTGTGGGCCGAGTCCGAGCGCGCCTGCGGCACCTTCCCGGTCGACGTCGCCCCCTCCACCCTCAGCCACCACTTCCGAGTGCTCCGCGAGGCCGGGGTCGTCCAGCAGCGCGAGGAGGCCAACCGGCGGCTGACGGCACTGCGCCGGGAGGAGCTTCAGGCGCGCTTCCCCGGCCTCCTCGACGCTGTCCTGGCCGCAGCGGGCCCGATCGCAACCGGGGCCTGACGGGCGGTCGCCTCACGGGGGCGAGCTGGAGCGGGTATGGCCGGTCGCATACGGTCGGAGCCATGTCTCAGCCTCCCGTGCCCTACCGAATCGACCTCGACGCCTATCTCGCCAGGATCGGCTGGTCCGGGGACCGCAGCCCGAGTGCAAGGACCCTGCGCTCGGTGCACCGGGCACACGCGCAGACCATCCCGTTCGAGAACACGGAGCCCCTGCTCGGCTCCACGCCCTCCATCGAACTGGCCGATGTGGTGGCGAAGTTGGTGCACAGCCCGCGCGGCGGCTACTGCTACGAGCAGAACACCCTGCTGGCCGGCGCACTGGAGGCGCTCGGCTTCGGTGTCACCCTCCTCGCCGCCAGGGTCCGGGTCGGCAGGGCCGCGCTGCGCCCGCGCACGCACATGCTGCTGCTCGTGGACGTCCCGGGCGAGCCGGGGCCGTACCTGGCCGACGTCGGCTTCGGCGCGATCTCGCTGCTGGAAGCCGTGCCGCTGCTCGCGGACCGGGAGTTCGAGCGCGGAGGCTGGCGGATCCGTCTCGTCCGCGAGCCGTTCCCGGGCACCGACGGCCTGTGGGTGCTCCAGTCGGGCGCGCGCGGCGAGTGGTCGGACCTCTACGCCTTCACCCTGGAACCCTTCGCGCCGGACGACTTCGTGGTGGCCAACTGGTACGTGTCGACCCACCCCCGATCCCACTTCCGGAACTCCCTCTTCGTCCAACTCCAGGGCGCCGAACGGCAGCTGTCCCTGCGCGACCGGACACTCACCGTGGCGTACGGCGACGGCAGCTGCGAGGAGCGGCAGTTGGCGGACGACAGGGAGCTGCTGCGAGCGCTGGAGCAGGAGTTCGGCATCGTCCTGCCCGCCGACACCGACCTGCTGGGGTCGCGCCCCTGAAGAGCGCCTGGCTGATGTCCGCAGAAAGGCAGTGGCGTGAGGGCCCACCGGAACGGATCCGGTGGGCCCAGGGTCGATCAACCGGCGTGCATCAGCCGGTGGTCGGTGCCGTCAGGTCGTAGACCGTGGCGCCGCCGACCGTCTTGGCGGTGTAGTGGGCGGCCACCCAGCTTGCGATCTGCGCGGACTCCGAGTTCGAACCGCCGCGCATGAAGCCGCCGTTGCGCTCGGAGTTCGCCGCAGAGTCGGTCCCGGAGCCGAACCGCGAGCCTGTGCCCATCCCCATCCCCCCGCCCCCGCCCTCGCCGGAGCCGATGAAGTAGTGGATCTTCCCTTCCTTCACGTACTGCTGGAAGCCCGCCAGGCTCAGCGAGGGGTCGGTGCCGTTGAAACCGCCGAGCGCCATCACCGGTTCCCCGGTGGCCAGTTGGTAACTGGCCTGGTTCTGCGAGCCGACGGCGGCCGCGACCCAGGTGTACGAGCCGGCGTTCTGCTTGAGCATGGCGGCGAGCTCGCTGCTCACCTTGGCGCCGTTGAGCAGACCGCCCATGCCGCCGCCGCCCATGCCGCCGGGGAAGCCGCCCCGCCCGGCGTCGCGCCAGGAGCCCGCGCCGCCCTGGCCGTTCTGGCCGTTCTGGCCGCCGAAGCCGCCGGGCGGCAGGCCCTGCATCCCGCCGGGGAACCCGCCACCGGGGAGAGCGCCCCGACTGCCGCCCTGGAAGCCGCCGTTCTGACCGCCCGAGCGGCCGCCCCGCTGCCCACCGGGGAAGGCGCCGCCGGGGAAGCCGCCCCGGCCGAACCCGTTGCCGCCGGCCACCCGGGGGCCGGCCGTGACGATCGAACCGGTGTGCGCCGTCGAGACGGTGTCCAGCGCGTACGCCGTCGGTCCGCCGAACGCGGCGGCCAGCCCGGCCAGTCCGACGACCGCCGCCACCCGCCCGGTCAGTCGGCCCGCCAGCAGCAGCGCGGCGGCGACCGCCAGACCGCCGGCCAGCACGGCCCAGCGCAGCCACGGCACGAACGAGGAACTACGGCCCAGCAGGACGTACGACCAGACCGCCGTGACCGCCACGACCCCGGCCAGCAGTGCCGCGTACGGCAGCCGCCCACGGGCCCGCCACAGCCCGTCCGCACCCATGCCGACCAGGGCGGCGACGGCGGGGGAGAGGGCAACCGTGTAGTACTGGTGGAAGATGCCGGACATGTAGCTGAAGACCACTCCGGTGCAGACCAGCCAGCTGCCCCAGACCAGGAAGGCCGTCCGCGCGCTGTCGGTGCGCGGGTAGCGCCGGGTCGCCCAGAGGCCGACCAGCAGCAGGATCAGTGCCGCCGGGATCAGCCAGGCGATCTGGCCGCCGATGTCGCTGCCGAACAGCCGGGTGATACCGGTGCTGCCCCAGTGGCCGGTGGCGCCCCCGCCGCCGGACCGGCCGCCGCCGCCAGCGCCGCCGACGCTGCCGGTCTCGTCACCGGTCAGCCGGCCGAGGCCGTTGTAGCCGAGGGCGACGGAGAGGAAGCTGTTGTCCTGGGAGCCGCCGATGTACGGCCGGGACGAGGCCGGGGTCAGTTCCACGATTGCCACCCACCAGCCGGCGGAGACCACCAACGCCAGTCCACCGAGCAGTACTTGGCGCACCCGCCGCCACAGCCCGGTCGGCGCCACCACCAGGTGGATCACCGCGAAGGCGGGCAGGATCAGGAAGGCCGCCAGCGTCTTGGACAGGAAGGCGAAGCCGAACATCACGCCGACGAACACCATCCACCGCGAGCTCGCGGTCTCGGTGGCCCGCACCAGCCCGTACGCGGCGAGCGTGAGCAGCAGCACCAGCAGCGCGTCCGGGTTGTTGAAGCGGAACATCAGCGCGGCGACCGGGGTGAGCGCCATCGCCGCGCCCGCGACCAGCCCGCCCAGCACGGAGAAGCGGCGGCGCACCGTCGCGTACACCGTGGCGACCGTGGCCACCGCCATCAGGGCCTGCGGGGCGAGCAGGCTCCAGGAGCCGAGTCCGAAGATGCGGGCCGAGAGCTCCATCGGCCACAGGAACATCGGGGGCTTGTCCACGGTGATGAAGTTCGCCGCGTCCGAGGAGCCGTAGAAGAACGCCTTCCAGCTCTGCGTACCCGCCTGCACGGCGGCCGAGTAGAAGGAGTTGGCCCAGCCGGAGACCGAGATGTTCCACAGGTAGAGCACGGCGGTCGCCGCCAGCAGGGCGAGCAGCGCGGGCCTGGCCCAGCTCGGGTCGTCGGGGCGGCCCCGCCAGGCCCGGGCCGGGAGGGACCGCAGCCGCCCGGCCCAGGAGGCCGGGCCCTTGGGGCCGACCGGCGGCAGCTCGACCGGCGGGAAGAGCGGTTCGACCCTGACGCTCGCCGACGGCTCCGGCGGCGGGTGGTTCGCAGCCTCGGGCCACGGTTCGTCGGTCGGAGGGATGGGACTGGTCGAGGTCATGGGAACACGTTCGGGCGCCTCGCTGAAATTCTCATGAGTCCTGCCTATGAGCGTGCTGTGATCTCCCAGCCGGTCGGTCCAGGTCCTGTCCGGCGCGATCGGCCGGACAGGACCTGGGTCCGTCAGGCGGACCGTACAGGCTGAGGCGGCGTAAGGTGCTTGCCGAGCCACTCCAGGGCGGGCGGGATCTCCCGGGTCCAGGTGTGGAAGTTGTGGCCGCCGCTGTCCAGGGTGATGGTGGACATCGCGGTCGGGGCCTTGAACGCGGCGACCATCTTCTGGGTGTCCGCGTAGTTCTCCTCGTTGGGGCTGGTCGCCAGCAGCAGCGAGACGGGGGCGGCGGGCTTGTTCTTCAGCCGCCACAACAGGTCGTTCTCGCGCTTGAGTTGGGCGCTCTTGCCGAACAGGTCGCCGGTGGTGGGGTCGGTCGACACGGAGTAGTAGCCGGAGAACGAGGCGGCAGCCCCGTACGCGTCCGGCTTGCGCAGTGCGAACTTCAGCGCGCAGTACCCGCCGGTGGAGTCGCCCATCGCCGCGTGTGAGCCCGGCTGGTCCGAGACCCGGTAGTCGTCGGACATCGCCTTCGGCAGATCCTCGGTGAAGAAGGTCTCGACCTTCGGGCCGCCGGGGATGTCCATGCACTCGGTGTCGCGGTTGCCCGACAGCGTCGGCTGCATCATCACCAGGACGGTCGGCGGCAGTTGGTTGTTCTGGATCGCCTTGAGCGCGGACGCCGGGTACTGGAGCAGGCTGATCAGCTTCTCCGCATTCCCGGGGTAGCCGGAGAGCACCAGCGCCATCGGGAACCGCTGGGAGGCGTAGTCCGGCTGGAAGTACTGCGGCGGCAGGTAGACGTACCCCTTGCCCGCCAGGCCGGAGGCGCCGCCGCTGATCCGCACCTGCTGGATCAGCCCGGAGTGCTCCTTGGCCGAACCCTGGGGGGAGTACATCTTCTGCTCGCCGGTCACCGAGATCGCCTTGCCGCCCGGCTTGTGGTCCACCACCGTGCCGGGGCCGCCGTCCAGGCCGAGCAGGTCGCTCCAGGTGCTGAAGAACCCGAAGTACGAGTTGGCCACCAGGGCCAGCGCCACCAGCACGGTGACCTGTGTCGCGAAGAACACCCCGATCCGCCCGGTCCAGGCCCGCCAGCTCCGCCCGCCCAGTCGGGGCCACAGCCACATCGTGGCGGCGAAGACGGCGATCGCCAGCAAGGCGGCGATGATCTGCAACGGGATTCCGGTCAGGCTTGGCACCCGCCGATCGTAGTTGACCACCCACCCGAGCCCTGCCCGGCCCCCTCGCGCACCTTTGCGGCCTTCAGGATGCCGTGCGTGGGATCCGCTGCTCCCAGTCCCGTTCGAAGACCGCCGACCCGCCCTCCCACGCACTCAGGTGGCTGCGGGCCGTGAAGTGGGTCGCGTCGCAGGTGATCTCCGAGCGGGTGCGGACGGTGACGTCCCACCCCAGCTCGGGGCGCTCCAGGCGGATCGTCCAGTCGGAGCGGGTCTGGGCGCTCAGCGGGTCGTCGTCGAGGATCCGGTACGCCTCCACGGCCTGTTCGTCGCAGACCAGGCCGTCGGGGTAGGTGCGGGAGCCGCCGTACTCGGGGTCCACCTCAAGGCGCCACTCCCCGGTGGCGACATCGCGGATCACCTGCCGTTCGGGCCGCGCGGTGAGCGGTTCGGTGATCCGGACGTCCAGGCCGGCCGACTGCTCGGGCGGCTCGAAGGTGATCGCCGGGCTGCCCGCGTCGGCGGCCAGATGCCGTACCGGCAGCACCAGCACGCTGTGCCCGGGGTCCAGCTCGAAGCCGCCCACCCACGGCTGCGGCCACACCCACGGCCAGTAGGCCGAGGAGAGCGCGAGCCGGATCCGGTGCCCGGGCGGGAACGCGTGTGCGATGCCGACGAGATCGAACCCGACGTCCTCGACCTCCCCGGGCGTCCACTCCACCACCCGGTCGCGGCCCTGCCGCGCCGTGAGGTTGAGCACCCCGCGCGTGACGAGGGTGGACGACCCGTCGGGCGCCACATCGCAGAGCCGGGCGACGACCTGCCCGCGCCGGCCGTCGCACCGCAGCCGCAGCAGCACTCCCGCCCGCCCGAGGATCTCGACCGGTTCGGGCAACGGGTGAGAGTCGAAGCAGACCGAGCGCCCGTCCTCCTCGCGCTGGTCGGGCGGCAGGTCGGAGGCGTTGCCGAAGGGAAGGAACCGTCCGGCGTCGATGCCGGTGTGCTGCGGTGAGCGGACATGGACGAAGCGGTCGTCGGACGGCGTCCCGGCGGTCCGCAGCGCCTCGTCCAGCCCGTAGTGGACCTCCCGTACGTCCGGTGAGGGCCAGGACTCGTCGCCGACCCATCGCCCGGGCCGGTTGGCGTAGACCGTGGCGGGCGGCACCGACTCGTTCATCCAGCTGCGCAGCGCCGGTTCGCCCATCACCCCGGTGTCGATGTCCTTCAGCCAGTGGTCCCACCAGCGCAGCGTCTCCTGCAGGAAGCCGATGGCCGGTCCCGGCGGCAGGCCCCGGTCGGGGTACTGGTGCGACCAGGGGCCGATCAGGCCCCGTACCGGCGCCTCCAGGTGCTCGACCAGCCGCAGCACGGCGTCCCGGTAAGGGTCGGCCCAGCCGCCGACGGCCAGTACCGGAGCCGTGATCGCGCGGTAGTCCTCGCAGACGCTGCCGTGCCGCCAGTAGCCGTCCCGGCTCTGGTGGGTCAGCCAGGGGTGGATGAGCGGCTCGACGGCCGCCAGTCGCTCCAGCCACATCCGCCGCCAGTCGTCCCCGACGTACTTCGGGTCGGGCGGGCGGGCGGCGAGGGCCAGTATGGTGGCCGACCGGGCGTGCATGTCCACGGCAAGCAGCGAGCCGCCGATGTAGTGGACGTCGTTGTCGTAGCGGTCGTCCGTCGAGCAGACCGTGACCACGGCCTTCAGCGCCTCGGGGGCGAGCACCGCGACCTGCAGGGCGTTGCAGCCGCCCCAGGAGATCCCGAACATCCCCACCCGGCCGCTGCACCACGGCTGCGCCGCCAGCCACCGGACGACCGCGACGCCGTCGGTCAGCTCCTGCGTGGAGTACTCGTCTCCGGGAACTCCGCCCGAGTTGCCATGGCCCCGGATGTCCACCCGGACGCTGGCGTAGCCGTGCCCGGCGTACCAGGGGTGGCGCTGGGCGTCGCGCGGCGCGGTCCAGTCGGTGAGCCGGTAGGGCAGGTACTCCAGCAGTGCGGGCACCGGTTCCTCGGTCACGGGCCGCCAGACTCGCGCGTACAGCGCCACGCCGTCCGCGAGCGGGATGCGCAGGTCCTCGCGGATGGTCCGGTACGGGTACGAGGAGGGGTGCTGCATGGCTGCTCCCGGGCGATCGGTGGATCAGTGGACCCCGTGCACGGTGCGACGAATCCAGGGTAGGGCGGTGTGCAGCACGGGGCCGCCCAGGGCGCAGCGCCCCCGGACCCCGGCGCCGAAGAGGGGCAGCGGGCCCGGGGGACGCCCGGAGAACGACCGGTCGAGGCCGGTCGCCTCCGGTTGGTGGATATCGGCACTGTCGAGCAAGGGCTCGCCTCTCCGCGCTGTCCTGGACCGCCCTGGACCACCCCGGGCCGCCCTGGGCCGGCACCGAATGCCGGGGCGGCACCAGATCAGACAATAAGGACTTTCTGTCCTATTTCGCGACTGGTGGTGATCTTCAGGGCGGCCCGGGCGGGCGGGGGCGGGCCGTGGGCTCAGCTCGCCCTGGCCAGCCAGGCGGTCGCGTTCAGGGCGAGTGCGGCGTTGGTCCCGGCCGGGTCGGTCCAGCCGTTGTAGAGCCTCTTGCCGCTCTCGCCGGTGCCGTCGTCGATGGCCGAGCTGTCGCCCCAGACGGCTATCCGGCCGCTGCCGAAGATGCTGGTGACGAAGAACGCTCCGGAGTTGCCACTGGAGCCGGTGGTGTAGACCAGGCCCTTGACGGCGGGATTGTCGGCCGGCTTCAGGGTGAAGGTGGTGCCGTTGCGCAGGATGGATCCGGTGACGGTGCCGAAGGAGCCGTGCAGCACCGGGTCGGTGGCGTCGCTGATGGCGCGGGGGTTGTCGGTGACGATGTTCTTGAGGTCCACTGAGAAGCCGAAGGGGTCGTTGTTGTCGACTCCGTTGCTGATCAGCAGGTCGTTGATGATGGCGGGGGAGTCCCAGCCGTCGTTGTTCCGGTCGCTGCCCGTGTGGTCGGAGACGAGGAAGAGTCCGCCGCCGTTCTGCACGAACTTCATGATCGCCGACTTCTCCGCCGGGCTGAATCTGATGTTCGGCTCCGGGATCACGAAGGTGTCGAAGTTCGCCAGGTCCAGTGCCGCGCCCGTGCCGTAGCTGATGGTGGAACCTGCCGGGAGGGTCTTCAGGCTGTATGCGCCGGTCTTCTGGAGCGCGACTCCCCAGGAGGAGATGGCGCCGGTCCAGCTCTTCTCGGTGGTCGGGTTGGCGTTCTGCTTCAGCGGGTCGGGCTGGCTGGTGCTGATGATCCAGTCCGCGTTGCCCGCGGTCTCGGCCTTGCTGTTGTCGAACAGCACCCGGTGCGGGCTGGTGGCGGTCGCGGCCCTGGCCGGGCTCGCCGGAGCGGCCAGGCCGGTGAGGGCGGCCGCCAGGACGGCCGCGGCGGCCAGGGCCGCCTTGCTGCGAGGGATCCGAGTACGGGTCATCTTCACTTCCTCCCAGAGGAATTGATGCTTCGTCGGGTGGGGGTATCCGCGCGTAGAGCCGAGTATCCGCGCGTAGAAGAAGACGTGAAAGGGTTCGGGGGTTACAGAAATCCGTACGGCGAGTGACTGTTCGCGGACCGGAATCCCCGGAGGGCCGCAGGGGTGGGGGGAATTCGAGCAGCGGGTGTGCAGGGGGTGTGCGGGGAGCTCGTAGTTGCACATGGGTTGCAAATGCGAGCGATTAGGAGGAAAGATGTCCCAGCTCGACTGCGCTGTAACTCGGAGAGGACCCCTTCATGTCTGCGCAAAGCCGTCTCCGTGACCGGCTCACCCGGGACGAATGGCTCCGCCTCGCCGGTATGGGGGGTTTTGTCCTTGCACTGCACGTCGTCGGATGGTTCACCCTGCTCGCGATCATCGCGCCCAAGCACTACGACGTCGGAGGCCAGGTCTTCGGCGCCGGCATGGGCCTGACCGCCTACACCCTCGGCATGCGGCACGCCTTCGACGCCGACCACATCGCCGCCATCGACAACACCACCCGCAAGTTGATGGGTCAGGGCAAGCGGCCCCTCTCGGTCGGCTTCTGGTTCTCGCTCGGGCACTCCTCGATCGTCTTCGGCCTCTGCGCCCTGCTCGCCTTCGGCATCCGCTCGCTGGCCGGCCAGGTCGAGTCGGACGACTCCGCCCTGCACAGGACCACCGGCCTGATCGGCACCACCGTCTCCGGTGTCTTCCTGCTGCTGATCGGCCTGATCAACCTCGGTGCCTTCAACGGCATCCTCAAGGTCTTCCGCAAGATGCGCCAAGGCGAGTTCGACGAGGCCGAGTTGGAGCGTCAGCTCGACAAGCGCGGCTTCCTCAACCGGATCCTCGGCCGCGTCACCAAGGCCGTCACCAAGCCCTGGCACATGTACCCGGTCGGCCTGCTCTTCGGCCTCGGCTTCGACACCGCGACCGAGGTCTCGCTGCTGGTCCTGGCCGGTGGCGCGGCGGCCTTCTCGCTGCCCTGGTACGCGCTGCTGGTGCTGCCCGTCCTCTTCGCGGCCGGGATGAGCCTGCTCGACACCATCGACGGCTCCTTCATGAACTTCGCGTACGAGTGGGCCTTCTCCAAGCCCGTCCGCAAGATCTACTACAACCTGACCGTCACCGGCCTGTCGGTGCTGGTCGCCCTGGTGATCGGCCTCGTCGAACTGGTCGGTCTGCTCGCCGAGAAGCTCGACATCACCTCGGGGCCGATCGGCTGGATCGCCGCGCTCGACCTCAACATGGTCGGCTACGCCATCGTCGGCCTGTTCGTGGTGACCTGGGTGGGGGCGCTCGCGTTCTGGAAGTTCGGCAAGGTCGAGGAGAAGTGGTCGGCGGGCATTCGCGAGCCCGTCCCAGCCGAACGCGACTGAGCTGCGCGTCAGCGCACAAGGGGCGCGGGGCCCTGCTTGATCGACTGCGTGCAGTTGATCAGGGCAGAGCCCCGCACCCCTCTGGCGTTTACGCGCAGCCGAGCGTCGGGGTGGCCCAGTCGGCGTGGTCGTAGTCGATGCCGTCGCCGCCGTCGGTGACCACCAGGCGCAGCTCGTAACCACCGGTCAGGTCGGCGTCCAGGTGTACGGCCGGGTCCTTGCCGGTGCGTAGGCCGCTGTCGGCGACGAGGGTGGTGTCGCGGTAGATCCGGAAGTCCACCGAGCCGTTGCCGTTGGTCTCGTCGTCCACGCCCACGTCCACGCCGAGGTGTTGGCAGCCGCCGCCCAGGTAGTAGTCGACCTCGCTCTGGGCGTGGGTGCCCAGGCCCTTGGCGTAGGCTGCGCCCCGGATGCTGATGGTCCGTCCGTCGCCGGCCTGCTGCTCGCCGTTGCTGCGGTCGCGTTCGACCGGGCCCCAGCCGTTGACGGCGGAGGACCAGGGCAGGTCGCTGAGCCTGTTCATGCCGCTCGGCGGCGGGACGGGGCTGCCCGGGGTGACCCGCAGCATCACCGTGCCGTGCGGCGGGACGGTCGCGGTGAGCGATCCCGTGGTGCTGCTGGTGGTCTTCGACCACAGGTCCTTGACCGCGTACGAGGCCGCACCGCCGATGCCCAGGTCCTGCACGGTGGTGGAGACTGCGGCCGTACTCGCGCTCTCGTTGGTCAGTGTGACGGCCCGTCCGCCGTCCGCCAACGGTTTGCTCATCACCACCTGCCCGCCCGAGCCGGCCACCACCGTGCCCTGGCGGCCGAGCGGGTCCTGATCGACCGCGATGACGTCCGCGTTGGTCAGGATGTCCAGGGTGCCCTGCCCGGCCTTGCGCAGATCGGTGCCGATCAGCAGCGGGGCGGCCATCTCCGCCCAGAGGCTGAAGTGGGTGCGGTACTCGGTCTCCGTCATCCCGCCGTTGCCGACCTCCAGCATGTCGGGGTCGTTCCAGGCGCCGGTACGGGCGTAGGGGGCCAGCTGCTGGTTCTGGTGGGCGATGGTGATCATGCTGGACCAGCTGTCGCTGATGTCGCCCGTGCTGCGCCAGGAGTTGCCGACCGGCTGCGCCCAGGTCCACGGCCGGGTGGACCCCCATTCGCAGATGCTGAACAGGAGCGGCCGGCCGGTGGCCCTGAGCGCGTCGCGCATCGCGGTGTAGCGGCTCCGGGCGTCCACGCCCTGGTTGTTGCAGTTGTCGTACTTGAGATAGTCGACGCCCCAGGAGGCCCACAGCCGGGCGTCCTGCTGCTCATGGCCGAGGCCGCCGGGGAAGCCCTGGACGTCGCAGGTCCTGGTACCGGCGCTGGAGTAGAGGCCGAACTTGAGGCCCTTACTGTGGACGTAGTCGGCAACTGCCTTGATGCCATTGGGGAATCGGACCGGATCGGGGACGAGGTTGCCGGCCGCGTCGCGGTCGGGCAGCGCCCAGCAGTCGTCCAGGTTGACGTACTGGTAGCCCGCCGCCTTGAGGCCCTTCGCCACGAAGAGGTCGGCGATGCCCTTGACCATGGCCTCGTTGAAGTCGGCGCCGCAGTGGGTGGAGTTCCAGTTGTTGAAACCCATCTGCGGGGTGAGCGCCAGCCCGTTGTCCAGGGCCGACGCGGGTGGTGCGGAGGCCAGTTGGACGGCGGCGAGAGTGGTGGCGCCGGTGGCCAGCAGGGCGAGAGAGGTGAGCACGGCGGCCGAGCGGCGGCGCCAGGAAGTTCTGCGGGACAGCACGGGGCGGCTCCTGCAGGGCGAGGGGCGAAGGCTGGATGAAGGCAACTAAACCGAACGAGTTTCAACGGAACACGACATATGACAGCGGTGTTTCAGGTCCGCGTCAAGGTTCCTGACACTTGTTCGGATCGTTCTGGCCGAGTCGGTGGCGCAGCGCGGTCCGTGTTGGAAAATGTTGATGATCCATCGGATCGGGATGCGATCCGCATCCACGACATCCAGGGCCGCACCCGTGTCTCGCCCAGCCTCGGCAGGACCGTCACGGCTGTCCCCGGCATCGTCACCGGCGTGCGCGCATACGGCTCCAAGGGCTTCTGGATCCAGGACCCCGACCCCGACGCCGACCCGGTCACCAGCGAGGGCATCTTCGTCTACACCGGCAGCGCCGCCCTGACGGTGAAGACCGGCGACTCGGTCCTGGTCACCGGTATGTGATGTCAAGCACATCCATGGCCAGAGATTGTCGGTGTTTGTCATGCATGGTCACGATGCAGGATGTGGACCGTGCACGATTCCATCTTTGTTTGATCTCATTGAATGTTGACTAACCGTCAAGCCGTCACAAAACTCCGCGTTCACAACCGTAAATTCTTCATAAGGCTCAGGTGTGCAGTGGTCAATGTGAGATCGGGGTGGGGGTGGTCCGCGCGCAGATGGCTGGCGGTGGTCCTCGCCGCCGGAACGTTGGCCGGAGCGGGAACGGTGCCGAGCATGGCGCAGACCCCGATGGCCGGTGCGGCGACAGGCGGTAGCGGCTCCATGTCCGAGCCTCCGGGGGATTCGCCGGAGAGTGCGGCAGTCGCGGAGGCGAAGCGGACGGGTAAGCCGGTCGCGGTCGAGGCCATGCGGACGGAGACGGGCGACGTGTTCGCACAGCCGGACGGGAAGCTGGTCGCCACGGAGTACCTGCAGCCGCAGCGAACCCGCAGGAACGGTGCCTGGGTGGACATTGATCCGATGCTGCACACCCTGCCGAGCGGCGCGGTGGCGCCGGGAGCGACAGCGTCCGAGATCGAGTTCTCCGGAGGCGGGAGCGGGCAGCCCCTCGTGCGGATGGCGCGGGCCGGCCGGGAGTTGAAGCTCTCGTGGCCCAAGGCACTGCCCAAGCCGGTGCTGGACGGATCCACGGCCGAGTACCGGTCGATTCTGCCGGACGTGGATCTCAGGCTGACGGCGACCAGGACCGGCTTCAGCCAGGTCGTCGTCGTGCGCACGGCCGAGGCCGCCAAGGCCCCGGAGCTCGACCAGTTGCGCCTGGGCCTCCAAGGGGACGGGCTGACGATCAGGGCTGAGGCGAACGGTTCGCTGTCGGCGGTCGACAAGGGCGCCGGCGGCACGGTCTTCGAGGCTCTGAAGCCGTTGATGTGGGACTCCTCCAAACCGGCTGCGGCGCCGGTGGCGGCGTCGCGTTCGGCCGCGCGTCCCGCTGCCGCTCCGGTGTCGGGTGAGGGCTCACGGGTGGCGCCGGTGGGGGTGGAGGTCACGCCCTCGCAGGAGACGCTGGTGCTGACGCCTAACCAGGCGATGCTGGATGACCCTTCAACGGTCTTCCCGGTGATGATCGACCCGTCCTGGGACGCTCCACGCCCCGCGGAGTGGGCAGGTGTGTCGCAGTACTACGACTCCCAGGCGTACTGGCACTTCTCCTACAACAGCGACTATGTCGGGGAGTTCGGGGTCGGTTACTGCGGCGACACGTCCCGGTGCGCGCCGCGGGATCGCCAGCGGGTTCTCTACCGCATGCCGACGGCTCAGTTCGCGGGCAAGCGCATCCTGTCGGCAAGCTTCAACGTGACCGAGACACACTCCTACTCGTGCGACGCGCGTCCGGTGCAGCTGTGGTGGACCAGCGGATTCGACCAGGGTACGAACTGGAACTCGACCCAGGAGTCCGGGTTCTGGCAGCAGCATCTTCAGACGGTCGACACTGCCAGGGGCTATGACGGCTGCGCCGGCGATTGGCTCGAATTCGGTGCCGGCGGTGTGAAGAGCATCGTCCAGACGGTCGCGGACAACGGCTGGGACTACCTGAACCTGGGTCTGCGGGCCGAGGACGAGTCCGACCTGTACGGGTGGAAGAGGTTCAGTGCCGACGCCTACCTGAAGGTCCAGTACAACCTGCCGCCGCGTCAGACGTCGATGAGCGATCTGTCGATGCAGCCCGGTTCGGTGTGCCAGGCCACGACGGTACGGGTCAACAAGATCCCGCAGGTGACGGCGAAGGCGTCCGATCCGGACGGTGACCCGGTCGCGGTCCAGTTCAGTGCCGCGTGGGACAGCGGGGACGGGGGCGGCTGGAAGCGTCGCTGGTGGTCGACCGACAACAACGCCGGTGAAGCCCCGACCGACTTCAAGGCCTCGGGCTCGCTGTTCAGCTACACCCTGCCTTCCTCACTGCCCCTGAACACCAGGATCGCCTGGGACATGCGCGTGTGGGACGGTGCCCAGTGGGGTCCGACCTCCTCTGCCGGGGACGGCGCCAGCGGCTGCTACGTCCTGGTCGACACCACCGCACCTGACGGCCCCACCGTCAACGCCTCCGACTACCCCGTCACCAGCAGCCCGAGCGGCGACCTGGCCTGGGTCGACGGCGTCGGACGCTACGCGCCTTCACCATCAGCTCAGCCTCCAAAGACACCGTCAAGTACCAGTGGGGCCTGGACGCGGGCCCCTCCGCCGCCAACGAGATAGCCACCACCGGGGGCGCGGCGCGCACCATCAGCGTCCTGCCGGACAAACCCGGCGTGCACTGGATCTCCCTGCGCTCGATCGACGGCGCCGGCAACTCGTCCGAGGACGAGACCTACTACTTTGCCGTCCGCACCGGCCAGCCCCAACGGGCGGGCTGGGCCATGGACGGCAAGGCCGGGTCCACGACGCTGGCCGGGAGTGCAGGCGGCTTCGAGGCCACCCTCGGTACCGGTGTCAAGAGCTCCACTGCCGGCCACAAGGGCAATGCACTGCAGTTCGACGGCACCGCCAACAGCTACGCCCACGCCCAGTCCGGCGTGCTGGACACCAGCGGCAGCTACACCGTCTCGGCGTGGGTCAACCCCGCCGACGCGAGCAGCACCCGGACCGCCGTCAGCCAGGGCGGCCAGTACATCGGCGCGTTCAGCCTCGGTATCCGCAGCGGCCAGTGGGCCCTTCAGACCACCACCGAGGACGGCGCAGGCTACGCCTGGCAGGTTGCCGCCTCCGCAGCTCCTGTTGCTGTGAACCAGTGGACCCACCTGGCAGGCGTCTACGACGCGAAGGCCAAGACCCTCACCCTCTATGTGAACGGCACACCCACCACTCCCGTCGCGGCCCCTGCGGCGTGGTCGGCACGCAGCACCTTCGACCTCGGCCGCTCCAGCTACCGCGGTGGCTACACCGCTCCCTGGTCCGGACTCATCGACGAGGTCAAGCTCTGGGACCGGGCCCTGACCGCCACCGAGGCAGCCATCGTCGCGGGCGGCGCCATGCCCGCCACTGGCACCGGAGCCAAGGCCGTATGGGAACTGGACGAGACGGGCACCACCGTCACCGGCGCCCCTGAGACCTCCGCGCTCACCATCTTCGGCGGCGCCGATACCAGCACCACCGGCGTCACCGGCCAGGCCCTCCACTTCGACGGCACCACCGGCTACGCCCGTACCTCCCGGCCGCAGGTGGAGGGCACCAAGAGCTTCTCTGTCTCCACCTGGGTCAAGCTCCCCAAGATCGCCGACGGCGACACCAAGGCCCGGATGGCCATCACCCAGATCGGAGAACACAACAACGAGTTCTCCCTCTACTACTCCGCCTACTACAAGAAGTGGATCTTCGGTCGCTACAGGGAGGACACTGGCGTCGACACCCTGGTACGCACCACGCAGCCGGACTGCACCCCAGGTAGCACCGTCAACGGAGCCCCGTGCTTCGGACCCAACGACGGCCAGTGGATCCACCTGGTGGGCGTCTCCGACGCCACCGCCAAAAAGCTGCGCCTCTACATCAACGGGTACCTGGTCGGCGAGTCCGATTACACCCAGACGACCCCGTGGGCCAAGCCCGGACCGCTCCAACTGGGCGCCGTCAACCGCGAAGGCGCCAATGGCGAGTTCTTCGGCGGTGACATCGACGACGTCCGAATCTTCGACCGCGTCCTGACTGCCACCGAGGCCAAGGACATGGTCCGTCAGCGCCCCCAGCTCGCGGGCCGTTGGAAGCTGAACACCGCCACCTCCAAGGTCTCCCCGGACGAGAGTCCCTTTGCCGCGGGTGCAACCCTCGGCGGAACCGCAACGATCAACGCCGCAGGAGGCGTCTTCGGCGGCGCTCTCAACCTCGACGGCATCAGTGGCTACGCGGAAGCACGGGATGTTCCGCTCCGCACGAGCGAGAGCTTCACGCTCGCCGGCTGGGTGCTGCCTGCCGCCACGCCGACGCGGGACATGACCGTGCTCTCCCTCGCGGGGGCGAATGGCAACAGCGCCGTTGTGGTGCGCTGGAACGCTGTGGCCAACCGCTGGCAGGTGGAACTCAGCGATGCCGACAGCACCAAGCCGACCAGGACCTCGGCGTTCCACACCCAGCCGTCGCCCTCTTCTGGATGGACCCACCTCGCGATCGTCTACGACGCCTTCGCCTACCGGGTCTCGCTGTACGTCAACGGTGTGCTGGAGAACAACGTCTGCGCGGATGGCGCCGCCTCCTGCACTGATCGGGTGTCCACCGCGACCGCTGTCCGCCCGTTCGAGTCCTTTGCGGCCAAGCCGCACGCCTACTCGGGGCTCCAGTTCGGCCGCAGGACGTCCGGAGCGGCTTGGGGCGAGTTCTTCTCCGGGCAGCTGGACGATGTCTGGGCCCACCAGGGCGTACTGAGTGGAGCTCAGATCACAAGCCTTGCCTACAAGGGAGCGGAAACCCCTACTCAGCCTGGCCCCTGAGCAGCACGGCTGGGCCGGTCGCGCTGTGGTCGGCCCACCCGACTTATTCCTCCAACGCCTCATCACCTCGAGGGGCCAAAACCTCGGCACCTCGTGTTCCATTCCCAGACAAGGAAGACACGTGAGTACAAGTAGTTCCCGGAAACGACGGCCAAGGACCAGAGTTGCCTCCGTCATGGCGGCGGCACTGGTCGGCTCGCTTCTTCCCACGATCCCTGCTGCAATCAGCGCGGCAGCGGCGGCGTCCTACAGCAAGCCGCGGGTGCCGTCGTCGGAGAAGCCGGTCAAGGGCTCAGCAGCCAAGGCCAAAGAGCTCAAGGCCGACACTACTGTCAGCGACCCGAAGAAGGCGAGGACGTCCTGGCCGCAGCCGGGAAGCGCGATCGTCGCACTTCCCGGGAGCAGTGCCGAGTCGGCGGCGGGGAAGGGCCTGCCGATAGCCCTGGCCGCACCTGAGGCCACGAAGGCAGCAACAACGCGGAATGCCCTCGGCGCGCGGGATGCCGAAGCACCGGTGCGGGAGGCGAGAGTCACCGTCCTGGACCAGGAAAAGGCCCGCAAGGCCGGGGTGAACGGCGTCCTGTTCACCCTGGCTGGTACTGAATCGGCCGGTTCGGCGAAGGTCAGCGTCGACTACAGCACCTTCGCCCAGGCCGGCGGCGGCGCATTCGGCTCGCGGCTGCGTCTGGTGCAACTGCCCGACTGTGCGCTGACCACCCCGGACAGGCCGGAGTGCCGTACCCAGACCCCGCTGGCAGGCACCAACAACACCGAGACGCAGACCGTGACCGCCGATGCGGTCACGGTCGGGGCCACCGCGCCCGCGTCGCTACGGGCACCTTCCGTGAGGTCGGCTGCCGCGGGAGTGACACTGCTGGCCGCCGCCGCGACGACGGCGGGGCCATCAGGTGACTACAAGGTGACGCCGCTGTCCGCAGCCTCGACCTGGTCGACCGCTCTCAACACCGGCTCTTTCACCTGGTCGTACGACATGCCGATGCCGGCCATGCCTGGCGGGCTTTCACCCAAGCTCGGGCTGTCGTACAACTCTGCCGGAGTCGACGGGCGGACAGCCAACAGCAACAACCAGGCGTCCTGGGTCGGTGACGGCTTCGACCTCAGCCCCGGCTTCATCGAGCGCTCGTACAAGCCGTGTGCCGATGAGGGGGTGAAGACCAACGGTACCGAGCCGGGGGATCTTTGCTGGGCGTACGACAACGCCACGATCAGCTTCGCCGGGCACTCGGGCGAGCTGATCCCGGTCGGTGCGAACGAGTGGCGGATCAAGGGCGACGACAACACCAAGGTCACCCGCGGCCGTGATGTGAACCGGGGCAACGGAGACGACGACGGCGAGTACTTCCGCGCCGTCACCCCGGACGGAACCCGCTACTACTTCGGCTACAACCGGCTCTCCAACTGGACCGCCGGCAAGCCCGAGACCAAGTCGGTCTACACCGTCCCGGTCTACGGCAACAACGCCGGAGAGCCCTGCAACAAGGCCGACTTCGCCTCCTCCTGGTGCCAGCAGGGCTGGCGGTGGAATCTCGACCTGGTGATCGACGCCAAGGGCAACGACATCACCTACTGGTACCACCCCGAGACCAACAACTACGGCCGCAACCTCAAGGCATCCGACCACACCCAGTACGTGCGCGGCGGCTACCTGGAGCGCATCGACTACGGCCAGCAGCAGTCCGACATCTACTCCACAACCGTCAAACCGATGGCCCAGGTCACCTTCAAGACAGCCGAACGCTGCCTGGAGACGACCGCAGGTCGCTGCGACGGCTCGAAGATCGACGCCAACCGCCAGTACTGGTACGACACGCCGTGGGACCAGACCTGCAAGGACAACACCGACTGCGACACCGTACTGGCCCCATCCTTCTTCACCCGTACCCGCCTGACCGGCATCGCCGTCGGCACACTCCAGGCTGACGGGACCTACCAGACCACCGATACCTGGAACCTCACCCACAGGTGGGGCACCGCAGACTTCGACTACCAACTCCTGCTCGACTCCGTCGAACACGTCGGAGGCGACAAGCAGACCATCACGCTGCCGAAGACGACCTTCGCCTACACCCAGCTCGTCAACCGTCTCGACAAGGTCGGTGACGGACGCGCGGCGTTCATCAAGCAGCGGCTCAGCACCGTCACCGACGAACTCGGTGGCCAGGTCGATGTCAACTACAGCGCCGCACCCTGCACCTGGAGCAGCCTGCCCATCCCGCAGGACAACAGGACCCTCTGCTTTCCGCAGATGTACCAGCCCTCACTCAAGGAGCCGGTAACCACCGAGTGGTTCAACAAGTACGTCGTCAACACGGTCATCACCACCGACCGCACCGGCGGCGCACCCGACATGCTCACCCGCTACACGTACCTCGGTGACCCGGCGTGGCACTACGACGACGACCAGGGCATCACCAAGGAGAAGCTCAAGACCTGGTCCCAGTGGCGCGGCTACGCCCAGACCCGCGTGCAGACCGGCGGCACCAGCGCCATGTCCACCCAGGCGGACCACTTCTTCCTGCGCGGCATGGACGGAGACCGGACCGATCCTGCGGACAAGACCAGGAAGCGCAGCGTCACCACCAGCGACGGTGAGGGCAACAGCATCGTCGACGACGCTGCCTGGGCCGGGTACGAGTACCGGACCGAGCAGTTCGACAAGCCCGCCGGCAAGGTCCTCGCCAAGACGGTGAGGACTCCGTGGAAGAAGGAGACCGCCAAGCGGGAGATGGACTGGGGCACCAGCACCGCCAACCTCACCGGTACCAGCAGCCTCCGCTCACTCACCTCCCTGGATGACGGCGCCGGCGTCAAGTGGCGCGAGACCCGCACCAACAACACCTACGACAACTACGGCCGTTCCGTTCAGGTCGAGAGCCTCGGCGACGGCACGGACACGGCCGACGACAAGTGCACAGCCATTACATACGCGGACAACACCACCGCGTGGATCCTCACCGGCGCCATCCATGCCGAGACCGTCGCCGTGAAGTGCTCCGTGACCGTCAACAGGGACACTCGGACCGATGGCACCTCAGCTGTGCTGTCCGATGTGCGCACCCGCTATGACGGTCAGGCGTACGGTGCGGCACCGACCAAGGGCCTGCCGACCCTCACCCACACCCTGAAGGCGCGCACAGGTACGAGCGCCACCTATCTCGACAACACGGCCACCTACGACAAGTACGGCCGCGCGGTCAGTGCGACGGGCCTGGCCTCCACCACGGTGTTCGACACCACCGACGCCACTGCACCGGTGACCACGGCCTCCCCGAACGCCCGTACCAGCTCGACGGTATACACCCCGGCTGTCGGCCGACCTGTCACCTCGGTCGTCACCGGGCCGCCCGCCACTGCGGGCAATCCGAGCACGTCCCAGAGCACGACCACCGAGTTCGACCTCGCGCGCGGTCTGCCTGTCGCCACGATCGACACCAACAACCGGCGCACCGATGTGCTCTACGACCCTCTCGGGCGCACTCTCAAGATCTGGCTCCCCGACCGCTCCAAGGCGAACGGCGACAACCCCAACAGCGAGTTCCAGTACCTCCTCGCCAGCGGCAAGATCACTGCGGTGACCACCAAGAGTCTGAACGCCGACGGCTCCCAGGACACCTCGTACACGCTCTACGACGGCCTCGGCCGAGCCCGCCAGACCCAGGCGCCGGGGGACAGCGGCGGGCGCATCCTCACCGATGTCTTCTACGACGCACGCGGCCAGGCTGCTCTCACCTACGCCCCCTACTACTCCACCGGTGCACCCACCACGACCCTGCTGAAGGTCGAGGACGCCACCGGCGTCGAAACCCAGACCGCCACCACCTATGACGGCCTCGGCCGAGCCAACGGAACCACGGTGCTCGCGGGCAACGGTGTCGGCAAACCGCTGGCCAGCACCCTCACCACCTATGGCGGCGACCGCGTCACTGTCACCCCGCCCGACGGCGGCACCCCGACCACCACCATCATCGACGCGGCCGGCCGTACCACCGAACTGCGTCAGTACAAGGACAAGACGCTCACCGGCTACGACGCCACCACCTACGCCTATGACCCGGCCGGACACCTCACCAAGCTGACCGACCCCAGCGGCACCACCTGGACCTGGCTGTACGACCAGTTGGGCCGTCAGACCAAGGCCGTCGACCCCGACTCCGGAACCACCTCCAAGACCTACAACGACCGAAGCGAAGCGACCACCGTCACCGACGGGCGCGGCAAGACCGTCGCCACCGTGTACGACAACATCGGCCGGGTTCTCGAAACCCGGGACACCTCGGCCACCGGAACCCTGCTGACCTCGCGCGACTGGGACCCTGCCGGTAACAAGGGCCTGCTCAACTCCTCCACCCGCTACGTCACTCTCTCCGGTACCACCTACCAGTACAAGACCAGCTACTCCTTCTACGACCAACTCGGCAGGCCCGAGCGCACCACTGTCACCGTCCCGTCCGTTCCGGGGCAGGAGGCCCTCGCCGGGGACTACATCAGCGCCACCAGCTACCGCTTCGACGGCCTGCCCACAGGAATGAGCCTCACACCGGCGGGTGGACTCGCCACGGAGGCAGTCGTGTTCACCTACGACAACCTCCATCGCGTGACTGCCGCGACAGGCAGTGGCCAGATCCCCTACCTGACCGACCAGAAGTACAGCCTGACCGGCAAGCCCCTGCAGGCCACGTTCTCCAACGGCACTGCAGGCAAGGACATCTACGTCACCAACGACTATGAGTGGGGCACTCAGCGCCTCGCCTCCAGCCGCACCGACCAGTACGGCATCTCCACCCCGGCTCGTGCCGCCGTCTACACCTACGACCAGGTCGGCAACGTCACCTCACTGACCGACACATCCGGCACCGGCACCGACCGGCAGTGCTACCAGTACGACTACCTCACCCGTCTCGCCGAGGCGTTCACCCCCAAGGGCTTGTCCTGCCCCACCGCCCCTGACGGTGCGTCGCTTGGTGGACCCGCCCCTTACTGGAGCAGCTACACCTACAACACCAACGGCACCCGGGCCACCGAGACCCAGCACGACCCCATCGGCAACGCTGCCCTGGACGCCAGGACCACCTACACCTACCCAGTCGCCACGGCCGCGCGCCCGCACTCCCTGGCCAGCACCAGCAAGGTCACCGGAGCACTCGGAACGCCGGTCGTCCAGTCGTACTCCTACGACACCTCCGGCAACACCACGGCCCGTCACCTCCAGCCCACCGCCGCCCAGTCCAGCGACCAAGTCCTGACCTGGAACTCCGAGGGGCGCCTGGCAAAGGTCGCGGACACCGTCAAGACGACCACCGGCACGAGCATCACGACTACCAGCAAGACCACCGACAACCTCTACGACGCAGACGGCAACCGCCTCATCACCCACGCCCTCGACACCGCCAACCCGGCGACCGAGAGTTGGACGCTCTACCTCGGCAACACCGAAGTCAAGCTCCTCAAGGGCGCCGGCAAGGCATCGGCCACCCGCTACATCCCCCTCGGACTTGCCACCGCAGTCCGCACCGACGACAACAAGGTCACCTTCCAGGTCGCCGACCACCACGGCACCGCCGAACTCGACATCGACGCCACGACCGGCACCCTCAACCAACGCCGCACCACCCCGTTCGGCGACACCCGCGGCAAGGCACCGTCCACCTGGTCCGGAAACCGGGGCTTCCTCGGTGGCACCAGCGAACCCACCGGCCTTACCCACCTGGGAGCCCGCGACTACGATCCCACCACCGGACGCTTCATCAGCGTCGACCCCATCCTGGCGGCGACAGACCCGCAATCCCTCACCGGATACACCTACAGCAACAACAACCCTCTCACCCTCAGCGACCCGAGTGGCCAGCGCCCTGACGGCGCCTGCGGAGGATTTGCCGATTCCTGCCGGACGCCGGACGGCGAAATCATGAGAGAAAGCTGGATCCCGCACGGAGACGGAGACTGGGAGGTTGTCATCCAGAAATCCGACGATGCGGTTCTCCCCGGCGGGGTGGTAATCCCCAAGTCAACGTACTCAGAGCAGCTTCTCAAGAAGACTGATGACAATCTCCGGCTCCTCCAGAAGAACCATACGGTCTTTGGGTACGATCCTCGCGAGGATTACCATCAGTATATTGCGGCCTCACTCAACGCGTGCTGGGCGATAAGCTCATGCAGTAATTCCGAGGCGTACAAGATCCTTGCGGATCAGCTGTTCGACTACAACTTCGAGAACTATGCCTTCGCAGGTGTCGGCGACGGCTCGTTCCAGAACTCCGTCGTCGGCCGTGCAATGGCGAAGGAAGGCAAGCTCAAGCCAAGGAACAACTCTGTCCAGTCCAAGGCAGGCGGAGCCTGCAACAGCTTTCCGGCGGGCACGCGCGTGCTGCTTTCGGATGGAAGCAGCAAGAGGATCGAAGAGCTCAAGGTGGGCGACGAGGTCGTCGCGGCTGATCCAAGCAGCGGCGAATCCGGGGCGCGCGCGGTCGACGCCACGATCGTCACGCCGGACGACGCCGCATTCACCACTCTCACGCTTTCGGACGGGCTTGGCCAGATAACTTCCACAGATCACCACCCGTTCTGGTCGCCGAGCGAGGACAGGTGGGTCGACGCCAGCGACCTCGAACCGGGCATGACCCTGCTTGATGCAGGTGGCGGGGTGGTGCGGGTTTCAGCTGCCCAGCACTTCGGCAAGGTCCAGGCGGCGTACAACCTGACCATCCGCGGCCTCCACACGTACTATGTGCTGGCGGGCAACACGCCGGTGCTCGTTCACAACACTGGGCCTGGGTGTGGCCTAGGCGGTTTCAAGGTTGGCGTGACCCCGGATGAAATCACTGGGATCAACCGTGGATTTGGCGGAGAAACGCTCTTGAGTGGCTCCCCCGAGAATACGATGATTAACGCAAGTAGGTACGACAGCTTCTGGGACAAGTCTGCGGTTGTTATCCGCGATATTGCGGGAAGCCACATGTTCAACAATGGGAACAAGCGAACCGCACAGGCGGTCGTGGAGCAGTTGATGGAGCGCAACGGGGTTACGAGTGGTCCGACCTCGGAAGACTTGCGGAGCGTCATCGACAGGGTCGGGAAGGGTCAGCTACACGACATCGGTGACATCTCGTCAGCCTTGAGGGGCTACTAGCAGGAGTGTAAGCAATGAATATCGAGCAGCTTATGGAAAAGCTCGGCCGCTCTGGCGTCACCGTAATCCTCAAGGTGGATGATGAGAGGATGACAGAAAGCGGTGAGCCATGGACGGTAGTCATGTCGGGAAGAGGTCTTGGGGAGCAGGGATTTATCCGGGCTGAATCCTCAAGTCTTGATGATTGCCTGGAGCAGGCGCTCGACCGGCTGCGGGCCCGTCCGGGCGACTGGGAATGGCTGGCAGAGATTTCCTGATTAATGCCGAGAGGCCCCACCGGAAGTTGGTTCGGTGGGGCCTCTCGGCGTCTTGGCGGCAACGCTGACGGCAACGCCAGCGGACGGGTTCTGCACTTGGCGGGCCGTTAGGGCTCTTGGGTGCTCGGAGCGCATCGCCGAGGGTGTCGATGGCTTGGCGCTGGAGGCGGAGTCGGACGTGGGCGTACACGGTGGCGGTCACGCCGATATGGGCGTGGCCGAGGAGTTCTTTGATGACGACGAGTTCAATTCCCTGTTCGAGAAGGAGGGTCGCCGCCGAGTGACGGAGGTCGTGGAAGCGGATGCGGCGGAGCGTGGCCCGGAGCAGGGCGGTGAAGTGCCGGGTGAGCGTGGCTCCTTCGATTGGGGCACCGTTGGGTCGGGTGAAGACGTAGCCCCTGTCTTGCCAGCTTTCGCCTGCCGTCTCGCGTTCCCGGCGCTGCTGGTCGCGGTGCCGTGCGAGTGAGCGCAGGCAAGGGGTCGGCAGGGCGATGCGGCGCTCGGAGCTCTGGGTCTTCGTCGGGAGGGCGACCAGGCCGCCGGTGTTGGTGCGCTGGAGGGTGCGGCGGATGCTGGCGGTGCCGCCGGTCAGGTCGAGGTTTTCCCAACGCAGGCCGAGGAGTTCGCCCTTGCGGAACCCGGTGTGCAGGGCGAGCTCGAACAGCGCGTGCAGTCGGCAACCGCTGGTGGCGGCGAGGAACTGGCGGGCCTTGTTGGCGATGGGGAATTCGAATCGGCGGGGACGGGGTGTGCCCATGCGGACGTTGCGCGGGATCTCCTCCTCGCGGACGGCGTGCTCCAGGGCGGACTTCAGGGCGGAGTGAACGTAGGCGAGTGTCAGTGCGGAGGGTCGCGCCGAAGCACTTCACGATCGCGCAGTGGCGAGGCCGATCGGCCGGCCTCCGGGGCGTTCGGGTGGCGATCGGCGTAGAGGCCGCGTGCGCAGCACTGGCAGCGGGTGTGGAGCTGGTCGAGCCAGGTGCGGACGTTCTTGGCGGTGAGCTTGGCGAGCTTCTTCCGTCCCAGGCCAGGTATCAAGTAAAGCTGGACGCAGGCGGTGCAGCGGATGTGGGTGCTCTCACAAGGCGACGGTCGCCAGGCAATACGTCAGGTAGGAGCCGACGGCGCCTGGGGTCGAGGGGCGGGAACGCCGCGTCATGGGGCTGGCCCGGGAAGCCGGGATCGGTCGGCATCCGATCCGCGTCTCTGGGTAGGCGCTGATCGGGAATGTTGGGGGATCGCATCAGGAAGGGCGATTCAGGGCCAATGTTCCTGGTGGGGCTGCGTGTTCTGGCGTGGGTCGGTCGGCAGCCTTGCGTCACCGCACTCGGGGCCTGACGACCGCCCGCAGCAAATCAGACAATGAAGAGCCGGAGCTTGACGCCGATGGAGTCGGCGAGGTGGGTCAGGTCGTCGGGGTCACCGGTGACCACGGCGGCTTGGTGCTGGACGGCGGTGGCGACGACGATCGCGTCGACCACGTCCGAGGTTCCGGCGGCGCCGCAGGCGATGCCGGCGGCGCGGCCGGTGCGCTGGTCGTCGGCCAGGATGTTGCAGCCCTTGAGCACACGGGAGAGCTGGTGCTGCGGTCCGCCGCGCCACGCTTGGGCAAGTACGACGACAGGCACGACGGGGCGGATGTGCGCGGCGGTCAGCTCGTCGTGCAGGGCGAGGAAGTCAGGGTCGCGGCGCTCGGCGGCCAGCAGGGCGCCGGTGTCATAGACGATCGTGCGCACTACCCGACCGCCGACCACGGCTCGTCGTCCAGCAGCCCGGCTTCCATGAGGAACTGGCGGGCGCGCTGCCTCGACTCCGCCGGCAGTCTGCCGTGCTCGCTCTCGTACTCTGCCACCAGCTCACGCGCGGCGGCGCGGCCCTGGGCGTGCAGGGCAGCGATCTGAGCCTTCTCGACAGCGGCCTCGGCCAGCCAGGCGGACACGGGCTTGCCTTCTTCGGCCGCAGCCGCCTTGATCGTCTCCTCGACCTCCGGCGGCACCGAGATCGACAGTTTCCGTGCAGTCATGCATCCACGGTAGCGGATGGTAGGAAGGCATTCCTACCGCATTCGCGCGGAGTTTCACCATGCACCCGTCCGGCCAGTGGGTCTAGGCCGCCTACCTGCGAAAACGTAGCCAGGAACTGGTGGATCGGCTCTTTTGCGGGAGGCGTGGATCGATGCGCATAGCGTTCACCTCGTGCTCCAGGGCCCCGTTGCCACACGACTGAACGACGGTCCTGCGCCGGGTGCGCGCCTCGGTCTCCGCTGGGGCGCGCACCCTCTGGTCGGGTCGAGGCCGGGAGGGCTGTTCCGAGCTCGGCCCACGAAGTAGAGGCCGCTGTCCTCCGGTGGTGCTCGGTGCGGCCTGACGCGCGAGGTCGGCCGCACCGAACGTACCGACGGCAGGTCAGCGGCCGAGGGCGGTGAGGACGGTATCCGCCATCACGCGCTCGCCGGTTGCGTTGGGGTGGAAGGGGACGGCGGGGGAGCCGGGGAGGGCGCCTTCGATCCAGCGGTCGTCGGAGCAGGCGTCATGGCCCTTGGTGGGGGTGAAGGTGTCGACGTAGGTGGCGTCGTTGGCGGCGGCGGTGGTGGCGAGCATGGTGTTGAGCTGCCCGAGGATGCCGTGCAGGTAGGCGACGTCGCCGGTGGTGACGGGCTGGCGGCCGAGGCAGTTGCGCGCGTTCTCGGGGAGGACGGAGGGGTAACCCACCAGCAGGACCTTGGCGTTGGGGGCCTTGGCGTGGATCTTCTGCAGGGCGTCGGCGAGTTGCGGGGCGGCGGCGTTGATCCGGCCGACCAGGGTGTCGTCGCCGTACTGCCAGGACCAGGTGGCCAAGTCCCAGTGTCCGTGGGCGTAGTGGTCGTGGCACGGGGTGCCGAACGGGTTGACGACGGCGCCGGCGATGCAGGTCGCGATGACGTCGCCGATGCCGGCGTCGGAGGTGCCGAGTTCGTTGCCGCCCATCCCGAGGGTGACCAGGTCGGTGTCGGCGTTGACGGCGTCGAGCTGCGGGTCGTTGACCCGGATGAAGAGGTCGTACTGGGGCGAGGTAATCGCCTTGATCTTGGCGGCCGCGCAGGTCACGTCCGTGTAGCTGCTGCTGCCGAGTGTGGCGGCGACCAGGTGTCCGTAGTTGTGGTCGGATCGCAGGCAGAGCCCGGCCGACTGGCCGGGCACACCGGCTCCGGCCGCGTAGGAGTCGCCCAGGGCGACGTAGTTGCCGGTTATGCCGCTGCCGGCGGAATCCGCATGGGCGGCGGGGGCGCTGAAAGCGGTGAGAGCGGCGGCTGCGAGCAGGCCGCTGACCAGGGTGGATGTGCGCTTCAGGGCATGGCGGAGCACGGGTTCCTCCTGGGGGAGAGAAACAGCGGATGGGTGGGGGTGGCCTGGGCCGCGGCCGTTTCGAGCTACTGCAAAGTAAGTTACTGACGCGTTAACTGGTTGTCCAGATATTTCGAGCGCAAATCCTGAGCATGCGTCAGATATCCCTGGAATTACGCTCCGGGACGGAGCGAATTGTTAATTCGGATACGTGGTGGAGCGAAAGGTTCGGAGTACTTGTTACCGGCCGGTTGACCAGTGGCGGTCCAGGGCGCAGGATCGGACCACCTCGCCCCACCCGCCTGCTCAGCCCCGCCGACCTCCGGAGGATCGCCGTATGGCACTGGACGCCGACGTCATCGTCATCGGAGCCGGTCTGGCCGGCCTGGTGGCCACGGCCGAACTCGCCGACGCCGGACGGAAGGTGATCCTGCTCGACCAGGAGCCGAGAGCCTCGTTCGGCGGTCAGGCGCACTGGTCCTTCGGCGGACTCTTCCTGGTGGACTCGCCCGAGCAGCGCCGGATGCGGATCCGCGACTCGCACCAACTGGCCTGGCAGGACTGGCTCGGTACGGCCGGCTTCGACCGTGCCGAGGACCACTGGCCACGTCGCTGGGCCGAGGCGTACGTCGACTTCGCGGCGGGCGAGAAGCGCAACTGGCTGCGCGCGCAGGGGATCCGGTTCTTCCCGGTGGTCGGCTGGGCCGAGCGCGGCGGGCTGCTGGCCAGCGGTCCCGGCAACTCGGTGCCCCGCTTCCACATCACCTGGGGGACGGGCCCGGGCGTCGTGGAGCCGTTCGCCGGACGGGTGTTGGCGGCGGCGGCCCGGGGCCGGGTGGATCTGCGCTTCCGCCACCGGGTCACCGGCCTCTCGGCGACCGCCGGGGTGACCGACACCGTCAGCGGTGAGCTGCTGGTGCCGAGCAACGTCGCTCGCGGGGAGGGGAGTTCACGCGAGGTTGCGGGCTCCTTCGAACTGCGTGCGCAGGCGGTGATCGTCGCCTCCGGCGGTATCGGCGGCAACCACGATCTCGTGCGCAAGGCCTGGCCCGCCCGGCTCGGCACGCCGCCGCGGCGGATGCTCTCGGGCGTGCCGGCACATGTGGACGGCCTGATGCTGGAGGTCGCGGGCGCGGCCGGAGGCCACCTGATCAACGGCGACCGGATGTGGCACTACACCGAGGGCATAGCGAACTGGAACCCGATCTGGCGGGACCACGCCATCCGCATCCTGCCGGGACCGTCCTCGCTCTGGCTGGACGCCCGCGGACGGCGGCTGCCCGTACCGCTGTTCCCGGGCTTCGACACACTCGGCACCCTGGAACACATCATGACGACGGGCCATGACCACACCTGGTTCGTACTGACCCAGAAGATCATCGAGAAGGAGTTCGCCCTCTCCGGCTCCGAGCAGAACCCCGACCTGACGGGCAAGAGCATCAGGGACGTGCTGGGCCGGGCGCGGTCGGGTGCCCCGGGACCGGTCGAGGCGTTCAAGCGGAACGGCGCGGACTTCGTGGTCGCCGACACCCTGCCCGGGCTGGTCCGGGGCATGAACGCGCTGGTCGACACCGCCGGGGCCGGCGAACCGCTCATCGACGAGGCCGAGTTGCGCCGCGAGATCGAGGCCCGTGACCGCGAGATGGCCAACCCGTTCAGCAAGGACCTCCAGGTGACGGCCATCCACGGCGCCCGCCGCTACCTCGGCGACAGGCTGATCCGCACCGCGGCGCCGCACCGTCTGCTCGACCCGAAGGCGGGTCCGCTGATCGCCGTCCGGCTCAACATCCTCACCCGCAAGTCGCTCGGCGGCCTCGAAACCGACCTCTCCGCCCGGGTGCTGCGCGCGGACGGCTCGGTGCTGGACGGCGTGTACGCGGCCGGGGAGGCGTCGGGGTTCGGCGGCGGCGGGGTGCACGGCTACCGCTCGCTGGAGGGGACGTTCCTCGGTGGCTGCCTGTTCTCGGGCCGCATCGCCGGCCGCGCGGCGGCACGGGCCACGGCATAGGGACGGGCCAGTACCGGGCCGATACCAGGACTCCGCAAGGCGAGCTGCAAGAGGCGCCGAAGGAAGCGGGACCACGCTCAGGGGCGCCACCCGACGGAAGGGTTCGGGTGGCGCCCCCGGCGTGGTGGACGGGCTCAGCGCTTGGCGTAGACGCCGTCCATGAAGTCGGCGATCATCTGGTCGGTCACGCCCTTGCCCATCATGTGGCCATTGGCGAGGTCGGCCTCACTGATCATGCCGACCAGCTTCTCCCCGTCGATCACCAGGATCCGGCGGATCTGGTGCTGCTTCATCTTCTTGAGCACCGTGTCCATGCTGTCCTCGGACCGGACGCAGTGCGGGTGCCCGGCCAGCTCCATGGCCTTCATCGACGCCGGGTCCTTGCGCTTGGCGATACATCGGATGACGATGTCGCGGTCGGTGATGATGCCCTTGAGCTTCTGGTCGCTGCCGCAGATCGGCAGTGCTCCGACGCCAAGCTTCGCCATCATCTCGGCGGCCTCCTGCAGCGTCTGGTCCTCGTTGATGCACTGGGCCTTGGCGTGCATGACGTCACGTGCTGTGATCACGGTCAATCCTCCTTGGTCGCTCCGCTCTGGCGGCAGCGCCGTTCGCAGCCGCTCTGGGCGGGCGGAGTGACGATGTGGTCACCATAAGCAGCGGTGGGGCAGGCCGCTCGGCGAACGGAGGAAGGGTGGCGGCAGGGGCTCAGGCCGGTTCGTCGGTGAGGCCGAGGCGCAGGTGGTCCACGTGGTAGACCGCCTGGTCGAGGAGTTCGGCCACGTGGTGGTCGTGCAGTGAGTACACGACCGAGCGCCCGCGCCGTTCGCCGATGACCAGTCCGAGGTTGCGCAGCAGGCGCAGCTGGTGGGAGCAGGCGGACTGCTCCATGCCCACGGCCTCGGCCAGCTCGGTCGCGGCCCGGGGGCCTTCGCGCAGCTGAGCGAGTATCAGCAGCCTGGACGGGGTGGCCAGGGCCTGGAGCGTGTTGGCGACCTTGGCCGCGTTCGAGGCGTCCAGGCGCATGCGCGGTACGGCGTTCGCGGCGGCTCCATGTCCCATGGCTGCATCCTACGGGGCACGCTCGCGCGGTTCGGGAGGCGGCGGCCGACAGGTTCGACCTGAATGAATGAAAAGCTGTTCATGTATTCCTGTATGGTGGATGGCTGTCCGCCCCGCCATGCCCTGAGGGCCCAGAGGATTCCGAGGACCCCGCCATGTCCACCACCCTCACCACCCCGGTCGGCCCGGCTGCGCGGCCGACCGCGCCACCGGTCCGCCGCACCCGCAGCCTCGCCCTCCCGGAGGCCCGCTGGGCGGCCGCCGCCACGTTCGCCTTCCTGCTGGCACTGCTCACCCAGGTGCTCGGCGCGCCGGGTTGGGCGTACGGGGCGCTGTACGCCGTCGCCTACGCGACCGGAGGCTGGGAACCCGCCTGGGCGGGACTCCGGGCGCTGCGCGAGCGGACGCTGGACGTCGATCTGCTGATGATCGTCGCGGCGCTGGGCGCGGCGGCCATCGGCCAGGTGCTGGACGGCGCGCTGCTGATCGTCATCTTCGCCACCTCCGGGGCCCTGGAGGCGCTGGCCACCGCCCGTACCGCCGACTCCGTTCGCGGCCTGCTCGACCTCGCGCCGGCCACCGCCTGCCGTGTCACGGCGGACGGGAGCGAGGAGACCGTCCCGGCCGCCGTGCTGGCGGTCGGCGACACCGTGCTGGTCCGCCCCGGTGAGCGGGTCGGCGCGGACGGACGCGTACTCGACGGCCTCAGCGAGGTCGACCAGTCCACCATCACGGGCGAGCCGCTGCCGGTGGCCAAGGCGGCCGGGGACGAGGTCTTCGCCGGAACGCTGAACGGTGCCGGAGCCCTGCGGATCGCCGTCGAGCGGGACTCCTCCGACACGGTGATCGCCCGGATCGTCGCCATGGTCGAGGAGGCCAGCAGCACCAAGGCGCCCACCCAGCTCTTCATCGAGAAGGTCGAACAGCGCTATGCGATCGGTCTTGTCGTCGCCACCCTGGCGCTGTTCGCGCTGCCGCTGGCCTTCGGCGGCCCGCTGACCCAGACCCTGCTGCGGGCCATGACCTTCATGATCGTGGCCTCGCCGTGCGCGGTGGTGCTGGCCACCATGCCGCCGCTGCTCTCCGCCATCGCCACCGCCGGGCGGCACGGCGTCCTGGTGAAGTCGGCCGTGGTCATGGAGCGGCTGGGGCAGGTCACCGCCGTCGCCGTGGACAAGACCGGCACCCTCACCGCGGGCACCCCGCAGCTCGTGGACATCAGGACCGCCACGACCGGTGACCTCCTGGCCGGCGGCTCCACCTCCGGCGGCGTCATCGGCGAACTGCTCGCCGTGGCCGCCGCGGCCGAGGTGCGCAGCGAGCACCCGCTGGGCCGGGCCGTGGTCGCCGCCGCGCACGAGCGGGCACTGCCGCTGCCCGCGTCGACCGGCTTCGCGTCCACACCGGGGACGGGCGTCCGCGCGGTGGTGGACGGCCGGGTGGTCGAGGTCGGCAATCCGGCCCGGTTCTCGCTGCCGCCGGAGACGGCGGCCGTGGTGGCCGAGCTGGAGTCGGCCGGGCGGACGGCCGTGGTGGTGCTGCGCGACGGGCTGCCGCTGGGTGTGCTCGGCCTCGCCGACCGTCCGCGCGAGCTGGCCGCCGAGGCCGTCCGACGGCTGGGTGCCCTGACGGCGCGGCTGCCGGTGCTGCTCACCGGTGACAATCCGCGTGCCGCCGCCGCGCTTGCGGCCGACCTCGGTCTCCCGCAGGTCAGGGCCGGGCTGCTGCCGCAGCAGAAGGTGGCGGCCGTAAGGGAGTTGGAGGCGCAGGGGGAGCGGGTCCTGATGCTCGGAGACGGGGTCAACGACGCACCGTCGCTGGCCGCCGCACACTGCGGCGTGGCGATGGGCCGGGCCGGGTCCGACCTGGCGCTGGAGACCGCGGATGCGGTGGTGGTCAGGGACGAACTCCTCGCCGTACCGGCCGTGGTGGCCCTGTCGCGGCGCGCGCGGCGGCTGGTGGTGCAGAATCTGGTGATCGCGGGGGTGTTCATCGCCACCCTGGTGACCTGGGACCTGGCCGGCGCACTGCCGCTGCCGCTCGGCGTCGCCGGGCACGAGGGCTCCACCGTGATCGTCGGTCTCAACGGCCTGCGGCTGCTGCGCGACTCGGCGTGGCGGCGGGCCCTGTCGGAAGGAAACTGATGGCTCGTCGTCGCAGCAAGGAGACCGCAGGACCGGCGGCGTCAGGTGCCGGTTCCGGCTGCACGGTCACGGTCTGCCGAGGCTGCTGCTGCGGCACGACGGCCAAGCACCCGGAGGTGGACCACGGCGCCCAGCTGGAACGGCTGCGCCAGGGCGTCGGCGACGCGGGCCGGGTGAGGGCGGTGCAGTGCCTGGACGCCTGCGACCACTCCAACGTGGTCGTGGTCAGCCCCTCGGCACAGGGCCGGCTCGCGGGCGGGCGCCCGGTCTGGCTGGGATGGGTGCTGGCCGACGACATGCTCGACGAGATATCCGAGTGGGTACGGGCCGGCGGCCCCGGCATCGCCGAGCCGCCCGGCACCCTGGACCTCCAGGAGTTCGCCGTCTCGCGCCGCGTCCGTGAGGGCCTGCCCGGCTGACGGCGCAGCCCCGCGCCCCTGAAAGCAGTGCACGGGTTCGCGGCTTGGGGTGAGGCCGCGCCACCCGGCCTGCAATGCTTGGACCCATGGCAGACCAGGGCGAGAGCGGTGGGACGGCGGGGACCGGCGCGGCGGCGCCGAGCGGCTGCGGTAGGGCGGAGCTGAACGGCAGACCGGTGAGCGAGGCGGAGCTCAGGGCTCTGGCGCTCACCGGCTACGGCCACTTCACCACCATGTGCGTGGAGGACGGCCGGGTGCGCGGCCTCCAGCTGCACCTGGACCGGCTGGTCCGCGACTGCCGCACGGTCTTCGGGACCGAGTTGGACGTCGAACGGGTACGGGCGTACGCGCGCCGGGTGGTGCCGACGGCCGGGGCGATGGTGGTCCGGGTGACCGTCTTCGACCCGGCGCTGGACATCGGGACGATCGGCTCGCCCGCCGAGCCGCAGCTGCTGGTGACCACCCGCCCCGCGAGCGGTACCTCGCCCCTGCGGCCCGTACCGCCGCTGCGGGTGCGCTCGGTGGCGTACCGGCGCGAGCTGCCCGCTGTGAAGAGCGTCGGCCTGTTCGGCGCGCTCTGGCAGCGGCGGGAGGCGCAGCGGGCGGGTTTCGACGACGCGCTGTTCGTGGACGGGGAGCGGGGGATCTCCGAGGGCGGCACCTGGAACATCGGCTTCGTCCGGGGCCGGGAGGTGGTCTGGCCGAACGCCGAACATCTGCCGGGCACCACAATGGAGTTGCTGCGCGGCCTGTACCCGGGCCGGACGGAGCGGGTCACCGTGGCGGAGGCCGCCGGCTTCGAGGCGGCGTTCGCGACCAACGCGGCCATCGGCGTACGGGCGGTCGGCGGACTGGACTCGCTGGCCTTCCCGCCCGGACATCCCGTGATCGAGGAACTCCGTTCACGTTACGTCGCACTGACTGGTGATCAGCTCTGAGCGAAAACGGTCGTTTTCGCTCAGCCGTGGGCGAAGTGACGGTTCGGCACAGCCGGGTTCGGCGAGGATCGCCGGTATGGAGACGGTGGAGATTCTTCCGGAGCTGTACCTGCTGGGTTTCGAGGTCGGGCATGCGTATCTGTGGCGCGACCCGGACGGCCTGACGCTGATCGACACGGGGGTGGTCGGCTCCGGCGCGCTGATCGCGGAGGCGATCCGCTCGCTGGGTCACGGGACGGACGAGCTGCGGCGCATCGTACTGACGCACTGTCATCAGGACCACGTCGGTTCGACGGCCGAGATCACCGCCTGGGGCAGCGGGGGCGGTGTCGAGGTAATGGCGCACCGGCTCGACGCGCCCGTGATCCGGGGCGAACGGCCGATGCCGCCGCCGGTCTTCGACGACGCCCCGGTGTGGGAGCGTGAGCTCTGGGAGGGGATGACCCGGCCGCCGGCGGCGCCGCCCGCGCGGGTGGACGTCGAGGTCGAGGACGGCGACGTCCTGGACTTCGGCGGCGGGGCGCAGGTCGTGGCGGTCCCCGGTCACACCGACGGGAGCATCGCACTCCATCTGCCGGGGCCCGGGGTGCTGTTCACGGGGGACGCGGTGGCCGGCGTCGGCGGGCAGCCCATCCTCGGAGTCTTCAACCTGGACCGGGCCCGGGCGATCGAGTCCTTCCGCCGCCTGGCCGAACTCGACGCGGCGGTGGCGGTCTTCGGCCACGGTGAGCCGATCACGAGCGGTACCGCCGCAGCGATGCGGGCTGCGGCGGCGACCGCCCGCTGACCTCGGCCCCTGTCCGACGGGATCGGCCGGACGGGATCGGCCGGACGGCATCGGACGCGATCGGCCTGACAGGAGCCGGCGGTCAGGAGGTGTTCTCGGCCTGGGCCATCCAGGAGTACTTCTCCAAGTCGGCGGTGAGGCCGATCAGGATGTCCTGGCTGACCGGGTCGGGGGCGGCGGTGGCGGCGATGCGCTCGCGCATCCGGGTGATCACCGCACCGAGGGCCGCGACCAGGGTGCCGACCGTGGCGGAGTCGGTGACGGCTCCCTCGGGCGCGGCGGCGATACCGCTGCTCGCGGAGACCGTCCTGGCCCGGCCGTCCGGCGAGAAGCCGACCGCGGCGGCCCGCTCGGCCACGGTGTCGGCGTGCCGGCGTGCCAGGCCGACCACCTCGTCCAGCTGGAGGTGGACGGACCGGAAGCGCGGCCCGACCACGTTCCAGTGCAACTGCTTCGCCATCAGCGACAGGTCGATCAGATCGACCAGTGCGCCCTGGAGTGCCTCCCCGACCACCTTGCGGTCGGCATCCGGCAGGGGGCTCTTGATTCCGTACATCGGCTCTGCTCCTTACGGTGCGGCTTCGGCTCGGGTTCGCCGGTCAGCCTCTCACAGAGTCACCCAAAACAGTCATATCGCCCGATGCTCCGGGGTGTGTTCCTGACGGCACGGCAGATGGCAGTCCGTCAGCCCACACCATGGTGGGCCGATCAGCGGTTCTTTGCGAACACTTGGTCGAAACTTGCGGTCCGGCACACCGACACGACGACGGCCGTTCACCGGATGTCCGTGTGCACGCAATCGGCCACTGCGAATCTCCACGCCATGGATATCCCACGTATGGGCGTGCCCGAGAAGCTGGCCGGGCGCATGAGCATGGCCGAGCAGCACGAGTACCTGCGCAGCAGGTTCTCCCGTCGCAAGGCGCTTCGGGCCGGCGCCATCACGGTCGGCGCGATCGCCGTCGGTGGTGCCCTGGGCAGCGGCACCGCCTCCGCCGCCCCGGCGGCCCCGGGTCTGCTCACGGCCGGTACCGCGGACGGAATCAACGGCTCGCTGGTCGCCCCGATCGGCCGTCACCTCGCCTTCGGTGCCGAGCCGGACACCCAGCTTCGGATCTCCTGGCAGGTCCCGGCCCCGGTCAAGCGGCCGTTCCTGCGGTTCGGCAAGCACCCGTGGTCGCTCAGCCACAAGATCCAGGCCGAGGTCCGTGCCCTGCACACCCCGGCGCTCACCCCGACCGGCACCCCGGTCGACCAGTACTACCTGCATGTCTCGCTGGACGACCTCGACCCCGACACCACCTACTACTACGGTGTCGGCCACGACGGCTTCGACCCCGCCTCGCAGCAGGCCGTCTCCACCCTCAGCACCTTCCGCACCGCCCCCGCCCGCGACTGGCGCTGGGGTACGCCGTACGCGCCGTTCACCTTCACCGCCTTCGGCGACCAGGGCGTGAGCGCGCACGCGGCCGGGAACGACCACATCATCCTGGCCCAGAAGCCGTCCTTCCACCTGCATGCGGGCGACATCTGCTACGCCGACCCGATGGGCCAGGGCCAGGACACCGACAAGTCCGCCTACAACGCCAAGACCTGGGACGCCTTCCTGGCCCAGACCGAGACCGTCGCCTCGAAGATCCCGTGGATGGTCTCCTACGGCAACCACGACATGGAGGCCTGGTACTCGCACAACGGGTACGGCGGCGAGGACGCCCGCTTCTTCCTCCCGGACAACGGCCCTGACCCGCGCAAGGCCCCCGGCGTCTACGCCTTCAAGTACGGCAACGTCGGTGTCGTCTCGCTGGACGCCAATGACGTCTCGTACGAGATCCCGGTCAACCTCGGCCTCACGGCCGGCAAGCAGACCAAGTGGCTGGACCGGCAGCTGCGCGAGCTGCGCGACGACGAGAGCGTCGACTTCATCGTCGTCTTCTTCCACCACTGCGCCTTCTCCACCACCCACCAGCACGCCTCCGAGGGCGGTGTCCGCGAGGCCTGGGTGCCGCTGTTCGAGAAGTACCGTGTGGACCTGGTGATCAACGGTCACAACCACGTCTACGAGCGCACCGACGCGATCCTCGGCAACAAGGTCTCCAAGGCCGTGCCGAGCGGCGAGACCATCGAGACCGCCAAGGACGGCATCGTCTACGTCACCGCCGGTGCCGCCGGTCGCAGTCTCTACAGCTTCGACTACCCCGACACGTACGAGGGCCACGAGCACCGCGTCGACTCGGTCGACACCTTCCACTTCGCCAAGGGCGGCGTGAAGGTCACCGAGACCGTCGAGTGGTCCCGGGTCCGCTACACCGGCTACTCCTTCATCAAGGTGGACGTCACCCCGGCCCACCCCGGCCGCAAGTCCTCGATGAAGGTCACCGCCCTGGCGGAGGACGGCACCCAGATCGACCACTACACCATCCTGCGCACGGCCGGTGAGAGCTGGGACGACGGAGACGACGACGGCGACAACGGCGACTGGCCCTGGCTGCGCCGCTGACGTACGACCACGGCAAGGGCCCGCGCTCCGATCGAGCGCGAGCCCTTGCCCATGCGCAGCCTCCCGACTGCCGGAGGGTCTCAGCCGCGCAGGGCGGCCAGCTGCTCGGCGAGGGTGTCGCTGTGCTGGAAGGTCAGGCCCGCGAGCCCCACGTGCTTCCAGCGCACCACGCCGGCCTCGTCCAGGATGAACACCGACCGCCGCAGCCCGAGCCCGGGCACCGCGATCCCGTACGCCCTGATCACCGCCCGCCCGGGATCCGCCAGCAGCGGGAAGCCGAGGCTGTGCTTGCGGGCGAACCCCTCATGGCTGTCCAGATCCTGCGGGCTGACACCCCAGACCTCCGCGCCCAGCCCCTTGAAGCGCTCCAACTCCGAGGTGTACGAGCAGAGTTGCTTGGTGCACACCGGAGTGTCGTCCCCCGGGTAGAACACCAGCACCAAGGGTCGCCCCTCGGCCTCGGCCAACCGGTACTCCCGCCGCTCCACCACCCCGTCGGTGAGCAGCACACCGGGCAGAACGAACGCGGGAGCCTGGCTCCCGACCTCGGGCGACTTGGTCATCGAGCTCACTCCTGGGGAAGGGGGTCGTTGCGGTAGTACGGTGGCACACCGGCGGTGCTTCTGCCGGCAGAAGCGCGCGCCCCGCCGGTCGACCACCGGGGGTGGCGCCGGGGCGGGCGGGTCACATCGTAAGCTCGCTGGTCATGACCGTCGCTCGTTCCGCCCTGTTGTTCATTCTCGCCGCGATCCTCGAAATCGGGGGTGCGTGGATGGTGTGGCAGGGGGTGCGCGAGCACCGGGGCCTGGCCTGGGTGGGCGCGGGTGTGGTCACCCTCGGTGCGTACGGGTTTGTGGCGACGTTGCAGGCCGACAGTCACTTCGGGCGGGTCCTGGCCGCGTACGGCGGGGTGTTCGTGGCCGGTTCGCTGCTCTGGGGCGCGGTGATGGACGGCTACCGGCCGGACCGGGTGGATGTGATCGGAGCTCTGATCTGCCTGGCCGGTGTCGCCGTCATCATGTACGGACCGAGGGGGAGCTGAACCGCCTCGGATCGACCGGCGACAGGGCCCGCGGCGTCCGCGCTCCCTGTCGCCGGTCGGTCCTACTGCCGGTAGGTGGCGAGGAAGCGGCCGATGCGGCTGATGGCGGTCTCCAGGTCGTCGGCCCGGGGCAGGGTGACGAAGCGGAAGTGGTCGGGCCGGGGCCAGTTGAAGCCGGTGCCCTGGACGATGTGGATCTTCTCGCGGAGGAGGAGGTCCAGGACGAACTGCTCGTCGTCCACGATCTTGTGCACCGCCGGGTCCAGCTTGGCAAAGGCGTACAGGGCGCCCTTGGGCTTGACGCAGCTGACACCGGGCAGTTCGTTGAGCGCTCGCCAGGCGACGTCGCGCTGCTCGGTGAGACGGCCGTTGGGCAGGGTGAGGTCGTGGATGGACTGGTGGCCGCCGAGGGCCGCCTGGACGGCGAACTGGGCCGGGACGTTGGGGCACAGCCGCATCCCGGCGAGCATGGTGAGCCCCTCCAGGTAGTCCCTGGCGTGCTGCTTGGGGCCGGAGACCACTAGCCAGCCGCTGCGGAAACCCGCCACCCGGTACGCCTTGGAGAGGCCGTTGAAGGTGAGCGTGAGCACATCGTCGGAGAGCGCGGCCAGGCAGTGGTGCTCGGTGCCGTCGTAGAGGATCTTGTCGTAGATCTCGTCGGCGAAGACCATGAGCCCGTGCCGGCGGGCGAGTTCGAGGATGCCCTCCAGGAGCTCCTTCGAGTAGACCGCGCCGGTCGGGTTGTTGGGGTTGATGACGACGATGGCCTTGGTGCGGTGGGTGATCTTGGCGGCGATGTCGTCGAGGTCGGGGTACCAGTCCGCCTCCTCGTCGCACAGATAGTGCACCGCCTTGCCCCCGGCGAACCGTACGACCGCCGTCCACAGCGGGTAGTCGGGCATCGGGACGAGCACCTCGTCACCGTCGTCCACCAGCGCTTGCACGCTCATCTGGATCAGCTCGGAGGCGCCGTTGCCGAGGTAGACGTCGTCCACCGTGACGCCCGGGACGCCGCGCTGCTGGTAGTACTGCACCACGGCCCGGCGGGCGGGCAGGATGCCGCGCGAGTCGCTGTAGCCGTGCGCGTTGGGGAGGTTGCGGATGATGTCCTGGAGGATCTCCTCCGGGGCCTCGAAGCCGAACGGGGCCGGGTTGCCGGTGTTCAGGCGCAGCACGCTGTGCCCGGCCTCCTCCAGGGCGTTCGCCTGGTCGACCACCGGGCCGCGGATCTCGTAGCACACGTCCTTCAGCTTGCTGGACTGCCGAAACTCCATCAGCGGTCTCCCGATCCGTCCGTCACCGCACCGTCAGTCTGGTCGCTTTGTTCTACCAAGTATCCACTTGGAAAGTCCAACCTTTTGGCTATGCTGATCCACATGTCACGCCGAAGCTACGACCAGTACTGCGCCGTCGCCCGCGCCCTGGACGCCGTGGGCGAGCGCTGGAGTCTCCTGATCGTCCGTGAACTCCTCGACGGCCCACGCCGCTACACCGACCTGCACGCGGACCTGCCCGGCGTCTCCACCGACATCCTGGCAACCCGTCTCAAGCAGCTGGAGAGCGAGGGCCTGGCCGTCCGCCGCAAGCTGGAACGGCCGGCCAGCGCGACGGTGTACCAACTGACGGAACGCGGCCTGGCCCTCCGTCAGGTCATCGGCGCCCTCGGCGCCTGGGGCCTGGACGCCCTCGGTGAACCCCGCCCCACCGACGCCGTCCGCGAGCACTGGATGACGGGGGAGAACACCTAGCCGTCGGCGGCCGGGCGTTCGGCGATGAGGGCGGTGCCGACCCGGCGGAAGCCGAGGCGGGCGTAGATGCGGGCGACGTTCTCGTCCCCGGCCGAGAGGAAGACGGTCCGCACGCCGTTGGCGCGGGCGTCGGCCACCAGCGCGGCGGTGACCGCATGGGCCAGGCCCCGGCGGCGGGCGGTGGGGAGCGTGCCGACGCCGACGATCTCGCTGACCTCGCCGACCGGTTGGTGCTGGCCCGCGCAGAGTGCGGTGCCGTCCGCGATCGCGACGGCGACGCTGGTCAGCCCACTGCGGATGCGGGCGGCGATGCGCTCGACGGAGCCGTCCCCGGTGGTCGCGAGGATGGCTTCGGCGAGCTCGGCCGGGCCGGCGGCGCCCAGCTCGGTACCGGGTTCGGTGAACGCCAGGTAGGGCACCGCCAGCGCGCCCGCCAGGGCCGGATCCTCGGGGCCGAGGATCCGTACGGTGACCCCGGAGCCGGACACGGCCTGCGGGGTCGAAGCGGCCGGGTCGAGTGCCATCAGCGGGTGCTCGTGCACGGCGAGTCCGGACGCCTCGACGGCGGCGCGCAGTGAGGGTGCGGTCTCGGCGACCCACTCGAAGGCCTCCGGCGCGCCCAACTCCCGCTGCCGGGCCCGGACTCGCGCCACGTCGGTCACGTCCACCGGACCGGCGGCGGCGCCCAGCGCCGGACGGGCGTAGAAGGGCCAGCCCGCGCCCTCGCGGACGAAGAGCGAGAGCGGGCCGAAGTCCTCGACTCGGGCGCCGCTTCTCGGCACGGCGTCGTAGTACCGCTCGAGGAGGTCCAGTACGGGGGCGGACGGGGGCTGCTGATGGTCGGATGAGCTCACGCGCTGCATCAAAGCAGTCGCCTCCGGCACTGTCACGGAGTTTTGCCGAAGGTGGACCCCCGGGGAGTCTCTGCGCCCGCCGAACTCGCCGACGTACCGAACTCGCCGACGTACCGATCCGGGCTGCGAACGGCGAAGGCCGGGGGCTGCACTCCCGGCCGGCGGATGCTGCGCGTACGATCGCTGTCGCCATGAACAACACCACCACGTCTGCCACTTCCGCTGCTTCCACCGAGCCCGCTGTCGGTGGCGCCCACCGCAGCTTTGCCGGATATGTCGCCGTCGGGGACTCCTTCACCGAGGGCATGTGCGACGAGCTGCTCCCCGACGGCCAGTTCCGGGGGTGGGCCGACCGGGTCGCCGCCGCGCTGGCCGCCGAACGGCCGGGGGAGGAGTTCCGCTACGCCAACCTCGCCGTACGCGGCAAGCTCATCGGCCAGATCTGCGCCGAGCAGGTCGACCGGGCCGCCGCCATGCGGGCCGACCTGGTCACCCTGGCGGGCGGGCTCAACGACGTGCTGCGGCCCGGTTGCGACATCGCCGAGGTCGAGCGGCTGCTGGGCCGTGCCGCCACCGGACTGCTCGACGGCAACGCGGACGGCAACGCGGACGGCAAGGCGGACGGCGGTCCCGGCGCCGGCTGCGGCGACGGCCCGACCGTGGTGATGTTCACCAGCACCGATCCCACCCGCCGCCTGGCCGGGAGCGCCCGACTGCTCCCGGCCATCCTGGAGATGAAGTCCTTCGTCGAAGGACTCGCCAGGAGGTATCCGAACGTACTGGTGGTGGACCTCTTCTCGGCGCCGTGCTTCGACGACCGCCGCATGTGGGCCGAGGACCGGCTGCACCTCTCCCCGGAGGGCCACCGCCGGGTCGCCGCCGCCGTCCTGGAAGCTCTCGGACGCCCGGCCGGTTTCGACTGGCGCGCGCCGCTTCCTCCGGCCGAGCCGCGCAGCCGCGGGGAACGGCTCGGCTCCGACCTGCGCTGGCTGCGCATCCACCTCGGCCCGTGGATCGGCCGCCGTCTCACGGGCAGGTCCTCCGGCGACAACCGCCCGCCCAAGCGAGCCGAACTCCTGCCGTACGAGGGCTGAGGGCGACCGGCCGGCCCTTCGGGAGGCGCGGTGGAAGCCCGGCCAGGGACTCCGGTGGCCGGGCTGTGAGTGCTTCTGGTGTCGGCGCCTACTGCTGGTCGGTGGGCGGCTGGTTGCCGATCTGTTCGTCCAGCTTCTTCTGAACGGTGTCGGTCTGGCTCTGGTACTTGTTCCCCGTCCTTGCATCGAAGGCGTCGCCGGCCTTCTCGACTCCTTGTCGGGCGGTGTCCTCGTGCCCCTTGATCATGGACTTGAGCTTGTCGAGCATGGACATGGGTGGTCCTCCTCACGGGATGCCTGACGCTCCCAGCATCTCTGATGCGGCCGATGTCCACACCCGGAGCGGCCCGCCGTCGGACCGGAGCTAGTTGGCCCAGGGCGGGGTGAGCGCCGAGCCGTCGGCCAGGGTGGCCCGCAGGCCGGTGCGGGCGGTCACCCAGGCGTGGGCGGGCTGGTCGCCCGGGTTGTCGACCTTCAGCCGGGTGCCTGCCGGGGCGATCGCGGTGTCGCCGGGGGCGAGGGGAGTCCGGTGGCCGTCGAGGGTGACGACCGGTGACCCGGACAGCACGTGCAGGATCTCCTCGTGGCTGATGGTGTGCTCGACTCCCGGGGTTCCGGGGGCGATCTCCAGCCGCCAGGCGCAGAGATCGGAGCTGCCGGAGGCCGGGGTGGCGTAGGAGAGGAAGCGGGCGCCGTGGATCTCGTGAACGGTGGCCTGGCCGGTGCGGATGACGGGCATGGTGGGCCCTTTCTGGATAAATGGAACCAATGGGCAAGCTGCTTGACTATATGGTCAAGCAGCTTGCCCATATAGTCAAGAAGATTGTCCATTTGCGGGATTGGGCTGGCAGAATCCCAGGCATGACCGAAGCCGAGTCCGCCATCCAGGAGACCGTCGCCCTGAGCCTCCCGCCGCTGCTCCTCGGGCTGGCCGCCGATCTGGTCCGGGCGATCGACGCAGGCGTGCGCGAACGTGGCTTCGACGACGTGCGCCCGGCGCACGGCTTCGCCTTCGCGCGGCTCGTCCCGGACGGTGCCAGTGTCGGCGAGCTGGCCGAGCACCTGGGCGTGACCAAGCAGGCGGCGAGCCAGCTGGTCGAGGAACTCGTCCGCAAGGGCTACGTCGAGCGGCAGCCGCATCCCGCCGACGCGCGCGCCCGGCTGATCGTGCTCACCGAACGCGGCTGGGCCTGCACCCGCGCGGCCGACGAGGCGGCGGCCGAGGCCGTCCGGCCCTGGACGGCGACCCTGGGCGAGCAGGGGCTGCGCGGACTCCGGGACGACCTGGCCAGGCTTGCCCCCACGGGCCGGCTGCGACCGATCTGGTGACGGATCGTCGAACGGTCCCGTGGGTGTCGCCGGCCCGGGACGCGGCAGACGTCCAGGGCGATATGAGGATCAGTCGGTCAGGGTGATGCGAATGGCGATGCTGCCCGCCTCGCCCCGGCGCAGTCGGCTGCCGAGCAGCAGTAGGCGCCCGATCAGGCCGTACTTGCGCTTGAGCAGCGGCCGGTAGCGGCGGGCCGTGGCCAGGTCGCAGATCTCGGCGGTGGCGGGCACCTGGGGGCCGGCCGGGTTGCCACGGACGTCGCAGGGGCCCACCAGGACGTCCGCGCGGTTGCGGATCCGCTTGACCTTCCAGCTGTCGGCGGCCGTCCAGACCCCCAGTGCCCCGCCGTCGGGGACCACCCAGACCGGGGTGGGGACGCCGGTGCCGTCCTTCTTGAACGTGGTGACCAGCAGGTACTTTCCGGCGGCGAGCTGCTTCAGCAGCGTCTCATCCATGTCCGGAGTCTAGGCGTCCGGAGTCTAGGCTCGGCCATGGGGAGCACCTCCGAGACTCGGCGCGCGTCGCCTCGCCGCACGGGCGGGCCGGGAAGCCCGGGCGGGACGGGCCGAGGCGGGCGCCCCCAACAGCCGGTGGGAGCGCCCGCCCCGAACTCGCCGAAGACGTAAGGGCGTTACTCCGTGCGCAGGCCGTCCGCGCGCATCATCCGCCACAGTGAAGGCAGGCTGGCCGCGGTGACCAGCAGCACCACCCCGCCACCGACCGGGCAGAATCCGGCGATCGAGGCCCAGTCGAGGCTCTGCGGCTGTCCGGTCATCGCCAGCAGGGCCGAGCCGAGGCCGACCCCTGCGAGCGCGGCCAGGACCAGGCCAGGGCCGACGGTCGCCTTCGGGTCTGCGGGCTCAGGCCACCCGGATCGGGCCGCGCCGGACCTGGGGAGCCTGCTGGAGTGCGGCGGCGGGCGAGACCGAGGCCCGCCAGAGCCGGGCGGCGGACCAGAGGGAGGCGACCAGCAGCAGACCGTTGCGCAGCACGATGACCGCGGTGCCCTTCCAGCCGCCGTGGATCAGCGAGTCGAAGAAGAGCGGGTAGTCGATGGTGGTGACGGCCGTGGCGAGCAGCAGCAGCAGGGCGACCGGCCGCTGGCAGGAGCCCCGTACCGTCAGGCAGACCGCCGAGAGTCCGATCAGCCAGATCAGATACTGCGGGCTGATCACCCGGCTGGTCACGGTGAACAGCAGCACGGCCGTCAGCGCCGCGTCGTAGGGGGTGGCGGCGTTCCAGCGGCGGGCGCGGAAGCGCCAGAGCAGCAGCCAGCCGAAGGCGAGCGCGGTCAGCAGCAGGGAGGCGCGGGCGATCGCGTGCACATGAGGGCCGAGGAACTCCAGCGAGCCGTAGTGCTGGTCCACATCGCCCGGCCAGCCGAGCTCCCTGGCCACCTGGAGCACGCTGCCGCCCAGCGACTCGATCTCCACGCCGCGCCCCTGCTGGCCCTTCAGGAAGTCGAAGGCCCCGTGGAAGAGGGTGGCCAGCACCAGCAGCAGCGCGGTGGCCGAGGCGCACATCGCCGACCACGCCTGCCTGGTGCCGCGTCCGCGCGGTGCGCCGAGCACCACCAGGGCGGGCCAGACCTTGACCATCGCGCCGATCCCGGCGAGCGCCCCGCCCGCCCTGGGGCGGCTCGGAAGCAGCAGCAGCGCGGCCATCGCCAGGGCGGTGACCGGGAGGTCGTAGCGGCCGTAGGGCAGGCCGAGCATCAGCGGCAGGGCCATCGCCCACATCCATGCCCCGGCGGTGGAACGGCCCCGGTGTACACCGCCGTTGCGCCGCAGCGAGACCCGGACCAGGGCGGCCTGGGTGATCGCGTCGGTGAGCAGCATCAGCAGGGCGAAGGCCTGAAGATACGTCAGGAAGGGCAGCAGGCCGGGGGCGAGCATCGCGAGTGCGGCTCCGGGCGGGTACTGCCAGGTGACGTCCCCGATCGGGAAGGTGCCGCTCTGGAGGACCTGGAACCAGCCGAAGTAGGTCCGGTGCACCTCGATGGCCTGCTCGGCCTTGCCGGAGCGGAGCATCCCGATCATGATCATGCGGCTGGCGATCCAGTAGCCGGCCAGGGCGAGTGCCTCACGCGGCCAGGTGGCCGGTCTGGTCCAGCGGAACGGACCTGTCTGGGGCATGCCCCACTGAGTGACCGGTGTCGGGGCCTGAGCCACCATCGCCTCCACGAGAAGGTAACCGTGTGATCTATCTCATATCAGACAAATTAGGTCGGATAATCACCGCTTGGCTGCGTGTCACCGACCGTCAGCACAACGCGCCACGCCACCCCGAGGACACGCCCGCACCCCCCTCCGGGCGGGGCACCTGCCAGAATGCAGGGCGGACCTGAGCCCAGTCGCCGAACCTTCGTCACCGAACACCGGTCGCCGAACGCTTGTTGACTGAACGCTCACTGTTGAACCAGGAGAAGGTGGCCGGCTTCGTGACCATGCCAGTCGAACGCAAGATCGCCGAAGAGCTGGGCGTCCGCGAGGGGCAGGTGAAGGCGGCCGTCGACCTGCTCGACGGCGGCGCCACCGTTCCCTTCGTCGCCCGCTACCGCAAGGAGGCCACCGGTTCGCTCGACGACGCCCAGCTGCGCACCCTGGAAGAGCGGCTGCGCTACCTGCGCGAGTTGGAGGAGCGCCGGAGCGCCGTGCTGGAGTCCATCGACTCCCAGGGCAAGCTGGACGACACCCTGCGAGCCCAGATCCTCGGCGCCGACTCCAAGGCACGGCTGGAGGACATCTACCTCCCCTACAAGCCCAAGCGGCGCACCAAGGCGCAGATCGCCCGCGAGGCCGGCCTCGAACCGCTCGCCGACACCCTGCTCGCCGACCCCACCCAGGACCCTGCCGCGCTGGCCGGCGGGTACCTGAACGAGTCGGTCGCCGACCAGGCCGCCGCGCTGGAGGGCGCCCGGGCCATCCTGGTCGAACGCTTCGGCGAGGACGCCGACCTGGTCGGGTCCCTGCGCGAGCGGATGTGGACCCGCGGCCGCCTGGTCGCGACCGTCCGCGAGGGCAAGGAGCAGGACGGCGCCAAGTTCGCCGACTACTTCGACTTCGCCGAGCCCTACACCAAGCTCCCCTCGCACCGCATCCTCGCCATGCTGCGCGGCGAGAAGGAGGAGATCCTCAACCTCGACCTCTCGCCGCTGGACGGCTCGGAGGGCGACCTGCCCGGCGAGAGCGACTACGAGCAGCGGATCGCCGCCCGATTCGGCATCGCCGACCGGGGCCGCCCCGCCGACAAGTGGCTCACCGACACCGTCCGCTGGGCCTGGCGCACCCGGATCCTGGTCCGGCTCGGCATCGACCTGCGCACCCGGCTGCGCCAGGAGGCCGAGGACGAGGCCGTCCGCGTCTTCGCCGCCAACCTGCGCGACCTGCTGCTCGCCGCCCCCGCCGGGACCCGCGCCACCATGGGCCTCGACCCCGGCTTCCGTACCGGCGTCAAGGTCGCCGTCGTGGACGCCACCGGCAAGGTCGTCGCGCACAGCACCATCTACCCCCACCAGCCCGCCAACAAGTGGGACGCGGCTCTGGCCACCCTCGCCGAGCTGGCCGGGAAGCACTCGGTGGACCTGGTCGCGATCGGCAACGGCACCGCCTCCCGCGAGACCGACAAGCTCGCCGAGGACCTGATCAAGCGTCACCCGGAGCTGAAGCTCACCAAGGCGATCGTGTCCGAGGCGGGCGCCTCGGTGTACTCCGCCTCCGCGTTCGCCTCCCAGGAGCTGCCCGAACTCGACGTCTCCATCCGGGGCGCGGTCTCCATCGCCCGCCGCCTCCAGGACCCGCTGGCCGAACTGGTCAAGATCGACCCCAAGTCGATCGGCGTCGGCCAGTACCAGCACGACCTCAGCGAGGTGAAGCTCTCCCGCTCGCTGGACGCCGTGGTCGAGGACTGCGTCAACGCCGTCGGCGTCGACGTCAACACCGCCTCCACGCCGCTGCTCACCCGGGTCTCCGGCGTCACCGCCACCCTCGCCGACAACATCGTGGCCCACCGTGACGCCAACGGTCCCTTCCGGACCAGGAAGGCGCTCAAGGACGTCGCCCGGCTCGGGCCGAAGGCCTTCGAGCAGTGCGCGGGCTTCCTGCGCATCCCCGGCGGAGAGGATCCGCTGGACGCCTCCAGCGTGCACCCCGAGGCATACCCCGTGGTCCGCCGCATCCTGGCCGGCACCGGCGGTGAACTGCGTGCGCTGATCGGCAACAGCGAGGCGCTGCGGGCGCTGCGCCCGGCCGACTTCGCCGACGAGACCTTCGGCGTGCCGACCGTCACCGACATCCTCGCCGAGCTGGACAAGCCGGGCCGCGACCCCCGCCCGGCCTTCCGCACCGCCGTCTTCAAGGAGGGCGTCGACAAGATCGGCGACCTGGAGGTGGGGATGGTGCTGGAGGGCGTCGTCACCAACGTCGCCGCGTTCGGCGCGTTCGTGGACGTGGGCGTGCACCAGGACGGCCTGGTCCATGTGTCGGCGCTGTCCAGGAACTTCGTCAAGGACCCGCGCGAGGTGGTCAAGCCCGGCGACATCGTGCGCGTCCGGGTCACCTCGGTGGATGTGGCTCGCAAGCGGATCGGCCTGACGCTCCGTCTGGACGACGAGGTCACCAAGCCCGGCGGCGGGAGCGACGGACGCCGGGACCGGGGTGGCGAGCGCGGCGGCGACCGGGGCCCGCGTCCGCCGCGTCAGGACCGGCGCGGCGGCGGCGATCGTCGAGGCAGCGGCCCGGCGCCGGTCGGCAACAGCGCCATGGCCGACGCGCTCCGCCGCGCGGGCCTGGCCGGCGGTGACTCCGGCAGGCGCTGACGCCCTTCCAGCCCCGGCCCGGTGACGGCTGACTGCCCGTCACCGGGCCACCGGGCAGGCCTGCTCGGAGCTGGGGCGGTCGGAGCCGGGCCGGTCGGAAGCTGCCGGGGCTCGCGCGTCAGCCGGCCTTGGAGCGGGACTCGACGGCGAGGGCGACCAGTTCGCCCCACCACGCATCGCGGCCGCGTACCAGCAGGTGCTGGGCCTCGGCGGCGGGGACGGCCCGGACCTCCACGACCTGTTCGCCGTCGGCGGGGTTGGTCGGCTCGGTGTCCACCACGACTTCGGCCCACCCCCACAGCCAGGCCTTCTCCGGGTGGGGCTGCCACGGCCGGTACGGGACCGGACTGTCCGTCACACAGCGGTGCGCGCCGATCCACGCCGGTGGTCCGGCCAGCCGGGCGCCCGCCTCCTCGCGCAACTCCCGCACCAGGCAGGACTCGATGCTCTCCGCCTCCTCCCGGGTGCCGCCCGGGAGGAACCAGTGGCCGCGGATGTCGCGGCAGAGCACCACCTTGCCGTCCGAGAACCCCACCAGGTGGATGTTGGTGATCAGTTCGTCCGGCGGCAGTTCCGCCGAGAACTGGGCGTCGATTCCGCCCCAGGCCCAGCGCTGAGGTGCATGCAGGCTCGGGAACCGCGCTGCCAGGTCGGCGAGTTCCGCTGTTCTGTCCGTGGTGTCCGTCATCCGGAGATCGTAGTCCCCCGGAGGGGAGGGCGGTGCCGTTCGGACCGGTCCGGGGCTGCTGCGGTGATGGAGCGTCAGGGGCTGATGGCGAGGACGAGGTAGGCGGCGAGCAGGGGGTCGTGGATAACAACGGTGGTATCCACGTCTTCACCCAGAAGCCGAACGACCGTGACCTGCTGGAGACCGTCGACCACGACAACGACAACGCCTGGGCCGAGGAGGGCCTCACCAACCAGACCGGCCTGTAACACGCCGGCGCACGCCAAGCACCAACCCCAGCCCCCGGACGCTACCCGACAGCGCCGGGGGCAGTGGTGTCGGCGTGAGCGCCTCTCAGGGGCCTGCGGTCCCCTCGGTCAGGAGCCGCCTCCGCACCCGCCTCCGCAGCCCGAGTGCCCACCCCCTCCGCAGCCCGAGTGCCCACCCCCGCCGCACCCGGAGTGACCGCCGCCGTGGCTGTGTCCGCCCCCGCCGCCGCACGAGAAGCCGAGCTCGCCGCCACCGCTGTCACCGGACGTGTAGGAACTGTGGGAGGACCGCCGACGGGACGCTGCCGACCTGCTCCTGGCCGCCGTCCTGACGACTGTCCTGCTCCTGGTGTCCGAGCCTTCCTTGGCCGTCAGAAGATCGTGCCCGTTCGGCAGCGCGGACAGCCCGCGCAGTGCGACGGCGCCGAGCCGCGCGGCCCCCGCTTCGTCGACACCCGCGTCGCTGTGGGGCCGCCAGGGACTCTCCTTGAGGGCCAGGGCGAGATACTGCTTGGCCGCCGGTGTCGCGGTGGCGCCGCCGGGCCACATACGGCGTTTGATGATGAATCCCGACCCGGTCAGGACCGCGAACGCGGTGATCGGCCATACGACCTGCTGTTCCTGCCAGAGGACCCATCCAACGGCGAGCCCGCCGAGGACGAGGGCCGCCACCAGTGCACTCTCCACCCGATAGACGGCCTGGATCAACGCATAGCGCAGGCTCGAATCCAGGGCCAGCCCGTGCCGGACGAGTCCGGTGCGGACATCGCGGGCGGCCTTGCCCGCCGATGCTTCCCGGATCAGTTCCAGCAGATCGCGCTGCCAGGTCGTGCCCGCGGCCAGCAGGATCGACATCTCGACGGGGTCGCGTGCCTTCTTGGTTGTGATCGTGACCTTGCCGGACCGGGCGGCTATCAGCCGCCCGGTCTCGTGCATGCCCACGATCGCGACCTCGACCACCCGGCGTTCGGAACCGGTGAGGCACGCCACGTCGTACAGAGCCGGCGCCGAAGTCTTCGGGGCACCCAGATCGGCCGCGCCGAGCATCCGCCGGCGGGCGGCCCGCGCGCGGAGCAGGGTTGTGCCCACGAGCAGACAGGCGATGACGAGTGCAACGATCCACACGGAGGCCCCCCGGGTCTCGGCCGCCAGGACCGTTTCGTCCCGGGCTCTCTGATGTTCAGTCAGATCATTCTCGGGCCGGTCCGGACCCCGTTGCAATACGTCGGCCCGCCCACTGCCGGCCCTGTCGGGACTACCAGGCGGCTTCCCGGTAGTCCTTGAGGAAGACCCCGGCCAGTGGTGCGCCCGCCTCGCCGCGCACGATCGGGTCGTACACGCGGGCGGCGCCGTCCACGACGTCGAGCGGGGTGCGGAAGCCGTGGGCGGCCATCCGGGACTTCTTCGGGGCCGGGTTCTCGTCGGTGATCCAGCCGGTGTCCACGGCGCACATGTGGACGCCCTGTCCGGCGAGTTCGGCCGCGCTGGTGCGGGTGAGCATATTGAGGGCGGCCTTGGCCATGTTGGTGTGCGGGTGGCTTGCGGTCTTGTTGCGGACGGCGAAGCGGCCCTCGACGGCCGTCACGTTGACGACGTAGCGCCTGGCATGCGGCGAGGCGAGCAGCAGGGGGAGCAGCCGGTCGCAGAGCAGCGCCGGGGCAAGGGAGTTGACCAGCTGGGTCTCCAGCAGCTCGGCCGGATCGAGCTCGCCGAGCCGGGCCGACCAGGAGTTGGTGGGCGCGGCGTCCGGCAGCAGTCCGGCTTCGTCGGCCACCCGGGCCATCTCCCCGGCCGGGCCGGCGTCCCGCGACGTGGTGGCTTCGAGCTCGGCGGCCGGCCAGGCGGCGGTCAGCGCGGGCATCAGGCGGAAACCGGGAGCGTGCAGCACGGCTGCGCCGGAGGGGGGTCGAGCGTCCTGCTCGCCCGCTATCAGCAGGGCATACGCCTCGGGCGGGCGGCGCAGGGTCTGGGCCGCGTTGTTGACCAGAATGTCGAGCGGTCTGCCCTCGGCGCGCAACTGATCGCAGAGGCCGATGACCTGACGGGGGTCGCGCAGATCTATGCCGACCACGGTGAGCCGGTTCAGCCACTTCTCGCTGCCCGGAGCGGCCCGGAAGCGGCGTACGGTGTCCTGCGGGAAACGGCTGGTGACGATCAGCTCCACGCCGTCCCTGAGCATCATCAGCGCCAGCCGGAAGCCGATCTTCACGCGTCCGCCGGTGAGCAGCGCGCGGCGTCCGTGCAGGTCGGTGGAGAGGTCGCGTCGGGAGGCGTTGTCGGCGGCGCAGCCCGGGCAGAGCAGGTGGTAGAAGGCGTCCACCTGACGGTATGTCGACTTGCAGACATAGCAGCGGCGCGGACGGTGCAGCTCGCCGAGCGGGGCTTGGGGAATTCCGGCTGCCGACGGAGCCGACGGAGCCGACGGAGCCGACGGAGCCGACGGAGCCGACGGAGCCGACGGAGCCGGTGACGGGGGCGGGGCGAGCGGTGCGTCCTCGCGGCGGTCCGGTGCGCCGGTGACGGTTGCGCGGAGCAGGGCGGCGTCGGCGGCAGCCCGGTTCCCACGCTCGACCTGTCGCCTTCGGTGCCGGCCCTCGCGGACGAAGGACTCGGCGAGTCTCTCGGCGTGCAGCCGGGTCGGGTGGTCGGCGGGCAGCCGTCGCAGTCGGCCGACCGTCCGCGCGTACGCGGCGAGTTCCTCGTCCGACATCTCGGGCACCTGGGGCATGCCCGATGGCGCGTCCTGCTGCAACTGGTCACCCCCGTCGTGGCGTTGGCCCCGGCCGGAGTCGGACCAGGCGGGTGTGCCGGGAGTCGGCAGGGTGACTGCCTGGGTGACTGCCTGTGTGCTGCGGGACCTGAGAGGCCACCCGGGACCGGATTCGAACCGGTGTGTTCCACGATGCCATCGTGGCGCGTCTGCCTCTGCGCTACGCCGGGTGACGCTGTGCATGGTAGCGGTAGGGCCGGTGGGCGGGCGAGGCCGGGGGCGGGCTGCCCCGGGCAACCGGCCTGGGCGGCAGGCATATGCGCATGCATCAAAGCGCCCCGAGATGCTAGCTTCGGTGCCGCGGTGACATCGAACGGGCGAACGGGCGAACGAGTGAGCGGGGGCATGCGGTGGACTTCGGAGCGATAGTCGGAATCGCGGTGGTGGCACTGGGAATGGTGCTCACCCCTGGGCCGAACATGATCTATCTGGTATCGCGCTCGGTGACCCAGGGGCGCCGGGCCGGGATGATCTCGCTGGCCGGCGTCGGGCTGGGTTTCCTGGTCTATCTGGTCGCGGCGACGGCCGGGATCGCGACGGTGTTCGCACTTGTGCCGGAGATCTATCTGGCGATCAAGATGGCCGGTGCCGGTTACCTGCTCTGGCTGGCCTGGAAGGCCGTCCGCCCGGGCGGCAGCTCCGCGTTCACGCCCCGAGAGCTCGACGTCGACCCGCCCGGGAAGCTCTTTCTGATGGGCCTGCTCACCTGTCTGCTCAACCCGAAGATCGCGATCCTGTACGTCTCGCTGCTGCCGCAGTTCGTGAGCCCGCAGCACGGCCATGTCGCCCTTCAGAGCCTGCTGCTGGGGCTGACCCAGATCGCGGTCGGGCTGGCCGGGAACGCCTTCTTCGTGATCACGGCGGGCTCGGTCTCCGCCTTCTTCGTCCGCCGCCCGCTCTGGCAGCGGATCCACCGCTACGCCATGGGCACCGCGCTGGCGGGTTTCGCCCTGAAGATCGCCGCCGACCGTTCGCAGGCGGCGCTGGCGGCGCCCTGACGGGTCGGCGGGGATCCGCCGGACAGGGCCTGTCCGGCGGATCCCCGGATGGTCCTGTGAGCCGAGGCAGTGCATGGCTGCCGTTCGGGGGAGATCCGCAGGACAGACCCTGGTTGACGGGCCGCCGGCCCGAGGTGTCGGCCGCCGCAGGCGTCAGCCGGTGTACTTGGCGAAGATCTTCGAGAACTCGTACGGCGTCTGCGGGATGTTGGTGCACTTGAAGAGCGCACCCGTGCAGGCGGCGGCGTCCCGGGTCATCTCCCAGAAGGCCAGCTCGCCGAGGTGGTGCTGCTGGGCGAAGCTCACCAACTGCTGGGCGGCGGCCTGGTTGTAGATGTTGTGGTCGTCGTTCTCGCCGAGCATCGGGGTGACAGCGGTCATCGCCCAGAGCTGGGCGTCGGTCCTGGCCGGGTAGAGCGCCTTGATCTGGTCGTGGGTGGACTGCGCGGCCTGGACGGCGGCGTCACCGTAGTCGGTGCTCGGCCGGTTGTAGTCCATCGCCATCACATTGACCAGGTCGAGGTCGACCCCGGCGTCGCGGGCGGAGCGGACGACGGCGACCCCGTCGGCGGTCAGGCCCTCGGGCAGCACGGGGAGGGTCAGCGAGACCTTCAGGCCGGGGTGGGCCTGCTGGAGCCTGGCGAGCGCGGCCGAACGCCGGTCGTTGGCGGCCGTGTCGACCACCGCCGTGCCCTCGATGTCGAAGTCCACGTACTTCAGGTTGTACGCCTTCACCACGGCGTCGTACTCGGCGAAGAGCGAGTCCACCGTCGAGCATGCCTGGGCGAGTTCGGCGCCGGAGGCACCGCCGAACGAGACCTTGACGTCACCGCCGGTCGCGCGGATGGCGTCGATCTGGTCCTTGGCCCAGCCGGAGCGCGGGTCGTAGGCGTTGAACCAGGACGCCTTGCAGCCGTTGGGCGCGGTGATGAACGCCATGGTGAAGGACTTGAGGTTGCCGGCAGCGGCCATGTCCTTGAGTGACGGGGTCGGCCAGGCCCCCATGTCCACGTAAGGGGCCACCGGCACCGCGACGTTCGGGGGCGGCGGCGTCTGCGTCTGGCTGGAGCTCGGGGACGGCGTCGGCGAGCCGCCGGTGGGCGGCGGGGTGGTCGGGGGAGTGGTGCCGGGGCCGCCGAGCACCAGGTCGTCCGCGAGGTAGGAGCCCTGGCCGTACCAGCCGTGCAGATAGACCGTGACGCTGGTGGTGTTCGCCCCGGTGGTGAAGCTGGTGCTGAGCTGCTGCCAGGAGTTGCCGCCGGGTGTCCAGACGGCCGGGTCGGTGACGCCGGAACCGGTGGCGCCGAGGTAGACGTACTGCCCCTGGACCCAGGCGCTCAGCGAGTACGCGGTGTTCGGCTGAACGCTGACGGTCTGACTGCACTGGGCGGTGTCACTGGCACTCGCGGCACCCTGGAGCGCGTACGAGCCGCTGTGGGCACCGGTGTTGACGACCGAACCGGTCCCCGCCGAACAGCTCCACGGTCCGAGCGAACCGCTCTCGAATCCCGGGTTGGCGAGCAGATTGCCGTCCGCCGCACTGGCGTTGACGGCCAGGGTGGTGAGAGCACCGGCCGCGAGCGCGGCGGCGCAGCCGATCGGGAGCAGCTTCGCCCGACGCGGGCGCCGACTGGGCGCGGCAGACGGGTGGTTGAGCGCGCGTGGCATGTGGGGCTGCCTTTCGGGACGTGCCGGGAGCACCGGGCGCGGGGCGGGGGCGCCGGTGGCTGGCTGTGGGGTGGTCCTGAAGACGGCGGGTGGGGCCCGCCATGACTTCAAAATGGACTAGACCAACTGTGCTCGTCAAGCGATCGCGTCAGATTTCGGATTGCTCCCGCGGCCTTCCGGCGGGTGCCCGCCCTCCGGGGGGCTGTGGGCGAGGTGCGGCGAAGGCCGTGCGGTGGTGCTGCGGCAGGCGCGGCTGATCGACCGGGTATTGCGGCGCCCGTGCCAGGTTCGGGCAACTTGACAGACTCACCCGCTCTCTCACGGGGGTCACCTGTAGGTGCGGTGCGGCCGCTCCGGGTGTTACCACACGGCCGTGACCTGCATGCCTTTACGAATTCGACGGCTGCGGGCCTCCCCTGCGCGGCCGATGGGCGGTGTTCGCTGCTCCGGGAATGGGTTGACCGGGTCATGGCCCCCAACTAGCGTCCTCCTCGTAATCGAAATACCGGAAACGCCGATGGAAAGCATCGTGAGGGGCCGGCCGAGTTCGGCTCGCAGGTCCGTACCAGGTTATTCGAATTGTTCTCCGACCTGACTCGCGAAGAATTCACCGAAATGGCGTACGCCGGAAATCCGCTACCAGAAGAGAGCTGGACCATGACCATCACCGAGATCGCCGAGGTCGCCGTCAACCCCGCCTACGTCACGCGGCTGGCGGCCCAGGAACTGCTGGCGAAGGGCAACACCCCGGGCGAGTACGTCGACGTCCGGAAGGTCGCCGAGATCGACCGGATCGTGGCCGGCAACAAGGACTCGATCACCGGCGCGCTCGGCGCCGCGAAGAAGCAGTACTCCGCGGAGCACTACGCACGGACGACCGGGCTCGTACCCGCCGAGCTCGTCACCGCGCTGCGTGCGGAGGCCCGGAAGCTGGCCGACCTGAACACCCGCCGGATCGACATCACCGTCCCGGTCACCGGAAACACGCCGCGACGCCTCGGCAGCCTGCCGAACTCGCTGTTCCAGGAGCACAGCGAGCTCTTCACGGCCCTGTACAACTCCGCCGAGTTCCGCGCGCTGCTCACCTCCGTGGTCGGGACGCCGATCCTGGACGCCACCTTCGAGGACGAGAAGATCACCGGCACCCACCAGAACCGCGCCGGTGACACCCACGGGTGGCACTGGGGTGACCACGAGTTCGCGTGGATCTTCATCGCCGAGGCGCCCTCGATCGAGCACGGTGGAATGCTCCAGTCGGTTCCGCACACCCCGTGGGACAAGGAGAACCCCGCCGTCCACGAGAAGCTGGCCGAGGGTGCGATCCGCACCTACTACCACGGCGCGGGCGAGTCGTACATCTTCAAGACCGACACCAGCCTGCACCGCACCGTGCCGATCCAGACCGAGGGTGTCGAGCGCATCATCATCAACCTGACGTTCGCAAGCCTCAAGGACTGGCTCGAGGAGAAGTCCTACGAGACCACCAACGCCGTCTACACCGACTGACGAGGCCTGCCATGACGAAAATCCTGTTCGCAAAAGAAAGCGACTGCGAAGAGAATCCCGGCGGGCACGACCTCAGGGCGACACTGGTTCCGCAGGATGTCCGAGCCTATATCGCAAACGGGTTCGACGTAGTCATCCAGCGCGGTCTCGGCGAAGGTATCGGTTATATCGACACCCAATACGAGATGGAGGGTGCGACGGTAGAGCCGTACCCGTCCTGCTATGCCGGAAAAGACTTGGTGGTGAAGCTGAAGGGGCCGTCCGCGTCCGAGATCGCACAGCTTTCACCCGGGACCACGATGTTCTCCATGGGGCACCTCTACTGCTTTCCGGAGCGGAAGCGGTTGTTGGAGCAGAAGAACGTCCGACTCATCGCCATGGAGTCCGTGACGCTGCCTCAGGAGCCGTCGGAGCAGTACCTGGCCGGAATTCGTGCCGGCGGGCGGGTGGACCACAGGGCTCTCGGGCCGAGCCCGCTCGTCCGTATCGAGGACTCCGCCGACCAGGACTACGTCAACGGCCTGCTGAGGGCCTTGATGCGGTACGGGCGCAGCCCGCTGCACGTCGAGTACGCCAAGGCCGGCGCCGTGCAGCACAGCAGCGGTGACGGCTCGTCGGACGTCCGCGTCACCCGGTTCGGAAGCGTCCTGCGCGCCACCGACGGTGCGCTGGTCGATCTCGGTGCCGACTCGGCGACGGGACACGACGGCGACGGCATCCTGCTGGCGGAGGAACTGGGAAAGCCCACCAGGGCGATCGGGCAGATCCGCGAGGTGGGCATCGGCGGGGCGAAGTACGGCCTGGACCTGTACCGGAAGCTGCACGGGCGCCGTGAGCCCAAGGCCGTCGTGCTGGGCTACGGGAACTGTTCCATGGGTGCCTTCGAGCACCTGAGGAACGAGTCGGTGGAGTTCACCCTGCTGGGCCGTCCGCAGACCGCCCCGGCCGAGCTCCCGCAGTGGCTGCGCTCCGCCCGGCTCATCATCAACGGCGCGGAGACCCCCGGTCAGACCGACTACATCATCACCAACGCCAACGCCGAGCAGGACATCGAACCCGGGTCCGTCGTCATCGACCTCATCGGTGGCTCGCCCTACCGGCGCTCGCCGGTGGAACCGTTCCAGTGGACGACGTTCCTCCCCGAGATCCACTTCGAGTCGGACGGCCGCTACTTCGCCGGCCTGTGGGGCTGGGACATGTACTACTCGATGCACGACACCGCCAAGGAGTACAGCAGGCGGATCAAGAACGTCCTGGCCCAGAGCGGGCGTTACGCCAAGTCGCTCGACGACTTCGTCGCCGACTACGCCTATGCGCAGCAGTTGGGGGCGTGATGGGCACCGGAATCGCCCTGTGCCGGCACCCCCTGACCCAGTTCGCGTACACGAGCATCGCCGAGAGCCTCGACATGTGGCTGCTGTGCCACGAGACCAAGAGCCAGGTACGGAGCACCTCCGGCGGCGTCAGCCCGGAGCGGATCTCGGTGTACGAGAACTACGACGTCAACAACCTCGTCGAGTACGACGCGGCACGGATCGTCGAGTCCACGGACTGCAGGGGGATCATCGCCCTCTCCGAGGTGGACATGCTGCGGGCCGCGCAACTGCGCAGCAGGTACGGGATACCGGGGCTGAAGTCCGAGACGGCGCTGCTCTTCCGTGACAAGGTCCTGATGAAGGAGCGGCTGCGAGCGGCGGGAATCCGCGTCCCGCGGTTCACGACGGTCGACACCGGCCTCGATGTGCGCAGCGCCGCCGCCGAGTTCGGGTTCCCGTTCGTCGTCAAGCCGAGGATGGGCGGCGGCTCGGTGGGCGCGCAGGTCGTCCGCGACGAGTCCGGCCTGCAGGAACTGCTGCGGGCCGGCCTGCGGGCCAACTTCTACACCCCCGCGCACCTGGAGGCGGAGGAGTTCGTAGCGGGCGATCTCTACCATGTGGACGGTCTCGTCCTGGACGGACGGGTGCATCTGCACACCGTCAGCAGGTACGGATCCGACATCCTGGAGTTCTCGACTCCCGTGTCGACCAGGATGATCGGTCAGGAGTCCGCACAGGCCCGCAGGATGAGCGAGTTCACCACTGCCGTGCTGCGGGAGCTGGGGCTGCTCGTCGAGGGTGTCCACAGCTACTTCCACTGCGAGGTGTTCGACTCGCCGGACGGCCTGGTGCTGTGCGAGGTGGCCGCTCGGCCCGGCGGGCTCGGGATCGTCGACCAGGTGGACGCGTACTTCGGCGTCAACACCTTCGAGCTGCTGCTGGCGGCCACGTTCGGCGGCCCTGTCCCGGCGCCCGCCGTCACCGAGCCCGGCCGTGACCTGGTGGGGTGGATCGGCGTCCCCACGGCGTGCGACCCCGGCGTTGTGAAGTCGATCATCCCCGAGGCCAGCTGGGTCGGCGAACGGATGCTGCGCAGATCGGCGCAGGCGGGGCAGCAGATCTCCTCGGTCGACCTCGACGGCTTCGTACTGGTCCGAAGCGGCTCGGAGTCGGAGCTCGACGCGATGATGAGCGACGCCGTCTCCCGTTTCGCGACGGCGGTGGCCCGATGACACAGGAAACGGTACTGGTTCTCACCCCGTTCGACCTGAGCGCCATCCCACTGGTGCAGTGGCTGTCGGACCGCTTCCGGGTCGTACTGATCGCCTCCAGGAACGCGACGAACCAGCTGAACTACCCGAGTTTCCTGGAGAGCGTCGGCAGCGTCGAGGAGTGGCGGTGGGTCGAGAACCTCTACGACGACTACGCCACCGTCGAACAGGCGCAGGCCTGGCACGAGAGGTTCGGCATCCGGCACGTCGTGTGCCTGGACGAGAAGGGCCTCATCTTCGCCGCCCAACTCCGCGAGCTGCTCGGCGTCGAGACCGGTCAGCGACTGGACTCGGCTCTGGCCTACCGGATCAAGCCCCGGATGTACCAGGCGGTCATGGGCAGCGTCCCGGTGCCGGAGTTCGTGGTGGCCGCATCGTCCTTCGAGGTGATGACCGCCATCCGCGACCTGGAACTGCCCCTGGTCGTCAAGCCGGTGGACGGTGCCGGATCGACCAACACCTTCGTCCTGCGGGACCGGGCCGACGCCGACCGCTGGCTGAGGGAGCATCAGGTGACCTTCGCGGCACCGGTGCTGGTGCAGAGGTTCGTCGACGGCGACATGTTCCATGTCGACGGCCTCACCAAGGCGAACGAGGTGTACGGCGTCACGGTCTCCAAATACGGTGGAAGCACTCTGGGTTACCAGGACTCCCGGGCGCTGACGTCGACCATGGTCGAGGCGGGCTCGGAGGTCTTCGAGCTGCTGACGGACAGCGTCGAGCGCGTCGTCAGGGCGCTGCCGGACACGGGAGGAAGTGCGTTCCACGCCGAGTTCTTCGTGACGGACGACGGCCGGGTGTACTTCTGCGAGGTGGCGAGCCGCGGCGGCGGAGCCGGCGTCGGCCCCTGCTACGAGCTGGCAACCGGTGTGGATCTCTTCGAGGCGCACGCACTCCTGCAGTGCGGTCTGGAGGAGGAGGTGCTGGCACGGCTCGGGGAGCTCGACGGCGCCAGGCGGTTCGGGTGGTACCTGGAGACCGCCCCGAAGGGCAAGCTGCTCGCCCTGCCCGCCCGGTGCGACCTGGCCGGAGTCGTCCGCTACGACGTGCTCGGAAGGATGGGCCAGTCCTACGACGGCCCCAAGTCGAGCGTGGACGCCATCCAGCGGTTCATCGTCGAGACCCCCGACGAGCGCACTGCCACGAAGACCTTCGACGAGATCGGTGAGTGGTGCTCGATGAACCGCCTGGTCGCCGAGAACGGCCCGGTCGGCTGAGAGGCGAGCCGAATCCGCCGCACCCCGCCGGCGGATCCGAGGTCGGACAGCGGCACCGCTCCCGCTGCGGGGATCACAGCGGATATCCGGGAGCGGTGCCCACCGTTCGGAACTGAACCGAATCGCATCCGAGCACAAGGAAGGCATGCGGTATGACGCAGACTCTTCAGAGGCAGACCGTCGAGCGACGACGACGAGCAGCGGTGCCCTACTACAGCGCCGCCATCGCGATCCGAACGGCCGACGCGGGTTCGGCGGCCGCGATCGTCCTGCTGGTCCTGAGCACCGCGAACTCCGCTCACCCGGACACCGCCGAGTACGCGGCGGTCCTGGCGGCCTGCAGCACGATTCCCCATATGCTGGGCCCCCTGTCGGCGCGGGTGATGTCCCTGGTTCCCTCCCCCAAGGCCGCGCTCTGCGGCGCCTTCGCGCTCTATGCCGTCCTCTTCTTCGCCGCGGGTGTCCTCATCCGGCAGGGAAGCCTGCTGCCCGCGGCCGTCGCCCTCGTGGTGTCGGGGTTCCTCGGACCGCTCTTCACCGGTGGTCTGAGCAGTCACCTCGGCTCACTCGTCTCCGAGAAGCAGTCCGTCCAGCGCCGGGCCCAGTCCGCCGACTCGCTGACCTACGCGATCAGCAACAGCGCGGGGAACTCGCTGGTCGGAGCCATCGCCGCGGCGGTCTCACCACTGGCGACCGTCTTCGTCCTGTGCGCTCTGGCCGCCGTGGCGGCCGTATCCGTCGCCTTCCTGCCGCTGGAGCGCGCGGCAAGCGCCGCGAGGCAGCGGGCGTCCATCAAGAACGTGCTGCTCGCGATGGGAAGGATCAAACCCCTCCGGGACATCACCATCATCACCTACGGCAACGCCGTGGGACTGGGAAGTCTCATCGTGCTGGCGACGACCTTCGCGCGCAGTGCGGGTCTGTCCGCCTCCGTCGGACCGATCCTCATCGCCGTCATGGGGCTGGGCTCCCTCGCCACGGCCGTCTACTTCATCTTCCGCCCCCTGGCGTTCGATGTGATGGCGACGGCCAAGTGGTGTGCGGTCGTCAGCGGAATATTCATCATCGTGCCTGCGGTGTCCGACGTGTGGCTGACGGGTCTCGCCTTCCTGGTGGTGGGCGGCTGTCAGTCGGTCCTGAACACCGCCGCCTTCGCCGTGCGGCGGGAGGCATCCCCCGAGGAGCTTCGGGCGTCCGTGTTCGTGACGATGGCGGGCCTCAAGATCGCCCTGGCCTCGCTCGGACTCGCCCTGGCCGGCCTGGTCCCCGTGGACAAGGTCCAGTACGGGTTCGTCCTCGCGGGGTTGGCCAGCCTGGTGGCCGGGGTGATCCCGCAGAAGGCGAAGCCGGCTGCTCCGCCTCGCTGGATCCCGATCCGACAGCAGGGAAGGACCCGATGACCGCGAACGGGTCACGCGTGATCAGGGTGAACGGCGGCGAACCCCAGAACGGGCTGGTGCCGACGAACACCATCGAGGGTTACGGCAACCGCATCGTCGACCTGCTGTTCACCGGTCTGTACGACTACGGAGTCGACGGCGGGCTCCGCCCCGCCATGGTCGATACGCTCCGCACGGAGGACAACAGGAACTACACGATCACCATCCGGAAGGATTGGACCTTCACGGACGGAACGCCGGTCACGGCGAGCAGCTATGTCGACGCCTGGAACTTCGGGGCGCTGTCCACCAACGGCCAGTTGCAGCGGAGCTTCTTCTCACCGATCGAGGGCTACGACGCCGTGGCGGCCGAGACCCCCCGGGCGCGGACCATGTCCGGCCTGAAGGTCGAGGACGACCACACCTTCACCGTCAGGCTCAAGCAGGCGAACATCGACTTCATGCTCAGCCTGGGCTTCACCCCGTTCAAGCCGCTGCCGCGGGTCTTCTTCGAGGCCGGCGTCCGGAAGTTCGGCGAGCACCCGGTCGGCAACGGCCCCTACCGGCTGGCCGGCGAAGCGGCCTGGCAGCACGACGTGCAGCTCGACCTGGTGCCCAACGCCGACTACAGGGGCCCCGACAGGCCGCGGAACGACGGGATCTCGGTCGTCTTCTACCGCAGCCTCGAAGACGCCTACCGGGACTTGCTGGCCGGCCGTCTCGACGTCCTCGACAGCGTCCCGGACAGTGAACTGACCTCCTACCACCGCGACCTGGGCAACCGGGCGATCGACCAGCCGATCGCCCTCAACAAGGCCCTCGCCATCCCGTACGACCTGCCGAACTTCGGCGGTGCGGAGGGCAGGCTGCGCCGCGCGGCGATCTCCAGGGCCATCGACCGGCCGTACATCACCGAGCAGGTGTTCCATTCGACCAAGCGGCCCGCGGTGGACTTCACGGCGCGGACCCTGCCGGGGTTCGACGCGGACCTGCCGGGGAACGACGTGCTCCGGTTCGACGCCGCCGTGGCGAAGTCCCTGTGGGCCGAGGCCGAAGCGATCGCGCCGTGGCGCGGTCCGTTCGAGATCACCTACAACGAGGACGGCGGCCACGACCTGTGGATCGACGCCTTGGCCGAGCAGGTCGGCGGCACTCTGGGGATCGAGGTGACCACCACGACCTTCCCCACTTTCAAGCAGGTTCGCGACGGCATCGCGAACAGGACGATCACATCGGCATTCCGCACCGGCTGGAGGGGCGACTACCCTTCGCTGATCGGATTCCTGGAGCCCCTCTTCGCCAAGGGCGCAGGTGCCAACGAAGTCGGCTACCACAGCACGCAGTTCGAGGCGAGGCTGGCTGAAGCCAAGCAGGCCGTGGACGTAGAAACGTCGCACCGGCTGACCAAGGCGGCCCAGGCCGTCCTGCTGCGGGACCTGCCGGTGATCCCACTGTGGGACTACATCAACGCCGGCGGCCGGGGCAGGGGGGTGTCGGTGCAGTTCAAGTGGAATGGCCTGCCCGACTACCCGAACATCACCAAGAGTTGACACACCGATCCCCAAAGAAGCCGAACCACGACCACCTCTTCGGGGGAAAGCCATGGCCCACAAATCCGCTCTCATCCTCGCCGACCTCGCGCTCATCCTCGTGGTCGGAGCACTCCTGAAACCGCTGCTGCGCCGACTGCGGCAGCCTGCGGTGATCGCCGAGATCCTCGCGGGTATCGCGCTGGGGCCCAGCCTCCTCGGGCTGCTTCCCTGGCACCTCCCGGATCGGCTGTTCCCGCAGGAGGCGCGCGCGGACCTGTCCGCCGTCGCCCAGGTGGGCATCCTGCTCTTCATGTTCCTCATCGGCTGGGAGGCTGACCTGGGACAGATCCGCACCAGGCGCACGGAGGTACTGGGAGTCTCGCTCTCGGCGATCACGGTTCCCTTCGGCGTCGGCGCCGTACTGGCGACCTGGCTCTTCACCCACCACGACCTCGTCGGGCAGCACCACATCTCCCGGACGGCGTTCGTGCTCTTCGTGGGCACCGCCATGGCGATCACCGCATTCCCGGTACTCGCCCGCATCATCGTCGACCACAACCTCCAGACGACGACGGTGGGAGTCCTGGCACTGGCGAGCGCCGCCGTCGGTGACCTCCTCGCCTGGTGCATGCTCGCGTTCGTATCGGTGGTGGCGGCATCGGCAGGCACCGGCCAACTGGTCTCGGTACTCGGCTACTCCCTCCTGTTCGCCGCGGTGCTCGCCTTCGTCGTACGTCCCCTCCTGCGGGTTCTGACCGCCCGGATGACGCGCAACGGCACCGTCTCCCCGTACCTCCTGCCGCTCATCGCGGCAGGGGTCTTCGCCGCGGGCTACACGACGAACCGGATCGGTCTCGACGCGATCTTCGGTGCGTTCGCCTTCGGGCTGATCACGCCGCGCGGTCCCAAAGAGCTCCTGTACGCCCGGGTGGCCGTACCGGTCAAGCACGTCACCGACCTGCTGATGCCGGTCTTCTTCATCACGACCGGCCTCTCCGTCGACGTCACCAGACTCGGCGGCACCGGCCTGGTGGAGCTGGTGGCCATCGTGGCCGTCGCCTGCTTCGGGAAACTGGCCGGGACGGTCGGGGCCGCACGTGTGTCGGGCATGTCCTGGCGCGACTCGTCGCTCCTGGGCTTCCTGATGAACACGCGCGGACTCACGGAACTCATCATTCTCAACGCCGGTATGAGCCTGGGCGTACTCGACACCCAGATGTTCACCATGATGGTGTGCATGGCCATCATCACCACCGGCATGGCCGGGTTCGTTCTTCCCCGCCAGGGCGTGCAACGTGCCGATCCGGGAGCCCCCGCTCTCCACGACCGGACCGTGGCGTCGGACGAGCAGGTCGCCGTCCCCGAGGTGATGAAGACGGAGCGACCGGTCGGTGCGGGCAAGCCGGACGCGGTCGTCAGCCGATAGCGTGATCGGAATCCAGGAGGAAGGCGTAGGAGAGCATGCGGGCGGCATCCGGCAAGACCACAGACCGTGACTTCCTCCAACGGGAGTTCGAGGCCCTCGGAGTGCACCAGGGCATGATCGTGATGGTGCATTCGTCCCTGTCGGCCTTCGGCAGGGTGGAGGGCGGAGCGCAGACCGTGGTGGGCGCACTCCGGCGCTGTGTCGGCGAGTCCGGGACGATCGTCGTGCCGGCCTACACCGGCCAGGTCGCCGACCCCTGCCCGCGGTCACGCGAGTTCGACGACCCGGAGGTGACGGCCGCCCGCCGGGGTGTGCCGGTGTTCCACGACGCGCTCCCGACCGCGATGGGGGCGATCCCCAACGCCGTCCTGGCCGATCCCGACCGGTTGCGCAGCAGTCACCCGCAAGCCTCCGTCGCGGCCCTGGGCGCCGGCGCACGGGAGATCACCGGCCATCAGCCCCTGGCGTACGCGCTCGGGACGGGATCGCCCTTCGAGAAGATGTACGAGCTGGGCGGGCACATCCTGCTGCTGGGTGTCGGCCACAACCGCAACTCCTTCCTCCACCACGCCGAGTCGCTGATCCCCAACCACCGGAAGAAGCTGCGACGCTTTCCCTATCTGGTCGAACGGCAACGGCTCTGGGTGGAGGCGGTCGACGTCGGGGATGACAACGACACCTACTTCCCGCGCATCGGCGAGGAGTTCGGCGAGAGCGGCCTGATCCGGAGCCGTACGATCGGATCGGCACGCTGCCTGCTCATGGAGAGCGTTCCGTTCATCGACTACGCGAAGGTGCGGCTGGAGGAGCTGCTGGCCGAGGCCGCGTCCCGGTAGCGGGCCGACCGGGCATCATTTCCAGGCCCGGTGGGTGCCGGTGGCCGGGCGAGGGGCGCCGCCCAGCATGTGCCGGTCGGCTCACCGGCCGTCGGCTGCCCGAAGGACGGCGGCGGCCAGACGGTCGTTCTCCGGCGAGCCGCCGCTCGGCGGGAAGGCGAAACGGCGACGGGTGTAGGCGTACGCGACGCCGCTGCGCGGGTCGGCGAAGGCCTGCGAGCCGGAGGCTCCGGCATGACCGAAGGCGTCCGGGCCGAGGAAGGGGTAGCGCACGCCCTGCATCTCGAAGCCGAGGCCGAAGTGGTCCTGCGCGGTGACGACCAGGTCGGGGCCCTTGGTGTGCAGGTGGGCGAACTCGGCGATGGTCTCGGGCCGCAGCAGCGGGGCCCGGCCGTCCAGCTCGCTGATGGCCGCCGCGTACATCGCCGCCACACCGCGCGCGTTCGCCACACCGCCCGCCGAGGCCTGGCCGAGGGCCCGCACCGCACGGGAGTTGGCGAACTCCACCAGGTCGGTCGGCGGGGTGGCGTTGAGGTTGAAGGCGACCGTGCGCAGAGCGTTCGGGGTCGCCCTGCTCGCCTCGAACTCGGCGAGCTGCTCCGGGGTGGGCAGCGCCGGCTGGACGTCCAGATAGCGCGGTTCGAGCGCCTCGGGCAGGCCGAGGTAGAAGTCCAGGCCGTACGGGGCCCTGATCCGCTGCTCGAACCACTCCTGGATCGACCGCCCGGTCGCGCGCCGGACCACCTCACCGGTGAGGGCGCCGATCACCAGGCCGTGGTAGCCGTAGGCCGTCCCCGGCTCCCAGTACGGCCGCCGGCCCGCCAGCCGTTCGGCGAGCAGGCGGTCGTCGGCCAGTTCCTCCGGGCTGAACCCGCCCTCCACGCCGATCACCCCGGAGCGGTGCGCGAGGAGCTCCCGCAGGGTGAGGGCCCCCTTGCCCTCGGCTGCGAACTCAGGCCAGTAGTGGGAGACCTCGCGGTCCAGGTCGAGAACGCCGTCCTGGACGAGCAGGGCGACGACCAGGTGTGCCGCGCCCTTGGTGACGGAGAAGACGCCGGTCAGGGAATCGCCTGCCAGACCGTCCCCGGCCCACAGATCGACCACCTGGCGTCCGTGCAGATATGCCGCGAGCTGGGCGCCCGGCTGGTGAAGCTCCTCGGCGAGTACGGCGGAGAACTCCTCCCGCACCCCCTCGAAGCCCTCCGCGACCGTCCCCCGCACGCTGACCCCGTTCGACATCTTCACTCCTATGGTGATCATTTGATACTCACCGGGGTCCAACCGGCCGACAGACCGTCACATTCCCTGCGGTGAAGGGATTCCACTGTCCGGCTGTCGGCGCGGTCCGGCATGCTGTCTCGTACGTACAAGGAGGAGGAAGAGGCATGCGCAAGAGGACATTGGGCAGTACGGGGCCGGAGGTCGGCGCGATCGGGCTCGGCTGCATGGGGATGACCTGGGCGTACGACCCGAACGGCCGCAACGACGAGGTGTCGGCCGATGTGGTGCGCTCGGCGCTGGACCTCGGGGTCACGCTGATCGACACCTCGGACATCTACGGTCCTTACGACAACGAGGAGTTGGTCGGACACGCGCTGGCCGGGCCGTACCGTGAGCGGGCGGTGCTGGCCACCAAGGTGGGCCTGGTGCCGGGGGTGGACGGGGCCCTGGTGGCCAACAACGGCCGGCCGCAGCACGTGCGGCAGGCGATCGACGACAGCCTGCGCCGCCTCGGTACCGACTACGTGGATCTGTACCAGCTGCACCGGGTGGATCCGGCCGTGCCGATCGAGGAGACCTGGGGTGCGCTGGCCGAGGTCGTCGCGGCGGGCAAGGCCCGGCGGATCGGCCTGTCCGAGGTGACGGTCGAGCAGATCAAGCGCGCCCAGGCGGTGCACCCGGTGGCCTCCGTGCAGAACGAGCTCTCGCTCTGGACGCGGGATTCGCTCGCCGAGGTGCTCCCGTACACCGAGGAGCAGGGCATCGCCTTCCTGCCGTTCTCGCCGCTCGGCCGGGGCTTCCTGACCGGCCGGATCTCCTCCACGGGCGACCTGCCTGCCGACGACTGGCGGTCGACGCTGCCGCGGTTCCAGGCGGAGGCGCTGGCGGCCAACCTTGCGCTGGTGGCGAAGGTCAAGGAGATCGCCGCCCGGGTCGGGGCCAGCCCGGCACAGGTGGCTCTCGCCTGGCTGCTGGCGCAGGGCCGCTACGTGGTGCCGATCCCGGGCACCAAGACGCCCAAGTACCTGGCGGACAACGCGGCTTCGGCGGAGATCGTACTGAGTGCCGAGGACTTGGCGGAGCTGGACGCCCTGCCCGCGCCGGTCGGCGGCAGGTACTAGGCGCATCAAACCACGGATCGACACCGCATCTGGTCCGCTCTGCTACGCCTCGAAGACCCCACCGCGTCCGTGTATCACGTCGAAGGCCGCGCCATCACGGTTTGACGACCTTTCGAACTCCTGCCCCCAGGCCTTGGTAGAGGTCCAATCCGCCCGGGGCGGGCCCGACATGAAAACGGCGGGCCGCCCAGGGGGATGGCAGGGCGTCAGCCGACGGGGCGTTCCTTGATCCAGATCAGTCTGCGTCCGGTCTCGGCCGGGGCGGTGGGCTCGAACTCCACCACCCGGTCGAGCCGGTAGCCGAGCTTGCGCGGGACGGCGGCGCTGGCCCGGTTGCCCGCGTCGCAGTGGATCTCCACCCGGGTGATGCGCGGCAGGGCGAGCGCGGCGTCGGACAGGGCCTCGGCGGCGGCGGTCGCCAGGCCCCGGCCGCAGTGATCGGCGGCGACCCAGTAGCCGATCTCCAGTGCACCCGCACCGATCCGCCCGTGCAGGCCGAACGCACCGATCACACTGCCCGGTCGGGCATCCGGGCCGAGCAGGTACATGAAGTCGGTGCCCGCCTCCCACGCTTCCACACCGGCCTGGGTCATCTCCCGGGTGTGGTCGAGGCTGGGCTCCGAGTCGGCCCACGCCATCCACGGCCTCAGGTGGTCGAGGTTGGCGATCACCGCCGCGTTCAGCCCCGGGGCGTCGGACGGCGCGCGGCGGCGCAGCGAGATCCCGCCCGCCAGCGGGAGCAGTTCGGGTGGGCGCTCGTCGGTGACGGCGAGGGCCTGGTGGGTGGGTTGGCTCATGACCGGATTATCGCCGCCGAGAACCGCTCCGAACAGCCGTTTTCTCGGGACACGTCAGGCTGGCAGGAGCTTTTGGGAGCGCGTTCGGGCGGCCCGCGCCGCAGCGCCGGCTGCGCCGTGGCGCCGGGTCTCGGGCCGGGTCTCGGGCCGGGCCTCAGAGCCGGACGAGGACGTCGTCCAGGCCCTTGCGGTGGAGGTCCGGCACGCGGGCGGCCTCGGCCGGGTAGCCGACCGGGATGACGTACGCGGCGCGTTCCTCGCTCGGCCGGTCGCACACCTCGTTGACGGGGACGGGGACCGAGCGTCGCGCCTACGGGCCTTCGTGATCCCGCCGCAGGCCGACGCCGGCTAGGTGGGGGAGGCCGGCCCGGGCCCGTCCTACCTTGACGCGGGCTCTGGTGGTCCTGAGAACGACTTCACCAACCGCAACACCACCTTCATGACCTGGAACCTTCTCCACCTGGCCCGGATGCTCAAGGACGCCGGTGGCATCCCCGCCCATGGCAACCAGCGGTCGGAATGGGATGCAGGCTGCCGCTTCGACTTCGAGAACCCCGAACACCGCTAGAAGGAAATGTCTGCGTAGAAACTGGAGTTGTGGCTCGGATCTCAAGCTGCGGTCGGCTCCGCTTCCAAGTGCCGGGGGCCGTCCCGGCATCGTCGAGGTCGCGCGGATCCGGCGGAGCGCCCGCGTCTTCGTCGGGCGGTGAGGACGGCGCCACGTCGGTTCGGTGTCACTCGGGGTTCCTGGACTGCGCGCGGGCGCACGGTTCCGCGCCGGATCACCGCGCTCAGGAGAGCACGGATGAGACGACTGACCGAGCGAGATGCGCGATGTCACCGTGCCAGCGGCTGAACGGCACGAGGCAAGGTAGAGCACGGTGCATCGTCCCTGCGGGGCCCACATCGGTTTTGCGCTGCCGTTGAGACCATGCGCACCGCACAATGCAGGTCAGGGTCGCTCCCGACCTGCACTGTGCTCACCGGCTCAGATCGAGACCTGGGCGCCCATGATGACGCAGCGGTCGCTGGGGAGCCCGAAGTACGCGACGGGGCTGCTCGTGTTGTTGGCGATGGTCAGGAAGAGCTTCTTGCGCCAGCGTCGCATGCCCGGCGCGTCGGTCCTGATGATCGTCATCCGGGACAGGAAGTAGGACACATCGTCCACCTGCAGCCCATGGATCTGGCCCGCGTCCGGGTGCTGCGAGGCAAGCCGTAGGACCTGCGGGATGTTCGGCTCGTCCATGAAGCCGAAGCGCGCGGTGAGGTGCGTGATGCCGTCGTCGCTGTGGCCGAGGTCGTCGAAGACGCAGCGCTCCGCCTCGGGGACGTGCGGCACCCGTTCCACCACGGCGGAGAGGATGACCACGTTCTTGTGCAGGGTGTGGTTGTGCTCGACGTTGGCGCGCAGTGCCAGCGGGGTGGTCTCGACGTTGGCGTTGAGGAACACCGCGGTGCCGTCGACCCGGTGGACGGGCGGGTCCATCGCGTCGACCTCGTCGACGAACGCACGCAGCGGGCCCTCCAGGGCCGTCCGGTTCGGGGTGACGATCTGCCGTCCCCGCTGCCAGGTGATGAGGAGCGTGAAGACCGAGAACGCGACCAGCAGCGGCAGCCAGCCGCCGTGCACGACCTTGGTGAGGTTCGCCGCGAAGAACGCGATCTCGCTGGTCAGGAAGATGGCGGCGCCGAGCACGATCATCCAGATCGGCTTGCCCATCATGATGCGGGCCACGGCCAGGAAGAGCACGGTGTTGAGCACGAAGGTGGCGGTGACCGCCACGCCGTACGCGGAGGCGAGCGCGGCGGACGAGCCGCAACCCAGCACCAGGGTCACGACCGCGCCGAACAGACCCCAGTTGATCATCGGCGCGTAGACCTGGCCGACCTCGTGCTCCGAGGTGTGCCGGATCGTCATGTGGGGTAGGACGCCGAGCTGCACCGCCTGGCGGGTGACGCTGAACGCACCGGAGATGACCGCCTGCGAGGCGATGACGGTGGCGACGGTCGCCAGGATCACCATCGGGAACTGCGACCAGCCGGGCATCAGGAGGAAGAACGGGTTCGCGATCGCCGACGGCGAGCGCAGGATCAGCGAGCCCTGGCCGAGGTAGTTGAGCGTCAGCGTCGGGAAGACCAGGAAGAACCAGGCACGGTGGATCGGCGCTCGGCCGAAATGGCCCATGTCCGCGTAGAGCGCTTCGGCACCGGTCACGGCAAGCACCACCGAGGCCAGCGCGACGAACGCGATCATCCCGTGGCCCACCATGAACTGCAGGCCGTACACCGGTGACAGTGCCTTGAGGATCGTGGGGTGGCTTGCCACCTCGACCGCGCCGGCTGCGCCGATGATGACGAACCAGACTGTCATGATCGGGCCGAACAGGTTGCCGACCAGATTGGTGCCGTAGCGCTGGAGCGCGAAGAGCAGCAGCAGCACCGCGATCGTCACCGGGATCACGAAGTCGCTCAGACCCGGTGCCGAGACCTTCAGCCCCTCGACCGCCGACAGCACCGAGATCGCCGGCGTGATCATCCCGTCGCCGTAGAACAGCGACGCGCCGAAGATCCCGAGCGCCACCAGGATCACCTTGGTGCGCACCGACTTGAAGGACAGCTTCTGGACGAGGGCGGTCAGCGCCATGATGCCGCCCTCGCCGCCGTTGTCGGCGCGCAGGATGAACGTCACATACTTGACCGAGACGATCAGGGTGATCGCCCAGAACACCAGCGAGATGACCCCGTACACCTGGTCCGGAGTCGTCCCGACCGCGCCGTTGTCGGCGGTGAAGACGGTCTGGATCGCATACAGCGGACTGGTGCCGATGTCACCGAAGACAACGCCCAGCGCGCCGAGGGTCAGGGCTGCCATGCCGGGGCGAAAGCGGTGGGGCCTGTTGCCGTCGGGCGCGCCACCGGGTTCGGGGGCAGTGGGACTGTCAGGCGCGCTCTTGGCGAGTTCTATACGCATAATGAGCGACGATGATACGCACGGCACGATCGGCGACCGAGCCTCGGCGCCCCCAGAACACAGCAGGAGCCGGTCGCCTTGAGACGGCTGTCGGACGTGGCGGAGACACCCGTCGACGCCGCTGGGACGCACGTCAGCTGCTAGGGGGCCAGTCGTCCCTTAGCGGTTGTGCCTCCCGGGCGACGTCGGGACGCCGGGGGACAGAGCCCAGCGGGAGTCGGCTGGCCCGTTATCCGTTAACGCTTCTCTAACTCTCTTTTGACGCTTCCTTGGCGGGTGGCGGTCCTTGTGTCGGGGAGGGCGCGCTCGGCTGGTCTACGAAAGGTAGTCAACCGATGACTCTCGGGTGCTTGGCGGAATCACTGCTGATCCGCACCAGCGACAAGGGCGAGCCCATGGGGAATGTCGATGCGAGTGGTCGGCTCGAGGACGGGACGCCCCCGCCGGAGCTGGTGGCCGCAGCGGTGGCGACCCCGGGGGATCAGTAGCGCTCGACATGGTCCTCGGCCACCCCGCCCGTCGTATGCCTCTGTCGCCCTTCGCCCCGACCTGCCGGCATGCGTGGAGCGGCCCGCCACGGCATGCCCTCGGGCCGCAGCACCCCGAACCGTGCCGTTCGTTCCTGTGCTCGTGCTCGGGACAGGACCGTGGACCGCTCTTGTTCCGATCGATCAGGAACGGAGAAGCCGGGCGGCGGCGCGGGACGTAGCGTGAATACGTCGCCGGGAGATCCGGCACCGGTGGTCTACTGCCGGACACCATCATCAGGAGGATCTGTGCCGTACACCGTCGACTTCGACAACGTTTCCACCATCGGCCTGGAATCGTCCCCGGTCGCGGAGGCGCTCGCAGGATTGCGCGCCAACGAGGCGCGCTACTACAAGAACAAGTACGACCACGCCTTCACCGTCCAGCCTGCGAGCGATGCGTCGGAGGTGCTCGCCTCGGTGACCCGCATCCTCTCCGAGGAGCGCGACATCGTCATCTCCGCCCGTCCGCTCGAGGTGACATCCTTTGAGGCGGGCGGATTCCGGATGGCATACGTGTTCTACGAGTCCGGCCTGTCGGTCAACGTGATGTACGGCATCGAGGATGGCACGAAGCGCGCGGTGGGGTTCAAGCTTTCAGAAGGCATGGACGTTCCCGAGGAACTGGCGTCGAGGTTCAAGTTCGCGCGCCAGAAGTCAAAGCTGGCCGGAGAGATCCGCGGCTCTTACTTCGTGATCAAGGGCGAGTACTGAGCCGTCCGCGTTCCTCGTGCAGCGCCGCGAGTGTGGGAATCGACGGGTGATCAGGATCTGTGACCGGAGCTCCTGATCGCCTTGATGAAGCCCTTCGACCCGTTGGGCCACCTCGGCCCGGCGTATGCGAGTCGGCTGTCGCCCTTTGCGCGTTGGTCATGATTATCCGGGGTCCGCGAGCGCCCGGCTTGCCGCTGGCGCTGCCGCCACGGCCGCTCCAGCACCAACACCAGGGCCGTCTGGGCATGCATCAGTCGCTGCACCATTCCCGAGGTGGATCTGCCGGAGTTGCCTGCCGGATACTTGCAGGTCAGGTATGGTGCCAGAGTGTTCCGCCGGTCTGGTGGAGGCCGGCCAGCAGTAGCCCGACGGCGATGCCGACCGACTCCTTGGTGTAGTACGGGCGCGGGGAATCCGGGCCCTTGTGCACCTCGAAGACCACGATCACGGCCGGGGCGTCCTCCAGGAAGGATTTGTGCCAGTCCGTTCCGATCGGTGCCAGGGGCGGCCAGCCACTCCTCGGAGGCGCGGTGGGCGTAGAACTCGCGCTCCTCGGCCTCGGCCGCCTCGCGCAGCCTCCGCTTGCGCTCCGGATCGGTGATCACCACGAACCGCCAGGGCTGGACGTGCGCCCCGCTGGGCGCGGTCGAGGCGGTGCGGACCGCCCACTCGATCACCTCCTCGGGGATCGGGCGGGTGGAGTAGTCGTGGACGGTGCGGCGCTGCGACATCACGTCGTAGAAGGCCCGGCTGCGGTCCACAGCCTCATGGGCGGGCACCGTCATGGGGCGGAGCGGCACGGTGGGGCAGGCGGCCGCTGCCGATGCACTGTCAACCATGGTGCACAGCACAGCACATGGCAGCGGCTCTACGGAAGGGCCCGCCCGCCGGTTTCGGCCCCTGTGGACCAGACCACTCGAATCCCGGCGTCAGTGGACCGGACCACTCGGCTCTCAGCGCTCGTGGACCAGACCACCGGAGACCTCGATCCGCCGGTTGACCGTCACCGCCTCCAGCATCCGCCGGTCGTGCGTCACCAGCAGCAGCGTCCCGGTGTACGAGCCGAGGGCGGACTCCAACTGCTCGATGGCGGGCAGGTCCAGGTGGTTGGTCGGCTCGTCCAGCACCAGCAGGTTGACCCCGCGCGCCTGGAGCAGCGCCAGGGCAGCCCTGGTCCGCTCGCCGGGGGACAGGGTGCCGGCGGGGCGCATCACATGCGCCGCCTTCAGCCCGAACTTGGCCAGCAGGGTGCGGACCTCCTCCGGCGAGAGCTCGGGCACGGCCGTCGCGAACGCCTCCGCCAGCGGCTCGGTGCCCAGGAAGAGGCCTCGCGCCTGGTCGACCTCGCCGACCACCACGCCCGAGCCCAGCGCGGCACTGCCGCCGTCCAGTTCGAGCCGCCCGAGCAGCGCGGCCAGCAGGGTGGACTTGCCCGCGCCGTTGGCGCCGGTGATGGCGACCCGGTCCGCCCAGTCGATCTGCAGGTCCACCGGGCCGAAGGCGAAGTCCCCGCGCTTGACCTCGGCCCCGCGCAGGGTGGCGACCACCGAGCCCGAGCGCGGGGCGGCGGCGATCTCCATCCGCAGCTCCCACTCCTTGCGCGGCTCCTCGACCACGTCGAGACGCTCGATCATGCGCTGGGTCTGCCGAGCCTTGGACGCCTGCTTCTCGGTGGACTCCTGCCGCATCGCGCGGCCCATCTTGTCGTTGTCGCCCGACTTGCGGCGGGCGTTGCGCACGCCGTGCTCCATCCAGCCGCGCTGCATCCGCGCCCGCGCCTCCAGGCCCGCCCTGGTGTCGGCGTACTCCTCGTACTGCTCGCGGGCGTGGCGCCGGGAGACCGCCCGCTCCTCCAGGTACGCCTCGTAGCCGCCGCCGTAGAGGTTGACCTGCTGCTGGGCGAGGTCGAGCTCCAGTACCCGGGTGACGGTACGGGCCAGGAACTCGCGGTCGTGGCTGACCAGGAGGGTGCCGGCGCGCAGGCCCTTGACGAAGGACTCCAGCCGCTCCAGGCCGTCCAGGTCCAGGTCGTTGGTGGGCTCGTCCAGCAGGAAGACGTCGTAGCGCGAGAGCAGCAGCGAGGCCAGCCCGGCGCGGGCGGCCTGGCCGCCGGAGAGCGCCGTCATCGGCAGATCGAGGCCGACCTTGAGGCCGAGCGAGTCGGCGACCTCCTCGGAGCGCTCCTCCAGGTCGGCACCGCCGAGGTCCAGCCAGCGGTCCAGGCTCACCGCGTACGCGTCGTCCGCACCAGGACGGCCCTCGACCAGCCCTTCGGTGGCCTCGTCCAGTGCCGCCTGCGCCGCCGCCACACCCGTGCGGCGGGCCAGGAAGTCGCGGATGGACTCGCCCGCGCGGCGTTCCGGCTCCTGCGGCAGGTGGCCCACATTGGCGCTCGGGGGGCTCAGCCTGATGGTGCCGCCCTCGGGAGTGGTGAGACCGGCCAGCAGCCGAAGCACAGTGGACTTGCCCGCGCCGTTGGCCCCGACCAGGCCGACCACGTCACCGGGGGCGACGACCAGGTCCAGGCCGGAGAAGAGGGTGCGGTCGCCGTGGCCGGCGCTGAGGTCATTGACTACGAGAGTGGCGCTCATGATGCCGCCGATTCTATCGGTGGCCGGGAAAGTCCCGATTGTGCGCACGAAAATCCCTTTGCGCGCACGGCGGCGGCCGCCCTACCGTTGATCCCGTTGCCGCCAGACGAGGAGAAGGCCGTTGCTCTACTGAGGTTGTGAGACACCGCCCCCACGCACCCTGATACGTGCGTGGCGTGAGCGTGCGACCTCGGTATCGAGTGGCCCTCGTGCACTCCCGGTTCCCCCGCACCCCAGCGGTGTCTCCCGTGTTGCTTCCCCCTTCCCGCAGCAAGCACACCGGAGGCCGACCATGGCACACCCGAGCACCTCCATCCTCTGCACCGATCTGGGCTTCGAATGGCCCGACGGCACCACCGTCCTCGACGGCTTCCATCTCGCAGTCGGCCCCGGCCGCACCGGTCTGATCGGCCTCAACGGGGCCGGAAAATCCACCCTGCTGCGCCTGATCGCGGGCGAGCTCACCCCGGCCGCCGGCACCGTTCGCATCAGCGGCGAACTCGGCTACCTGCCCCAGGGGCTCACCCTGGATGCCGGGCAGCGAGTGGACGAGGTCCTGGGCATCCGGGCCGCCCGCGAGGCACTGCACGCGATCGAGTCCGGTGACACCGCCGGCCGGCACTTCGCCGCGATCGGCGAGGACTGGGACGTCGAGGAGCGCGCCCGCGCCACCCTCGACAAGCTGGGCCTCGACCGCCTCGGCCTCGACCGCACCACCAGCGAACTCTCCGGCGGCGAAGCCGTGTTGCTGCACCTGGCCGCCCTCCTGCTGCGCCGCCCGGACGTCCTGCTGCTGGACGAGCCGACCAACAACCTCGACCGGCGAGCCCGCTCGCTCCTCTACGAGGCGGTCGCCGGCTGGCAAGGCGTGATGGTGATCGTCAGCCACGACCGCGAACTGCTCCGGTACGTCGACCAGATCGCCGACCTGCGCGACGGCACCGTCACCTGGTACGGCGGCAACTTCGCCGCCTACGAACGCACGCTCGCCGCCCAGCAGGAGACGGCCGAGCGGCTGGTGAGGGTCGCCGAGGCGGACGTCCAGCGGCAGAAGCGCGACCTGGTCGAGGCCAGGATCAAGCTGGACCGGAGTGCCAGTTACGGCAAGAAGCGCTCGGAGACCCGCAACGACCCGAAGATCTTCTCCGGCAAGCTCAAACGCCAGGGCCAGGAGACGGCGGGGCGAGTGCGCGGCCTGCACGCCGAGCGGCTCGCCGACGCCAGGGAGCGGCTGTCCGCAGCCGAGGAGGCCGTCCGCGACGACGCCGAGATCCGTATCGACCTGCCGCGCACCGCAGTCCCACCGGGCCGGACGGTGCTGCACCTCGACCGGGTCCGACTCCCGTACGGCACCTGGGCCGACCTGGAGCTGCGCGGAGCCGAGCGGGTCGCCCTGGTCGGCCCCAACGGCGCGGGCAAGACCACCCTGCTGCGCACTATTGCGGGCGAACTCGCCCCGCTCTCCGGCGAGATCACACTCCCCGTACCGCTGCGGCACCTGCCGCAGCGCCTGGACCTGCTGGACGACGGCCTGTCCGTTGCCGACAACGTCAAGGCGTACGCCCCCGGCGTCGGCGACAACGCGGTCCGGGCCCGGCTGGCCCGGTTCCAGTTCCGGGGCGCGCGGGCCGAACAGCTCGCCGGCACCCTCTCCGGCGGTGAGCGCTTCCGGGCGGCGCTGGCCGCGCTGCTGCTCGCCGATCCGCCGCCGCAGCTGCTGCTGCTGGACGAGCCGACCAACAACCTCGACCTCGCCAGCGTCCGCCAGCTCACCCAGGCACTCTCCGGGTACCAGGGCGCACTGATCGTCGCAAGCCACGACGTCCCGTTCCTGCGCGGGCTGGGAATCACCCGATGGCTGGAGCTGGACGGGGAGTTGAGGGCCATCGACGCCCTCTGACGGAGAACGGTCAGGAGGGGTGCCGACGTACGGCACCCCTCCGGTACCATCGCCGCATGCCAGCGCTCAACATTGAGTACACGGAGCTCGAACTCGCGGCGATCCGCGAGGCCGCCGCTGCGGACGGCAAGAGCGTCAAGGCGTATGTGCACGACCTGAGCGTCCGGGAGCAGAAGCGGCGCACCTTCGTGAGACACGCCGTGGCCTTCTGGAGAGCCCACGTCGAGGAGTTCGACGCGGCCTTCCCCGAGGACGCCCCGGAGGCCGGGAGCGCCGACGCCAGGTGCACCGATGTCAAGCGCACCGAGGCCAAGCGCGCCGACGCCCGGTGATGCTCCAGGTCGACCTCCGCTGGCTGCTCGACGTCCAGGAACTGGCCTCGCCGGAGGACCTCACCGTCCGCGACTACTCCGCCCTCCAGGCTGCCGTCGCCCGCCACCGGGTCAACACCGCGCAACTGGGCCACGATGCCGACCCGGCCTGGTGCGCCGCCGCACTGATGCACACGATCGTGCTGCTGCGCCCGCTCCCGGTCCGCAACAACCTCTATGCCTGTATGGCCACCGCCGCCTACATGGCCGCCGCCGAGGAGGGCATCGACCCGCCGTACGGCGCCCTGGTCGAACTGGCCCGCGACGTCGCCGACGGTACCTCGGACGTCTTCGCGGCCGCCGGGCGCATCCGGTCCTGGCGGATCTGACGGACAGTGGAACCCGCCCTGCCGGTGGGCCCTCCGGTGGAGCGCTCTACTGCGTCTCGGTGCCGGAAGGTGCGCCGAACCAGCGGTGGAGCGCGGTCGACAGGTGCGCGTCGTCGCTCCGGCCGACCCAGCAGACGTAGCCGTCCGGGCGGACCAGCACGGCCTGGGCGTCCGGGAAAGGGGTCGGCGCGCGGTCGACGCGGTCCGCCCAGGGGGCGAGGGCGGCGGTGAGCGACGGGTGGGCGGCGGATTCCAGCAGCAGGCCGCGGCCGGTGGGCAGTTCGATGCCCGGCAGGCGGGCGCCCAGCAGGGGGTGTGTGGGCGATCCGGGCATCTCGTAGCGGATGCCCAGGCCGGAGATCATGCCCGCGATCCGCCGATTGGCTTCCGGGAGCGTGAGCAGCTCGGCCATGGTGGCCCGCAGAGCGAGGACGTCCGGGTCGGTGACAAGGAGTACACCCTGGGCCCTGGTGTTCTCCAGCACCATCGCCCCCACCGGGTGGCGCTCGGCATGGTAGGTGTCCAACAGCCCTTCGGAGGCCCGGCCCTGGATCTGGGCGGCGAGCTTCCAGCCGAGGTTGAAGGCGTCCTGCATACCGAGGTTCAACCCCTGGCCACCGGCCGGGAGGTGGATATGGGCGGCGTCCCCGGCCAGCAGCACCCGGCCGTCACGGTAGCGCTCCGCCTGCCGCGAGGCGTCGGTGAAACGGGACGCCCAGCGCACCTCGCGCAGTCGGAGCCGGCCGCCGTGGTGCGGGCGCAGAGCGGCCCTGACCTCGTCCTCGGTGACCGGGGCGGACCGGTCGAGCTCCTGCTGCCGCGGTCCGCCGAAGAGCACCCGGTACACCCCGTCACCGAGCGACAGCAGGAAGAACAGGCCGTTGTCACCGGGTTCGAGGGACGGCAGCCGCCACTCGTCGGACAGCTCGGACGCGCCGTCGAGGACGATGTCCGCGACCACCATCGACACCCGGCCGTCCCGCCCGGGGAAGGCGGCCTTGAGCAGGTGCCGGACCGTGCTGCGGCCGCCGTCCGCGCCGACCAGGTAGCGGGCACGCAACCGCCGTTGCCCGGCGGGACCGGCCACGGTGGCTGTCACACCGTCCGAGTCCTGCTCGAAGTCCACCAGTTCGTGCCCGCGCAGGACCGGTACGCCTTCCTCGGCGAGGCGGTCCTCCAGGGACTCCTCGACCCTGGCCTGCGGGATGCCCACCTGGTAGGGGAACGGGGTGTCGAACACCCCGTAGTCCAGGGGGAGTCCGGCGAAGTGTCCGCCGGGGACGGTGGTCACCGCCCGGCTCATGACCCGCTCCAGCCAGCCCCGCAGCTGGAGGATCTCGGCCGTCCGCGGCTGGAGGTTCAACGCCTTGGACTGGCCCGTACGTTGGGGCAGTCGCTCCAGCACCAGGGCGCTGGCGCCCGCCAGTTGAAGCTCGTTGGCCAGCAGCAGTCCGGTGGGGCCCGCTCCGACGACGAGGACATCCATGTCCGCCTCCATACCCATGTCGATGCTCCTCAGACCTTCAGGCCGTGGCGGGTGATGTACCGGAAGTGGAAGAGGAACAGCCCTCCCAGCACCACCAGCCACTGCAGCGAGCTCACCAGCGGAACCGAGTCGACCGGGAGTGTGCAGGCGAGTACGACCCGGATGCCGGCGTCCAGCGTGAAGCCGGCTCCCCAGACGGCGGTGACCACCCGGATGTGCCGACGGAACTCGGGATCGTGGGTCCAGCGCTCCGCCCACTCCTGCGCGCCCGCCTCGCCGATCTTCGTCGCCACGACCGACCGTCCGGCGGTGAGCATGAACGGACGCCGGGTCGCCAGGGTGCCCAGCACCCACAGACCGAGCACGCCGAACAGCCAGCTGTCCCTGACGAGCAGCGTCCTCGGGTCTCCGGTGACCATCGACATCAGGACGCCGATGACCAGCAGGGTCAGCGTGAACACCGCCATCACCTCGACCCGGCGGAGCTTGACCGTCCCGTAGACGATCCACGGCACCACCAGCAGGCTGCTTACGAGCAGGGCCGCCCACTGGCTCATGCCGAGGCCGTGCAGCAGGTAGTAGCCGCCGAGCGGGATCGCCAGTTCGAAGACGAGCGATCGGATCAGCTGCCGGCGTGCGGCGGCCGTATTCGGTGCTGGTGCTGGTGCTGGTGCTGATGCCGGTGCGGTTGCCGGTTCTGCCGGTTCCTTCATGATGTCCCCCTCGGTGTCCAAGACGACGTCCTTCACGGCGTGCTCCCTCACGGCGTGCTACTCACGGTGTCCGGCGGGTGGCCCGGTCGAAGATGTCCGCCAACTCGCGTCCGCAGGCGGCCACATCGAGGTCGGGGTCGGTGACCGAGCGCACGACCACCCCGTCGATGGCTCCCCGCAGCGCTGTGACCATCACCCGGGCGTCGAAGTCCCTGAACTCCCCGGCGGCCTGGGCCTCGCGCATGCGCTGCTCCTGCACGTCCATGACCGACTTCACCGACTCGGTGAACCCGATCCGCTGCGGGTCGTCGCCCTTGAGGTTGGTGAGGACCTCGGTCAGCGCGGGGAGGTGCTTGGGATACACCACCAGCAGCTCGATGTTCGACTCGATGTACGCCCGCAGCCTGCCCCGGTAGCCTTCGGCCGCCCCGATCCTGGGCACCATGTACTCCCCGGCCACCCGCATCACTTCGGCGACGACCTCGTGCATCAGGTCGTCCTTGCCCTTGAAGTGGTACGAGATCATCCCGGTGCTGCTGAGCCCCGCCTGTTTGGCGATCTTCGCGAACGAGGTACTGGCGTAGCCGACGTCTGCGATGACCTCGATGGCGGCCTGCACGATCTGCGCCCGCCGTGCCGACTCGGTGAACGTCCGGCCGGCCCTGGCGCCTTTTTGCTCACCTGCGCTGCTCTTTGCTTGCATGAGCAAAACTGTAGGGCTTCTTGCCCGGCTGAGCAAGAGGTGGGGGGTCCGGTCGACGCGGAAATGCCGCAGGGCCGTTCACCTTCGAGGTGAACGGCCCTGCGGTCGGCGTGCGGTGCGGGTCAGGTGGTGGCCGGGCGGAGCTTGCGGCGCAGTGCGGTGCCGAGACGGTCCAGGCCGACCACGGCGGCGCCGAGGAGGATGAACTCGACCGTCAGCTGGGCGATCTGGCCGGCGACCCAGGCGTAGCCGTTCTGGGTGGGGTCGAGGAAGAAGTACGGGTACTTGTTGTCGAAGTGCGGGAAGAGCGCGGCGCGTAGCTCGGTCAGCCCGGCCCAGCACAGCGGGAAGGAGAGCCAGATCGGCAGGTCGCGCCAGTGCGAGACATTGCGGGGCCTGAGGCACAGCCAGTCGAGCACGACCATCACGGGCGTCACGTAGTGCAGGAAGAAGCTGGACCAGTGCTGGAGGCGGTCGGGCCCGGAGAACAGGCCCGGCAGCGGGTTCGCGCCGTGGTTGAGGATGATGTGCGCGACCAGGCCGGTGATGGTGATGTACAGCACGGCGGCGCCGCGCAGCCGGGGTGCGGGGGCGTCGGTGGTGCCGCGTTTGGCCATCCAGTACACGGCGCCCGCGAAGTAACCGAACACGATGACGTTGCTCTGGATGGTGAAGTAGACCAGTGAACCGGTGCCGAGAATCAGTCCGAGCCCGGCCGAGATCACGATGGCCAGGCGCCACCAGAGCGCGGGGCGGGTCCAGAGCGACATGCGTTCACCGGTTCTACTCGCAAGGTTCATCGGAACGCCGAACTCTACCCAGGGGTCACCGCGCGACGAAAGCCGCCGGGACCCCCGGATTCACGGCCGGCCGTGCATGCGGGATCGGCCGGGCCGCGCTTAGCGGGGCCGGACGAATCCCGACTCGTACGCGACGATCACCGCCTGTGTGCGATCCCGTACGCGGAGCTTGGCAAGCACGCTGCCGACATGCGTCTTGACGGTCTCCGGGCTCACTACCAGCCGTTCGGCGATCTCGCCGTTGGTCAGCCCGGCCGCCATCAGCCGCAGGATCTCGCCCTCGCGGTCGGTGAGCCGGGGCAGGGGGAGTGGCGCCTTGGTGCAGCGCTCGGCGTGGTGCAGGGCCAGCTCGCGCACGGCGGCGGGGAAGAGCAGCGAGTCTCCGTTCGCCACCAGCCGGACGGCCTGCACCATCTCCTCGGCGCGGGAGCGCTTCAGCAGGAAGCCGCTGGCCCCGGCCCGCAGTGCCTCGTAGACGTAGTCGTCGTTCTCGAAGGTGGTGACCACCAGGACCTTCGGCGGTGGCTGGACCGAGCCGAGAAGGTGCTCGGTGGCCCGGATGCCGTCCATGCCGGGCATCCGTACGTCCATCAGTACCACGTCCGGCCGCAGTTCGGCGGCGAGCGGTGCGACCTCGGTGCCGTCCGCGGCCTCGCCGACCACGGTCAGGTCCGGCTCGGCGTTCAGCACCACTCGCAGGCCCGTGCGCACCAGCCGTTCGTCGTCGGCGATCAGCACCTTGATCATGCTCGTCCCCCTTGGTGTTCCTCGAGTCCCTGTACGACTCTCTGTTCCCCGGGCTTGGATTCCCCGGGCGTGGATGCGTCCTTCGGTGCGGATTCGTCCGTCGGTGCGGATTCGGCCGGCAAGGCCGGGAGCGGGAGCCGGACGGAGAGCCGCCAGGTGCCGTCGGCCTGCGGGCCGGCCAGGAACCCGCCGCGCCGGGCCTCGACGCGTTCGGCGACCCCGCGCAGTCCGCGGCCGCCGCCGGGGCGGCTGGGCCGGTTGGCGCCGAGAGGGTTGGCGAGGTCGATCTCCAGCCGTCCGTCGCTCAGTTCGAGCCGCAGCCGGGCGCTGACCGGTCCGGCGTGCCGGAGCACATTGGTGAGGCCCTCCTGGACGATCCGGTACGCCTCCTGGGAGAGCTCGGAGGGCAGGTCGCCGAGTCCGGACCCGGCGTGGGACTCGACGCGTACTCCGGCGAGTCCCATCTGCCGTATGAGGGTGCCGAGTTCGTCCAGCGTCGGGCCGGTGCCGGCTCCGGCGCCGGTGGTTCCGGCGGTGGGTTCTTCGCGCAGCAGACCGAGGACGGTGTCGAGTTCGGCGACGGCCGCCCGCGTGGTCTCCTCGATCGCCCGCAGCGCCTGGGCCGCGAACTCCGGCTCCGAGTGCAGTACCTTCGCCGCCGCAGCCGCCTGGATGGTGACGGCGCTCAGCGCATGGCCGACCGAATCGTGCAACTCCCTTGCCAGGCGATTGCGTTGGGCGAGCTCGGCGGCGCGCCGCTCGACGGCGGCCAGCCGTTCGGCGGGTGTCGGGCCGAGCAGTACGGGTGCGCAGCGGGCCAGCAGGGCGCCGGAGCCGGCGTTCACCGCCAGCAGCAGGAGCAGCAGTGCGGGGCCGAGCAGCAGCCCGGACGGCAGCTGTCCGCCGAAGGCGCGGTGGATCGACTCCAGGCCGGGGTGGCCGAGCGCCTTGATCGAGGAGAGCGCCAGCAGCACGGCGGCCGGAGGCGTGGCGAGCGACATCCCGGCGACGATGCCGCCGAGGAGCAGATGGAGCACGAACCAGGCCGAGGTCCGCCGCCGCGCGGCCCAGGACTTGGCCAGCGTGACTGCCAACTCCCTTACCGCGCCCGTCCTTCCGGTGTCCGCCGCGCCCGCGCAGAGGGCACGCGCCGCCGTACCCTCAAGGACGCGCACCACCGGCACCAGGGCGGTGACCGCCGCCATGGGCAGGGAGACCGGGAGGGCCAGCAGTTGCAGCGCAAGCTGCCGGCCCGGGGCCCCGTTCCCGGCGACGGCATTCAGCAGCACCGACGAGAGCAACCAGTACGGCATCAGCAGCGCACCGCCGAGCACCAGATGGACCCAGCGCAGCGCGGCCCGGCGTCCGATCAGTGCACTCATCGCGCCGACTCTACGTCAGCGGTCGGGGCGGGTGGGGCCGGCGGAGCAGGTAGTGCAGGTAGTGCAGGTGGTGCGGGTGGTGCGGGTGGTGCGGGCAGTGCGGGCGGAGTGGCCGGCGGGAGGAGGTGCATGTGCCGACTGTCCCGGCCGGGCCCGGCCGTGCGCATCGGCCGGACCGACGATCCGGCTCCCCCCGGCGGGGGAGACCGCTCTCCTTCCGGCCTCCTGCTGGATCTGGACGCAGCGGATCGGTGTTGGGTTCAGAAGATCAGGTGGGCGCGTTCGTGGGTGCGGACCTCGATTCCGGAGGCGGCCTTGTCGATCAGTTCGTGCGCCAGGTTGGAGCAGGCGCGGGCGGCGGCCAGCTCCTCCCCGACGGTGGAGTCCGGGGTGTCGTCCGGGTTGCGCCGGGCGACCCCGAGGCCCCTGACACCGGGCGCGCTGAAGCCGCTCAGGGAGGCTGTGCAGGTGGTGCGGTTCTCGTCCTCTTCGAAGTTGAGGTCGACGATCCAGTGGTTGTGCATGGGGGCTCACTCCTTGGCTAGGTGAATGTGCTTCCTGGCGAGCTGGAGCGATCGTCAGCCCCAGAATCCGCCCGGTGACGGTGGTTGGCAAGGGGTGGCCGGGGCTGCGGGTGTTGGCCCGGGCGTCGGCCCCGGTGCTACGGCGCACCAGGTCGCGTCGCGATGCTGCGGACGTGCAGGGTGTTCGCGCACGCAGCTGATCGAGCAGAGCCGCGCGCGCCTGAGGGCGGTTGCCGTCTGCGGAACGCTTGTTACCGGCGGGTCGGATCCCTATCATCACGACTGTGACAGCCATACTGTCAAACACATCGAGCGGTGGAGGACGGCCCTTGTCGGAGCGCAGCGGCGGGCCACTGGCCGGAGTGCGGGTGGTGGAGCTCGCGGGCATCGGCCCGGGGCCGTTCGCCGCGATGCTGCTGGCCGACCTCGGTGCGGACGTCGTCCGGGTGGACCGCCCGGGCCCGGTTGCGCTCGGCCAGGACCCGGAGTACGACGTCACCAACCGCAACAAGCGCTCGGTGGTGATCGACCTCAAGTCCCCCGAGGGGCCTGATCTGGTACTCGACCTGGTCGAGCGGGCCCACCTGCTCATCGAGGGCTACCGCCCCGGTGTGGCCGAACGGCTCGGGGTCGGTCCGGAGCCCTGCCTCGCCCGCAATCCCGCACTGGTCTACGGGCGGATCACCGGCTGGGGCCAGGACGGGCCGCTCGCTCCCCGGGCCGGGCACGACATCGGCTATGCCGCCACGGCCGGAGTCCTCGGGCTGATCGGCGCGGCGGGTGAGGCGCCGGCCATCCCGGCCAACCTGCTCGGCGACTACGCGGGCGGCTCGCTCTACCTCGTCGTCGGCCTGTTGGCGGCCCTGCACCACGCCCGCGCCACCGGTGCCGGGCAGGTCGTGGACGCCGCCATCGTGGACGGCGCCGCCCACCTCACCTCCATCCTCTGGGGTCTGCTCGCCGCCGGAGGCTGGCAGGACCGGCGGGGTGTCAACCTCCTTGACGGCGGCGCACCCTGCTACTCGGTGTACCGCACCGCCGAGGGCGAGTACATGGCCGTCGGTGCGCTGGAACCGCAGTTCTACGCCGAGTTCACCAGGCTGCTGGAGCTCGGCCCGGACGCCCCTGGTCAGTTCGACCTCGCCCGCTGGCCGGAGCTGCGTGCGCGGATCGCCGCCCGCTTCGCCACCCGCACCCAGGCCGAGTGGACGGCCGTCTTCGAAGGCACCGACGCCTGCACCTCACCCGTTCTGACGCTCCGTCAGGCCGCCGTGCACGGACACCTCTCAGCGCGCGGCACGTACACCACGCATCAGGGCATCACCCAGCCGGCGCCCGCGCCGCGCTTCTCGGTGACCCCGGGGGAGCTGCGCCGCCCTCCTGCCGCACCGGGGGCGCACACCGCAGAGGTCGCCCGCGACTGGGACGTCTCCCGGCTGCTGCCCAAGTCCGACCGAGCCCCGTCCACCTGACCCCGATGGCCTTTGACCCCCGATCCCCAAGGAGGGTGCAGTGCAGCGCGAGATCTACGCCGAGGAGCACGAGGCGTTCCGGGAGACCGTCCGGGCGTTCCTCACCCGCGAGGTTCTCCCGCACAACGAACGCTGGGAGCAGGCGGGCATCGTGGACCGCTCCGCCTGGCTGGCCGCCGGCAAGCAGGGGCTGCTCGGCCTCGCCGTCCCCGAGGAGTTCGGCGGCGGTGGCACCACCGACTTCCGCTACCCGGCCGTGCTGGCCGAGGAGTTCGTCAAGGCCGGGGTCAGCGGACTGGCCATCGGCCTGCACAACGACATCATCGGCCCGTACCTCACCTCGCTGGCCACCGAGGAGCAGAAGCAGCGCTGGCTGCCCGGTTTCTGCAGCGGCGAACTGATCGGCGCCATCGCGATGACCGAGCCGGGCGCCGGTTCCGACCTCCAGGGCATCCGGACGAGCGCCGTCGACCAGGGCGACCACTATCTGCTGAACGGTGCCAAGACCTTCATCTCCAACGGGATCCTCGCCGACCTGGTGGTGGTCGTCGCGAAGACCACCCCCGAGGGCGGCGCGCACGGCCTCAGCCTGCTGGTGGTCGAGCGCGGCATGCCGGGATTCGAGCGAGGCCGCAACCTGGACAAGATCGGCCAGAAGGCCCAGGACACCGCCGAGTTGTTCTTCGACGACGTCCGTGTCCCCAAGGCCAACCTGCTCGGCGAGGAGAACCAGGGTTTCGTCCACCTGATGCGCAACCTCGCCCAGGAGCGCCTGGCGATCGCGGTCTCCGCCATCGCCGGGGCCGAGCACCTGGTCGAGCTCACCACCGCTTACGTCAAGGACCGGACCGCCTTCGGCCGTCCGCTGGCCAAGCTGCAGCATGTGCGGTTCGAGATCGCCGAGTTGGCCACGGAGTGCGCCGTCACCCGGACCTTCGTCGACCGCTGCATCACCGAGCACAACCGCTACGCGCTCACGCCGGTCGATGCCTCGATGGCCAAGTGGTGGGCCACCGAACTCCACAAGCGCACCGCTGACCGCTGCCTCCAACTCCACGGCGGCTACGGCTATATGGCCGAGTACCCGGTCGCCAAGGCGTTCACCGACGGCCGTATCCAGACCATCTACGGCGGCACCACCGAGATCATGAAAGAGATCATCGGCCGCTCCCTCCTCGGCTGAGACCTCCTCCTGCCCGGCTGAGATCCGGCTGGGAACCCTTCCGCCTCGGCTGACACTTCCTGAAAGGCATCCACCCGTGACCACCGAAGCGTACGTCTACGACGCGATCCGCACCCCGCGCGGCCGGGGCAAGGCCACCGGCTCGCTGCACGGCACCAAGCCGATCGACCTGGTGGTCGGCCTGATCCACGAGATCCGGGCCCGCTTCCCCGGGCTCGACCCCGCCGCCATCGACGACATCGTGCTGGGCGTCGTCAGCCCGCTCGGCGACCAGGGCTCCGACATCGCGCGGATCGCCGCCGTGGCCGCCGGGCTGCCGGACTCGGTGGCGGGCGTCCAGGAGAACCGCTTCTGCGCCTCCGGCCTGGAGGCCGTCAACCTGGCTGCGGCCAAGGTCCGTTCGGGCTGGGAGGACCTGATCCTGGCCGGCGGCGTGGAGTCGATGTCCCGCGTCCCGATGGGCTCGGACGGCGGCGCCTGGGCGATGGACCCGATGACCAGCTTCCAGGTCGGTTTCGCCCCGCAGGGCATCGGCGCCGACCTGATCGCCACCATCGAGGGCCTCTCCCGCACCGATGTGGACACCTTCGCCGCCGAGTCCCAGGCACGGGCCGCCAAGGCGTGGGCCGACGGCAAGTTCGACCGCTCGGTGGTGCCGGTCAAGGACCGCAACGGACTTGTGGTGCTCGACCGCGACGAGTTCTTCCGCCCCGGCACCACCGTGGAGACCCTGGCCCGCCTCAAGCCCTCCTTCGCGGCCATCGGCGAGGCGGGCGGCTTCGACGCGGTCGCACTGCAGAAGTACCACTGGGTCGAGTCCATCGACCACGTCCACACCGCCGGGAACTCCTCGGGCATCGTGGACGGCGCCGCGCTGGTCGCCATCGGCTCGGCCGAGATCGGCGAGCGGTACGGGCTGCGCCCGCGCGCCCGGATCGTCTCGGCCGCCGTCTCCGGCTCCGAACCGACCATCATGCTCACCGGGCCCGCCCCGGCCACCCGCAAGGCGCTGGCCAAGGCCGGGCTCACCGCCGAGGACATCGACCTGGTCGAGATCAACGAGGCGTTCGCCGCCGTCGCCCTGCGCTTCATGCGCGAACTCGGCTTCAGCCACGACAAGGTGAACGTCAACGGCGGCGCGATCGCCCTGGGCCACCCGCTCGGTGCGACGGGTGCGATGCTGATCGGCACCCTGATCGACGAACTGGAGCGCCGTGACCTGCGCTACGGCCTGGCCACCCTCTGCGTCGGCGGCGGCATGGGCATCGCCACCATCATCGAGCGCGTCTGAACACCCCTGACTCCCCGAGGACTTCCGACATGACTGAAGCAACCGCCATCCGCTGGGAGCAGGACGAGGAGGGCGTGGTCACCCTCGTCCTCGACGACCCGGCCCAGTCCGTCAACACCATGAACGCCGCCTTCACCGAGGCCTTCGTCGCCGTGGTCGAGCGCCTCAAGGCCACCGAGGACCTGCGCGGCGTCATCGTCACCTCCGCCAAGAAGACCTTCTTCGCCGGTGGCGACCTGCACATGCTCTCCGCCGTCCAGCCCGAGCGGGCAGGCGAGTTCTTCGAGAACACGCTGCGTCTCAAGCGGGCCATGCGCACCCTGGAGACGCTCGGCAAGCCCGTGGTCGCCGCCGTCAACGGTGCCGCCCTCGGCGGTGGACTGGAGATCGCCCTCGCCTGCCACCACCGCGTCGCGCTCGACGCCCCCGGCAGCAAGATCGGGCTGCCCGAGGTGACCCTCGGCCTGCTGCCCGGCGGGGGCGGTGTGGTCCGTACGGTGCGGATGCTCGGCATCACCGATGCCCTGCTCAAGGTGCTGCTCCAGGGCCGCCAGTACCGTCCGGCGCAGGCGCTGGAGATCGGCCTGGTGGACGAACTCGCCACCACCGCAGAGGAGATGCTCGCCAAGGCGCGCGCCTTCATCGCCGCCAACCCGGAGTCCGTGCAGCGCTGGGACGTCAAGGGCTACAAGATCCCCGGCGGTACCCCGTCCACCCCTGCCTTCGCCGCCAACCTCCCGGCCTTCCCGGCGAATCTGCGCAAGCAGCTGGCCGGTGCCCCCTACCCGGCTCCGCGCAACATCCTGGCCACCGCCGTGGAGAGCGCTCAGGTGGACGTGGACACCGCGCTGGTGATCGAGTCCAGGTACTTCACCGAGCTGGCCTGCGGGCAGACCGCCAAGAACATGATCCAGGCGTTCTTCTTCGACATGCAGGCCGTCAACTCCGGTGCGGGCAGGCCCAAGGACGTACCGGCGCGCGAGGTGCGCAAGGTCGCCGTCCTCGGCGCCGGGATGATGGGCGCGGGCATTGCGCACTCCTGCGCCAAGGCCGGGATGCAGGTGCTGCTCAAGGACGTCAGCCTGGAGGCCGCCGAGCGCGGAAAGGACTACTCCGCAGGGCTGCTGGACAAGGCGGTGGCGCGCGGGCGGACCACTGCGGCCGAGCGGGAGGAGTTCCTCGCCCGGATCACGCCGACCGCCGACGCCGCCGATCTGGCGGGCTGCGAGGCGGTGATCGAGGCCGTCTTCGAGAACCCGGAGCTCAAGCACAAGGTGTTCCGGGAGATCGAGGAGGTCGTCGCGCCCGACGCACTGCTCTGCTCCAACACCTCCACCCTCCCGATCGGTCTGCTCGCCGAAGGCGTCACCCGCAGCGCCGACTTCATCGGTCTGCACTTCTTCTCGCCGGTCGACAAGATGCCGCTGGTGGAGATCATCCGTGGCCCGGAGACCGGTGACGAGGCGCTGGCCCGCGCCTTCGACCTGGTGCGGCAGATCCGCAAGACGCCGATCGTGGTGAACGACTCGCGCGGCTTCTTCACCTCGCGCGTCATCGGCCAGTTCATTAACGAGGGCGTGGCGATGGTCGGCGAGGGAGCCGACCCGGTCTCCGTCGAACAGGCCGCCGCCCAGGCCGGGTACCCCGCCAAGGTGCTCTCGCTCCTGGACGAGCTGACCCTCACCCTGCCCCGCAAGATCCGCAACGAGGCCCGCCGCGCGATCGAGGAGGCGGGCGGCACCTGGACGGAGCACCCGGCCGACGCGGTGATGGACCGGATGCTCGACGACTTCGACCGCCCCGGCCGCAGTGGTGGCGGCGGCTTCTACGAGTACCAGGAGGGCCGCCGCACCCGCCTGTGGCCGGGCCTGCGGGAGGCCTTCGCTCGGCCGGAGGTGCAGATCCCGTTCGAGGACATGAAGGAGCGGATGCTCTTCGCGGAGGCGCTCGACTCGGTGCGCTGCCTGGAGGAGGGCGTACTGACCTCGGTCGCGGACGCCAACGTCGGCTCCGTCCTCGGCATCGGCTTCCCGGCGTGGACGGGTGGTGTGCTCCAGTACATCAACGGCTACCAGGGCGGCCCGGCCGGATTCACCGCCCGCGCAAAGGAGTTGGCGGCCGCGTACGGCGAACGCTTCTCCCCGCCCGCGCTGCTGGAGCGGATGGCGGCCGAAGGCGGCAGCTTCAAGGACTGACGGCGTCAGCCCGATCATCTTTCCGAGCACGCCGCGCCTGTCGGCTTCTTCTCGTCGCACTGCTGATATCACGGTGCGCTGTGCGGCCGCGCGCTCACTCCGGGCGCGCGGCCAGCTCGTCCGCGAGCGAGCGCTGGAAGGCCGTCACCAGGGCCTGAACCACCATCGGCTGGATCTGGTCGGTGAGCTCCTTCATCCGCTCCAGTTCCGCCGGTGGCGGATCGCTCTCCCGGTACGGCTTCCAGACCGTCTCGCGGAACAGGCGGTGCAGGTCGTGCGCCGTCGCCTGGCTGTGCAGCCGGACGACCGCGCGGGCGGCGACCAGGGTCTCCAGCGGGATGGGAACGTCCAACACCCTGACGCCGAGCGGCAGTAGACCAGGGTCGATCTTGAAGACCTCGGGGTCACCGGTGCGGTGCAGTGCCCCCATCGCGGCCAGCCGGTCCACATCGGTGTCCGAGAGCGCCCGCCCGGCCCGCCGCCCCAACTGCTCGCGGGTGGCCTCCTCGGCGGCCTCCGGAGTCCAGGACGCCACCAGAGCCCGGTGGATGGCCAGGTCCAAGGAGCTGATGTCCTCCGGCAGTTGTGCCAGATACCGCTCGATCGCCGCCAGCGTCAGCCCCTGCCGCTGCAACTCCTCGATCAGCTCCAGCCGTCCGAGGTGCTCGGGCCCGTACAGTCCGACCCGGCGCGGCCCCAACTCCGGTGGCGGCAGCAACCCCTTGGCGCTGTAGAACCGCAAGGTCCGCACCGTCACCCCGGCCCGGGCGGCCAGTTCGTCGACGGTGAGCCGCGGTGGCCCGGCCGGAGTCGTCGCTGTCATGGAAACGTAGACCTCACGCTGACCCGAGGGAACCTGATTCTGCTGCAGCAGCGCTGCTGTGACAGCGTCAGTGTGACACCGCCGCCCGGGCCCGGTCCACCGAGGGTGGGCTTGTACGTCACCCCCGGCGTGCGAAGTGGCGTGCTCGACGGCCTGCTCGACGGCCTGCTCGGCGGTCCAGTTGCGGCCCGACGCCGGCCTCGTGGAAGGCGTTGTATGACTTTGCTGAATTGGGTTTGTATGCTTCGCTCGATCTCTACAGGCTTGTAGAAGATCTCGGGGGCCGGTTCGCGCGCCTTGTTCGCCGTACTGGTCCATGAGTGGTTCGCGCCTCGGCAATCGTGACCGGCGCAATTTCGTGCCTCCGGGTGTCCCGGGGGCGGAGCGCGGCGCACGCGGTGGCCGAGTGGACAAGGGGTGTGTATGGCGGGGCAGCGGGCGAGTACGCCCTACGGCGGCGCAGAGCTGCGGCGCGAGGAGTCTGCTGTGCCCTCGCAGCGCGGGGGTGGGGCGGACGCCGACGGCGTGCGCGGCGACAGCGGGCCGGTGCGGGAGCGCGCGCGGCGCGCCGAGCCGTCCGGCAGCGGTCGACTGCCCGCAGCGCTTCCGGCGATCGGTCTGCCGGTACTGGGTGCGCTGGTGGACGAGGTGACCGGATCCGGAGTGGGCCCGGTCTTCGCCGTGTGCGCCGTGCTCGGCACCGCGCTGGCGGCGGCCGTCAGCAGCCGGGCCGGCTGGTGGTGGGTGACCGCTGCCGCGCCGGCGGTGGTGCTGGCGGTGGCCTCGGGCACCGAGTACCTCGTGCACGGGGACAAGTACCAGGGGAAGGCCCTGGCGACGGGTGCACTGCGCTGGGTGGTGCATGCCTTCCCGGTGATGGCGGCGGCCGTACCGGCCGCGCTGCTGGTGATCGTGGTCAGGAGCGTTCGGAGTGGAAGGGGCCGTCGTGGCTGAGAACAGGTCCGGCAGGCAGCGCGGCGGCAGGGTGGCCGGGTCGCGTACGTCGCCGATGGTGGTCGCGGGGCGGACGGCGGCCTGCGCCGTGTCGCTCGCGGTGCTCGGCGCCAGCGGTTTCACCTGGTACGAGGTCAAGAACCTCACCGACGGTATGACCACGTCCAACGCGCTGGGCGAGGCGAAGAAGGACGCGCCGCCGCACCTCGACAACGCGGTCAACCTGCTGCTGATCGGTCTGGACAGCCGCAAGGACATGAACGGCAACGACCTGCCCAAGCAGTTCGTCGAGGACGAACTGCACGCCGGCTCCAGCGACATCGGCGGCTACAACACCAACTCCCTGATCGTGTTGCACATTCCCCCGAGCGGGAAGGTGCAGGCGGTGTCCATCCCGCGCGACGACTGGGTGCAGACCTACGGAGCCGACGGCAGGATGCACAAGGTCAAGGAGGCCTACGGCATCGCGAAGAGCATGGCCGAGGACAAGCTCGGCAGCAAGGGGCTCTCCCAGGCGGACCTGGAGCACCAGAGCCGCGAGGCGGGCCGCTCGGCCACCATCCAGACCGTGCAGAAGCTCCTCAACATCCCGATCGACCACTTCGCCGAGGTCAACCTGCTCGGGTTCTACGACATCGCCAAGGCGGTGCAGCCGATCGAGGTCTGCCTCAACCACCCCGTGGACGACCCCATCGTGTCCAGGACGGCGACCCACGAGGGCGGTGGCACCGGTCTCAAGCTGCCCGCCGGTCACAGCCGGCTCGACGCGGCCCAGGCGCTCTCCTTCGTCCGTCAGCGGCACCACCTGCTCAACGGCGACCTGGACCGCACCCACCGGCAGCAGGCGTTCATCTCCTCCGTCGAGTACAAGCTCAAGCAGGACGGCGTCATCGGCGACCTCGGCAGGATGCAGAGCCTGTTCGACGTGGTGAAGAAGGACGTGGTCATCGACAACCAGTGGAACATCCTGGACTTCGCCCAGCAGGCGCCCAACCTCACCGGCGGCAACGTCGAGTTCAACACCCTGCCGATCGACAAGTTCGCGACCATCGGCGGCCAGGACGTCAACCAGGTCAGCCCCGACAAGCTGAAGCGGATCGTCCAGCAGCTGTTCGGCGGCCGGGAGCCCGCGCCCACCCCGGCTGCGACCGACGCGGCCACCGACCCGAACGCGGCCGCGGAGCCCTCCGCGCCCGCCGTGGTGGAGGCGGCGTTCAAGGAGCCGGAGACGGTGGACGTGTACAACGCCTCAGCGGTCACCAAGGCCGCCGCCAACGAGTCCAAGGCCCTGACCGACCTCGGGCTCAAGGCCGGAAAGACCGGCGAGGCCACCACCCGTCCCCGGACCACCACCGTCACCTACGGAACCGGCGCCAAGGACGGCGCCGAACAGGTCGCGGCCCGCTACGGGGTCACCGCGACGGCCTCCAGCGCCGTCCCCGCCGGACACATCCGGGTGATCCTCGGCACCGGCTACACCGTCCCCGCCGCCGATGGCGGAGCCCAGAGCAGCGGTGGCCAGGGCAGCGGTGGCGACAACGCCCCCGATCCCGCTGCCACGCTCCAGATGCAGGGCCCTGCCGTCCAGGCGGGCAACATCCCCTGTGTCGACTGACCGCCGCTGACCGCCACTGATTGCCGCGCCCCTGCAGCCGACCGCCGTCGGCTACAGGGGCGTCGCGGCCTTGAGCACGAGGAGGAGGGCGACGGCCGCATTGAGGGCGGAGAGCGCCGACGCCGCGGTGCCGGCGGCGGCGACCATCGCGGCGAGGCCGGCCGGGCTGTGCGCCGGGGGCCAGGTCTCGGGGAGCACCTCGGGGTTGAGCAGGGCGGCCACTCGCCGCGGGACGGGACCGGGGGCGGCGAAGGCGGCGAATCCCGGCGCGGGTAGATGGCGGGAGACCAGGGCGGCCCTGGCGACCGCGCGGGCGGTCACCCGGCGGTCGCCGACCACGTGCGCCGCCTCCTCGTCGGCCCAGCGCTCGGTGCTGTAGGCGACGGCCTGCTGGAGTGGACGCAGGAAGGGGTTGACGCAGCTGGCCAGCCGGGTCGCCATCAGGTAGCGGTGGTGGTGGTTGGCCAGGTGGGAGCGCTCGTGTGCGATCAGGGCCCGGCGCTCGTCGGCCGCAAGGCTGTCGATCATGCCGGTGGAGACGACGATCCGGCCCGGCGTCCCGGGTACCGCGTAGGCGTACGGGTTCTCGTCCGGCAGCACCGCGAGGTCGGTGTCGCGCGGCACGAACTCGAGCGCGTGCTGGGCGCGCACCCGGATCCGGAGGTGGCGTCGGAGGGTCGTCGAGCAGGTGGTGAGGACGGTGACGAGGACGATCACCGCCGCCGTGCCGACCTCCTCGTGGAAGGGCACCGCCGCGCGCACCTCGGGGTCGGACCAGTTGTCCGGCAGCGGGTTTCCCGGGATCTGCGCCGTGCCGACCACGAAGAGCAGCCCCAGGCAGAGCGTGCTGCACACCGCCATGATCACGCTGATCCAGGTCAGCAGCCGGACCGCGTTCCGCGGGTGGAGGTGGTGTTCGGCGAGACGCGCGATCGGCAGGGCCGTCAGGGGCAGGATGAGGGGGAGGAAGACGAAGACACCCATGGTTCAGCGCTCACGCCCGTCCGCCGCGCCGTCCAGCAGCGCGCGCAGCAGCTGCTCGTCCTCGGGGAGCAGTGCGCTGACGAAGCTGGCCAGTGCCGCACCGCGGTCGGCCTCGGTGTCGAGCAGTTTGCGCATCCGTATCGCGGTGAACCCGGCCGCGTCGGAGGCCGCCAGCCACAGGTACACCCGGCCCGAACGGCTGCGGGAGACCGCCTGTTTGACGAGCAGCCGGGAGAGGATGGTCATGACCGTGGTGTAGGCCAGCTCGCCGCTGAGGCGCTGCTGCACCCAGCTCGCGGTGACCGGCCCCGGGGCGCTCCTGAGTACCTCCAGGACCTGGCTTTCGAGTTCGCCCTGGCCGCGCTTGCGGGGGTGTCCGATGAGGCTGCCCCTGTCCTCGTCCATGGTGTCTCCCTTCCAGCAGGCTTGCCCATGCGCGCGACAGGCGCCCCCATCCTAGTGAGCCGACGGTTCCGATGAGCCAATGAGCCGATAATGCGGGCATCGCGCAGCCGAGGCCCGGCCTCCCCTCCGCCTTCGGCGGCCGCCCAAATCCTCTACACTGCTGTAGATTCAGTGCGCCGCGAAATGCAAACGTCTGGCCGAGTCCAGCGTGGGGAGCCGTTGGAGGGAGGCATGGGAGTCCCACCGGCCAAGGGCGCCGGCGCTTTGCCGGCCGACGAGGCGCTGCGACCGGGCGCGATGGCGACGAGCGGACCGAGGACACCCTCACCGCAGTGCCGCCCACTGCGGCGGCCACGGTTCTCGCGCCACCCAACGCATCGGGGGACAGCTATGGACGTAACTCCCCAGCTTCTGCAGCAGGACCGGGCCGACTTCGAGCGTGCGCTCGCCCAGGCACTGGCCGCCGACCGCATCCGCGAGGCGGTCGCGCGCAGCGCCGACGGCCCCGGCATCGAGGACCTCCGCACCCTGGCGAGGGCGGCCGCCGCCGAGATCGCGGCGACTGCGGCGGAGGAGTACGGCGAGTACGCGAGACTCCGCGCAGCCGCCGACCTGGCCGGCACGCTCGGCGGACGCCCGCAGGGCGGCCACGGCACCCGCCATGGTGGAGGTGGACTGATGGGCGCACTCGCGGTCTTCGCACCGGTTCTGACGGGCACCGCCGCGGTGGTGCTCTGCCTGCTCGGCTGCATCCTCAGACTTGCGGACTCCGAACGACGGCTGGCCGACTCGGTGGTGGAAGCCGCCTGGACCGCCGCGATAGTCGCCGCGGCCAGCGCCTTCGCCGGTGTGGGCGGGCTGCTCGTCACGGCGGCCCGCCAGCGCTCTGCCGCGCTGGCCGAGAATCCCGCCCCCGAGTCCACCCCGGACAGCCTTCTGCTGGCCCGCGAAGCGTGGCGGGTGGCTCTGCTCGAACGAGGCGTGGCTCCCTTCCTGCTCAGCTGCCTGGAGCCGAGCGGCAGCGGGGACTCCCCGGCGTAGCCCCGGGCGCCGGGGCGGGCGTTGCGCGGGGCCCGGGGCAAGTCGTCGCAGCAGCCCCGCCGGAGCGAGGACTGTCCACCTGCTCCGTCAGGTGCCCGTGACCGGGAGCAGGACCAGTTGCTCGGGGTCGAAGGGCATCCACTTCGGGGCCTCGCCGCTGCCGATGGTCCTGACGCGGCACCACGGTTGGCCACCGGCCGGATGCCACCACGCGTTGATCCTGCCGACTGCCCAGGTCCCGTCCTGGTGGTGGACCTCGACCGGCTGGTAGACCCGGCGCACCTCTTCCTCCGGGGGCTGCCACGGCGCGCCCCGGAGACGCGGAGTCGCACCGGAGTGTTCCTGTTGACGGTGTGCCATCTCTCTCCCTGGCTCGCGGGCAGCTGCTTCGCAGCCCGCGGCCACGGAAGCAGCGGCTTCCCATGTCACCAGAACTCTACAGACATGTAGAAGTTTCCCGGCGGGTTCGGCCGAGTACGACGGCCGAGTACGACGGCCGGGAGCGTCGGCGCCGTGCGGACGACGAGGGCTGCTGCACCAACTGCGGCGGGAAGCCCGGCTGGTTGCCTGATCCGCCGGTGAGCGGCCGTCGGGCTGCTCACCGGCGGATCGGAGCCGGAGTGCCGGGGAGGGTCAGGCCGCGGCGGTGGGGAGGAGGCCGGGGTGGTGGCGGCGGGTGACCTCGGGGTGGGCGCGGAGGTAGCCCTTGAGTTCGTTACTAAAGGGGACTACACTCCCCACCATGGCGACACCAGGGGCGGTAAGGGGCATGGCCACACACGCGGGAGTTTACACGCGGCAGTCCGAGCAGAGGGCGAATCAGTCCGAAGCATCGACCGAGGATCAGCGGGAGCGGTCCATTGAGCGGGCAAAAGCACTCGGTGCGGTAGCGATCGAATGCTACGACGAGGAGCTAGGCACGTCGGCATTTGACGGGAAAGTGCGCCCGGTCTTTGAGCGGATGCTCAACGACTGCCGCGCCGGTCGAATCAACATGATCGTGGTTTACTACGTCGCCCGCTTTTCTCGGATTGACCCGCTGGACGCTATCCCCGTGGTCTCCGAGTTGCTGAATCTCGGCGTAACCATTGTCAGTGTGAACGAGGGGCAGTTCCGCAAGGGCAACCTTATGGACCTCATCCACCTGATTATGCGGCTCGACGCCGCACACCAGGAAAGCCGAAACAAGAGCGTTGCCGTATCCGGCGCTAAGAAGCTGGCCCGGGAATTGGGCGGCTACACGGGCGGTAAAGCGCCGTACGGCTTCCGGCTGGAGCCGCACACTGTCACCCGTGAGAACGGCCGCCCTGTGGTCATCCAGAAGCTTGCGGTAGAGGAATCCGAAGCGGCCGTCATCCGGCAGATTGCCGAGGACATCACGGCCCAGCCTCTTGGCCAGGGTCAGTGGTTCAGCGGTGAAGGTGTGTCCATCACCAGCATTGCGGCCAAGCTGGACGCGCAAGGCATTCCGACGCGAGGACAGACAGTCGGAAAGAAGTTCAGCGATAGCCGGTGGGCCGCGCAGATGATCCGCCGAGTACTCAAAGATCCCCGCATCGCTGGCTACGCGGCAGAGCCGCAGTACGGCACCCGCAAGGACGGCACACCGGGAACAACCGTCGTCGGCTACAAGCTTGAGCGCGACCCGGAAACCATGAAGCCGATCACGGCGCACCCGCAGATCATCACGCCGGAAGCCTGGTACTCCATTCAGCAATGGCTAGAGACGCGCACCCGGACCGGTGAACGGATTGACCGGGGGCAGTCTCTGGTGACCGGCCTCGGTATCGCACTCTGCGAGTGTGGCGCGCTCTTGAAGACGCACGGCATGTCAAACCGACACGGTACCCATTACCGGCAGTACCGATGCTCTCGTGTCCACCCCGAACCGGGAAAGCATGCCGGGAACGTCTCAATCTCTCAGACGGCGCTGGACGACTATGTGGCGCGACGCGTGTTCGCGCTGATCCAGAACGCTGACGGCGACCCGGACACACACGACGTATTGCAGGAGGCGGCACGGCGGTTCGGGCGGGCCACTGAGCGGCCGGACAGGGCCGCCGAGCGGTCCCGCATCGTGGCCGAGCGGGCGGAGGTCGTGGCAGCGCTGGAGGAGCTGTACGACGAGCGCGACGAAGGCGGGTTCAGGACCTCTGTGGGCCGTGCAAGGTTCCTCCGGTCCGAGAAGACCCTTGAGGGCCGTCTGATGGCCGTTGAGGCCCGTCTAGCGGACCTTGAGGAGGCGGAGGCTCCGGCACTCCCGCTAGGTGAGTGGGTCGGGGACGACCCGGACGCCGACCCGATCGGCCCGGGGTCGTGGTGGCACGGTGCCAGCGTGATGGAGCGTCGCGCCTTCTTCAAGCTGTTCATCTCCCGAATCACGCTCTACAAGGCACCGCACCGTGGCGGACAGCCGCGCACGATGGAGGCGATGGCACAGCGCGTCCGGGTCGAATGGGTGCACACGCAGAAGGAGGCGGAGGAGGAGTGACCTCCGTCACCACTCAGTAACTTAGGTGACCCTAACCTAAAATCAGCCCCGGCGAACCCGTCGGGGCTTTTTCGCGTTCTCTGGCCAGCGAGGCGAGGCGCGAGCGCTCCATTTCGATATTTCTTGCCTCTCGGCATGACGGTATGACGGTTGAGACATTGATTCGTGATTCCACATAACATCTATAAGAGAAACCGAAACGGCATCCCCGAACGTCATACCGTCATGCGGCCCTCCGGCGGCCCTCCCCGCAGGAATTCCTCCCACCCCTTTATAGGTAGCGCCCCACCGACTACCGCGCACCCCTCCGCACAATGGGCGGTCTGAGTGTCGGTGCGGCGCATACAAGACTCCCGCGCGGCTCCCGGTTGACGCCCTCTCTCGTCCCGGTTTCGAGCGCGCGGGTCTCGGTTCCGTCGGCTAACGGCAGGCCGCCCGCGAGCGCGGGTAACCCCGGTTCGAATCCGGGCGGAACCCCTGTGGGGTAGCTCCCCTGTCTCGCTGCACCCGATGGCCATCGGTCACCAGCGAGTCGCCCTGTGGTGCAAATGGCTAGCACTCCACCCCTCCCGGTGGCAATGTCGGTTCAAATCCGGCCAGGGCCCTAGTCTCCCTCCACGACCACCGCCCGAATTCGGGCGGTGGCTTCTTTGCGTTCAAAAACGAAGGATGGTGACCATCCGTGTCCGCTTGCACTTCGTGCGGTGCTGCCGCCGTTGTCCAGTGGGTCCGTCGCCCTACGGTCGCCGAGATGGTCAGCATCACTGCCGCCGAGCAGGACCGCCGAGACCGGCTCACTGCACTAGCTGATCCGTCACTGCCGCCGCCTGTCTTTGGCCCCATGCCTACCGCCAGCGTCACCACTACGGCGCTGTTCGCGTGCGTGACTCACGCTATCTCGCTTGCGCAGGCTTCGCTTGTTCATGCCTCCACGTGCACCGCTCCGGTGACCGCATGCAACTGCACGCCTGAGCCTGCGCCAGCGCCGCAGTCAATCAATGCCGGTACGTCGCCGACTATGCCGGTTGGCTGGAGTGCCTAGGCGACCATGCTTGGTCTGCGGGAAGCTCACTTCCAACCCTTCTAGATGTGACCTCCACCAAGCCGAGTACCAGGCAATGCGCGATAGGCAGCGCGGTAGCGCCACCAAGCGTGGTTACGGCTCTGCCTGGCAGCGTCTATCACGCGCTGTGCTGGAGGGCCACCGGTCTATTTATGGTGAGTGGTGTCCTGGATACAGAGTGCCTGCGCACTCGTCCTCTGACCTCACTGTGGACCATGTAATCCCAAAGGCTCTCGGTGGTACTGATACCAGAGAGAACACTCAAGTCCTCTGCCGAGCTTGCAACGGTCGGAAGCGAGACAACAGAGCCTAGCGCTGGCCGCCCTACCTACCGTCACCTCAACGGCTTGGCCGCTACTAAGTGTGACTCTTGCATATATATGCGGGGGTAGGGGGGTGGGTGAATGTCTATGCATGATCGTCTTCCGGACCCGGCCCCCATGCCCGCGCGCACGGCCGCAGGTTAGCGGGTCGGTTTTTGTTGATCAAGGAAGCTCAGAGCGTGCATAAAAGGAGGCGTGCGCATGCCAGGCCCGCCCCCAATGCCAAACGAGAAGAAGCGCAAGCTCGGTAACCCTGGCAAGCGCTCGCTGCCTGAGCTGGCCTCTGTGACGCCGCTACCGGCTACCGGGGCCGACACCCCACCGGGCCTCTCGGAGGCCGGTATAGAGCTGTGGGGGGCCGTCACGGCCACCACCAAGGCTTGGTTGGCTCCGTCGGATCGCCACACGCTCACGATGCTGTGCGAGATGGCCGACCGGCGCGCGCTCATGATGGCCGCCGTTACCGAGTATGGCCTTCTGATCGAGCGTCCAGGGGACGGCCACCTTGTGGCAAACCCCGTGGTCGCCATGCTGTCCACGCTTGAGGTCCAGATGAACCGCGTAGCCGCTTCGCTCGGCCTCACGCCAGCGGACCGGACGCGTATGGGCCTCGCTGAGGTCAAGGCCCGGTCCGCCTTTGAACAGATGCTCGCCGACCGTGCTGGAAGGGTGACGAATTGACCCCCAAGCCTCTGTTCGTCACTCCGGTGAGCCTGGCGGAGATCGAGCGGGGGGACGGACCGGACTTCGGTTCCTTCTCTCAGTTCCTCAAGATCACCAAGGATTCCGTTGGTGGCCCCACGGGCGGCCCGATGGTCCTCCGGCCCTGGCAGGGCGACATGCTGGGCCGACTGTTCGCGCGACGCGCGGACGGCCGGTACAAGCACCGCCAGGCCCTCATAGGCATGCCTCGCAAGAACGGCAAGAGCGCACTCGGCGCAGGCATCGCGCTGTACGGCCTCGCCTTTGGTCCGCATGGCGGCGAGGTCTATTCCTGCGCTGCCGACAAGGAGCAGGCTCGGATTGTCTTCGGCACCGCCAAGAAGATGATCGACCTACAGCCGGAGTTTTCCGGCATGTTCAACGTCTACCGCGACGCCATCGAATTCCCTGCCACCGGCAGTGTCTACCGCGTGCTCTCGGCCGAAGCGTTCTCGAAAGAGGGCCTATCGGCCACGCTCGTTATGTTCGATGAGGTCCACGCGCAGCCAAACCGCGCGATGTGGGATGTTATGGCCCTCTCCACGGGTGCCCGCGCAGAGCCGCTGATGGTCGGCATTACCACGGCTGGCGTGAAGTCGGATTCCACCGGCCAGGACTCCCTGTGTTACGGCATGTACCAGTACGCCGAGCGCGTAGCCAGCGGGGAGGTCGTAGACCCGTCGTTCTACTGCGAATGGTGGGGCGCGCCGGAAGGCGCAGACCACACCGACCCCGCTGTCTGGGAGGCCGCTAACCCCGGTTACGGCGACATTGTGGCCGCCGAAGACTTCGAAGCGGCGGTGTTGCGTACTCCCGAGAACGAATTTCGGACGAAGCGCCTCAACCAGTGGACTTCCACCGCGCAGGCGTGGCTTCCAGCTGGCTCTTGGGAAGGCTGCGAAGACCAGTCCGTGACCATCCCGGACGGTTCCGAAGTCGTGCTGTCGTTTGACGGCTCATTCAACAACGACTCAACGGCCCTGGTGGTCGTTTCCTGCCCTCAGCACGAGGACGATAAGCCCCACATCGACGTTGTGGCCGCGTGGGAAAAGCCCACCGGAACCGGCAATGACTGGGCCGTCCCGATCATCGACGTTGAGGACGAAATCCGTAAGGCATGCCGCCGCTGGCAGGTTCGCGAAATCGTATGTGACCCTTTCCGCTGGGCCCGCTCCTACCAGGTGCTCGAATCCGAGGGCTTGCCCGTGGTCGAGTTCCCGCAGAGCCCCACGCGCATGGTTCCGGCCACACAGCGCTTTTATGAGAGCGTCATGAACCGCTCTCACACGCATTCCGGTGATCGCAGGCTGGCCCGCCACATCGGAAACGCTGTCATTCGCACCGATTCGCGCGGCTCCCGCCTCTCCAAGGATGCCAAGGGCTCTCCCCGAAAGATTGACCTAGCCGTTGCGGCCGTCATGGGCCTTGACCGTGCTTGCCAAGAGCCCGAGCGCGCGCCGGAGGCGCAGTTCTGGTCATGGAGCGACCTATAGACCCCACCGCCCGAATTCGGGCAGTGGTCCCCTGCACGTAGGAGGACGTGTGAATCACATACGCATCACACGCCGCGTGCTGTCCGAAGTCTCCGACGTGGCCGGTATCGGCTGTGTCGTTGGCGCTGTCTGGTCGTGGAACGTGGCCGCTGGCGTGCTACTGCTCGGCGTCGCCCTGATCCTGATTGGGTGGGTGATTGACCGGTGAGCATCTTCCGTCGGGCGGTAGAGAAGCGTCTCTACGCACCATCCGGCGGTGGTGACCCTTGGGCTATCCCGTCGAACGGCAGCCTCGCGGCTGTGGCCGCCTCTGGCGTGCCGGTCACCGAGGACACTGCAATGCAGCTCATTGCCGTGTCTGCCTGTGTGCGCATTCTTTCGGACGCCGTGGCTAATCTTCCCTTCGATGCCGTCCGCACGGATGGCGCGATTCGGAAGACCATCGAACCGCCGCCGCTGGTGGTCGCCGACCCGTTCGGCGGTGCGAACGACACCCGAATGCCGACGCGTCGTCTCGGCATCTCTCAGATCATGGTGTCTCTGCTGCTGCGTGGCAACGCGTACTGTCTCGTGCTTTCGCGCGACCATTTGAACCGCCCTAACCGCCTGCGCGTGCTCCATCCGGACCGCGTGGACTGTCAGTTCAACGACAAGGGCGAGCGCGAATACAAGATTGACCGGGTTCCGGTGGACGCATTCGATGTGGTCCACATCATGGGGATGACCTATCCGGAATCCCCAACCGGTATCAGCGTCATCACGCATGCCAAGCAGGCTATCGGCCTCGGGCTGGCCGCCGAGGAGTTCGGGGCCCGCTTCTTCGGGCAGGGCGCGCATATGTCCGGCATCATTCACGTGCCTGGCGACCTGGACAAGGAACGTGCGCGCGGCCTCAAGGAATCGTTTACCGCCTCGCATGGCGGGCTGAGCAATTCCCATACGGTCGGCGTGCTTTCGGGTGGCGCTGAGTGGAAACCCATTTCCGTGACCCCGGACGATGCCCAATTCCTCGGTACGCGTGCCGCGCAGAACCTGGACATGGCAATGTTGTTCGGAATTCCTCCGCACATGCTCGGCCAGGTGGACAAAACCACATCGTGGGGTACCGGTATTGAACAGCAGGGAATCGGATTCCTTGCCTACACGCTGTCCCCGTGGCTCGGTCGGATTGAGGACGCGTGGTCGGCCATGCTGGCCCGCCCGCACACCGCGAAGTTCAACGCTGACGCGCTTCTCCGCACGGACACCGCTGGCCGTTACGCCGTCTACGGCGCTGCCCGCTCCGCTGCCATCCTCACGACCAACGAAATTCGGGCGCTTGAGAACTACGGCCCCGTTGAGGGTGGCGACGACATCGCAGCCCCGCTCAATTCCAACGTCAAGCCAATGAAGGACACCGAGGCGTCGTCCTCCGCTCCCAAGGCGGACGCACTAGGGGCGGTTTTGTAATGAATGATCTTTCCGCACGCGCAGAGCGCCAGAACGTAGTTGAGACCCGCAGCGCTGCCTACCAGGGCATTGAGCTTCGGGCGCTGGACGACGGTTTTGGCGGTAAGACTCTGCGCTTCACCGGCTATGCCTCCGTCACTGAGTCGCCATACGAAATGAGCGATTGGCTCGGCGACTACAGCGAGGTAGTTCGTCGGGGTGCCTTCGCGCGCACCCTGGCCGCAGGGGCCGATGTGCCGTTCGTCGTCAATCACGGCGGGCTCACGCTCGCACGGACCAAGAGCGGCACTCTCCGCCTCGCTGAGGACTCCACCGGCCTCCACGTTGAGGCCGACCTTGACCCGCGCTCTCCGTCGGTCCTGGACCTCCAGGTGGCCATGGAGCGCGGCGACGTAGACGAGATGAGTTTCGGATTCCGCGTCACCGCTCAGGAATGGTCACCGGACTGGACTCAGCGCGATATCACGGAAGTTGACCTCAACAAGGGCGACGTAAGCGCCGTGAACTACGGCGCAAACCCAGCTACCGCTGGCGCGACTATGCGAGGCCGGGATATGGACGCGTTCCTTCGCTCCGTTCCCACTGACCGCCTGCGCCGGTACCTGGAGGAGCTGGAGGCCGAAGCGGCCCCTGCCCCCGAGGCGGCTCGTGCCGCTGACCTCTCCCTCTACAGCGCACGCCTTCGCGCGCTGAACATCTAATCCACCGCCCGAATTCGGGCGGTGCTCTCTCAAGGAGAAGTGCATGAACAAGCGCGAAGCCGTGGCCGACATTCTGGCCAAGCGTTCCGCCAAGAATGAGGAGCTGACTAAGCTTCTGGACGCCGCCAAGGGCGAGTCTCGGGGCCTCTCCGAGACCGAGTCGAGCACCTTCGATGCCCTGGAGACCGAGGTTCGCGAGCTGGACGCGCGTGCCAAGGAGCTGGACGAGCAGATTCGGGCGGACGACGCTGCCGCCGAGATGGCGAAGCGATACGCGCCGTCCCCGTCTGGCTTCCAGGTCACTGAGCCCGAGATCTACCGTTCCGGTCTCGGTGGCCGGTCGTACTTCCGTGACCTCCACATGGCCCGCAACAAGGGCGACCGCGACGCCATGGACCGGCTGGTCCGCAACGACCGGGGCCGAGCACTGGAGGCCCGTGCGCTTACCACCGTGAACGGCGCTGGTGGTGAGTTCGTCCCGCCTCGCTGGCTGGAGGACCAATTCGTCAAGCTGGCCCGCCCGGGTCGGATCACTGCGAACCTGACCCCGACTTTCCCGCTGCCGCCCGGCACCGACAGCATCAACATTCCGAAGATCAACACCGGTACTCAGGTGGCCACTCAGCAGACGCAGAACACTGGCGTCCAGCAGACCGACCTGACGACCACTTCGGTCAACTCCGGCATCACCACCGTGGCCGGTGGTCAGACGGTGTCTCTCCAGCTCATTGAGCAGAGCCCACTGAACATTGACGACGTGATCCTGTCGGACCTCGCTGCCGCCTATGCCGTTCAGCTCAACCAGCTTGTCCTGTCCGGCACTGGCTCCAACGGCCAGCCGACCGGTCTCCTGACCCTGGCGGGTACCAACGCCATTACGTTCACGTCCGCGTCGCCGACTCTGGGCCTGCTCTACAGCAAGCTTGCCGGTGCGATTCAGTCCGTGCACACCAACCGATACCTGCCGCCGGACACCATCATCATGCACCCCTCGCGGTGGGCGTGGTGCCTCGCCTCGCTGGACGGCCAGAACCGCCCGCTGGTGGTCCCGGACACTGCTGGCCCCATGAACGCCATGGCGAACGCTGGCGCGGTGGCCTCGCAGGGCTACGTGGGCCACATCATGGGTCTGCCGGTCTACGTGGACGCCACGATCCCGACCAACCTTGGTGCTGGCACCAACCAGGACGTGATCATTGTCGCCCGCATGGCGGATCTGATCCTGTGGGAGGGCAACGTCAAGGCGGAAGCCTTCGCCCAGACGTTCGCCAACCAGCTTTCGGTTTTCGTCCGGCTCTACAACTACATGTCGTTCCAGGCGGCCCGGTACCCGAAGTCCATCAGCACCATCAACGGGACCGGCCTGACCGCACCTTCGTTCTAGCCTGACCCGCCGAGTGGAGGTGTCCGCATTGATCACCCAATACGGGCACCTCCACCGGCACTTGCAGCGCGCACGCAAGACTCACACCGGCCACCGGCCGCACGCACACCAGCGCAAGCACAGTGCGCAGCACCACCTACGGCGAGCGAAGAGCGCGCACCGACGCAACGCGAAGCGCCACGCTAGCCACGCTCGCCACCGTTCCAAGGGCCTCCGGCACCTCAAGCCGTTGAGGCGACTCAAGGCGACGCGCCACCATGCGGCGCACAAGGTCAAGCGCCACCACCTGACGCACAAGCGGCACTTGACGCACAAGCGACACGTCCAGCGGCACGCAAAACACCTTGCGAAGCACCGCCGGAAGTCCGCGCATCGCCACACGCTCCGGCATCACCGGAAGCACCGCACGCACGTGCACCGGCATCACAACAGCCATGCTCGCCACCATGCCAAGCACCGTAAAGCGGCGCACCACCACCGCGCGGCGCAGCACCACCGCAGGCATGCCAGCGGGCACCATCGCCGGACCTCAAGCCACCGGCACCACCGCCGCTACCGATAGGGGGACGCATGGCTCAAGTCCTGTACTACACGGGCCAGGACGTAGGGCTGACCTCTCCCGCCGTTCTGGACGACTCGGGGAACGTCTCCACGGGGTCTCTGGCGGTCGTTCTCACGGTCACTGACCCAACGGGCCACACGACCACTCCAGCGACCGCTAGCGTGGGTTCAGGGGTCTACACGGGGGTTGTCTCATCCGTCGCGACTTCCGGTGTCTGGCTGGTCCGCTGGACGGCCACGGGGACGAATGTCGGGTGGGCCTACGAAGACCAGTTCACGGTTCGGCCTCTCGGTGTCGAGCAGTTCGTAGACCTGGTGTCGGTCAAGAAGCACCTCAACATCCGTCCGGCGGACACAACGCAGGACGACGAACTACAGAGCTTCATCCTGTCGGCTGCCGACCTCGCGCGCGATGTGTGCGGGCCCTTCCTCCCGGAGCAGCACACAGAGTTTTTCAACGGGGGAGTCACGACCATCAGCCCGGACTGGCTCCCGCTGGCCAGCGTCCAGAGCTGCACCGAGTATTACGGCTTGTCAGGCTTCGCGCTCACTGAGCAGGCACTTGGCACGCAGATGAACGCGTTTGCGTTCACGGTCGATTACCAGTCCGGGCAGATCACCCGCCGTACCTTCGGTGGCGGCCCCGCTCAGTTCGCCGTCGGCTCCAAAAACGTCAAGTTGGTCTACACGGCCGGACGTTCGGGTCAGATTCCCTTCACGGTGCGTCTTGGTGCGCTGGAGTTGATCCGCCACCTGTGGCAGCAGACGCAGCAGGGCGGACGGCCGAAGTTCGGCAACGCTGGCATGGACGGAGAGGCCATGGGCGTCTCTATGGGTTTTGCCCTGCCGGACCGCGTAGTTGAGCTGTGGGCCCCGTTCCGCCGAGCGCCAGGGATCGCCTAATGACCATTCCCACCATGACCCCGCCGAAGGCGCGCAAGTACCTTCACGACCAGTGCGCGGCACAACTCACGGCCGACCCGAGCGACCCCACGGCGGGCATTCTCGTCTGTTACGACGCCCCGGGCCCCGGCCAGCCGGACGACATTGTGGCCATCGGCAAGACGCACAACAAGATGGACCCTATGACCCTGGTGGGCGGGGGTGGCGCTGGCTGGCTCAGCGAGCGTTACACGGTCACCATCACCGTTGACGTATTCCGGGGTGGAGACGACCCGCAGTACGCCTATGAGCGCTGTAGCGCCATCTGTGACGCAATTTGCGCCATCGTCCGTAATGATCCCTCACTCGGCGGGCTGGTCCTCATTTCCCACCCGGCCGGTTGCGATATCGAGCCCGAGGAGGACCCCGGGCACATGGGCCGACGCGTCACGGCTGAGCTGGAAATTGAGTGCTTCAACCGCATCTAGCACCGCCCGAATTCGGGCGGTGGAGGGAGTGGCGCATGCCTGCCTTCACGTACACGGGTGAAACCGACCTGTATTACCCGTCCCTTGGGGTCCACGCGACGCCCGGCCTGGTGGCCGAGCTGGACGCCGCCCCGGATGCCCGCTGGGAGCCGACTCCCGGGGCCGTCCCGACCGTTCACGAGACCCTGCCCCTGGAGGGGATGTAACGCATGACTGGCATTCGCCCCACAGCACAGACGGTAATCGGTATCGCCAAGGAAGCCACTTGGGGAACTCCGGTCGCCGCTACCGCCTTCATTCCGGTGAGTCCGCCGACCCCCAAGGACGTTATCAAGCTGGCGCAGGACAAGGGTCTTCGCGGCAGCATGGTAGAGACCTACGGTGAGGTTCAGCTTACCAAGCACACGACTTTTGACTTCTCGGGCGACGTGTTCGCCGACACCATCGGCTTCCCGTTGGCTGGCGTGCTCGGCGATGTGACCGTGACCGGTGCCACCGCCCCGTACACGCACGCCATGGCCGTTTACAACTCGGCTGACGGCCAGCCCCCGAGCTACACCATCACCGACAACTACAGCCAGAACGTGCGCCAGTACCCCGGCTGCAAGTTCAGTGAGGTGGACCTCAAGTTCTCGGCTGATGGTCTACTCACTTACTCAGCCAAGGCCGTTGGCCTTCCGTCTGTCACGACCACGGCCCCAACTCCGGCATTCTCGAACCTCCAGCCGCTCGCGGCGTGGATTGGCGCTGTGTCTATCGGTGGCTCGGCGAACCTCACGGCGCTGGACGGCAATATCACCATCAAGCGGCCCGTTTCCGTCATCGACACCGTGGACGGAACGCAGGCCCCGCATGCGCTGTTCGCGGGCCCGGTCAGCGTCTCCGGCAAGCTCACGCTTGTGATGGAGGACGAGACGCAGATAACCAACTACCTGAGCAGCACTGGCGTTGCACTTGACGTGAACTTCCAGACCGGTTCGGGCGCTGCCCTCCAGCAGGTCAAGCTTCACATGTCGCAGGTCATCTACCAGACCGCTGACATTACGCGTGGCAAGGACTTCGTAGAGCTTCCGGTCGCATTCACCGCGATTGCCAACACTACCGACGTGGGCGCGTCCAACGGCTACAGCCCCGTCAAGGTCACCCTCCAGAACGCCAACCCGAGCGGAACGTACAAGTAACCATGACTCAGACCGTCACCCTGACTTCCGGCGCTGTGGCCACCCTTCGCGACGTGGCCGACATTACCGAGCGCCAGCGTCGCCCCATCAAGCGCATTCAGTCCAAGCTGGCCGCGCTCCCTACCTTCGTCGCTGCCGTCCAGGAAGCGGAGGCCGCACAGAAGGTGTCCGGCGGTTCTCTCACCACCGAGCAGCAGCTAAGCATTGCTGCGGGCATGGGCGAGGCGTTCGACCTTCTGGAGTCGCTGAATGACTTCCTGATCGTGGCCGTTGTCCGGGGCTGGACCTATGAATTCCCGGTAGACGTGGACCGTGTCCAGGATCTCCCGACCAAGGATGTGGACCAGCTCCGAGAGGTGTGCGCGCCGTTCCTCAAGGAACTGATGCCCAACTTCGAGCCGACCACTGACGCCGCTTCCCCTACCGAGCCCTCCGCCGCCTAAGCCAGCAGCTTGAGGGGATGTTTGAGCACGACGCGGGAGACCTCCCGCTAGATGAGTACCGGGCGTGGCGACTCTGCACAATGCTGCACTGCCGCCCGTCTGATCTCGAAAGCGAATCCGCCGTCAAGCTCGATTGGCTTCTAGCCGTTGACGACGCCGTGGAGCGTGCGCGCCGAAACAAGGAGGCCGCGCAAAATGGCTGACGATTGGGTCGGGGGACTGATCAAGGGTGGCGAGGCCACCAAGCTTGAACTCGACCGGATACAGCGCGACGTGGACAAGGCCACCAAGAAGGCGCTTAAGAGCGTCCAGGCGCTGACCAAGCGGTCCATTAAGGGCGGGATGCGTGGCCGCCCTCGCTGGGACCACCGTGGCGCGTCCAGTCGTACCGGCGAGGCCGTGAATCTGGACCTAAACCCCCACGTGGCCAAGAAGACCGGCGGCCCCGGCAAGTTCACCGGCAGCCTTTCCGGCTCCATTCGCGCGAGCAAGCGACCGCGCAAGAAGGGGATCGGGAATTACTCCGGCGTCGTAATGGCCGGTGGTAAGGGCGGTCCTCAGAACATCTATAAGGGCAAGGTCGAAGGCACATATCCGTACTTCAAACCGGGTGTGAAAAAGGCCGAGCCCAAGATGCCGGCCGTTTGGGAAATTGCGTGGGCTAAGGCCACAAAGACCAAGAAATAGGGGGTAATGCCGCATGGGTGCTCTGCCCCCGGTCTTTATCGAATTCCTCGGCAACGCAACCGGGTTTATGGCGACCAAGGCCGGTGTCATTTCCGGCATTAAGCAGGTTGAGGCCGAAGGAGGCGGTTCGCTCTCTAAGTTCGGTGCTGTCTCGCAGGCAGCGCTGATCGGCATTGGTGCTGCGGCCGTCGGTGCGGCCGTCAAGACAACCGAGATGGCTGCCAACTTCCAGACGGCCATGACTCGCGTTCAGACTGGCGCTGGTGAGTCCGCTTCCAACATGAAGATGGTGGGGGACGGCGTACTCTCCATGGCTGGCCAAGTCGGCCAGTCCACCGAGCAGTTGACCAAGGGTCTCTACATGGTGGAGTCCGCCGGTTATCACGGCAAGGATGCCCTGGACGTACTCAAGGTCAGCGCCATGGGTGCCAAGGTCGGCGCTGCCGAGCTAGGCACGGTCACGGACGCCGTGACCACGGCCATGAACGCGTACGGCCTCAAGGCCAAGGACACCACGTCAGTCATGAACGCGCTGGTGGCCACCGAGGGCCAGGGCAAGACCAACATGGAGGCCCTGGCCGGGAGCATGGCCAGCATCCTGCCCGTGGCCAGCGCGGCGCACGTGGGCCTTAATGAAGTGCTCGGCGCAATGGCCACCATGACCAGCCAGGGCACCTCTGCCGACGTGGCAGCAACCTACCTGCGGCAGACGATTGGTCAGCTCTCCAACCCGTCGGCCAAGGCCGCTCAGGAGATGCGCGGGCTGGGCCTGAACGCTACGCAGGTGGCACAGGATCTCGGAAGCAAGGGCCTAGCAGCCACGCTGACCGAGCTTACCGACGCAATCCAGGCCAAGATGGGGCCCTCTGGCACGGTCATGATTGAGACCCTGCGGAAGGCTTCGAGCAACACCACCGAGTTTCAGAAGGCACTGGCGAACCTCAAGCCTTCCGAGCAGACCTATATTGGCTCGCTGGCAACGATGGTCGGTGGCACCAAGTCCATGATGGGCGCGCTACAGCTCACCGGTCAGCACATGGACACCTTCAAGGACAACGTCAAAATCATTGGCGAGCACGTCAAGGAGGGTGGCAACAACGTTGAAGGCTGGTCAGCAGTCCAAGGCACCTTCAACCAGAAGCTGGCCGAAGCCAAGGGGGCCCTGGAGGCCGTAGGAATCGCTATCGGTCAGAAGATCCTGCCGTACGCCACGCGGTTCATTGGGTGGCTCTCCGAGGGTGTCACGTGGATGACCCGACACAAGACCGCTATGGCGGTCCTGGCTGGCGCTATCGGCGGCATCCTGGTGGTGGGCCTCGCTGCGGCTGCGGCAGCTGCGTGGACCTTCACAGCGGCCCTGCTGGCCAACCCGGTGACATGGGTAGTTGTCGGCGTCATGGCGCTGGCCGCAGGTCTCGTGTATTTGCTGACCCACTGGAAGCAGGTTTGGGGCTGGATAGAGCAGCACATCCCGTTTGTGGCGAATCTCTTCCGGACCGTCTGGGCCGGTTCGCTGGCTGCCTTCCACGCGATTTTCGACGGCACGATGAAGGCCGTGCACGTAATCGCGAAGTGGTTCGAAGACAACGTGATCAAGTGGATTCTCGACCGGGTCCGCGAGTTCATGAAGTTCTGGCACGACTACAACGGCGAGATCCACGCGGCGTGGAAACTGATCTGGGAGCAGATCAAGATTACGGCCGAAAACATCTGGGACTGGCTTAAGGTCGGATTCCAGCTACTCGCCGACACGCTGAAAGCAATTTGGGACGCCGTGGTCGGCATCCTGAAACTGGCATGGGACGTGATCAAGGACGTAGTCACCTTCGGAATCCACTTTGTCGAAAACATCATCAAGGTGGGCCTGGACCTGATCACCGGCCATTGGGGGCGTGCCCTCGGGGATATCTGGCACCTGATCACTCAGGCATTCGGTGATATCTGGCGGTTCCTGTCTGACCTCGGCGGGAATCTGTGGGACCTGGTGGTCAACGTCGGCTCGGACATTATCAACGGCATCGTAAACGGCATCGAAGGTGCAGCCGGAGCAATCGGCCGATCGCTGACGCGCATTGCCAAGGGTGCCCTGGACGACGTGAAGTCCTTCCTCGGCATCAACTCACCCTCGCGCGTGTTCGCTGACGAAGTCGGCCAGTGGATCTCTCACGGTGTCGCGTCCGGCATCGACCAGCACGCGGGAGTGGCCACCACGGCCGCCCGCAACATGGCCGGTGGCCTCTCCGGCCAGTTCGGTTCGATCGGCAGCCTTGAGCCCGCCTTCGCTGGCGGGGGAAGCACGACGTTCGGCAACGGCGCAGGCGCAGGCGGCGCAACGGTCGTCAACGTGACCGTGAACGGCTCTGTCCTCTCAGACCGGGACCTCACGGACACCATTCAGCGCGTGATGGGCCAGAACGGCGCGCGCAACCCGAACACCTACCAGCCTTACCGGCGCTAACAGTAGGGGGACCACTGCCCGAATTCGGGCGGTGGCCCCCTCGGAGGACCCATGGCACTTAACCCCAACTGGCCCGTACTGGATTACGCATGGGGGCCCGTATGGAACGCGAGCGGGGGCAGTGCGCCAGGCTGGGCGTACACCGCGCTGACCGGGCGCACCATGGGCAAGGTGGGCGTTGGGCGTGGCCGCCAGTACGAGACTGACCAGGTTCAGGCTGGCACCATGTCCGCCCGCTTTGCGAACAACGATGGCCAGCTTGACCCGATGAACGCGGCAAGCCCATGGAACGGCCGAATTAAGCCCTACACGCCTCTCCGTGTCCGTGTGCAGTACCCACCGACTCAGAACATGCTGACTCAGGGGGCCGCGACCGGTGGCGACGTGGCCGCGACGCTCGGCACGATGAACAGTCAGAATCCGTCGCTCTGGATTTCCTCGTCCACCGACAGCAATAACGGCAGTGTGGTGGCCAGTGGTTCGGCCTTCCAGGGCTCCAATGTCCTCCAGTTCAACATCCCTGCCAACACCTCGGCCTCACCGGTCTACAATGCGCGCATCTTCTATGCGCTGAACGGCTCGGTGGTTCCCGGGCAGACATACACCTTCCAGGCGCGGGTTCGGAACGTCACGGCCTCCGCGTCGCTGACCGTGGCCCCGTTCTTCGAGTGGTACGGGTGGAATGGAGGAAGCGCCGGTAACCTCACTGGCACCTACGTTGTAGGCTCCAATTCCACTCTGGCGGGCTCGACTTCGGCCGCATGGACTCAGGTAACCTTCACGGCTACCGCCCCGACCTCCGGCGGCGTGTACGGCATCGTTGCTGGTGTCGCCCTCACGGCCACGTCTCCCGCCTCGGCCGTGAGTCTCCAGGCGGACGCTCTCCAGCTCGAAAAGGGCTCCACTGCAACGGCCTTCACCGTCCCGGGCATCACGTACCCGCTCTACTCGGGTTTCGTGGAGCGCTGGCCGTCTAAGTGGGACTTCGGAGGGACGTACGGCGTCGTTGACCCGACGGTTGTGGACTCCTTCGCGCTTCTCTCTCAGCGCCAGCTCCGAGACCCGCTGACGCAGGAGATTTACAGCCATACGCCGAATTTCATTTACACGCTCGGCGACCCGCAGGGGACTTCGTATTTCGCTGACGCTACCGGCAACTATGGACCGGCCAGTATCGGTGTGTCCGCCTACGGCGCAGGCTCGGTAACGGCGGGCAACAAGATTCAATCCTCCAGTGCTGGCGGGACGTTCATGTCCACCAACACCGTTGTCACGGTCGCCAATGCCAATCCGGGGACCAACTACATTGGCGCGGCGTCGTTCGTCAGCCTTTCGGCCGGTGGCGTGAAGGGTCCGAAGGACCCTGCGGCGTGGACGCGCATTATCGCCTTCCGGTACACGGGCCCCGTCCCGTCTACCGGAAATGCGGTTCTGTGGACGGCCTTTGGCCCACAGGGTGGCGGTGGTGGATCTCGGATCGAGATCGGCATCAACAGCTCCAGCCAGCTCTACGCAACGGTCCAGGGCCCGACCGGCGCGCAGGTGTCCGGACACAACGGGCACGTGAACGTCTGTGACGGAAACTGGCACCTCGGGATCATCTCGTACTCGGGTACTACCGGGTTTGGCGTCGCATGTGACGGTGGCCTGATCGACTACTGGTCTGGCTATTCGGCATCGACCAACCCGACCGGGCTGATTTCGGACAGCGTGGGCGGGTGGGTGGACCCGAGCACGGGCAACGGCACTGCCTTTAACTACCAGGGCGACATTGCGTACGCCGCTGAGTTCTCGGGCTTCTTCTTCTCCAACGATGTGACCAATCTGTATTCCGCGTGGAAGAGCCAAGCGCAGGGAGATTCGACCGACCAGCGGTACGCGCGCATCCTGCGCTGGGCTGGCTATACCGGCGCATCCGATATTGGCACCGGCCAGACTACGAGCATGGGGCCCGCCAGCGTGGCCGGACAGGATGCCCTCTCGGCGCTGGCCAGCGTGGTGGAGACCGAGAACGGCCTTCACTACATCAACAGCGCTGGAACGATCGTGTTCCGTGGTCGTGGCACCCGCTACAACAACACAAGCCCGGTCTACACCTTCGGTGAGAACACGGGCGCGGGGGAGTGGCCGTATGACGAAGTCGAGTTGGATTTCGACTCAACCCACCTGGCCAATCAAGTCACGGTGACGCAGCCTGCCAACTCGACTCAGGCGAATGGCCAGAACTTCACGGCCGCAGACACTACTTCGCAGAACGACTACTTCCCGCGAACCATGTCCCGCACGGTGAACAGCACGAGCGATGCCGAGTGCCAGGATGCCGCGAACTACTTCCTCTCTCGATACAAGAACCCGCTCACGCGCGTTCAGTCAATCAAGCTGCACCCGTCGGCGAATCCGGCGCTGTGGCCTGTCTGCCTCTCGCTTGAGCTGAACATGCGCGTCCGCATCATGCGGCGGCCGTTCGGGGCCCCACCCATTCAGGTGGATTGCTTCGTTGAGCATATCCAGTGGGACCTTGACGACCAGAACGAAGCGTTCGTCACCCTCCAGTGCTCCCCGGTGGACCCGACCCCATACGGGCTATTCGGCGCATTCCGGACGACTATCTACGGCTCGACCACGCAGCCGATAGGAACGTCCGGCTTCCCGGTCGGTCCGATGAACGGCGACAACTCGCAGGCGCTCGCTGCAATCGTCGGACACGGTTCACAGATCACCATCGAACCGGGCACCTCCAATGCCGAAACGTTCACCGTGGACTACGTGACGGCCACCACCCCCGGTAGCTGGACTTACGGAAACATCGTGATGACCACGGCGTCCACCAAGGCCCACCCTGCCGGGGCCGTTGTCTGCGAGGCGTTGCCCTCGGGTGTGACGGACCCAACCAAGTACGACACCAGCGACAAGTTCGACAGCGCCGCATTCTCCTACTAGCCGGAGTCACCGCCCGAATTCGGGCGGTGGCCCTGTGCTGGCCACATGTGAGGACTCATGACCAATCTTCCCGTGCCCAATCCGGCGCAAGCCTCCCCGGGCAACTTCATCACTGGCGCGCTGTGGAACGCCAACGTCTACAACGGCCTTACCTTCCTGCTCAACCCGCCGGTGTTCGTCGGCACGCAGGCAACCGCGCAGTCCATCGCGAACACATCGTGGTGGACTATTTCTTTGGACTCGACCATCGTTGACACGTACGGCGGCCACAGCAACACAGTTAACAACTCCCGGTATACCGTGCAGGTTGCTGGCTGGTACACCATCGCTGGTGGCTTCGCGATGGTGCCGGTAAACGGAAGTCTGCGCGCCGTGGGTGTGTGGATTAACGGCAGCCAGGCTTTGGCGGGCACGGGCTACGCATTTGGCTGTGATGGCAACTTCGAAGGCTGGGCGGCTCTCCCGACGCGGGACTACTACCTCAACGTAGGTGACTACGTTCAGCTCGTGGGCTGGCAGGGGACCGGCGCGGCACAAAACACGTCCATGAACAGCGGCATCCGAAGCGTCCTCTATGTGCGCTTCTCACACGCGTAACGGAAGGAACTTCCTTGTCTCTCTTTGGTGTAGACGTTTCCAGCTACCAGCCGTCCGACTTTGACGTGTCGGGGCTCTCCTTCGCCTTTGTCAAGGCCACCGAGGGTACCGGCTACGTGAATCCCAAGTACTCGGCACAGCTTGCCACCGCGCGCAACGCTGGCCTGGTGGTCGGCCACTACCACTTCGCGCACCCGGGCAACGCCGACGCTCAGGTGCAGCACTTCCTCAATCGCGTAGACGTGCGCCAGGGGGAGATTCTGGCGTACGACTGGGAGGCCAGCGGCGTGAGCCAGGCCGACCGGGACGCATTCATGAAGTCCGTCAAGGCGCTCCGCCCGGACCTCAAGGTTGTTCTCTACTGCAACCGCGACTTCTGGCGGAACGTGGACACCGAGAGCTACGCGGGGGATGGTCTGTGGATCGCTGACCCGAACGCCCCCGCCGGTCGGCCGAACATCAGCTTCCCGTGGGTCTTCCATCAGTACAGTTGGACCGGCGGCATTGACCGCAACGTGGCCCGCTTCGGCTCCATCGGTGAGCTTCGCGCGTGGGCTGGCGAGATCGCTCCGGCCCCCGCTCCGGCCCCCGCTCCGGCCCCCGCTCCCGCTCCGGCCCGCCCGCAGGTTTCCCTCAATCATGTGGTTGAGGCCGCCCGCACCGACCCTGGCGCAGCGCAGGGCTACCAGTCCCACCCGGACGATGTGCGGCCGGTTGAGGCCGCCCTTGTCGCGGAAGGACTGCTTGCGGCGCAGTACGGCTATGACGGTTCGTTCGGCTCCACCAGCGTGGCCGCGTACGCCGAGTGGCAGCGTCGCTGTGGCTACACTGGAGCGTCGGCCAACGGCATCCCTGGTCATGCCTCGCTCGCACTGCTCGGCCAGCGCCACGGTTTTGAGGTGGTGGCCTAATGTCCGAGGCACAGAACGAAATTGGAGTGGTCACCATCACCGCCAAGGAAATCTACGAGGTGGTTGTAGGCGTCCGCGATGACGTGCGCTCGCTGGCGCAGGATCAGAAGACCGTGGCGGGCACGCTGGCCGACCATGAGTCCCGCCTGCGTGGCGTGGAGCGCTGGAAGTACGGCGTCCCAGTGGCCACCCTTTCGGGGGTAGTCGCCACCGTGGCCGCCGTGGCCAGCTACATCAAGTAAGGAAGGAATTCCTCCCACCCCTTTGATAGTGAAATGGTGGGTCACTGAGTGGCCACAGATCTACCCGAACCTAATTGCGCAGGTTATGTGGTCCGGCCCAATTTGGGCCTGGCACCACTGGCACCTTAAGCGCCTCATCGTGCGCGAGTTCCGCGCACTCACCGAAAGGGAGCCCGAGTGAGCTTCGGTCCAATTTCCGGCAAGGTGACCGCCGCCACGGTGGCCGCCGCTGGTACCACGATGGTGTGCAACATCCTCGGTCCGTACGTCTTTCACGGCCAGGTCCCGAACGACATTCAGGGTCTGATCGACTCGACCATTGCGGCTGCCGTTACCTTCGGTGCTGGCTACCTGGCCCGCCACGTCGTCCCCACGGTCGAGCATGAGGCCGAGAAGATCGTCAGCGCCTCTGCCGTCAAGGCCGTGGCTTCCGAGGTCACCAAGCTGGCGAACATCCCGGCTGCCACGGTCGGCGTCCCTTCGTCCGCCGTGGCTCAGGCTCCCATCCCGCCGGTTGGCGGCTAGCCGGTGCACATCGCTTTCATCGGTCGGGCGCGCAGCGGTAAGGACTCTGCTGCTGCTCGGCTGGTGGACCAGTGCGGGTATGCCCGCGTGGCGTTCGCCGACCCGCTGAAAGAGGCCGCTCTCAAGCTGGACCCCATCGTGTACACGTACGTGTCTCACGATGGGCACGAGGCCACGGAGGAACGACTCTCCGAAGTGGTCGGCTACTCCGGTTGGGAGCGTGCTAAGGCCGAAGTCCCGGAAGTGCGGCGCGTGTTGCAACACATGGGCCAAGGCGTGCGCGACCTGGACCCCGAGTTTTGGATTCGTCAGGCCGTGGCCCGGATCGAGTCCGCCCCCGGGCCGGTCGTGGTCACTGACTGCCGGTACCGCAATGAGGCCGCCGCACTCAAGCGCCTAGGTTTCCGGATCATCCGTGTTCAACGTCCCCCGCACGGTGGGGAGTTGACCGGCCCGCAGCACGTCAGCGAGACCGAGCTAGACGACTACCAAGCAGACGCAACCCTGTTCAACTTCGGTTCCCTGCAAGACCTTTGGGACCGTGTGGACCTACTCTGACCAGAGCCCCCTACTGCCAAACCGGCGGTAGGGGGCTCTCTGCGTACACCGCCCGAATTCGGGCGGTGGCAACACGCCGCTGACCAGCAAGTTTGACCTGACACCCCGACAGGTCTACTGTTGGCATCAACAGCGAGGCAACCCGCCAAGCATGACAGGGGAGATCCACATGGCCGCCAAGCAGAACACCGACACCATCGACCCGGCGAAGCTCACCGAGGAGGTTACGGCGCTGATCGAGCGCATCACCGCCGTTGCCATCGCCGGTGAGGACACCACGCCGCTCAAGGAGGAGGCGGAAGCGCTGATCAAGCAGCTTCCGACGAAGGACCGCACGAAGCTCCGGGCGCAGGTGCGCAAGGCAGCCGAGAGCAAGCCCGCTCCCGAGCCGTCCACGGAGGTGGCCGTTACCGTCCCGGCCAGCTACCACGACGTTGAGGGCCTGGACGAGCTGGTCCAGATGGGTGCCGCGAAGGTTCGCGAGGGTATTTCCTCGCTGGCCAAGGGTTCCGAGGTGGCCAAGGAGATTGGCAACGTCCTTCTGGACATGCGCCGCCGGATCGTCAACCCGAAGACCGAGCTTCCGGACCTCCGGGCGGACACCGACATGGCCAAGAAGGCGTCCAGCGACATGTTCCAGACGGTTGAGGCCGCCATGAAGGAGGCGGGGAACTTCAACCAGGAAGTCATGGACTCCTACAAGAAGAGCATCCGGACTCAGACCGCCCACATCGTTGTCCACTACGTGGCCGCGCTTGACCAGAACCCGGATGAGGCACAGCACTTCTTCGCCAAGGCGCTGGAGCGCAACCCCGACATGTCGCCGACGGAGGCCGTCCGCAAGGAGTGCAAGATCTCTGACAAGTCGGAGATCGACAAGGCCCGCGAGAGGGCGCAGGCCAAGAGCGCGCTTGCTGCCGCCAAGAAGGCACTGGAGGCTGGCGAGGAAGCCGAGATGGACGAGGACGAAGCTCGGGCCATCGTGGACGCCGCGACCATCGCGCCGATCGACAAGGCCATGGGAGAACTCAGCAAGGCTACGAAGGCGTTCGCTGCCGCTCTCAAGATGGCTGGCCAGCTCGGTGAAGATGACGTGGCGCTCCTCAAGGAGACCATGAGTAAGTGGCTGGAGGAGGCCACCGTAGCCAAGGCCAAGCTGTAACGACTCGGTAACGGCCCCTGCTCTACTTGGGCGGGGGCTCAGCCGCATGGAGGACAGCATGTACAGAGCGATTGCCCGCCGCCCCGACGGCCGCGTGTTGGGGGAGCGGACGGCCGAGACGGCCGAGTTGGCCGCCCGGCTGGTCTTAATCCTGGCCAAGGCGAACGGCTGGACCGGCGACGAGAACGAAGCGGTGGCCAGCCTCATGGTTGGCGAACCGATCGAACACAAGGGCTTCGTCTACGAGGTCCAGGAAAGCCCCTGAGCGGCCCGTAGCCGCTCGTTCAGCCCCCGCCTGGCCAACCGGTCGGGCGGGGCCCTCGGAGAGGAGCAGGGACGGCATGCCGAAGGCTGAATACGAATTCAAGATCGGAACCATCCGTGCGGAGCACGGCACGTCTACCAACCCCGTGATTGTTACCGGGTGGGTGGTGAACGGGCGGGACCACGACCGACCGCTCCGAATGGATGTGTCACCGGCCGACGCGCGCCGATTGGCAGCGCGGCTGATTGAGGCCGCAGAGACCTCGGAGCGGGCCGAGGTCACCACCGCATGCCTGGCCGACATGGAGAGTAACCCTGGCTGGCCGCATGAGCCTGGCACCGAGGCCGCCAAGCGGCAGGCTGAGGCGTACGAGCGGGAGCGGGCCAATGTGCAGCCCGCCCCCACCATGACCTACTCGGAGCACTGTGGACACGTGCTCGGGGTAGCGCCGCAGTACGACAAGGATCATGTCGTCCCCTGCGCTCAATGCGGGAGCGAGACGCACACCGCGTGCCAGCACGGAGATGAGGACCGCCACTGTTCTCGGTGCGGAATCGACCACACTCCGGAAGAGTGCGTTTACAAGGTCTAGCCGCCCCGTATCGGCGCTCTGAGCCCCCGTCTGGCCCCCTGGCCCGGCGGGGGCTTTGTCGTGCCCGTAGAGGGCCGTACAGGGCTTCCGTTACGCACCGTGGCAGCCGGCCTTCCGGAGCGTAATCAGCGCAGGTGAGGGGCGGTGCCCATGACGGTATGACGGTTCTAGTTGTTCTTCTGGATAAGCCATAAGACCTCTAAGAGAAACCTAAACAGCCCTCCACTTCGTCATACCGTCATGCCGACCCCGGGCCGACGGCCGGAATCCCTCCCACCCCTTGAGAGGTAGTGATCCGACTACCCGAGGGAGGCCCGCCGCATGGCTGGCGTTCGCACAATTCAGCGCGGTGGCTCGCGCTTCTACATCGACCCGGACGACACGGCCGTCAAGGTCCCGGGCGTTACCTCCGTCATCGGCATGTTGCCGAAGCCGTTCCTCACGTTCTGGGCAGCGAAGCTGACCGCAGAGCTGGCGGTTGATTCCCTGCCGTTCGTTCAGCAGATGGCCGAGAGGGACCGCCAGGGGGCCGTTGACTACCTCAAGGGCGCGTCCCGCAGGTACACCAAGGTTCGGGCTGAAATCGGCTCCATGGCTCACGACGCCTTCGAGCGGCTGGCCCGTGGTGAGGCCGTCGGCCACGTCCACCCGGACATTCAGGCGCACGTCCGCCACTTCCGTGAGTTCCTGGCCGCTGTGAACCCGGAGCTGGTCCGTGCGGAAGACGTGGCCTGGTCCGACGAACACGAATACGCGGGGTCCTTCGATGCCATCCTGAGAATCTGGGTGGACGACGAACACCAGGTGACCCCGGACCGCTCCGGCCGCCCCATGCTGATCATGGCCGACTGGAAGACCTCCAAGGACGTACACGCCGAGGTGGCCCTACAGATGGCCGCGTACGCCAACGCTGACCGGATCGTCTCGCCGGACGGAACGAGCACGCCTATGCCGCACTTCGATGGGGCGGCCGTCCTCCACGTCACAGAGGATCAGTGGTCCTTCTACCCGGTCCGCATCGACGCCGACGTGTTCGAGTTCTTTCTCAGCCTGCGGCATGTCTTCAACTGGGACCGAGAGGCCAACAAGACCGTGATCGGCCGGAAGCTGGCCGCCTCCACGGCCAAGCTGGTGACCGGCACTCAGCGGCGCGCGCGCTAACTACCCGAGGGAGAGAAATGGTTGACTTCGTAGAGTGGCCGAAGACCCCACGCCTGTTCCGAGAGATCTGCATTACCGAGAAGATCGACGGGACGAACGCAGCACTCCACATCGTGGAGAACCCGGACCTCCCGGGGACCTACTCCATCACTGCCCAGTCCCGGAAGCGCATCGTCACCCCGGACAGTGACAACTACGGCTTTGCCCGCTGGGCTCACGCCAATGCGTCCGAGCTGATCGAACTTCTCGGCCCCGGGCTCCACTTCGGCGAGTGGTGGGGGCGCAGCATTCAGCGCACCTACGGCACCGACAAGCGCGCCTTCTCGCTGTTCAACGTGGACCGGCACAAGGACACCAAGGCCGTCATCGACGGCGTGTACGTCCAGCCCGTACCAGTCATGTACCAGGGTCCGTTCTCGGACGCTCCGGTCCGTGCGTGCCTTACCTTCCTCAAGACCCATGGCTCACTGGCTGTCCCGGGCTTCGGTGACCCCGAGGGCATCTGCGTCTGGCACAGCCAGTCCAGGAAGGTCTACAAGGTCACGCTGGACAACAGCGACGCTGGCAAGTGGGAGAACCCTGCCGCCGTAGCGATGCCCAAGGAGACCCGCCCGGCCAACTAATCCACCGCCCGAATTCGGGCGGTACCCCACCCCGACTACTCCCGGGGTGGGGCCCTTCCCATGCCCAGAAAGGGGTATGTATGCCTGGCCTTAACGCCATGCTCACCGAGGCTCGCAAGTGGGTTGACGCCGCTTACAAGGAGGGCCCCAACAACGAGACCCCGTTTGGCCGTTGGTACGGCGACGATAACGAGCCCTGGTGTGACCAGTTCGTCAGCTATGTGGGCGACGCCAGCGGGAACGGCGACGCCGTGGGGCGCTTCGAGTACTGCCCGAGCCACGTGGAGTGGTTTAAGAATCAGGGCCGCTTCGGCTCGGACCCGATACCCGGCGCGCTGGTCTTCTACTCGTGGAACGGCGACGGCGTGGCCGACCATGTCGGCATCGTCGTGGGCATCTCGGACTCAGAGATCACCACGTACGAAGGCAACACGTCCTCTGGCCAGGCTGGCAGCCAGGGCAACGGGGATGGTGCCTACGAGCGCACCCGCCCGCGCAACTGGCAGATCCTCGGGTACGGCTACCCGAACTACCCCGCAGACGCGGTCAGTCCGGCACCGGCACCACCGGTCCCCGCTCCGTCCGGCCCGTCCGCCCCGCCGTTCCCGGGGGAGTACCTGCGTCTCCGCTCTCCGATGATGCACGATGACAATGTGCGCGCGTGGCAGCAGCGCATGAGTGACCGAGGCTGGCACATCTCCGTGGATGGCTGGTTCGGTTCCGCATCGCGGGACGTGGCCGTTGCCTTCCAGAACGACAGCACCGCGAACGGCTGGCCGCTGGACGCTGACGGCATCGTTGGCCCGGCCACGTGGCGCGCCGCTTGGGAGCGTCCGGTTTCCTAGGAATCCCTCCCACCCCTTCGGTAGTAGCAGCACCGCTACTACCGAAGGAGAGGCCGTGGCCTACAAGTTCTCGGATGATCAGGTTCTCGAAACCCTGCGCGAAGTCGTGGCCGAGCGGCCCGAGTTGGTCTACGAGGCCCCGACCCACCAGCGCGACGACGCCGACCCGGGCATGTGCTTCTACGTCCACTACGACGCCGACGGCGAGAACCCGACGGCCGGATGCCTCATTGGAACGGTCTACAACCGGCTCGGTGTCCCGCTGGAGGAGCTGGCCCGGTACGAGGGCCGTCCGGCCAACGCGCTGGGCTCGGGTGGGCTGGTCCAGGTCAGTCGGGCCATGACCACTCTGTTGGTTTGGGTCCAGGAGGACCAGGACCAGGGTCGGACGTGGGCCGAGGCGCTGGGCCGGAACGAGCGCTTCGCGCCAACTGCCTTGGTCTGACCTCTTGTTGCCCCCGATGGCTTCGGCTGTCGGGGGCAACTGCGTTTCTGGGCACGGGAATTGCTCCCACCCCTTAATAACCAGAGAGAGGGAAAGCCTCCCAAACACGAAGGAGTGAGCGCGTGGCACTGCGTATCTTCGACACCGACCCCGACGCCAAGCCGAAGCCCCGCTTCTCGGATGACGCGGTGGGTCGCCTCCACTCCGGCAAGGCGGTGGACGGCGTCCCCCTGGCCCTCTCGGAGTGGCGGTTCTCGACCGGTGACCCGGAGGTTGCGGACGCCGTTCGCCAGCTCTTCGGCGGCACCGTGGAGGAGCTGGAGACCGACAAGGAGAACTTCATCTCCGTGGAGACCACATCTCCTACCATCCTGGTGGTTCTGGACGGCCCCAAGGCCGTCTACGCGGACATGAAGTTGTGGAACCGCAACAAGCTGGTCCACCACTGCGACGGCGTGGAGTTCCTGAGCCCCGACGAGAAGAAGGGCGTCCCGTGCGGCTGCCCGTCCCTGTTCGCGGAGCGCAAGCAGGCCGCCAAGGACTACGTTGGCCCGGCCCCGTCCATCTCGGTGACCTTCCGCCTGGCCGATGACTACGAACTCGGCAAGTTCCGCTTTCAGACCGGCTCTTGGTCCATGGCCGAGGTTCTGCACGAGTACGACGCCGCGCTGTCCCGCTTTGACGGCGAAGTCCTGGCAGAGCTGACCATCGAAGAGGTCTCGTACACCACCAAGAAGGGCCGGAACGTCAACTACTTCAAGCCCGTGATCAAGGTCCTGAAGTCCTACAGCGACGCCGTGGCCGAAGCCCCGTTCTAGTCCACCCCGCACCTCCCCAACAAACCAACCAAACAGGAGAGTTCACACCATGGCGTTCTACCTTGTCACCCGCACTGACGCTACCGACCTTGGCGAGTATGACGCGCTGATCGTGCGCGCCAAGGGCAAGCGGCAGGCGCTCAACCTGGTTACCCGCGCTGCCGCCGATGAGCCGTTCGCAGGCTTCAAGAAGGACGGTAGCAACGCCCGGGTGGAGCGACTGACCGACGGCCGGGACCACGACAACTCCGTTCTGCTGGCGTCCTACTTCGGTGCCTGATGGAGCGCTGCACGAAGTGTGAGCCCCGGAGCGAGATTCGTCCGCTCCGGGGTCTCCCCGATGACGAGATCAAACGGCCGCTCTGGGAGTGGCCCGCCTCGCAGGCGCGTGAGGTAATCCGCGAACGGCGTAGGCGCTTTGGTTGGGACGACGACGCAGAGGAGAGGGACCTTGGCTAAGGCCGAGATGCGCAGCGAAGTAATCACGATCAAGAAGGACACTGTCCGGCTGGAGCTGTCGCCCGCCGAGGCGGAGGCGCTGGCCGCCGTGATCAACCTGGTACAGGGGAGCCCGACCAACAGCCCGCGCAAGCTGGTCCTGGCCGTCAAGGACGCCCTGGCTGCCGCTGGCGTTCGCTCGGCGGCCATGACCACGCACGCCTACCGGCACAGCCTCAACGGGTTCACCTCGGTAACCCTTGGCGCTGCCACCCGCCACGCTGCCGAGTTGCTGACCGATACCAGCCGGGTGGCGTTCCGGGAGTACACGACCGTGTGGAGCAAGGCCGAGCGCGGAGAGGACAACTGACATGGGCAAGCGGGGAGTAGTCACCGACTACGCAGGCGAGGAGCTTTACGCGGGTGACTTGGTCGCCTACTCGGTCCGGCAGGGCAACCGGGTGCGCATGTCGGACGCTGTGGTTCTCAAGGTGACCGCCGTTCTGGAGGGTGGCCGCCTGCGTCCCATGCTGCATGTGCAGCCCACAGGCGTGGAGAGCGGGTTCACCAAGCGCCGGTCACTGCGGACGGAGTGGATCAGCGCGGAACACGTCCGGCTGGTCCGCGCGCAGGCGGACCGACACTGAGCCCACGGGGCCGGTCGTACCAACTCGGTGCGTCCGGCCCCTCTTTGCTGTACCAGCGCCCGAATTCGGGCGGTGAGGGAGAGACATGCACGGGCGGATTACCGCCACGTCGGCCACGGCCCTCGGGGACGTTCAGAAACTCAAGCAAGGGGACGTGCTCCACGTCCAGCGCGGTGCCGAGACGCGCCGTGACTTCGATCGGTATTGGGACGCTATGCGCACCGCTTGGTGGCGTGGCGCTGAAATCCATTGGGAGGACTGATGTTTGGCGCATTGCTTGCGCTGGTGTCCATGGGTTCATTCTTCCTCGGTGTGGCTCTGGCCAACGTCGGGGAGTGGCTTCGGGAGCAACAGGGTAGGCACCGTGGCTAACCCCAACAAGGCTAAGGGGACGGCGTGGGAATCCGCCGTCCGTGACTACCTCAACCGTGATCTAGGGCTGGCACACTCGGACGGGACGCCGCGTGACCCGTTCTCGCCGCTGAACGTCCGCCGTCCGGCGCAGGAGGGCGTCAAGGACGTGGGCGACGTGCACGCCGTGCCGTTCATCCTGGAGTGTAAGGACTGCAAGTCGTCTGCCATTCCAACTTGGCTTCGCCAGACCCGAGTTGAAGCCAAGAACGCAGGCTTTCCCTTCGGTGTGGCGGTGGTCAAGCTCCGGCGGCACGGTGTCCACTCCGGCAGTGTCCACTTCGATGTGCGCACCTGGACGCGCGTACGGCTGGCGCTCGGTCTCAAGTCGGCCGACATGTACGCCCGTTACGGCTTCAAGCTCTCCATGCGCGGGCTCGACACGTCCCGCTGGTACTTCACCAGTGACGTGTACTTCTTCTCTCGGATTCTGGCCGACGTACGGAAGGTGCTGGCATGAGACACCCGAACGACGAAAACGAAGCCTTCGTGGTGGCCCTGTTCGGCCTCTCGATGGCGTGGTTGCTCGTGCTGGCGCTCCTGTCTGGGAGGTAGGAATTCCTCCCACCCCTTTGAGACCGAGAGAAGGAGAAAACCGTGAAGTTCGCTGACGTACTCGGTCGATTCGCGCAGGTGGGTGAGGAGTCCGACGGTGGGTACTCGGCGCTGTGCCCCGCACACGCCGACTCCCGCCCGTCCCTTCGTATTTGGCGCGGGGATGACAACAAGGTCCGGATCACGTGCCGTGCCGGTTGCTCAACTGAGAGCGTAGTCAAGGCCGTTGGCCTCACGTGGTCTGCGCTGTTCGATGCCACCGGGGAGGGGCTGACCGTGCCGAAGGAGCGTCCCGCGCTGGTCGGCCCCGGGCCGGTGGCCGCGCTGGCCATGTACGTGGACCAGACCAGCGCCGCTCTGTGGGACTTCTCAGACCCGGATTCGCAGGAAGCCCGGACCTACCTGGAAGACCGCTTCGGCCTGGACGCCGACTTGACCACTGAGTTGGGTCTCGGATACTCCGGCACGGTGGGCATGGCGTACCTAACTCGGGCGTTCACCCTGTACCCGCGCCTTACGGTCCCTCTGCGGGACTTCAAGGGCGTGGCGCGTGGCCTCCAGGGCCGTGACCTCTCAGGCCACTGCACCGGCCGGTGGGTTGGCCTGCGTAACCCGGAGGGCCAGCGCTGGAGTGCCTACGGCGTGTTTCGCGGGCAGGGTGGCTACGGGGTCACCCTGGTTACCGAAGGGCCCGGGGATGCGCTCACAGCGGTTTCTGTGGGGTACGACGCCGTGGCCGTCCGGGGGGCCTCGCTGGCTGGCTCACCTGAGCTGGTGGCCGAGCTGGCCGCTGGCCTCAAGGGGTCGCAAGTCATCGTGGCCGGAGACAATGACACGGCGGGCCAGAGCTTCACTCGGCGTCTGGCTGATGGCCTAGCAGAGCACGGGATCGACGTGTACACCCTGGCCATCCCGACGGCCGGTGATGACCTCACGGACTGGCGCAGGCGCGACCCTGCCGCCTTCCCTGCCAAGCTGCACGCGGCCGTCAAGGCTGCACGGCCCGTCCAGCAGCAGCACGAAGCGCAGGCCGCCGCACTGGCCGCCGACTTGGACGACCGTACCGGCGCTGACGTGGTCAGCAGCGCGCAGGGGCGCGAGGCCGCTCGTGTGCTGGCTGGTCTGGTCGGGCGGTATGGCGAGTCGGACGCGATGAACGCTCACGCGCTGGTCGCGTGGGCGGACGGGCGTATCAAGTACGCACCGGGACTTGGCTTTTACGTGTGGAACGGCCTTGTCTGGGAGCGCTCAGAGGTCAAGGTCCGGCAGGAGATCCACCGCATGGGGGCCGCGCTGGTCCTGGTCGGCGACACCCAAAAGGCCCGTGGCTTCACCATGACCACGCGCATTGACGCGCTGATGACCGAACTTCGGTCCGTGCCAACGGTCCACGTGGACGCGTCCGACTTTGACGACCGGCCCGACCTACTCAGCTTCCGCAACGGAACCGTGGACCTACGCACCGGCCAGCTTCGGCCACACGACAAGCGCGACATGCTGACGTACTGCCTGGACCTGAATTTCCGGGAGGACGCCGAGTGTCCGCGCTGGGATAGCTTCCTCCGGGAGATCTTCCCTGAGAACCCGGACCTCCCGGGGTACATGCAACGGCTGATCGGCTACGGAATCACCGGGCACACCAGCGAGCAGTGTTTCGCTGTGCTGTGGGGAAAGGGTGCCAACGGCAAGAGCGTTCTCACGGACACGCTTACGGCGGTCTTCCGCAACGTGAGCAAGACAACCCCGTTCGCCACCTTCGAAGAGAAATCGTCCGGCGGCATCCCCAACGACGTTGCAGCGTTGCGCGGTTCGCGTCTCGTCATGGCATCCGAGGGCGAGTCAGGTAAGCCCATGTCCGAGGCGGTACTTAAGCGGGTGACCGGCAAAGACATGATCGCTGCCCGCTTCCTTCGGCAAGAGTTCTTCGAGTTCAAGCCGACGTTTCTCCTCATGTTGGCTACCAATCACAAGCCGAAGTTTCGCGGCCAGGATGAGGGGCTGTGGCGTCGCGTCAAGATGATTCCGTTTCAGCGGTACTTCGCTCCGAACGAGCGGGATTACGGCTTGGACCGGAAGCTTCTCGCCGAGGCCGAGGGCATCGCCGCGTGGGCCGTCCGTGGGGCCGTCCAGTGGCGCGCTGACGGGCTGGGAGACCCGGAGGTCATCACCAGTGCCAGCAAGGAGTATCGAGAGACCTCGGACGCACTGGCGGGCTTCCTGCCGGGAACGCTGGAGCGCTGCGACGGAAACCAAATGAGTGGGGCTGACGCTTTCAACAAGTACCTGGAGTGGTGCGAGGCAGAGAACTTGCCCTCTAGGGAGCGATGGACGCGCCGCACCTTCTATGACGCCATGGAGGAGCGCGGGATCACGCGCAAGAAGACCATGCACGGCATTGCACTGATCGGCGTACGCGACGCGAGCAAGAGTCCTGCGGCTGCCGCTGGCCCGGGGATCTTCACTAGCTGAGTAGCAGCAACTAACAGAGGCACTGCCCGAATTCGGGCGGTGCCTCTCTGTGTAGGGAGAGGCAATGCAGCGATACACACACCACGTAGCAGGCGAGTTGGTCACGGTGTACGTGCCCGAGGACCGGACCGACCTGGACGTGTTCCTTGAATGGGCCCGCGCTTCCGCCATGGCCGGTCCGCTGGCGCTCGACACCGAGACCACGGGCCTGGATATCTTCTCGCCCGGCTACCGCCTGCGGACGGTCCAGTTCGGCACTCGGGACACCGCGTACGTTATCCATTGGGAGCGCGGCGGGCACTTCCGCCAGGCCGCGCTAACCGTGCTTCGCAACGCGCACAAGTTCACCATCCACAACGCGCCGTTTGACTGGCTGGTGCTGGACACGCACGCGGGCATCACGCTGGAGGAGCTGGCCCCGAAGACCATAGACACGAAGATCCTCGCCGCGCTGGTGGACCCGCGCCAAGCGATGGAGGGCGGCATAGGGACCGGCCTTAAGCCTCTGTCCGGCTACTACATCGACCCGTCCGCCCCGGACACGCAAGGGGACCTTACGGCGGTCTTCCGGTCCATGGGTCTGACCAAGGCAACCGGGTGGGCCCGTATCCCGCTCGACCACCCAATCTACAATCTCTACGCGGGACTTGACGTTATTCTCGGCTCGCGCATCCTGCCCATTCTGGTGTCTGAGCTTGACCGCCTCGGGGTGCGTGACGCGCTCCGGCAGTACGAGCACGAGATAGCGCGCATCTGCGCTGTGATGCAGCGAACGGGCATGGTGCTGGACCCCGAGTACACACGCACCCTGGACGACGCGCTACGTACGGAGGCCGAGGAGTTCGCGGCCGTGGCCGCCCGGTACGGCGTGGAGAACATCAACGCCACCCGGCAGGTCTCCGAGGCGCTGCTAGGCATGGGGGAGACCCTGACCGAGCGGACCGCCAGCGGTGCCGTGAAGGTGGACAAGGCCGTTCTGTTGGCACTGGCCGATCGGAATATGCAGTGGGAACCACTCGGCTCCCGCACGCCAAACCCTCTGGCGGAGGCGGTAGTTCGAAGCAAGCGCGCGGGCAAGTGGCGCAGCGCGTACGCGTCCACCTTCCTGGACACCGTGGACGCCAACGGCCGTGTCCACCCGATGATTAACGCCCTCCAGGCCCGGACCGGGCGCATGTCCGTGACTGGCCCGGCACTCCAGACTCTCCCGTCATCGGACTTCATGATCCGGCGCTGCCTGCTGGCCGACGAGGGTCACGTCATGGTGTCTACGGACTTCGCGGCCGTGGAGATGCGCGTACTAGCCGCGCTGGCCGACGTGAAGCGCATGAAGGAAGCCATCTCGCGGGGCATCGACCTTCACGACTTCACGGCGGGGCTGGTCTACGGGGAGGGCTTCACCAAGAAGCACCGAAAGATCTGTAAGGGCGTTGGCTTCGGCACGGTCTACGGTGGCGGACCGGTCACCATCGCTCGGCAGACTGGCGCGCCGGAGGACGACGTTCGGTACGCGCAGGGCCGATACCACCGCGTGTACCCGGAGATCAAGCGAACGGCGTCCCGCTGGCAGCGCGAGGCGTTCGCGGACGGCATGGTCACCGTGTCCATCACTGGCCGACGGCTCCCGCTCGACCGAGACCGCACGTATGCCGTGGTGAACTACCAGGTTCAGAGTGCAGCGCGTGACTGCCTCGGGCAAGCCATGCTTCACATGGAGGAGTCGGGTCTTCTGCCCTACCTCCGGCTCCCGATTCACGATGAAGTTTTGGCGTCAGTTCCGGCCGGTGAGGCCGAGGAGCTAGCCCGTGAGATTGAGAAGTGCATGACGTTCGACCTGATGGGCGTCCCCATCGCTGCCGAAGCGGAGATCGGGGGACGCTCTTGGGGCTCTCTATATGGGGCCGACTACTGACCGTGCAGGTGGTCCACCACTCTCCGTGTGCGGGTGGGCCACCGCCCGAATTCGGGCGGTGAAGAGTTGGCAAAGAGTGGACGCGTGCGTTCCGCGTGGGCGCGCTCGGTCTACGCGTGTGTAGACGGATGGTTTCGAAGGTTGCAGGACGGCCGACGCCTTAGACCTCAAGGCGGAGGCCGGCCTCGGCCTTCAAGTCACCTGTTGATCTACCTGTTATCTGACGAAGTGTCAGGGAAATACAAGATTGAACTTGTCAGTGGGGAGGCATATGTTCGACGACGCAGCAACACACACAGCCGTCACATGTGTGACTGTCAGTGGTGGGGTGTACGTTCGGCATGCGCGGGGGGCCTCCATGGGAAGCCCGTCCAGGGCAGGAATTCCTCCCACCCCTTAGGGGGTAGGAACCAAGAAGGGGAGCATTTCCATGGTGGCTTACCGCAACATCGCTGACCTGCCCTTTGAGACCATCGTGGCCGCCAAGGCCAGCGACCTGGACGCCGTGTCGGAAGTCATCGCGGCGACGGAGTTTCACATCAGCTTCCGCGCTGGCCAGCACGCCACGATCAATGGCCGCTACGACGCCGAGCTTGCCGAAGACCTCGCGCAGGTTGGACGCGTCGCGGTCTGGACCAATCTTGCCAACTTCGAAGGCACCACGTCCGTTGAGTTCTCCGGCTACATGGACCGTCACATTGACCGGGCCATGGCTCGGGAGCGTCGCCAGGAGACTGCCGTAGGCGTCTCGCACGAGATCGCCCGCCGCTTCGAAGATGCGCTCACCAAGGCTGGTGGCGACCAGTTCGAAGCCGAGCGCATCGCCGCTGACAAGACCATCAGCGGTAAGTACGCGATGACCCCGCAGACCGCCTACGCCGCGCGGCTGGCCTGGCGTGGCTCCGTCTCCCTGGACGCACCGGTTGGCGAGGACGGGAGCAGCCTCGGGGACCTGATCGCCAGCGAGATGGGCATACCGGGGGACATGGTGACCTCCCGGGACGTGGAGAACTACAAGCGCGCAGAGACCAAGAAGGCCGTTCACGCAACGCTCGACAAGCTCTCGGACCGCATGGCCGGTGTCCTCAAGCGTGACTACGGCTTCTCGGGCGTGCAGTCCTACGGCGACGTTATCGGGGCCGACGATGCCGACATGGCCGCCGACATGGGCCTGACCCCCTACCAGGTCCAGCAGGCGCGCACCAAGGGCAAGGATCGCTTCCGGAATCTGTACGTCGTCGGTGCCTTCGGCGACATGGGGACTGCGTGACAGACATACACACCACAATGGCGCTGTACTACCGCAATCGCCGTACACCGCCCGCGAATTACTCGCGTAGATCAATACTCTCTCGCTGGCCCGGATGCGCTTACTGCACCGGGCCGGTTGAGGTTCTGGACCACGTCCACCCGATTTCAAAGGGTGGGGCCGACGCGGAACACAACATCGTCGGATGCTGCACCGCTTGCAACTCCGCCAAGTCTGCACTCACCCTCGCTGAGTGGGCACTCATCCCATAGGGGGACCAATGCGCTACACCACCGCCGATGGCAGCACTGTGACCGTTACCCCGATCTCCAGCTGCCTGATTGACGTTCACGTGCAGAACGCTGCCGGTGAGTCCGTCGCAACCGTCCGCAGGCCGCGTGTCGAGATCATGACCATTCTTCGGGCTGGCCAGAGCCTCGGTAACGTCACCCGCTGACTCACCCCCAAGGTGTAGGACCACTGCCCAAATTCGGGCGGTGGTCCTTTCTTGTGACCGAAGGAGAGATATGGACCGAGAGACGCATTACGGCGTGGTCTTCACGGATGGCCGGGCCGCTCCGACTCAAGACCCCAAGGGCCGACCTACCATCCTGGTGTCCGGCACCTACCACAACTACGGCTCATCCCAAACCAACACCATCCACCTTAACTACAAGGCGGCGCAGGAACTGTACCGCCAGCTAGGAGAGATCCTGTGATCAGACTCCGCCGTTTCGCGTTGGCCGTCGTGGCCATGCTGCTGGTCATCATCGGCGTAGACGCGTGTGACCCGGGCCCCAAGTGTCTGGACTACGAGACCGCCACGGCGTACCACTTCGACGCCAAGGGGCGTATGTCCACGTCAGTCATGGTCTACTGCGCGAAGTACGAAAACACGCCCTCCAGGTAGTTGCGCGTGGGCGCGCGGACTGCTTTAGTTGTCTCAGTGCCGGATGGACCGGCCGAGGGAGAGGGAGAGACTAATGAAGGCAGCAACGCAGCAGGACACTTGGGACGCCATCTTCGGCTCGGGCTGCACCGGTTACAGCTGGTGGCGGGGGGTCGCCGCTTCGTTCGACATGCGGGAGGATGCGCCCGAGGGCTGGTCCGCCGTGGTGAGGGTGGACAACCCCGACGGCCCCGGCGTGCTGGAGTTCACTGTTACGCACAAGGACCTCATGCGCGCCGCTCGTAAGATCGCCAGCGGCAAGACCGAGTGGCCGCAGTATCAGGGCCCCGGCAAGGAAACCGTCCGTGAGGCGCGGAACCTGGTCTTCAACGTGGATGATGCGGACCTGGACGCCGACAGCGCGGACCAGGTTCCCCAGGTGGCCACGCTCGGCCGCGTGATCTACGGCTGACAAGTCGAAACGCTCTCCGGGCCAACCGGCTCGGAGAGCGTCTGACCGGGGATCGCCTCCCGGCACTGATGAGACAGGCGACAGGGGAGAGGGAACGGCCATGCCCATCACGATGGACCCGCAGACGGACGCCGAAGCCCTGGACGTGTTCCACGCCTTTCGGGACCACACCAGTTGCCCGGACTGTCGTGGTGGCTACTGCGACGAGTACCGCGCGCTGGCTGGCTCCATGAAGTCGGCTGCCGATCGGGGACTGTCACCTTACGTCGTCCGCATGGATAACGGTGTCCTTCGTGGTGCATGGGACCAGGTAACGGCCGACAGCTTTGTCCGTCGGTTCGGTGGTGATATTGTCAAGGCACCTTCGATTGCAAGGAGAAGCGGCATGCTGGAGCACAGGGAAGTCATTGCTGCCGGTGGTGTAGACAACGCATGGATCAGCATTGAGGACGGGGAGGGCTGGCTGAACATCCGCGTGTACACCGAGAGTGCAGTTTGCAAGGTGTACCGCTTCCGGGCGGATGACGCGCGCTGGCTCCGGGCTTGCGTCGTCACTGCAATGGCCCCGGTCATGCGTGAGCTGGAGGCCCGGGAGGACCGCGAGGCCCGAGAGAAGGACCGGGAGGACCGGAACAGCTAGGCAGGCCGCAGCCAGGACCACCGCCCGAATTCGGGCGGTGGTTTTTGGTTTCAGGGGTTGTGCGCGAACGCGCGCACTGCGTAGAGTCTTCGACGTCAGCCAAAACAGCGAACGGAGCAAGCCGTGAACGACTTCCGCGAGACCATCCTCACCCTGTCTGGTGAGCGCATCGTGATCCGCACCGAGCGCACCGGCCGCATGACCGTTGCCAAGCTGGAGGCGGACCACACCAAGGCAGTCAAGGCACGCGTTGCCGTATGGCGGGCGAGCGTGGGCAAGCCGAAGGCATTCCCGAACCACTCCCGCGACATTTACCAGTACGACACCATCCGCAAGCCGTTCCCGGCCGTCCGTTACACCAGCGTTGACCCTGACGCGCTGGTGGCCGACTGGGCGGACGTTGAGCACAAGTACATCGACCCGAACGCACCCGTGGTTGAGCCTGCGCCCGTCGTCGCGCACGTTCAGACCGGCGCTGGCTTCCTGGCTTCTCTCTTGGCCAACGTCGCAGCCTAAGCCCCAAGAAGACCACTGCCCGAATTCGGGCGGTGGTCTTCTCTTTTGCCCTCAATCTACTTAGTTAGCGAAACTAAATAGTCCAAGTTGTCACTTGCATGACGTATCGTGCGCGTCGTACGTATAACTGACCGTTTGAGGAGTGGTAAGGCCGTGCACTGCTACGAGCGCCCAACGGTGCAACTGGCGCTTGAAGTGCCGCGTGAGCGTGGGGTGGGGGACTGGGAGTGGTCGCCGTGCCAGGTGGTCAAACCAGTGGAGGAGTACGCATACACCGGCCAGGAGATATGTCGGTTGCTGCTGGTCTACGGGGGGCTGATAGCCGACTCGGCCAACGCTGCGGACCCGGTGGACTACCCGCAGATACGGCTCATGGCGCGGGGCCTGTACACGGGCCGGACGCTCGGCAGCCTGTACTTCGAGCGCGACGCGGTCACGGGCCTGTACGCGCCGGTAGGTGACCCCATGGTTGCCCTGCCGCCCATGTACACGTGGCCGGACGAAGTGATCCGGGGCTGGGCCGTGATGACCGGCCGGACCGGGGGCAAGCCGTGCGGCTCGTGCCCGTCCCGAGGCCCTGAGCGGCCGTCTGACGCCTGCCGACCAGTACCCCCGGGCCCTCGGTCCGGCGAGGCCGCCAGAGGCCGCCAGGGGGCCGCGTAGGACTTCGGCAAGGGGGCGCACGACCGGCGGTAGCGCGGAGCGCCCGCTCTCGCCCTGACGGGTGATCAACTTACGTACTGCGTGGACCAATGGCTTGAACGGGTCTACGCTGGGTCTCCCAATCGGTGCCGTGAGTGATCACTCACGCGACGAGAGCGGAAAAACTCCAAATGACCCAAGCGGACCGTACGCAGCTGCCAGCTGCGGGACGGGGAAGGCCGCTTGACTCGCCCACTGCGGGCGGTCGAGCGGGTTCCCCGGAGGAAAGAAACCCGAAACGATCGCCCGTTTCTGTTGGGCGGCCCAAGAGCGAGCGCGCGAGCCAGGCCGACATGGACGCCATGCGGGCCGACTACCTCAAGGGTGAGACGGAGCGGCGCGCCAAGGGCTACCGCTACGTGTGTTCTGGCTGCCCCTCGCATGCGGGGGAGGTGCGTAGTCATGGCGTCGCCTGAAACTACCGCCACGGAGAACAACCCCCCTGGTGTGCCGGGGAACGGCTGCCCGTCCTGCGCTGGCTTCGACGCCGTGGCCGCGCAGTACCCGGAGAACCGGACGATCCTCAACATGGTCTCCAAGTGGCGCGCCCAGCACGCCGATTGGGACGAGTGCACCAACCCGCGCGGGGGTACCAGTGGCTGATTTCCGGCCCGAGCTGACGCCCGCTGAGCTGCCGGGCGTTGAGGCCCTGCAACGCCGAACCATGATCCTTCGATCCGAGCTGCGCCAAAGGCGCGGAAGGGTGCTGAACGTGCCGCACAACCCCCACCGAGCGCAGTCCGGCATGTTCGACAGCCACGGGGACGGGCACCCGCCCCGGTCGGCCTACCTGCCCGCGCACACGGGCTGTGAGCCGGTCTCTGAGCCCCTGGGGGACGACGTGGCGGCCGACAACACCACGGACGCTGAGGAGGTGGCGGAGTGACCGTCAGGCAGCAATTTCGCTTCCGGGCGTACCACGTCAAGCACAACCCGGAGACGGCCCCGGTCGGCATCGCCCGGTGCACCGATGGTGAGGGGCTGTGCATGTGGAGCACCGACGGCGCTCCGGCGAGCATGGACGACCTGACTAAGGCTGTCTCTGCGCACACCGCAGAGTCGGGCCACACGGCCTTTCTGCGGACCGTCACGGACGCTGTGACCGTGGTACCCGGCAAGTGGGACGGCGAGTAGCTGTCCGCCCCTGAACGGCCCCGTCCATGCGTTGCCCCCGTGGCGCATGGGCGGGGCTTTCACGTGGGATGCTCCCGGCATGAACCTTGAGCCCGGAACCGTTGTCAGGTGGCATTTCCGCTTTGGCGGTCAGACAAGCGTGGTGGTCCCCCTGCGGGTCGTTAAGGAGACCGCAGAGGGTCTTTACCTCTGGGTGGCTGGTAACTCGCCAGCGTGGCGCGCAGAGCTTCCCAAGGGGGCGCACCTGCGGGACATAGACCCTGCCGACCGGCCGACCGGTGGCTACCCGTTGAAGCCAGGGACTTGGTTCCCCGATAGCGCGCTGATCTACCAACCGCACGGAGTTGGGGGAGTGGGCCACGCCGTGTGGTGGCGGTTCGACCTAGAGCACCGATTCACGGGGTGGTACGTGAACCTTGAGCACCGGTCCCGAATCGGCGCAGATATCCACGTGACCGACCTTGAGCTAGATCTGACGGTCCGACCGGATGGGGGGTGGGAGTGGAAGGACGAAGCGTCATTCATTGCCAAGATCGGCCACCCTGCCTATTGGACAGTCGAACAGGCTGCCGCAATCCGGGGGGAAGGTGAGCGGCTGGTCAAGCTCGCGACGGAGCGGGCTTTCCCGTTCGATGGAACGCACATCGAATTTCGGCCCCCGGCTGAATGGGCCGTGCCGAACCTGCCCGAACTCCCCGGGCCGGTCGATAGGTTGTCCGCATGACTGGCGACTGGGCGGACCGGCTGAGCGTGGCGTGGGACGGCGACAAGGCCACGGTAACCATGCTCCGTACCGACGGAGAGCCGGACGTAATCGGGGTGATCTACAGGGGTCCGGGCGGGGCGCTGGCCGTGAGTTCCACCCGCAGCCCTGGGCCGTGGGTGGTGACCTCTGAGGGGGCCGCGAAGGCACTCCTGTGGGGCTTCGTGCTCGGTGCGTCATGGGCCCTGTCGGACACGACGAAGCCCCGCGCACAGCAACGTGGGCGGGGCTTCGTGCAGCCCTAGTTGGGCTTAGTGATGACTACGATCGGGCGTCCTTGCAGGTCAGTGGCCATCTTGTGGGTGGGTACACTTCGCAGGTAACCTTTCAACTCGTTCCGGCCGTACTCGGCGAAGAGAGGGTTGTCCGGGTCCTGGGTGGCGCCCGGGGCGTGCTGGGCGCTCGGGAAGTCGAGCGGCTTGATGTGGGCGTCGAGGCGGGGGTTGTAGAAGAACGGCACGGAGAACCGCTCGCGGGCCCCGGGCGGGCTGACCACGCGGTGGCTGGTGGCCTTCAGGTAGCCGTCGGTGGCGACTTCGAGCAGCTCGCCGAGGTTGACCACGAAGGCGCCGGGCATCGGCGGCACCTCCAAGTAGGAGCCGTCCGGGCGCTCCACCTGGAGTCCGCCGACCTGGTCCTGGAGCAGCAGCGTGATGAACCCGTAGTCCTTGTGCGAGCCGACGCCCTGCCCGGCACCGTCCGGTGCGGTGCCCGGGTAGCGGACCAGCTTCAGGCGCAGGTGCGGGTGTCCGGCGAAGGCGTAGTCGTAGAAGTCCGGCTCGGCGCCGATCGCGGCGAGGAGTTCGTGCAGCAGTCGCTCGGCCACGGTGCCCAGCCGGTCGATCCAGCCGAGTGCGGCGGTGCGCAGTTCGGGCAGCACCTCGGGCCACTGGTTGGGGCCTTCCAGCCACCAGTAGGGCGGTTCGCCCGGGTCCGGGATGTGCGGGGGCAGCTCGGCGCCGATGTCCAGCTGGTCGCGCCAGTCCTGGCTGCCGCCGGTGAGCTCGTCGCCGGTGCGGGTGTAGCCGCGGAAGTGCGGGGAGTTGAGGTTGCTCACGGAGAGCCGGTCGGCCTCGGGGAGCGCGAAGAAGGCCCGCATGGCGTCGGTGAGGGAGGCCGTCTCGGCCGGGGTTATGCCGTGGCCGGTGAGCTGGAAGAAGCCGACGTCCGTGGCGGCCGTGCGCAGGGCGCTGTGGAGGCGGGCGCGGTTCTCGCCGCCGCCGTCGGCGAGCGACAGGTCGATCACGGGGAGGGCGGTGAGGGTGCTGGGGGTGTTCGGGTGCGACTGCTGCGTCATGGATGACATCCGCTGAGGTCGGTGCCCCGGCTGGGTCCGGCGGTCGCCGGAATGCTGGCTGCCGCGCGCGCATGGGTGGGGGCGGTGCAGCTGTGCCGAGGGCGGGTGGTGCCCGCAAGGGCGAGGAGGGAATGAGGTCAGCTGGAGCGTCGACAGGACATGCTCGTGACGCGGAGCAGGTCCACGTGGCGACGGCTGACGAGAATAAGCACGTCACCAGGTTAGATGACCGCGTGGGCGGCGGTCGAACACGTTGCGGTAACCGTTCCCGGCGCACGGTCGCTCGTGGCGGTGTCACTACTGGACGTCCTGGGCCGCCAGCTCGCGCAGTTCGGTCTTGCGGACCTTGCCGCTCACCGTCATCGGGAACGCCTCCACCACCCGCACGTGGCGCGGCGTCTTGTAGTGCGCCAACCGTCCGTGGCAGTACGTGGCCACGTCCTCGGCGCAGAGCCTGCCGGCCGGGTCGTGCAGGACGACGAAGGCGAAGATCTCCTCCCCGTACCGGCCGTCCGGCACCCCGACCACCTGGACGTCCGCGATCGCCGGGTGGGTGTGCAGGAACTCCTCGATCTCGCGCGGGTAGACGTTCTCCCCGCCACGGATGATCATGTCCTTGATCCGCCCGACCACGGACAGGTACCCGTCCTCGCGCATGGTCGCGAGGTCGCCCGTGTGCATCCAGCCCTCGCGGTCGACCGCCTCGGCCGTCCGCTCGGGCTCGTCCCAGTAGCCGAGCATCACCGAGTACCCCCGGGTGCACAGCTCGCCGGGCTCGCCGCGCGGCACCGGCTCCCCGCTCACCGGGTCCGCGACCTTGACCTCCACGTGCGGCACCACCCGGCCCACCGTCTCCGTCCGGTGCGCCAGGTCGTCCTCCCGGCGGGTGAGGGTTGAGACCGGCGAGGTCTCGGTCATCCCGTACGCGATGGCCACCTCGGCCATGTGCATGTCCGACTGGACCCGCTTCATCACCTCGACCGGGCACGGTGAGCCGCCCATCAGGCCGGTGCGCAGCGAGGAGAGGTCGTACGAGTCGAAGTCCGGCAGGCCGAGCTCGGCGATGAACATGGTCGGTACCCCGTACAGCGAGGTGGCCCGTTCGGCGGCGACCGCGCGCAGCGCGGCGGCCGGGTCGAAGCCGAGCGAGGGGATCACCACGCAGGCGGCGTGGCTGAGTGCCGCCAGATTGCCGAGCACCATGCCGAAGCAGTGGTAGAAGGGCACCGGCACGCAGATGCGGTCCTGCTCGGTGTAGCCGAGCAACTCGCCCACGGTATGGGCGTTGTTGAGGATGTTGCGGTGCGAGAGGGTGGCTCCCTTGGGGAAGCCGGTGGTGCCGGAGGTGTACTGGATGTTGATCGGCTCGTCGCAGTGAAGCCCGGGGAGATCGAGAGGGCCGTCGGGGCTCTCCCCGGCAGCCGACCGCTGCCACGCCGGGTCGCCGATCCAGAGCGTCTCGCGCAGGGCGGGACAGCCGTCCTCGGCCTCGGCGGCCATCGTTCGGTAGTCGCTGCTGCGGTACTCGGGCTGTGCGACCAGCAGGCTGACACCGGAGTGGTTCAGCGCGTAGGCCAACTCATGACTGCGGTACGCCGGGTTGATGTTCACCAGGATCGCCCCGAGCCGGGCGGTGGCGTACTGCACCAGTACCCACTCCGGGCAGTTGAGCGCCCAGATGCCCACCCGGTCGCCCTTGGCCACGCCGTGCGCCGCCAGAGTGCCGGCCAACCGGTCGACGTCCCTCGCCAGTTCGGCATACGTCCACCGCCGGCCACTCGGCACGTCCACCAGTGCCTCCCGGTCGGGGAAGGCGGTGACCACCTGGTCGAGGCGCTCGCCGATCGTGCAGGACAGCAGCGGGATCCGGGTGCTGCCACGGGTGAAGGACGCCTGCTCGGTCACCGTTGACCTCCGGCTCTGGGCGGGTGGGCGTTGGCGTACTGCGCTGTCGTGCTGTGTCCAGCTGTCGTGCCGTGTCCTGTGCGGTGTTGCTCTGTGTTGCGCCGCGTTGCTCTGTGCTGCGGGTGTGCCCGACCAGGCTTGGTCAACAACGGCGGATTCGTCAAGACACCTCGCCCCGTCGGTGTCGCCGGCGCTCGGCCGTCGCCGATGGTTCCCGGCCGGTCACCAACGGTGTCGGGCGGTGGAATGGGTGGAATCGGGGTGAAATAGCCCGGTCCTGGCTCTTGACCTGCGCCGAATACGGAGGAAACTGGTCATTACACCGGAATACCGGACAGAGCCACGAAGTTCGATGGAGACGTCTGTCGAGTGGAGTGACCATCCAGGCTCTGGCTAAGCCCCCGGCACGTTCGCCCGACACCGGAACACTCGGCGACGACTGAGGTTCACGGATCGAGAACGGGACTACCGGGGACTGTCATGTCCGGACGCTGCACCCTGCGCGGCCGTGTCGGTGGTGTCGATGTCGAGGGTGCTCGTGCCGTGCGGGAAGGGGCAGCCGCCACCCCCGCTCTCCTCGAAAGTACCCAGCTCGCTGATCCGGTAGCCGTTCGGGTAGCACCTGACCTGGCGGCCGTCGCGGGCGAGCCAGGGCTTGCGGCGCGGCGGCAGCAGTCGGACGACTCGCCCGCGCATCCGCATCCCGGCCCGAACCGCCTTCTGCAGCAGCGCGGGTGGCCTGGGGTAGCCGAAGGCCTCGCGCAGCGGGTCGTCCAGCAGGCAGATCGAGGATGTGCGCATCGCCTTGCCCAGCGGCTTCGGATACCAGCCGGCGGTCAGGTCGAGAGTGGCGTCGGAGACGTCCCGGCCGCCCTGGTCGAAGGAGAAGTTGGCCCGTTCGTAGTCGTCCAGCAGCCGCTCGAACTCCTCGTACGTCTCCGGGACGTCCTTGAGGCCCATATGGCGGCCGAGTCGGCGGTAGTAGTTGACGGAGGCCCGCACCTCGTGCGGCGAGTAGGGCCGCCAGCCGTACTCGTCCAGCCAGCGCTTGGGCACCACCACGAAGGTGGAGAGCACGTAGACGTAGTCCTCGTTGGAGATGTCGTAGCGCCGGTGCATCTGGTTCATCCGGCGGATCGCCTCGCGGCCCGGCGCGGACTCGAAGCCGTGCTCGACCACCGCCTCCAGGATCAACACCGTGTCGTCGTAACGCTTCTGCGTTCGCTCGGTGAACTCACCGGTCTTTGCGAGCAGTTGGCCGATGCTCGGCACGGCATACGTACGGTAGAGGGCGAAGCCGAGCGACTGGTTGGTGTCCCAGGGGAACTCGTACTGGCTGCTGATCCGGTAGATCTCGGTGAAGTCGGTCTCGGGGTCGAGCTGCTGAATCCGGTCCAACCACGCGTGACGCTTCATCGGGATCCTTCGGCGGCCGGGCCGGCTGGCAGCCCGGTGTTACTGAACGGTCACCCGGACTCTACGGCCTGACGGGATGTCGGCGCGAGCAGTAGTTCGGATCAGTGGCGGCGGGGTTCGCCCCGGTAGGTGCCGAAGGACCAGTGGTTGCCCTCGGGGTCGCGGACGGTGAAGTCGCGGGAGCCGTAGTCGGTGTCGTGCGGCGCGGAGAGGACCTCGGCCCCGGCGGCGACCGCGCGGGCGAACAGGGCGTCCGGCTGGTCGGTGACCACGTATGCGCCGAAGGTGCCGGGGCGCAGCGGCCAGGGATCCTCGGTGTCGTCCTGTTCGCGTGCCGAGCCGAGCATGATCCCGCCGCCGGGTGGCCAGGAGAGCTGGGCGTGGTGGACGTGGATGTCGTCGGCGTAGACGACGGTCTCCTCGAAGCCGAAGGCGTCGACCAGGAAGCGGATGAGCGCGCGGGCGTCGTGGGCGCGCAGGCTGGGCCAGACCTGGGGCGGTGGGGGTGGCGGGGGCGGCGGGGGAGTCTTGGGCATGCCGGTCAGGGTAGGGGAGACCGGGGCCTGGCGGGGTGTCGGCGTCCCGGAGTGTTCGAATATATCGACCGAGTGCGGAGTGTGATCGAACGATTTCGTAATTCGGCATCTCTGCAGGTCAGAGATTTTCTGTTACTCCATCAGATAACCGGACTTGAATATCTATGAACATATGTTCGATCCTGAAGTGTGCCAACTTTCGATTCCGAGCTCCTCCGCCCGGCCGCCCTCGCGACGGCCGAGGGAGAACTGCTGCCCGTCCTCCCGGCGCTGGCGCCGCTCCTGCCCGGCGGCGGGTTGCGGCGCGGCGCGGCGGTGTCGGTGCAGAGCGACACCGGTCTGCTGCTGGCCCTGGCCGCCGGTGCGGCGGCGGTGGAGGGCATCTGGTCGGCGGCCGTGGGACTGCCCGACCTCGGGCTGGCGGCCGCCGCCGGATACGGGTTCGACCTGCGTCGGCTGCTGCTCGTGGACGACCCCGGACCGCACTGGCCGGAGGTCGTCGCCGCCCTGGCCGGGGCGGTCGGGCTGATCCTGCTGCGCCCGGACGGCCCGGTGCCCGCGCAGCTGGCGGCCAGGCTCACGGCCGTGCTGCGGCGCGGCGGCTGTGCGCTGCTGGTGGCCGGACCCTGGCCGGGGGCCGGACTGCGGCTGCGGGTGAACTCCGCCCGCTGGTTCGGGCTCGGAGAGGGCTGCGGACAACTGCTGGGGCGGCAGGCCGAGGTCGCGGCGGAGGGCCGTGGGGCAGGCGCCCGCGTCCGCACGGCGCACCTGTGGCTGCCGGACGAGCACGGCACGGCACGGACGGTCGAACCTGCGGAGTCGGCCGGGGCCACGCCCGTTCGAACAGAGATCTGGGGGATCGGGGAATCTGCGGGGGTTTCGGTGGGTCCAGTGGCGTGAGTGGTACGGCGGTGCGAGATGGCGGTGACGGTGACGGTGGAGTCGGATACGGGCGCGGCCCGGGTGCTGGTGGTGTGGTGCCCGGACTGGCCGGTCGTGGCCACGGCGCCGGAGGCCGCCGGTACGGACCGCGCGGTGGCGGTGCTGGAGTCGGGACGGGTGCTGGCCTGTTCGGACGAGGCCCGCGCCGCAGGCGTACGCCGAGGGCAGCGCCTGCGGCTGGCCCAGCGACTCTGCCCGGAACTGGAACTCCGGGAGCGCGACCCGGAGGCCGAGACCCGGCTGTTCGAACCGGTGATCGCCGCGGTGGAGGCGTTCACGCCCCGGGTGGAGGTACTGCGCCCAGGGATGTGCGCCATCCCTGTCAAGGGCCCCGGCCGCTACTTCGGAGGCGAGGAGGCGCTGGCCGCCCAGGTGCATGCGGCGGTGGCCGAGGCCCTCGGGCGAGGCGCACCGCAACCCGCCTCGGCCGGCCCGGCCGACGTATCCCCGCCGTCGCCGGCCAGGGGCCGGGTTGACGAGGGGGCGGTAGCGGGTGTCGGGGGCGGGCGGTTGGCGCAGGTGCGGCCGCTTCCTGTGCACGCGGGGGAGGGGCGGTCGGAGGAGGACCGAGCTGCTTGCGCGGTCACGCCACTGCACGGTGCAGGGTCCCGCGCCCCGGACAGTGCATGGTCACCGCCTGCGGAAAGACCGGCCGGACCGGTCCCGGCGGTCCCGGCAACGTCGGCAACCTCTGCGGCCTCGGCAAGCCCTGTGGCCTCGTTGCCGGGGGAGCCGTCGAAGGTCGGGCCGCGTTGCCGGGTCGGCGTGGCCGACGGGTTGTTCGCGGCGGTGCTCGCGGCCCGCGCCGGGGTGCTCGTACCGGAGGGGCGTACGGGGGAGTTCCTCGCTCCCTACCCGGTGGCCGCGCTCGGCGACGAGCCGTTGGCCGAGCTGCTGGTCAGACTCGGCGTGCACACCGTGGGCGACTTTGCCGCGCTCTCCGGACGGGCGGTCGCCGATCGGTTCGGCCCGACCGGGACCGCCGCGCTCCGCCGTGCCCGGGGCTTGCAGTCACGTCCGCTGGTCCCTCGCTCCGAGGGCCTCGACCTGACGGTGGAACACCGCTTCGACCCGCCGGAACCGCTCGCCGAACCGCTGATCTTCGTCGCCCGTACGCTCGCCGAACAGCTGCACGTCCGGCTCGCCTCGGCCGGTCTGACCTGCCAGCGGGTCGCCGTCGAGGTGAGCTGCGCCGACGGCCGCACGGCCTCCCGCCTCTGGCGGCACGAGGGCGGGCTCGGGGCCTCCGCGCTTGCCGAACGCGCCCGCTGGCAGCTCCAGGCCTGGCAGTCCGCCGGCGCCTTCGCCACTGCCCCGTCGGGTGACCCTGACGACCCCTCCTCCACCGGCACCGCCGGATTCACCGCGCTGCGCCTGGCCCCGGACGACCTGGTGCCCGACCAGGGGCGGCAGTTGGCGCTCTGGGGCCAGGCCGTGGCCGAGGACCGGGTCGAACGCGCCGTGGCCCGGGTGCAGGCCGTGCTCGGGCATGCCGGGCTGCGCAGGATCGAGCCTGCGGGAGGCCGTGGCCCGGCCGAGCAACTGGCGCGCGTTCCTTGGGGGGAGGCGTACGAGGCACCCGTGCCCGCTCCCTGGCCGGGCCGGTTGCAGGATCCGGCACCCAGCGTGGTGCCCCGCAGCCCGCTCCCGGTCGCCGTCCTGGATTCCGGTGGGCTGCCCGTCACCGTCAGCGGACGGGCCGAGGTGTCCGCCCCACCGGCCCGACTCGCCCTGGACGGAGGGCTGTTCGAGATCACCGGCTGGACCGGCCCCTGGCCCGCCGTCGAGTACTGGTGGGATCCGGAGCGCCGCCGCCGCCGGGCCCGCTTCCAGATCACGGTGGCCGACGACCGGGCCCTAGTACTCACCGTCGAGGGCGGCCGCTGGTCGGTGGAGGCCGCCTATGCCTGACGAGAGCACCGCCCGAGGGGCACCCCGGTAGAGCACCGGTACCACCCACCCCGCACCACCCTGACGGAGCACGACCGCGATGGGATTCACCAGCCACCCCTCTCTCCCCTGGAGCGAGTTGCGCCGCCGGATGGCCGGCCGACCGGGCGAGGCCGACCGGCCCGTGGGCGAGGTCGTACCGTTGCGCCGCAGTCCGTCCCCGCGTACGCCGCCCCCGCCCCCACCCGGCATCGCCGTCCCGTGGGCGGAGCTGCACACCCACTCGGCATTCAGCTTCCTCGACGGCGCGAGCGACCCCGAGGTCCTGGCCGAGGAGGCCGTCCGGCTCGGTATCGAGACCGTCGGACTCACCGACCACGACGGCCTGTACGGGGTGGTCCGATTTGCCGATTCTGCAAAGGAGTTGGGACTGCGGACCGTCTTCGGTGCCGAGCTCACACTGAGCTCCGAGCAGCATCTGCTGGTCCTGGCCCGCAACCCGGCGGGCTACCGCCGTCTGTCCGCCGAGATCAGCGCGGCCCAGATGGCGGGCGGCGCCAAGAACCGCCCGGCGTACGACTTCGCGCGGCTCACCGCTGCGCACCACGGGCAGTGGGCGGTGCTCACCGGCTGCCGCAAGGGCAGCGTTCCGGCTGCTCTGGCCACCGGTGGACCCGAGGCAGCCGAACGCGAACTCCTGTTCCTCGTCGAGGCGTTCGGCCGGGAGAACGTCTTCGTCGAACTGATCGACCAGCGCCTGCCCGGCGACGACCTGCGCAACGACCGCCTGGCTGCCCTCGCGGCCGGGCTCGGTCTGGCTGCGGTCGCCTCCAACAACGTGCACCACGCCACCCCGGCCGAGGCCCGGCTGGCCCAGGGGCTTGCCGCGCTGCACGAACGCCGCACTGTCGAGCAGTCGGCGGGCTGGACCATGGCCGCAGGGACGGCCCATCTGCGGTCCGGCCGTGAGATGGCCGCGCGGCTGGCCCGCTACCCGGGAGTCCAGCAGGCCACCGTGGACCTGGCCCGGGCCTGCGCCTTCGACTTCGGCGGGCTGGATCCCCGACTCCCCGGCTTCCCCGTACCCGAGGGCCACAGCGAGATCAGCCATCTGCGGGCCCTGGTCGCCGAAGCCGGACCGGTCCGCTTCGGTGCGGACAACGAACCCGCCCTGCGCCAGCTCGCCCGCGAACTCGACGTCATCGAACAGCTGCACCTGGCCGGGTACTTCCTCATCGTCCACGACATCGTCGACTTCTGCCGGGAACAGGACATCTGGTGCCAGGGCCGGGGATCCGCCGCCAACTCCGCCGTCTGCTACGCCCTGGGCATCACCGCCGTGGACCCGATCAGCTACCGGCTGCTCTTCGAGCGCTTCCTCAGCGTCGAACGCGACGGCCCGCCCGACATCGACCTCGACATCGAGAACCGCCGCCGCGAGGAGGTCATCCAGTACGTCTACCGCCGCTACGGGCGCGAGCACGCCGCCCAGGTCGCCAACGTCATCACCTACCGGCCCCGGCTGGCGCTGCGCGACGCCGCCCGGGTGCTCGGCTACCCGAGCGGCCAGGTCGAGGCATTCACCCGGCAGGCCGACTTCCGCAGCCCGCCCGGTGCGGATGCGGTGATCCCCGCCGACGTGCTCGACCTCGGGCGTCAACTCCACGGACTGCCGAGGCATCTGGGCATCCACTCGGGCGGCATGGTGCTCACCGGGGAACCGATCGGCGAGATCTGCCCCACCGAGTGGGCCCGGATGCCGGGACGTTCCGTGCTGCAGTGGGACAAGGACTCCATCGCCGGAGCCGGGCTGGTCAAGATCGACCTGCTCGGTCTCGGCATGCTCTCGGCCCTGCACGACGCCTGCGACCTGATCGCCGAGCACCATGGCATCCGCCTCGGTCTGGCCGACATCCCGGCGGACGACGCGGACGTCTACGCGATGCTCTGCCGGGCCGACACGGTCGGGGTCTTCCAGGTCGAGTCGCGAGCCCAGATGGCCACCCTGCCGAGGCTGAAGCCGCGCGAGTTCTACGACCTGGTGGTCGAGGTCGCACTGATCCGTCCCGGACCGATCCAGGGCGGGTCCGTGCACCCGTATCTGCGCCGCCGTGCCGGGGCCGAACCGGCGCACTGCCCGCACCCGCTGATGGAGAACGCCCTGAGCAAGACCCTCGGGGTGCCGCTGTTCCAGGAGCAGATGATGCAACTGGCCGTCGACTGCGCCGGGTTCAGCCCGGCCGAGGCCGACCGGCTGCGGCAGGCGATGGGCGCCAAGCGGTCCCATCGGCGCGTCACCGAGCTGCGTCAGCGCCTGCTGGACGGGATGGCCGAGCGCGGTATCCCCACCGACGTCGCCGAGGACGTCTACACCAAGATCGAGGCGTTCTCCAACTACGGCTTTCCGGAGAGCCATGCGATCAGTTTCGCCTACCTGGTGTATGCCAGCTCCTGGCTCAAGCACCACTACCCGGCCGCCTTCACCTGTGCTCTGCTGGCCAACCAGCCCATGGGCTTCTACTCGCCGCTGAGCCTGGTTGCCGACGTACGGCGACACGGCGTCCAGGTCCGTGGTGTGGACGTCAACGCCAGCGGCCCCGGGCCGACCCTGGAGCCCTCGGGCCGCAGCCGTGCTCCGCGAAACGGCAGCCGTATCCCGCAGCCCGCGATCCGGCTCGGCCTCACCACCGTCCGAGGGCTCGGCGCCTCGCAGGCCGAGGCGATCGCCGCCGGGCAGCCGTACCCGGATCTGGAGGACTTCGCCCGCCGCACTGCCCTGCCCGCCCCCGTCCTGGAGGCACTGGCCACGGCCGGGGCCTTCGGCTGCTTCGGGCTGACCAGGCGTCAGGCACTCTGGTCGGCCGGGGTGTACGCGGCCGTCTCGCCGGACACCCTGCCGGGAACGGCCCCCGGTGCGGACGCGCCACCGCTGCCCGCCATGACCCCGGTCGAGGAGACCATCGCCGACCTCTGGGCCACCGGGACCTCGGCCACCAGCCACCCGATGCAGCACCTGCGCCCGGCTCTGCGGCGGGGCGGCGCCCTCCCGGCCTCCGCCCTTCCCGGGGTCGAGCCCGGCACCGCCGTCCTGGTGGGCGGCCTGGTGACACACCGTCAACGGCCGCCCACGGCGGGCGGTGTCCTCTTCCTCAGCCTGGAGGACGAGACCGGTCTGATCAACGTCATCTGCAGCCGCCCGGTCTGGGAGCCCAGCCGCCGCACCGCCCTCGACCGCGCCGGTCTCCTTGTCCACGGCCGTATCGAACGCGACCACGGCGCCACCAATCTGGTCGCCACCCGCCTGACCGCTCTCCGTATCGGGGTCTGACGCCGGACATCGGCGCCGCCCGGCGGTCGGATTGCTCAGCGGTCGGGCTGCTCAGCGGCCGGCGTCGTCGGCGAGTGCAGGCCGCCCAGCTGTTCTCCGGTCAGTTCGTTCAGCAGACGGTAGTACTCCGCCGTGGATTCCCGGCTCACTCCGCCGAGCAGGCCGATGGTCTTCATCGGTCGACCCTCGCATGCCCGGCGATCCGGTGGTGGAGCGGCCGAGCCGGCGGACTCCGGCCGCCCCGGTTTCGCATTACCACTCGGAGCTGGTCGATGAGGCCCCCGCGAGGAGCGGGGTCACGCGGTCATTTCCGGACTCCCTTCAGCGGGGCGACTTGTGCGAGGCCTGGCGGTACGCGTGGCGATGGGTGTCCTTGCCCGCGGTGAGCTGGCGTACCAGCTGGTGCAGGGAGACGACCGCGGTGATCGGGGGGAGCCCTGCGACGATCACGTTGGGAACCGTCTGCGAGACGTCGGCGATGCAGAGTCCCGTCGCGACGCTGGAGAACAGGACCACCACCACCCAGGAGTGCAGGGGCCGGCGTCCGTCCAGGGCGGCGCGCAGCACCGACAGGCAGCCCACGATCCACGGCCCGTAGACGATGAGCGGCCACAGCTGGGACAGCCCGTGCGGTGCCCGGGACAGGGCCAGGTCCTGGAGCGGGTCGTAGGAGAGCGTCCAGCCCAGCAGGCACATGGCGGTGACTGTCACGGCGGTGAGCACCCCGAACAGGGAACTGATGACCTGCGACCACGTCACCACGGGCGGATGTGCCCGCCGTCGATGACGAGGAACCTGCGGAACGGTGGAGTTGGCAGTGAGCGGTGCGAACTCGTCGGCAGGAACCCGGGGATGGGGAATGAAGACGCCTTCGGGATCCCAGGTGCCCAATGCCTCGACGGTCGGGAACGAAGGCCATGCGCTGCCGGGCGTGGCACTCCCGTCGTACCAGCCGTTCTGTTCGTAGGGCGCAGCCCGCGGGTGATCCTCCGGGGGGCAGTACACCGTAGCCCCGTACGGGGGGAAGAACTCGCCTATCGGGTCATACATGACGGTACCCTCCATACCTTGGCCAACCGGCCGTTTTGCCGACTTCCGGAGCTCGCCCGGCGGAAGTCACACACCGGCCATTACGGGGTCGGCGCCGCAACGCGCGGCGAAGTCCTCCTCGAGCTGACGGATCGTCCGCAAGAAGTCGGCCAGAAGACGGGAGCAGTGCTGCAGGACGACCCGCTCGCCGTTGCACGACAGGTAGCCGACCCGCACGTCGCCCGCGAAATTCCTCCGGTCAGGGACGAAGAGCCACTTTCCGAGACTCGTCACCGGATCCTGTGGCAGGGGCGGTGAAGAAATCTGCTGACGCATTGAACTCATGCCCCATCAACGAACGGCGTCCGGTCGGGGATGTACGGCAGACGGGCGTCCTTCCATATTCAGCATCTCCGATGCTCATCCAAATTACCCGGAGCGGTGTGCGGATATTTCTCGATTCGATCTCCATAGCCCGGCTGCCTGGAGATTCTTCCGTGAATCTCCGCCGGAGGTGCTCGTTGAAATTTCCCAGGGGTGGCGCGACCCTCTGGTGTAGTGATCGTCAGGGGGTGAAGCGCTGCGGTCCGGGATTGCAGGCCGGTATATATTAATTTCTGGCGATGCTCTCCGAGACTCCCCAGTGGCGCGGGGGTGGCGCAATCCCTTCCGAGGGAGCAGTGCTCACTGAAATTCCCCAGAGTGCGCGGGGGTGGGCGGGTGCTTTCTTCTATTCGATCTCTCCGTCATCGTGTAACGTTTGCCGCCGCGTGGGGTTCGTCGGCAATTAAGAGCCCGCATGTGGACGGAGTCAGGGTTGTGAGGGGCAACGGATGCTCACCAAGGAGGAATACACGGATGTGTGGGAACTGCGTCGTCAGGGGTGGTCCATCTCGGCGATCGCCCGGCACCTGGGGCGTGACCGCAAGACGGTGAGGTCCTACCTCGGCGGGGATCGGATCGCGGGGGTCCGCAGTCCCGTCCAGGACGGGTTCTCGCGGTTTCTGCCGTACTGCCGGCAACGCCTGGCGGACGATCCGCACCTGGCGGCGTCCGTGCTGTTCGACGAGGTCGTCGAGCTGGGCTATCCGGGTGGCTACTCGACCTTCACCCGCGCCCTGCGCAAGCGCGAGGTCAGGCCGCCCTGCGGGCTCTGCCACCCCAACAGGAGCACCGCCTCCCCGCGCCGGACGGACGAGGAAGTCCGGTTCGAGTGGCTGGAGCTTCCCGATCCGCCCGCGAAGTGGGACTGCGGGAGCCATGCCCGCCTGCTGCTGGGCTCGCTGTCACGCTCGGGCCGCTGGCGCGGAGTGCTGGCCGAGAGCGAGGAGCTCCCCGAACTCGTCGAAGCCATGGACCAGGTGATGAGGCGTCTGGGCGGCACCGCCGGACGCTGGCGGTTCGACCGGACACCGGCCGTCTGCTGCCCGACCACCGGCAGGGTGACGCAGGCATTCGCGGAGGTGGCCAAGTACTACGGCGTCGGGGTCGATATCCGCCCGCCCGTTCGATCCGGCCGAGAAGGCGTGGCGGACGAGGCCAAGCACCGTGCCCTCCGGCGCTGGTGGCGCGTGATGCCGAAGGAGATCGGCCTCTGGGCCGCGCAGGAGAGCCTCGACCGGCTCGCCTGCCGGATGGACGGTCCCCGTGGACCGGTCGCCGCGGAGGCACTGATGGACCTGCCGGACTTGCCTTTCCCGGCCCGGATCAGTGCCAGCCGCACCGTCACTTCCGAGGGACGGGTGTCCTTCCGCGGCAACTTCTACATGGTCCCGTCCGACCTGTCGGGCGCCGTGGTGCAGGTCTGTCGGCGCCTTGGCGAACCGTTCCTGTCGATCGCCGCCGGGAGCGGAGCGGTCATTGCCCGCCACGCGCTGGCGTCGCAGGGGGCGGGGCTGACGCTGGCCGGTCGAGGCGACGCCATCGTCCTGGAGCGCCCTGCCCGCACGGTCCGCAGCGACGCTCGGCCCTGCCCGCGCGGCAGAGGCCCTCGTCCACTGTCCCGGGAGGCGTTGGCCGAGGCCGAGGCCTTGCGCGGGCGCGTTCCGACGCAGGGGCGTGGCGAATCGCAGGGATGAACCGAACCGAGCCACCCGGCTCTCGCCGCCGGCATCGAGCGGGGTGGGCAGGAGCGGGCTCGATCCGCCTCGACGGACATCGGAGATCCGGGCTCACCCCCGCCTCTCCGATCTCCGTCACGGTGGGCACGGGCAAGTACGTCGCCCGGGTGGGCGGTTCCCGCCAAGAGCCTCGCGCCCCTGGACAGTGCAACCGACTCCGGTGAGTGCCTACCCGCGGGCCCCTATTGCCGGTCGGTCTGACTCGACTCCCTCGAAGGCCGTCCCCCTCCGGGAGGACCGGCGAAGGCCTGGGCGATCGGCAGCCAGGCCGACGCCGTTGCGCCCTCGGCGCGCAGCGCAAGGTCGTCCCGGTGCCGCCGCTGGGTCACCAGCAGGCAGAAGTCCAGTGCGGGCCCGCTCACCCGGTCCGCCGCGTCCTGTGGTCCCCACGTCCAGAGCTCGCCGGCAGGAGCGGTCAGCTCCACCCGCACGGGCTGCTCCGGCGACGGCGACGGAAGTCCGTGCAGCGCGAACGCGAACCCCATGGTCCGCACACCGAGATGGGCCACCTGCCGCAGTCGGGCCGTCGGCTTGCGGTCGACGCCGAGTGCGTCCGCGACGTCCTGCCCGTGTGCCCAGGTCTCCATCAGCCGGGCGGTGGCCATGGTGGCCGGTTTCATCGGCGGACCGAACCACGGCAGCCGGAGCCCCGCAGCCTCGGCCGTGCGCAGGGCGGCGAGCAACTCGTCCCGCCCGGTGCGCCAGCGGGCCAGCAGTGCGACGGGCTCCTCGCCGACGCCCTCCGCCGCACCCGCCTCGACGGGATCCGCGCCGGAGGTGAACTCCCGTTCGGCGGCGGCCTGGAAGCCCTCCGGGTCGCGAGCTGCCAGCAGTGACCAGCGGTCCGTCCAGGCGAGGTGGGAGAGCTGGTGTGCGATGGTCCACCCGGCGGCCGGCGTGGGAGTGGTGAGGCCGTCCAGGTCCAGCCCGGCGACCAGGTCGTCCAGGTCGGTGCTCTCGGCCCGTAGGTCGTCGAGAAGTGCGGTCAGATCTGCCATCGTGGGCCTTCCGTCGAGGGCGTCGGTGGGGCGGGCAACATCGGTGGTTCCTGGCGCCGGCCCGGAGGCGACGGCTCTGCCGGTCCGGCCCGCAGGGCCTGGGCCCTGCGGCTCCGGGGACGGTGGCGCGGTTGCCCTGGCGGGCCCTGCGGTGTCCGCAGCGTAACGGCCCCGGCGGGCCCTGCGGAACGGGTCCGGTCGGAACGCTCCCGGACGCGGGGCGATCATGTGAGAATCGCTCGGTGACGAGGGCAGTACCGACCCGTGAACCGGGTGGTGACAGCGGCGCACGGCTCGGTATCGACGCACGGGCCGCAGAGCTGGTGCGGTCCGCCGTCCTGAGCGACCTGGCCCGCCGGGTGGTCGCCGACTGCGGGGCCGATGTCGGCCTTGTCGGTGTCCCGGACCGGCCGGAGCGTCCGGGGCGGATGGTGCTGCGGTACTGGGCGGGGACCCGTGCCGACCTGTTGCACGACCTGGAGGTCCCGTCGGGCACCGGACTCGGCGGCCGGGCGCTCGCCGAGCGCTCGCCCACCTGGGTGTCCGACTACCGTGCAGCGACGACCATTTCCCACCACTACGACGCTGCCGTCGACGCCGAGGACCTGTACGCGATGCTGACCGTCCCGTTGCTCCACCAGGGCGCGGTGTACGGGGTGGTGTACGCCTCGCTGCGCGCGGTGGTGTCCTTCGGTGATGTGCGGATCCGCAAGGTGACCGACTTGGTGGCCACCGCGACCAGGGCGATCGCGGGTGCCGCTGCCTGGTCGGTGGCCGGCGGCGCCAACTGGGCGGTCCCCGCGCCGGGTTCTTCGAGCCGGCTGACGCCCCGGGAGCACGAGGTGCTCCGCTGGGCGGCGACCGGCCGGACCAATCCGGAGATCGCCTCCCAGCTCGGCCTCACCCGCAACACCGTCACCGGCTACCTGAAGAGCGCCATGCGCAAGCTCGGTGTCCGCAACCGGGTGGAACTGACCCTGGTCGCACTGGAGTTCGGTCTGATCGACTGAAAGCCGTCGCCCGTCGCCCGCCACCCACCGCTCAGTTGACCTTGCGGACCTTTCCCTCCCAGTAGGGTGCGCGCAGCCGGAACTTCTGCAGCTTGCCGGTGGTGGTCCGGGGCAGTTCGTCCCGGAACTCCACCGAGGTCGGCGACTTGTACCCGGCCAGTCGCTGCTTGCAGTGTGCGATCAGCTCGGCCTCGTCGGTGCTGTGGCCCTCCTTGAGCACCACCAGCGCCTTGACCGTCTCGCCCCACCTGGTGTCCGGCACGCCGATCACCGCGACCTCGGAGACCGCCGGGTGGCGGTAGAGGCAGTCCTCCACCTCGATCGAGGAGACGTTCTCGCCACCGGAGATGATGACGTCCTTCTTCCGGTCGGAGATGGCGAGGTAGCCGTCGGTGAGGGCGCCGCCGTCACCGGTGTGGAACCAGCCGTCCTTCAACGCCGCTGAAGTCTCCTCGGGCTGCTGCCAGTAGCCTTCGAGCACCACGTTGGAGCGGACCAGTACTTCACCCTGCTCGTCCACCTTCAGCTGCGAGCCCAGGGCGGGAGCACCTGCCTGCACCAGCTTCTCGGCCCGCTCGCCCGAGGGGAGCTCGTCCCACTCGGCACGGCTGCGGTTGACGGTGACGACGGGAGAGGTCTCGGTCAGGCCGTAGATCTGCATGAACTCCCAGCCCAGCTCGTCCTCGAAGCGCTGCACGAGGGAGGTGGGCGGGGGTGCGCCAGCGATGACCATGCGTACCCGGTCCCGCCCGGGGATGGGGCCGTCCCAGTCGGCGGCGGCCTCGAGGACCATGGCGGCGACGGCGGGTGCGCCGCACAGGAAGGTGACCCCGTGCTGCTCGACCCGGCGCAGGATCTCGGTTCCGTCCACCTTCCGCAGTACCACGTGCCGAGCGCCGAGGCCGGTCAGCCCGAAGGGCATGCCCCAGCCGTTCGCGTGGAACATCGGCAGCGTGTGCAGGTACACGTCCCGGTCGCCGGCGCCGAAGTGCAGGGCCATCAGCACCGCGTTGAGCCACAGGTTGCGGTGGGTGAGCTGAACGCCCTTGGGGCGGGCGGTGGTTCCGCTGGTGTAGTTGATGGTGGCGGTCTGCGACTCGGAGATCCGGTACCGGACGGGTTCGTTGGCGAAGTCGTACAGCAACTCGTCGCTCTCGGCACCGAGTACGAAGCGGTGCTTGACCGGAACCCCGGCGAGCGCCTCGTCCAGCTCCGGATCCACCAGCAGGACGGACGCGCCGCTCTGCTCGACGATGTACGCCACCTCCTCCGCCCTCAGGCGGAAGTTGACCGGCACGAGTACCCGGCCGTGGCCGCTCACCCCGTACAACGAGGTCATCAGCCGGGCCGAGTTGTGCGAGACGACGGCGACCCGCTCGCCGGGGCCGACACCGAGCCGGTCCAGGCCCGCCGCCTGGGCGCGGGCCAGTTCGGCCATCCGGCGATACGTCACCTCGCCCCAGGAGGCGGCAGGTTGAACCGGCTCGTCGATCAGGCCGACGCGGTCTCCGTAGACCAGCTCGGCCCGGTCGAGGAAGTCCATCACGGTGAGTGGAGTCTGCATGCCGCCACTGTGCCGGGCCCGGTGCGCTCCCGCATACCCCCGATCGGGGGTGCTACCTGATCGGGCGAGCGATGGTGATATCGGCGGACAGGGCGAGACCGCCCTGCTTCCGCAGGTGGCTGCGGTCTCGGCCGGCGTCGGCCGACGGCGAGCATCCGGGCGCCCGGGGTCGAACGCGGGTTTGATCCGCGCTCGCTCGGCCCTACCGGTGGATCTCGTCGTCCGGCAGGGTGGTTTGGGTGCGTCAGGATTCTCGGCCGCGCCGGGCGGTGCCGAAGATCGTGGCGTCCCGTCACCAACTCGGTCACGTACCAATTTCTGAGGACTCATGCGCATTTCGATCGCCAGGATCACCGCTGCTGCGGCCATTGCCGGCATCGCCCTCGTCGGCGGCGTCGGTGTGGCCTCGGCCCAGGACGCGGGGACGCATCCGAACGGTGCCCTCGCCGTCGGCGGTGACGCGACCGCCAGCGGTACCGGCGGCATCGCTTTCGCGGTCGGCGGCGACGCCACCGCCGGCTGACCGCAGGAATCGGAGGTTCGGCCAAGGGCCGACCGGGTGCTCAACGGGCTTACCCGGTCGGCCCTTGGCCGTGGGTGAGATCTTGCGCCGTTGCCGTTGCCGTTGCCGTTGCCGTTGCCGTTGCCGTTGCCGTTGCCGTTGCCGTTGCCGTTGCCGTTGCCGTTGCCGGTGGTCGGCGGGTGGCAGGTGGCGGGTGGCGGGTGGAAGCCGCTCAGCCCAGTTGGATGGAGCGCTTGGCGAGGCCCATCCAGAAGCCGTCGATCACGCTGCGCTGCGAGCCGAGCTCGGCCCCGGGAACATCTCCACCAGCGGTACGTAGGCGCCGTGGTCGAGGTCCCGGTCGGGAATGTCCTGCACGGGGGTGCCGGGGGCGCGCAGCAGTTTGCGCACGCTCTTGGCGAGCTCCGGCGCACCTGGCGCGGCGTACTGGACCCGGTAGTAGTGCTCCGGGAAGCCCCAGAAGTCGTGGACGAGCGGCACGGTGGTGGTGGCGCCGATGGCCAGTGGTGCCTCCTCCCAGTGCGCGGAGATCATCAGGATCGCCGCGGGCCTGGGCAGGTCGGCCGACCAGGCCGCCAGCTCGCCGCGCCAGATCGGGTCGTCGGCCAGCGGCGGTGCGCCGTGGGAGAGATGGAGGGCGGGCATGCGCTCGGCGGCGGCAGTGCTCATGGTCGACTTCCTCGCCTCGACTGCCGATCGGGGCCGGCAGTGGAATTGGTAGTTCAAATTTGAACCTGCGTCTTCGACCGTACACCTTCGTTCGAATTTGAACGACAGAGTAGGATGTCCCCATGGACGAACCCCGTTGGCTGGACGAGCGCGAGATGGCCGCGTGGCGGGGCTTCGTCGCCGCCAGCAACCTGGTCGCACGGCGCCTGGAGCATCAGCTCAAGGAGAACGCCGGGCTCTCCCACACGCAGTACGAGATCCTGGTGCAGCTCTCCGCCGCGCCCGACGGCTCGCTGCGGATGACTGACCTCGCCGACCGGCTGGTCACCTCCAAGAGTGGTCTGACCTACCAGGTCACCCAGATGGAGAAGGCCGGAATGGTCCGCCGCCGCTCCTGCCCCAGTGATGTGCGCGGGGTCTTCGCCGAACTGACGGACGAGGGCTGGCGGGTGCTCCGGGCGGCCGCGCCCGGGCATGTCGCCACCGTCCGCGAGGTGCTGATCGACCTCCTCACTCCGGAGCAGCTCACCGTTCTGGGCGAGGGCCTCGGGGAGGTCAGCGAGCGCCTGCGCGCGGCCGAGCGCGGTGCGGCGGGTCGCTGAGCAGCAGCCGTACCGGGGTGCGGGGTTCCGGTCAGCGGGGCGAGGGGGCGCAGAGCAGGGCCGCCCGCAGGTCGATGCGGTCCTCCAGCCGGGCCAGGCTGCGCCCCGTGAGCTCCTCGATCCGGCGGATTCGGTAGTGCACGGTGTTCACATGAATGTGAAGGGCTTCGGCGGTCCGCGCCCATGAGCCGTCGTGCTCCAGGAAAGTGCTCAGCGTGCCGAGCAGCGAGACGGTGTTCTCGCGGTCGTGCTCGGTCACCGGGGCCAGCAGTCTTCGATGGAACGCGGCGGTGACCTCGGTCGGGATGCCCTTCAACAGCGCTGCCAGTGAACCGAGTTCACCGCTGCTGCCGACCCCTGCGGTCCGGCTCCCCGCCGCCCGGACGCTGTCGGTGCCGCTCACGCCGGTGTCCAGCGCGTACGCGGCCTGTACCAGTGCCCCGCGCAGCAGTTCGGCGGTCGGCGCCGTGGACGGCCCGACCCCGGCCCGGAGCGACCGGCGGCCGGTCAGCCTGCCCTGAAGCGCGGGCCAGGCGTCGCGCAGCACGGCCGTCACCGTCGTGGCGGGTGCGGCGACCAGGCCGACGGCTCCGCCGCGCCCGTCGGTCCCGGCGGAGAACGGTGCGCCGGCTCGGTGCAGCGCCTCGGCCAGCGCGGACACCGCCCAGGCGGCGGCCCGTGGTTCCGCCGCGTCGCCGGCCAGCCGGACGGTGACCGGCACGAGCGGAGCACCAGGCGGCAGGCCGCAGCTGGAGAGGGTGTCGAGGAGCTCGGGCTCCGGACCGTCCTGGGTCAGCAACTCGACTGCCCTGGCGGCCGACTGGCGCTGCGCGGCGGCAGTGGCCCGCGCTCGGGCCGCGAGCGGCCCGAGCAGCTCGGCGAGCCCCGGCAGCAGCCCGGCCGCCCATGGCTCGGGAACGGTGTGCGGCAGTAGCAGCCAGCCGTCGAACGGCGAATCGCCCTGCGGCCCGACCGGCACGGACCCGCGTCCGCCCCGCCCCGCCGGGGTGCGCTGCGCCGACGGAAGGCCGGCCGAGGCGCCGGTCGCCGTATCGCCGGCCGCCTTGTCGCCCGCCGCCGTCGAGGAGGCGATGACGCGCCCGCTCGCGGTGACCACCGAGCAGTCCGGCAGCCCGAGCCGGGCCACCGCGCACGCCAGCACCTCGTCCAGCCGGGTCTCGGTGTGCAGCAGGCCGAGCAGTTCGCGCCGCGCGGCCTCCGGGAGCGCGGCGACGCCGTGCGAGCGCGTCTGGAGGTCGCCCCAGAGTCGCAGGTAGACCCGGTCGGTGACGGCGCGGAAGCTGGTGCCGGGCGGTACCGAGAGCAGTGGGATGCCGTGGGTGCGGCAGGCTTCGACCAGGCTCTCGGGCACGGTCCCGTGGGTGCCCTCGCCGGCCAGCAGGGCGGCCACCCTGGCGCTGCGCAGCGAGGTGGTGAAGCGCAGCGCGGCCGTCGTCTGGTCGGGCCGCCACCAGACCAGGCCGCTGAGCACCAGTTCGCCGGGCTGGAGGTACCGGGCCGGGTCCTGGAGGTCGGTGGAGGTCACTCCGGTGACCTGGCGGCCCAGCAGGTCGGGTGTTCCCCAGGCCAGCCCGATGTGCAGGTCGTCCAGCTCCAGCAGGTCCCCGACGATCATTCCTCGCTCCTTGTGCTCCGCGCCGATCCTGCATCTCGCTTCAGCGAGGGCAAGGTGCGCACGGGCATCGTAAATGCAAGAGGAAGGTGCGTGATCCCCTCTTGTTGGATCAACCACAGGAGACCACCCCGCCCGGTGTCCGACACCAGTCGTCCGCCCAGTTGCGCGGTCGCTTCAATTGGTCAGCAAGCCTATGAAGGCGGTGCGGGGAGACCCGGTCGGTGAGCCGAGCGCAGAGCGAGCCGAGCGCGCAGCGAGCCGAGTGGCGGAGGGAGAGAGACGGATCTCAACACGGTGGCCGAGTCCGGCCCGGCCCGCTTCGGCGAGCCCTGGCGGCGCGGCGACGCCTGGCTGGGCGGCGGCACGTACCTGTTCTCCGGGCCGCAGACGCACCTGCGGCGACTGCGCACTGGAGGCGGAGGCCGTCCCGGGGAACGGAGCCGCCGGGGACCGGAGCGGATCAGGCGGCGGCCAGGGAGACCTCGGTCGCCTTGATCAGGGCGACGACCGGTGAACCGGCCTTGAGGTCGAGTTCGGTGGCGGCGTCGGCCGTGATCGCGGCGGTCAGTTCGCTGCCGCCGACGGCGACCTTGACCCCGGCCATCGCGCCGCCCCTGGTGACCTCGGAGACGGTACCGGGGAGCTGGTTGCGGATGCTCAGCCCGGCGACAGGGCCGGTGGCCAGGGCGACTTCGGTGGCCTTCACCAGGGCGCGGACCTCGCTGCCCGTGTGCAGGCCGAGCTCCTGGAGGGCATCCAGGGTGACGGCGGCGGTGAGCTCCTGACCACCCGCCAGGCCGACTTTGACACTGGCCATGACCTCGCCCCTGGCGATGGCGGTGACCGTACCGGGGAGTTGGTTGCGAATGCTCAGGCTCATGAGATGACCTCTGTTTCATATCGTGGGACTGTTGGTCCCGGGGCAGACCCCCGTTACAGGTACCGGCACCTGCGATCTCAGGGCAGCATCGCCGCCCGGACGCAGAGCACGTCCGGCAGATGCGAGGTGAGCAGCGACCAGCTGTCGCCGTCGTCCGCACTGCCGTAGACCTCGCCGTTGCGGTTGCCGAAGTACACCCCGGCCGGTTCGCCGTCGTCGGTGCAGAGGGCGTCGCGCAGTACCACGCCGTAGTGGTCCTCCTCCGGCAGGCCGTGGGAGAGCGGCTGCCAGGTGGCGCCCGCGTCCTGGGTGCGGAAGACGCGGCAGCGGCGGGCGACCGGGAGCCGCGCGTAGTCCGCGTCGAGGGGGAAGAGGTACGCGGTGCCGGATTGCCGGGGGTGGGCGGCGACGCTGAAGCCGAAGGTGGCGGGGAGGCCGCCGCCGACGTCCTGCCAGTGTGCGCCGTCGTCGTCGCTGCGGTAGACCCCGCCGTGGTTCTGCAGATAGAGGCGGTTGCGGTCGACCGGATCGACGGCGACCTTGTGGACGCACTGACCGAACTCGGGGTATTCGTCCGGCAGGAAGGAGGCCCGGATGCCGGTGTTGGAGGGGTTCCAGTGCTGCCCGCCGTCCGCCGTGCGGTAGACGCCGCCGGCGGAGACCGCGACCGTCACCGAGCGCGCGTCACGAGGGTCGGTGATGATCGTGTGCAGCCCCTGGCCGCCGAACCCGGCTGCCCAGTCCTTGCGTTGCGGGTGTGCCCAGAGCGCCTCGTCCAGTGTGAAGCTCTCGCCGCCGTCGTCCGAGCGGAACAGGGCGGCGGGTTGTGTCCCCGCGTACACCACGCCGGGGGCTTCCGCGCCCGCGGGCTGCAGCTGCCAGACCCGCTCCAGCGAAGTCCCGGTGTGCTCGGGAAAGCAAACGGCGGGGCGCGACGGCTCCCGCCAGTTGGCCCCCAGGTCGTCGGACCACCAGACGGACGGCCCCCAGTGACTGCTGTCGGCCCCGGCCAGCAGCCGCACCCGCCCGTCGCGCCGGTCGATCCCGATCGAGTAGATCGCGTTCATCTGGAAGTGCGGTCCGGTGAACTCCCACGTCGCCCGGTCGGGGCTGCGCCCCAGGAAGAGGCCCTTCTGCGTGCCGACGGCCAACAGTGTCTCGCTCATGACGTACCACCCGGGCGGTGAGGTGCGGCCCCCGCCCGCCAGTCTGCTCTCGACCGCCAGAGGTTGCACGCCACCGTGCCGAGTGTTTCCGCAACCGGAAGACCTCGTTCTGCTCAGGGGGCGCGGGGAGGCATCCGCTGCACTCGGCTACGGGACGGTGCAGACCACATAGACGTACAGGCTCTCCGTCTCGCTGCCGGTGTTCGTGCCTCCGACTTGCCAGCCGCGGAAGCCACCGTTTCGGAATGCGGGGGAAGGAGGTGCTCAGAGCGAAGGCAAGGGTTGGTCCTTCGCCGGTGGACGCGAAGCCGCCTCCCCCGGTAGCCACCTCGTTGTCCGCGCAGAACGCCGTGGCGAAGCCGCCCTGCCCTGTCGCGATGGTGCGGGGGCTTCTGCATTCCCCACGCACCCGCGGCCCTCCTTCGCAGCCCTCCGTGCGGCTCAGGCAGAATCGCTTCCCTCCCCCGAAGAGGAGGTACCGCCGTAGCCGTAGCCGACAGCCCCGCCCGGCAATCCTCCGGACGGGGCATCGGCCCTACACGGCTCCGTCCGGCCGTTCGTCCCGGCAGCTTTCCAGCAGGCGCAGCCACACTTCGCTGATGGTCGGGAACGCGGGCACCGCGTGCCAGAGCCGGTCGATCGGCACCTCGCCGACCACCGCGACGGTCGCCGAGTGCAGCAGCTCCGCGACCGCAGGGCCGACGAAGGTCGCGCCGACGATCACGTTGCGGTCGAGGTCGAGCACGATCCTGGCCCGGCCCCGGTATCCGTCCGCATAGAGGGCGGCGCCGGAGACCTGGCCGAGGTCGTGGTCGATGGCCCGGACCCGCAGGCCCGCGCGCTCGGCCTGGTCGAAGGTGCGGCCGACGGCTGCCGCCTCCGGTTCGGTGAACACCACCTGCGGCGGCCCTGCGGTGTCGGCCGAGGCGGCGTACGGGCTCCAGCGCACGGCGTCGGGCTGTTCGCCCCGGGCGCGGGCGGCGATCGCGGCACCGGCGATCCTGGCCTGGTACTTTCCCTGGTGGGTGAGCAGATTGCGGTGGTTGACGTCGCCGACGGCGTACAGCCAACCGCCCTGCACCTCCGTGGCAAGGCAACTGTCGTCCACCGACAGCCAGTTGCCGGGGGAGAGGCCGATGGTCTCCAGACCGATGTCGTCGGTGCGGGGCGCCCTGCCGGTGGCATACAGGACCTGATCGGCGGTCAGCTCCCCGTCGTTGCCCAGGGTGAGCGTCACCGGTCCGTGGTGGTGCAGCGCAGTGACCTCGGTGTGGAACCGTACGTCCACCCCGGCCGCCGCCAGTCCTTCGGCGACCAGCTCGCCGGCGAAGGACTCCATCCGCTCCAGCAGTCGCCCGCCGCGCACCAGGAGGGTGACCTCCGAGCCCAGCGAGCGCCAGGCGGCTGCCATCTCGACGGCGACCACTCCGCCGCCGACCACCGCCAGCCGGGGCGGCACGATCGCGGAGCTGGTGGCGTCGCGGCTGGTCCACGGGTGGGCCTCGGCCAGGCCCGGCACGTGCGGCAGGGCGGGGCGGCTGCCGGTGCACACCACGACGGCGTGACGGGCGGTCAACAAGCGCTCGCCGTCGACCAGTACGGCGCGTTCACCGGCCAGCCGGCCGTGTCCGCGCACCAGCTCGACCCCGACCGAGCGGAGCCACTCCACCTGGCCGTCGTCGTGCCAGTGCGAGGTGAACTCGTCGCGGTGCGCCAGCACGGCGGCCGTGTCCAGGCTGCCGTTGACGGCCTGCTTGGCGCCGGGCAGCGCCCGGGCGTGGGCCAGCGCGGAGCCCGGCCGCAGCAGCGCCTTGCTCGGGATGCAGGCCCAGTACGAGCACTCGCCGCCGACCAACTGGCTCTCGACGATGACGGTGCTCAGCCCGGCGGCGGGGGGGGGGGGGGGGGGGGGGGGGGGGGCCCCCCCCCCCCCCGCCCCCGCCGAGGACCACCACGTCGTACTGCTCGGGTTGAGGGGTCATCTCTCTCGCTCTCGCTATGCGCTGCGGCTGTGCGCTGCCAGGTCCTGTTGCGCAGACGGTGGCCATGCGCTGTCCGGGGGCCGGGCTCCGTCCGATCGGCTGCCCGTGCGAGCAAGCGTGCACCTCCGTGGCAGAGGATCGGTCGCATGCGCGGTTGGTCAAGCAGAGCCCAGCACCCCCGGGATGCCGCATGGCTGACGGCATGCCGGACGGGACGGGACCATCCTGCGACGGTCCCGCCCCGCCCGGTAGATGTGCACTCGGCGTGTCGCAGGGCGAGAGCGACGGCGGGGGCGAGTGACGCGGTCAGAGCACGGCGGGTGCCAGCTCGTCGGTGCCCGTGTGCTCGGGGGCGGGCCCGCGCATCAGGCGCTGCGGCCGGCGGGCGATCAGGTAGCCGACGCCGATCACGGTGACCGGGCCGACGCCGAGCAGGGCGGCCCACACCTGGTGCCAGGGCGCACCGGGCGGGGCGAGGATGGTGCGCGGCCAGCAGATGTTGACCACCTCCAAGCCGGTCCAGAGCACCGCCAGTGCGTTCAGTGGGGTGCCCCAGCGGCCGAAGGAGACCTGCCCGGCCGGGCGCCAGCCGCCGCGCAGCCGGGCGATCAGGGAGGCCAGGGTGAGCAGGAAGGTGGCAGCGCTGCCGAAGGTGATCAGGCTGCCGATCGCGGTGCTCTTCAGCCCGAGCGGGAGTGCGGCGCAGCTGACCAGGGTGGCGGCGACGAGGCCGCCGATCGGGGCCTTGTGCTTGTTGATCTTCCGGACCTGCGGGGAGATCGGGAAGACGCCGTCCCTGGCGAGCGAGTAGAGGCCGCGTGCCGCACCGCCCCGGGAGGCCATCAGGCAGGCGGTGAAGCCGACCGGCACGACCACCACGAACGGCTTGGCGGACCAGTCGCCGAACCCGGAGGTGACGGCGGTGGTGACCGGGTCGAGGTCCTGCCCGGAGACCACGGCGGCCGGACCGGTGGCGCTCACGCACCCGGACATGCCGCCTGCACGGCCCCGTACTTGCCTCGGTTGCTGCCTACGCGTGAGGCTTCCCGTCCACCTGCTGCCGCTTCAGCCCGGCGCGGACCTCGTCCATGTCCAGCGCCCGGGCCTTGCCGATCAAGTCCTCCAGCACGGGCTCCGGCAGCGCCCCTGCCTGTGAGAACACCAGCACCCCGTCGCGGATGATCGCGAGGGTGGGAATCGAGCGGATCTCGAACGCGGCCGCCAGCTCCTGCTGCGCCTCGGTGTCCACCTTGGCGAAGACCAAGTCCGAGTGGCGCTGGGACGCCTTCTCGTAGACCGGCGCGAACTGCCGGCAGGGCCCGCACCAGCTCGCCCAGAAGTCGATGAAGACGAAGCCCTTGCCATCCGGACCCTGGACGACCTCGTCAAAGTTGTCCGTGGTCAGCTCGACGGTGCTCATATCGGACTACCTGCCCTTCCGGTTCAGTCGGTGGCCGTACGACCCGCACCAACCAAGCGCTGCCGCCCGCTATTCCAGTGGAACCGGGCGCCCGGGCAGCGCTGGGCCGGTCGGCACGTATTCGAACTCCGGGGGGCGCCCCCGGGTCCGAACCTGCCTCCCGGTCGGGCTGCCCATGTGTCTCGTGGTCCGTACGGGCGAATTCGGTGACCCATCCGGTCTCCGGGCCGGGGAGGATGGGTGCAGGAAGATCACCCGGCGCCCTAGGTTGTGGCTCGGCCGGGCGAGACGCCGTGCCCGGTTGCGCGCGCCGTCGAACCTTCCCCGCCCCGCAGTCCTGGAGGGCCGCTGTGTCCGGACCCGTCGCTCCCCCTCGCCGACGGCGCACCGTCCCGATCGCGGCCGCCGCTTCTCCGGGAGAAGCCGTACCGACCGGCCGTCCGTCCAGAAACTGTCTTATACACAAGCAAGTTGATGATTCGTCAGGAACGTACGGTACCTACACCGCTGTTGGCCCGGACGGCGGGGAATGAGCGGGCGGGCGCCCGGCGCACCGGAGGCCGACGGCCACCCGGGCAAGGCCCCGCGGATCGACCCGTACTTCTCGCCGTGCCGCGCCGAGAAGGCCAAGACGCTGTTGGGAGAGGGACGTTGATGGTGCTGATCCGGGCTCTGGTGTGGGCGGCGAATGCCTGTGCGGCACTCTGGGTGGCGCCGCTCGGGGCCGTCCTGCGGGCCGGACGAGCGCTGCTGAGGATGGGTCGGTGACGGCGGCCGCGCAGGAGAACGGCGGCCGGATCGAGGACCCGGCCGCCGCGCACATCCTTTGGACCGGTCAGCCGCCGTTCGCGAGCCGGCACAGCGTACGGCCGCAGCGGCGGGCGTAGTACAGCTGCAGGCGGGGGATGACCGGCCCCGCCAGGCGGGTGTACCAGCGGCCCGGGCGGCTGAAGGCGGTCACGGTGAACCAGACCGCCTTCCGGCTGTCCATCTCGACCACGAAGGACTCCTCGCCGCACTCGGGATGCCCACCCAGGGTGCCGTACGCGAAACCGATCCGGTCCGGCTCGTAGCTGCTCCAGACCACCTCGCAGGGTGCGGCGATCCGCAGTGGGCCGATGCCGATGGCGCACTCGACCCCGACCCCGGGCTCGGCCCGGTCCGCCGTGGACCGCACCTTGACCCCGGCGGCCCGGTGCATCCGCCAGGTGGTGACCGCCGCCCCCGCCGCCTCCAGGACGTCCCGGCCGTGGCCGAGCAGGACCCGGTGGTGGAGGTGGTGGTAACCGGCGGGGAGGGCGCGGCCGGGAACGGTGGTGAGCCCCACCTCGGGGTAGTTGAGCGTGCTGGTCACGGGTGGAGCTCCTCGAGTCGGCGCCAGGCGAGCAGTGAGCAGAGCGCGAAGCCGAGCGCGTTGCCGAGGCCGTGGGTGGCGGCCATCCAGGTCAGTGTGGGGTGTGGGAATCCGGCGGCCCGACCGAGGGCCCACCAGAGGGCGAGCAGCATGGTGGCGGCCAGGACGGTGGAGGAGACGGCGAACAGTCCGCCGGTGAGCCGGTCCCGGGTCAGGGTGCGCAACTCCCGCCAGGTGAGCAGGCCGACGAGCCACATTCCGGTGGTCAGCACGAGTGCGCCGAGGAGCTGGGTCCAGTTGCCGATGAAGTATCCGGCGAGGACGAGCAGGGTGCCGACCGGGACGCTGAGCGCTGCCGCACGGGCGGCGGGCCGGTCGGGTGCGGCGCGGCAGACCAGGGCGGCGATCAGCGCGGCGGTGAACCCGGCGAAGTGGAAGTGCGGCACGGTGAGCGCCAGGATCTTGAGGTCGAAGCCGAACAGCCGGTGCCCCGAGCGTTCGGCGACCAGGGCGATGCCCGCCACCGAGGGGGCCACGAGCGCGGTCAGCACGGCGATCTCGGCGGGACCTGTGAGGCAGGACCTGGCGCGGCGCAGGCGCAGCGGGGCCAGTGCGGCGAGTACCAGGGTGGCGCAGGCGTACGCGGTGGCCAGGGCGGTGGCGAGGGCACCGCGCGGCAGCCAGAGCGAGAGTGCGCCGGGTACGGCGGCGAGCGGCCAGAGCCGGGCCGCCGATGCGGTGCCGGGCCCGCCGATCAGTGTGAGCCCGATCGGTATCACGGCGAACATACCGAGCATGACGATGAGGTCGACAAGTGCGGTCACGGCCCCCACCCTTCACTTGAACGCGTTCAAAACGGTGTCGCAGCAGACTCTACGCCAAAACTGAACGCGTTCAACAAGGCCCCCTGGTGGCCGGGGGAAGGGTGAGCGCACACTGAGGACGAGGAGGGCCACACCCACTCGGCGCCCGTCCTTCGCTCCTGCCCCCACCCCTGGCCGCCGAGATCACGGTGTGGACACCGTCATGTCCCGAATACCGCTGATCTGCCCACGCTGCGGTCACCTTCAGCGCGTCGTCCCCTGCACCGAGGACCGCCCCGCCCGAGTGGTCCACGCCGAGACCGGCCAGGAGGCCTGTGAGCCCGACGACCGCTCCGACAGCGGCCCGCCGCCCCGGGGCTCCGGTTCGTGCTGAGGCTTGCGGGCAGGTGGCGAGTGCCTGCCGCCCGGCGCACGCTGGAAGCGGAACCCCTGGAGGTGGCGATCATGATGCACACGCTCGTCGGTTGGCACATCGAGCTGGAATTCCAGGAAGAGGGGGACCGCACCAAGGCGGTCGCCATGGTCCGGCTCCCGGACGGCATGGAGGTCCGTTCCCACGGCTACAGCACCCGGCACCACGCCGACGCGCCGCAGCCGAGGGTCGGTGAGGAGGTCGCCGGAGCCCGGGCACTCAACGACCTTGCGATGCAGCTGCTGACCAAGGCGCACGACGAACTCAAGTGACACCCTCGTCCGGCACCCTCCTCGCCCCGAACGCGCGACCGGACCGGTTGCTTCACTGAGGCTTGCCGATCCGGTCGAGTGGTGTGTCCGGATCGGCAAGGGCGTCCGGATCGACCGGGCGGCCCGAGCGGACGAGGTCGCGGATCGGGTCGGTCACGTCCCAGATGTTGACGTTCATCCCGGCCAGCACCCGGTTGCCGGAGAGCCAGAAGGCGATGAACTCCCGCCCCGGCACATCGCCGCGGAACACCACCCGGTCGTAGCCGCCGGGCTCGACATAGCCGCTGTACTCCATACCGAGCTCGTACTGGTCGGTGAAGAAGTACGGCACCCGCTCGTGCACGGCCTCCTCGCCGAGCATCGACCGCGCCGCCGTCCTCGGCTGGTGGAGGGCGTTGGCCCAGTGCTCGACCCGGATATGCCTGCCGTACAGCGGATGGAAGGCGTTGACCACGTCACCGGCCGCGAAGACATCGGGGTGCGAGCTCTGCAGATGCTGGTCGGTGAGCACGCCGTTGTCCACCGTCAGCCCGGCTGCGGTGGCGAGTCGGGTGTTCGGCGCGACGCCGACGCCGACGATCACTGCATCCGCCTCGATCAGCGTGCCGTCGCCCAGCCGGACGCCGTGCCCGGTGATCTCGGTGACCTGGACGCCGAAGCGCAGGTCCACACCGTGGTCGCGGTGCAGCTCGGCGAAGACCCGCGCCGCCTCCCGTCCCAGTACGTGCAGCAGTGGCAGCTCCGCCACCTCCAGCACCGTCACCTCGGCGCCGGCCTCACGTGCGGCGGAGGCCGTCTCGAGGCCGATCCACCCGGCGCCGATCACGGCTATCCGCACACCGGGCCGGAGCAGAGCCCGGATCCGGTCGCTGTCCTCGATGCGGCGCAGGTAGTACACGCTCTCGGCGTCCGCGCCCGGCACCGGCAGTCGGCGCGGGCTCGCGCCGGTGGTCAGCAGCAGCCTGCCGAAGCCGAGGCTGCTGCCGTCGGCGAGGGTCACGCGGTGCGCGGCCGGGTCGATGGCGGTGACGACGGTGCTTAGGCGTAGGTCGATGGAGTGCTCCTCGTACCACTCGGGGGAGTGGACGTAGATCTTCTCCCGCGCCGTCTTGCCCATCAGATAGCCCTTGGAGAGCGGCGGGCGCTCGTACGGGCGCTCGTGCTCGTCGCCGATCAGGACGAGCGGACCGTCGAAACCCTCCTCGCGCAGGGTTTCGGCAGCCTTGGCACCGGCCAGACTCGCTCCCACGATCACGTATGCGCTGTCCATCCCCAGCTCCTCACGTTCGCCCGCCCGCGGACCCCCATCACACCTTCTTCTCCGCGCGGCCGAGGGGCCAATCGTGATTGTCCGGGGTGGCTTTCCGGGCGGGTCCCGGGCGTGCGAACGGGTGATGTCGAGGGGCGGCCGCGATCGCGGGGCCGGACGTGCGGGCGAGGCCGGGAGGGCGCGGCGGCTACTCGGCGCGGGGCGCCGCGAGCGGCAGCCGGATCGTGAACGTCGTGCCGAAGGTGGTGTCGGAGGCGCTGTCGGCCAGGTTCCGCAGCAGGCGGTGCAGCGCGAGACGTCGGCCGCGGACCAGGACGGGCCCGGGTGCGTCCAGCTCCACCGACCTGTTCCGGCGGCAGCGGGACGACATGGCTGTGGGCCCCGACCAGCCGCTCAGGAACACGGCCACCGTCGAGGCCGGCTCAAGGTCACCGCCGGCAACTTCACCGTGGGTTCCCGGGGTTGGCTCAGGGACCAGAGCGGGCGGGACTGCGCCGACTGGCGTCCGAAGGAGTACTGGCGACCCGGAACCACCGCCACCCTCGACGCCGACCTCGACGGCATCCACACCGGCGACGGCCGCTACCTGGTCCGCTCCTACGCCACCTCCTTCACCATCGGCCGCAGCCGGACAGCCAGGGTCGACCTCGACGCCTACACGCTCACCCTCGTGCGTGACGGCGAGGTGGTGAGGTGGTGAGGCAACTCCCGGTCGGCGGTGGCGATTCCAGGAACGAGACGTGGAATGACACACCAGCCACGGGTGCCTCGGGATGAAGACCGCGGACTCCACCTGGTTCTACGGGCAGGCCCGGATCGGTGACGTCTTCGAGGTCACCGGCGGCGGGGAGACGCTCGCGCCCGGCAACGGTTTCGGCGACCGGAACCGCTCCTGGTCCGACCGGCAGCGCAGGTCCGCCCTGAGCTGACCGCGCCCGTGACAGGTTCGGGCGCGCGTCCAGGTGCGCCGCGAGGCGGATCGCGCCGCAGCCCGGCGCTGCGCCTAGGCTGAGACCCTGCCCGAGGGGCCAAGCGCTGCCGGCGCCGGAAGGAGTACCGCCGAATGAGCGAGCAGACCGTCAGTGTGCGTTGCGTACCGGCCACCCCCTGCTGGGTCAGCCTGATGGCACACGACCTCAGGATCGCGCGGGCCTTCTACGGACCGCTGCTCGGCTGGACCTTCGAACCGGGTCCCGACCGCTGGGGCCCGTATCTGCGCGCGGTGGTGGACGGTGTGGAGGTCGCCGGGATCGGCGTGGTCGCGGGGGACTGGCAGCCACCGGTCGCCTGGACCACGTTCTTCGGTATCGAGGACGCCGACCAGGCCGCCGCCCGGATCCGCGAGCGCAGCGCCACCGTCGCGGTCGGCCCGCTGGCCTTCGACGCGGGTCGGATCGCCCTGGCCGCCGATCCGACCGGTGCGACCTTCGGCCTCTGGGAGGGGGACCTGGGCTGCGGCACCTGGGTGCGCTCGCCCGGCGCCGCCGTCTGGATCGAGCTGCGTACGGCGGACCCGTTCGCGGCCGCGTTCTTCTACGGCGAGGTCTTCCTCTGGGACGGCCGTGACCCGGCGCACTTCGAGGTGCGGTACGAGCACGAGCGCGTGGTGCTGCGCTCGGAGGGCCACAGCGTCGCCGCACTGCGCATGGCCACCGACGTGGCCCCGCACTGGGAGGTCTTCTTCTCGGTGGTCGACACCGATGCGGCGGTGCACCACGCGGTCACCCTCGGCGGGGCGGTCGTGGATGCGCCCAGTGAATCTCCGTACGGCCGGGTGGCCCGGCTGCGCGACGCCGAAGGCGGCCTCTTCTCGGTGATCGGCCCCGCGTAGTCGCCCGTCGGCGTCCGCCCGCCGGTGTCCGCCGGTGTCGAGCCGTCAGTGCCCGAGGTGGCCGAAGAGCCGGTGCATGGCCTCGGGCAGCTGCTCGGGGCCGGCGGCGGCCGAGCCGGCTGTGCTCAGACCGTGGCGCCCAGCATCCGCAGTACCAGCACGCCGTAGCGGCGGCCCAGTTCCTCCGGGCTCTCGGTGCTGCGCTCGCTGTACCAGCGGGAGACGTCGATGCCGAGCGAGGTGACAGCGCGGGCGGCGGTGCGGACGTCCGGTACGGCGAAGGCACCCGAGGTCACCCCGGCCTCGATGATGCGGCGGACGGTCTCCTCGATCCGGCGGCGCAGCTCGGCGACGACGGCGAAGTCCTCCTCCGGCAGGGCGTGCAGCTCGTGGTTGACGATCCGCCCGACGGTGTGTCCGCGAGCGTGCCAGATGGTGAACTCCTCTACCAGAAGCCGCATTTGGGCCATCGGATCGTCGGAGCTCGCGGCGGCCCGCTCGACCAGGTCCAGGGTCGCCCGGTGGCCCGTACGGCTGATCTCGGAGAGCAGTGCGGCCTTCGAGGGGTAGTGGATGTAGAGGGCGGCCGGGCTCATCCCGGCGGCGGTGGCGATGTCGCGGGTGGTGGTGGCGTGGTAGCCGCGCCGGGCGAAGGAGTCGACGGCGGCCAGCAGCAGCCGCCGGGCGGCCTCGTTGCGCTCGGATCGTCCACCGGGACGCCCGTCGCTGCGCTCGCCGGTGGCGTCCGAAGGCCAGAGATCGGCGGTTGCCTGGTCGGTCATGGCGTCATCCTCGCAGATGGGCCCGGTCGGCTCCGGGGGCCGGGGTGGTTCTGGCACTCTCCCCATGGTTGACAGTGTCGCCCGTCCCCAACATGCTAAGCAAGCGCTTAGTCAGACAGGCATGTGCTGCCGCTGTCGAGAGGATTGGCGATGACTCCTTCGTTCAAGGGCCGGGTGGCCGTGGTCACCGGAGCCAGCCGGGGCATCGGCCTCGGCATCGCACGGGCGCTGGTCGAGCGCGGTGCCAGGGTCTGCATCACCGCCCGCAGCCCCGAGCCGCTCGCCGAAGCCGTCCGCGACCTCGGCGGCCCCGACCATGCGATCGCCGTCGCCGGAAAGACGGACGACGCCGCGCACCGACAGGAGGCGGTCAACCGCACCGTCGAGACCTTCGGACGGCTCGACTACCTGGTCAACAACACCGGTATCAACCCCGTGTACGGCCCGATCCTGGACGTGGACCCGGCCGCCGCAGCCAAGATCCTCGGCGCCAATGTGCTCGCTCCGCTCGCCTGGACCCGGCTCGCCCACGAGGCCTGGATGGGCGAGCACGGCGGCGCGGTTGTCAACGTCGCCTCGATCGCGGGCATCCGCGCCTCCGCCGGGATCGGCATGTACGGCGTCAGCAAGGCCGCCCTGATCCGCCTCACCACCGAACTGGCCGCCGAACTCGGCTCCGGCATCAGGGTGAACGCCGTCGCCCCCGCCATCGTCAAGACCCAGTTCGCCGAGGCGCTGTACGAGGGCCGCGAGGAGAAGGTCGCCCGCGCCTACCCGCTCGGGCGGCTCGGCGTGCCCGAGGACGTCGCCGGAGCCGTCGCCTTCCTGCTCTCCGACGACGCCGGGTGGATCACCGGGCAGACCCTGGTGGTCGACGGCGGTGTGACACTGGGCGGCGGGCTGTGAGCACTCCGCTCGCCGGTCAGGGCGTGGTGGTCACCGGAGCCGGACACGGCATCGGCGCCGCCCTCGCCGAAGCCTTCGCCGCCGAGGGCGCCCGCGTGGTGGTCAACGACCTCGACGCCGAGGCCGCCGAACGGGTCGCCGCCCGGATCGGGGGCATCCCCGCACCGGGCGACGCTGCCGGAGCCGAGGGCGTTGCCGCGCTGATCGCCGCCGCTCGCACGGCACTTGGCCGGATCGACGTCTACTGCGCCAACGCCGGGATCGCCCCGGGCGGCGGCGCCGACGCAGGCCCGAGCGCCTGGGCCGCCGCCTGGGACGTCAATGTGATGGCCCACGTCCGGGCCGCCGAACTGCTGCTCCCGGACTGGCTGGAGCGCGGCGAGGGACGCTTCGTCGCCACCGTCTCCGCCGCCGGGCTGCTCACCATGCTCGGCTCCGCCCCGTACGCCGTCAGCAAGCACGGCGCCCTGGCCTTCGCCGAATGGCTCGCCGCCAGCTACCGACACCGGGGCCTGCGGGTGCACGCCGTCTGCCCGCAGGGCGTACGGACCAGGATGCTCGCCGACTCCGGGCCCGCCGGGCAGGCGCTGCTGGCGGCTGAGGCACTCGAACCGGCGGACGTGGCAGCAGCGTTGCTGCACGGCATCGAGTCGGAGACCTTCCTGATCCTCCCGCACCCGCAGGTGGCCGACTACTACGCGGCCCGCGCCGCCGCGCCGGACCGCTGGCTCGATGCCATGAACCACCTCCAGCAGAACGTCGAGAAGCGCAACGTCGAGAAGCGCAGCGTCGAGAAGCGCAGCGTCGAGAAGCACATCGAGCCGCACCTCGGTGAGAAGGGATGAACCGGATGAGGGCATGGCAGGTCGGCGCGCTCGGTGAGCCGCGCGAGGCGATGACGCTTCACCCGGACGTACCGCAACCCGAGCCGGCGGCCGGTCAGTTGCTGGTCAAGGTACGGGCGGCCGCGGTGAACTTCCCGGACGCGCTGATGTGCCGGGGTCACTACCAGGTGCGCCCGCCGCTGCCGTTCACGCCCGGCGTGGAACTCTGCGGTGAGGTGGTCGGTGGCGAACGCGCCGGGGAGCGGGTGATCGGGACGCCGCTGCTGCCCGCCGGGGCCTTCGCGGAGTATGCGCTGATGGCCGCCGACGGCGCCTTTGCGGCGCCCGCGACGCTGGACGACGCGGAGGCTGCGGCGCTCCACATCGGCTACCAGACCGCGTGGTTCGGCCTGCACCGCCGGGCCGGACTGCGCACGGGCGAGACGCTGCTGGTGCACGCGGCGGCGGGCGGCGTCGGCAGCGCGGCCGTGCAGCTCGGCAAGGCGGCCGGTGCCACCGTGATCGGCGTTGTCGGCGGAAGCGAAAAGGCGCGAAAAGCCCGGGAGCTGGGCGTGGACCTGGTGATCGACCGGCGGGCCGAGGACTTCGTCGCGGTGGTCAGGGAGGTCACCGGTGGGCGCGGTGTGGACGTGGTCTTCGACCCGGTCGGCGGGGACGCCTACACCGGCTCGACCAAGTGCATCGCCTTCGAGGGCCGGATCCTGGTGGTCGGCTTCGCCAGTGGCGGCATCCCGTCCCCGGGGCTCAACCACGCGCTGGTGAAGAACTACTCGATCCTCGGCCTGCACTGGGGCCTCTACAACACCCAGGACCCGCACGCGGTCCGGGTCGCACACGCCGAGCTCACCGAACTCGCCGCCAAGGGCGTGGTACGGCCACTGGTCAGCGAACGGCTCCCCTTCGAACGCGCCGCCGAGGGCGTCCAGCGGGTCGCCGACGGGGACTCCACCGGCCGCATCGCCATCCTCACCTGAGACCGACGACCCGCCCCGTCCGGGCCCGGACCACGTGGCCGGGCCCGGACGCGCACTTCTGCCGCTCTCCGCACGGCTCGCCCGTGCCACCCCAGTGCGCATTCCTCACGGGCGCGGGGAACTGCGCCGGCCACCCCTCGCCACCGTAGAGGGCCGATACCGCAGTTCCCCGCGCCCCGCTGCCGCGTACGTTCAGCCGACCGGGCCCGGGAGATCCACCGCTCCGGCAAGCGCATTGCGGTGGAACCCCGGTGTGCCGAGGGCGAGTTGGTCCGCCTTGGCGCGCTTGAGGTAGAGGTGCGCCGGGTGCTCCCAGGTCATCCCGATGCCGCCGTGGAGCTGGATGCACTCCTCCGCCGCCCGTACCGCCAGCGCCCCGCAGTGCGCCTGGGCGACGGCCACCGCGACGGCCGTGTCCGGACTGCCGGAGGCCAGCGCATCGGCGGCGTACCGGGCCGCAGCCCTGGCCTGGACCGTCTCCAGCCACAGGTCGGCCAGCCGGTGCTTCAGTGCCTGGAACGAGCCAAGGGTCCGCCCGAACTGCCGACGCTCCTTCAGATACGCCACCGTCGTGGCCAGGCACCACTCGGCGATGCCGAGCTGCTCCGAGGCCAGCAGACCGGCCCCGGTCAGCAGTGCGCGATCCAGCACGGCGGCCGCCGTCCCCGGCCCCGCCAACCGCCTTACCACAGGCACGTCCTGGAGAGTCACATCGGCCAGCTGCCGGGTGAGGTCCAGCGAAGTCCGCCGGACGACCGTGAGCCCGGCCGCCTCCACCTCCACCGCGTACAGTCCCGGGCCGTCCCCGCCCACGGCAGGCACCAGCAGCAGCGAAGCCGGCAGCGCATCGGCGACGGAGGTCACCCGTCCGCTCAACGAGCCGTCCCCGCCCACCCGGACACCCGTCGGGAACCCCGTTCCCGGCGCGGTCGAGAACGGGACCGCCAGCACCGCCACCCGGCCGTCCTCCGCCAACGCGGGCAGCAGCTCACCCGCCCCGCACTCCACCAGCACCGTCGTCGCCAGTACCGCGCTGCCGAGGAACGGCACCGGGGCCGCACTACGCCCCAACTCCTCCAGCACCACGGCGGTTTCGCGCAGCGAGGCGCCCGCCCCGCCGAACTCCTCGGGTACCTGCAAGGCGGCGGCTCCCAGCTCCACCGCCAGGCTGCGCCACAGCCCGGGGTCGTACGGCTCACTTCCCTCGCAGCGTGCCAGGACGGCACTCGGCGGACAGTGGTCGGCGAGTAGGCTCCGGACGCTCGACCGGAGTTCCTCCTCGATCTCGGAGTAGAGCAGGTCCGGTGCGCTCATCGTGCGAGCTCCTTCCAGGGCAGGTCCTTGTCGGTGCGCGGCTCGGCGGGCAGGCCGAGCACCCGCTCGGCGATGATGTTGCGCAGGATCTCGCTCGTCCCGCCCTCGATGGAGTTCCCCTTGGCCCGCAGATAGCGGTAGCCGGCCTCGCGACCGGTGAAGTCGACGATCTCGGGCCGGGTCATCGTCCAGTCGTCGTACGACAGGCCCTCCTCGCCGAGGAGTTCGACCTCCAGGCTGCTGAGCTCCTGGGCCAGCCGGGCGAAGGCCAGTTTCATCGCCGCGCCCTCGGGGCCCGGCTGGCCGAGTGTGAGCTGCTGCCGCAGCCGCTCACCGGTCAGCCGGATCACCTCGGCGTCCAACCAGCCCTTCAGCAGCCGCTGGTGGAGTTCATGGCTGCGCAACTCGGGCCGCCTGCGCCAGGTTTCGGCCACCACGCCGATCATGCCTCCCTCGCGCGAAATGGCCTGGCCACCGATGGCGACCCGCTCGTTGTTGAGGGTGGTCTGCGCGACCTGCCAGCCCTCGCCGACACCGCCGAGCCGATGGGCGTCGGGAATCCGGACGCCGGTCAGAAAGACCTCGTTGAACTCGGCCTCACCGGTGATCTGGCGCAGTGGCCTGACCTCCACGCCCGGGTCCGTCATGTCGCAGACGAAGTACGTGATGCCCCGGTGCTTGGGCACATCGGGATCGGTCCTGGCGAGCAGGATCGCCCAGCGGGCGGTGTGCGCGCTGGAGGTCCACACCTTCTGGCCGTTCACCACCCAGTCGTCGCCCTTGCGGACGGCCCGGGTGGCGAGCGCCGCCAGGTCCGAACCGGCGCCCGGCTCGCTGAACAACTGGCACCACACCTCCTCACCGGTCCACAGCGGGCGCAGCAAGCGGGACTTCTGCTCCTCGGTGCCGTAGCGCAGGATGGTCGGCGCGGCCATACCGAGCCCGATCCCGATCCGGCGCGGGTCGTTGTCCGGAGCCCCGGCGGCAGCCAACTCGGCGTCCACCAGGGCTTGCAGGGCACGCGGGGCGCCGAGGCCGCCCAGCCCCGCCGGGAAGTGCACCCAGGCGAGCCCGGCATCGAAACGGGCCCGCAGGAAGTCCGCTCGCCCGGTGGCCGCAGGGTCGTACTCCGCCAGCAGCGCGCCGACGCGCGCTTGGATCAGTGCTCCGATGTCCGGTGTCACGTCAGCTCAGCTCGCTCTCGTCGATGATGCCTTCGCAGGCGTCTGCCGTGCGTTCTTGGAGCCTCGCGCCCCTGGAGAGTGCAACCGACTCCGGTGAGTGCCCACTGGGGGAGCCTCTCCGCCACCCAGTTGCCGGAGGGTCTCGGGGCGCGGGCCTGATGTCGCAGCTACTGGTGGCGCTTGAGCTCGCGGCGGGCGAGCGAGCGCTTGTGCACCTCGTCGGGGCCGTCCGCCAGGCGCAGCGTCCGGTTGCCTGCCCAGAGCCCGGCGAGCGGGGTGTCCTGGCTGACCCCGGCCGCGCCATGGGTCTGTACGGCCTTGTCCAGGATCCACTCGACCGCAGCCGGTACGGCGATCTTGATGGCCTGGATCTCGGTGTGCGCGCCCTTGTTGCCGACGGTGTCCATCAGCCAGGCCGTCTTCAGCACCAACAGCCGGGCCTGCTCGATGCGTACCCGGGACTCGGCGATCCAGTCCTGCACCACACCCTGCGCGGCCAGCGGCCTGCCGAAGGCGACCCGCTCGTTCGCCCGCCGGCACATCAACTCCAGTGCCCGCTCGGCGATTCCGATCGCGCGCATGCAGTGGTGGATCCGCCCGGGGCCGAGCCGGGCCTGGGCGATGGCGAAGCCGGAGCCCGGTTCGCCGATCAGGTTGGCGGCCGGCACCCGGACGTTCTCGAACACGATCTCGGCATGCCCGCCGTGGTCGGAGTCCTGGTACCCGAAGACCGTCATCCCGCGCTTGACCGTGACGCCGGGGGTGTCGCGCGGCACCAGGATCATGCTCTGCTGCCGGTGGGCCTCGGCCGAGGGGTCGGTCTTGCCCATCACGATGAGGATCCGGCACTCGGGGTTCATCGCCCCGGTGATGTACCACTTGCGGCCGTTGACGACGTACTCGTCGCCGTCGCGCTCGATCCGGGTGGTGATGTTGGTGGCGTCCGAGGAGGCCACCTCCGGCTCGGTCATGGCGAAGGCGGAGCGGATCTCGCCCGCGAGCAGCGGTTCCAGCCACTGCTTCCGCTGCGCCTCGTCACCGAACTGAGCGAGCAGCTCCATGTTCCCGGTGTCCGGCGCGGCGCAGTTGAGCGCGGGCGGCGCGAGCAGGATGCTCCGTCCGGTGATCTCGGCCAGCGGTGCGTACTGGAGGTTGGTGAGACCTGCGCCCGACTCGCCCGGGAGGCCGTGCCTGTCCTGGAAGAAGAGGTTCCAGAGCCCGCGAGCCTTCGCCTCCGCCTGGAGCTCGGCGACCACGGGCGGGATGCTCCAGGGTGTGCGGGCCGGGTCGGCGAGCTGGGCGGCCAGTGCCGGTTCGGCGGGGTAGACCAGCGCGTCCATGAAGTCCTGGAGCTGCCCGCGCAGTTCCTCGGTCCTGGCGTCGTACGAGAAGTCCACGGTCACCGCTCCTTCAGCGAGGTGAGGCCGAACTGTACGAAGGCGGGCACCAGTTGGCCCACCCGGTCGAAGCCTGCGCCGACCGTGCGGCCCTGGGTGTACCGGTAGTGGATACCCTCCAGGACGACGGCCAGCTTGAACGAGGCGAAGCCGACGTACCAGCCGAGCGAGGTGACGTCGCGGCCGGAGTCTGCGGCGTAGCGGCCGACCAGTTCGGCGGTGTCGGGGAAGCCCTCGGCGAGGGCTGCGCCGGGCAGGATTCCGTTGTACTGGCGGGCCAGTTCGGTGTACATCACCAGCAGCCCGAGGTCGGTGAGCGGGTCGCCGAGGGTGGACATCTCCCAGTCCAGCACGGCCCTGATCCGGTCGTCCTCGCCGACCAGCACGTTGTCCAGCCGGTAGTCGCCGTGCACCAGTGCGGGCTCGGGGGAGGCGGGCAGGGACTTGGCCAGCTGTTCGTGCAGCTCGTCGACGCCGGTTACCTCGCGGCTCCGCGAGGCATCCAACTGCTTTCCCCAGCGCCTGAGTTGGCGCTCCAGGAACCCCTCGGGGCGGCCGAAGCCGGTCAGTCCGACGGCGTCCGGGTCCACGGCGTGCAGCTCGACCAGGGTGTCCACCAGGTGCAGCCCCAGTGCATGCACCCGCTGCCGCCCGAGTGCGGCGAGTGCCGCCGCGTCCCGGTGAGGGGTGCCGGGGACGTACTCCATCAGATAGAACGGTGCCCCGATCACGGCCTCGTCCTGCACCAGCAGCAGCGGCCGCGGTACCGGCACCCGCGTGGGGTGGAGGGCGGTCAGCACCCGGTGCTCGCGCGCCATGTCGTGGGCGGTGGCCAGTACGTGGCCGAGCGGCGGGCGGCGCAGCACCCACCGGGTGGTGCCGTCCTCCAGCAGGTAGGTGAGGTTGGACCTGCCGCCCTCGAAGAGCCGCGCGCGCAGTGGTCCGCGGACGGCGCCGGGAAGCTCGGCGTCGAGCCGTTCGCGCAACCGCGCGAGATCGAGGCCGGGTGGCGTCTCGGGAGTATCGCTCATCTGGATGCCTCCACCTGGGTGGCTGTGGCTGGGTGGGGATGACCGACCGCGCCGGTCGGGCAGTGCTGACTAAGCGCTTGCTTAGCATCCTCGTGCCGCCGTGGCGCTGTCAACGGATCGAATGGCCTCTGTCCGATTCACCCGAACGAGGGAGTGACAGAAGGTGCACGAATGGTAGCGTTCTGTAACGTTCGTAGCCGTTGCAGTTGCACCTGGGGGGTTTCCATGCCGACCAGTCCCATCGAGGTCGTTCCGCGCGACCCGCGTTACGACGCGCTGCGCCGCGGCTTCAACCAGCGCTGGATCGCCGACCCCGACTACGTCGTGGTGGCCACCACGACCGACGATGTGCTGGCGGCGCTCACCAAGTACCTCGGCACTGCCGGCGACCCGGAGCGTCGCCGGATCACCGTCCGCTCCGGCGGCCACTGCTACGAGAACTTCGTCTCCTCGGAGGACGTCGGCGTCATCATCGACGTGAGTCAGATGAGCCGGGTCTACTTCGACCGGGAGATGGACGCGTACTGCATCGAGGCGGGTGCGACCAACTGGCACAGCACCACCCATCTCTACCGCCCGACCGGGCTCGCCCTGCCCGGCGGCTCCTGCTACTCGGTCGGGCTCGGCGGTCATATCTCGGGCGGCGGCTACGGCCTGCTCTCCCGGATGTTCGGCCTCACGGTGGACTACCTGTACGCGGTCGAGGTGGTCACCGTCGCCGACGGCCGGAATCCGGAGATCACGGTCGCCCGCCGCGACTCGCCCGACCGCTCGCTGCGCGAACTCTGGTGGGCCCACACCGGCGGAGGCGGCGGCAACTTCGGTGTGATCACGCGCTACTGGTTCCGGGACTTGCCCTCGCCGCCGGCCCAGGTGCTGGCCAGGTCGGTCGCCTGGAACTGGAAGGACTTCATCGACCATCCCGATCTCTTCAGGTCGCTGGTCCGCCGCTACGGACAGTTCTTCGAGTACGAGAAGACCGGCGAGGGGCCCGCCTTCATCCGCGACTACGGGTACCGCGACATGTTCACCCTGCTGAAGCTCACGCATATGAGCAACGGCAAGGTCGGACTGGTCATCCAGCTCGACGGCACCAGGTCGGACTCGGTGGACCGCCTGGCCGCCTTCCTGAACTGGATCACCGAGGGGTTCAAGAAGGAGGGCGGGTTCGAGATCGCGGAGACCCCGCTGGACCGGCAGATGGGCGAGCACCCCGCGCAGTCCGCGCTGTTCATCCCGACGCGACTGCCCTGGCTCACCGCCACCCAGAGCCTCAACGACTCGGGCCCCAACCGCTGCGGCAAGTACAAGTCGGCGTACATGACCGAGGGGTTCACCGATCAGCAGATCGAAGCGATCTACCGCAACCTCACGGACACCAACTACAAAAACCCCGATGCCCTGGTCCAGGTCGATTCCTACGGCGGCGCGATCAACGACATCCCCTCCGACGCGACCGCCGTGCCGCAGCGCTCGTCCGTCCTGAAGCTCCAGTACCAGGCGTACTGGACGTGGGGTAGGGACGCCAACGAGGACGGCGTCTACGACTACCAGGACGCCGAGATCGACCCGGAGATCGCCGACTACCACCTGCGCTGGATCCGGAAGTTCTACCAGGACGTCTACCAGCCCACCGGCGGAGTCCCGGTGGTGCCGGGTCCGGAGCTCCCCACGCTGAACACCGACGGCTGCTACATCAACTACCCCGACGTCGACCTCTCGGACTCGACCCTCAACACCTCGGGCCAGCCCTGGCACCAGCTCTACTACAAGGACGGCTACCAGCGCCTGCAACAGGTCAAGCTGGAGTGGGACCCGTCCAACGTCTTCCACCACGCCCAGTCCGTCCGCGTCCCCGGAGCGGAGTAGCACGGCGAGCGGCCGCCCCGGGTGGTCCTCACCCGGGGCGGCCGCAAGCCCGACTCCGGTCGCAGCTGCAACCGAAGTCTCAACGGTCTAACCGCCGTTGACCTTCTTGGCGATCCGATCGCCCAGATCCTTGTCAACATTGCGCCAGTAGTCGAGTGCCCGTGCGAGGACGGGCTCCGAGACGCCCTTCAGCAGATGGCCGCTGATGTTGGACACCAGCCGGTCCCGCGCGGCGTCGTCCAGCACGTCCCGCACCATCGTGCCCGCCTGCCCCCAGTCGTCGTCCTCCCGGTGCAGCGGGTACGACTCGCGGACCATCTTCCCTGCCACGTCCCAGCCGAGCGGTTCTCCCCACAGCTCGGGCCTGGCGGCTGGGCCGCCGTAGGAGTTGGGCGCGTACGGCCGCCCGGTGCGGGCGGGGTCGAAGCGCATCGGCCCGTCCTTGGCGTACGAGTGCACGGGCACGTGCGAGCGGTTCGGCGGCAGCTGGGCGTAGTTGGGGCCGATCCGGTACCGGTGGGTGTCGGGGTAGGAGAAGATCCGGCCGAGCAGCATCTTGTCCGGCGAGATGCCGATGCCGGGCACCAGGTTGGAGGGTTCGAAAGCGGCCTGCTCGATATGGACGAAGTAGTCGTCCGGGTTGCGGTTGAGGGTCATCCGGCCGACCTCGTGCAGCGGGTAGTCGCCGTGCGGCCACACCTTGGTCAGGTCGAAGGGGTTGAACCGGAAGTCCCAGGCCTCGTCGAAGGGCATGATCTGTACATACAGCGTCCAGGACGGGTGGTCGCCGCGCTCGATCGCCTGGTAGAGGTCGCGTCGGTGGCAGTCGCCGTCCCGCCCGGCCATCAGGTCGGCCTCTTCCTGGGTGTAGAAGTCGATGCCCTGGTCGGTCTTGAAGTGGTACTTCACCCAGAAGCGCTCGCCGTCGGCGTTGACCCAGCTGTAGGTGTGCGAGCCGTAGCCGTTCATGTTGCGGTAGGTCTTCGGGATGCCCCGGTCGCCCATCAGCCACGTGACCATATGGGCGGACTCCGGGGAGAGCGTCCAGAAGTCCCACTGCATGTCGTTGTCGCGCAGTCCGGTCTCCGGGCGGCGCTTCTGCGAGCGGATGAAGTCCTGGAACTTGCTGGGGTCCCGGACGAAGAAGATCGGGGTGTTGTTGCCGACCAGGTCGTAGTTTCCCTGTTCGGTGTAGAACTTCAGCGCGAAGCCGCGCGGGTCACGCCAGGTGTCGGGAGAGCCCATCTCGCCCGCGACGGTGGAGAAGCGGGCCAGCATCTCGGTCTTCCTGCCAGGCTGGAAGACCGAAGCCTTGGTGAACCGGCTGACGTCCTGGGTGACTTGGAAGAAGCCGTACGCCCCGGCGCCCTTCGCGTGGACCACCCGTTCGGGGACTCGTTCCCGGTTGAACTGGGCCATCTTCTCGATCAGGTAGTGGTCGTGCAGCAGGATCGGGCCGACCGGTCCTGCGGTCAGCGAATCGGAGTCGCTCTCGACGGGGACACCGGCGTTGTTGGTGGTGACGGGGATGCTTGCATCGGACACGGTGGCGGGGCCTCCTTGCGGTACAGGCGCACCTGCGGGGCCGGTGGCGGCGCCGCTGCGGCCGCTTCCACTTGAGCACCGACCAGCCGCTCCCACAACCGCAGGACAGTCCTGCCGCACGCGGCGGAGCCCGGCCCTCACCCCTGGGGAGAGGGGGTGAGGGCCGGGCTCCGTCCGAGGCAGTCGCCCGTGGCGGGGCGGTCAGTGACCGCCCTCGTCGACCACCTCGACCTCCTCGATGTTCTGCTCGATCAGCTCGGCGGGCAGTGCGACCCGGATCGCCCAGAAGTAGACCGCCACCGAGAAGAGCGCCACCAGGGCCATGTCCCACCACATCGGCAGGTTGCCGGCGCCGTCACCGAAGCCGCCCTGCCACGAGATCAGACCCAGACCGATCAGATAGACCGGGAGCCACTGAGCAGCCCTCCAGTTCAGCTGCGGGGCGTTCGGCAGACCCTTGCGGATCGCGTAGGCCGCGTAGCTGCCGAGCAGCAGGTAGCCGATCAGAATCGCAATGCCGAGGCGGGCCAGGGTGTGCCAGCCGGTCCAGTAGATGATCAGGCTCGCGACCACGAAGGACAGCGGCGAGATGACCCCGCCGAGCGGCAGCCGGTAGGAACGCTCCCGGGCCGGCAGGCGGCGGCGCAGCGCGCCGAAGGCCAGCGGAGCGCCCGCGTACATCAGCACGCTGGCCGAGGTGATGAAGCCGACCAGTTCCTGCCAGCTCGGGAAGGGCAGGAAGCAGATCACGCCGGTGAAGAAGGAGACCGCCAGGCCGAACCACGGGACACCGCGGCCGTTGACCCGCTCGAAGAGCTGCGGCGCGTAGCCGTTCTTGCTCAGGCCGTAGGAGATACGGGAGGTGGAGGTGGTGTAGATCAGGCCGGTGCCACCGGGGGAGACGATGGCGTCGAAGTACAGCACCACGGCCAGCCAGCCGAGGCCCACCACGGTGGCGAGGCCGGCGAAGGGACCGCTGATACCGGCGAAGTCCAGGTTCGCCCAGCCCTTGGCGAAGGAGGAGACCGGCAGGGCGCCGATGAAGACCACCTGGAGCAGGGTGTAGATCAGGGTGCCGATGGCCACGGAGCCGAGCACCGCGCGGGGGATGTCGCGCTTGGGGTTCTTGCTCTCCCCGGCGAGCTGGATCGCCTGCTCGAAGCCGAGCAGGGCGAAGATGATGCCGCTGGTGCTGATCGCGGCGAGCACACCCTTGGGGCCGAACGGGGCGAAGCCGTGGGAGGTGAAGTTGGAGCCGTGGAAGTGGGTCGCCGCGAGCACGAAGATGGTGAACAGCGGGACGAAGATCTTCAGCCAGGTGGCGGTCGAGTTGGTGTGGGCCAGTACTCGGACGCCGAGGAAGTTCACCGCGACGAACACGCCCATCAGGAGCACCGCGACTATGAAGCCGCTGACTGTGAGGGTGCCGTTGTCGTTGAGGAAGCCCTTGGCGAACTCCCAGTGACCGGCGTAGCCGATCATGGCCTCGACCTCGATCGGCGCCACGGTGGCCGCCTGAAGCCAGGAGAACCAGCCGAAGGACATCCCGGCGAGGCCGCCGAAGACGTAGTGGGGGTAGCGGGCGGTGCCACCGGCAACCGGGAACATGCCGCCGAGTTCGGCGTGGACGAAGGCGAGCAGCACGATGGCGACCGCGCCGATGCCCCAGGAGATGACGGCGGCGGGACCCGCCGCAACGACGGCGTTCTTGGCGCCGTACAGCCAGCCGGAGCCGATGATCGACCCGACGGAGGCCCAGAGCAGACCGATCAGACCGACTTCGCGGCGGAGAGAACGGCCGCCGGATCCACTGGATGATCCAGTCGGCGGGGAGGCGGAGTTGGCGACCTCTTGGACATTTGCCATGGGGGAGTTGCCTCTCGGGCGGTGGCAGGGGGTTGAGAGTTGCCCAAGGTTAGGTGCGCGGGATTCCCGGGCAACACCCCATGAATCCGAATAGTTATCTTCCGTTGACGGCGCTCGGCGAATCTCGGAGCCAATTCGGTTGCTGGTTCCGGGAGTTGGGTCTGTGCAGGTCGGGACGGGTGACAGAGATTTGAGGATTACTTGAGAAAGCGCCGCGGGGTGGCATCGAATCGCCCTCGGCCGCATAGGGATGTGGGGGCCCGCCGGTGATTCTCCGGGCTCGGCCGCAAAACTATGCAGCGTTCCACGGCTGCGGCATACCAACTCGGCTTGTTACGCGACAGTATGCGAGTGATCGAGCACGCGAATGTGCGGGTGCCGCGCGGTCGCGCGACACCGGACGTCAGGCGCCGGGTGGCGGCTCCGCCAACTCCGGCGACGGCTCCGTGGGCTCAGCCTCAGCCTCGGTCTCGCGCTCGGCCTCAGCCTCAGCCTCGGTCTCGCGCTCGGCCTCAGCCTCAGCCTCGGGCTCGCGCTCAGCCTCAGCCTCGGGCTCGCGCTCAGCCGCGATCGCGGGCTCGGCTTCGGGCTCGGCCGGCGGCTCGGTGGACGCGGCCGTGGGCTCGATCTCGGTCGGCGGCTCGGCCAACTCGGGCTGCTGCTGGGCTGATTGGGCCGGTGGTTCTGCCGGTTCGGGCTTTGGCGTGGGTTCCGCCGACCAGACCGTTCGGTCGCCGCCGCGCCAGCCGACCAGGTCCGGGTCGTCCAGGTCGGGCTCGTCTACGCCGGCGTGCCGGATGAACTCGGCCACGTCGGCCTCGGCGTACGCCTTGCCGACCAGCTGTCCGTAGATCTCCACGCGGCGGTACGGTCGCGCGCCACGGGTCGGTGGGCGCACGACCACGGGCGGGGTGAAGATGTCCCCCTTCGCAGGCCGGTGCGACTCGTCCATGCTTTCAGTGTCGCTCATTCGACCCCTGCGGCTCGGTGGCATCCGCCGAGGTCCGTGCCCCTGGGCGCTCACGACTCGCGGGTCACCTCGTCGGGGGGCTTGTCGTCGCGGAGGCCGAGGAAACGGGGGTGCCGGAGGCGGCCGTCGTGGGTCCAGCCGGTGAAGGTGACCTGGGCGATCAGGGAGGGCTCGACCCAGTGGGCGGTGCGTTCGGGGACGGGTTCGGCGAAGGGGGAGTCGGGCCGGGCGAGGGCGTCGAGGCTGGCGCGCAGGCGGTGCAGGGTGGCGGTGTCGAAGCCGGTGCCGACCTTGCCCGCGTAGTGCAGGAGGCCGTCGCGGTAGTAGCCGAGCAGTAGCGCGCCGAAGCCGACCCGGCTGCCGGCCGGGGCGGTGAATCCGCCGATCACCAGCTCCTGCGAGGCCGAGCACTTGAGCTTGAGCCAGTCGGGTGAGCGCCGCTGCACATACGGGCTGTCGGCGCGCTTGGCGATCAGGCCCTCCCAGCCCCGGGCGCAGACCTCGGCGAGCGGAGCCGGGCCGTCACCGTTGCGGTGGACGGTGAACCGCAGTGGACCGCCGTAGCGGATAGCCTGTCTGAGCAGCTTCTTGCGCGAGCGCAGCGGCAGACGGGTGGTGTCGTACCCGTCCAGGTGCAGCAGGTCGAAGAGGTAGTACGTGACCTCCACGCCGGTCGCCTGCGCCCGGCGGGCGTCGCGCAGCTGCATCCGCCGCTGGAGCCGTTCGAAGCTGGTCACGCCGTGGTCGAGGGCGACGATCTCGCCGTCCGCCACAAAGCGTTGGACGGGCTGCGCGGCCAGGGCGGCCACCAGTTCCGGGTAGCCGGCCTCCAGCGACTTGCCGTTGCGGCTGACCAGCCGGATCCGGTCGCCATCGCGGAAGGCCAGCGCCCGGATCCCGTCCAGCTTGCGTTCCAGGATCCAGTTGCCGTCGAACTCCCGGCGCGCCCCGGAGGTGGCGAGCATCGGGCTGATCGACTCGGGCAGCGGTCCCGGCCCTGCGGACGGGCGCGCGGATGTGGTCACCCCTCCAGAGTGCGCCCGCCGCGCGCCGCCCCGCCGCCGGACGGGAACCGGGCACTTCCCCCGAGCGCGTACCCGCGGCCGTCCAGCGCTGACCACATGGCTGACCACACGGCCGGGGAGGACTGGCCGATCCACCACACCCGACGGACCATGGACAGCGGCGCCCGAGGGGGTGGAGCGCCTTGTGACATCCGCACGCTGACATCCGCACGCTGACATCCGCGACGGCCGCACGCTGACATCCGGGACGGCCGCACGGCGGGCGATCGCGGGCCCGAGGACGGAGGAGGCCGACCATGGCCAGACCGATCTGGACCGGCACCCTGAGTTTCGGGCTGGTCGCCGTCCCGGTGGGGCTGTACGCGGCCACCGAGGACCACTCGCCGCACTTCCGCCAGCTGGAGCGCGGCACCTCCGACCGGGTGCGCAACCTGCGGGTCAACGAGCGGACCGGCAAGGAGGTCGCGTACGGCGACATCGTCAAGGGGTACGAGGTCGCCGAGGGCGAGTACGTGGTCTTCGAGCCCACGGAGTTGGAGGAACTCTCGCCGGGCCGGTCCCGGTCGGTCGAGATCAGTGGATTCGTCCGGCTGGAGGAGGTGGACCCGATCTTCTTCGACCGGACGTACTACCTCGGTCCGCGCAGCAAGGAGTACGCCAATGTGTACGGGCTGCTGCTGCGGGCGATGGCCGACACCGGGCGGGCGGGGCTGGCGGCCTTCTCGATGCGCGGCAGGCAGTACCTGGCGGTCGTGCGGCCCGAGGCGGACCTGCTGGTCCTGCAGACGATGCACTACCCCGAGGAGGTCCGCGATCCGCACCGCGAGGTGGACAACCTCCCCGGCGAGTTCCAGCCGCGGGAGAAGGAGCTGGCCGCCGCCCGCCAGCTGATCGAGGCGCTGAGCATCGACTGGGAGCCGGCCGCCTACCACGACACCTTCGGCGAGCAGGTCCGCGAGCTGGTCGAGGCCAAGCTCGCCGGCCGGGAGACCGTGGCCGCTGCCCCGGCGCCCGAGTCCACCAATGTGGTGGACCTGATGGACGTCCTCCAGCGCAGCCTGCGACAGGCCGGCAGCGGCGCGGGCGCGGGCGAGGGAGACGGCGAGGAGGAAGCGGAGAAGCAGCGGCCGAAGGCGCGGAGGAAGAAGGCTGCGGAGGCACCCGACCTGTCCGCGCTCAGCAAGGCCGAGCTGTACCGGATGGCGACCGAGCGGGGCATCCAGGGACGCTCCACCATGAACCGCGACGAGCTCCAGCGGGCCCTGGAGGCCGGCGCCCGCCCGGGCCGGCGCCTGCGTGCGGTGTCCTGAGTCGATCGTCCTGAGTATCCGTCAGAAACAGCTGGCGGGCGGCATGTTCCCAGAACGTGCCGCCCGCCGAGCGTGCTCCTGGCGGGTCGGTGGCTGGGCTACCGTGCGCCCAGCCAGACGGTGGTGACGTTGCAGAACTCGCGGATTCCGTGCCCGGCCAGCTCGCGCCCGTAGCCGGAGCGCTTGACACCGCCGAAGGGCAGGGCCGGGTGCGAGGCGGTCATCCCGTTGAAGAAGACCCCGCCGGCCTCGATGTCGCGGACACACCGCTCCTGTTCCGCCGGATCAGTGGTCCAGACGTTGGAGCTCAGGCCGAACGGGGTGTCGTTGGCCAGGGCCACCGCCTCGTCCAGGCTGTTCACCCGGTACAGCGTGGCGACGGGGCCGAACGCCTCCTCCTGGTGGATCCGCATCGCGGGGGTGATCCCGGTGAGCACGGTCGGCGGGTAGTACCAGCCCTGCTCCAGCGGGCCGTCGGGACGCCGGCCGCCGCATTCGGCGACGGCGCCGTGCGCCAGCGCGTCGGCGACCAGCGCGCTCAGGTCGTCCCGTCCCTGCCGGGTGGCGAGCGGGCCGATGTCGGTGTCCGGCTCCATCGGGTCGCCGACCCGAAGGGCTCGCATCGCCTCCGCGAACTCGTTCGCGAACCGGGGGTAGACGTCCGAGTGCACGATGAACCGCTTCGCCGCGATGCAGGACTGCCCGTTGTTCTGCGTCCTGGCCTTCACGGCCGTCCGGACGGCGGCGCCCAGATCCGCGCTCGGCAGCACCACGAACGGGTCGCTGCCGCCCAGTTCCAGTACCGTCTTCTTCAGTTCGTCGCCCGCCACCGCCGCGACCGAGCGGCCGGCCGGTTCGCTGCCGGTGAGGGTCACCGCCGCCACCCGTCGGTCGCGGATCACCGCCTCCACCGCGTCGGAACCGATCAGCAGCGTCTGGAAGCAGCCCTCGGGCACCCCGGCCCGGCGGAACACGTCCTCCAGGGCGAGCGCCGTCCTGGGAACGTTCGAGGCGTGCTTGAGCAGGCCGACATTGCCCGCCATCAGCGCGGGCGCCGCGAACCGCACCACCTGCCAGAGCGGGAAGTTCCACGGCATGACGGCGAGTACCACCCCGAGCGGCCGGTAGCGCACGTACGCCGCTGCGGCGCCCGAGTCCGCGACGTCCTCCTCGCCCGGGAGTTCGTCGGCGATCAGTGCCGCGCCGTGGTCGGCGTACCAGCGCAGGGCCCGCGCGCACTTGGCCGTCTCGGCGGCGGCCTGGGCCAGCGGCTTGCCCATCTCGGTGGTCATCGTCCGGGCCAGCCGGTCGCGGTCGTCGTCCAGCAGATCGGCGGCTCGGTGCAGCAGTTCGGCGCGGTACTCGAAGCCGGTGGTGCGGTACTCGCGGAAGGCTGCCTCCGCCCTGGCGAGCCGTAGCTCCAGGGCGTCGCGGTCGAGTGCTTCGAAGGTCTCCAGGGTCTCCCCGGTCGCGGGGTTGACGGTTGCGATGGGCATAGGGCCTCACTCCGGGGTCCGCCCGGCTGTCGGGCTCGTTCTCACCCAGCGGGTCTCGGCTGGTGTGTTCTCACTCAGGGTGCGCCTCGGCGCGGGCGGCCGCCTCGCGGGCGCGGGCGCCGTTCCTGGTCCGCCCGGCCGTCACATGGCGGAGCGGGACACGCCGCAGGTACTCGTCCTCCAACTGGCCGGTGCGCAGGGTGTGGCGGTGCAGCGCCTCCTCGGAGCCGTACAGGAAGGTCTCGTGCCGGGTCCGGTGCAGCTGGGCGAGTTCGCGCAGCAGTACGTCGGTCTCCAGGGCGGGCGGCGGGATGCCCTCGGACCGGTTCACCGTGGTGTCGGGGTCTCGCATGGCCGTTCCTCCTTGGCCCCCTCGAATGGACCCCCCACAACTGCGTCCCCGGTGTACCGGTGCCCCCGTGCGGGCTGCGGAAACCGGGTTTCCCCGGGTGCCGCACCGGGCAATTCCCGCCACATGGACCCCGTTCGGGCGCTTGAGCGGATCGCCTTTCTGCTGGAGCGCGAGCAGTCCTCGACCTACCGGGTGCAGGCCTTCAGGCGTGCCGCAGAGGCGGTGCGCGCCCGGCTCGCGGCCGATCCCGATGTCTCCACTCTGGCTGCTTCGGCGGCCGGGCTCAAGAGCGTCGGGCCGACCACCGCAAAGGTGATCGCCGAGGCCGCCGCCGGACGCACCCCCGCCTACCTCGCCGACCTGGAGAAGCGGGCCACGGTGCCGCTCGCCACCGGCGGGGAGGAGCTGTGCGCGGCGCTGCGCGGCGACTGCCACCTGCACTCCGACTGGTCGGACGGTGGCAGCCCGATCGAGACCATGGCCCGTACCGCCCGCGACCTCGGCCACGCCTGGGCCGTCCTCACCGACCACTCGCCGCGCCTGACCGTGGCCCGCGGCCTGAGCCCCGAGCGGCTGCGGCAGCAGCTCGACGTGGTCGCCGAGCTGAACGAGCGCCTCGCTCCGTTCCGGCTGCTCACCGGGATCGAGTGCGACATCCTGGAGGACGGCGGCCTCGACCAGGAGGACGAACTGCTGGAGCGCCTCGACGTGGTGGTCGCCTCGGTGCACTCCAGACTGCGGATGGAGCCGATGCTGATGACCCGTCGGCTGCTTGCCGCCGTCCGCAACCCGCACAGCGACATCCTCGGCCACTGCACCGGCCGCCTGGTCGGCGACAATCCCGACAACCCCGAAAGCTCCGGGCGGACCCGCCCCGAGTCCCGCTTCGACGCCGAGAAGGTCTTCGCCGCCTGCGCCGAATCCGGAACCGCCGTAGAGGTCAACTGCCGCCCCGAGCGCCGGGATCCGCCCGGTCGGCTGATCCGGCTCGCCGCCGATGCGGGCTGCCTGTTCGCCATCGACACCGACGCCCACGCACCCGGCCAGCTCGACTGGCAACCCTACGGCTGCGCCCGGGCCGCCGCAGCCGGGATCGGGCCCGAGCGGATCGTCACCACCTTCACGGTCCGTCAGCTGCTCACCTGGGCCGGCACCCGTCGCACCCCCCGGCCCCGGCGGTGACCCGGTGGCCGACGCCCCGGACCCCACCGCCACCGTCACCGAGATCGAGGGACGGCGGCTGCGCCTCACCCACCTCGACCGCGTCTACTACCCCGAGACCGGCTGGACCAAGGCCGCCGCCCTCCGGTACTACCTGCAGATCGCCCCCCTGCTCCTGCCGCACCTCACGGGTCGGCCCGCCTCCTTCCTGCGCTTCCCCGAAGGCGTGGCCGGAGAGCGGTTCTGGGCCAAACGGGTGCCGCCCGGCGCCCCCGACTGGCTCACCACCCTCGACGTCGACCACCGCGAGGAGACCCTGCGCCATGTCGTCGTCGCCGACCTGCCCACCCTGCTCTGGGCCACCAACCTCGGCGCACTGGAGATCCACGTCCCGCAGTGGCAGCACAACCCGGCCGAGCACGACCGGCTGGTCATCGACCTGGACCCGGGGCCCGGCACGACCGTCGTCGACTGCTGCGCCGTCGCCCTGCTCGCCCGCCGCGAACTCGCCGCCGACGGCCTCGCCGCCTGGCCCAAGACCTCCGGAGCCAAGGGCCTGCACCTGCTGGTACCGCTGCGCCCGGTGCCCGAGCGCGCCGCCGCCGACTACGCCCGCCGCCTCGCCGCCCGACTGCGCGCCGCCCGCCCCGGCCTGGTCGTGGACCGGATGGACAAGTCGCTGCGCGCCGGCCGCGTCTTCGTCGACTGGTCCCAGAACGCCAGCGCCAAGACCACCGCGGCACCGTACTCGCTGCGCGCCGGCCCGCGCCCCGCCGTCTCCGCCCCCCTCACCTGGACCGCTGTCCGCACCTGCCGGAACCCCGAGGACCTCCTGCTCACCCCCGAACAGGTCCTCGCCCGCCCCCGCGACCCGATGTCCGGCCTCGCCGATCCGCGGAACGCAGGCGAACTGCCAGTCTGACCAGCCCTGTTGGCGGATTCGACGATGAGCCTGCGGCGGCGGCCGGAAGTCGGCAGAATCATCGTCGTGGCTTCGTACCTCGAGTTCGCCTTCGCTGACGGAGCGTCAGTCATGCTGCGCGCCTTACCCGCTACCGAGAAGGAGCTGGAGGAGCTGCAGGCCCCCGTGCCCGCCCCGCCGACGGGCGTTCTGCCTCCCGGGCCGGCCGGCGGGATGCCCGTCGGCCGGCACTCCGGCGACGGCCGGGTCGGTGCGGCCAAGGTTCTGTCGCCAGCTCGTCCGCGAGTACAGCGCCGCCTGCGGACCGGGTGACCGCCGGACCCTGGACGCCTGGGAGGCCGCGGCCCGGTGGACCGACCCGGGACACGACCTCCGCTGAGCACAGCAGGCGTCAGATCAGGGTGCGCCAGTAGTACCAGAAGCGGTCCAGGATCAGCAGGGCGATCACCGCGTACCAGAGCACCGGGACGGCCCAGTGGTAGCGGGCCAGTTCGCGGACGGCCGGGCGCAGCGGGCGGGGGACGGGGATCACTCCGCTGCGCAGGTTGTGCAGGGTGGTGTACCAGAACAGCGGGATCATCGCCGACCAGACCACGATGCAGTACGGGCACAGCGCGCCGATCGAGTACAGCGTCTGGGTCATCAGCCAGGTGACGAAGCCGGTGCCGAAGACCACACCGACCTGAAGGCCGAGCCAGAACCACCGCCGGTACGCCGCCCCGGCCAGCAGCCCGGCGCCGACGGCGATCACGACACCGAAGCAGACCAGGCCGATCAGCGAGTTGGGGAAGCCGAAGACGGCGGCCTGGGAGCTGCGCATGACCGAGCCGCAGCTGATGATCGGATTGATGTTGCAGCTGGGGACGTACGAGGGGTTCTGGAGCAGCCGGAGCTTGTCCAGGGTCAGTTCGACGGAGGCGGCCAGGCCGACCGCGCCGGTGACCAGCAGCAGCCAGGCGAGGCGCCGGCTGCCGCCGACGGTGTCGCTACGGGGCATCGGATCACCCTGCCGAGACGGTCTGCTGGACCAGGGCCTGGTACTGGTCGGCGGTGACGGGGGTGCCGTTGCCGTCGAAGACGTTGAGCTGCTTGCCGTCGAGGACCAGGGTGGGCGTGCCGCTGACGCCGCTGGCGTCGAAGGACTTGGAGACCTTGGCGGCCCAGGGGGCGTAGGTGCCGTCCTGGACGGCCTTGACGAAGGCGTCCGTCTTCAGGCCCGGCACCTTCCCGGCGAGGTCGAGCAGGTGGTTGACGTCGCCGAAGCCGTCCGTCTGCTCGTTCGGCTGGTTCGCGTAGAGGACGTCGTGGAACTGCTTGAACTTGTCCACGCCCTCGTTGAGCGCCGCCCCGGCGGCCGCCAGCGCCGTCCGGGAGCCCTTGCCGCCCAGGTTGGCGTCCAGGAAGGTGGCGATGTGGTACTCGATCTTGTACGTGCCGTTGTCGGCGAGCTGCTGGATCGTCTTGCCGTCGGTGGTCTCCAGCCGCTCGCAGATGGGGCAGCGGAAGTCCTCGTAGATCTTCAGGGTGTGCGGGGCGTCGGCCTTGCCATAGGTGATGACGGTGCCGTCCTGGCCGGTGGTGTTGGCAGGGACGACCAGTGGTCCTGAGGCGGCGGCGCTGCTGTCGCCGTTGTCGCTCACCGCGATCGCCACACCGGCCGCCAGCGCGACGACGGCGACGCAGGACACGCCCAGGACGATCCGGCGGCGGACCTTGGCGGCCTTCTCCTCGCGCAGCCGGGCGTCCTTCAGACGCTCGGTGGCGGACTTGTTCTGCTTCTTCTGCTGGTTGCTCATGATGGTGTGGGACTCCTGTGCTCACGCGGTCCGGATTCGGCGGGGCGCGCCCCGGCACGGGTGGGCCGGGTGCGGCGGGCCTGCGTGAGGTACGGGACGGTGCTCAGCAGGCCGGGGCGAGGACCGGTGGGCCGCGCCGTACGGCGGGGCGCAGCAGCACCGGGTCGGCCGGGATCCGGTCACGGCTGGACCGCGGGATCACCAGCCGGAGCACCGGCCGGGCCGGGAGCGGCGCGAGCGGGCGCAGTACGCGCCAGGCGCCGGCGAGCAGTTCGCCCAGGGAGCGGGTCACGGTGGCCTGGCCTCGCAGGGCCAGTTCGCTCTGCCGCAGCCACCAGGAGGCGAGTACGGCGAGCAGCACATGCCCGAGCAGGACGGACAGGCCGCCGACTGACGTCATCGCAGCGCCCGGGTCGGTGAGGAAGCCTCCGACGGAGCCGCCGCCGCAGATCAGCGATTCGAGGCTGGGACGGGCGCCGTGCAGCGCGGCGTCGCTGCCCGTACAGGTGGCCTGGCCGAGGTCGAACAGGGCGTTGACCGCCAGCTCGGTGGGGAGGAAGACGGCCAGGATCCGGCCGAAGCCCCGCTCGGCGCCGGCGCAGGCGAAGGCGACCAGGAAGGCCGCCACGGCCGCGACGGCGAGAACGGTGACCGGCAGTGGACGCCCGGTCAGCACCACCTGGCTCAGCGCAGCCAGCAGGACGACCAGGGCGGCGAAGACCGCGGCCCGGATCGTCCTGGACGTCTGGCTGGTATGCATAGCTCCCGAGTCTGCCACAGGGTCTGGACCCGCCCCGACGGGTTGTGAGTGACCTCACCAGGGTGCCCGGAGCGGCGTCGGACGGGGATAAGCGCGGGGATTCGCGAGGATTTCAGGGGCGCGGGGCTCTGCCTGACCGGCGTGCGGCCATTGGCCGGCGTCCGGTTTCCCGCGCTGCCCACGGCAGCTACCGCAGGGGCGGCAGCAGCGATCGGGTATGGCTGCCGACCCGGTCGAGGGCGTCGATCATGGTGGCGAGCTCGCCCGGCGGCAGTGCCGCGTACAGCTGGCGGTCGGCCTCGCGGACGTGTGCTCGCGCGGCCCGGACGAGTGCGGCCTCGCCCTGCTCGGTCATCGAGACCAGCTGGACCCGCCGGTCGTTCGGCGACGGGCGGCGTTCGACCAGCTCGGATCTGACCATCCGGTCGACCAGCCGGGTCGCGCCGCCACTGGTGAGCACGAGCCGGCCGGAGAGCTCGCTCATCGGGGCGCCGTCGGGCCGCTCGGCCAGGATCAGCAGGATCTCGAATATCGAGTGGCTGATCCCGGCCTCGCGCTGGATCGCGGTGCCGAGCTGGTGCTCCAGCAGCGCGGAGGCGTTCAGCAGCACACCGACCGCCCTGATCCGGGGGTCGGCGGCGGCCTGTGCCCCGCTGCTGATCTCCTGCTCCGCCACCGCGAGCCCTCCCTGGTCGATCGAACTGATGCCCGGCCCATCGTCCCGGGCGGTGCCGCCGCCCGTCCAACCGGCGGCTGCGCGGCAGTGCTCAGGGCTGCATCGCGGCCAGTACCTTCGCGGTGTCGACGAACTGCTCGAAGCGGACGATCAGCCCGCCCCGGACCACGAAGTGGTGGGCGACCCGGACGGCCAGCGCCTTGCCGGTGGCCCGGTTGACGGCGGAGTAGCGGGCGAGGACGACGACGTTCTCGCCGTCCACCACATAGGTGTCGTCGTGGGCGGTCCAGCCGTCCCGGTCCTGGGCGAGGCGCTCCATCACGTGGGCGGTGACCCCGGCCGGGGTGCGGTAGGTGCCGGCCAGGGGGAAACCGGCCATCTCGGTCCACTCGACGTCGTCGGCGAGAGTGGCCCGCAGGGCGTCGAGGTCGCCGTCGGCCGAGGCCAGGTACTGGCGGCGGACGACGTCGGCGGGGGCGGTCGAGGTCGGGAAGTCGGTCATGGTCAGCCCCACGCCACCTCGCCCTTGGCGACCTTCGGGCCGATCTGGGCCGCGATCAGCATGCCCGCGTCCGGGTAGCGCTGCACCAGCTCCTCGGTGGCGGTCGCGCCGTCGGCGGCGGCGGAGAGGATGGTCTCGAAGGTCAGCAGGTAGTCGCGGGTCCAGGCGATCGCGCTGGGGTCGGCGGGGGTGCCGGGCAGCCGGTGGCCGGGGACGACCAGGCGCGGGTCCAGCCCCTCCATCTCGTTCAGCAGCTCGATCCAGACGGCGCGCTGCTCGTCGCGGGGCGTGTCCGCGGTCCAGACGTGCTCGCGCTGGAAGACCAGGACGCCGCCGAGGACGGCACGGTGCTCCGCCTGCCAGAGGTAGTGGCGGTCGGGGAGCGTGGGGTGTCCGCCCATCAGCTGGAAGCGGTGGCCCTCAAGGTGGAGGTCGCCGGTCAGCGGCTCAAGCTCGACCAGCCTGGTCGGACGGTTGGCGCCGACCGCCTCCCAAGCGCGGAGCTTGCCCTCGAACGCGGCGCGGATGTGCCTGATCACCGGCACGGTGGCCAGCAGCTGGGCCTTGGGAAAGGCGTCGGCGAGGACCTCGGCGCCCCAGTAGTAGTCGGGGTCGGCGTGGCTGACGAAGATCCTGGTCAGCTCCTTGCCGGAGTCCAGGACCTCTGCCACCAGGCGGTGGCCGTCGGCCCGGGTGAAGCCGGTGTCCACCAGCAGCGCCTCGCGCTCGCCGGTGACGAGGGTGGCGGTCTTGTTCTTGCTGCCGACCGGGAAGTCCAGGTCGATGACCTTGAAGTCGAGGGTGCTCATCGGGAATCTCCTCAGCAGGGTGCGGTCACAGGGCGGCGAGGCGGCGGTCCACCTCGGCTGGGGTGGCATGGCCCACGGCCAGGACGGCGGCCCGGCGGCCGTCCACGGCCAGCAGGGTGGGGAAGCCTTCGACGCCGAGCTGGGCGGCGCGGCGGAAGTCGGCGGTGGCGGCGGCCTTGGCGGCAGGGGAGTCGAAGGCGCGGAGGACCGCGTCGGCGTCCAGCCCGGCCTCCTCGGCGACCTTCCGGTAGGTGGCGGGCTCGGAGAGGCTCAGGCCGTCGCGGTAGAACGCCTCCTGGAGGGCGGCTGCCAGCTCGGCGGCCCGGGTGGGCGCCGCCTCGCGCAGCGCGGCCAGGCCGCGGGCGGCGTCCTCGGAGTCCATCACGAACGAGCCGTCGGCGATCAGCCGCTCGTACGCCTCGCCGAACTCGACCCCGGTCAGCTCGGCTATCCGGGCGTTCGCGCCCTGGACGTAGCCGAACTCGCGGATCGGCACTCGGCGGCCGCCGGTGAACAGGCCGCCGGAGACCACCTCGACGGGCAGCTCGGGGTGGCGGTCGGCCACGGTGGCCATGGTGCGGGCGAAGCCGTACGACCAGCCGCAGTAGGAGTCGAGGACGTAGACGAGCTGCATCGGGGAAACCTGCCTTGATGTGGGGCTCAGGTGCTTTGCCTGACACAACAGTAACTGACTGCTCAGGTATTTCCGGAAGGGAGACTCCGTAGGATTGCCTGATGCCGATACCCAAAGCTGAGCTGCACCTGCACATCGAAGGCACGTTGGAGCCGGAACTGACGTTCGTCCTGGCCGAGCGCAACGCCGTCACGCTGCCGTTCGCGGACGTGGCCGATCTGCGGGCGGCCTACCGCTTCGACGACCTGCAGTCCTTCCTCGACCTCTACTACCGGCTGATGGACGTACTGCGGACCGCGCAGGACTTTACCGACCTGGCCGACGCCTACCTGGCTCGCGCTCAGGCCCAGGGCGTGCGGCATGCCGAGATCTTCTTCGACCCGCAGGCGCATGCCGCCCGGGGTGTCCCGATCGGGACCGTCGTCACCGGGCTGACCGCCGCGCTGGAGCGCAGCGAGGCCCGGTACGGCATCACCACCCGGCTGATCCTGTGCTTCCTGCGGGACCAGCCGGCGGAGTCGGCCCTGGCCACGCTGGAGTCGGCCCGGCCCTACCTGGACCGGATCACCGCCGTCGGTCTCGACTCCGCCGAGGTGGGCAACCCGCCCTCCAAGTTCACCGCCGTCTACGACCGGGCTCGTGAGCTGGGCCTGCGCGCCGTCGCCCACGCGGGCGAGGAGGGGCCCGCCTCCTACGTCCGGGAGGCACTGGACCTGCTGAAGGTGGAGCGGATCGACCACGGTCTGCGTGCACTGGAGGACCCGGAGCTGGTCGAGCGCCTCGCCCGGGAGCGGATTCCGCTGACCCTCTGCCCGTTCTCCAACGTGCGGCTGCGCTGTATCGACACCCTCGCCGACCATCCGCTGCGGCAGATGCTCGACGCCGGTCTGGTGGCGACCGTCAACTCCGACGACCCGGCCTACTTCGGCGGTTACGTCGATCAGAACCTCACCGAGGTCGCCGCCGTCCTCGGCCTCGACGAGCAGCAGGTGCGCACGCTGGCCCGCAACTCCTTCGAGGCGTCCTTCCTGGACGAGCCGACCCGGGCCCGGTACCTCGCCGAGGTGGACGCGTACCGCTTCCCGAGCTACGTGACCGAGGGCGTGATCGGCTGACCTCTCCGCCTAGAACAGGGCATCCTGGGTACTCGGCGCCTCGGGCCGTCTGCGGAGGTGGAGTTCGACGCCCGCGCCCGGGGGCCGGTCGGTGGCGGACAGTGTCCAGCCGGCCAGCCGCCGGGTGTCCAGCAGTAGCGGTGGGCCCTCGCCCTGCTCGACGAACAGCTGGCGGCCGATCGGACGGCGCAGTGTCCCGGCGAGCACCGCGCCGTCCGACAGCCCGGTGACCTCGCGGTACTCGGCGGGTGCACCGTCCGCGAGCCCGAACAGCTCGACGTGGTCGGTGACTTCACCGTCCGCGAGGTGCTCGATGCGATGGTGGTCGGCCAGCAGGCGCAGCGCCTCGTCGCGTGCCTCGGCCAGCTCGTGGCGGCGCTGCCCGGCGTCGGGCAGGTGCCACCAGCCCTCGGTCTTCGCCCGGATGCGGAACCTCTCGCGGGCCAACCCCGCGCCGGAGACCGTCAGTTCGGCGCGGCGGACGCCCGGCAGCGGGCCTCGCGCGAGAAAGGTGAAGGCGAGTGCACCCTGTTCCAGCAGGCGGCTGTGGCCGCGCTGTTCGGCGGTGAGGCCGACCTTGAGGAGGCCGGTGCCGAGCCAGGCGAGGTAGAGGCGGTAGGTGCGGCCGTCGTCCAGGATCTGGTCGCGGGCCAGGGCGAGGCCCCGGTCGGCGCTCTGGCAGGCCGCGCACTGGACGGCGGCGCCGTGCGGGTCGATGGCGGCCCGGTGCGGGCAGGGGCGGCGCTGCGGCTCGCCGGGCAGCAGCACGCCGGTGCAGCGGCGGGGCCCGGTGAGCAGCCAGCCGATCCGATCGCCGGGGGCGACCTGTCGTTCGTGCTCGCGCTCGCCGTTGCGCGCGCTCAGGTACGGACGGCCGCCGTGCCAGTGCAAGCCGTTGGCCGTCCATCCCGCTGCCTGCGTCACCAGAATCCCCTCAGCGTCCCAATCCGCCAGGCTACCCGGAGGGCCCGACAGACGGGCCGACCTCTCCGCCACCGTCCGCGGAAGAACCGGCTGGACGGACCCTGGCCAGGTCATCCGGCAATCGCCCTGCCGCCGATTCCGTCCCGGCGGGGTGATTTGTTCCGCAGGCTGCCCGCACGCCCGGCCGGGCCCGGCCGGTTACCCGGGGGCCGGGTCGGGTCCCGGTGCGGTGACGGTGACCTGGGCCGGGCGCAGCAGGTGGACGCCGACGCGGTAGCCGGGCCGGTGGACGACGGTGCAGGTGGGGACGGCCACGTCGACGTCGGGGGAGTGGGAGTAGACGAGGGCCTCGTGCCGGGTCGGGTCGAAGGGGTCGCCCGGTTCACCGAAGGGGAGCAGGCCGAGTGCGGTGAGGTGTTCGGTCAGCTCGTCGGCCACGGCGCCGAAGCCGCCGGTGAGCTCGCCGTACTCGCGGGCCCGGTCGAGGGCGTCGAGCACCGGCAGCAGACCGAGCAGGACGTTCGCCACCGCGATCTCCCGGATGGCGAGCCGGTCCCGGCGCACCCGCTTGCGGTAGTTCTCGAAGTCGGCCTGGACCCGCTGGAGATCGGCCGTCCGCTCGGTGAGCAGGGCCTCCAGTTCGGCGGGCGTCGAGGGCTTCTCGGCGGTTGCGGTGACCGTGGGGGAGGTGTCCGTGGGGGAGGTGTCCGGCTCGGTGGGACGGCGATGGCCGCACCGGACCAGTTCCGAGGAACGGTCGTGATTGTGGGGCTCGTTCATCAGGGCGCCCCCTTCGGTCTGTCCTCGTCGACGATCTCGGCGTCCACCACCTCGTCGTCCCTGGGCCCCGAGGTACCGGCGCCGGTGGCCTCGCCGCCCTGGGAACCCTGGGACTGGGACGCCTGCGCCTGGGTCGACTGGGCCTGCGCGTACATCGCGGTGCCGATCCGCTGCGCCGCCGTACTGGCCCGCTCCAGCGCGGTGCGGATCGCGGCGTCGTCGCTGCCCTTCAACGCCTCCTTGAGCTCGGTCATCGCGCCGTCGACCTCGGCCTTGACGTCGTCGGGGACCTTCTCCGGGTTCTCCCTCACCAGCTTCTCGGTGGTGTAGACGAGCTGTTCGGCCTGGTTGCGGGTCTCGGCGGCCTCGCGCCTGCGGCGGTCCTCCTCGGCGTGCTGCTCGGCGTCGCGCATCATCCGGTTGATGTCGTCCTTCGGCAGCGAGGAGCCGCCGGTGACGGTCATCCGCTGCTCGCGACCGGTGCCGAGGTCCTTCGCGCCGACGTGCATGATGCCGTTGGCGTCGATGTCGAAGGTGACCTCGATCTGCGGCAGGCCGCGGGGGGCCGGCGGCAGGCCGGTCAGCTCGAACATGCCGAGCTTCTTGTTGTACGCCGCAATCTCGCGCTCGCCCTGGTAGACCTGGATCTGCACGGACGGCTGGTTGTCCTCGGCCGTGGTGAAGATCTCGGAGCGCTTGGTCGGGATCGTGGTGTTGCGCTCGATCAGCCTGGTCATGATGCCGCCCTTGGTCTCGATGCCGAGGGACAGCGGGGTGACGTCGAGCAGCAGGACGTCCTTGACCTCGCCCTTCAGGACACCGGCCTGCAGGGCGGCGCCGACGGCGACGACCTCGTCCGGGTTCACGCCCTTGTGCGGCTCCCGCCCGGTGAGTTCCTTCACCAGCTCGGTGACGGCGGGCATCCGGGTGGAGCCACCGACCAGGATCACGTGGTCGATGTCGTTCACCGTGATCCGCGCGTCCTTGATCGCCTGGTGGAACGGCGTCTTGCAGCGCTCCAGCAGATCGGCGGTGAGCTGCTGGAACTGAGCCCGGGTCAGCCGCTGTTCCAGGTGCAGCGGGCCCTCGGAGGAGGCGCTGATGTAGGGCAGGTTGATGGTGGTCTCGGTGGCGGAGGACAGTTCGATCTTCGCCTTCTCGGCGGCCTCCCGCAGCCGCTGCGAGGCCATCTTGTCCTTGGACAGGTCGATGCCGTAGCCGTTGCGGAACTCCTTGATCAGGAAGTCCATGACGCGCTGGTCCCAGTCGTCCCCGCCGAGGTGGGTGTCGCCGTTGGTGGACTTGACCTCCACCACGCCTTCGCCGATCTCCAGCAGCGAGACGTCGAAGGTGCCGCCGCCGAGGTCGAAGACCAGGATCGTCTGCTCGTTCTCCTTGTCGAGGCCGTACGCGAGGGCGGCGGCGGTCGGCTCGTTGACGATCCGCAGCACCCGCAGACCCGCGATCTCGCCCGCCTCCTTGGTCGCCGTCCGCTGGGCGTCGTTGAAGTACGCGGGGACGGTGACGACGGCGTCCGTGACGTCCTCGCCGAGGTACGCGGCGGCGTCCCGCTTGAGCTTCTGCAGCACCCGGGCGGCGATCTCCTGCGCGGTGTACCGCTTGCCGTCGATGTCGCCGCTCTCGGGGAAGTGCCAGCTCGGCTCGCCCATGTGCCGCTTGACCGAGCGGGCGGTGCGGTCCACGTTGGTGACCGCCTGGCGCTTGGCGACCTCGCCGACCAGGACTTCGCCGCTCTTGCCGAAGGCGACGACGGAAGGTGTCGTCCTGGCCCCCTCGGCATTGGGGACGACCGAGGGCTCGCCGCCCTCGAGGATGCAGACAACGGAGTTGGTGGTACCGAGGTCGATACCGACTGAGCGTGCCATTTCAGTTCTCCCTCCCCGGGGAGGTCACCTCGTACCCATTCTCCTGCCCCGGGCGGCGGAGGGCACTCGCAGGCGGCCGAGGAGCGTCGAGAGCCGCTCACCCGCGGGGGGAAGCCGGACCGTCTCCGGGCACGATCCCCGGCCGTCGGCGATCGGGGATGCTGGGAGCCATGGCAACCGGGGCGCATCTGGCGGCCGAGCAGAGTCCGGCCTCCCCGGAGGGCCTCGACACGGGTATTCGCGGACGGATACCCGATCAGAAAGGTTTCTGGCGGTACGTCGGATATCGGCCAGCCACCGGTTCCGTGGGGTGCGGCCGGGATCTCCTCCCCACGTCACGGCCGGTCTTGCGGCTGGTGGGGGCCAGGCGCACGCTGGTGGTTGAGCGGGAGCAACGGGGGGTGAACGGCTCTGGAGGTCGGCCATGCAGAATCAATGGGATGTGCAGCTGAGCTTTGACGAGGACGGTGTGCACACCGTATGCGAAGCGTCTCTGATCGGGGCGCGGGCGCCGGGCCTGCGCGGACACGGCGAGTCGACCCGCAGTGTGGACGACCGCCCGCTGGCCAGGATCGGCGAGGAGCTCGCGGCCGCGCGCGCGCTGGAGGACCTGTCCCATCGGCTGAGGGCCCAGGCGGACGGTGAGATCGCCGACGAGGGTCACCGGCCCGGCTACCTGATCTACTGAGCCGCCCGGCCGGCCAGCTCGCCAACCGCCCGGCCGGCCAGCTCGCCAACCGGCCGACCGGCCGACCGGCCGACCGGCCGACCGGCCGACCGGCCGACCGGCCGACCGGCCGACCGGCCGGCCGGGCGCAGGTCAGGGCAGCGGGGCGGGGGAGAAGCCGCCGTGCAGCAGGAGCTCGGGGGTGCCGGTGCCGTCGGCGGGGACGGTCCACAGGTCGGAGCTGGTGCCGCCGGGGGCCGGGAGGGCGTAGGCGAGGGTGGAGTCGTCCAGCCAGGCGGCCTGGTCGTCCACGCTGTGGGTTTCGGCGAGTTCGGTCTCCTTGCCGCCGGCCAGGTCGAGGACGTACAGCCGCCAGGGCCGGACGGGGTCGCTGGAGATCCGCTTCTTGAAGGCGATCCGGGTGCCGTCGGGGGAGAGCGAGGGGCACTCGACGTTCTCCCGGACGACCGTCATGGAGCGCTGGGCGAGGTCGCCCTTGACCAGGTAGGTCCTGCCGGTGCTGACCGGGGACATGGTGGCGTAGAAGGCGTTGTCGTCGGAGGTGAAGGTGACGCCCCAGAAGTTGCGGTCCACCGGTAGGTACACCTTGCCGTCCTTGCGCAGGGCGAAGTCCTCCAGGGTCGCCGTCAGGGCGCCGGTGCGGACGTCCAGGATGGAGGTGCGGGTGGCGAAGGAGTTGGCGGCGTAGGAGTCGCCCGAGGTGAAGACCGTCCAGGAGGCCATCCGGCCGTCGGCCGAGATCCGGGCGCGGTTGGGCGCGCCCGCGCCGAGGTCGATCCTGCGGGTCTCGCGCAGGGTGGCGTCCAGGATCCTGACGTGGTGGCTGGGGATCGCGCCGTACTCGGTGGTGAGGCAGACGACCGTGCCCGCGGCGGCGTAGACGCGCTCGCAGGGGGTCTTCCCCACGGTGCGCGGGCCGGTGGAGTCGCCGCGGTCGACGGTGGCCAGGAAGCCGAAACCGGGGCCCGGTTCGGTGTCGCGGAAGAGCAGTCTGCCGTGTGCGCCGGTGAGGTCGAGTTCGTCGGCGGCGGGCGGTGCGCCCGAACCCTGGTGGAGGGCGCGGTCGGTGCGGTGGGCGGCGTGCATGCCGTAGCCGATGCCGAGCGCGGCGAGCAGGGCCAGGGCGAGCGCGAAGACGATCACCCGGCCCCTGGTGAACACGGGCGCGTCCTCGCCGGGGGCGCCGGGCGGGGGTGTCCGAGTGACCGTCACTTCGCCTCTTTCGCAGTCTGCTTGTCGGTGTCCCGGATCAGTACGGCCGATGCCACCAGGCAGACCAGCAGACCGGTGCCGAAGACCTGGAGCGTCCACTGCGGGCCCTGGAAGCGGTACGCCACCCCGAACAGCAGCGAGGAGGCGAACATCGCCAGCGCCTGAAGGCTCTGCAGTACCGCGAAGCCCGAGGTGCGCGCGTGGACGGGCAACAGTGCGGCGGCGTGGGCCATCAGCGGGGCGTCGGTGGCCGCGTAGAACACGCCGTGCAGGGCGAGCACCGCGCCCAGTACCACCGGGCCGCCCCGGGACGAGCCGAGCAGCGCCAGGACCCCGAGGAAGCAGACGTGTCCGGCCAGGAAGAGCCGCCACGGGCCGACCCGGTCGGCGAGGGAGCCGAGCGGCAGCGAGAGCAGCAGGTACGGGGCGGCGGTGCCGAGGGCCAGCAGCGGGAACCAGCGGGCGGCGAGGCCGTCCTGGTGCTGGAGCGTCAGATAGACGAAGGCGTCGCTGATGGTGGCCGTCTCCAGCAGCATCACGCACAGGCAGGTGCGGCCGAACGACCGGTCGCGCAGCAGCCCGAGACCGGCACCGAGGGTGACGGGCCGGCGTTGGGCCGGTGGGCCGCTCCGCTCGCGGACGAAGAGCAGCAGGACGAGCACGCCCGCGGCGGCCACGCAGAAGCTGGCCATGAACACCGCGTCGTAGGCGGTGGCGACGGCCGACAGGACGGCGAAGGCGATCAGCGGGCCGCCGAAGGCGCCTGCGGTGTCGAGGGTGCGGTGCACGCCGAAGGCGCGGCCCTGGGTCTCGGGGGTGCTGGAGAGGGAGATCAGCGCGTCGCGCGGGGCGGTGCGCAGGCCCTTGCCGCTGCGGTCCACGGCCAGCACGGTGCTGATGCCCGGCAGCGAGGCGCCGGCGGCGGGCAGACCCAGTTTGCACACGGCGGACAGCGCGTAGCCGGCCAGGGCGACGGGCTTGCGGGCGTGGAAGCGGTCGGCGAGGTGGGCGCCGGCCAGGCGCAGGAAGACCGAGGCGCCGTTGAACAGGCCGTCCAGGAAACCGGTCTGAAGCATGGTCAGGCCGAGTACCGAGGTGTAGTACAGGGGCAGTACCGAGCTGACCATCTCGGAGGAGATGTCGGTGAGGAAGCTGACCAGGCCCAGGGCAAGGACGTTGGCGGCGACCCGGCGCCCGGCGCGGAACCTCGGCGAGGTGCCCTCTGCCCGCTCGGGGGCCGTCCGCTTGGCGGAGTCGGCGGCGCGGCCGGAGGAGAGGTACACGGATCAGGCCAGGTTTTCCGCGGTGGGCCTGGTGCGCAGCCGCCTCGGGCTGAGCAGGGCGGCGGCGGCCCGGCGGCTGCGCCGGTGGCCGAGCAGCGCGCGGGAGCTCTCGCGCAGCAGTGTCGCCGCCCAGAACAGGGCGGCCGAGGGCAGGCGGTGGCGGCGGCGGAAGAGACGGACCTTGTTGAGGGTGAGTAAGGTCCACAGCCTCGGCGAGACCTCGGAGTCGCCCTCCAGGTGGACGGCGTGGGCCTCGGGGGCGAGCCGGGTGAGGTAGCCGAGGTCGCGGGCGCGCAGGGCGTACTCGGTCTCCTCCGAGTAGAGGAAGAACGACTCGTCCCAGGCGCCGCAGGCGCTGACGCAGTCCCAGGAGATCAGCAGGGCCGCGCCGGTGGCCCAGTCGGCGGTGCTGGCGGTGCGGTAGGCGTCCTCGGCGGTGACGGTCTCGCCGAGCCGGGGGTAGCGCCCGGCTCGCCGGTTGCCCAGGACGGCCTCGCCGAGGGCCCGGAGCAGGGCGGGTTCGCGGCGCAGTGAGTGGGTGAGCGTCCCGCCCTCGCCGTGCAGGCGGGGCACCACGATGCCGGTGCCCGAACGGCCGAGGTGCGGGAGCATGGCGGCGACGCAGCCGGGGGCCAGGCGGATGTCGGGGTTGAGGACCAGGACGGCGGTGCAGGGTTCGATCTCGGTCAGTGCGGTGTTGATCGCTGCCGCGTACCCGGCGTTGTAGCCGGTCTGGACGGTGCCGGCGTCCGGGAGCATCTTCTGAGTGATCGTCAGACTCTCGTCGGTGGAGGCGTTGTCGGCCACCGTCAGATGCCAGTCGACGTCCTTCAAACCTTGTTCGAGGGAGTCCAGCAACCCCGGCAGGACCTCGGCACTGTTCCAGGTGACCACGATCACCTCGACCCTTGCGGGCTTCATCGTTCCCCTCCTCGCAGCTGGCGCGTGCCAAGTATGCGATGGATCGGGGGTCTTGGTCAGCGGATTCGGTGTTCGAGTGACCTGCGCACATGCGTTCGTGCGAACGCTATCTCCACCGTACTGCTACATAGTTGAAGAGATTGTTTGCGGTTTGTCCTCCTGGAGCGTGATCGGGCGACTACCTTGCTGCCTGGGGATCGCATGGTGCTACGCGAGCGACACGGACTTTGGTGGGGGATGTCGGTGTCCGGCGCTCGCTTCTCGCAGTTCGGGCAACCTTCGTCGGACGCACCAGGGGGGAAGCATGGCCGTGGAGTCGGCCGCTCGATCGGAGCGAATAAGTAATGTCATCACACCGCATGAGCTGCGACGGAGGTGGCAGCACGAGCACTTACTGAAGGTCGTCATGATGGACGTGGCGGCAGCAGCCGCCACCGCCTTCACCGTCCACCTCTGCGGCGGGCGGCAGGAGATCGTCGCCCTGCTGCCGCTGCTGTGGCCGCTCGCCCTGCTGGCCCAACGCGCCTACGGGCAGCGCCACCTGGGCGGCGGTGACGAGTACCGGCGAATAACCAGGGCCGCGCTGGCCCTCGGCGCCGTCACCCTCCTCGGTTCCGAACTCGTCCTGGGGCAGGACAGGTTGGTGCACGACGCGATGCTCGCCCTGACCGGCGCGGTGGCCCTGACCGCACTGCTGCGCCGCGTCCTGCAGTGGCGGCTGACGGCCGGCTGGGCGGCCGGGCGCAATCTGCGCCGCGTCCTGGTGGTCGGCCATCCGGGGGCGGTGTCCGGGCTGGCCGCCTCGCTCGCCAGACAGTCCCCGCACGGCCTGCGGCTGATCGGCACCTGCCTCACCGCGGCCCCGTCGCTGGACCGGCTGCCCGACCAGCGGCTGCCCGTCCTCGGCGGCAAGGACAACGTGCTGTCCGTCGTCCGCCGTACCGGCTGCGACGCGGTCATCGTCCTGCCCGATCCGGTCCTGGACGAGACGGCGCTGCGCCGCCTGGGCTGGGACCTGCACGGCGAGGGCGTCCAGCTGCTGATCAGCCCGATGCTCTCGGACGTCGTCGCCACCAGGCTGAGTGTCGAGGCGGTCGGCAGTCTGCCGCTGCTCCGGTTGCGCTCGCCGTCCAGGTCGGCGGCGGCCCGGCTGCCCAAGGAGATACTCGACCGGCTGGCCGCCGCCGTCGGACTCCTGCTGCTCACCCCGCTGCTGCTGCTGGTCGCCGCTGCCGTCCGCGTCACCAGCCCCGGGCCCGCGCTGTTCCAGCAGCGCCGGGTGGGGCTCGACGGCGAGCCGTTCACCATGTTCAAGTTCCGCACCATGCTGCAGAACGCCGAGGAGCTCAGGGACGAACTGGCCGAACTCAACCTCAACAACGACGGCCCGCTGTTCAAGATGACCAGGGACCCGAGGACCACCGGCGTCGGCCGTTTCCTGCGCCGCTACTCGCTGGACGAACTGCCCCAGCTGATCAACGTCCTGGCCGGGCACATGTCGCTGGTCGGCCCCAGGCCGCCGCTGCCCGAGGAGACCCTCGACTACGACGAAGCCACCCGCCGCCGGCTGCTGGTCAAGCCGGGCCTGACCGGACTCTGGCAGGTCAGCGGCCGCTCCGACCTGCCCTGGAAGGAAGCCGTCCGGCTCGACCTCAGTTACGTCGACAACTGGTCCCACGCCCTGGACGCGCAGATCCTGCTGCGCACCACCGGCGCCGTCGCGCGCGGCAAGGGCGCGTACTGATACATCTCTTGAGTGTCACTCAGATGACTGCTCGTCAAATTCTTCCGAAAGGAACCGTCACGTGACAGCCACTGCGCCGACCGCCCGGACCGAAGCCCGTCCGCTGGGCCTGGCCGTGGTCGGGGCCGGCTACTGGGGGCCGAACCTGGTCCGCAACTTCCAGGCCGCCGAGGAGTTCCGGCTGCGCTGGGTGTGCGATCTGGACCTGGCCAGGGCCCAGCGGGTGCTCGGTGAGTACTCGACCGTCTCCGCCACCGACGACTACGCCGCAGTGCTCGCCGATCCCGGGGTCGCGGCGATCGCCGTCGCGACCCCGGCCGCTACCCACCTCGAGGTCGCGCTGGCCGCCCTGCGCGCGGGCAAGCACGTCCTGGTGGAGAAGCCGCTCGCGGCCACCGGCGAGGAGGGCAGGCTGCTGGTGGCCGAGGCCGAGCGGCGCAATCTGGTGCTGATGTGCGACCACACCTACTGCTACACCCCGGCCGTCGGCCGGATCCGCGAGCTGGTCGGCTCCGGGGAGATCGGCGACATCCAGTACGTCGACTCGGTGCGGATCAACCTCGGCCTGGTGCAGAAGGACGTGGACGTGCTGTGGGACCTCGCCCCGCACGACCTGTCCATCCTGGACGTCGTGCTGCCCGAGGAGGACCGGCCGATCGCGGTGGCGGCGCAGGCCGCCGACCCGCTCGGGGTCGGCCACGCCTGCGTGGCGTATCTGACGCTGCGACTCGCCTCGGGCGCGATCGCGCACGTGCACGTCAACTGGCTCTCCCCGACCAAGGTGCGCACCACCATGGTCGGCGGCTCCAAGCGCACCGTGGTGTGGGACGACCTCAATCCGCAGCAGCGGATCGCCCTCTTCGACCGGGGAGTGGACCTCTCCAGCCCGGACCAGCTCGACGCCGGTGAGCGTCGGGAGCTGATGGTCAACTACCGTTCCGGCGACATGGTCGCACCGGCGCTGGGCGAGAAGGAGGCGCTGCGCGCGATGGTGGAGGAGTTCGCCGCCGCGATCCGTCAGGGACGGGCACCGCTCACCGACGGCCGCTCCGGTCTGCGGGTGCTGGAGATTCTGGAGGCGGCGGCGCAGAGCCTGGAGCGGCAGGGGGCCCTGGTGCCGCTCCCCTCGGTGCAGCGGGTGGGCGTGGCATGGTGACGGGCCGGGCACGCCGTGATCTGGTGATCGTCGGTGCGGGGGGTTTCGGCCGGGAGGCTGCCGAGGTGGCCCGCGCGGCCGATGACAGCTGGCGGCTGCGCGGCTTCCTGGACGACAACCCGGCGCTGCACGGCCGCGAGGTGGACGGTGTGCCGGTGCTCGGCCCGGCCGAGGCGGTGCACGACCTCACCGGCGCGCAGGTCGTGCTGTGCACCGTCAACCCCCGGGTTTACAGCAGCCGTTCGGATCTGCTGGAGCGCCTGAAGCTGCCCGAGGACCGGTACGCCACCCTGGTGCACCCGAGTGCGCAGATCGCCACCACCGCCGAGATCGGCCCAGGCAGCGTACTGCTGGCCAATGTCGTGATCACCGCCCGGGCCGCCGTCGGCAGCCATGTCGCGGTGATGCCGCAGGTCGTGCTCACCCATGACACCGAGGTGGCCGAACTGGCCACGCTGGCCACCGGGGTGAGGCTCGGTGGCGGCGTACGGCTGGAGCGCGGCTGCTACCTCGGCGCGGGCGCGATGGTCCGCGAGTACACCACTGTCGGCCGGTGGTCGCTGGTCGGCATGGGGTCGGTGGTTCTGCACGACGTTCCACCGCTGGAGGTCTGGGCCGGGAATCCGGCCAGATTCCTCCGTGCGGCGGCGGGGGCGCCGGGGCGGCCGATGGAGCCCGCCCCGGCGCCCGGCAGTTCGTAAGCACAGCAGGGGAGTAACGGCAATGAAGATCGGCAGCGGCATGAACACATCCCCGAGCAGTCCACCCATACGACACCGTGCCCACGGCAGCGGCGGGCTCCTGCGAGCCATGCTCGCCGCCGTACTGCTGCTGGCGGCCGCCTGCCTGGCGGCACCGGCGGCCCATGCGGCGGGCGACCCGTGCGCCCCGCCCGTCGTCAACAAGGTCGCCTGCGAGAACAGCAAGCCGGGTGATCCACTGGAGGACTGGTACTCCCCGAACGCCTGGGGCAGCATCCAGGGCTTCACCACCCACGAGAGCGTCAAGCCCGGGGACACCGTCCAGTTCAAGGTGCAGTCGCCCGGCCCGTACACGATCGACATCTACCGCCTCGGCTGGTACCAGGGCAACCGGGCGCGCAGGATGCCGAGTTCGCCCACCGCGACCTTCCCGGCGAAGGCCCAGCCCAACTGCCTCTCCGACAGCTCCACCGGGCTCGTCGACTGCGGCAACTGGAGCGTCACCGCCACCTGGGCGGTGCCCGGCGACGCCGTCTCCGGCCTCTACATCGCCAATCTCTCGCAGTCGGACGGCACCGGGCTGATGCCCTACCCGATCGTCGTCCGCGACGAGAGCAGCCACAGCGACATCGTGGTGCAGACCAGTGACGAGAGCTGGCAGGCGTACAACACCTGGGGCGGGCAGAACCTCTACCTCGGCTCCGGGTCCGCGCCGGACGGCCGTGCGTACAAGGTGAGCTACAACCGTCCGCTGGACATCGGTGCCGACAACGGCGTCTACGGCTCCGAGTACGCGATGATCGCCTGGCTGGAACGCAACGGGTACGACGTCAGCTACCTCTCCGGGATCGACGTCACCACCAAGGGCATGCTGCTGCAGAACCACAAGATCTTCATGTCCAACGGCCATGACGAGTACTGGAACCAGGCGCAGCGCGACAACGTGACCGCCGCTCGGACCGCCGGCGTCGACCTGGCCTTCTTCTCCGCCAACGAGATGTTCTGGCGCACCCGCTTCGAGAACTCCATCGACGGATCGGGCAGCGCCTACCGCACCATGGTCAGCTACAAGGAGACCAAGCTCCAGATCCCCGGAGTGGACGGCGTACCCGACCCCAGCGGCCAGTGGACCGGCACCTGGATGGACCCGGTCGGCGCCGGACGCGGCGGCGGCAAGCCGCAGAACGCCGTGACCGGCCAGCTGTTCCGGGTCAACGGCTACCGCAACGACGCGATGACCGTACCCGCCGCCTACGGCAGGCTGCGGCTGTGGCGCAACACCTCCATCGCCACCCTCCCACCCGGTCAGGTCGCCACCTTCCCGACCGGCACCCTCGGCTACGAGTGGGACGTGGACGAGGACAACGGCTCGCGACCGCCGGGCGCGATCGACCTCTCCTCGACCACGGTGTCCATCACCGACGGCACCTATCTGCTGGACAACGGCAACACCTACGGCAACGGCGTCGCCACCCACAGCCCGACCATCTACCGGGACCCGGTCTCCAAGGCCCTGGTCTTCGGCTCGGGAACGGTCCAGTGGTCCTGGGGCCTCGACACCCTGCACGTGGGCAACACCACCACCGAGGACCCCCGGATGCAGCAGGCGACCGTCAACCTGCTCGCCGACATGGGCGTCCAGCCGACCACCCTGCAGGCCGGACTGGTCCGCGCGACCGCCTCCACCGAACTCACCGGTCCCACCGTCACGGTGGCCTCGCCGGCCGCCGGTGTCACCGTGCCCGTGCAGAAGCCCGTCACCGTCAGCGGTACGGCCGCCGACCTCGGCGGCGGCGTGGTGGCCCGGGTCGAGGTCTCCGTCGACGGCGGTGCCACCTGGAAGGGCGCCACCGGCAGCACCGACTGGAGCTACACCTGGACGCCGCTGACCCAGGGCCCCGCCCAGATCCAGGTGCGCGGCGTCAACGACTCCGTCAACACCGGAACCGTCGCCACCGTCAGCCTCACCGTCGGCCCGCAGCAGTGCCCCTGCACCATCTGGCCCAGCTCGGCCGTCCCGACCCACCTCGACTCCGGTGACGCCGGGCCGATCGAGCTCGGCGTCAAGTTCCGTACCACGGTCGCCGGTTCGGTCACCGGCGTGCGCTTCTACAAGTCCGCGCTGAACACCGGCACCCACACCGGGAGCCTGTGGAGCGCCGACGGAACCCGACTGGCCACCGGAACCTTCACCAGCGAGAGCGCCTCCGGCTGGCAGCAGCTGGTCTTCTCCTCGCCCGTCCCGGTCAAGGCCAACACCACCTACATCGCCTCCTACTACGCACCGGGCGGCCACTACTCCTACGACGACGGCTACTTCACCAGCCAGGGCGCCGGAATCGACCCGATCAAGGCGCTGATGTCCGGAGCCGACGGAGACAACGCCCTCTACACCTACAACACCGGCGGCGGCTTCCCGAACTCCAGCTACCACAGCTCCAACTACTGGGTGGACGCCGTTCTCGACACCTCCGTGGACACCGTCACCCCGCCGACCGTCACCGCCGGCACACCGGCCGACAGGGCGACCGGGGTGGCCATCACCACGACACCGACCGCGACCTTCAGCCACAGCATCGACACCGCCACCCTGAAGTTCACCCTCACCGGGCCCGGCGGCACGCCGGTCACCGCCACCGTCGGCTACGACTCCGCGACCGCCACCGCCACGCTGCGCCCCAACGGGCAACTGGCGCTGAACACCGCCTACACCGCCACCGTCCAGGCCGCCGACCCGTGGGGCAACCCGATGAGCGCCCCCCGGACCTGGACGTTCACCACCAGCCCCACCCCGCCCGCGGTCAACTGCCCCTGCTCGCTGTGGAACTCCACCGCGGCACCGGCCAGCCTCGACTCCGGCGACGGCAGTGCCGTCGAGGTGGGCACCCGGTTCAGCTCCACGCTGGACGGCTGGATCACCGGCGTGCGCTTCTACAAGTCCGCGCTGAACACCGGCACCCACACCGGCACCCTGTGGAGCTCCTCCGGCACCCAGCTCGCCACCGGCACCTTCAGCAACGAGAGCGCCTCCGGCTGGCAGCAGCTGAACTTCGCCACCCCGGTGGCGATCACCGCCGACACCACGTACCTGGTGTCGTACTACGCGCCCAAGGGTCACTACTCGGCGAGCAGCGGCTACCTCGCCGCGGGCTACTCGGCGTACCCGCTGCGGGCCACGGCCGACACCCCCGCCAGCGCCAACGGCATCTACAAGTACGGTTCGAGCGGCTTCCCGACCAACACCTTCAACTCCACCAACTACTGGGTAGACCCGGTCTTCACCAACGTCCGGCCGGCCGCCGCCGCCCAGCCGCTGTCCCTGCAACTCGCCCTTCCGGTCAAGCCGTTGACCGACATCCTCGGCGGCCTGATCAACGGCCTGCCGGGCAAGGCAAACGGACCGAGGACGGCGGTTCCCGGCCGGGAGCCGACGGCCTCGCCGCTGACCGCGCCGAACGGCTCCGGCTCCCCGGCGGCCCGTCGCACACGGTGACACCCGCACACCCGCTCCGGCCCCGCCCCCGCGGCGGGGCCGGACCCGTCAGAGAAAGGACGACAACGCAGTGAGCACCGTGAGCGTGGTCATCCCGTGCTACAAGTACGGGCACTATCTCGCCGACTGCGTGAGCAGCGTGCTGGACGGACAACCCGGCGTGGACGTCCGGGTACTGATCATCGACGACGCCTCGCCGGACGACTCCGCGGAGGTCGCCCGGAAGCTGGCCGCGAACGACCCCCGGATCGAAGTCCGGGTCCACGAGGTCAACAAGGGCCACATAGCCACCTACAACGAGGGCCTGCTGGAGTGGGCGGACGGCGACTACACCGTCCTGCTCTCCGCCGACGACCGGCTCACCCCCGGGGCCCTCACCCGGGCCGCCGCCCTGCTGGACGCCCGCCCCGAGGTCGGCTTCGTCTACGGCCACCCCATCCACTTCCAGCACGGCAAGCCCCTGCCGCCCGCCCGCACGAAGCTGCGCGGCACCACCGTCTTCCCGGGCCGCTGGTGGCTGGAGCGCCGCTTCAAGGAGGCGCACGGCTGCATCACCTCGCCCGAGGTGGTCGTCCGCACCTCGCTCCAGCGCCAGGTCGGCGGCTACGACCCAGAGCTGCCGCACGCCGGGGACATCGAGATGTGGATGCGGCTCGCCTCCCACGCCGACGTCGGCTACGTCCGGGGCGTCGACCAGGCGTACTACCGCCGGCACGGCGAGAACATGTCCGCCACCGAGTTCGGCGGTCAGATGGACGACCTGCGCCAGTGCAAGGCCGCCTACGACTCCGTGATCGCCAAGTGCGGCGACCGGATCCCGCAGGCGTCCGGGCTGGCCGACACCGTCAATCGCAAGCTCGCCCGCTTCGCCCTGCGCCGGGCCGTCCGCGCCTACGACCGGGGCCGCACCCGCGAGGTGCCCGAGGCCGAACTCCTCGCCTTCGCCGCCCGGTGCTGGCCCGCCTACCGCACCCTGCCCGAGTACCACGGACTCCGGCTGCGCCGCCGGATCGGCCCCCGTGCCATGCCCTACCTGCAACCGCTGGTCCTCACCGCGGTGCTGGCCAAGGGCCGGGAGTGGCTCTGGTGGAAGTCCTGGCGCCTACGCGGCATCTAGGCGTCAGCCCCAGAGGGTCTTCAGGGGCGGGGGGAACTGCGCGGCCGGCCAACTACGGAGGTGCAGGGTTGATCGCGCAGTTCCCCGCGCCCCTGGGCAGTGCATGGTGCGGTCTGCGAAGGGTGCGCCACGCAGTGGTGGTGCATGGTGCGGTCTGCGAGACAGTGAACTTCGGGAGGGGACAGTTGTGTTCGGTAATCTGGTCAATCGTCATGACGGGTACCGGGTCGCCCGGAAGCTGCGTCGGGGGCAGCTCGACCGGTTGGTGTCGAAGGTGCGGATCCGCGGGACGGAGCGGGTGGTGACCCACTGGTCCGCGGTCGATCCCTCGCTCCAGGAGTGGTGGGCGATCCCCGCCGTCGTCCGCCGCTGGAACACCTTCGCCAGCGGCGACCCCGAGACCGGCTTCCCGCAGCACGTCGCCGACAAGTGGCTGGCCGGCCGCACCGGTCTGCGCGCCCTCTCGCTCGGCTGCGGCACCGGCGGCAACGAGGTCATCTGGGCCAGGCTCGGCGTCTTCGAGCACATCACGGGCGTGGACATCTCTCCGGACCGGATCGCCTACGCCACCGGTCAGGCCGAACAGCTGGGCCTGGCCGACGTGTTGAGCTTCCGTGCCGCCGACGTCCGAGAACTGCTGCGGGCCGGCGAGACGTACGACATCGTCCTGGGCCTCCAGTCGCTGCACCACTTCGACCGGCTCGACCGGACCATGGACCAGATCGCCGGTCTGCTCAACCCCGGCGGGCTGCTCGTGGTGGACGAGTTCGTCGGCCCCACCAAGTTCCAGTGGACCAGCGGCCAGCTGCGGGCCGTGGACACCCTGCTCGCGGAGCTGCCGCCCGAGCGGCGTCGACTGGCCGACGGGCGGCTCAAGCGCCGGGCGGTGCGGCCGAGCCTGCTGTCCATGCGCCTGGACGACCCCTCGGAGGCCGTCGACGCCGGCCGGCTGCTGCCCGCGCTGCGCAACCGCTACCGGGTCCTGGAGGAACGTCCGTACGGTGGCACGGTGTTGCACGTGGCGTTCTCCGGGATCGCCCAGAACTTCCGTGACGGCAGCGACGCGGAACGGGCCCTGATCGAACGCTGCTTCGCCGCCGAGGACGCCGTACTGCCGGAGCTGGGGCACGACTTCGTCTTCATGGTCTGCGAACCGAAGCCCCGGTAGCCGCCGGCGCGACGAGTGCGACTACCGGGAGACGGCGAGGAGGGGGAGCGGAGTCGTCCGATGACGCTCCGCTGTCGATCGTGGCCCGGCGGTGTGAGCCCAGTTACGGCGGCCTCGGTCTCTACTGCGGCCGATCGTAGGTGTCTTCCCCGTGCCGCTGACAGCAGCGAGCCCCTGGCAAGGGGGCTCCTACTGTCCTGCGTCGTACCGAGGACTGTTGGAACTGCCTTGATTGTCCACTAACAATGGGTGCATCGTCGAGCGCTGGTGGTCCCGGGACCGGACGGCGCTCGTTCCCGGACCGGGTGTCCGGGCGCCGGCCGACCGCAGGCGATCGCGCAGAGGCAGAGCCTGACGTTCGGAGGTACGCATGACAGCCCGCAGCTCGCGGTTGAAGCACCGCCGCACCCCCGGCAGGCGCGGTCGGCGGTACGCGCTGCGTTCCGCTGTGGTCGCACTGCCGGTCTGTGCCTCGGTCGCGATCGGTGCCGTCCTGCTGTGGGCCGTGAACGAAAGCGCCGCCCCCCTCGCCGGATCCGCCGCCGACAGCGCGCTGTCGGCGGCGGCCGACCGGACGATGGTTTTCCTGGACTACTTCGTCGGGGTCTTCACCCTGCTCGCGCTGACCGCCGCCGTGGTGTGCGGACTCGCCGCCACCGACCGGTTGGTGCTGACGCCCCGGTTGCGCGTAGCCGTCCAGTCGGTGCACCGGGCGACCGCCGTCGCCGCGCTGGGCTTCCTGAGCACCCATATCGCGGTCAAGGTCGTGGAACGCCATGCCGCCCCGTCGACCGCGGTACTCCCGTTCAGCGGCGGCGCCGCCTTCGCGGTGAGTCTGGGAACGGTCGCCGCGGACCTGCTCGTCCTGGTCGCGGCGACCGGCGCGCTTCGCGGCCGGTTCGCGGGCAGCCGTCGCCCGTGGCTGTGGCGGGTCCTGCACGCGTCGGCGTACGCATGCTGGCCGATCGCCCTGGCGCACGGCCTGTCGGCGGGTCGGCAGGCGCACGCCTGGGTGGTGTGGAGCTACGGCCTGTGCGCGGCCGTGGTGGCACTCGCACTCCTGGTCCGCGCCCTCGCCTTCGCCGGCCGCAGTAAGACCCGCACCCGGCACCGACGCGGCTTGAAGGCGTACCGACCCACTACCCCGCTCCCGGCCGCTCTCGCGGATCTGTCCGCACCCTCGGCGGGGTACTTCGGGCAGCCACCGTCCGGTCTGGCCCGGGCCCGGGGTCGGCACGGCAGGCCGGTGCGTGACTCGGCGGCCGTCCCCCGCCCGCTGCCCGTCCAGGGCGGGTCGCCGGGTTTCGCGTCCACGGCTACGGGCGTGCCTCGGCAGGGGGGTAGGCGGTGAGCACCGCGCTGGAGCTGCCGCAGGTACGGCCGCTGGGGCCCGCCCGGCTGACCGCCGGGCTGGACCGCCGCCGGCGGCTGGACCTCGGCGCGCACACACACGTCCACGGGCCGCTCCCCCACTTCGAGCGCGAGGGCCTGCTGGCCCTGGCCGACCGCATCGGTCTTCGGGGACGCGGCGGCGCCGGCTTCCCCTTCGCACGCAAGGCACGTGCCGCGCTGGCTGCCGCCGACCGCACCGACGCCCGGCTCGTCGTCGTGGTGAACGGCACCGAGGGCGAACCGCCCAGCGTCAAGGACAGGATGCTGCTCGCCCGCGCGCCGCACCTCGTCCTGGACGGTGCCTGCCTGGCCGCAGCCGCCTTCGGGGCCGAGGAGCTCGTGATAGGCGTCGCCGCGGGCGGCCCCGGGGAGATCTCGATCCCCGCCGCCCTCGCGGAGCGGCCCGACCTGCCCTGCCCGGCCCGCACCGTGTGCCTGCCCGAACGCTTCGTCGCCGGGGAGTCGGGAGCGCTGATCCGCGGGGTCAACGGACTGCCGGTCCTGCCGCCGCCGCTGAAGGCCCGTGCGGCCGACGGCGGAACAGGTGGCGTGCGCCGACGCCCGACGCTGCTGTCCAACGCCGAGACATGGGCGCAGCTCGCCGTCGCCGCCCGCCTCGGCCCGGACGCCTACATCGCCGTCGGCACCATCGCCGAGCCCGGGACGGTTCTGCTGACAGTCAACCGGCCGGCGGCCGATCCGCTGGTGGTCGAGGTGTCCGCCGGGACGCGCCTGGGACCGGTACTCGACTCCTGCGGTGTCACGGCGGGGGAGGGGGTACTGGTGGGCGGTTACCACGGCGCCTGGCTGCACCCCCGGGACGCCGTGGACGCACCGCTGTCCAGGGCCGGGCTCGACGGCCTGGGCGGAACGCTCGGTGCCGGGGCGATCGTCGCGCTCCCCGCCGACACCTGCCCGGTCGGCGAGATCGCCCGGGTCGCGGCCTGGCTGGCGGCGGAATCGGCCGGGCAGTGCGGACCGTGCAAGCGCGGACTGCCCGACGCCGCCGAGGCCCTCGCCGCCCTGGCGGCCGGCGCCGGAGCTGCCGAGTCCGACGCGCTGGAGGAGGTACGGCGCGCCGTCACCGCGGCTCAGGGCCGGGGCGCCTGCGCACACCCGGACGGTACGGCCCGCTTCGTACTGTCCGCGCTCGACGTGTTCGCACGGGACGTCGCCGCGCACGCGTCCGGACCCGGCTGCGGCCGCCCGGTGCGCGGGGCGCTGCCGCTCCCGCGTGCGGAGGGTGCCCGGCTGGAGGTGGACTGGTCCCGATGTGCGGGCCACGGCCTGTGCGCCGTGCTGGCACCCGACCTGATCCGACTCGGCCCGCACGGCTACCCCGCGCAGAACAGCATGCCCGTTGCCGCCTGGCAGGAGCACGAGGCCGGCCGCGCGGTGAACCAGTGCCCGGCACTCGCCCTGCAGATCCGGCAACGTGGGTGACACCTCTGGCAGGTGGCCGACCCGGCCGCTTCAGGAAGCGGCCGGCGGCGACGTCCTCGGATGCCTCGGTGGTTCAGTTGGTGCAGTGGTTGACGGCGATCGCGTTCGGAGCTCAGTGTTCGGACCAGCTGGACCAGTAACTCGCAGGGTTGACCAGATAGCGCACGGTCGGCACGGGCAGGTGTTCGACCCGGTGGCTTCGGCTGTAACGGAAGACCAACTCCCAGTCCTCGCGCGGGACCACCTGCGGGGGCCGCCGCAAGCGGCTGAAGTGCAGTGCCCCGGTGCGCCGGGCGACGACCGCGTTGGTGTCCAGGAACCCCTCCTCGGCCGCGTGCCGCCGATCGAAGGGAACCGACAGCACATCCATCTCACTGCCGTCGGGCCGCAGCCGCCGCAGCGCCGTGTAGACGGCATCCGGGCCGCCCGGGGCGCTCAACACCTCGATGGCGCGCTCCAGATGGTCGGGCTCCCACTCGTTGTCGTCGTCCAGGAAGGCGACGTACCGCGACGAGGTGAGCCGGATCCCGACATTGCGCACCACCCCGGCCACCGCCGCATTGCGCGCCAGACTCACCGCGAACAGCCGTGGATCGTCCGGGAGTTCGGGAAGCCCCGCGCCGTCGTCCACCACGATCACCACCTGGTCCCGTACGGTCTGCGCCAAGGCCGTCGCCACCGCCCGCCGCAGCCCCTCGGGGCGGCGGTAGGTCGGAACGACCGTGGCCACCAGGGCGGACGGACGCCGCCCGAGGACGGCGGCCAGCCTGCGGACCTCGGCGTCCTCCCGGCGGCGCAGCCCGACGGCCGTCCAGCCGAGTACCGCCTTGTTCCGGGCCTCCATCAGCCGCAGGAACCCGAAGGTGCCCCGCAACAGCCGCTTGCCGTGCCGGATCCCGTCCCGGATCAGTGCCGCCGCCACTACCGCTCGCCCTCCGCCGCCAGAACCCGTTCCTCGTGCACCTCCGGGACCGCAGGAGGCTCGCTGCGCAGCAGCCGCCGCATCGGCAGCACCACCGGCACGTACACCGCCAGCGCCAGCGCGCCCGCCGCGAACATCCCCCAGCGGGCCTCGCCGGACCACCGGTGGACCAGCAGGGAGACCGCAGCCATCAGCAGCCCGCCGAGGAACGGCCGGGCACAGGCCCGCAGGACCACCCCGCCGCCCACCCCGGCCCGCCGCAGCGCCCACCCGAAGGCGGGTGCCACCAGGACCGCCGCCACCACCAGATGCCCGACCCCGACGCCGGTGATGCCCCAGCGGCCGGCCCCGAACAGCAGCGCCGGGATCAGGGCGGCCAGCCACAGCCCCTGCACTCCGATCAGCGAACTGCGCCGCCCCGCCGCCGCCAGACAGTCGTAGGCCAACTCGTAGGCGATCCGCAGCAGTCCGAGCAGCGCCAGGAACCGCAGCGCGCCGGCCGCCGGGGCCCAGCGCTCGCCGTAGATGGTGGCCACGGCCGGTTCGGCGAGGGTCGCGAGCAGGACGCACGGCGGTACGGCCGCCGCCATCAGCAGGCCGAGCCCCCGCCCGAAGGCGTCCGCCAGCGCCTGGCGGGAGTCGGCCACTCTTGAGAACCCCGCAAAGGAGATCCGGCGGGCGGCCTCCGAGATGCTGCGCACCGGCCAGCTGGAGACGTTGAAGGCGAGTTGGTAGAAGCCGAGGGCGACGGGGCCGAGCAGTGCGCCCGTCACCACCGAGTCCACGTTGAGCATGGCGAGCACCAGCAGGCTGGCCCCGGCGAGCGGCAGGCCGAAGGAGATCAGCGCGCGGGCCTCGGCGCTGTTCCAGCCCGGGCGCAGCACGCCGGGTACGGCGATCGCGCACCCGGCCAGTGCGCAGAGGTTGCCCGCGAGCGCGCCCCAGGCGAAGCTCATCGCCCCTGCGCCGGTGTAGGCGAAGCCGAGCGTGGTGGCGGTGGTGACCACGAAGTTGAGCAGGTCGAGGGCCATCCGGGCGCCCTGGCGGAACTCCCGGGCGATCACCTGGTTGGGTACGCAGGCGACGCCGTCGATGACCACCGAGAAGCACAGGACCCGCAGCATGGTCGTCGCGTCGGGGGAGCCGAGCGCACGCGCGGTGGCGGGGGCGGCGACGTACAGCAGCGCGTAGAGCGTGCTGCTGGAGAGCACCGAGAGCGTGACGACGGTCGGCGCGAACTCCTTGACGTCGCGGTCCCAGCGGATGATCGCCAGACTGACGCCCATCTCGTTGGCCGACAGCAGCACGCCGAGTGCGACCATGCCGACGGCGTACAGACCCCACTCGCGCGGACCGAGCAGAGTACGGGCCAGCACCACACCGGCGGCGAAGTTGCCGATCCGGATGACCACGGTGTTCAGCAGGCTGAGCCGCGCACCCGCCCTGACCTTGGCACCGAGAGTCACCGGGCTGCTCCGACAGAGGTGTTGACCGGGTGGCGGAGGCTGCCGAGCAGGTTGCCGCCCGCCCCGAGCAGCAGGAAGAACATACCGGCGAACATGGGGAATCCCAGCGAGTCGAAGGTGGCGCTGCTGACGAGTGCGACGGCCGCGGCCGCGACGAAGCACTGGGCGAGCTCGCGAGTGGGCTGGTCCTGGGCCAGGCGTCGGGCGGCGCCGCCGCAGTGCAGTCCGGTGAGGAAGAGCAGCAGCAGGGCACAGATCCCGAAGACGCCCATCTCGGCGGCGGTCAGCAGGTACATGTTGTCGGTGAAGAAGTAGAGCTCGGGGATGAAGGTGCCCATGCCGTGGCCGATCCACGGCGAGTCCTTCATATAGTCGAAGATCTTGGCGTAGTCGCCGGTACGGGCCTGGGTGCTGTCGTCGGTGTTGCCGAAGAAGGAACTGAACAGGCCGGTCAGGGTGCTCAACAGCCCTGGTACCGCCGCTCCGAGAGCGAGTACGCCCACCGCGACCGTGCCCAGCACGTACCCGCGCCGCTGCGGCCGCCAGGCCGGGAGCATGGCCAGCAGGGCGACGCCGACGCCGATGATGCCCGTCCGGGAGACCGACAGCGGCAGCGCGCCGCCGATCAGCAGCACCGGCAGCCACCGGCGCAGCCGTCCCCGGTCGAAGCGGGCCGGGTCGAAGGCCTGCTGCACGGCGAACGGCAGCAGCATCGACAGCATTCCGCTGAACTCCAACGGCTGGGCGGTGGTGCCGCGCGGCCGGGTGAACCCGCCCCGGCTCATCGTCTCCAGCTCGGCGGCGCTCGACTTCAGGCCGGGGAAGTGCATCGAGGAGGCGATGTTGGTGTGGGTGAGGAAGTCGTACCAGCCGAGCAGCGCGACGATGCTCGCGCAAATCACCATCCGCCGCAGCAGTACCTCCAGCCTGGCCCGGCCCCTGATCCCGGCGGAGGAGACCACCACCAGCCCCGTCCACACCAGCAGCGCGATCAACCCCCGGTCGGCGCCCTGCATTTCCTTCGTCAGGGCGGGCCGCCCGGCGCAGGCGACATACGCCAGCAGTGCCGCCGCGGCGAACACCACCATGGCGATGCGCGGGGCGTGGGTGCCCCTGGCCGGGGTGATCCGTTCGGTCAGCCAGGCGGCGAGGTACCACAGCAGTGCGAGCAGGGCGAAGAAGTTCGCCGGGGTGCCGACCCCGCCCATACCCGGCAGGACCAGGTTGGACGGGATGAACATCGCCAGCAGGACGTAGCCGGTGAGTACCGTGACGGCGTCCATCCCGTACGCGCCGGTCTGCTTGGCCGCCGTCCCGGCGGTCGGCCGCGCGGCCGGTGCGGGGCGCGGTGGAGCCTCGGCCCCGGGTCCTGTCCGACGATCGGTCACGCGGGTCCTACCTTCCCGCGGCCAGGGACGGCTCGGCCTGCTGGCCGGGCGCCTCGTCGTCGGTGTCGGCGGCTGCGCTGCCGTGCTTGCGGGAGCGGGCCCGCCGCCGCTGGAGCACACCGGCCAGGTTCTCGGCGACGAACCCGGAGAGGAAGGCGACCGCCAGGCCCCCCAGCGCGATCAGCGCCACGGACTGGAGCTTGGTCTTCGTCTGCGCCTGCGGCGCCTGCGGCGGGACGATCACCGTCGAGGCGATCTGCGAACCGGCCGGCGCCTTCTGCTCGGCCTGGATCGCCTTCAACTGATCGGCGGCATAGGTGTTGAGCACCGCGATCGACTTCTCCACCTGGGCCGGGTTCGGTCCGGTCACGGTCAGTGTGAGGAAGGGCCCCATCGCGTTGTCCGCCAGCTTCACCCCGTACTCGCCGGTGAGCCCGCGGGCCTTGAGCTCCTTGGCGGACTCGTCCGAGCTCAGCCGACGCCCCAGGAAGTCGGCGGTGACGGTCAGTGCCTGACTGAAGGTCAGGAACGGATTGCCGTTGTTCGGTGCCTGGGCGGCGACGTCCGGCGAGTTCAGCAGTGAGATCGAGCACTGGGACTGGTAGGTCGTCGGCAGCACCGTGTTGGCCACCGCGGACAGCGCGATCGTGATCAGCACGATCGGCAGTGTGACGTACCAGCGTTTGCGGATCACTCGAAGGACCTCGCGCATGTCCAACATTTCTCCCCCTGAGGCCGTTCCTGCGCCCCAGTGTCGCAGTCGCCCCGGCCGTCGGCCGGGAGCCCTGTCAAGACACCCCCGGCTGAGCCTAGTTGGAATGGGGATTCGGCGGAGAACAATCACCGAACTCCCGCAATCCAGTTCGGAGCGGCCCGTTCGGGTGAGAGGATGCGCAGCGGAGTGGGGAGACGATGTCCTTTCGCGGTGTGGTACGTGCTCTGCTGCGGCGCTGGTATGTGCTGGTGCTGGCGGCGGTGGTGACCTTGGCCGGTGCGGTGGTCGTGGCGAAGCCTGAGGCGGTGTACCGGTCCGCTGCCGTGGTCCGGGTCAAGCCGCCCGAGACGCGGCAGGATCCGACCGGGATGACGGACTTCCGCCCGTCGCTGGCGGTCATCGGGGCGGCGGTGGTCACCGTCATGAAGAGCCCGTCGGGCACGGCCGAGCTCCGGCGGGCCGGGGTGGGCGGGGACTTCGACCTGGCCCCGCGCAACACGGGTACCACCAAGACCGAGGCGTACGTCGTCCCGACCGTGGAGATCAGTGTGAAGGGCGGCGATCCGAAGGAGGCCGACCGCGAAGTCGGCGTGATCGTCCAGCACTTCGGCACCGAGCTGCGCAAGTTGCAGGACGGCCTGAACGTCCCGAAGCAGCGGTACATCACCAGCGACCAGCTGGTCCCGCCCACCGCGCTGCCCGTGCTCGGCGTCAGGAGCCGGGGTCTGGTCGGGGTGGCCGCGCTCGGGGTGCTGGGTGGGGTGGCGGGTGCGCTCTGGACGGACGAGTACCTGCGCTCGCGTGCCAGCCGGCGGCGAGGGCGGGCCCGGGCCGTCCCCGCGTAACGTGGGCAGGTGGCCGGCCAACGGCCGCCCCTGGGAAGGCGGTTGCGGTCAGCGGAAGGATCCACCGGACAGCCGGACCCTGGCCATGCGGGAGCAGAAGACGGGGATGCCGATGACGTAGCGGCCGAACAGCCGCCTGGGTTCCACCGCCAGGCGGAACAGCCACTCCGTTCCGGTCCTGCGCATGACGAGCGGCGCCCTTGGCACCTTGCCGCCGAGGTGGTCGAGAACGGCGCCCCCGTTCACGATGAGCACCGGGTGCGAGAGGGCCTCGCGCAGCTTCACGCTGACGGCCTCCTGCTTCGGCATTCCCATGGCCAGGAGGATGAGGTCCGGCTTCGTCGCCGCGGCCAGCCGCACGTACGACTCCGGCGGGTCGAACCCCTCCTGGCTCGCGACGACCGTCAGCCCCCATGCCTCCAGCGTGCGCCGCGCGTTGTCCAACCACGGCGAGCGCGTGCCGAAGAGTGCCACCCGCTTCCCCCGGTAGGCCCGGCCGACCTTGGGGATGAAGTCCGTGCCGTTCATGTTCCGCCCGTACGGCCGGCCGAAGACCCTCATCCCCAGCTTCATGCCGAGGCCGTCGCGCAGCAGCAGGTCCGAGCCGAACAGTCCGTCCGTCATGTCCGGCTGGTGCCACCCCAGGTTCACCGCATGCGCGTTGACGAAGGAGAGGACGAAGGGCCGCCCGGGCCGGACGAGTTCGTCGAGCAACGTCCGCTCGGCCGCCTCGTCGTCGACGATGCGGATACGGTCCATCAGGGCCCCGAGGTCACGCGCCCCCTCGGCCGTCGTGCTTTCCCGGCTCTTCATGCCTGTCTCCCTGAGGAATCGGTCGCCGCCTGTGGGTCAGTGCCCGTTGAGGGTGTAGACGTGCGGCTGGTACGCGTCGAAGTGGTCGGTGAAGGTGCCGTTGGCGGCGGTGAGGGTCCGGCCGTCGTCGGTGCGGATCTTCCCTGTCCAGTGGTCGGGCAGGGTGAAGGTGGCCGTGGCGGGCCCGCCCTCGGGCAGTTCGGGGGAGTCGGTGGCCACGGCGAGGACGGCGGTGCGGCCGGCGGCCGTTCGCAGGGTCGCGGTCACCGGTGCACCCTGGCCGGCGACTCCGACCAGGAGCGGCGGTGCGTTCCAGTACGCGGCGTACGCCTGCGCATCCGCGTTCACCTTCCTGATGGCAGCCGCCGAGGTGGAGTCCCGCAGGCAGGCGTCCACCTGCGACTGCGCGACGAACGAGTGGCAGAACCAGTTCAGTCCCGTCGCCCCGTTGACCAGCGCGGCCCAGGCCGCTGCCCGTACCTGCGCGGGTGAGGCGGCCTTCGCCCCCGAAGGGGAGAGCGAGGCGCCCTGCATCTGCACCGGTGTCTCCAGGAAGGCCCACACCGGTTTGCCCGGTGCCAGCTGCCGCGCACGCGCCGCCGTGGCCGCGTACGTCCGGACGCCCTTGGTGCGAGCCGGAGACGAGGGGTCGGTGATGCCGTAGAAGTCGACCGAGACGATGTCGGCGGCGCGGGTGTACGCGCCGAAGTCCGTCGGGCAGCCCGGGCTTCGGGCACCGCCTGCGACCCCGCTGCCGAAGTTGACCAGCACCGGGCGGGAGGCGTCCTGCTGTCGCAGGCTCTTGGCGAAGCCGTCCAGCTTCTCCGGTGGCATGCAACCGGCGCCTGTCGCAGTCCCGTTGGGGACGTTCATATCGGGCTCGTCCGCGAGCTGGTACCCCGCCAGGCTGTCCGCGCCGAGCTTCGCCGCCTGCGCGGCCAGCGGCAGATCGGCGGTGGTGCACGGCCAGGCGGCGGCACCGCTCGGGCCGCCCGGCGTCGGGTCGCACGCCTTGCCCCCGGCGATCACGGCAAGACCGGCAGCGGCCGCCGCCCGTACCTGCCCGTGCTCCTCCTTGGGCCAGTCCCACAGCCCCACCAGGGTGTTGACGCCGAGCGCGGCGAAGGCGTGCGCCTCGTCGGAGCCGTCGAAGGGAGTCGTCGGGTCCTGCATCCACACACCGATCGGAAGCTTCGACGAGTCCTTCCACCGTGCCGTGGCAGGCCACTTGGACCAGTAGGCGGTCGTGAAGGCGTCCGGGACGTACGAGCCGGCGTCGGTGGGCGCGAAGGCCACGTCCACGTAGTAGTCGGTGTTCTCGTGCGACTGGGCGGGGAAGGCCGGCGTGCTGCCCCCGGCAAAGCCGCCGCCCACCGCTGTCAACGGGCCCGAGCCGGTGACGACCGGGCCGCCGTCGAAGGCGTTCGGCGCGGCCGCGTAGTGCCCGGAGGGCGCCAGATACCCGGCGGTGTACGTGGCACCCGGCGCGATCCGGACCGGCTTGGCGAACTCGACCTGCTGCCAGCCGACTTCGGTCTCCTTTTCGAAGGTTGCCTGCGCCAGCTGTCTGCCCTGGGAGTCCCAGAGCGCGCCGATGTGCGTCCCCGTGTTGCCGGGCCCCTTGTAGAAGCGGACGCCGGTCACCAGGCCGGGGAGCGTCGAGGTGAGGCGAACGCCCAGCGTGGTGGCGGCCGGGTCCGAGAACGAGGTCGTGGCGGGCTCGGCCGCGCCGAACATCGTGGTCGTCGGCCCGACCGGATCGCCGGGCGACGGCACAACCGGCTTCGGACTGCTGCCGGTACAGGCCGGGAGCGTCGCCAGGGCGAGGCCCAGCAGTGCTGCCAGAAGGGTCCTGGTGCGGGTGTGCACGCTGATCTCCTTACTCACCTGCTCGTGGGGCAGTTACTCGCCCGCTCGCCTCCCGGCGGTCAGCCCGCCGCCGGTCCCTCGATCAGCTCGCGGAGCTCGGCCGCGCGCGTCCCCCAGGAATCCGTCTCGACCGAGGCCCGGCGGCGCTGCGCCTCCTCCTCGCCCTCGGTCCCGGCAGCCGTGAGGGCCGCGCCGACGGCGTCACTGAACTCCCCAGCCGTCGCCGCAATGACCAACTGGTCCGCATAGCGGCGTACTTCGGGGAAGTCGGTGCTCACTACCCGCAGGCCCAGGGCCAGGTACTCCTTGAGCTTGATCGGGTTGCAGTGCCGCACCCAGTCGTTGTCCAGCCACGGCATCAGTGCGACGTCGAACCCCCTGCCGTAGGCGGGGATTTCGGCGTACGGGCGGAAACCGAGGTGGTGGACGTTGGGCAGCGCGGTCAGCGCACCGAGGTCGTGCGTCGTGTCGCCGATCAGGACCAGCTGGGCGTCCGGGTGCTCCTTGGCGACGCGGGCCAGCAGCTCGAAGTCCACGATGAAGTCGTCCAGCGCGCCGAAGAACCCGATCCGCGGCCCGGGGATCGCTGCCAGATCGGCGGGCTCCGCCGCGCCGTCCGTACCGGTCGTCGTCGTGAAGTGGTCGAGGTCCACACCGTGGTCCAGGAACACCGCCCGGTCGCGGGTGAGTTCGCGCTCGGCGGCCATCAACTCGCTGCTGACGTAGAGCACATGGTCGGCGGTGGCCATCAGGCGCCGCTCCAGCACCTCGATGAACCCGGTGTCGGCCTCGGGGAAGGCGGAGTGCCGGTCCGAGCGGTTGTAGACGAGGGTGCGGTGCGGCAGGTGCTCCACCACATCGGCTGCGGTCGGCATCGTCACCACGCACACATCCGTGGACATCCGCAGACTGCGCGCCGCCAACCTGACCTGTAACGCGATCAGCCGGGCGTTGAACGCCCGGGCCGGCCGGCTTCCGTAGAACGGGAGCAGCACCGGAGTCATCACCGCGAAGTTCGCCAGCCCAGGCACCGGGCGCTGCACCTTGCGCGCCATGCTCTTCGCCTTGCGCAGGATCCTCCGCAGCGGCTGCGAGCTCCGTCCCGGCATGGGCATCCGCATCGCGATGCTGTTCACGAAGAGGACCGGCCGCTGCTCGGCGAGCTTGAGCATCAACTGTACATCGGAGTGCGCCCGGTTGTGATACCACCAGTCCTGCCCCGCAAAGCACACATAACCGGCACGCCCAGCAGACCCCACGTCCCCAACCCCCACAATCGGACTCCCGGCTTTCGACCCCCGCGTCAGGCTACCGGCCACCCCAGCGCCCCGTGGGCACTTCCCGATGAACTGCCCCGGCAGGCGGGCCCGGACGCCCTGGCGCAGGCATCCCGTCCCCTCAGCGCGTGACCTGCACGGTGACGGTGAAGCTCCGGCTGTCGGGCGGGCAGGCCAGCGCCTCGCCGCAGCTGGTCCGTTGCGCGGTCAGCACCGCCGACCCGGCCTCTGCGGCCACGAAGTCGCTGGTGACCGCCCCGCACCCGCTGCCCGGACGGCAGGAGGGCACCGCCTGCGTCGATGCCGCGCCGCTCGGCCGGAGCACGGTGGGCGCGGAGCTGGTGACCGCGGACCAGTACGTGCTGTGCAGGTCGATCCGGACGCCCGTCCCGACGGCGACGCGGACGGTGGTGCGGTCCGCCGTCTCGTCCAGCACCACGGGGGTGGGTGCCAGGGTCATCGGTGGGGCGACGGACGGTGTGCCCGAGGCGCAGCCCGCCAGCGCGAGCAGTGCCACCGAGACGAGGAACGTTCTCTTCACGCTCATGATTCTTGCCACCTTCGCAGCCGGGGGCCCGCAACGCGGCCGACAGCGATTGGACGCGGGCGGGGTCCGGACGGATCCCTCGATGCCCGTGTCTCGCGAAAGACACTGCCGGGGCGGGCACTTGGCCCACCCCGGCGTGTTCGGAGGTGCTGCGTCAGGAGACGGTCACGTCGTCGTAGTAGGTGTAGGTCGGGTCACCCGGGTAGTTGTCGTCCACGTTGGTCAGGGTGAGGGTGTAGCTGTGGCCGGCGGTGAGAGCGCTGGAGGCGGACTTCCAGCCGGCGCCGTTGGTGCAGGTCTTGGCGAGCACGGTCTTGCTGGTGCCGGCGGTGTTGTCCTTCAGGGTGGCCGTCGCCCAGTCGTAGGTCACGGTGTCGGGGCAGGTGACGTCGTACCAGAAGGAGAGGGTCTTGCTGCCGGTCGGTGCGCTGAAGGTCTGGCTGACCGAGGAAGTGGTGCTGGGGTTGGCCGAGCCGACCATCGCTCCCCAGCCGCCGCTGTGCGCCGCGGAGTTGGCGGCCGAGGTGGAGCCCGCCGAGGTCCAGCCGCTCAGGCTGCCGGTCTCGAAGCCGCCGTTGGTGACGCCGCCACCACCGCCGGAGGTGGAGACCGTCCAGGAGAAGGAGGCGGAGCCGGAGGCACCGGTGGTGTCGGTGGCCTTCACGGTCACCGTGGAGGTGCCGGCGGTGGTCGGGGTGCCGGAGATCAGGCCGCTGGAGGAGATCGACAGACCGGCGGGCAGACCGGTGGCCGAGTAGGTCAGGGTCTGGCCGGAGGCCGAGTCGCTCGCCTGGACCTGGAGCGAGACCGAACTGCCGACGGTGCCGCTCTGGTTGCCGGGGCTGGTCACCGTGACGGTGTTGCCGGTCGACCCGCCGCCGACTATCGGGTGCGACATCATGCAGCCGCCGGCGCCGCTGTTGAAGTCATTGGCCCAGGTGGACTGCATCGCGAAGTTGCCGGTGGCGAAGCTGACGTCGGCCGACGCTCCCTGGCCACTGCTGACCCAGGCGCACTTGTCGCCGTTCTCCGCGCCGCTGCTGTCGGTCCAGCCGCCCGCCGGGTTCTGGTCGGTGACGGTCTCCGCGTACTCGTGGCCCTCGACGATGGTCACACCGTCCAGCGTGCCCGCGGAACCGGAGTTGACGAAGCCCTGGCCGCAGCCGGAACCGGCGTCCGTGACGTACGGCATGTTGGTGAAGGCGAGCTGACCGTACGGCGAGCTGACCGCACCGCCGCTCAGCGTGCTGTCGCCGGTGTAGTCGTGCCAGGCGCAGAAGCCGCCGCTCGGGGTGTTGAAGCCGTCGGGCTGCGTACCGGTGGGCGACACGATGACGTACTGGTTGTTGCGGTTGGCCGCGGCCGTGGTGTTGCCGAAGTGGCCCGAGGCCTTGACCGCCTCGGCACCGAGCTGGTTGCCGTTCGCGGCGGACGGCGATGCGGCCGAGGTGTCCACCCAGACGCCGGCCAGCGCGCCGCCGGTCGGGTAGCCGACGTGGGCGGCACTGCTGGGACAGGACTGCGAGCCGCTGGCGATGCCCTCGCAGTACTGGGTCATGACGCCGGACCAGGTCTCGCCGCCCGCCCCGATGCCCTTGAACAGCTGCTGGAGGCGCGGCGCCTCGCCGTTCGGGTCACCGCTCAGCGTGGTGTTGCCGTTGGAGTCGGTGCCGGAGGAGCCCCACTGGGAGCCCCAGAACACCAGGTAGACGTGCGGGGCGCCGGTGGTGACACCGATGCTGGGGCTGCCGGCGCCGCCGCCGAAGTTCAGGTTGTTGCTCGAGGTGGCATTGCCGCTCGTGTGCTGGGCACCTCGCATCGGCACGGCGCCGTGCCGGTACGGGTGGGCCTGGGTGGGGGACGTCGACGAGGCATGGGCGGGAGCCGCGACGACGGCGAAGCCGGTGGCGAGCGCCAGCGAGGCGAGACCGGTCAATGCCTTGGATCTCGCCGGGCGGGTGGGGGAAATACCCATGGGTGAGGGTTGCCTCTCTCATGCCGATCGCCCGTGCCTGGTAGGCGTCGGGAGATCATCTGCGCGGACAGGACAGCCGACGGAAATGTGCAGATTGGCTCCAAGGAACGCCAACTTCCTTGACAGGTACCTGCCCTGACATCCCCTCATCACACCGGGGAAGTCCACCGTCTGCCGCGCTGAAGCCTGACAGTGGGCGTAATCAACGGTCAACGGAGTGCGCGGTAAAGGAATTCAAGCGGAAATGTACTGTGAAGGAAAAACTCCCAGGCCATCGCCGGTAGGCGTGGTGAAGAATTCCCGGAAAAACAGTGAAAACAATTCAATTCACTGTATTGATTGATGATCGTGGAATAGCGTCGAAAGATCGCCCAGGAGCCCGCCGGGTGTCGCGCGCCTACGGCGGGCCAAACCGTCCCGCGCCGCTCCCGGGACCTGCCACCCGGCGGATGGCGACCATGGCGGCGTCGTCGCCGAGCCTGCCGTCGACGTGGGTCAGCAGGTCTTCCCGGACGTGCCGCAGCAGGGCCTCGGGATCGTCCTTCGACCACGCCGACACTCGCTCGGCGAGCGGGTAGAAGGTGCCCGCGCCGTCGCGCGCCTCGATGACGCCGTCCGTGTAGAGCAGCAGCATGTCACCCACCTCGAACCCGAACGTCGCCGTCTCGTACTGGGCGAAGCCGAGGCGGTTGCCCAGTCCGAGCGGCAGTGCGGACGGGGCTTCCAGTGCGGTCGCGGAGCCACCGCGCAGCAGCAGGGCCGGGGGATGACCGCAGCTGATCAGGTGGACCAGCGGCTCGGCGTCGGGGAAGTCCAGCACGGCGGCGGTCACGAACGACTCGTCGTGGTCGGGTCCGTCGTGATCCCCGGATCCACTGCGAGCGGGGTCGGCCTGCGTCCACTGGACGGCGTCCCAGTGGACGGCGCCGTCCAGATGGATTCCCAGGTTGGTCAGGGTGGCCTGCCGGTGGGCGGCGGCGCGGAAGGCACCGAGGACCAGTGCGGCAAGGTTGATCGCGGCCAGGCCCTTGCCGCGGACGTCCCCGATGATCAGCCGGGAACCGCCCGACCTGCGGGCGGCCGCGTACAGATCACCGCCCATCTTCGCCTCCGCCTCGGCGGGGAGGTACAGGTGGGCGATCTCCAGCGGGCCACTGCGGCTGGGCAGCGGCTGCAACAGCACCCGCTGCGCGGTCTCGGCCACGGACCGGACCCGTGTCAGCTCACGCTCGTGCCTGTCCCGCGCCACGGAGAAGAGCACCACCAGGGCCGAGACGACCACCAGCGAAGCGATCTGTACCTCAAGGTTCTCGGTGCCGAGCACGTTCCGCTCCAGACCGATGATCACCTGCCCGACCACCGCGAGGGTCCCGACCAACGCCGTCACCCGGGCGCGGGCGAACGTCGCGGTGATCGCCGGGGCTGCCACCAGCAAGGGGCCCAGATGGATATCGGGCGGGGACAGGATGTCGATGGTGCAAACTGCGGCGATCAACCCGAGCGGGACCAGCAGCAGTGCATGGCGACCCCACCCCGACCGGCCGAGAGCCGCCGACGGCCGAAAGGACATGCGCCATGGTTGCACTTCGGCGCGCCTGTGACGCACTTGGACACGGCACCGACGGCCAGGGCTCGGCGTGTCCGGCCCGTTACGATGCAGGAAGGCGCCCGATCGCCCCGACATCGAGAAGCTCCGACGTCGGGTCGCTTCGTCGGGTCGCTTCGTCGGGACGCTTCGACGTCGGGCCGCTGGAGCAGCGCCCGACCGAGCCTTCGTCAGGGAGGCGTACCGCATGGCCTTCGAACAGATCCCCGGTATCGACCCCACGGCGAAGCCGAGTGGGGACGGATGCGTGGAGTGCCTGGCCGGTGACGGCCCGGGGTGGTGGCTGCACCTGCGGCGCTGCGCCGCGATCATTCGGGCGCTCCCGAGGCGCGACTGATGGGTCACACCGTATTCACTGCGCGGACTCTACCCGCATAGAAGTACCTCTGCTCTTATGGGAATTGAATGCTTATCAGCCTTCAGACCCCTCCCCACAGGAGTTCCCCCATGCGCAGAGTCCAGAGACTGTCCGCCGCCTCCCTCGCCGTCGTCACCGCGGCGGCCACCCTGATGATCGGCGCGGCAGCCGCCGACGCGCGGACCCGGCTCACCCCCACGTGCAGCCAGGCCCAACTGCCGCTCCCGGACTCGCACTGCCAGCCCGGAGCCCTCAACGCCGCCGTCACCCAGGCCACCATCGGCTCGACCATCTGCGTCCCCGGGTACACCGCCACGGTTCGCCCGCCGACCTCCTACACCAACGCGCTGAAGATCAAGCAGATCGCCCAGTACGGCTACAGCGACATCAACACCGCCGACTACGAGGAGGACCACCTCATAGCGCTGGAGCTGGGCGGAAACCCCACCAGCCCGCAGAACCTGTGGCCCGAGCCGCGGTACGCGGTGGGCGGAGGAACGGCGGCCGGCAAGGACGGCGTGGAGAACAAGCTTCACTCCGCAGTCTGCTCGCACCGGGTCGGCCTGGCGGCCGCCCAGCACGCCATCGCGACCAACTGGACGACCGCCCTGTCGGTCCTCGGCCTGTAGCGACGCCGTGAGCTGACGCGCACGACGGAGCAGCCGCTGCTTCGATCCTCAAGGCAACCCGGCAATCCCGGCAGTCCCGACCCTCCGGCCGGAAAGATCCGTAACGGCGCCACCGGCCCATGAGGGTTACGCCATCTGCCGGCCCGCCTCCGCCGGCCTCCCGGCCGGGGCGGGCCGGCGAGTCGGCACAGCAGCCCCATCCACCCAGCGACACGCCGGGGCCTCCGGCCGGATACCGCAGCGCCAGGTTCTCCGCGTGAGCGACCTCAAGGACTTTCCCGCAGTGCCGCCACCTCTTCGCGGTAGGTCTTCTTCAACCGGGTGAACTCCCACAAGCCGATTTTCCCGCCCTCGGAGATCTTGGTGGCTAATTTCAACTTTCATGCTGCGAGGCTGAGTTGGAGTCTGGCGAGGTGACTTTGGTTGGCGCGATCGAGTGGTCGGCCGTTCC
>NZ_JARZAJ010000002.1 GCF_029892105.1 Kitasatospora sp. GP82 | reverse complement strand
GCGCCTCCAAGATGAGCCGCAACATCGTCATCGAGGCCCTCTGGCGCGTCACCGCCTGGGGCGTCGAATCCCGCCTCCAGCAACTCACCGCCGGCAAGGGCGGCAAGAAGTAGCGGACAGCCGGGTCGAGTTGAAGCGGCACCGGCGCGGCTGTGGCGCCGGTGAGCCGGGATGCGTCCGGGCCGGATCCGGTCGGCAACCTGCCCGAGAGGACGGGGACTGCCTGACAGGACGGGGAACGGCGGGTACCGTGCGCAACGGGCCTGGGAGGGGTGTCCGAGGGCCGGGGGAGCGGTGGACCCGCGTGAGGTGGCTGATCACTCACGTGGGCGCGCCTACCCGGCAATCGTCGGCCGTTGCTCCCAAGCTGGTACCGCACGGAGCCCGGACCGGGCCCGCCACACCGACCAGGGAGCAGACGTGACGCCGTCCCCGTCCGACGAGACCGGAGCCGAACCGGCCGACCGAGGTACGGGGATCCCAGCTGCCCGTCCGCTCCGGATCGAGGTCTTCACCGGCCCGGAGAGCGGCTTCTTCGCCACGTCCACCCTCGTCATGGGCGAGCAGACCGCCATCCTGATCGACGCCCAGCTCACCCGCAGCACGGGCCGTGAACTCGCCGAGTGGATCGCGGGCAAGCAGCGCCAGCTGCTGGCCGTCGTGATCACTCACCAGCACCCGGACCACTACTTCGGCGCCGAGGAGGTGCTGAAGCTCTTCCCCAAGGCCCAGCTGCTCGCCGCACCGCCCGTGGTCGAGGCGATCGCCCGGACGGCCGCCGCCAAGGTCGCCCAGTGGAAGCCGGTGTACGGCGACGACATCCCAGACCACCCGCTGCTGCCCGCGCCGCTGCTCCCGCAGCCGCTGATGATCGACCGCCAGCTGATCCGGGTGCTGCACCTCGGCCAGGGCGACTGCGGGTCGTCCACCATCGCCTACATCCCCAGCGCGCGTACGGTCGTCGCGGGTGACTTCGCATACCACGGCACCCACGTCTGGACGGCCGACACCGACGAGGGCCAGCGCCTGGACTGGGCCCACAACCTGGCCCGGATCGCCGACCTCGACGTGGACCGGGTGATCGCCGGACACCGTGCTCCCGGCTACGACGACGACGCGATCCGCGTCCTCGCCTTCACCGGCGAGTACCTGCAGGACTTCGACCACGCGCTCGCCGAGCACCCCAACGACCCCGAAGCCCTCGCGGCGGCGGTCAACGAACGCTACGGGGGCCTGACCCTTCCGGTGATCCTGGAGCTCGGCGCGGCCGCCAACACCGCGCGCCTCGCCGCGGCACCGGCGGAGTCCGGCGAGCCGGTCGGGCCCGTGGTGTACGAACAGCACGACGAGAGCGGCATCGTCGAGGCCGAGATCGTCGAGGACTCCGAGCCGGGCGGAGCCTGAGCCCGGCGGCGGATACTGGCGGCATGACGGCGTACGACGCGATAGTGCTGGCCGGTGGTGCCGCCCGCAGATTCGGCGGGGCGGACAAACCCGCGCTGGAGGTCGGCGGGCGGACCCTGCTCGACCGGGTCCTCGCCGCCTGTGCCGACGCCGGTAGGACCGTGGTGGTCGGCCCGCCCAGGGAGACCGCGCGCGCCGCGGTGCACTGGACCCGCGAGCAGCCTCCCGGCGGCGGCCCGGTGGCGGCTGTCGCCGCCGGGCTCGGACACGCCACCGCCGAACGCGTCCTCCTGTTCGCCGCCGACCTGCCCTTCCTCGACCGGCCCACCGTCCGGCGGCTGCTCGCCGCCCTGGACGAGACGGGGAGCGAAGGCGCCCTGCTGGTCGACGCCGCCGGGCGGGACCAGCCGCTGGCCGCCGCCTACCGCACCGCGGCGCTGCGCCGCAGCCTCGCGGATCTCGGCGACCCGGCCGGACTCCCGCTGCGCCGCCTTCTCGCCCCGCTGGACGTCGTCAGGCTCGCGGACCCGGAGGGCGTGGCATACGACTGCGACACCTGGGAGGAGCTCGCCCAGGCCCGCGAGCGTGAGCGTACGGAGCACCGGACGGACGGCTGAGCCGCAATCGGCGGCCGCACCGGCGTGACCGGCACCGGTCCTCACCTGTCCTCACCGCTTCTCACCGGGCGTCGGCGCGGCGCACGAGCGAAACGACGCGCGATCGTAACGGGCGGGGGTCCGGGGTGCTGCCGGATCGGGCAGCATGGGGCTATGGAGCGCACGCTGGATGACTGGATCGCCGAGGTCTGCACCGAACTGGGGATCGACCTGGAGGTCGACGTACGCGGTCTGCTCGACCTCGCCCGGGTGGTCGCGCACGGGGTGGACCGTCCGGCGGCCCCGCTGACCGCCTTCCTGATCGGCTATGCGGCTGCGCAGCAGGGTGGTGGGGCGGAGGCCGTCGCTGCGGCCAGTGCCCGTACCGCCGTACTCGCGGAACGCTGGGCTGCTGCTGCTGCTGCTGCGGAGCCGGGAGCTTCCGGCGAAGCCGGGGCGGGGGCGGCATGAGCGCGCTCGCCGACGTGTCCGAGCTGTTCGACGGGAGTTCGACCGCCCGTGCCGCCGCGACGCTCTGCCACGGTGCATGGCCGCAGGCGCGCCGCGCTGCCCGACTGGCGGCCCGCAGCCCGCTGCCCGGACTGGACGTCGACCTGGCCGAGGCCGTCGGCCACACCCTCGCGGAGCCGCTGGCCGCGCTGACGGATCTGCCCGCCTTCGACACCTCGGCGATGGACGGCTGGGCCGTCGCGGGCCCCGGCCCCTGGCACACCTCGGGGCGGATCCTGGCGGGAGAGCCGTCGGGGCCGGTGGCCGGAGGCGGGAAGTCGTCCGAGGGCGGCAGGGCCTCCGGGGTGCTTGCCGACGGCGAGGCGGTCGAGATCGCGACCGGGGCACCGGTTCCGGCGGGGACGACCGGAGTGCTGCGGCGGGAGCACGGGCGGATCGACCGGGGTCTGCTGCACCCGCTGTGCAACGTGGCGCCGGGGCAGGACATCCGGCCGCGAGGCCAGGAGTGCCGTCGGGACGAGCCACTGCTGCCCGCCGGGACGCCCGTGACCCCGGCGGTGCTCGGGCTGGCTGCGGCCGCCGGGCACGATCGGCTCACCGTGCACCGTCGGCCCACCGTCGAGCTGCTCCTGCTCGGTGACGAGCTGCTCGACTCCGGTATCCCGCAAGGCAGTCTGATCCGGGACGCGCTCGGTCCGCTGCTGCCGCCCTGGTTGGCGGCAGCGGGCGCGGAGTTGATCGGCCGTCGGCAGATCGGGGACGACTTCGGGCTGCTCCGGGACGCGGTACGACTGTCGCCCGCCGATGTCGTGATCACTACGGGTGGTACCGCCGGCGGTCCGGTGGATTTCCTGCACGCCGCACTGGAGGTGGCCGGGGCGCGGCTGCTGGTCGACGGCGTCGCGGTACGGCCCGGGCACCCCATGCTGCTGGCCCAACTCCCGGGCGGCCGCCATCTGGTGGGCCTGCCGGGCAATCCGCTGGCCGCCGTGGCGGGGACGGTCACGCTGGCGCTGCCGCTGCTGCACGCGCTCTCCGGCCGACCGGCTGCGGCTCCCCGGTTGGCCGTCGCCGCCGTGGACCTCCCGGGGCACCCTGCCGACACCCGGCTGCTGCCGGTGGCCCGCACCGAACAGGGTGTCGTCCCGCTGGTCTTCGACGGTCCGGCAATGCTGCGGGGACTCGCGCTCGCCGAGGCCCTGGCGGTGATCCCGCCGGGAGGGGCACCGGCAGGCGACGGCGTGGAGCTACTCGAGACCCCCTGAGCCATAGCCCCGCGCGCAGCTTGCTCTTGGGGGGCGTCGGTGCCTCTTGGGGAGCCTTATGTGCTTGAGGTGGCGGCGCGTTGGATGGTGATGACCCGGTCGGTGACTTTGAGGACGGCGGCCTCGGGGTCGGTGTAGTTCAGGACCCGACGGTCGCGTACGACGGCGACCACGAGGTCTGTGCACTCCCGGGGACTGCGTCCGGCCTCGGCCCGGGTGACCGTGCGTTCGACCACGTCCCGGCACGGCAGGGCCCGGTCCGTTCCCGCAGTGCGGGCTCGCGGGGTGCGGTGCCGGCCCGCTTCCGGTGGATTGTGCTCGAAAGCTGCTGATCCCTGCACTGCTTTGGCAGTAGCTTCGGGGTTATGTATGCGATGACGATTCCCGAGCCCGGAGGGCCGGAGGCGCTCAAGTGGACCGATGTGCCGGACCCGGTGGCCGGCGAAGGTGAAGTCCTGGTGGAGGTCGCGGCCACCGCCGTCAACCGGGCCGATCTGTTGCAGCGTCAGGGCTTCTACAACCCGCCGGAGGGGGCGTCGCCGTACCCCGGCCTCGAGTGCTCGGGCCGGATCGTCGCGCTCGGTCCTGGCGTGGCCGGGTGGGGGGTCGGGGACGAGGTCGTCGCCCTGCTGGCCGGCGGCGGCTACGCCGAGCGGGTCGCCGTTCCGGTCGGACAGCTGCTGCCGGTGCCCAAGGGGCTGAGCCTGACGGATGCCGCCGCGCTGCCCGAGGTGGTCTGCACGGTCTGGTCGAATCTCTTCATGGTGGCCCATCTGCGTCCGGCCGAGACGGTACTGGTGCACGGCGGCGCCAGCGGTATCGGCACGATGGCGATCCAGCTGGCCAAGGCGGTCGGCGCCAAGGTGCTGGTGACGGCGGGCAGTTCGGAGAAGCTGGCCCGCTGCGCCGAGCTGGGCGCGGATGTCGGCATCGACTACCGGCAGCAGGACTTCGTCGAGGCCGTCCGCGAGGCAACCGACGGCGCCGGCGTGGACGTGATCCTGGACATCATGGGCGCCAAGTACCTCCAGCCGAACGTGGACGCGCTGGCGGTCAACGGCCGACTGGTGATCATCGGTCTCCAGGGCGGCGTCAAGGGCGAGCTCGATCTGAGCACCCTGCTGCGCAAGCGGGCCGCGGTGGCCGCCACCAACCTGCGCGGGCGGCCGATCGCGGAGAAGGCCGCGATTGTGTCGGCGGTGCGGGAGCATGTCTGGCCGCTGGTCGAGGCCGGCGTGGTGCGGCCGGTCGTGCACCAGGTGCTGCCGGTCCAGGACGCGGCGGCGGCGCACCGGATCCTGGAGGCGGGCGAGCAGGTCGGCAAGGTCGTCCTGCGCATGCGGTAGCGGCGGGGGCAGGACGGTGCGGAGCCTCGGGCGGCCGAGGTATCCGAAATGCCCGATATGTCGGAGTGTGTGACGCTGGTCCGGAGCTGTCCCGCCGCCGTCCGCGCCCGAGCGCGGCCGGCCGTCGGAAGGACCTCCGTCCGTGGCCGCACTTACGTACGCGTTCTCCACGCTCTGCGCCGCTCTGCCGTCCGCTTGCGCCACACCGCGCCGGTGGGCCGTGGCCGCCGCCGCCGGGCTGGCCGTCCCACTGCTGCTGGCCTGTCCGGCCGCGGCGGTGGGCGGCGCGGCTCCCTCGCTGGGCAGAGCCCAGCACCTGCAGTCCGGTCCCGAGCTCAGTGGCCGAGTGCTGCCGCGGCCCGCTGCCTCCGGCACCGTCCCGTCGGCGCAGACCGCCTCGGCCGCGCCCGCCGCGCCCCTCGGCTCGGACGCGGCCGAGACCCCGTCCGTGGGCGCACCGACGCCGGGGCCCGGTACGTCCGCCTCGCCGACCGCCTCGGCCTCTCCCGCCGCCCCCGCCGCACCCGCGGCCACTGCGGCGGCCGCCCCGAGCGGTACGCCGTCGGCCCCGCCCAGTGCAGGTGCGGACGGATCCACTGCCCCAGCGGCCGCCGTAGGGACCGCCGAACCCGACACCGTGCGGTGGAGGGCCGGCCGTGGACGCGGCCACGGTCACCGGCCGCCGTGGGCCCTGCCGGACCGCAACCACTCCACGCCCGTTCCCCGGGAATCCGCCCCTGCGCAGCAGCCCGGCGCGGCGAGCGAGCCGGATGCGACGGACCCGAACACGGAGGCCGTGCTCGGGGGCGGGGCGGACGGCCGGTCCTCGCTTCAGGCCCAGGGCACCGGAGAGCTGGCCGCCCCGATCCGGTGGACGGACGCCGCCAACCTCCAGCTGCCGCTCGGGACCGGGCTGTCCCTGATCGGCAGCGGTCTGGCGCTGGTCGGGCTGCGCCTGCGCGGCCGGTGACACGCACGCCGACGGGACTCGCGTCCGGCTGAGCGCCTCGCCGGGGGCCCGAAGCCGTCCCCAAATCGCTGCCGCGCGGCCGGTGGTGGCCCGTTGGCCGGTCCTGGCGGGGCATCATGGTCAGTCAGTTGACCCTCTCACCGCCCGAAGCATATGAAGGAGCTATGACTAAGCCGATGAACGAGTGGTCGCAGCCGGAGTCGTACCAGGCGGCGGCCCAGGGAGCGGGCGAGGGCCCGAAGGTCCTGATCGTCGGCCCGGACGGACTGCCGGTCGGTGCGGGTCCCGGCGGCATTGCGGGCAGGTCGGGCGAGGGCGGCGAACCCCGGGAGCTGCCGGTGACCGAGATGGTCGAGCAGCCTGCCAAGGTGATGCGCATCGGCAGCATGATCAAGCAGCTGCTCGAGGAGGTCAGGGCGGCGCCTCTGGACGAGGCCAGCAGGGCGCGCCTGAAGGACATCCACGCCAGTTCGATCAAGGAACTTGAACTGGGTCTGGCGCCCGAGCTGGTCGAGGAGCTGGAGCGGCTCTCGCTGCCCTTCACCGAGGACTCCATCCCCACCGAGGCCGAGCTGCGGATCGCCCAGGCCCAGCTGGTCGGCTGGCTGGAGGGGCTGTTCCACGGTATCCAGACGGCGCTGTTCGCCCAGCAGATGGCCGCGCGGGCACAGCTGGAGCAGATGCGCCGGGCACTTCCGCCGGGCAGCCACGGCGCCGAGTTCGACGACGAGGAGCCCGCCCCCGGCCGTGGCATCCGCTCGGGCCCGTACCTGTAACCCCCGAGGCGGAACCGCGCCCCTGGCGCCGCCCGCAGTCCCGTCCGCCCCGTACCCGGTGGCTTGGTGCTTTGCCGATACCCTGGCCCCTGTCGTCGGCCCCTGCCGCCGACCGGGGCCGGGTGGGGCCTGGGCGGGCCGCGCACGGCGTGCGTCCGCTCCGTACACCCCGCAGTCGGGCCTCACACCCGGACGAGACGATGCGGACGCGGACCGCCGCGCCGAGGGGGAGCAGATGACCATGAGCGAGGACGGCACCGCCGCGGCCGGGGGCCCTTCGGTCGGCTCTTCACTGGGACACGGCCGCTATGTGCTGCGGCGCCTGCTCGGGCAGGGCGGCATGGCCTCCGTGCACCTGGCGCACGACACGGTGCTCGACCGCCAGGTCGCCGTGAAGACACTGCACACCGAGCTCGGCCGCGAGGACTCCTTCAAGCAGCGCTTCCGCCGCGAGGCGCAGGCTGTCGCCAAGCTGCAGCACATCAACATCGTCTCGGTCTTCGACAGCGGTGAGGACACCGGCCCGGACGGCTCGGTGACCCCGTACATCGTCATGGAGTACGTCGAAGGCAAGGCGCTGCGCGATGTGCTCAACGAGTCGATCGCGCAGTACGGCGCGATGCCGACCGAGCAGGCGCTGAAGATGACCGCCGCCGTGCTGTCGGCGCTGGAGGCCTCGCACGACCAGGGTCTGGTGCACCGCGACATCAAGCCGGGCAACGTCATGGTCAGCACCAAGGGCGTCGTCAAGGTGATGGACTTCGGGATCGCACGGGCGCTGCAGTCCGGGGTGACCTCGATGACCCAGACCGGAATGGTGGTCGGCACCCCGCAGTACCTCTCGCCGGAGCAGGCGCTCGGCAAGAGCGTGGACGCGCGGTCCGACCTCTACTCGGTGGGCTGCATGCTGTTCGAGCTGCTCACCGGTTCGCTGCCGTTCGACGGGGACACCGCCTTCTCGATCGCGTACAAGCACGTCCAGGAGGAGCCCCCGGCGCCGTCCACGCTGAATCCGGCGGTGCAGCCCGCCGTGGACGCGCTGGTGGCCCGCGCCCTGCGCAAGGACGCGGAGCACCGGTTCCCGAGCGCCGAGGCGATGCGCGAGGAGGTCGAGCGGATCGCGGCGGGGGACCAGGGCGGCGGTGGTCCGCTGCGGGCGAGCACCCCGCTGGTCATCGGCGAGGGGCCGCGCTCGGTGCACGCTGCGCCGTCGCTGACCAACTTCCCGCCGGTGCAGCCGCAGCAGACCCCGTACCCGCAGCAGCAGCCGTCCTTCCCGCAGCCCCCGTACCAGCAGACGCCGCAGACCCCGACGCCCTTCCCGCAGGTCCAGCAGCAGGTCGGGCAGCAGCTGTATCAGCAGACCCCGACGCCCTTCCCGCCGCAGTACCAGACCCCGCCGCCGTTCCCGCAGCAGCAGGTGCACACCCCGCCGCCGTCCCCGCAGCAGCAGTACCAGACCCCGCCGCCGTTCCCGCAGCAGCAGGCGCAGACCCCGCCGCCGTTCCCGCAGCAGCAGGTGCACACGCCGCCGCCGTTCGCACAGCCGCAGCAGCAGCCGTTCGCGCCGCGACCGGCCGCCAACAGCGGCAACGGCTGCTCGACCGCGCTGGTGGTGGTCGGTGTGATCATCGGCCTGATCGTGCTGGCCGGCGTCATCGTCGCCATCGTGGCCGTCAAGCACGAGAAGAAGCAGCTGAACAGTCCCTACGGCTCCCAGCGACCGTCTGTGGTCGTGCTCGATCCAGGCCGGAACGGCACGGTCTGACCGGTATCGACAGATCTGCGGTTCCACGGTCGGTCCGGCGAAGCGGTAGCGTTCTGAGGACGTAACCGAAGGGCGACCGCGCACCGAGCGACGCCCGGGGCGAGGAGTGATGGCACAGACACAGCAGCCGGGAGACGGCGAGGCGGAGCACGCTCAGGGTGCCGGCGGTCACGGCTTGGGTGATCGGGGATTCAGCGACGACAGCACTCGTGAAACGCCCCAGGTGCCGGGTGCCGACCCGAGCCGGGCGGAGGACCGGACGGCGCTGCTGCCACCGACCGACGCGGCGCAGACCCCGAGCCGTGGTACCGCAGCCCCGCTGGGCACCGTCGGCGACGGCCGCTACCGCCTCACCCACCGGCTGGGCCGGGGCGGTATGGCAGAGGTCTACGCCGCGCAGGACGTACGGCTCGGCCGCACCGTCGCGGTCAAGCTGCTCCGCGCCGAGCTGGCCCAGGACGACGTGGCCCGGCTCCGCTTCACCCGCGAGGCGCACGCGGTCGCCGCGCTCAACCATCACTCGATCGTCTCGGTCTACGACACCGGTGCCGAACAGGTCGGCGGTGACTCCACCCCGTACATCGTGATGGAGCTGATCGAGGGCCGGACCGTCCGCGAGCTGTTGGCGGACGAGGACGCGCCGCCGGTCGACCAGGCGCTGATCATCATCGCCGGGGTGCTGGAGGCGCTGGCCTACAGCCACCGGAACAGCATCGTGCACCGCGACATCAAGCCCGCCAACGTGATCATCACCCACAGCGGCGCGGTCAAGGTGATGGACTTCGGCATCGCCCGTGCGCTGACCGGCGCGGCCACCACCATGACCCAGACCGGCATGGTGATGGGCACCCCGCAGTACCTCTCGCCGGAGCAGGCCCTCGGCAAGCCGGTCGACCACCGCTCGGACCTGTACGCGGCCGGCTGCATGCTCTACGAGCTGCTGACGCTCCGCCCGCCGTTCACCGGGGACACCCCGCTCTCGGTGGTCTACCAGCACGTCCAGGACATGCCGGTGGCGCCCTCGGAGGCCAACCCGCGGGTGCCCGCCCAGCTCGACGACCTGGTGCTGCGCTCGCTGGCCAAGGACCCGGACGACCGCTTCCAGAGCGCGGACGAGTTCCGGGCCCATGTGCAGCACGCCCTGCGGGAGATGCACGGCGCGGCCGGAATAGGGTACGCGGGGGGCGCAGCCACCGTCGGTCGTACCGGTTCTGGCGGCTCCGGCGGGTACCCGGGCTACGAGAGCGGCGCGAGCGCCGTCACCAAGCCGCTGGGCTCGGTCGACGGCCCCGGTACGGCGAGCGACCAGACGGCCATGCTGCCCTACCCGGCGTCCGCGCAGTACGACACCCCGTTGTCCCCTTACTCGGCGACCGGCGGGAACCGCCCGGGCGGCCCGTACGACGGCGGCCACGGCGGTCATGGCGGGGACGGCTACGGAGACGGGGACGGCGGCCGGGGACGGCGGCGCAGCCGGTGGCCGCTGGTCGGTGGCCTGGTGCTGGTGCTGGCCGCGGCCGCCGTCGGTATCTCGATGGCGCTGAGCCCCGCCGACCACAAGACCCAGCCCCCCCACACGCCGAACCAGCCCGTGCAGAACCCGGTCACCACGCCGATCGTGCCCTCGGCCGACACCCCGTCGCCGAGCCTGAGCCGCAGCACCGGCGGCAACACCAACCCGGGCCGCTACACGCCGCCGCCGGACACGACCAACGACACGGCACAGTCGCCGTCGAGCGGGCGTTCCTCCGGGGCCTCGCCCTCCCCGTCCGCATCGGCCTCGGCGTCGCCCAGCAGCTCGGCCTCGGACTCCCCGTCCGACACGTCGGCGCCGCCCACCAAGCCGACCGACGGCTCCAGCCCCTCGACAGGAGTGAGCTCCTCGCCCGGCGGCGGCAAGAGCACCACAGGCACGGACACCACCCCCTGACCCAGCCCCGCGCCCCTATGGGTACCCCTTTGCGTTCGGAGTGCCCCCGCGCCCCTGGAGACCCTCCCGGGTGCCCGGGGGCGGTTAGTTGGTGAAGGCGTCCAGGACCTGCTCGTACTCCTGGCACCACCAGGCGAGTTGCCCGGCTGCGGCGGGAAAGAGCGGGTCGGCGCGGTGGTCGCCGCGCTGGTAGCGCCACTGGAGCATCCAGAGGTCGTTCAGACGCTCCCACCACACCCGGTGCACGGCGGCGGCCAGTTGGGCCGCCGTGGTGGCGGTGGCGGCCCGGTAGGACTGCGAGTAGCGGCGGACCCGGACGAGGTCCAGGACGCCGCTCTCCCGGTCGTTGAAGATCAGCGTGGCGGCCCGGACGGCCTCCTCCGCCTGCGGCCGTACGCCGAGTTTGTCCCAGTCGAGCACGGCCGTGAGCTGTTCCCCCCGGTAGAGCAGGTTGAGGCCGTGGAAGTCGCCGTGCGTCCAGCCGGTCGGCGGGGCGCTCTCGGCGGGTGGCCGCCGGTGCCGGTGCCTCGCGAGCAGGTCGAGCCGTTCGGCCAGGCGCTGTTCGGCGAGGGCGTCGAAGGGTCCGTACGGTTCGTACCTGGCGGCCCGTTTCCGCAGTTCGGCGACGAGTCGGACGGTCTCGGCCGGATCGGCGGTGGCATGCCCGGCGGGCTGCCGTACGGGGGCGCAGACTTCACCGAGTGCGCCGTGCAATCGCCCGAGCAGCGCGCCGAGTTCGGCGGACTGCACGGGCGCCAGCTCGGTGCCGTGCCGGTGTCCGCCCTCCACCCAGGGGTAGAGCGCGAACAGCCGCCCGCCGTACGCCGTCACGGTCCGGCCGTCCGGGGTGGGCAGCGGGGGCGGGGTGGGCAGTCCGAGGGCGTGCAGGTCGATGGTGGCGCGGTGCTGGGCGGTGATCGCGCTGCGGCTGGCGGTGGCCCGGTCCACGTAGCACTTGAGGAAGTACCGGCCGGACCCGGTGGTGATCCGGTAGCCCCGGTTGAGCAGCCCCTCGGTCACCGGCCGTATCCCGGAGGGGCGGCCGAGCCGGTAGGAACGCAGCACCCCGGCCGCGGCGTTGTGGGCGACCGGGGGGCTGAGGGTGCCGATGGGCGGTTCCGTGCGGTCCGGACGAGGCGGCGCGCACACGATGATCTGGCCTTGCGTTGTCACGGGACAGGAGCGTAATGCCGTGAGGCGCAGGCACTTGACAGGTCGTCAGGAATATGCTCAATGATGATGATCGGCCTGATGCCGGGCCACATAGGCAGCCGCCTGGGTGCGGCGCTCCATGCCCATCTTGGCCAGCAGGCTGGAAACGTAGTTCTTGACGGTCTTTTCGGCCAAGTGCAGCTCATTGCCGATCTGACGGTTGGTCATACCCTCGCCGATCAGGTCGAGGATGCGCCGCTCCTGCTTCGTCAACTGGGCGAGCCGTTCGTCCTCCTTCTCGCCACCGTCGCGCAGCCGTTCCAGTACCCGGCTGGTGGCGATCGGGTCGAGCAGCGACCTGCCCGCTGCCACGTCACGGACCGCGGAGAGCAGGTCGGTGCCCCGGATCGCCTTCAGTACGTACCCGGAGGCTCCCGCCATGATGGCGTCGAAGAGCGCTTCGTCGTCCGAGAAGGAGGTCAGCATCAGGCACTTGATCTCCGGCCGCCGCGCGCGGACCTCGCGGCAGACCTCGACGCCGTTGCCGTCCGGGAGGCGGACGTCGAGGATCGCGACATCGGGGTCCACGGCCGGGATCCGGGTCAGGGCCTCGGCGGCGGTGCCGGCTTCGCCGACCACCTCGATGTCGTCCTCCATGGACAGCAGATCGTGTACGCCGCGCCGGACGACCTCATGATCATCTAGTAGGAAAACCCTGATTTGTCCGTTTCCAGTCACGCTCAAATGCTCCCATATCCACGCACAGAAGACCTATTGCCCGAGCTGCCCCGAACACAGAATCCATGCCGGTTACCCCCTTACGCGGAGAGCTTCGCCCGGATAGCGTGCGCAGGTGTCCTGACGGCCACCGCCCAGAGAGCTGCACCACACCTGCACTCTCCGGCGTGAACAAGTAGGACGTCCTAGCGCAAGCGCGCCAAGGGGCGCCGCTGGGTAACGTTCTCGTGAGGGACGCCGTCGGAAAGGGAACACCACCTGCCTTGCAGTCGGTGCGCACACCCACGCGTACCTGCGAGGCGGTGACCGGACCGGTCACCGGCGACCCCGGGCGGCCGGACAGACCGAGGAGTGAACGTGACCGTCAAAAGCACGGCGAGGGCGCGCAAGAAGGCCGCCCCCGGCGTCCCTGACAACCTCCGCAACAAGGGTAAGGACGCCCAGCCGGAGCTCGTACAGCTACTCACGCCCGAAGGGGAGCGGGTCGAGAACCCGGAATTCCCGCTGGTGATCACCCCGGAGGAGCTCCGCGCCCTCTACCGTGACCTGGTCCTGGTCCGGCGCTTCGACGCCGAGGCCACCTCCCTGCAACGCCAGGGCGAGCTCGGCCTGTGGGCCTCGCTGCTCGGCCAGGAGGCCGCCCAGGTCGGCTCGGGCCGTGCGATGCGCCCCGGCGACTACGCCTTCCCGACCTACCGGGAGCACGGTGTCGCCTGGTGCCGCGACGTGGACCCGCTGAACCTGCTCGGCATGTTCCGCGGTGTGAACCACGGCGGTTGGGACCCGAACGAGAAGAACTTCCACCTGTACACCATCGTGATCGGCGCGCAGACCCTGCACGCCACCGGATACGCGATGGGCATCACCAAGGACGGCACCGACGACGCGGTGATCGCGTACTTCGGCGACGGCGCCTCCAGCCAGGGTGACGTCAGCGAGGCCTTCACCTTCGCCTCGGTCTACAACTCGCCGGTCGTCTTCTTCTGCCAGAACAACCAGTGGGCGATCTCCGAGCCCACCACCGTGCAGACCCGCATCCCGCTCTACCGCCGCGCCCTGGGCTTCGGTTTCCCGGGTGTCCGGGTGGACGGCAACGACGTGCTCGCCTGCCTCGCGGTGACCCGCTGGGCGCTGGACCACGCCCGCAGCGGCAACGGTCCGGTGCTGATCGAGGCGTTCACCTACCGGATGGGCGCGCACACCACCTCAGACGACCCCACCCGCTACCGGCCCACCGAGGAGACCGAGGCCTGGAAGGCCAAGGACCCGATCACCCGGCTCAAGGCCTACCTGGATCGGGAGGGCCTGGCCGACGAGGCGTTCTTCGCCGGAATCGAGGCCGAGAGCGAGGAGTTGGGGCTGCGGGTGCGTGAGGGCGTGCGCAGTATGCCCGACCCGGACCCGACCCTGATCTTCGACCATGTGTACGCCGAGCCGCATGCACTGGTCGAGGAAGAGCGAGCTGAGTACGAGGCGTACGCGGCGTCCTTCGAGGGCGGGGAGAACAACTGATGGCAGGTCAGCTGAGCATTGCCAAGGCGCTCAACGAGGCCCTGCGCAAGTCGCTGGAGAACGATCCGAAGACCCTGCTGATGGGCGAGGACATCGGAAAGCTGGGCGGGGTCTTCCGGATCACCGACGGGCTACAGAAGGACTTCGGCGACGACCGGGTCATCGACACCCCGCTCGCCGAGTCCGGCATCATGGGCACCGCGATCGGCCTGGCCCTCAGAGGCTACCGGCCGGTCGTGGAGATCCAGTTCGACGGTTTCGTGTACCCGGCCTTCGACCAGATCGTCTCCCAGCTGGCGAAGATGCACTCCCGCGCGCTCGGGCATGTGAAGATGCCGGTCACCGTCCGGATCCCGTACGCGGGCGGCATCGGCGCGGTCGAGCACCACAGCGAGTCCCACGAGGCGTACTTCGCGCACACCGCCGGGCTCCGGGTGGTCAGCCCCTCCAATGCCCACGACGCGTACTGGATGCTCCGCCAGGCCATCGAGTCCGACGACCCGGTGATCTTCCTTGAGCCCAAGCGCCGTTACTGGGACAAGGGCGAGGTCGGCGACTCGGCCGGCCTGTCGCTGCACGAGGCCCGCGTGGTGCGCCAGGGCGCGGACGCCACCCTGATCGCGTACGGCCCGATGGTGAAGGTCTGCCTGGAGGCCGCCGCGGCCGCCGAGGAGGACGGCCGCAGCCTGGAGGTCGTCGACCTGCGCTCGCTCTCCCCGGTGGACTTCGACGCCCTGGAGCAGTCCGTCAAGCGCACCGGGCGCGGCATCGTGGTGCACGAGGCGCCCGTCTTCATGGGCATGGGCGCGGAGCTCGCCGCCCGGCTCACCGAGCGGTGCTTCTACCACCTGGAGGCCCCGGTCCTGCGCGTCGGCGGCTACCACGCGCCGTACCCGCCGTCCCGGGTCGAGGAGGCCTTCCTGCCCGACCTTGATCGCGTACTCGACGCCGTCGACCGCGCGCTGGCGTTCTGAGAAGGGAGCGATATGACCACCGAGGTGCGCTCGCTCCGCGAGTTCAAGATGCCGGACGTCGGCGAGGGCCTCACCGAGGCCGAGATCCTGACCTGGTACGTCAAGGCCGGCGACGAGGTGACGGACGGCCAGATCGTCTGTGAGGTGGAGACCGCGAAGGCGGCGGTCGAGCTGCCGATCCCGTTCAACGGACGGGTCGAGCAGATCTTCTTCCCGGCCGGGACGACGGTGGACGTCGGTACGGCGATCATCTCCGTCGCGGTCGGTGAGGGTGCGGCTCCCGCCGAGGCGCCGGTGGCCGCCGCCCCCGCTGCCGAGGAGGCCGTGCCGGAGCGCCGCGAGGTGCTGGTCGGCTACGGTCCGCGAACGGGCGGCACTCAGCGCCGCGCCCGCCGGACCACCGTCGTCGCCCCGGCCAACTCGGTCGAGGTGCCCGCGCCTTCGTACTACGCGCCGCCGCAGCCCGCCCCGGCTCCGGTGGCTGTTGCCGCGGATGTCCCGGCGACGGCCGAGCGGCCGCTGGCCAAGCCGCCGGTGCGCAAGCTCGCCAAGGACCTCGGGATCGACCTGCGGGCGGTCGTTCCGACCGGCCCGGGCGGTGTGGTCACCCGTGAGGACGTGCACGCGGCGGCAGCGGCGGCCCTCGCCCCCGCGCCCGCCGAGGTGCTCGCCCCGGCTCCGGCCGAAGCTGCCTGGGCCGCCGAGGCACTGGCCCAGGCCGTGCCGGCCGGTCGCGGCGATGTCCGGGTGCCGATCAAGGGCGTCCGGAAGGCCACCGCGCAGGCGATGGTGGCCTCGGCCTTCACCGCGCCGCACGTCACCGAGTTCGTCCAGGTCGATGTGACCCGCACGATGAAGCTGGTCCGCAGGCTCAAGGAGAGCGGCGACCTGGGTGCCGGTGTCCGGGTCAGCCCGCTGCTGCTGGTCGCCAAGGCACTGCTGACGGCGGTCCGCCGCCACCCGGAGGTCAACGCGGCCTGGGACGAGGCGGCCCAGGAGATCGTGGTCAAGGGCCAGGTCAACCTCGGTATCGCGGCGGCCACCCCGCGCGGGCTCATCGTGCCCAACATCAAGGACGCCGGTTCCCAGACCATGCCGCAACTGGCGGTTTCGCTGGGTGAGTTGATCGACACCGCGCGTCAGGGCAAGACCTCGCCCGCCGACATGCAGGGCGGCACCATCACCATCACCAACGTCGGCGTCTTCGGCGTCGACACCGGTACCCCGATCCTCAACCCCGGCGAGGCCGCCATCCTGGCCTTCGGCGCGGTGCGGGAACTCCCGTGGGTCCACAAGGGCAAGGTGGTGCCCCGTCAGGTCACCACGCTGGCCCTCTCCTTCGACCACCGCCTGGTCGACGGAGAGCTGGGTTCCAAGGTCCTGGCGGATGTCGCCGCCGTCCTGGAGCACCCGAAGCGCCTGCTCACCTGGGGCTAGGCGCTGCCCTTCGAGGGCGGCAGTCATGCGGTGCACCGGGGGCGCGGGCTCTGCTCGGCCAACCGCGTGTGCGAGACCTGCACCTCCGTAGGGGGCTGGTCAGGCACGCGACCGGTCGAACAGGGGCCCGCGCCCCCGGCGCCGCACGCCCGGGAGTGCGCTCAGGGGCGCGACCGGCGCCGCAGCACTCCCGTGGCTCCGCCGCCCAGCAGGACGAACGCGGTCGCGCCGACGGCGGGCGACGAGCTCGTCATGGCCACGGCGGCGACGGGCGCCGCTGAGGAGGTGCCGGCGCGGGTGGTGCGGAGCACCTTCAGGGTGGTCGTGTTGGCCTTGCCGTCGAAGCCGGAACCGCTGAAGACCTGGATCTCCTGCTGCGGCCCGGGCGCATCGGCCGAGAGCGAGACACGGAACAGGTAGCGGTGGGCGTGCTGGTCCGTCAACGGGTCGGCGAGGAGGGACGTGTCGGCGACGAGTACCGGGTCGCAGCTGTGGCGCAGCGGCAGGCTCCTCCACTGGCCGCCCTTGACGACCTCCACCTTCAGGTCCTCGATCCGGAGGTTGGCTCCGGCGTGCGGGTTGTAGAGCGCGAAGCCCGGCGCGATCCTGGCGTAGTCGGCGCCGGTGAAGTTGGCCATCTCGACGCCGATCTCGACCGGGGCACCACCGGCGGCGATGGCGGTCGGAACCACGGGGATGAACGCCGACACCGGCTCGCCGTGGTGGGTCGCTGCGGGCGACCGAGCAGCAGTGGCGGCGGAGTTGGTGGTGGCGACCCGGTCGGTGCGGACTCCCTCCTCGTCACCGCAGGCCCAGGCGGCGGAGGCACCCGCGAAGAGGGGCGCGCCACCACTGATGAGCAGGGTGGCGGCGCCGACGGCGAGGGCCTTGCGGGTGGAGGCCGGGGAGAGGATGTTCTTCGCGAAACCGGACATAGCGGATACTCGCATGATGGGTTCCCCCAGGGGCCTGATGCTGACGGCGTGTTGGATGAAGTCGGCCGGTAGTTGCACCCTCCGGCGCCTCGCCGGTCCTGCTTTCCGTGCCTTCGTGTACACAGACGTGACTGCCGACGGAAAGTTGCAGTTGCTGTGAAGATTTCTCCGGGTGTCGCGAAGGGTCTTCCAGAATACTGCCCGGATGGCGGAGCATCGCGCTGAAATGCGGCAGGAGACCTGGCAGCAGACCGAGTTGGAGCCCGACCCGCCGGCAGTGCCGGACGGGCGGCGCTCGCTCCGCCGGGATGTCTCCGTACCGGCCCTGCTGGCCGGACTGGTCTGTATCGCGGTCTCCTTCTCCGGCCCACTGGTGGTCGTGCTGGCAGCCGCCGCCGCAGGGCATCTCGACCAGGCGCACACGGCCTCCTGGATCTGGGCGGTGTCCATCGGCAGCGGGCTCAGCTGCCTGCTGCTGAGCTGGTGGACCAGGACCCCGGTGGTCACCGCGTGGTCCACGCCGGGGGCGGCCCTGCTGATGGGCAGCCTGGGCGCGTACCCCTACCGCGAGGCGGTGGGGGCGTTCCTGGTGAGCTCGGTGGCGGTCGCGCTGCTCGGGGTGACCGGGCTGTTCGGGCGGCTGATCCGGGCCGTACCGCCCGGGATCGTCAACGCGATGCTCGCCGGGATCCTGTTCTCCTTCGGCGCCGGTGTCTTCGGTTCGCTGCACCGTGCGCCCGTGCTGGTGCTCGGCAGCTTCGCGGCCTTCCTGGCGGCCAAGCGCTGGACACCCCGGTACGCGGTGCCGGTGGCGCTGCTGGCGGGCGGACTGCTGGCGGCGGCCACCGTCGGGCTGCCGCTGCACCTGGGCGGGGGCGGGCCGACACGTCCGGTACTGACGGCACCGGCCTTCGGCTGGCCCGCGACGGTCGGGCTGGCACTTCCGCTCACCATCGTCGCACTCGCCTCGCAGAACGCACCCGGGCTCGCCATCATGCGCGCCTCCGGCTACCGACCGGACGACCGGCTGCTGATCGGCACGACCGGAGGACTCTCGGTGCTCCTGGCGCCGTTCGGCTCGCCCGGGGTCAATATGGCCGCCATCACCGCCGCGATCTGCACCAGCCCCGAGAGCCACCCCGATCCGCGCCGCCGCTACATCGCGGGAATGTCCGCGGGTGTGCTCTATCTGCTGGTCGGCAGCTTCGGCGGAGTGCTGGTCAGCCTGTTCACCGGGCTGCCGACGGCGCTGATCGCCGTGATCGCGGGAGTCGCCCTGCTGGCCCCCTTCCAGTCCAGCCTCGCCGGAGCACTCGCCGACGAAGGCGGCCGCGACGGTGCCGTGGTGACCTTCCTCGCCACTGCCTCGGGGATGACCCTGTTCGGCATCGGCTCGGCCTTCTGGGGCCTGCTGCTGGGCATCGGCACACACCTGGCCCTCCGCCACCGCTGACCCCTCCGGGGCAAACGGGCAACCCCTCTGGGGCAAGGGGCTCGTGGAGCGGTTACGGCCATCGGCCGCAGCGCGCCTGCGGATTGCGCCGGATGCCCCGCCGTGATGATCCGGTCCGGCGAAGTCGGCCCCGGTCGGGTCAAGGTCGCCCGCGTGTCGGGTACGTCTCCGCAACCCCCCACCCGTGCGCCTGCCGGGTGACCGGAGCCCGGAGGACGCACCGTATGCGCAACGGTAAGTCTGGCCGTCTCGTCCGGAGCGCAGCGGCGCTCACCCTCGTCTCGGTCGCCATCCTGCCGACCGCCCTCGAAGCGGCCTCCCCAGCGCCGTTCGGTGCGATCGGCGCTCCCGCGCCGTCGCCGGACCGCGCCGTCCCGCCGCACAGCACGGCCGGGGCGGACCAGCGCACGCCCGAACCCGCGACGACGGTGGACATACTCCGTACCGGCGATCCCGCCAACCGGATCACCCTGGTGCTGCTCGGCGACGGCTACACCGCCGACCAGCAGGATCTGTTCCGGGAGCAGGCCGATCAGGCCTGGCGAGCGCTGATGGACATAGAACCGTTCCGCAGCTACCAGGGGTTCTTCAACATAAAGCGGGTCGAGGTGGTCTCCCCGGTCGCCGGGATAGCCGAGACCGAGACCCGCACCCGCAAGCCCGGCACCCCGCTCGGTATGCACTTCTGGTGCGAGGGCACCGCCCGGCTGCTCTGCGCCGACGAGCCCGCCACCGCCCGGTACGCGGGCAACGGCGAAGGACCGCAGTACCTGATAGCCCTGGCCAACTCCAGCGAGTACGGCGGCGCGGGCGGCACCGGAGTGACCACCCTCGCGGGCGGCAGCCCGGATGCCGGGCGGATCATCCAGCACGAGATAGGCCACACCGTCGGTGACCTGGGCGACGAGTACGACAGTGCCCCGGACGACGCGGACTACCCGAACCTCGCCACCGTGAACGCCGACCAGATGGCCCGCAGCAAGGTGAAGTGGTGGCGCTGGCTCGGCGCCCAGGACCCGGACGGCGGCGGCACCATCGGGGCGTACCGCAGTGCCAACGGCACCTACCGCCCGACCGTCGACTCGGTCATGCGCACCCTCGGCGGGACCTACAACCTCCCCTCGCGGGAGGCGATCCTCGAGCAGATCTACCGCCGGATCACTCCGATGGACCCGCCGGAGCCCGCCGCCGGCACGGTGGCAGGGCGGCCCCGGCTGAGCGTCCGTCCACTGCCGCTGGCGGGCCCGCGGCAGCTCCAGGTGGAGTGGCGGGTGAACGGCGTCCTGACCGTGCCGCAGGGGCCAGACCGCAACTCCCTGGACACCTCGACCCTGCCGAGCAGGCCGGGCCAGGACCTCACGGTCACCGCGACGGTCCGGGACACCACGGACTGGGTGCGCGACGAGGCCTTCCGCAATCAGCACATGACCCGCACGGTGACCTGGACGCTCAAGGGATAGCGCACGGGGCGCCTGCGGGGCACCTTGGGGGCGCGCGGTGCCCTGCCAGATTGGTCATTTGATGGGATGATTACTCTGGTCGCTGTGACCGTGGACCCCGAAAGCCCTTCCCGAACCCTTCCCGTTCCTGGTCCTCGGCTCCCGCTTCCGCCCCTTGTGCAACGGGCCTTCGGTGGATCGGCGCCGGCCGACACGGTGCCGCCCGGTGGCCGGGCCGCCTGGACCGCCTGGTCGATCGGCGTCAGCGTCTACGTTCTCGCGGTGATCCACCGCACCAGCCTCGGTGTCGCAGGGCTGGACGCCGCCTCCCGGTTCGGGATCGGTGCCTCCGCGCTCTCCACCTTCGCCATCCTCCAGGTGCTGGTCTACGCGGCCATGCAGGTCCCGGTGGGACTGCTGGTGGACCGGTTCGGGCCGCGCCGGGTACTGCTGCTCGGCATCCTGCTGCTGAGCACCGGCCAGCTCGGCTTCGCCTTCAGCTCCTCCTTCGGGCCCGCGCTGGCCTCCCGGGCGGTGCTCGGCTGCGGTGACGCGATGACCTTCATCAGCGTGCTGCGGGTCGCCGCCCGCTGGTTCCCGGCGGCGAAGAACCCGCTGGTCGCCCAGCTCACCGGTCTGGTCGGCACCGGCGGCAACCTGGTGAGCACCGTCGTCCTCGCCCAGGCCCTGCACAGCGAGGGCTGGACCTCCACCTTCGCCCTGATCGCCCTGCTCGGCGTCGGCTCCTTCGCCCTGGTCGCCCTGCTGCTCAAGGAGGCCCCGGCGGGTGTCGCCGTCGTACCGGACGCCGGGCGGCGACTGCCCGTACGCGACCAGATCCGGCACGCCTGGCGCGAACCCGGCACCCGGCTCGGCATGTGGGTGCACTTCACCACCGCCTTCCCGGGCGCGGCCTTCGGCCTGCTGTGGGGAATGCCGTACCTGGTCGAGGGCCAGGGCATGAGCCGGGGCGAGGCAGGGACCCTGCTGACCCTGCTGGTCCTCAGCAACATGACTTTCGGCCTGGTCTTCGGACGGCTCGTCTCGCGCTACCCGAGGGTGCGGATCCCCGTCACCCTCACGGTCATCGGCAGCACGGCGGCCTGCTGGGCCGTGGTGCTGGCCTGGCCGGGTGCGCGGCCGCCGCTCTGGCTGCTGGTGGTGCTGCTCCTCGTCATGGGCAGCAACGGCCCCGCCTCCCTGGTCGGCCTCGACTACGCCCGCGCCCACAACCCGCCCGAGCGGCTCGGCACCGCCTCGGGCATCGCCAACATGGGCGGCTTCATCGGCACGATGATCACCCTGCTGGGCGTCGGCATCCTCCTCGACTCCCTGTCAGGACCGGCCGGACACACCGCCGGGACGTACCGGTGGGCGTTCTGCTGGCAGTACGTCCCGCTGGCCGTGGGGACCGCGATGATCCTGCGGCTGAAGGGCAAGGTGGCGAGGCCCTAGAGCCTCGCCGGCCTGCCCGCCGAAGGTCATGGAGTCACGGCGAAGTTGGCCAGTACCCGGGCCGCGAGCTCCTGGTCGCCCTCGGCCTTGACCGGGCCCGGGCGGCCGCGCCCGCAGGCGAGCCGGACGTAGGTCTCCCAGTCCATCGTGAGCTGCACGTCCGGCGCGAGGCTGACGGTGGCGTCCACCGTGCCGCGCCCGCCCGCGTCCACCCGGACGCTGCGCAGGAACTCGACGGGCCCGGTCACGTCGAAGGTGACGACCGTTCCGGCGGGAGCACCGGCCTGCTTGGCGACGGCCTTCGGAAGGCCCTCCAGCAGGACGTCGCGAGTCACGTACGCGGCGGGGGAGTCCAGATTGCCGGGGACGTCGAGGGCGCGACGCAGGTCCTGCTCGTGGACCCAGACGTCGAAGGCCCGGGTGCGCAGCAGCGACCAGTACGGCACGTCGTGGGCGAGCGGGCCGGCCGGCCAGCGGACCGGGTCGTCCGGCTGCTGCCGGGAGTTGCGCAACGCGCGCGAGCGGCGGATGACGGTGTACTCCAGCTCGCTGGTCATCTCGATCGGCGTGTGGCAGCGGCGCTTGTCGACCGGCAGTTCTACATAGCGGGCGAACTCGGTGGTGATGTGCCGCAGGTCGCGCGGCAGCGAGTGGATCGGCCGGGGATCGCCCAGCAGTTCGGACTCGACCGCGATGAGGTGCGAGACGATGTCCCGTACGGACCAGCCCGGGCACTCGGTCGCCCGGTTCCAGGAGTCCGTCGGCAGCGGGGCCAGCAGTTCGGATATGGACTCGATGGACTGCGTCCAGGCATCAATACAGGCCTGCACGGTCTGGTTGTCCGTCACGGGAATCTCCGGCCCTCCGTCAGCGTCCTTACTGCGGCGTCCAGGTCCGGGTGGACGAGGTGTCCAGGCTTCCGGGCGGACGCGCTACCCGCACGTTACGCTGCCGGATGACAGCTGGGCAGCGCTTTCGGGTGACGATCGTAGGACGGGTGCCATGGACGGTGGTAGTGTGCGCGCTTCTTTGATCCAACTCGCGGTCTCCGACGCCGAGCCGCCCGCCGAGCGGCGGGCCAGGGCCGCGGCGCTGGTACGGGCGCAGGAGGGGGCCGACCTGGTCGTGCTCCCCGAGCTGTGGCCGCTCGGGGGCTTTGCGTACGACGCCTGGTCGGGCGGGGCCGAACCGCTGGACGGGCCGACCGCCGAGGTGATGTCGTCGGCGGCGCGCGCGGCCGGGGTGTGGCTGCACGCCGGTTCGATCGTGGAACGCGATCCGGACGGCCCGATCTACAACACCTCGCTCTTCTTCGCCCCCGACGGCGAGCTGATGCACACCTACCGCAAGATCCACCGCTTCGGCTTCGACAGCGGTGAGGCGGTCGCGATGGGCGCGGGCCAGGAGATCGTCACCGCCACCACCGACTTCGGCACCCTGGGCCTGGCCACCTGCTACGACCTGCGCTTCCCCGAGCTCTTCCGGGCGCTGCTGGACGCGGGCGCCGAGCTGCTGGTCCTTCCGGCCGCCTGGCCGGAGCGCCGCCGCGAGCACTGGACGCTGCTGGCCCGTGCCCGCGCGGTCGAGGAGCAGGCGTATGTGCTGGCCTGCAACACGGCCGGTACGCACGGCGGGGTCGAACAGGCCGGACACAGCATCGTGGTCGATCCCTGGGGCAAGGTGCTGGCCGAGGCGGGCGCGGGCGAGGAGGTGCTCACCGTGGAGTTCGACCCGGGGGAGGCCGCCAGGGCCCGAACCGAGTTCCCGGTGCACCGCGACCGACTGCTCGGCATCCCGGCCCCGGTCCAGCGCTGACCGGACCGCATGAGCGGAAACCAGCCACCTTGTCCTGATATGGCCGGAGTTAAGGCTCTTGCGCACATGGTGGGCTTTTTTGAGAAGATGAGCCACCATCGCGTTTTGCCGAGCCCGGAAGAGGGGGTCGTGACCGGAATGTCCAGCTCCTTCGGCATCGGGGGCAACCATCCGGCGATCCAGCGCAACAGCCTGCGCGAACAGATCGCCGGGGCGCTGCGCGAGGAGATGATGGCCGGCCGCCTCGCGGCGGGCCGGAACTTCACGGTCAAGGAGATCGCCGAGCAGTACGGGGTCTCGGCGACCCCGGCCCGTGAGGCACTGGTCGACCTGGCGGCCCAGGGGCTGCTCCGCACCGAGCACCACCGCGGCTTCACCGTGCCCGAGTTCACCTGGCGCGACTTCCTGGAGATCTTCGAGGCCAGGACACTGCTCACCGACAGCGCGATGCGCCAGCTCGCCGCCGGCCGGGGCGGCCCCGGGGCACACGGGTACGACTGGGGCCGGCTCCCCTCGCTGCGCCGTCGCGCCGAGGCCGCCGCCCGCGCCTCCAGAGCCGGCCAGCTGGATGTCCTGGTCGGCTGCGACCGCCGGTTCTGGCAGGAGGTCGGGCTGCTGATGGACAACGGCCGGATCGGCGACTACCTGGACTGGCTTCGAGTGCAGTCCTGGATGTTCGCTGCGCCCTACCTGCGCGGGGCGGACAACCTCAGCGGTGTCTGCTGGGCCGGGCACACCGACCTGGTGGACCGGATCGAGGCCCGCGACCTGGCCGGAGCGCAGCGCCTGATCAACGAGTACAACCTCTTCACCATCGAACTGCTGGCCTCTCTCGCCGGACAGTCGCTGGAGTCGGTCACCGTCCTGTCGCTGCTCCGCTCGTCCGTGGCCGCCGAGACGCCGTCGGATCCCGGGGTCCACGTCACCGAGCCCGAGGTGGCGCCCGTGGTGGAGCAGCCCCGGCCCGCTGCCGCCGTACGCGAGGTGGCGGAGGTCGGCCTCGGCCTGGTGCCGCTGCCGCGCTTCGTGTCGCAGGGGCGGTTCGGGCGGCCGCTGCGTCCGTTCCGGCCGGGGAGCGAGGAGCCCGCACCGGGCCGGTAGGGTGGGCCGTCGTTGCCCGCCCTCCGGAGAGGATGAGCCGGCCCATGGCCTGCGACCTCTGGCTGGTCCCGCTCGTGGACAAGCTGACCCACAGCCCCGAAAACCCCTTCCGGGAAGACCTGCTGCGCTACAACGGCGCCCTCGCCTCCCAGGGCCTGCCCGAGGTGCCGGTGTACCAGTACGCGCCGGGGATAACCGGCGAGGTCGAACCGGTGGCCGCGTTCGACTACGACTCGCTCCACTTTCTGCGCCGTGCCTACCTGTTGGGTCTCACCGGCTTCGAGGTCACGCCGGTGGATGCGCTCGGCGGTGACTACGAGCAGCTGCTGGAGATGTTCGAGAGCACGGCCGAACAGTCGCACCTGGTCTGGCACTTCGACCACGCGGGCGCGTACGTTCCGATCGACTTCCTGCTCCCGGTGGTGGCGGAGAACCTGCTGGAGTCCGGTGGGCCGCTCGGCTCGTCGCAGGGGCTGATGCGCGAACTCCAGGCCGTCGCGCCGGTGTTGGGCATCGACGTGTACAACCCGCCGGCGCCGACCCGCCCGCTCGCCCCGACCGGTCTCGAGCAGCCGTTCGGCCCACCGCTGGACGACCTCCACCCCTACGCGCGCGAACGGCACGCCTGGGCAGGCCTCTACGCGGCGGCCACCCGCAGCGTCACCCAGGGCTCGATGATCGTCTTCGCCTGACCACAGCCCGCGCCCCACGGGCGCAGGCTTTCAGGGGCGGGTCCTCGGTGCAGGTTCTCAGGCGCGGATCCGCGCCCCTGAAAGCCTGCACCCACCGCAGGGGTCAGCGGAGGGGGCCCTCCGGGGGGCGTTGGCGGGGCATGGTGGGGCGGGTGCCGGGGGGTGGCAGGACGCGGACCTGGGCGTCGGCGCCGCCCTCGCTGCGGCCGCCCCAGGGGCCGGCCGCCTGGGTGGGCAGCTGGGTCATACTGGCCCGGAACTCCAGCATCCAGTCGGAGGTCTCGCTGCGGACCATGTCCGAGATGTCCTCGCAGAACCGCCGCAGCACCCCGAGGCAGCGCTCGGCGGCCTCGCCCGCCGTGCCCTCGGTGGGGCCGAGCACCTCGCGTACGCACTCCGAGGCCCAGTCGAACTGGAAGGCTTCGAGCCGCCGTTGCAGGGCCTGCGCGGTGCTGACGTCGCGCATCCAGCCGGAGGTGAGCCCGAAGGTCCGGTCCGCGCCCAGGCCGGCGGCGGAGAGCACCAGGCCGACGTACCCCCAGTTCGCCGCCTGCCCGGCCAGACCGGTGAGCGCGACCAGCGGGGCCGTCACTCCGGCCACGGCGAAGCCGGCCGCGCCGAACCGCAGCAGCCGTGCCCAGCGGCGCTTCCAGATCCGGTCCCGCTGGTACCACTCGATCGCCTCGACCGCCCGCTCCTCGGACCAGCGGTAGAGCTCCTCCAGCCGTTCGGCGGGCTCGCCCCAGTCCCCGAGCGGGAACTGGCGGGCGCTCAGATCGGTACGGCGGCGGCTGGGCGCCGGGTCCGGGGAGGGCGTGGCGGGTTGGTCCTCCTCGCCGACTTCCTTGCCCCAGGGGCTCTCCTCGGGCTGCATTTCCGGCTGGCTCACCTGTGGGGCTCCCTGTGGCGGGCGGACTGCTGAGGCCCTGGCGGGGTACCGGGCCTGACGGAGCGTTGGGCTGACACTGGATCCTGTGACACTTCGTCGGACGGGTTCGGCGCCTGGTGCGGGTGTGGGCCGCCCATGGTGCCGTGCACCGGCCTGTGCCGGTGGTTCTCCGAGACAACTTCTTACCGCCAAATGGCTGACCGTGGGGCCGCTTCGGAGGTGATCGTTATCGGATTTCACCTCGGTATGCCGAGGTGAGAGGGTTTCGGTGGGCGGCGAGATTTCACCCTTCCGAGCGAGCGATCGGTGGTCCTTCCTTCTGACTCGCCGGTCGAGGGCGGTCCGACTCCTCCCCATAGTTGGAGGTTCATCCAAGAAATACGTCCCGACGGCCAGTCTCATTGGAGCTTCCGACGGTACCGAGGACTTATTCGAATGAGCCACCGACTACCCTTTGCGGCGTGAAGGTCCTCGTCATCGGCGGCGGCGCCCGCGAACACGCCCTGTGCCGCTCTCTGTCCCAAGATCCCGCCGTCACCGAGCTGCACTGCGCCCCGGGCAACGCCGGGATCGCGCAGGTGGCGACGGTCCACCCGGTCGACCAGCTGGACGGCGCGGCGGTCACCGCGCTGGCCGGACGGCTGGCCGCCGACCTGGTCGTGATCGGCCCGGAGGCCCCGCTGGTGGCCGGGGTCGCCGAGCCGCTGCGGGCGGCCGGCTTCCCGGTCTTCGGCCCCTCCGCCGAGGCGGCCCGGCTGGAGGGCTCCAAGGCGTTCGCCAAGGACGTGATGGCGGCCGCCGGCGTCCCCACCGCCCGCTCCTACGTGTGCACCACCGAGGCCGAGGCGGCCGAGGCCCTGGACGCCTTCGGCGCCCCGTACGTGGTCAAGGACGACGGCCTGGCCGCGGGCAAGGGCGTCGTGGTCACCCCGGACCGCGGGGCCGCGCTGGCCCACGCCGCCTCCTGCGAGCGCGTGGTCATCGAGGAGTACCTGGACGGCCCCGAGGTCTCGCTCTTCGCGATCACCGACGGCACCACCGTCCTGCCGCTGGTGCCCGCCCAGGACTTCAAGCGCGCCCTGGACGGCGACGAGGGCCCCAACACCGGCGGTATGGGCGCCTACTCCCCGCTGCCATGGGCCCCCGAGGGGCTGGTGGAGGAGGTGCTGCGGACCGTGCTGCAGCCCACCGTGGACGAGCTGCGCCGCCGGGGCACCCCGTTCTCCGGCCTGCTGTACGCGGGCCTTGCGCTCACCTCGCGCGGTACCCGGGTGATCGAGTTCAACGCGCGCTTCGGGGACCCGGAGACCCAGGTCGTCCTCGCCCGGCTGCAGACCCCGCTGGCGGGCGTGCTGCTGGCCGCCGCCGAGGGCACGCTGGACGAGCTCGAGCCGCTGCGCTGGCACGAGGGTGCCGCCGTCACCGTGGTGATCGCCTCGGAGGGCTACCCGGCCGCGCCGCGCACCGGCGATGTGATCGAGGGGCTGGCCGAGGCGGAGTCCGCCGACGGCACGGTGTACGTGCTTCACGCGGGGACCCGGTCGGGCGAGGACGGCCAGGTGCTCAGCGCAGGTGGCCGGGTCCTGTCGGTCACCGCGACCGGTGCGGACCTCACCGAGGCCCGCACCCGGGCCTACCGGGGTGTCGAGCGGATCGCCCTCAAGGGCGCGCACCACCGCAGTGACATCGCACTGAAGGCCGCCGGGCAGTAGCCCGACGGCGACGGCACGCCCCGAGGGCGCTGCGCCCGGTCATCGTCCCCGGCTCCGGCCGGGAGGTGCACCCATGGCGCAGCGCCCTCTGCCGTTGCGGGAGATGCGGCGGGAGGGCGGCCGCCACACCGGACGGAGGCGGGATTCCAACCCTTCGGGTGACGGACTCGCCATCCGGCTGACGCGGCCGCTGCACCGGCCTTAGGGTGCGCTGGATCGTGCCGGATCGCGTCGGCCCGGTCGGGCCGTCGTGCCCGACGCCGGGTGGCCCGGCTCGGTCAGGGGGATGCTGAAAGCGTGCACCGTCACTAGGACGGGTGGAAAGCGGGCCGGTCCGGAACACTCGCCCGCACGCTGGCGTCAAAACTGTCGGAAGTGCCATGCAGGATGCACAACCGGGGTCGGCCAAGGCTGCGTCCCGGTCGGAACTGATCATTTCGAGTCGGCTCGGGCGTCCGGACCGTTGTGGACCTCTTCGGTGAGGGCTCGCGATCACCGACCTCGGGCTCCGAAGGGGGTGCCGCGTCGAATGGCCGCTGTGGACGCAGCCCGCGCACATGCCCAGGCTCTGCTGCGGGTGCGTGGGTTCGGCGTGGCCGTCGCCGCGCTGCCTGCCGCCCTCGCCGTGGTGCTGCTGGCGGGACGGCTGACCGGGCGCCTCGGCGCGTCCGGCTCCGCCGACGCGGTGGCATGGGACACCGCCCGCTGGGTGGTCGGCCTGGTCGCGGTGGTGGTGCTGGTGATCGCCTTCCTGGTCACCCGTGCCCATGCCGGGGCCGTCCCGCCGCAGACCCCGGCCGTGCCGGTGGCCGAGGCGGACGCCCCGGAGCTGTACCGGCTGATCCGCGAGCTGGCCGACCGGCTCGAGGTGCCGGCCCCGTCCGCCATCGCGCTCACCCCTGACTGCGACAGCTGGCTGGAGGACGCCCATCCGCGCCTGCGGCTGCTCTCGCTCCGTCCGGCCGAGCCGTCCGCGCCGGTGCTGGTGATCGGCTCGCCGTTCCTGTGGTGGATGCGGGCCGGGGAGCTGCGGGCCCTGCTCGCGCCCGTGGTGGCGGGCACGGCGGCCGCGGCCGACCCGGAGATCGCCGCCGCCCGCCGCTTCGTCCGCAGCCTGGACGCCTCGCTCGGTGCCCCGCGCCGAGGCCCGGCGGCCCTGGTGGACCGGATCACCCGCCGCCTGCTCGGCACCTGCCGGGACCACTCGGCGGAGCTGGAGCGTTCGGTCGCGGCCTGGGCGTCCGAGCACGCCAAGTCGGTCGACTACGGCCTGCGGATCGCCGCCCAGGAGCAGGTCGGCCTGGCCTACGCGGGCTGGGACCGGCTGCTCAGCCGGGTCGCGCTGCCCGCCTGGCGGCTCGGCCGGCTGCCCACCCATCTGAACGCGGGCGTGGTCGCCGCCCTCACCGAGCTCTCCCGCCGCGACCGGCTCGCCGACGGGTACGAGAGCCGGCTGGGCGACCGGCCCGCCTGCGATCTGCTGGAGGAGCCGGGCCGGGTCGACGCCGCCGTCTCGCTGCTCGCCGCCGAGCTCTTCTTCGGTGCTCCCGCCACCGGCTGGCAGGACCTCGACTGGGCGGACTACCCGGCGCAGGTGGTGGACCGCGGCTGGCGAAGTCAGGCGTCCGCCCTGCAGGCGGCGCTGGACGGCACCGAGCGCGGCGGCACCGAGCGCGGCGGCGACGGGCGCGGCAACGCGGTCGCGCACAGCCGTACGGTCGGGCCGACGCTGACCCGGCTGCTGGCCCGGCTCGCGGACGGCGGCGGCGAGCCGCTGTCCGCCGCCCTCGCCACCCAGCTGGAGCGCAGCGGCCGCACCGCCGCGCCCCCCTTGCAACCCGTGCGCAGCGGACGGGATCTGCTGGTCGAGCACGTCACCGCGCTGGTCTGCTGCGCGGCCGTGGACACCGGCGCCGGTGTCGCGGGGCTGGACTGGCTGGACGGCCCCGTCCTGCTGGTGGACGGCAGGCGAGGGGCCGATCCGGCGGGTGCGGTGGCGCAGGCGGTGGAGCGGGGCAAGGACGCCCCGTTGCGCGCCTGGCTGGAGGGCGCGTGCATCCGCCTTGAGCGCCCCGTCCGGCTCTGAAACCGGGAGACGTGCGGCCAGCCGGGTCGCAGCGCCGGGTTTCAACAACACTTGTTGCTACCGTGGGGTGACGCAGCGCCAGCACTGTGTGGTGTGCTAGACCACAGCACGCACATACATGTGGCACATGCCACCGGGCGGGGGAGCGCCGGGCCGGGCCCGGTAACTGTGGGAGGGGCGCGTGGAGACGGAACTCAACCGCCGCTGGGAGTCGGGCACGCTGGCACACGGCGTCTCCGACCCCTTCGGACAAGGCCCGCTGCCCTGGCTGCGCAGCCCGGACCAGTACGTGGCCGGGATCGAGGGCGCCGTCCCCTGGTACGTCAGCGTGGACGCCCCCGGCCAGCGGCCGTTCGCCACGGCTCGTCCCAAGCCGCCGGTCGGCACCCCGGCCAACTCGGACGACGTCGACCAGCAGATCAAAGGTTTCGCCTCGGCGGGAGTGATCCGTCCCGGCGGCTCGGTGGACTTCCGGGTCACCGTGAACCCGCCGCGCGAGTTCAGCGTGGACGTCTACCGGATCGGGCACTACGGGGGCGACGGGGCCCGCCACATGACGCTGAGTCCGCTGATCGCCGGGGTGGCCCAGGCCGCGCCGCTGGTGGTCGGCCGTACCGTCTCCTGCCACCACTGGTGGCAGTCCTGGCGGCTGCACATCCCGCAGCACTGGAGAGCCGGTGCGTACGTTGCGGTGCTCACCACGGCCGACAGCCTGCACCGCAGCCACATCCCGTTCACCGTCAGGGACGTCCAGGAGCCCAGCCACCCCTCCGAGCTGCTGCTGGTGGTTCCCGATGTGACCTGGCAGGCGTACAACCTCTTCCCCGAGGACGGGCACAACGGTGCCAGCCTCTACCACGCGTGGGACGGCGAGGGACGGCTGCTGGGCGAGGAGGAGGCCGCCGTCACGGTCTCCTTCGACCGGCCGCACGCGGGTGCGGGTCTGCCGCTGCACGTCGGCCACGCCTACGACTTCATCCGCTGGGCCGAGCGCTACGGCTACGACCTGGCCTACGCCACCGCCCTGGACCTGCACGCCGGTCTTGTGGATCCGGCGCGGCACAAGGCGCTGATCTTCCCAGGGCACGACGAGTACTGGTCGGAGCCGATGCGGCGGACGGTGGAGCGGGCCAGGGACGGTGGCACCTCGCTGGTCTTCCTGTCCGCGAACACCATGTACTGGCGGGTCGAATTGACGGCCGGTCCGTCCGGTGAGCCCAACCGGCTGCTCAACTGCCGCAAGCGCCAGCGCGTTCCGGCCGGGCATCAGGCCTTTGGAGTACCCGGCAGCCAGAGCGGCCTGTGGCGGGACGCGGGCGAGCCGGAACAGCACCTGCTCGGCATCCAGTACTCGGGGCGGGTGCCCACGCCCGTCCCGCTGGTGGCCAGGAACACCTCGCACTGGCTCTGGGAGGGCACCGGGCTGCGGGACGGTGAGGAACTGCCCGGCCTGGTCGCCGGGGAGGCGGACTGCTACTTCCCCAAGGTCGCGCTGCCCGAGCACGCCGAGCGCCGACTGCTCGCCCACTCCCCGTACCGCGACGTCCTCGGCAGGCTCCGGCACCAGGAGACCTCGCTCTACCGGGCACCCAGCGGCGCGCACGTCTTCGCCGCGGGAACCTTCGCCTGGTCGCCCGCGCTCGACCGTCCCGGCCACACCGACGACCGCATCCAGCGGGCCACCGCCAACCTGCTCGACCACCTCTGCAAGGAGGGGTGACCCCGCGCGAGCCCCGCGCCCCAAGAAGCAACCCCTCGCACCCTTGTCCTCCGGGGTGCTGTCCGCAGGACGCTACGCGCGTGGAACGGGCACGGAGAGGCCCTCGTGAAAGACTCGGGCCACTGACCTCCACTTCTCGACGCGCAGCCGCGAGAACCACCCTGAGGACTGAGACGACCTTGAGCGGATTTGTCATCAAGCCCGAGCCGGTCCAGGTACCCGGCCTGGTCCACCTGCACACCGGCAAGGTGCGCGACCTCTACCGCGCCGAGAACGGCGATCTGGTGATGGTCGCCAGTGACCGGACCTCCGCCTTCGACTGGGTGCTGCCCAGCGAGATCCCGGACAAGGGCCGGATCCTCACCCAGCTCTCGCTGTGGTGGTTCGAGCGGATCGCCGACATCGTGCCCAACCACGTCATCTCGGCGGAGGTCCCGGCCGGTGCGCCCGCCGACTGGAAGGGCCGCACGATGGTCTGCCGCCGCCTGGACATGATCCCGGTCGAGTGTGTGGCCCGCGGTTACCTGGCGGGCTCGGGCCTGGTGGAGTACCGGGCGGAGCGTACGGTCTGCGGCATCGCGCTCCCCGAGGGGCTGGAGAACGGCTCGGAGCTGCCCGCCCCGATCTTCACGCCCGCCCTCAAGGCCGAGGTCGGCGAGCACGACGAGAACGTCCCCTACGAGGAGGTCGTCCACCGGATCGGTGCGGAGCTGGCCGTCAGGCTGCGGCAGACCACGCTCGCCGTCTACTCCCGGGCCCGGGACATCGCCCGCGAGCGCGGGCTCGTCCTGGCGGACACCAAGTTCGAATTCGGCCTGCTGGAGGACGAACTGGTGATCGGTGACGAGGTGCTCACCCCCGACTCCTCCCGTTTCTGGCCCGCCGACGAGTGGCAGCCGGGCCACTCCCAGCGGTCCTTCGACAAGCAGTTCATCCGCGACTGGCTGTCCTCGCCCGAGTCGGGCTGGGACCCCAAGGGCGAACTGCCGCCGCCGCCGCTGCCCGCCGAGACCATCGAGCGCAGCCGGGCCAAGTACATCGAGGCGTACGAGCGCCTGACCGGCCACAGCTGGGCCTGAGCTGCCCGATTGCGTTCCCGGGGGTGGCCCGCCTGTCTGAGGGCTGGTCAGATCCAGCCGTGCTCGCGGGCCACCCGGACCGCCGCGTGGCGGTTCTCGGCGCCCAGTTTGGTGGCGGCCGAGGAGAGGTAGTTGCGGACGGTGCCGGGGGAGAGTGCGGCCCGTGCGGCGATCTCGGTGATCGAGGTTCCGTCGGCGGCCAGTTCCAGGACGTCGGTCTCCCGGGGGGTGAGCGGGCTGTCCCCGGCGCTGATCGCGTCGGCGGCCAGTTCGGGGTCCACGAACCGGCCGCCGGCCCGGACGGTGCGGATGATCCCGGCCAGGTCCACGGCCGAGACGGTCTTCGGCAGGAAGCCGCGCACCCCGACCTCCAGGGCGCGCTTGAGGTAGCCGGGGCGGCCGTGGCCGGTGACGATCATCGTCCGGCAGTCCGGCAGCACCCGCCGCAGCTCGTGGGCGACCTCGATGCCGTCCAGTCCGGGCATCTGGAGGTCCAGGACGGCGACGTCGGGCCGGTGGGCCTTGGCCATCGCCAGTGCCTCGGGGCCCGAGGCGGCCTCGGCGACCACGGTGATGTCGTCCTCCAGGGCCAGCAGGGCGGCCAGGGCACCGCGGATCAGGTGCTCGTCGTCGGCGAGCAGGACGCGTACGGGCGCTCCGGCGGTGGGCTCGGTCATCAGGTGGACGTCTCCATGGCGCTTGCGGGCAGGGCGGTTGCGGACGGACCGGCACCGGACGGACCGGCAGCGGGCGAGGTCGTGTCGAACGTGGCGGTGGCGGTCAGGGGAAGGCTCGCGGTCAGCCGGTGGCTGCCGGGGCCTTCCTTGCGGCAGGTGAGTTCGCCGCCGAGGACGACGAGCCGTTCGCGGAGCCCGGCCAGGCCGGTGCCACTGCCCGCACTTGGCTTGGGGGTGTCGGGCACGCCGTCGTTGTCGATCTCCAGGACGGCCCGGTCGGCGGTCAGTTGCAGCCGGATCGAGCAGTGTGTGGCGTCGCTGTGCCGCAGCACATTGGTGGTCGCCTCGCGGATCACCCAGCCGAGCACCGACTGGACGGCCGAGGGCAGCGCGGCGACACCCAGGCCGATCTCGGTGGTGCACTCGACCTGGGCAGCGCGCAACACCGAACGCGCGCCCGTCAGTTCGGCCTGGAGGTCGGCGGCGCGGTAACCGCGTACGACATCACGGACCTCGCGCTGGGACTCCTGGGCGATCCGCTGCACCTCGACCATCTGGTCGGCGGCCTCCGGGCGGCCCCGGCGGGCCAGTTGGACGGCGAGCTCGCTCTTGAGCGCGATGGTGGTCAGGTTGCGGCCCATCACATCGTGCAGGTCGCGGGAGAAGCGCAGCCGCTCCTCGGCGACCGCCAGCTGGGCCTGGGCCTCGCGGGCGGCGTCCAGCTCCCAGACCACCGAGACGATCCAGGCCGAGCAGCGCCAGGCCGCTCCCAGTGCCGGAAGCCAGATGGCCAGGCCGAGCATCAGTCCGACCGTGGTGCTGACGGACATCCCGGCGGCGAGTCCGGACGGGAGCACGAGCAGCACCAGCGCGGCGCCGGCGAGCACGCTGGCCCGGACCGTCAGGGCCAGGGCCAAGCCGGCGAAGCTGAAGGCGGTCAGGTAGGCGACCTCGGTCGAGGTGGTGGGCAGCACGCCGTTCAGGGAAGTCGGCCCGAGCACCAGCAGGAGCGGCACGCTGACGACGATCACCAGGCCGGTGACGACCATCCAGGCGATCGGCCGCTCGCGGCGGCCGAGGTAGTAGTCCAAGGTGGCCCGGAAGCAGCCGGTGGACAGCACGGCGGCAAGGACGGAGGTCGCCAGCAGGCCCGGCGTCAGCCAGGCGGAGTGGACGGCACCCCTGGTTTCGGTCAGGGAGCCCAGGGCCACCAAGGGTTGCATCAGCTCGGTCAGATAGACCGACCAGCGCACGTATGCCTCGGTACGCTGCGGCTTCCCGCTGGCTCGCCAGCGGCGTACCGGTCTGGTCAGATCCACCTCGTCGTTGTCCCATCCCCGTGACGTCATGGTCGAGCTGTCTTCCTATCAGTCCGGGGTGGTCGGACCGGACATCGGGTCGATGCCGGAGCGGGAGCGTCAGCGGCGGGGTTCCCAGCGGAACCAGCGGCGGGCGGCCCAGACGGCGACGGTGGTCCAGAGGGCGGCGAGCGCCAGGTGCGGGGCGGCCTGGACCCAGGTACCGGCGAAGTCGGTGGCGGTGGCGGAGCCGTCGGTACCGAACCAGCCGAGGCGCAGCAGCTGGAAGGCCGGGGTGGTGGGCAGGGCGCGGCAGAAGGTGGCGAGCTGATCCGGCATCACCTCCAGGGGCACCAGCAGTCCGGAGGCGAACTGGGCGACCAGCATGACCGGCAGGGTGGTGATGCCCGCGCTCTCGACGCTCTTGGTGAAGGCGCTGGAGACTGCGGCGAGGGCGATCAGCAGGACGACGGCGAGTCCGAGCCCGGCCACCATCAGCACCGGGTTGACCGGCACCGGGAGGTGCAGCAGTTCGGCAGCCGCCACGCCCAGGACGGCGCACTGCACCAGGGCGAGGACCACCGAGGGAACGGCCGTCCCGCCGAGGATCTCCAGATCGCTCGCCTCGCCGGTGCGCAGCCGCTTGAGGACGAGTTCACCGCGCCGCCCGACGTACGCGGCGGTCAGGTTGTAGTAGACGACGAACATCAGGATGAGCCCGGTCACCGCGGTGACCAGGCCGGCGTTCAGGTCGAGCGCGGGGAAGTGCTCGGCCTGCTTCTTGAGCATGGTGTGCACCCCGCCGACCAGCATCAGCGGCAGGACCAGGGCGGTGAACAGCGCGGTGCGGTTGCGCAGCAGCAGGGTGGTCTCGGCACGGCCGAGGGCGAGCATACGGCCGAGGGAGGAGGACGGTGCGGCGGTGGCGGTCGCGGTGGTCATCGGGCGGATCCGATCAGGGCGGGGGCTGCGGCGGGGGTGGTGGTGTCGCCGGCTTCGGCGGCGATGGCGAGGAAGGCCTCTTCGAGCGAGGCGCTGCGGGCGTCCAGCCCGCCGAGCGCGATCTCGTGGTGGGCGGCCCAGCCGAGCAGTTCGGTGAGGGCGGCCTGGAGCCGAGCGGTGTGCAGGGTGATCCGGCGGCCGTCCGCTCTGATCTCGCCGTCCAGCCGCGGTAGCGCGAGGTCCTCGTACCGGCCGTAGCGCTCGGGCAGCTCGAAGCTGATCCTGGACGGGCGACCGGCGATCACCTCGGCGACGGTGCCCGAGGTGACCACCCGGCCCTGGTGCATGATCGCCAGCCGGTCGGCGAGCTCCTCGGCCTCCTCCAGGTAGTGCGTGGTCAGCAGCACGGTGGTGCCCTGGGTGCGCAGTTCGCGGACCAGCCGCCAGACGGCCGCGCGGGCCTGGGGGTCGAGGCCGGTGGACGGCTCGTCCAGGAAGAGCACCTCGGGGCGGCCGAGCAGGGCCATCGCCAGGTCCAGTCGGCGTCGCTCGCCGCCGGAGAGCTGCTTGACCCGTACGCCCCGCCGGTCCAGCAGGCCGACCAGGTCGAGTGCCTCGTCCACCGGGCGGGCGCCGCTGGTGAGTCCGGCCCAGGTGCGGCCGGTCTCGGCCACGGTGAGGTCGGAGGGGAAGCCGCCCTCCTGAAGCATGATCCCGATCCGCGGCCGGACCACGGCCCGCTCCCGGTGGGGGTCGTGGCCGAGCACCCGGACCGTCCCCGCCGTCGGGGCGGCCAGACCTTCGATCAGCTCCATGGTGGAGGTCTTGCCCGCCCCGTTGGTGCCGAGCAGTGCGAACAGCTCCCCCCGGCGGATGGTGAGGTCCAGGCCGCGGACGGCATCGAAGCCGGCGGATCCGGCCGGGCCGTAGCGGCGTTGCAGGCCGTGGACCTCGATGGCGGGCTGCTCACCGGAGCTGCTGTTCTTCATGCCTCAAGCCTCCCGTCGGCCCGGTGGCATGAGCAGTGCGTGCCGTCATCGAAGCCCGGTGCGGATCCATGGGTCGGCGATGACAAATGTCATGGATGGAGGAACGGTGGAGGAACGAGGTACTGAAGACGTGGCGGAAACGACAAAGGCCCCCCTCGTGGGAGGGGGGCCTTCGTGACTGGAGCGGACGACGAGATTCGAACTCGCGACCCTCACCTTGGCAAGGTGATGCTCTACCAACTGAGCCACGTCCGCATGATCTTTAGTTATGCCGTACTGCACTTACTGCGAGCGGACGACGAGATTCGAACTCGCGACCCTCACCTTGGCAAGGTGATGCTCTACCAACTGAGCCACGTCCGCACGATGCGCCAGGCGTTTCCGCCCACTTGCATCGGCCGCCTCCCCGATCTCCCGGTTGCGGCGACGAGAAATACTCTACCCCATGGATCGGGGTGGTCGCCCCACCCTCCCCGCCGGTGCGGTCGGGGTGGGGACGACGAGCCCGCTGTGCCAGGTCAGTTGGCCTCGGCGAAAGCCTCGTAGACGTGCTTGGGGATGCGGCCGCGGGCGGGCAGCTCCATGCCGCGCGACTGCGCCCAGGCGCGGACGGCGGCCGGGTCGGGGGTGAGTGCGGTGCGGCGGAACGACTTTCCGGTACGGCTCTGGCGGCGCCCGGCCGCGACGAACGGGGCGAGGGCCTCCCGCAGCTTCTCCGCGTTGTCCACGGACAGGTCGATCTCGTACGACTTCCCGTCTACGCCGAAGTGGACGGTTTCCGCGGCAGCGCCGCCGTCCAGGTCGTCGGAGAGCGTGACAACTACACGCTGAGCCATGGGTGTCAATCCTCTCGGGCAATTCGGCCGTCGGACGCGTGGCTGCGCCTCGTCGACCCTGTGCACCGGCTGGGAATGAGCAGGCGGACGGCATCGGCCCATGCCGATACGCCCGACTCTCCGTCGCCGGTCGCCCTATTCTGCACCCAAAGCGGGCGGAAATCGAAGGCCCCCATGCATTCTTTTTCCGAATTTTCATCCATCTTCACGTGTGGCTGATAGCACTGATACCGATGGTCGATCTGTCCGGAGTGCCGGTATTCGGACGTTCTAGCTGCGGCTCAGCGGAGGGGATTTAAGCCGCCGAAAGCGGCCGGTCACAGAGGTGGTCGAGGGCCCTGGAACCCTTGGCGCGTAAGGGGCAAAGGTCTACGCGCGTTGCCTCGCCCGGCTCGCAAACTCGCCCGAAACCCCCGGTAGTCTGAAGGTCCCCCCGCCTTCACGCACCACACCACCGGGAGTGCAAGTGGCACGCGTCGTAGTCGACGTCATGCTCAAGCCGGAGATCCTCGACCCGCAGGGACAGGCGGTGCAGCGTGCACTGCCTCGCCTCGGATTCGACGGGATCGCCGATGTTCGCCAGGGCAAGCGATTCGAACTGGAGCTGGAAGGGCCGGTGGACGACGCCGCGCTCGCCCGCATCCGCGAAGCCGCCGAGACCTTCCTCGCCAACACCGTGATCGAGGACTTCACCGTCCGCATCGAGGAGGACGGCAAGTGACCACTCGCGTAGGCGTAGTCACTTTCCCCGGCTCCCTCGACGACCGCGACGCCCAGCGCGCGGTCCGACTGGCCGGCGCCGAGCCGGTCGCCCTCTGGCACCGTGACAAGGATCTCCACCAGATCGACGCCGTCGTTCTGCCGGGCGGATTCAGTTACGGCGACTATCTGCGCTGCGGCGCCATCTCCCGCTTCTCCCCGGTGATGGAGACCATCATCGAGCAGGCCAAGCTGGGAATGCCCGTCCTCGGTATCTGCAACGGCTTCCAGGTGCTCTGCGAATCCCACCTGCTGCCCGGTGCGCTCACCCGCAACGACTCGCTGCACTTCATCTGCCGCGACCAGAAGCTGCGCATCGAGAACGCCGAGACCGCCTGGACCCGCGATTACTCGGCCGGTCAGGAAATCGTCGTCCCGCTGAAGAACGGCGAGGGCCGCTTCGTCGCCGACCAGCACGTCCTGGACGAACTGGAGGCCGAGGGCCGAGTCGTGGCCCGGTACGTCGATCTGAACCCGAACGGTTCGTACCGCGACATCGCCGGGATCACCAACGCCGCCGGCAATGTCGTCGGCCTGATGCCGCACCCCGAGCACGCGGTGGAGCCGCTCACCGGTCCGACCACCGAGGGCCTGGGCTTCTTCACTTCCGTCCTGAAGCAGCTGGTGAACGCCTGATGACTCTCGACACCGTCAAGAACGCCGAGCAGACCCCGGACTCCGCCCAGCCCTGGGCCGAGCTCGGTCTGAAGGAAGACGAGTACACCCGGATCCGCGAGATCCTCGGCCGCCGCCCCACCGGCGCCGAGCTGGCGATGTACTCGGTCATGTGGTCGGAGCACTGCTCGTACAAGAGCTCCAAGGTGCACCTGAAGCAGTTCGGCGAGAAGAAGCCGTCCGCCGGGACGGCAGGGGCTGACGCCATGCTGGTCGGCATCGGCGAGAACGCCGGTGTGGTGGACGTCGGCCAGGGCTATGCGGTGACCTTCAAGGTCGAGTCGCACAACCACCCCTCGTACATCGAGCCCTACCAGGGCGCGGCCACCGGTATCGGCGGCATCGTCCGCGACATCCTGGCGATGGGCGCCCGCCCGGTCGCCGTGATGGACCCGCTGCGCTTCGGCGCGGCCGACCACCCCGACACCCGGCGCGTGCTGCCCGGGATCGTCGCGGGCATCGGCGGCTACGGCAACTGCCTGGGCCTGCCCAACATCGGCGGCGAGGTCGTCTTCGACCCCTGCTACCAGGGCAACCCGCTGGTCAACGCACTGTGCGTGGGCGTGATGAAGCACGAGGACATTCACCTCGCGCAGGCGTCCGGCGCCGGCAACAAGGTCATCCTCTACGGTGCCCGCACCGGTGGTGACGGCATCGGCGGTGTCTCGGTGCTGGCCTCGGAGACCTTCGACGCGACCGGCCCGGCCAAGCGCCCCGCCGTCCAGGTCGGCGACCCGTTCCAGGAGAAGCTGCTCATCGAGTGCACCCTGGAGATCTTCGCCGAGAAGCTGGTGAAGGGCATCCAGGACCTCGGTGGCGCCGGACTGTCCTGCGCCACCAGCGAGCTGGCTTCGGCGGGTTCGGGTGGCATGCGGATCGAGCTGGACACCGTGCCGCTGCGCGACAACACGCTCTCGCCGGAGGAGATCCTCATGAGCGAGTCGCAGGAGCGCATGTGTGCGATCGTCGAGCCCGGCAAGGTCGATCGCTTCCTGGAGATCTGCGAGAAGTGGGACGTCATCGCCACCGTGATCGGTGAGGTGACCGACGGCGAGCGCCTGGAGATCTTCTGGCACGGCGAGCTGGTGGTCGACGTACCGCCGCGCACCGTCGCCCACGAGGGCCCGACCTACCAGCGCCCGTACGCCCGCCCGAGCTGGCAGGACGCCCTGCAGGCCGACGCACCGAGCGCCTCCCGCCTCGCCCGGCCGGCGGACGGCGACGCGCTCAAGGCCGACCTGCTCAAGGTCGTCGGCTCGCCGAACCAGGCCTCCAAGGCGTGGATCACCGACCAGTACGACCGCTATGTGCTCGGCAACACGGTGCTCTCCTCGCCCGAGGACTCCGGCATGATCCGGATCGACGAGGAGACCAACCTCGGCGTCTCGGTCGCCACCGACGGCAACGGCCGCTACACCAAGCTGGACCCGTACACCGGAGCCCAGCTGGCCCTCGCCGAGGCGTACCGCAATGTCGCGGCCGGTGGCGCCAAGCCGCTCGCCGTCTCCGACTGCCTCAACTTCGGCTCCCCCGAGGACCCGGACGTGATGTGGCAGTTCGCCGAGGCGACCCGCGGTCTGGCCGACGCCTGCCTGGTGCTCGGCACCCCGGTCACCGGTGGCAACGTCTCGCTCTACAACCAGACCGGTGAGACCGCCATCCACCCGACCCCCGTGGTCGCGGTGCTCGGCGTGATCGACGATGTCACCCGCCGCACTCCGATCGGCTTCGCCGAGCCGGGGCAGCTGATCTACCTGCTCGGCGACACCACCGACGAACTGGGCGGCTCCGCCTGGTCGCAGGTCGTCCACGACCACCTCGGCGGCCTGCCGCCCAAGGTGGACCTGGAGCGCGAGCGGCTGCTCGGCGAGATCCTGATCGCCGCCTCGCGCGACGGCATGATCGACGCCGCGCACGACCTCTCGGACGGCGGCCTGGGCATGGCGCTGGTGGAGAGCTGCCTCAAGGGCGGCGTCGGCGCGCGCGTCGTCGTCCCCGAGGGCCTGGACCCGTTCGTGTTCCTGTTCTCCGAGTCGGCGGGCCGCGCGGTGGTCGCGGTGCCGCGCAGCGAGGAGGTCCGGTTCAACGACATGTGCGGTGCGCGCGGCCTGCCGGTCGCCCGGATCGGCGTCGTGGACGGCGAAAGCCTGGACGTCCAGGGTCAGTTCAGCGTCTCGCTGGCCGAGCTGAAGGACGCCCACACCGGCGTCATCGAGGCCCTGCTGGCCTGACTGTCTGGTCCAGGTGCAAGCGTTGAGCTTCGGGGGCGCGGGGCTCTGCTTGATCAAGCAGAGCCCCGCGCGCCTTTGTCTGCTCGCCCTTGCTCCTGAGGCGTGGGTGTTGGCGTTAGCCTGCGGGGTATGGCCAAGTCCCGTGTGTACGACCCCGTCAAGGTGCGCACCGCCCTTGCCGGTCAGACCGAGGCGCTGCGCGCCGCCGTTCACGCGCTCTGCGCCGACCCGGTGGCCGAGGAGATTCTCGACCGGCCGACCAGGCTGGGGGAGTGGAATGTGCGTCAGCTGGTCGCGCACCTCGGGTACTGCGTGGACTTGCTGCCCAAGCGTCTCAAGGACCCGGTGCCGCAGGGCGGTCCGCTCGGACTGATCGAGTGGGCCGGCCTGACGCGGACCGCTGCGGCGGTGGTCGGGGCGGCGGCGAAGGAGCATGCGGAGGGGGCCTTCGGGGGCTCGCCCGAGGAGGTCGCCCGGGAGTTCGACCAGGCCGCCGACTCGTTGCTGAGCGCCCTGGAAAGCCCCGAAGCCGCCGAACCAGGGCGGCGGTTCGTGGGTCGCTTCGGGCCGATGCTGCTGTCCGATTTCCTGGTGACGCGTCTGGTCGAGACCGTGGTGCACGCGGACGACCTCGCGGACGCACTCGGCCTCGCCGAATTCCCGCACGCCAAGCAGGCCCTGGCCGCCGTCTCCCGGCTGCTGGCGGACGCCTTCGCCGAGCAAGTACCCGGTGGATCGGTCGAGTTGAGGGTTCCGCCGTACGCCGTGGTGCAGGCCGTGCCGGGCCCCAGGCACACCCGCGGCACCCCGCCCAACGTGGTCGAGACCGACCCGCTCAGCTGGATCCGCCTCGCCACCGGCCGTACCGACTGGGCCACCGCCGTCGAGTCCGCCGCCGTCTCGGCGAGTGGAGAGCGCAGCGACCTCGCCGAGTACCTGCCCGTCATGGGCTGACGGCCGTCCCGGGCCCGACCGCGATCGGGCCGCGGCCGCACGGCGGCGTCCGCCGGTCGGCCGAAGGCCGGTCTGACGACGGCACAGCCCGCTCGGGCAGCGGACAAGTAAGCTCACAACCCGGCCGTAGAAGAACGGACGAGGGGACTGGGCATGACCGAGCAGGGCCACGCGATACCGCCGCTGCGGGCCGGACGGCGCCCGGCCGGGGCCGCGTTGCTGGGCTGGCTGGACGACGACCGCTCGCCCCGGCTGTGCCGGATCGCCGGTTCGCCGGGCTCGGGCAAGACCCACCTGCTGGAGTGGCTCGTCCGGGCGTGCACCGGCGAACCGGCCCCCGGGTGGCGCCGACTGCACGCCGTGGTCCCCGCCGAGGGGATCGGTGTCCGAGGTGCTGTCTGGCTGCTGGGCCACCGGCTCGGCGTGGTCGCCCGTACCCCCGGTGACCTGCTCACCGCGCTGGCCGAGACCGACGGCCGTACGGTCGTCTGCGTTCCCGGTCTCAACCGGGCGGCCGACCCCGCCCGGCTGGTCGCCGAGCTCCTCGATCCGCTGCTGCGCCTGCCCCAGGTCCGGCTGATCGTGGAGGCCGCGGACGGCAGCCCGGAGGCGCTCGGCCTCGCGGCGGTCGAGCAGCCCGCCGTCCTCGACCTCGATCTGCCGCAGTGGACCGACCAGGCCCGCTTCGCGAGCTGGTGCGAGGGCCGGGCCGCCGATCCCGCCGCCTACCCGAGCCCGGGTGCGGCGCTCGGCCGTACCCGGACCGAGGCGCCCGAGAGCGTGGCCCAGCTGGCCGCCCGGGTACCGCGCTCGGCGGACGGTGCCCCCGATCCGGCGGCCGCCGGCGAGCAGCTGCTCTCCGAGCTGTGGACGGCGACCATCCGCGAGGGCAGCACCGGCCAGCTGCTGGCCGACCCGACGCTGCTCGTCCACGCGGGCCCGCTCGCGGTGACGACCGCCCTGGACGGCACCGGCGGTCCCCTCCCGGCCGCCTGGAACGTCGCCGGACCAGCGCTGATCGCCGAGCCCGACCCCGGCGTACGGGCCGCCGTGCTGCGCACCAGGCTGATCGGTCTGGACGAGGCGGCGGCCGAGCGGCTCGCCACCGTGCCCGCGCCCTGGCGCGGGGCCTGGGCGCTCTGGCCCAACTCCTCGGTCGGCTGGCCGGGGCCGGTCGCCTCGCTGGCGCTCGGCGCGGGTGCGTACGCGGGGCAGCTGCTGCTCGCCGACCCGGGCGGCACCATCAGGACGGTGGACGCGAGCACCGGCGTACCGCTGGCCAGGGTGGACGTGCCGGGCTCCAAGCCGCTGCGGGCGCTCTCGGTGACCCCGGGCGGCTCGGTGCTGCTGCTGGACGCCTGGGGCGGCCTTGAGGTGCTCCCGTCCCCGGGCACCGTCACCGAGTCGGTGGAGCAGCAGACGGCGGCGGTGGAGGCGCTGCGCGGTAAAGCCGAGAGCGCGCCGAGTGTGCTGGCCGCCGTGGCGGGACTGCCGGGTGCGGCGCCGGCGGTGGCCGACGAGGCCGGGTCGGTGTTCTGGTACCAGGACGGCGCGGTCATCGGCGAACGTCTGCACACCGGCCCGGTGACGGCGCTGGCGGGTGCGGTGGCCGACGGCCGTCCCGTTCTGGTCAGCGGTGGTTTCGACGGGACCGTCCGGCTCTGGAGTCCTGGAACGGTACCGGTGGCCGGGCCGCTGGAGCCCCGTCCCGGGCCGGTCGGCGCGGTGGCGGCAGCCGGGAGCCCGGCCGGGTTGGCGGTCGCCGCCGCATGGGGTGACGGCCTGGTCCGGGTCGCCCTGGTGGGCCGGAGCGAGCCGGTGCTCGAACTGCGGCTCGGCTCGCAGGTCTGGGCACTCGCCCTGACCGAGGGCCGCGTGGTGCTCGGCACCTCGGACGGCATCGCCGCGGTCGAGTACTGAGCCGGCCCGGTCCCTGTACCTGACGACTGTTTCGCTGGCCTCGGCCATGCACTGCGCCGAGCCTCGCGCCTCTGGGCAATGCATGGCTGACCGCATGCCAATAATCGGCCGGGCGGCCCCTACGGCACGCGCGGCCCGCTGATGTAGGTGCCGTCGGCGGTGTAGGGCCAGGCGTTGGGCAGGCAGCCGTTGAGGCCGTAGATCTGCTGCATCATCGCGGGTGCGAGCTTGCCCTTGCCGGGGCAGCCCTCGTGGCCGTGGCCGATCCGGTGGCCGACCTCGTGATTGATGATCAGGGCCCGGTAGTCGTCGATCGAGCCGGTGAACATCGGCGAACCGGTGTTCCAGCGCTTGAGGTTGACCACCACCTGGGGGCCGACGTCGCAGTTCACCTCGCCGCCGGTGTTGAGGCCGCCGGTCGCGCAGATCGCGTCCACGGTGTCCGGGGAGGCGATCTTGATGGTGAAGTCGTACCTGCCGTCGGCGACCAGCTGGAAGCCGTCCTTGCCGTTGGTGGTCCAACTCCGCTTGTCGGAGAGGATGTTGTGGATCTGCTTGGCGGCGGCCTGGGCGTCGACGCCGATGCCGTCCTCGACCTCGACCTTGTAGCGGCGGATGTTGCCGTGCCCGACGGCGTCTCCGTCGGCGGTGGCCGTGGTGAAGGAGCCCTTGCCCTTGACCGGTCCCGGGTCTGCCGAGCTGCTTGCCGAGGCGGAGGGCGAATCCTGGGCGTTCGGTGTGTTCGGTGTGTTCGGTGTCTCCACGCGGGCGCCCGCGGTGTCGGAGCTGTCCGGCGTCGGGGACTCGCCCAGTGACGGGACCGCCCGCGCCTGGGTGGTGGGCCCGGGGGTGGAGGCACCGCTACTGCCGTCGGGTATCACCAGGAGGCCGGCCGCCGCGAGGGCGCCGCCCAGCAGCGTGAGCTCGATGGCCAGTCGTCGACGCTTGGCCTGTCGGCGGCGTCTGGCCTGCCGACGGTTCGGGGTCGCGGCCCGGCTCTTCGGAGTTGCTCGCACTCGTACGCTCTCTGATAGCCCAACAGGGTGATGCCGTGTCAGCTCATTGACGGCTTCGGTCACCCTCGCACGCGGAAACCCGGGCTGTCCACATACTCCGTATGTGCAGCGCGCGCAAGCCCTGGTCTGTACCACGCAAGGTGTTCGAACGCTCTCGGTCCGTATGCCCGGGCCGGATGGCAGACTTCAGTCCATGACCAACTACAAGAACCTGCTTGGCGGACCGGAACCGACCCTGCTGCCCGAGGACGAGCAGCCGTACCGGATGCTGGGGGAGGAGTCGGCGTCCCCGACCCAGGTCGCGGCTGCGTTCCCGACCTTCTCGCTGGCCTGGGCGATGCTCGCCGACGACGCCTTCGACGCCGGTCGCGTGGTGGAGTCGTACGCCTACGCGCGCACCGGTTACCACCGGGGCCTCGACGCGCTGCGCCGCAGCGGCTGGAAGGGCCACGGCCCGGTGCCGTGGGGGCACCGCGGCAACCGGGGCTTCCTGCGCTGCCTCGCGGGGCTGGCCCGCGCGGCGGACGCGATCAAGGAGACCGAGGAGGCCGAGCGCTGCTGGCAGTTCCTGCGCGACAGCAGCGAAGAGGCCTACGTGGAGCTCAAGCAGTGAAGCTCTCTCCCGGCTGAAGCCGGGAGATTCCCTCCTGGGTCGAGGGCGGCCTCCACCTCCGCCGTGAGCGGCGGAGCACCGGCCAAGATCAGAGGCGGACCCGGACATGCCGAAGGGGCGCCCTCCGCACAGCGGTGGAGGGCGCCCCTTCGGGTGTCGGGACTACTTGATGCGGTTGCCGGCCGAGCGCAGCTGCTGGGCGGCCTCGACCACGCGGGAGGCCATGCCGGCCTCGGCCAGCTTGCCCCAGGTGCGCGGGTCGTAGGTGTTCTTCTTGCCGACCTCGCCGTCGACCTTCAGCACACCGTCGTAGTTGCGGAACATGTGGTCCGCGACGGGGCGGGTGAAGGCGTACTGGGTGTCGGTGTCGAGGTTCATCTTCACGACGCCGTTCTCCAGCGCGGTGGCGATCTCCTCGGCGCTGGAGCCGGAGCCGCCGTGGAAGACGAAGTCGAACGGGTCGTTCTTGCCGTACTGCTTGCCGATCGCGTCCTGCAGCTCGCGCAGCAGCTCCGGCTTCAGCACGACGTTGCCCGGCTTGTAGACGCCGTGCACGTTGCCGAAGGAGGCGGCCAGCAGGTAGCGGCCCTTCTCGCCCAGTCCCAGGGCCTCGGCGGTGCGGACGACGTCGTTGACGGTGGTGTACAGCTCGTCGTTGATCTCGTGCGAGACGCCGTCCTCCTCGCCACCGGTCGGGGTGATCTCGACCTCAAGGATGATCTTGGCGGCGGCGGCCTGGGCCAGCAGCTCCTGGGCGATGGCGAGGTTGTCGTTCAGGGTCTCGGCGGAGCCGTCCCACATGTGGGACTGGAAGAGCGGGTTCTGGCCCTTGGCCACGCGCTCGGCGGAGATCGCCAGCAGCGGGCGGACATAGCCGTCCAGCTTGTCCTTCGGGCAGTGGTCGGTGTGCAGCGCGACGGTGACGTCGTACTTGGCGGCCACGATGTGCGCGAACTCGGCGAGCGCGACGGCGCCGGTCACCATGTCCTTGTTGTGCTGGCCACCGAGGAACTCCGCACCACCGGTGGAGATCTGGATGATGCCGTCGCTCTCGGCCTCGGCGAAGCCACGCAGCGCGGCGTGCAGCGTCTGCGACGAGGTGACGTTGATGGCCGGGTAGGCGAACTTGCCCGCCTTGGCCCGGTCGAGCATCTCGTTGTAGACCTCGGGAGTTGCGATGGGCATGCGAATCCGCTCCTGTCGGTGTGGGGCGCTCGGACGACTCTGTCCGAGGCACGGTACGCCTGGGTCGAGGTGCGGCACCGGCTGGCCGACGCAACGCTGCGGTGCGGCTCTGGTACCAGGTTCGACGGTGCCAACCGCGGTACGAGGATGAGGGGGTTCCATGACCGCGAGGCGGACACCTGTGCCATCTTCCCAGACTCGGCCCCCGGGTCCACCCAGCGGGCCGCCACTTGGGACGGAAGACGCCGGGAGTGAGGCCCGAGGTCACGGCCGCAGCCGGGGACGTTCAGCCGCGCGCAGGACTTGGGCGCTATCCTGCGCGCGTGGACTACAACCAGCTAGCCGTCAACGTGCTCGACGCAAAGTCGCTGATCTCGTCGCTGGGCGCCATCGGGCTTCTTGCGATCATCTTCGCGGAGACCGGCCTGCTGGTCGGGTTCTTCTTCCCCGGTGACTCCCTGCTGATCCTGGCCGGGGTCGCGGCCTCCGGTGCCGCCTCCTCGGTGCTCGGCGAGGGGGCCAGGCTTCCGGCCGCCGTCCTGTTCGTCGGCGCGCCGATCTGTGCCGTTGCCGGTGCGCAGCTCGGCCATCTGATCGGCGCCAAGGTCGGCCCACGGCTGTTCGACAAGCCGGAGTCGAAGATCTTCCGCCGTGAGTACGTGCTCAAGGCCGAGGAGTACTTCGACAAGTTCGGCCCGGCGAAGGCCGTGGTGATGGCGCGCTTCATCCCCATCGTCCGGACCTTCCTCAATCCGGTCGCGGGCACGTTGGAGATGCCGGCCAGGACCTTCTTCGCGTGGAACGTGCTCGGCGGTGTGCTGTGGACCGAGTCCATGCTGATGATCGGCTACTTCTTCGGCGATGCGATGGCGCCGGTGATCGACAAGTACCTGATCCCCGCGATGGCCCTGATCATCCTGATCTCGATCTCGCCGATCATCGTCGAGGTGCTGCGCGAGCGCAGGAAGAAGAAGGCCGGCCCGGTCGCCGAGGCCGGCGAGCCGGTGAGCAGCGGCCGTCACCGCAAGCTCTGAGCCGAGCCCTGGGACCCCGCTCGCTCCGCCGACGGGCCCGGACACCGAGACGGTGTCCGGGCCCGTCGGCGTTCCCGGAACGGCCGACGGCCGGTGTCTCGCGTTGTTTCACGTGAAACACCGGCCGTCATGCCGGTCGCCGGACGGCGGCGCGGGCTCAGAGGCCCAGGTCGTCCAGGGTGTAGGCGGTGTAGTAGGGCAGGCCCGTCTTCTCGATCGCCGGGGCCGCGCCGCGCTCCACGATCACCGCGACGCCGACCACCTCGGCACCGGCCTCACGCAGCGCCTCGACGGCGGTGAGCACCGAACCACCGGTGGTGGAGGTGTCCTCGACCGCCAGCACCCGGCGGCCCTTGACGTCCGGGCCCTCGATCCGGCGCTGCAGGCCGTGCGCCTTGCCCGCCTTGCGGACCACGAAGGCGTCCAGCTTGCGGCCGCGCGCGGCGGCGGCGTGCAGCATCGCGGCGGCCACCGGGTCGGCGCCCAGGGTCAGACCGCCCACGGCGTCGTAGTCCAGGTCGGCGGTGGCGTCCAGCATGACCTTGCCCACCAGCGGCGCCGCCTCGGCGTCCAGCGTGATGCGGCGCAGGTCCACGTAGTAGTCGGCCTCCAGCCCGGAGGAGAGGGTGACCTTGCCGTGCACGACGGCCTTGTCCTTGATCTGCGCCAGCAGGGCGTCGCGGTCGTTGCTCATGAGCAGTCAGTCTAGGGCCTGCTTCGGAGCTCCCACCGGCTGTGACACCTGAGGCTGCTGCTGCCGGGCGCCGAACATCAGCGGGCGGCGCGGCGGGCGGCGTCGCGGCCCGGCGGGACGTCCGGAGCAGACCTCCGTGCCCAGCACGGCCGACGCGGGCGCTGCGTCGGCCGTGCTCCGGGTGTCAGCGACGGCGCAGGGCGCGGACCAGGACGACCGCGCCGCCGAGCAGTGCGACCCCGCCGCCGATCACCCAGGGCATCGCGCTGCGGTCGCCGGCCGGGCCCACCCCGACCGGGGCCGCGTCGGCGCCGGCCCAGCGGGTGGCGGCCCGGGCCCGGGCACTGCGGGCGGGCGGCGCGGGCGCGTACCGGCCGCGCGGCGGGGCGTGGTCGACCTCCTCGGCCGAGCGGCCGACGATGCTGCGCCGCACCGGGCCGCTGAGCTGCTCCTCGGCCGGACGGTCCTGGTCGTAGCCGAAGCCCTGCTCGTACTCCTGCTCGAACTCGTAGCCGAGGTCCGCAGGGGAGTCGGGGATCTCTGCGGCGGCAGCGGCAGCGGCTGCGGCGGCCTCCGCCTCCCTCTCCCGCTCCTCCGCGGACTCGGACCCCTCGGACTGGGCGGACTCGGGCTGGGCGGACTCGGGCTGGGCGGACTCGGCCGCCACGACGTCGTCGGCTTCTTCGTCCTCGGCTTCCTCCGTCTCCGCGGTCCCGTCGGCCCGGTCGGTCTCGGCCGCGGGCGTCTCGGACGAGGCCGCCTTCGGGGCCGCGAAGACGTCTTCGTCCGAGAAGGCGATCAGGTCGGAGAGGTCCTCGTCCAGGTCGCTGCCGAAGCCGGGGGCGTGGGCCTCCAGGTAGACGACGGTCGCACCGGGCGGCTCCTCGCCGCCGGCCTCGGCGGCCAGCGCGGCGGCGAAGCGGTCCAGCAGGCGGCGGCCGGCGGTGGTCAGGGTGGTGGAGTCCAGCTCGGTCAGTCGGCCGCTCGCGCTCAGGTCGCCGGTGAACCGGATGGTGGTGCTCTCGGTCTCGTCGCCGCCCTCCGTCGCCGAAACGGTGGGCATCGCGGCGATCCGGACGGTCGCGGACGCCTCGCCGCTGCCCCGGGACTCCTGGCCCTCGGCGAAGGCGGTGAGTACGCCCTCCCGGCCCTCGATCAGCGAGATCACGCCTCGGTAGGTGATGGTGGAGCCGCCGATCCGCAGCCGCAGCCGCCCGCCGATCTCGTCGCCGAAGGCGTACTTCCCGGCAGCCTTGCCGCTGCTCTTGGCTCCGTTCTTCCCGCCGGCGTTCTTTCCACCGGCCTTGCCGCCGCCCTTGCCGGGCTTCTCGGCGGTGCTCGTGGCGGCGCCGGTCTCGGCGTCCTCCTCGGCGTCGGTGCTCAGCCCGGGGACGCAGCGGACCAGCAGTTCCGGGTCCTGCAGCGCCTGCTGGACGACGGTGGCCGGCAGCGGGACGACAACCTCATGCTCCATGCCCGCGAGCCTACCGACCCGCTCGGCCAGGGCGAGAGCTTGCGGGCAGGTTCTTCTCGCCGGTGCCGTCCCGGTAGCCCGACCGGCTCACGGTGTGCGTTCGCGTGGGTGCGGTGGGTGCGGCGCGTCGGGCGGCGCGTCGGATCACCCGAGCAGGGTGTGCGGGGCCGGGGCCTCGGCCGGACGCTGCTGGGCCAGCAGCCAGGCGGAGCCGCGCAGTCCGGCGGCGGTCAGCGAACGCGGTGGCGGGGCGTCCTGGCCGAGGCCCAGGAGGGGCTGTTCCCGTCCGGCCAGGAGGAAGACCGATGCGGTCTGCGGTCCTGCGGCGCAGTGGTCGGCGCCCGCCGCGCCCTCGTACAGGACGGTGCGCAGCCCGGTCTCCCGCAGACCGGCCTCGGCCGACCAGAGCGCGGGGCCGACCGGCCCGGTCCGGATCGCCAGCCGTCCCTGGGGGGCCAGGTGGTGTGCGGCGAGCCCGTAGAACTCCAGCGAGCCGTACTTCTGGCCGCGTCGCCCCTCCGGGCCGCGCTCGTCCGAGATCACCACGTCGAAGGACGTGTCCGGGCCGTCCCGGTCGGCGCGGAGCCACTGGAGCGGGTCGGCGGTGATCAGTCGGACGCGCGGGTCCTCGAAGGAGTGCTCGCTGAGTTCGGCGAGCGCCGGGTCCCTCCTGACCAGGGCGGGCAGCGCCGGGTCCTGCTCGACCACCACCACGGACCGGACCAGTGAGTGCCGCAGCACCTCGCGCAGCGCCAGCCCGTCCCCGCCGAGCAGCAGGACGCGGTCGCTGGGACCGGCGGCCAGCGCGGGGTGCACCAGCGCCTCGTGGTCCCGGTACTCGTCCGGGCCGCAGACCGCCAGCCGGCCGTCCAGGAAGAGCTTCAGCGGTGCGGCGTCGGCGGGAGCATCCGAGGCGGCTTCTGCGGTGTGCTGCCCGGGGGCGCGTCCGTCGGCCGTGGTGGTCCGGGAGGCGGGCGCGGCAGGCCCGCTCAGCACGATCTCCTGGTACCGGCTCTGGGCCGCGAAACGGACCTGGTCGCCGTACAGGGCGTGCCGCGCGGCCCGTTCGATCGCACCGGTGAACGCCGCGGCGGTCGCCAGAGCGGCCAGTACCAGGCCGCAGCCGGTCCAGAGCAGCAGCCGGGCCCGCGGCGGTGGTTCCTCGCGGAACAGCCAGAGCACCACGGCCGCCCCGGCGACGGCGTTCACCGCGCCGGTCAGCAGCGCGCCGGTGGCCTGGCCGAAGGTGGGCAGCAGCAGGAACGGGAAGGCCAGGCCGCCGATCAGGGCGCCGACATAGTCGGCCGCGAAGAGGTCGGCGGCGGCGCGTCCGGCGTCCTCGCGGCGGATCCGCTGGATCAGGGTCATCAGCAGCGGGATCTCGGCCCCGATCAGTACACCGATCACAAAGGTCATCCCGACCATGCCGACCATGGTGGCGCCGTACCGGTCGAGCCAGGCCCAGCAGGAGTACAGCACCAGCACCGAGAGGCCGCCGACCAGCGCCAGCGCGCACTCGATCGCCGCGAAGGCGGTGGCCGGACGTCGGGCCAGCCGCTTGGCGAGCAGTGAGCCGACGCCCATCGCGAAGACCATGACGGAGAGCACCACGGACGTCTGGGTCATCGAGTCGCCGAGCAAGTAGCCTCCGAGCGCGACCAGTTCGAGCTCGTAGACCAGGCCGCAGGCCGCGCAGACGAACGCGGCGAGCAGCACCAGCGGTCGGGCCGGCCGGCACGGACGTCCACTCGGTATGGCGTCCCGGGCCCTGATCGCCCTCGCCCCGATCCGGCCGATCAGGGCGGGGTCCTCGGATTCCAGGCCCGGCTGTACGGGTGTTCCCGCCGGTTGGTTGATCATGAACAAACGCTAGGCGACGTTCGGCATCGGATGCTGCACCCATTCGATGGACAGTGCCATTCGTCGAGTTGACGACTCATCAGCACGGATTACCTGCTTGGCCCGACCGGGTGAAAGGCCGGCCCGTCCGCTTCCGTAGCACCGCTGCGCACCACAAGACAGGAGCGGGTGCACACCAGCCGGCCTTCCTGCGGGTACGCGTGCCAGGTGCGCCACAGGACGCGGTGCAGGTCGCCCTGGGCCACCAGTGCGGTGAAGGCGCTCGGGTCGCCGGGGAAGATGCCGGCCAGGGCGCGGGGATGTCCCTCGACCAGCGCCAGCAGCTCCTGGGCCCGCGCAGCGAAGACGTGCGGCGGCAGCTCCTCGATCCGGGCGGCGAACTCGTACTCCCAGCCCGCGACCTGCTTGGCCACCCGGGCGGGCAGCGGGGTCTGCCGCCCCGGCATGCAGGCGACGGTCTCCAGGCACTCGCCCAGGCCGGCCGCCAGGATCACCTGGTGCGAGGCGCCGAGCAGACGGAGCTGCAGCGTCCCGCCCGCCCAGTTGTCCGGGGCGTCCTGACCCGCCCCGCCGCCCGGTCCGTCCTGGCCGTCCCGGCAGGCGGGGTCGTCCAGTTTCAGCTCGCGCACCGCGAGCGCGGGCAGCGGGTCGCCGCCCAGGCACCAAGCCAGGTCACCGGCGCGGGTGTCCGTGTAGGAGGTCTGCAATGTGGTGAGCATGCTGGGCTCCGCTTTTCAGCTCCGTAGGCCGGCCGTTCAGCATCAGACTCCGCCGATGGGCGAGCTGTTCGAGGCTGGGCGGTCCCTGGCGCGGCCGACCGTGGAAGGAAGGATTCCGGCTGGAGATTCAGCAGCAGAGAAGCACGAATTCTCCGGGTCCGTCAGGGATTTACCCATCTTTTCCAGGCGTTCACCGTTCCGGACGCAGCCGCGTCCAGGGTGTGATCGGGCCGCTGAAGGAGTCTGTCCGATGTACGCCCGTTCAAACGGAGCGTGCGCCGCGCAAGCCTGGCGTGCGCCGTGTACGCCGGGGGTGCCCCGACCGCACGGAGGCGCGTCCATGGTGTGCCCTCGGCCCTGCCGGGGCGATGCCGAGGGCGGATGCGGCCATCCGGGTGAGCGGCCCGACCCCGACGAGGGCGCATGGCGCGGTGGGCGCATGAACGTACTGATCGGCCGCAACGTCGTGCCGACGCCGGGTCCGCAGACAACGGGCGGCACGGCCGGGCACGGTCGGCACGGCCTTCGCGGTCAAGGGCGCGGGTGTCGCACAACTGAGCGCTGTGGCAGCCGAGATGACGGCATGGCGGCTGAGCGGTGCAGGCGGTGTCCGGTCGCGGCCGGTCAGAGCCGCCGAAGCCGCGCCACCGCCTCCTCGATCACGCTGACGCGCTTGCAGAACGTGAAGCGCACGAGGCTGCGGCCCGCCTCGGTGTTGTCGTAGAAGACGACGTTGGGGATGGCGACCACGCCGCAGCGTTCGGGCAGGGAGCGGCAGAACTCCAGGCCGTCCTTCTCGCCGAGCGGGGTGATGTCGGTGGTGATGAAGTACGTGCCCTCGGGGTTGAAGACCCGGAAGCCGGCGGATGAGAGACCGTCAACCAGCAGGTCGCGTTTGCGGAGCAGGTCGACGCGGAGGGTGTCGAAGTAGCTGTCGGGCAGGCGGAGCGCCTCGGCGACGGCGTACTGGAAGGGGCCGGCGCTGACGTAGGTGAGGTACTGCTTGGCCGTGCGGACCGCCGAGACCAGGGCAGGGCTCGCGGTCACCCAGCCGACCTTCCAGCCGGTGAAGGAGAAGGTCTTGCCGGCGGAGGAGATCGAGACCGTGCGCTCCCGCATGCCGGGCAGGGCGGCGATCGGGTGGTGCGCGGAGCCGAAGACCAGGTGCTCGTACACCTCGTCGGTGATCACCAGCAGGTCGTGCTCGCAGGCGAGTTCGGCGATGGCGGTGAGCTCGTCCGGGGTGAGGACGGTACCGGTGGGGTTGTGCGGGGTGTTGAGCAGCAGCAGCCGGGTGCGCGGGGTGATCAGGGCGCGCAGCTCGTCCAGGTCCGGGCGGAAGGAGGGGGCGCGGAGGGTGAGCGGGACGCGTACGGCGCCGGCCATGGCGATGTTGGCGGCGTAGGAGTCGTAGAAGGGTTCGAAGGCGATCACCTCGTCGCCGGGCTCCAGCAGCGCGAGCAGGGCGGCGGCGATCGCCTCGGTGGCGCCGGCGGTGACCAGGACCTCGGTGTCGGGGTCGTACGTGAGCTGGTGGAAGCGCTGCTGGTGCTCGGTGACGGCCTGGCGCAGCTCGGGGATGCCGGGTCCTGGCGGGTACTGGTTGCCTTTGCCGGTCAGAACGGCCCGAGCGGCCGCTTCGGCGATCTCGCGCGGCCCGTCGGTGTCCGGGAAGCCCTGTCCGAGGTTGATCGAGCCGGTGGCGGTGGCGAGTGCCGACATCTCGGCGAAGATCGTCGTACCCAGCCCCGCCAGCCTGCGGTTCAGCAGCGGCCTCGCACTCATCCCGGCTCCTCACGGCTTGTCGTCGGCGCCCATCCTCCGGCCACGGACGGTCTCTGACAAGCCCGTGCCGCGAGTCGACGGTGGGTGAGCACCCCTTGCCGTGCCGATGCCTGACGCCGGGTCGGCGGAAGCGAACGGGCCCACCGCCCCCGTGGTGGGGGTGACGGGCCCGGTGAGTGCGGGGGAGGGGGTCAGCCCTCGTCGGAGGCGTCGCCCTGGCCGGGCTCGCCCTCGATTTCCTTCTGGAGGCCGAGGCGCTCGACGATCCACTGCTCGAAGCCGACGGCGGCCTGGGTCCAGTTGGCGGTGGTGGTGACGAAGTAGTCCAGGTTGACGCCGGTGCCGACGATCATCTGGGCCTCGCCGATCAGGCGGACGACGCCGTCCTCGTGGGTGTGGGTGTAGACCTTGGGCCAGAGGGTCTCGCGGTTCCACTCGTCGATCAGGTCGAGGATCTCGACCTTGTCCTCAAGCGGGTAGGCGCGGTCGTAGAAGGCGCGGACCGCGAAGAGCTCCTTCTGCTCGCCGCGGAACATGTAGTAGACGCGGAAGCCGTCCCAGGGTGCGGTGAGGTCGCCCTCATCGTCCACCAGGTGCTTGAGCTGCATCTGGTCGAGCAGCTGCGTCACCAGGGCCTGGTCCGGGACCACCACGGGCGGCGGGCCGGCCGGGCCACCACCGGGCTGGCCACCCTGGGGGGGCTGCGGCGCGCCGAAGGAGGGGATGGACGACGGGTCGATGCTCATGGGGAGGTCCTTCGTATTCTCAGTTCACAAGGGTGGCTGGGACTGAGGGGCCGCCCTTCCATGCCCCCATCCTGCCTCATTCCGCGCCCACGACACAGGGCTGCCCGCGCGTCCGGCCACAAGACCTTTGGGCGGCTGCCGCGGACGGGTCGGCAGCGGACGGGGCCCAGGGCCCGGGGGTGGGGAATCCCGGGCCCTCGCGGGTCACTTCCGCAGAGAGGGGACCGGGTGCTGGGCCCGCACGGTGAGGCGGTCACCCGCCTCGTCGCGCTCGACCACCACCGTGTCCCCGTCGTGGACCTCGCCGGAGAGGATCGCCCGCGCCAGCTGGTCCCCGATCGCGGACTGGACCAGCCGCCGCAGCGGCCTGGCCCCGTACGCCGGGTCGTAACCGGTGAGCGCGAGCCAGTCACGGGCCGCGTCGGTGACGTCCAGGGTGAGCCGGCGCTCGCGCAGGCGCTCGCCGAGCCTGGCGACCTGGAGGTCCACGATCCGGCTCAGCTCGGCGGTGCCGAGGGCGTCGAAGACCACGATGTCGTCCAGCCGGTTGAGGAACTCCGGCTTGAAGGCGCCTCGGACGGTGTCGAGCACCAGCTGCTTCTTCCGCTCCTCCGGGGTGGTCGGGTCGACCAGGAACTGACTGCCAAGGTTGGAGGTGAGGATCAGGATGGCGTTGCGGAAGTCCACCGTGCGGCCCTGGCCGTCGGTGAGGCGGCCGTCGTCCAGCACCTGGAGCAGGACGTCGAAGACCTCCGGGTGGGCCTTCTCCACCTCGTCCAGCAGGACGACGCTGTACGGGCGGCGCCGGACGGCCTCGGTGAGCTGGCCGCCCTCCTCGTAGCCGACGTACCCGGGCGGGGCGCCGACCAGACGGGAGACGGAGTGCTTCTCGCCGTACTCGCTCATGTCGATGCGGACCATCGCCCGCTCGTCGTCGAAGAGGAAGTCGGCCAGCGCCTTGGCGAGTTCGGTCTTGCCGACACCGGTCGGGCCGAGGAAGAGGAAGGAGCCGGTCGGGCGGTCCGGGTCGGCGATGCCCGAGCGGGCGCGGCGCACGGCGTCCGAGACGGCCCGTACGGCCTCGATCTGGCCGATCAGGCGGCGGCCCAACTCCTCCTCCATCCGCAGGAGTTTTGCGCTCTCGCCCTCCAGCAGGCGACCGGCCGGGATGCCCGTCCAGGAGGCGACCACATCGGCGACGTCGTCGGGGCCGACCTCCTCCTTGACCATGGCCGAGGGGGTGTCCTCGTCCTCGGCCCTGGCCTGAGCCTCGGCCAACTCCCGCTCGGCGGCCGGGATCTCGGCATACATCAGCTTGGAGGCGCGCTCGAAGTCCCCGTCGCGCTGGGTGCGTTCGAGGGAGCCGTGCAGTTCGTCCAGCCGCTCCTTGAGTTCGCCGACCCGGTTGAGGCTCTTCTTCTCCTGCTCCCACCGGGCGGTCAGGACGCTCAACTGCTCCTGCTTGTCGGCCAGATCGCGGCGCAGCCGGGCGAGCCGGTCCACCGAGGCCGGGTCGGACTCCTTCTCCAGGGCCAGCTCCTCCATCCGCAGGCGGTCGACCGAGCGCTGGAGCTGGTCGATCTCGACCGGCGAGGAGTCGATCTCCATCCGGAGCCTGGAGGCGGCCTCGTCCACCAGGTCGATGGCCTTGTCGGGCAGGAACCGGGCGGTGATGTACCGGTTGGAGAGAGTGGCCGCGGCGACCAGGGCGGCGTCCGAGATCTGCACCTTGTGGTGCGCCTCGTACCGGCCCTTGAGGCCGCGCAGGATCGCGATGGTGTCCTCGACGCTCGGCTCGCCGACCAGCACCTGCTGGAAGCGGCGCTCGAGCGCCGGGTCCTTCTCGATCCGCTCGCGGTACTCGTCCAGCGTGGTGGCGCCGACCATGCGCAGCTCGCCACGGGCCAGCATCGGCTTGAGCATGTTGCCCGCGTCCATCGCGGAGTCGCCGCCCGCACCGGCGCCGACCATGGTGTGCAGCTCGTCGATGAAGGTGACGACCTGGCCGTCGCTGGCCTTGATGTCGTTGAGGACGGCCTTCAGCCGCTCCTCGAACTCGCCCCGGTACTTGGCACCCGCGACCATCGCGCTGAGGTCGAGCGCGACCAGCCGCTTGCCGCGCAGCGACTCCGGCACATCACCCGCGACGATCCGCTGCGCCAGTCCCTCGACCACGGCGGTCTTGCCGACGCCGGGGTCGCCGATCAGCACCGGGTTGTTCTTGGTGCGGCGCGAGAGCACCTGGACCACCCGGCGGATCTCCTGGTCCCGGCCGATCACCGGGTCCAGCTTGCCGTCGCGGGCGGCCTGGGTGAGGTCGGTGCCGTACTTCTCCAGCGCCTTGTACGTGCCCTCCGGGTCGGGGGAGGTGACCCTGGCACTGCCCCGGACGTCCTTGAAGGCGGCGAGCAGGGCCTTGGGCGCGGCGCCGTACTGCTTGAGCAGGTCGGCGATCGCGCCGCCCTCGGCGGCGAGGCCGACGAGCAGGTGCTCGGTGGAGAGGTACTGGTCGTCCAGATCGTCGGCGCGCTTGCCGGCCTCGGCGAGCACCGCCATGGTGTCGCGGGCGAGCTGCGGCGCGGAGACGGTCGAGCCCTGGGCGCTGGGCAGCGCGGCCAGCTGCTGGCGGGCGGCCGCGGTGACGGCGGAGACGTTCGCTCCGACGGCTTCGAGCAGCGGGCGGGCGATGCCCTCGGACTGCTCCAGCAGGGCCAGCAGGATGTGCACCGGCTTGACGTCCGGGTTACCTGCGGCGCTGGCCTGGCGGATCGCGGCGGACAGGGCGTCCTGCGTCTTGCTGGTGAACTTGCTGGCATCCACTGCTGGCGTGCTCCTCTCATGGGCGTGAATCAGCTCTGCTGTACTCAGCATGCACTAAGTTGAGTCTACCTCGCTCACCTTTTCCCAGGCCCCCGGGGCGAGCCTTCAGACGCTCGGGCAGCTGCGCAGGGTTTTCGGGGGCGCGGTCAGCTGCGCAGAGCTTCTGCTGCCCGCGCCCCAGAAGCTCTGCACAGCTGAACGCTCATCGGGCGGGTATGCGGGTCAGGCCGAGTAGGGTGCGGGCCGGTCCGGTGGGGCGCTGGCCCGAGGGCCAGACGGCGCGCAGCGGTCGGTGCAGGTCCACCCCGTCCAGCGGGACGGACACCAGCCTGCGGGTCGCCAGTTCCTCGACCACGGCCAGCTCGCTCAGGCAGACGGGCCCGGCGCCGGTCATCGCGGCTGCCTTCAGCGCGGTCGAGGAGGCCAGTTCGAGCAGGGGCTGAGCCGTGCCCCCGTAGCGCGCCAGCGCCTGGTCGAGCACCTCGCGGGTGCCGGAGCCGGGTTCGCGCAGCACCAGCGGGGTCGCGGCGAGCTCGGCCCCGGTGATCGACGAGCGCCGGGCCCACGGGTGGCCGGGGGCGACCACGAGTACCAGCCGGTCGGCCGCCACCACCGCGCCGGAGAGTCCGGCGGGCGTCCGCAGGCCCTCCACGAAGCCGAGATCCGCGTTCCCGGCCAGTACCTGCGCGGCGACATCGGCCGAGTTTGCCGTCCGCAGCGTGACCGCCGTACCAGGGCTGGCCTCGTGCAGGGCGAGCAGCCAGCCCGGCATCAGGTACTCGGCCACGGTCAGGCTGGCCACCACCCGCAGCCGCGCGTCCCGGCGCTCACGCACTGCGTCGATGCCCGCGTCCAGCGCCTGGGCCGCCTCCACCACGCCGCGGGCCCACTCCACCACCAGCCGCCCGACCTCGGTGGGTCGCGAACCGCGCGGCGAGCGCTCCAGCAGAGCGACCCCGATCTGCCGCTCCATCCCCTTGATCCGGGCACTGGCGGCCGGCTGGCTCACCCCCAGCTCCGCCGCCGCCCGGCCCACGCTGCCCAGCCGGGCCACCGCGACCAGCAGTTCCAGCGCGCCGAGTTCGGGGACACGGGGAGAGAGGGCCATAGAGCCAGGCTATGCCCTCATAGATCGCACCGCGCTACCGCCGTCCGGGGCGGCCAGGCACGGTGGGGGCATGTCCGTCCTCAGCACGCCCCGCACCTCCGGTTCTCTCGGTTCCTCCCGCAGCGCGCCGTACCGGCTCGATCTGGCCCAGCTCGGCCCGAACTGGTACGCCGCCGTCATGGGCACCGCGATCGTCGCCAACGGGGCGGCCGCCCTGCCGGTCCGGCTGCCCGGGCTGCTCGGCTTCGGCGAACTGGTCTGGGCACTGTCGCTGGCCGCGCTGGTGCTGCTGGTCGCGGGCCGGGCGGTGCACTTCGCCCGGCACCGCGAGGCCGCCCGCAGCCAGCTCCTGGACAACCCGGCCACCGCCGTCTTCTACGGCTGCCCGCCGATGGCCCTGCTCGCCGTCGGCTTCGGCACCCTCGTCCTCGGCTCCCGGCTGATCGGCACCGGGCCCGCCGTCGCGGTGGATCTGGTGCTCTGGACGGTCGGCACGGTGTACGCGGTGGTGGTGGCCGCCGGGATCCCGTACCTGATGATCACCAGGCATGAGCTCTCCGCGCTGAAGGCCAACCCCACCTGGCTGCTGCCCGGGGTGGCCCCGATGGTCGCGGCCGCACTCGGCCCGGCGCTCGTCCCGCATCTGCCAGGCCCGTGGCCCACGGCCATGCTGTACGGCTGCTACGCGCTGTTCGGAGCCAGCCTGCTGGGCATCCTCGCCCTGCTGCCGGTGGTCCTCGCCGGGCTGGTGCACAGCAAACTGCCCACGCTGGTGCTGACACCCTCGCTCTTCCTGGTGCTCGGACCGCTCGGCCAGTCCACCACCGCCGTCAACCAGCTCGCCGACGCGGCGAAGACCGCCGCCCCGCCGCTGGTCGGCGCCGCGACCGCCTTCGCCATCCTGTACGGCGTGGCCGTGATGGGGTTCGCGATGCTCTGGCTCGGCATCGCCACCGCCGCCAACCTCCGTGCCTGGCGCGCCGAAATGCCGTTCGCCATGACCTGGTGGGCCTTCACCTTCCCGGTCGGCACCCTTGTCACCGGCAGCTCCGGACTCGCCCGCCACACCGGCTTCGACGGTTTCACCGCCCTCGCCGTCGGCCTGTACCTCCTGCTGCTCGCGGCCTGGGCGGTGGCCGGCACCCGTACGGTCAGGGGCCTCCTGAAGGGGCAGCTGCTGCGCTGATCCGCCGGCGCGGACCGGGAACTGCCCGGGGCCGGGGGTCCGGGGAGCCGCGCTGCGGTACAGCCCCGACCGGCTCTCCGGCCCGAACGACCGTCCGCCCGGGTTGCTCTCCTGAACGGCGAGAAGCCGGTGAGAAGCCGGAAAACGGAGAAATATCCCGAGCGGGGAAGTCGGGCGGCATACAGGTTTCTGCAATTGCTGGAACCTGCATGCGAGGGCCACTTGTTCCTCGGACGTCCCACTGTGAGGGTGGAGTCACGCCAAGTCGCCCGGGCAACCGCAGCCCGAGGACGGCGACTTGCTCTTCAACATGGGTGCGCCAGGCACGACTGGGCCGGCGCATCGGGGGGAAGAGCGCCGGCCGGGACGCCATGTGTGGTGATGGCCCCCGGTGACCGGATTCGGCGAGGCGTTGCTGCTCCGCCTCGCCGAAAGCGCTGTGGCAGTGGCGTACTGCGGCAGGCCCCGGAGGCTGCGGAGCTCAACCGGCCCCGGGCTCCGAGGGCCTGCCGCGACGAAGGGCTCCTCCACCTCCGCCGGCCGAGCCTGCTGAGATCATGGCCCGACGGTGAGAGGAACTCGGCAGGGAGTGCTCGAAGTGGCTGCGGATCAACTGGTCGGCCCGGAGCCGGACATGCCCGGTGAAAACGCGCGGCAGCTGTATCTCGCGATCCTGGCGGAGGGCGGCCGAATCCCCATCTCGTCCGTGGACGCCGCCGAACAGACGCTGATCGACCAGCTGGTGCGGACCGGTCTGGTACTGCCGAACCTCATGGACGGCGTCTACACCGCCATCAGCCCGCGTGCCATGGTCGGCAGGGTCAGCTCGGAACTGCGCTCCGAGGCCACCCGGCTGCTGCTCCGCGCCGAGCGGCTGCCCTCGGACATGGACGGACTGACCAGGGCCTACGACGCGGTGCCCAGCCGGGCCGACCAGCTCGGGGAGGCGGTCCACGTCGAGGGCTACGAGCACATCCGGCACCGGATCACCCAGCTGGCCTCCGACTGCAGGGGCGAGATGCTGACGGCCCAGCCGGGCCCGCGCGCCGCCGATGTCCTGGAGCTCGCGCTCAAACAGGAACTCCCCGTGCTCGCCCGTGGCTGCGCCATGCGAACCCTCTACCAGCCCATCGCCCTCCTGGAACCGGCAGCGGTCGAGTACGCGGCGGTGGTCTCCGAGCGCGGGGCCCGGCTGAGGACCCTGGACGAGTCCTTCCAGCGGATGCTGATCTTCGACCGATCCGTCGCGGTGGTCCCGGCGGCCGGTGACCACAGCAAGGCGGCGTTCATCACCGATCCGGCCGCCGTCGCCTTCCTGGTGAGCGTCTACGAACGGGACTGGGCCCGCGCCGACGCCGTGCAGTGGGACGTCCCCGCGACCCAGCACGCGGCCCGCACCGCCGCCGACCGGGTGGGCCGTCTGCTCGCCACCGGCCTCACCCAACGCGCGGTCGCCACCCGCCTCGGCCTGAGCGAACGCACGGTGGCCGGCCACATCGCACGTCTTCGCACCTGGTACGGGGCGCAGACGCTGTTCCAGCTGGGCTGGCTGATGCGGGGCGGGGACCGTACCGAGTGAAGCCGGCGGTTTGCGCGAGTGCGAGGCGGCGTCAGGTGAGTGACCCGCTGCCGCGGTCAGCCGGTGGCGACCTCCGGGGACCAGTAGCCGAACGGGCCGGAGACCGGGGGCTCCTGGCGGGGGGACGGGAAGGTGTCGCCGGGGGCGGTCCAGAAACCCTCGCGGAGCGAGAGCGCCATGCCCGCCCAGTCCAGGGCGGTCTCCACCGTGTGGCGGAGGGCCTCCTGCGACCAGGTGTCGTCGAAGACGAGCGGGAGGACGGGGGCGACCTGCTCGATGGTGGCTATCAGCGGGTTGTGCGTGATCGCCTCGTCCACCAGCAGGACGACGGGCTTGCGCAGCGCGGAGGCCCAGCCGAGCTCCAGGCTCACACCGGCCGAGAGCGGGGCGCCGACGTACGCGAAGACCAGGTCGGCGGTCTGCAGCGCGCGGAAGTCGGACGGTACGCGCGGCTCCGGGGCCCGGCCGGCCACGGTCCAGGCGTCGCTGTGGTGAGCGCTGTAGACGGCCGCGCCGCTGCGCAGCAGCGTCGAGCGGAGGGTGGTCAGCCGCGTCCGGCTCGCCAGCGTGACCACGCTGTCGGCGGGCCCGGTCAGCCGCATCAGCGGCGCGGCGAGAAACACCCGAGCGCGCCGACCCTCGGGGGTCTGGACGGCGCGCTGGCGCAGGTAGGGCTCACTCATGTCGACTCCGGGGGACGGCCTGCCGGGCAGGGGGAAAGTGCCGGTGGGCGCTGTGGGCGGTGGCTGCTCAAGCGGTAGAGCCCGACGGTTTGACTCATTTGTGGCAAATTGAAGGTACATCGGCAAGTATGTGACCTTGTCGAGACCATCGGGGGCGAACTGATCGTCCATCGGGCAGTGAGGCTGCGTCCACAGATCTGCGGTGTCATCTGACTGCATGGCAGTGAGATGACGCGCCCCGGGAGGAACCGCGCTCGTGACATCTCGATGCATTCTGCGGCATCATGTGCACGAATGTGTGAATCATCATTAGCTGTTCGAAGCTTTAGGGCTCTGGGAAGGTGTGGTCGTATGTCTCGCCTGTGCCGTGTCGCTCGTCTTGCCGCGGTTCCGGTGGCAATCGCGGCCGCATTTTTGACGATGAGCGGTCAGGCTGTCGATGCCAAGTCCCAGACCCTGGTCCGGGGCGGTAAGACCGCCGTTACGCAGGTCAGCGCCACCCGGATGGCCACCGTCATGACCGCTGTCGACAGCAACTGGACCTGATCGGGCTTCGATCTGCCGTAGATCGTTCCCGATCCGAGCCGGCGGTACTTCTAGTCGAAGGGCGTGCTGTCGGGACCGGCAGGCGTGGTCCGCGCGAGGACATAACCCAGCTGGAACAGCGAATCCACTTGGTAGTCCTCGCGCATGTCCGCGATGTGCCGGGCCAGTGTCCGCTCGCTGATGCCCAGGCTCCGGGCGATCACCCGGTGGCTGGTGCCCTTGAGCAGCAGGTCAATGATCGTTTTTCGGAGACGCGATACCACCTGCTGAGGCACCGAACTGGTGCCGTCGAACTCGATCGCCCGGCTCCAGTTGCGCTCGAACACCTCTGTCACGAGATAACTGATGACAGCCTGATCGTGGATGAACGCGGCCACGTTGAGGTCGTCTGCGACCGGGATGATGGCCGTATGTCGGTCGATGACCAGGATGCGGGTGTACGGCTCGTCCAAGGTCCTGACCTGGCCGCCGGCCTGTGCGATGGTGGCGACGTAGTCTCGTGTGGGCGGGTGGTAGCGGGTGCTGGGGTGGTAGATCGTCCGGGCAACGGCGCCACGGCGTAGCAGCTCCAGATCCCGGGCTATGCTGCCGGCCAGGGCGTCCGGTGGTCGGGGGCCGCCGGGCTGGGCGGCCAGGAACTCCTGGGTGCAGCCGTTGGTGAGCTGCTGCAGGCGCTGATTTATGAGGACTTTTCCTCGGACATACTCGATCGTTCCCCCGCTTTGCTCGGGAGTGTGGAAGGCCTCGGTCAGATCCTTCAGATCCGTCGGCAGCGCGACGGCCCGGGTGAGGAGATCGAGTGCTTTACGCTGCCATGTAGTGGCCAAATTCTCCGACAGCTGTCGTGGATCTACCGCCACGAGCATGCCGGGTTCGTCGGTGTCGGGCACCAGCAGGCCGATGTCCAGCAATTCATCGAGGTGAGGGCTGCGAGACAAGCCCGCCTCGGACGGGGCCAACCGCCCATTGGCACGCAGTACCCGCCGGTACAACTCGCGAGCATCGTCGGACAGCACACCCAGCCCGCCCGAAGTGAGGCCGGGCTCTGCCATCTCACTCATCTGCGGCTCCTTGAAGTTGGCTCAGGTGGTGCGCGTGCTCGGCTGGCGTACCTCAGACGGGATCTTAGGCGCGCGTGGCCGAGCGTGACTCCGGCCATTCGTGGTCGGGCGCGGCTGTGCATTCCAGCGGCACTCTCTCACCACAGCGAAGCCGCCGACACCCCCCGAACAGGAGGGTGAACCGGCGGCTGTGGCAGTCACTTCGTGCTACCGCTTGGGGCGCCACACCACCAGGGCGCTGGACTGCTGGACCTGCTGGTAGGGAACGAGGTCGCGGCGGTAGGAGGCGTGGACGGCGGCCTCGCGCTGCTGGAGGGTGGCGGCGGCGCCTTCGAGGGAGTCGGCCAGTTCGGCGATCCGGGACTGGAGGGCGGTGACCTGGTTCTCCAGCTCGATGATGCGCTTGATGCCGGCCAGGTTGATGCCCTCGTCCTGGGAGAGGCGCTGAACCTCCCTCAACTGCTGGATGTCGCGGGCGGAGTAGCGGCGGCCGCGACCGGCCGTCCGGTCGGGGCAGACCAGACCGAGGCGATCGTACTGACGGAGGGTCTGCGGGTGCAGGCCGGAGAGTTCGGCGGCCACCGAGATGACGTAGACGGGGGTGTCCTCGGTCAGCACGTAGCTGGTCCTGCCCGCCGGGTTCGCGCGGGGCGGGGAGGTACGCCGCGCGCCGCCGGGGAGCCCTTCACCGAGGCCCTGGCCGGGGCCGATGGCACCGTTGCCCGGAGCGCCGGGGCCGATCGGGCTGCCGGGGCCGATGTGGTCCTGGTTCATCTGGTCACGCTCCCTCCGCCGCCTTGAAGAGGGCGGCACGCGGGTCGTCCGAGGCGGTGGCCTCGCGATACTGCTCCAGTGCGGTCAGTGCGTCGCCGGCGACGTTCTTGGGGACCACGACCTCCACGGTGACCAGAAGGTCGCCGCGGGTGCCGTCCTTGCGGGTGGCGCCCTTGCCCCGGGCCCGCATGGTGAGGCCGTTGGAGCTGCCGGGCGGCAGCTTGAGCTTCACCCCGGGTCCGTTGAGCGTGGGTACCTCGATGGTGCCGCCGAGCGCGGCTTCGGGAAAGCTCACCGGGACCGTCACGGTGAGATTGTCGCCCTTGCGGCCGAAGACCGGGTGCGAGTCGACGTGGACCGTGACATAGAGGTCGCCCGGCTGGCCGCCGCGTTCGCCCTGAGCGCCCTTGCCCTTGAGGCGGATGCGCTGACTGTCCTGCACCCCGGCCGGAATGCGGACCTGCATGGTGCGGGCGGAGCTGGCCCGGCCGCTGCCGTGGCAGACGGTGCACGGGTCGTCGACCAGCATGCCGCGGCCCTTGCAGTCGCGGCAGGGCTCGGAGAGCGCGAAGGCACCCTGGCCCCGGCTGACGGTGCCCGCGCCGACGCAGGTCGGGCAGACCCTGGGCGTGGTACCGGACTTGGCGCCGGTGCCCGAGCAGACGCGACACGGCGCCTGGCTGGTCATCCGCAGCGGGACGGTGGCGCCGTCCACCGCCTCCTCGAAGCTGAGCGTGACCTCGGTCTCGACATCGGCGCCGCGCCGTGGCTGGGCCTGCCGGCCACCGCGGTTGAACAGCCCGCCGAAGACGTCGCCGATGCCACCGCCCGCGCCGCCCTGCGAGCCGCTGAACAGGTCGCCGAAGTCGAAGCTGTAGTTGCCGCCGCCGGGCCCGCCACCGCGGAGGCCGCCCGAGCCGAACAGCGACCTCGCCTCGTCGTACTCCTTGCGGCGCTTCTCGTCCGAGAGGACGTCGTACGCCTCGGAGATGTCCTTGAAGCGCTCCTCGGCCTTGGTGTCACCCTTGTTGGCGTCGGGGTGGAACTCGCGGGCCAGCTTGCGGTACGTCTTCTTGATCTCGGCGGCGGTGGCGTCCTTGGGCACACCGAGGACCTTGTAGTAGTCCTTCTCCACGTAGTCCTTGGTGCTCATGGCTGCCGCCACCTCCCAGGCCGGAACATATAACGGTCAGAGCTTGCGGATACGGCGCTGCGGAGCCGGCCGTCGTACTGAAGGACGACGTACGACTCCGCAGCGCACAGGGTGTCAGCTTTCGGCCGCACCGTCAGCCTTGTCGGACTCCGACTTCTCGGAGGCGTCCGGGGCCGAGGTGCTCTGGCTGCCCGGCTGGGGCTCCGCGACGGCGACCATCGCCGGGCGGATGATCCGCTCGCCGATCCGGTAGCCGGGCTGGAGGATCTGCACGCAGGTGTCCTCGGTGACGTCCGAGGAGTAGCTGTGCATCAGCGCCTCGTGCATGGTCGGGTCGAAGGGCTCGCCCTCCTTGCCGAACTGCTGGAGGCCCAGCTTGGCGACGACCGTCTCCAGCGACTCGGCGACGGACTTGAAGCCGCCCGTCACCTCGCCGTGCTCGCGGGCCCGGCCGATGTCGTCCAGCACCGGGATCAGGGTCTCCAGGATGCTGGAGACCGCGATCTCACGGACCGTCAGCCGGTCGCGCTCGACCCGCTTGCGGTAGTTCTGGTACTCGGCCTGGAGGCGCTGCAGGTCGGCGGTCCGCTCGGTGGCCTCGCGCTTGGCAGCGGCGAGTTCGTCGGCGGAGGCGCCGGAGACTGCCTCCTCGGCGGCCTTCAGCACGGCCTCCTCGGCGGCGGAGTCGTCGCCGGGCTTGCCGCCCCGCGGCTTCTCCGTCATGCCGCACCGCCCTTGGGCTTGTCCTCGTCGACGATCTCGGCGTCGACGACGTCGTCGTCCTTGTGGGCACCGGCGGCGGCGTCACCGGCCGGAGCCGCACCGGCGGCGTCGTTCTGCGCGTACAGAGCGGCGCCCAGCTTCTGCGCGGTGGTGGAGACCTTCTCGGTGGCCTCGCGGATCGCCGCGACGTCCTCGCCCTTGAGCGTCTCCTTGAGCTCGGTGATCGCCGTCTCGACCTCGGTCTTGACGTCGGCCGGGAGCTTCTCGGCGTTGTCGGCGATGAACTTCTCGGTGGAGTAGACCAGCTGCTCGCCCTGGTTGCGGGTCTCGACGGCCTCGCGGCGCTTGGTGTCCTCCTCCGCGTACTGCTCGGCCTCGCGACGCATGCGGTCGACCTCGTCCTTCGGCAGCGAGGAGCCGCCGGTGACGGTCATCCGCTGCTCCTTGCCGGTGCCGAGGTCCTTCGCGCCGACGTGCATGATGCCGTTGGCGTCGATGTCGAAGGTGACCTCGATCTGCGGCAGGCCGCGGGGGGCCGGCGGCAGGCCGGTCAGCTCGAACATGCCGAGCTTCTTGTTGTACGCCGCGATCTCGCGCTCGCCCTGGTAGACCTGGATCTGCACGGACGGCTGGTTGTCCTCGGCCGTGGTGAAGATCTCGGAGCGCTTGGTCGGGATCGTGGTGTTGCGCTCGATCAGCTTGGTCATGATGCCGCCCTTGGTCTCGATGCCGAGGGACAGCGGGGTGACGTCGAGCAGCAGGACGTCCTTGACCTCGCCCTTCAGGACACCGGCCTGCAGGGCGGCGCCGATGGCGACGACCTCGTCCGGGTTCACGCCCTTGTTGGCGTCCTGACCGCCGGTCAGCTCCTTGACGAGCTCGGCGACGGCCGGCATGCGGGTGGAGCCACCGACCAGGACCACGTGGTCGATCTCGGACAGCGCGATGCCGGCGTCCTTGATGACGTTGTGGAACGGAACCTTGCAGCGCTCCAGCAGGTCGGCGGTGAGCTGCTGGAACTGGGCGCGGGTGAGCTTCTCGTCCAGGTGCAGCGGGCCCTCGGCGGAGGCCGTGATGTAGGGCAGGTTGATCGAGGTCTCGGAGGACGAGGACAGCTCGATCTTGGCCTTCTCGGCAGCCTCGCGCAGACGCTGCAGGGCCATCTTGTCCTTGGACAGGTCGACGCCGTGGCCGGCCTGGAAGACCTTGACCAGGTGGTCGACGACGCGCTGGTCCCAGTCGTCACCACCGAGGTGGTTGTCACCGTTGGTGGCCTTCACCTCGACGACCCCGTCGCCGATCTCCAGCAGGGAGACGTCGAAGGTGCCACCGCCGAGGTCGAAGACCAGGATGGTCTGGTCGTCCTTGTCCAGGCCGTAGGCGAGGGCGGCGGCGGTCGGCTCGTTGACGATGCGCAGGACGTTCAGGCCCGCGATCTCGCCGGCCTCCTTGGTGGCCTGCCGCTCGGAGTCGTTGAAGTACGCCGGGACGGTGATGACCGCGTCGGTGACCGTCTCGCCCAGGTACGCCTCGGCGTCCCGCTTCAGCTTCTGCAGGATGAAGGCGCTGATCTGCTGGGGGTTGAAGTCCTTGCCGTCAAGGTTGATCTTCCACCCGGTGCCCATGTGGCGCTTGACCGAGCGGATGGTGCGGTCAACGTTGGTGACCGCCTGGCGCTTGGCGACCTCGCCGACGAGCACCTCGCCGTTCTTGGCGAAGGCGACGACGGACGGCGTGGTCCGGGCGCCCTCGGCGTTCGTGATCACGGTGGGCTCGCCGCCCTCCAGAACGCTGACGACCGAGTTCGTCGTACCGAGGTCGATTCCGACCGCACGTGCCATCGTGGATACCTCCGCGAATAAGTTGAGCTTTACCGGCTCAAGCATGCCCGACGGCGACCGGCCCGTCAATAGCCATGAGTCGGCCTCGCTCAACTTTACTTAGCGCTTATGTGTGGACCCCCCTGCGCGCAGGGCTCGCCCGTTGGGGTGAGTGTGTCCTTAGTGACTGCCGCCATACCCTGTGCATCTTCTGGACAGGTGTTAACGGCCGGTAATGTCCGCCCCGGTCTAGCCTTTAAGTTACTGACCAGTACACTCGGCAGAAGCCTTGACATCCTTGATACCAGCCGCTGGAGACGGAGAGCGATGCAGCTAGCAGCGATCGTCATCTCGCTGGTCACCTTCGTGATCGGCACCGCGCTCGCCGCCCGTGCGGCGATGTACATCTACAAGGTGGTGAGGACCGGGGCGCCGGACTCCACCAGGTTCGGAGAGCCCGCGCAGCGGGTGAAGACCGTGGCGACCGAGTTCTTCGGCCACACCCGGATGAATCAGTGGGGCGTCGTCGGCGTCGCGCACTGGTGCGTCGCGATCGGCTTCTTCTCCCTGCTGCTCACCCTGCTGACCGCCTTCTTCCAACTGTTCAACGCCGACTTCGTGCTCCCGGTGCTCGGCGGCTGGCTGCCGTACGAGCTCTTCACCGAGCTGGTCGGCACCATGACCACGCTGGGCATCGCGATCCTGATCGTGATCCGGCTGCTCAGCCTGCCGTCCAAGTCCGGCCGGAAGTCGCGCTTCTCCGGCTCGATCGCCTGGCAGGCCTTCTACGTCGAGTACACGATCCTCGGCATCGGCATCTGCATCATGGTGCTCCGCGGCCTTGAGGGCGCGCTGACGCACGTCGGCTCGTACGAGCCGAAGTACCTGATCTCGTACCCGCTGGTGCTGGCCTTCAAGGGCCTGTCGCACGGCACCCTGGTCAACCTGATCTACCTCTTCGCGATGCTGAAGATCACTGTCTCCTTCGCATGGGCGACCACCATCGGCATCAACCCGTCGATGGGTGTGGCCTGGCACCGCTTCCTCGCCTTCTTCAACATCTACTTCAAGCGCGAGGAGGACGGCGACGTCGCGCTCGGCGCCCTGCGGCCGATGACCAGCGGCGGCCAGCCGATCGACTTCGAGGACCCGGCCGAGGACGCCGTCTTCGGCGCCTCCCAGGTCGAGCACTTCTCCTGGAAGGGCATCCTCGACTTCTCCACCTGCACCGAGTGCGGCCGCTGCCAGTCGCAGTGCCCCGCCTGGAACACCGGCAAGCCGCTTTCGCCGAAGCTGCTGATCATGAGCCTGCGGGAGCACGCCTTCGCCAAGGCGCCGTACCTGCTGGCCGGTGGCGGCAAGTCCATGGAAGGCGAGGAGCGGGCAACATCCGAGCAGCTGGCGGGCGTGCCCGCCGCCGCGCTGGCCGAGGCCGAGCGTCCGCTGGTCGGCACCGCCGAAGAGGGCGGCGTGATCGACCCGGACGTGCTCTGGTCCTGCACCACCTGCGGTGCCTGCGTCGAGCAGTGCCCGGTGGACATCGAGCACATCGACCACATCGTCGACATGCGCCGCTACCAGGTGATGATCGAGTCCTCGTTCCCGACCGAGGCCGGGACGATGCTCAAGAACCTGGAGAACAAGGGCAACCCGTGGGGCATGGCCACCAAGGCGCGCCTGGACTGGGTCAAGGAGCTCAAGAAGGAGACCGGCATCGAGGTGCCGGTCATCGGCGAGGACATCGAGCCCGCCGAGGTCGAGTACCTGTACTGGGTCGGCTGCGCCGGTGCCCTGGAGGACCGCGCCAAGAAGACCACCAAGGCCTTCGCGGAGCTGCTCCACACGGCGGGCGTCAAGTTCGCGATCCTCGGCAAGGAGGAGTCCTGCACCGGTGACTCGGCCCGCCGTCTGGGCAACGAGTTCCTCTTCCAGATGCTCGGCGCGCAGAACGTCGAGACCCTGAACGCCGCGCTGGAGGACGCTCCCCTCAAGCGGATCGTCGCCACCTGCCCGCACTGCTTCAACACCATCGCCAACGAGTACCCCCAGCTGGGCGGCCACTTCGAGGTCATCCACCACACCCAGCTGCTGCAGCACCTGATCGACGAGGGCAAGCTCGTCCCGGTCAACCCGGTCGAGGGCCTGATCACCTACCACGACCCCTGCTACCTGGGCCGTCACAACAAGGTCTACAGCCCGCCGCGCGAGATCATGGACAAGGTCCCGGGCCTGCGCCAGCAGGAGATGCACCGCCACAAGGAGCGCGGCTTCTGCTGCGGCGCCGGTGGCGCGCGGATGTGGATGGAGGAGCGGATCGGCAAGCGCATCAACACCGAGCGGGTGGACGAGGCGCTGTCGCTCAACCCCGACATCGTCTCCACCGCCTGCCCGTTCTGCCTGGTGATGCTCTCCGACTCGGTCAACGGCAAGAAGAACGAGGGCGCCGCGAAGGAGCACCTGAAGGTCGTGGACGTGGCCCAGCTGCTGCTCGACTCGGTGAAGGCCCAGCCCACCGAGCCGGAGCCGGCCGAGGTCTGAGCCCCGGCGGCTGATCCGCCGCCGTCGTAGTGGTCGCTGTTCGGCCCCATCCCAGCCCGGGGGTGGGGCCGAACGCATTCCGGTGGATCCGATCTTCGGCGATCGTTAATGCTCGTTTAAGGACTTTGTCGATCGCCGGTGGGGGTCTTCGGTGATTCAGTGATACGGATCAAGCGGCCGCGGGAACGTGCGTGCTTTGGAAGCAAATACAGTAGGCGCTGGACGGGCCCTGCGCGCGGCCGATGATCAATCACGCACACGTCGGATTTCACACGTCAGATGTCACCGAATGGCGACACCGGCCACCAGAACCGGCCGGGCCACCACACCGGAACAAGGGGAGAATCGCGGACCATGACCGAGGCGATCATGCTGGTCGGCGGTAAGGGCACACGGCTGCGCCCGCTGACCACCCACACCCCCAAGCCGATGCTCCCCGTCGCAGGCGTCCCCTTCATCGCGCACCAGCTCGCGCGCGCCGCCGCCGCCGGTGTCACCCGGGTCGTCCTGGCGACCTCCTACCTCGCAGAGGTCTTCGTCGACCACTTCAAGGACGGCAGCCCCTACGGCATCGAGCTGGTCTACCTCACCGAGAAGGAGCCGCTGGGCACCGGCGGCGCGATCCGCAACGCGGCCACCGGCCTCACCTGCGGCCCGGACGAGCCCGTCCTCGTCTTCAACGGCGACATCCTCTCGGGCGTGGACATCGCCGCCCTGCGCGACGGCCACGTGGCCGCCGGGGCCGATGTCACCCTCCACCTCACCCGGGTCGAGGACCCGCGCGCCTTCGGCCTCGTACCGACCGACGCCGACGGGCGAGTGCTGGAGTTCCTGGAGAAGCCCGAGACCCCCGAGCAGATCGTCACCGACCAGATCAACGCGGGGTGCTACGTCTTCACCCGATCGGTGATCGACCGCATCCCGAGCGGACGCGAGGTCTCCGTCGAGCGCGAGACCTTCCCCGAGCTGCTCTCCACCGGTGCCCTGCTGCGCGGCGTGGTCGACACGTCCTACTGGCTCGACCTGGGCACCCCCGCCGCCTTTGTGCGCGGCTCGGCCGACCTGGTGCTCGGCAAGGTCGACTCCCCGGCCGTGCCCGGCCCGATCGGCGAGGCACTGCTGCTGCCCGACGCCGACGTCCACCCGGGCGCGGTGCTCAGCTCCGGCACGGTCGTCTCCGAGGGCGCCGTGGTCGAGCCCGGTGCGATCGTCGAGGGCAGCGTGATCCTGCCCGGCGCGGCGATCGGAGCGGACGCCTTCGTCAAGGACTCCATCGTCGGCGCGTACGCGACGATCGGGGCGCGCACGGCCCTGGACGGCGCCGTGATCGGGGACGGCGCGATCGTCGAGTCCGACAACGAACTGCCGAACGGCATCCGGATCGCCTGCGGCACGCTGCTGCCGGTCGGTGCGGTCCGTACGACGGCGGGCCCCGGCGGGTGTCCGGCCGGGGAGACCTCGGCGGCCGTGGTGCACGCACCGGCGGTCAGCGCCCGGCGGTAGCGGGTTCCTGCGGCCACGCGCCCCGCGGTTTCGGCGTGTCCGGGCGGTGCTTCGTCACGGCGGACGCGGCGTGTCACAGCGATGCTGCAATCTCTCACCGGTACCCGCTCAACCGGTCACCGGTCGTGGTGAACGGGTAACGTCGATGCGTGGCTGGCAACGGATACGAGAACGGGCAGGGCGCCGCAGACCCCCGACAGGGCTGGTCGGCGGCGCCCGGTGGGCCCTCGGGCGCGCGCGCACGCGCGGACGCCCAGGCGCAGCAGTACGGGCGCGGGCCGCAGCACGACCCGCCGTACGAGTCCGGGCAGCCCGAGTACTTCACCGCGCCGCACGAGGAGTACCAGGGTGAGGCGTACCCCGGCCAGGGGGCGTACCAGGCGAACGCGCGCGCCGGGCAGACGGGGGTGTACGCCTCCGGGGCGGACGAGCCGGGGCACACCCGGGCCTTCGCCGTCGGCGAGCAGCAGTACCCGTACGGCGAGCCGCCGTACCAGCAGGGGTACCAGGGCTACGACCAGCAGGACTACCCGGCGCAGGACAACGTCGCCGTCTACCGGGCAGGTGGCCAGTCCACCCCGCACGTCGGCGGGCCGCGACTGCCGTGGAAGCAGCTGCTGGTGGGCATCTACCGGGAGCCGACCAGGACCTTCGACCGGATGCGCGACCACCAGGTGTGGCTGCCTGCGCTCAGCGTCTCGCTGATCTACGGTGTGCTCGCCGTGCTCGGCATCGGCTCCACCCACAACGACGTGGTCAACTCCACCTTCTCCGTGGCCGCTTGGGCGATCGCGGCGGCCGCCGTCGGGTTCGCCCTCGCCGGGGGCATGCTGGGCGCGGTGACGTACGCCCTGGCCAGGCAGCTCGGCGGGGACGGCCCCTGGCAGTCGACGATCGGTCTGGCCGTACTGATCGGCTGGACCACGGACGCGCCACGCCTGCTGTTCGCCCTCTTCCTGCCGGCCGGCAACCCCGTGGTGCAGGTGCTCGGCTGGGCGACCTGGCTGTTCTGCGCGGTCCTGCTGACCACGATGATCCGCCGCCTGCACGACCTGCCCTGGGGCAAGGCGGCCGGGGCGGCTGCGCTGCAACTGCTTGCGCTGCTGGTGCTGATCAAGCTGCCGACGCTGGGCTGAGGCTCCGGCTGCTGCGGCCGCGGCTGAGGCTGTGGTCGTGGTGGTCGTGGTGGTCGTGGTGGTCGTGGTCGCCGGGGCGTCGTCGGTGCTGCGGGGCTGAGGACGGGTCCGGGCCGGTCCACAGGGGACCGGCCGGGGCTAGGGTGGGACCGCCCCGCTTCCCTTGAATCCTCCCTGTGCACGGAGCCACCGAATGACCCTCCTCCCCACCACCCACGTCAGCTTCCCGGCCGGGGAGGTGACCGGTGAGTCGGCCGTGCTCGCCGTGCACCCGCTGGCCGACGGCCGGTACGCCGTGGTCACCGAGGCGACCCCGTTCCACCCGCTCGACCACACCTGGCCCGACCAGCCCGCCGACCTCGGCGAACTCGCAGTCGGCGGCGTCGCGTACCCGGTGGTGGACTGCCTGACCGGCGCCGTCGGCCCCGAGGGCGGCGAGCTGCTGGTCGGTTCGGACATCCCGGTGCGGCGGGGCGACGAGGAGTGGTCCTGGCTGGTGCTGCACGTGGTCGAGGCCCAGCCGCAGGCCGACGCCGTCGGCCTGCGGGCCGAGCTGCGCGTGGACGCCGAGCGCCGCGCCCTGCTCTCCGCCTCCCACAGCGGCTGCCACCTGCTCGCCCTCGCCCTGAACGCCGCCCTGGCCCCGCGCTGGCGCAAGGACCCGGGCCGCGCCGATGCCTTCGGCAACCCCGACTTCGACAGCCTCGCGATGGCCTCCTCCGTGATGGACACCGAGGCCAGCACCGACACCTACCGCCTCGGCAAGTCCCTGCGCAAGAAGGGCTTCACGGCGGAGGCGACCGAGGAGTACCCCGCGCTCGCCGAGGCGGTCCCGGCGCTCACCGAGGCCGTCAACGCCCAGCTCGCCGCCTGGGTCGCGGCCGACGCCGCCGTACGCATCGAGGTACCCGGCCCCGAGCTGACCGCCCGCCGCCGCTGGCACTGCGAGCTCCCGGCCGGGTCCGCCGAGATCTTCTGCGGCGGCACCCACCTGCACCACCTCGGTGAACTGGCCGAGCTGCGCACCGAGTTGACCCTCTCCGAGGACGGCAGCGAACTCGTCGCCGTCACCCGCCCGAAGCGAGCCTGAACACGCCGGAGGGGGCGGACGGGTCTCCCCGTCCGCCCCCTCCGGATTTCGTTCCTGCTTTGGGGTACTTCGTGTCAAGGCTCTTTGTGCCGGTGCGTCGTCACACCTTGGTGCGGTGGAAGTTCACGTGCGAGCGCGAGGGCGTCGGGCCGCGCTGACCCTGGTAACGCGAGCCGTACCGCTCGGAGCCGTACGGGTGCTCGGACGGCGAGGAGAGCCGGAACAGGCAGAGCTGGCCGATTTTCATCCCCGGGTAGAGCTTGATCGGCAGCGTGGCCACATTCGACAGCTCCAGTGTGACGTGCCCGCTGAAGCCCGGGTCGATGAAGCCCGCCGTGGAGTGCGTCAGCAGCCCGAGCCGCCCAAGACTCGACTTGCCCTCCAGCCGGGACGCCACATCGTCCGGGAGCGTGATCACCTCGTACGTCGAGGCCAGCACGAACTCGCCCGGGTGCAGGATGAACGGGTCGTCCTCCTCCGGCTCGACCAGCCGAGTGAGGTCGGGCTGCTCCTCGGAGGGGTCGATGTGCGGGTAGCGGTGGTTCTCGAACACCCGGAAGAAACGGTCCAGCCGAACGTCGATGCTGGAGGGCTGGACCATCGCGGGGTCGAACGGGTCGATAGCGACCCGACCCTTGTCGATCTCGGTACGGATGTCCTTGTCAGAGAGCAGCACGCTTCGAGAGTACGTGCACACGTGGGCCCCGGCCGAATCCGGCCGGGGCCACGTCGTCCGTTCTGCCCTGCCTCAGCTGTGCGGCGGGTGCCGCCCCGGGCCTTCGGCGGGCGCCGTCCCCGACCCTCAGGCCAGGAACTGCGCGGCCTCCAGCCGCAGTGCGCGCGCCAGCTGCGGCGCCGACAGTTCACTCACATCGGCCGGCACCGAACTGCGCAGCCGTCCGCACTGCGGACACCGGATGAGCCTGCCGGGCCCGAGCCGCCGGGCGCCGAGCTGCTGCATCGGGAACGTGCTGGTACTGAACAGGTGCCCCTCGGCACAACGAACGACGGTCCGCTGCTCCATTGATCCCCTTCCCATTCTTCCCCGTACTCCTGCCGCACGACAGCACCGCCGTACTGCGGAACTGCCGTACCAGTGGCCGATATCCGCGCGGGCCCACGCCCCGGGACAGCGACACATTAGGGGATGTTCCGGACATCTCACGAAGCGGCTCGCCGCCTCACCAAACCCGGCGGAACGGCCCACACGGTACGCCTCGCCCCACCCTCGCGCATCGACCCGGCGGCGCGTTCACGCCAGGCACGAGCACCCCCTCGAATGGGGTAGAGTGTTCAATGATCGAGCAGTCACTGACGGCTCGTCACGCGGGCGTAGTTTAATGGTAGAACATGAGCTTCCCAAGCTTATAGCGCGAGTTCGATTCTCGTCGCCCGCTCCAGCGCAAAGCCGCAGGCCAGAGGCCTGCGGCTTGCTTGTTGTCTGGACCAATCGGGGCCTGCCGTGCCAGATCCGTGCCAGATGGGCATCGCGTGTAGGCCGGATCAAGATCCTTTTGGCGAATGTTTGCGATTTTCGGTTCACTGCTGGTCGCGGGCATCTCAAATTGCGAGATCGACCTTTAGTGATCTGTATCACGGCGTGCCTCGTCTGGTCAGCCCTCGGTGCAACGAGGCTCGGTCCCTGATCCGGCGGTGCGACGATCGCTCGAGTTTGTAGGACCCCGACGAAGGGTGCGGACCCGGCGAGACCGGTCGCTGCGGGGTCGGTCAGCCCGTCCCGAGACCGTGTGTTCGTGCGCGGTGAGGTCGCACGCGGCGGCGGGTGAGAGTGCCGGTCGACCATGAGACGTCTTACTTGTTTTCGGCGCTGTCGGGTGCGTGCGTCGGATGCTCGTGTGCACGCCAACGGGGTAGCCTCTATCGGATTATCTGCCGAGTGGGGGTGCTGTGGCGATTGAGTTGCCTGGTGAGGTGGTGTCGTTCCTTCAGTTCATCGGGATCAACTGGCCTCAGGTGAACGAGGACAAGGTCCGCGAATTCGCGTCGCATGTGCGGGAGTTCGCGAGCAATGTGGAGCAGACGCACCAGGAGTCCACTTCTACCGTGCAACAGATCGGAGAGGCGTACGAGGGCGCGTCGTACGAGGCCCTGCTGGCCAAGTGGTCACAGCTGTCGAGTAGTCACATGAACGAGTTGGTTGAGGCATGCCACGTGGTGGCCACCGCTCTGGACGTGGCGGCAGACGTGATCGTGGCCATGAAGGCGGAGGCGATCGCCGAGCTGGTGGCCATGGCTGCGGCCTTCGTGGCGGACCAGGCGGCGGCCGTCGCCACGTTCGGTGCGGCAGAGGCTGCTCTGGTGCTGATCGAGGAGGCGGCGAAGAAACTCGTCAACTACCTGGAGCAGCAACTGGAGCAGTACATCATGGGCCAGGTCATCGAGGCCGCTGTCGACCCGCTCGTGGAGGTCGTCGGACGGGCGGTGAGCGGGCTGGTGTTCCAGGCTGCGGAGTCCGCACTCGGGGTATCCGGCGGCGGGTCGGCGGGTTCCGGCTTCCGGATCGACCCGGAAGCGCTGAAGGCGCATGCGCAGACCATGCACGACCACGCCGAGGCGGTGGCCGCTCACGCTGAGGCGTTCCAGTCCAAGCTTGCGGGGGTGAGCTTCGAGTGAGCAATCAGATCGTCAAGGCGCTGGAGCATGCGGCGCAGAAGATCGGCGGCACGCTGGCGAAGGACGCCGGCAAGGCGGTGAAGGACTTCTACCACTCCGCCGGGAACAACCTGAAGAAGGTCGCCGAGAACACCGCCGAAGCCGACGCCAAGCACGCGGCGGAGCTGAGAAGGATCCTCGACGGCGGCAAGAAGGATCTGCCCCACGAGCCTCGTATGTCTGGCGGCGGCGTCAGGGCAGGTGGTCGACCGGGCAAGGGAGAGCCGTCGCTGGGCGGACCTAGCAAGCCCGGCCAGGCATCACACGGCAACCGGAAGTGCCAGACTGCTGGTGACCCGGTGGATGTGGTCTCCGGCCAGATGATCATGTCGAAGACCGATCTCGAGTTGCCCGGCGCCCTGCCCCTGGCCATCCGGCGGTCGTATGCCTCGGGATACCTGAGCGGACGCCACTTCGGGCCTGGATGGTCCTCCACCTTGGACCAGCGCGTGCAGATCGACGACCAGGGCATCCATTGCGCGGGGGAAGACGCCGAGATCCTCCACTACCCGCGCCCTGTCCAGCCTGGCCAGAAGGTCATGCCGACCGACGGTGCTCGCTGGCCACTGACGTGGGAGCAGGATGACGACGTCATAAGGATCGAGGACGCCGAAGCGGGCTGGATACGCCATTTCGCAGCAATACCCGGGGAAGGGGCAACCCGCCCACTGAGCGCCGTGACCGACCGCAACGGACACCGCATCGACTATCTGTATGACGACAGTGGGCTCCCAACCGAGATCCACCACTCCGGCGGATACCGGGTCGCAGTCGATGTCATCCACACGGCGGCCGGCCCCCGCATCGAGGCCCTCCGGTTGCTCGACGGCACCAATCGCGGACTGGGCACCACCGTGATGACCTACGGCTACGACGCCCGAGGCCGCCTCGCCGAGATCATCAACTCGACCGGCACTCCGCTGGTGTACAGCTACGACGCTGACGACCGAATCACCTCGTGGACGGACCGAAACGGCTTCTGGTACGCGTATGAGTACGGCGTCGACGGCCGGGTGATCCGCGGGCACGGCTCGAACGGGGCGCTCGCCGCTGCCTTCGACTACGACGAGCAGAACCGGGTGACCACAGCCACCAACAGCCTGGGCCACCGCACGCGCTACCACTACGACCGGTACCACCATCTCACCAAGGTCGTAGACCCGGCCGGCAACACCGTGTACACCGATCACGACCGCTATGGGCGTCTGCTCTCCCACACCGACCAACTCGGCCGCACCACCCGTTACACCCTGGACATCGACGGTGAGATCGTCCACGTCGACCACCCGGACGGCACGCACATGTCCGTCCGGTACAACAACCTGCGCCTGCCCATCGAGGTGGAGACACCGGACGGCGCGATCTGGCGGCAGACGTACGACCACGCGGGCAATCGCATCGCCCTGACCGACCCGGCCGGTGTGACCACCCGATTCGGCTATGACGAAGCCGGTCACCTGTCGTCCGTGACGGACGCGCTGGGCCACACCACCCAAGTGCGCGACAACGCCGCCGGCCTGGTCATCGAGGTCATCGACCCGGTCGGAGGCCGGACCGCCTATCACCGCGACGCCTTCGGCCGCCCGATCGCCGTGACGGACCCTCTCGAACACACCACGCACTACACGTGGACGGTCGAGGGACGACTCATCTCGCAGGTCACCGCCGATGGTGCTGCCGAAGTCTGGACCTACGACGCCGAGGGCAACACCCTCTCCCACACCGACCAGATCGGCGCCGTGACGGCGATGGAGTACACCCACTTCGACCTGCTCGCTGCCCGGACCGGGCCCGACGGCGCCCGCTACACCTTCACCTACGACACGGAGCTCCAACTCACCGGAGTCACCAACCCGCAGGGCCTGACCTGGACCTACGCCTACGCCCCGACAGGCCAAGCGGTCGCAGAGACGGACTTTAACGGCTCCACACTTTCATGCACCTTCGATGCGGCAGGTCAGCTGATCTCCCGTACGAACGCCCTCGGACAGACCGTCACGTACAGCTACGACGCCATGGGCAACATGGTCTCCAAAAACGCCGACGGCCGGACCGCGACGTACGGCTATGACCGAGCCGGTCGTCTCATCCAGGCGTCCATTCCCGGCGTCGAGCTGAACCGTGTCCATGACAATATGGGCCGTCTCACAGCTGAGACGATCAATGGACGGACGCTCGACCTCGCCTATGACGTGCTCGGCCGCCGGACCAGCCGCCGCACCCCGTCCGGGGCCGAGACCGCCTGGTCCTACGACCCGGCGGGCGGCGTCTGCTCGATCTCAGCCTCCGGCCACGCGGTCACCTTTGAGCGCGACCTCGCCGGTCGGGAGATGACGCGCCGTATCGGACCGGATCTGACGCTCGCCACCACCTGGGACGGCCTCCACCGTCTCACCGCGCAGGCTCTCACCCATGGCTCGGGCAAGAGCCTCCTGCAGCACCGCGCCTACACCTACTGTCCGAACGGTGCCCTGACCGCCATCACCGACCAACACACCGGCACCAGCCAGTTCACGCTCGACCGCGTCGGCAGGGTCACTTCCGTCCAGGCCGCCAACTGGACTGAGGCGTATGCCTATGACGACCTCGGCAACCTGACCGACGCCACTTGGCCGACCCGTCGCGACGAGGCCGCCCAGGGCGGGCGAACCTACCACGGCACCCTCATCCGGACGGCCGGCCGCACCAGTTACCAACACGACGAGCAGGGTCGTGTCATCACCCGCAAACAGGCGACGATATCTGGCCGGATCGACACCTGGTGCTACACGTGGGACGCGGAAGACCGTCTCGCCTCTGTCACCACACCCGATGGTTCCCGCTGGCAGTACCTCTACGACCCCTTCGGTCGGCGCATCGCCAAGCAGCACGTCACCGGAGACGGCGACGGCGCGGTCGTGACCGAGTGGACCGACTTCACGTGGGACGGCCCCACCCTCGCCGAGCAGACTGCGCACAGCCCGGCCCTGCCCGGCCCCTACACCCTGACGTGGGACCACCACGGCTACCACCCGGTCGCTCAGACCGAGCGCCTGGTCACTCCCGAAGTCACCCAGGACGAGATCGACCGCCGCTTCTTCGCCATCATCACTGATCTCGTTGGCACTCCGACACATCTGCTCAATCCCGACGGCACCACCGCGTGGCAGGCCCGCACCGCCCTCTGGGGCGCCACCACTCAGCCCAGGACCAGCATCACCAGCACACCGCTCCGCTTCCCTGGCCAGTACTACGACCCCGAAACCCGCCTCCACTACAACCACCACCGGTACTACGACCCCACCACGGCCCGCTACCTCACTCCCGATCCCCTCGGCCTCGCGCCTGCCCCCAATCCGCACACGTACGTCGACAACCCCCATACCTGGATCGACCCCTTCGGTCTCGCAGCTGAACACAATCCGGTGTTCAACTCGCGGCGGGAAGCCTTCAACGCCGCCAGGGACATGGCCGGTATACCCCGCGGAAACCAGCCGATCCGCCAATGGACGATCGGCGGGGACCCGAAGCAGCAGCACAGGGCCAACTACGTCTACCGGCCGTACGATCCCAAGGGGGACCCCAACAAGGACCCGCGAGCGGGATGGGGGCGTTACTACCAGTACGAGACTCCGCAGGGTGCCAGGGTCATCGCCGAGCACACGTCCGACGCCAGGGCGCCTTACCCGCACTTCCACGCAGGAAAGGCTCCGGAAGGAGAGCCGCGCGATGTGAACATGCAAGGCAGGCCGTACAAGCAGATCCTGCCGAAACATCACATCTACTACAACCAGAGCGGATGCGATGGAAAGTAAGCTCCAGAAGAAACTCAGAGAGCATCGGGAAAAGACAGCGCTGGAGGGAATCAGTCGAAAGCTGTCCGGGCTGTTCACGGGACAGGGGATCGAGTCCAGTGCGGTGCCCGCCTGGGTCAGGGAAACCACCTGGGGCTTCTGGGACATCTCCGTCGAACCGATCGAGACCTTGCCTGACGACGTCGAGCCGGAAGCGGTGGACCGCTGGATCGAGGGACTGCTGACGCGCCATGGACTCGCTGGCAAGGTCTACGTCTACAGCCACCTGAGCGGCTTGCCCTGGCTGGAGTGTCAGGCACCGGCCAGTGGGTGGGTGTCGCGGGTCCGCGACGCTGTCGAGGACCCCTGGATGTTCCTGTCTGGGTCTCTGGACGTGGTTGTCGCGGTGCTGGAAGCCGAGTACCGGTACGAGGCCCATGTCGGACACAGGCCCCCAGTCGAACCGGCTGTCGACCCGAAGCGTGGCTGATCAGGCCCGGAGACTGGCCGAGTTGACGGATGTGTCGGGTCCCTCCCGGTCGCATCCTGCAGGCAGACATACATGTGCGTCGACGCGGGACGGTGGTAGAGGACGTGTCGGTGTTGGGGAGCCCGGCCAGCCGGTGAGGCCGGCCGGGCTTCTTGGCGATTGGGGCTTCTACGCCTCGCGGGCTTCCTTTGTGCTCTCGGAGGGAGCGCGCCGACGACGGGTGCGGATATCGACGACGGCCGCGCAGATCCCGTTGGAGATCTTGGTCTGCTGCTCGGCCGTGGCGTGCTGGTAGATCAGCGCGGCGCGGACGGAGGCGTGGCCCATGTGGGCCATGAGGTCCTTGAGGCTGGCGCCGGTGCTGGCGGCGAGGACGTTGCCGGTGTGGCGCAGGTCGTAGAAGTGGAGGTCGTCCATGCCGATCTTCGCGCGGGCCTTGCGCCACTTGCGGCCGAAGGTCGAGCGGCGGAACGGAGCTCCGCGTTCGCCGACGAACAGTAGGCCGTCGTCCCCCTCCTGCGCGTAGCAGGCCAGATGATGCTCGAACTCCGGGACGATCTCCGGCGGGATGCCGACAGGGCGCTTGCCGGCCTTCGACTTTGGATCGCCCACGACCCGCTCGCCGGTGGTCAGTTCGGGCGTCGCGCGGCGCACTCAGACGACCTTCTTGCACGCCGCCCAGGGCCACCACCGCCAGGCCGGCCACGCCCGCGATGCCGCCGCCCACCTGCGCACCGCGTATGCGCGCCACGCTGGCAAGCCGATCGCCCACCTCGACACCCGGGGCCGCAGCCTGCCCCAGCCCGTTCGGGACCGGCAGGCGCAGGCCGTCCGGCAGGCACTGCCCGCCGACCAAAGCACCCGGGTCCTGGGCAGCGGCAGCTGGGGCGCCCTGGCCGTCACCCTTGCCGAGGTTGAAGCGGTCGGCCATGACCCCGCGGTCCTGCTCGCCCAGGCCGCAGGACGACGCGAACTCGCCACGGCCGCCTCGCCCGCAGCCGTCCTCACCTGGCGCATCCGCCGTGACGCCGGCCTCCCCGCCCCCGTGCCGACGGCCACGCCGGAGGAGCGTCGTACCGCAGCTGCCCTCTCCAGGACTGCTGGCGCTTCCCGGGCGGCCACCGAAGCGATCACCCGCCTCACCACACCTCCGCCGACACCGCCTATCCCGCGGACGACGCGACCAAGCCGCTGACCACTATCGACCACCCATCTTGCTAGCGAACCCGGTTGGGGCGCCGTGCGCGCCCCAACCGGGCCAGTTGCGCGGTGGACAGAGGCCGTCCCTAGCGGTCTCGTCTGATGTACGGATTAGCCCAGCGCTCACAGCAATGCACCAGTACGCTCACTCGGAGTGCTTAACTCCCCACAGTCCCGAAGGCACCTACCAGGCGCGCCACAATGGACGGAGCCACTTGAGACCTGACGCGATGTGCCGGACCTGCGGACAGATCGTCGACGTCGACGAGTCTGGAAATGTCGTTCCTCACTGTCGAACCAAGCACAGCCCGTTTCAGTGCTTCGCGTCTGGCATGCCAGCCCAAGAAGCGACCGGGAAACGTGGTGAAGGTGTTCTCTCACCAGTGCGCCGCGCGGAGCGCTTTACAGCCCCATTACGTACCTTCCTCAAGCCCCCAGGCTGGCTCCCGGGCTGGCGCGACGATCACCATGCCTCTATCGCGCTCCCGGCCAGCGGGCCACTCGGCATCTGGCTCCCCCAACGCACTAGCTGGGACCACGAAGAGCTGATCAGCTCCTATCTCCGGACCAAAAACAGGCCCGTCTGGAACGAGCGGCGAGGATGCTGGACGGTCCCCAACCAGCATTTTCTACACCTGGCAGGTGAGTTGCTTGCCAGGAGTCGGCACGTCATGGTGGGCCGCGAATACAACCCACATGAGGCGTGCACGTCTAGCTGCAAGAACGCGAGAGGTGCACTGTGTACGTGCTCTTGCCGAGCGAAGTATCACGGCCGAGGCCAGTGGAGGAAGGGCTGGACCACCCTCGCCGAGTTCGACACCCGGCATGACCAACGCTCATGGCACTGGATGGTTGTGACGACTGGCCCCGCTAGGAAGGAGGCAGGCCGAACAGAGCCGCTGGATCTGGACCCAGCGTGCCAGCCGGGAATACGCCGGCTTTTGGTGGATCACAACGTCGGTACCCAGGACTGGGTATGCCTGATCCAAGCGTCGAGGAGCAGCCTGGCACCGGAACGCCCCTTGCCCACAGTCCTGTTGAACGAGGGGCGTCCGCCGGCCCGGACTGCCAGGGCAGTCACGCAGTGATCTCCGAGTGCTCGGCGACGGGGGGTTGAACGTCGGTGAGTTCGGTGGCGCGCTCGGCGAGAAGCGGGGCGAGCTCCGGATACCAGCCCCGTGCGACTGCTTGCAGCATCTCGGCCAGCGCGGCCAGTTCGCCGATCCGGCCGGCGGGCGTGCCGAGGATCGAGGAGAACTCGTCTCGGATGCGAGCGGCGAGCCCGGGAACCAACAGGCTGTTGGCGTGGAGCAGGCCGGGGTCATAGCCGACGGGCACCCGGCCCCAGCGTTCCCAGTCGAGGAGGGCGAGCGGTGCGGTGAGATTGCCCCAGTGAAGGTCACCGTGGCCGGTCACGCGCTCGATCTTCTCGGGTGCGGGGATGCCGAGGAACTGCGGGAACGCCTTGTCGATCCAACCGGACCGCACGGTGATCCGAACGCCCTCCGCCTGGCCCAGCCGATGGAGGGCTCGCCGTAGGCTCCCCCACCACTCGTCCGGGAGGCCGGGATCGTGGGCCAGGTCCGGCCGGTCGGGCGAGATGACCGGATGAGGGACGTAGTCGGCGACCTCGGCCTTGTAGGCGTAGGTGTCGTCGGTCCAGTCGAGCACGTCGTGCAGTCTGGGACGCGGCACGTCGTCCGACACCAGGACCGATGCACCGACGCTGCCTTCCCCCTGCTTCCGGCCAGCGTTCGCCTTGGCAGTGGAGGCCACGCGCAGCCAGAGGTCACTGGCCCGCCGGCTGATCGTGCAGCCGAGGAACCCCCACACAGGAGCGCTGGTACAGGTGAGCCCGAGAAGTGCAGCCGCATTGGCGTGGGCGGCCTCCATGCGGAGTCTGGTCTCCTCATCCGGCGGCGAGTGCATCGATCACGCTCCTGATTCGGTCGCGTTCCAGCGGGATGGCCACAGCCTTTTCCGCATCGTGCCAGTGATTCGCGGTGCTCGCGGACAGCAGCACCACATCCAGGCCAGGGCACGACGCCACGGCCAGCAGCGCAGCGGCCGGGGCGGACATCCCGGGCCGGATGAGGTCCACCAGTTCGGGTGTCATCAACCCTGGGAGCTCTCCGCCATGGAGCGGAGCGGACGCGAAGGTGATCACCCCGGCGTCCCCCGCCTCCACGAGGGGTCCGCCGCCGTCGAGCGCCTTGGCGATGGGCTCGGCCATGACCAGACTCACCGGGAGCTGCAGTCCGCTGAAGTGGTGACTCGCAGAGCCGGCGGCTTGTTCGGCCAGGCCGAGAAGCTCTGCCACCGTCAACGCGCCCGAGCTCAGGCCCGACCAGGTGGCGACGCCGTAGCCGCCGATTCGGCCGGCCTGGGCGAAGTCCTCCAGTACGGCGAACGCTCCCCGTAGAAGACCGTGCAGTCGGGTGCGGTCGTGGCTGGACGCGGCCTGCTCGGGGTTGTGGACGAAGACCAGGTCGGCGCGGCACAGCACACTCAGGGACTGCTCGGTCTGCCACCGCACGAACGCGGGATCGAGGCTGTGGCCTACCCCCGCCTGCTCCGGGGTGAGCACGTTGGCCTCGACGGCGGCACGCCCTTGGGCGGTCGTGAGGAAGCCCGTCTTCGTACTCACCCGGACGCTCGGGTGGGCAGCCAACACGGACGCCAGCTCCTGATGCGCCAACCCGTGGGCGTAGTTGGGGGCGGTGTCCACCCATCGTGCCCCGGCAGCGAGGGCGGTGCGCGCCGCCTGGCTGACGGCGCGCACCCGGTACGTTCCCAGCGCGAGGGCGGCGGTCACAGCGCCGTCCCGACCACGGAGGCAGCCTGGCCCTTGATCAGGACGGAGAGCAGCGACGCCACGTCCTTCACCTCCAGGTCGGCTGTAGCGGCCAGCGATCCGAGGGTGGCCGGCTGCCCGGCCAGCAGAACCCGCAGCAGCGGGGCCGCCTGGCCGGCGAAGTCCCACGCGGTCCCCGCCGCCGCGAGGGTGACGGTGCCGTCCGGCCCGCTCTCGGTCATCCTGGCCCGAGGCGCGGTGAGCCGGACCGTGATCTCCGGCCGAGCCGGAAGGCCGTCGATGTAGGGCAGGGACGTGACCGCCCGGCCGTAGTGCGTGGTGTCGACCGACTCGGCCCAGCGGCTGACCAGTTCGGGATCGGACAGCTCGGTCAGCATCTCCTTGCGCAGTTCGTCGACGTACGCGGCCTGCTCGCCGTGTGAGGCGAAGCGCGGCACGTCCAGCCGCAAGGCGAGGTGGGAGCGCAGCTGGTCCACCACCCAGGTCAGCAGGTCGGCTCCGGTGTGGGTGACCAGGCCGAAGGTCAGGTGCAGGGACGGCGTTCCCTGGTCCGCGCTGACCGCGTGCCACCAGCCGCGCGGCAGGTAGAGCACGTCCCCGGCCGTCAGGACGAGATCGGCTACCGGGTCGCCTTCCGGCTGGTCCGGGGCCTCCACGTCCCGGAAGGTCGGCGCGGTCCGGGTGGGGCCGTACAACCGCCAGCGCTTGGCCCCGTACATCTGGACCACCACCACGTCGTGGTCGTCCCAGTGCGTGCCGAAGCCCTCCCGTTCGGTCCACGAGGCGTAGGCGTTGACCTGCACCAGCGTGCCGAGGAACCGTTCCAGGGCCTCGGCGGCGGCCCCGATCGGCGGGTGGATCTTCTCGACCGAGTCCAGCACCAGCGAGGCACCCTCGGCCAACCGCGCCTGCAGTTCAGCCGGTTGGATGCGGTGCCAGGTCACCGCCCGGCGGGTGGTCACCGGCAGCGCGTACCGGTGCAGGGGCAGCATCTCGCCGTCCATCGACAGCCGAAGCCGAGGGGGCTCCAGGCGCTGGGTGGCGAGGATGGAGTTCAGGTCGTCCCAGGACAGCAGGCCGGCGACGTCGGCGGTCTGCCCTGGGATGACGGCGTAGGAGCGGTTGAACGTCTGGGCGAGGAACGAGTCCCCGCCCAGACGCGCCGCCCACGAAGCGGCATCATGCATCGTGGGCGTCCTTATCAGTCGTTGCCGTCGGAACGGCCGCTGCTGACGTCGGACGGCTGCTCGGTACGAGCCCGGGCAGCGGCGATCTTCCGCGCGGCGACCAGGAGGCCGCCCTCAGCGACCGGAGCCGTCGGGGTGTCCTGCACCATGTGCTTCTTCCCTTCTTCTTGAGAACTCCCGCCGGGGTGCCGGCAGGAAGACTGGAGTGGCGCCAGCCGACCAAAGGGGTATGGCGACCGGCGCCGCGTCCACCCGGCCCGTGATCCCCCAGGGGCCGGGTGGAGACTGAGAGGGTCAGGCTGACTGCGGCAGGCAAGCTGTCTGGGCCTGCGTGGCGTGGACAAGGACGGCGAGCCGTCTGTCTCCGGTCACCAGTTGGTCAGCGGCGCACTCGAACCACACGACCTTGCCGGCGCCCTCGGGATACCAGCCCCAGGAGTGGGCGAGCCCGTCGACCAGGACGAGACCACGTCCGCCCGTGATCGTGTCCTCAGCGCTGCCGGGGTCGGGCGTACAGAGGCTGTTGTCCGCGACCTCGACGCGCAGACGATCGCCGGTCCACCGCACGGTGACCCGGAACCGGGCGCGGGTGTGCTCGACCGCGTTGGTGAGCACCTCGCTGGCGCAGAGCTCGACGTCCCGCAGCGCGGCATCGGACAACGGGACGCTCCAGTGCTGGGCAATCCCCTTGATCAGGCGGCGGGTTGACGGGACGGCCGTCAGCTCCGGCTCAACCTCCCACGTCTGTGGTGCCGGCAGCTCGGCGTTGTTCGTCGGGCTCATCAGCACGGACCGCCCTCTCAGTCGGGGTTCCTCCGGCTTGCTCTCGGAGGAACCCCAGGATTGCCGGGCGGGCGGTTCCGGAATAAGGGCCAGGTGTGTACCCACCATGGGTAGACTCGCGGTCAGTTATGCCACGTGACACCGAGTGATGATCTTCCCGGTGCTGGGGGTGCCGGACATGACCGAATCCACGCCTTCGTCGGGGCTGCCGAGTCGCCTGCTGGCGGACCCCGAGATGGTCGCCGCCTGCAAGGTGCGGGACTTCGCGGTCATCTTCGGGTTGGCGAAGGCCAAGGGTGGCTTCCATCCGTCCCGCATCGCCAGGGTCTGCGAGCTGACGCCCAGTCGAGTGGGTGAAGTCATCGCGGGCAGTCGGACGATCACCAACATGGCCGTCATCGAGCGCATCGCGGACGGCCTCCGCATCCCCGGCCACATGGTCGGCCTTGCTCCCCGAGCGTGGGAGCGTCTGTCGGCCACTTCCCGAGACACCACGCGGCCGATGAGCCACCAGGTCACCTCAACCGGGGATTCGGTGCTGCCGAATCGCGAGCTGGACGACATCCTCGCCATCGCGGCCGGCGCCAAGGCCACGCCGACGGTTCTCAGGTCCCTCCAGGCATCCATCGAGGACTACTGGCGACGCGACGACGAGCACGGCGGCGAAGCACTTCGGCCGGCCGTGATGGGCCAACTGCGATACGTCATGGGCATTCTGCGCGACACGGCCGATCCGAACCACCAGCGCAGTCTCCACGGCATCGCGGCCGAACTCGCACGCCTCACGGGGTGGACGTACTTCGACGCCCGGGAGTACAGCACGGCTCGGACCTACTTCACCGATGCTCTGCGCCTGGCGCGCGAGATCGACGACCGGCCGTTCGTCGCCAACGTGCTCTCCTGCCTCAGCCTCCAGGCCACCTACGAGGACAAGGCCCGCGACGCGATCACCTTGGCCCGGGCCGCGCAGGACAGCGCTCGGTTCGACGCCGGCACGCCGAGGCTGATGGCGATGCTGTCCATGCGGGAAGCCTTCGGCCATGCCAGCGCGCAGGACCAGGAGTCCACCCGCCGAGCCATCGCGGACGCGCATCGGTACTTCGAACGGATCGACCCCGCCGATGACAGCCCGGCGTGGGTCCAGTACTTCGATCGGACGAAGCTCACCGTCGACACCGGCATCGCGCTGGGCCAGCTCGGCGACGCGTCTGCGGCCGAACCGCTCATCGAAGAGGCCCTGCGCAGCGAGGCGGCGGCGAACCTTCGGGGGCGCGCGTTCCATTCCTTCTGGCTCGCGCGCACCCAACTCCAACGTCGAGAGATGGAGTTGGCGTGCGCCACGGCCGGGAGGGCCCTCGACCTGGCAGCCGAGGTGGCGTCCCCCAGAGTGCTCGCGCACCTCCAGGAGTTCCGTCAGCTGCTGGTGCCCTACCGCACCACCCGGCCGGCCGCCGAGTTGTCGGTACGCATCCGGGACATGAGCATCTGACTACAGGCCGGCCTCATCGAGCAGCAGGTACAGCACACCGACCAGGGAGCCACTGCTGACGATCTCGCGGCGGTCGATCATGCCGCGCAGCTCGGTGAGCGGGATCCACTCAACGCGGTCCGACTCGTTCCGTTCGGTTGGTGGTCCGGCGTACTCGACGGCGTCGGCCCGGAAGACGAAGTGTTCCGAGTCGGTGATCCCGTTCGCAGGCTGCGCGTAGATGAGCGGCTTGACCTCACCGGTCTTCCAGCCTGTCTCCTCCAACACCTCGCGGGCGGCAGCCTCCGCGGGGGTCTCGTCAGCTTCGATCAGGCCCATGGGAAGCTCCCAGGCCCACGAGTCGGTGATGAAGCGGTGCCGCCACATCATCAGCACCTGCTTCTGGTCGTTCACCACCGCAGCCACGGCCAGGTGCCGCAACTTGAGCACGTGGTGTTCCCAGCGGTGCCCGTCGGGCTGCTCGACGTCGACCAACCACAGGTTCACCCATGGGTTCTCGTAGATGGGACGTTCCCCATGGATCTTCCACTGCATCGTTTGAGGCCCCTCTCGATGGACCTTCAGCATGTCAGACCCAAGCGGCGCGGCCAGCCTGTTCCGGCGAATTTGCGTCAAGGTGACGAATACGGATTCAAGTCTGTTGCGCCCGCAGCCGTAGGCGCCTGCCCGCAGATTCGGCTGGGGGCGTCGGCGAGGCCCGGATCATGACTGACTCCCAAGGTCACGAGGCGGTGGCCCAGCCCCGCACCGCATCTGGTGTGCTGTTCTTCGACGAGGCCGGCGTCATCGCCGAGGTGACCGGCTTCCTGGGTGTCTACACCAACCCCAACCGCATCACCGCCTACACCGATGGCGAGATCCGCCAGTAGTACGAGAACGCCTACATCGGCCGCCCCCTGGGCGGTGAGCCTACGATCAACGACGAGGCAGGCGGCGTCCGCTGGATCCAGCGCCGATCTCGACCGATACGTCATCCACCCCAGCATGCGCCAGCTGTCGCCGGGGGTCTGGCCCGAAGGCGACCTACCGCTTTCGGGCAGCCAGGATGTGAAGGAGCGCCACCAGGGTGCCGGAGCCCATCAGCTTCCCCTCCGCCATGAGCGCCGGAACATCGGCCAGCGGCACCCACGAGATGAGTCCGGCCTCCTCGCCCTCCTCGGGCTCGCCCACCAAGGTCGCTCCCTCGCCGACGAAGACCTCGTGGGGGGAGTCCACCATCCCGACCATCGGCTGGAACGTCACCACGTGGTCAAGGCCGTCCGGACGCCAGCCGGTCTCCTCCTCCACCTCACGCAGCGCCGCCTGCCGGCCGTCCTCCCCGGGATCGACGATGCCGCCCGGAAGCTCCCAGCCCCAGGAGTTCGGCACGAAGCGGTATCGCCACAGCATCAGCACACGGTCCTCGGAGTCCATGACCGCCGCAATGGCCACCCGCTTCAGCCTGACCACATGATGCTCGAACCGCGGAACTCCTGGCGGCTCGACATCCACCAGGGCGAGCTTCACCCAGGGGTTGTCGTACACCACTCGATCTCCGTGGATCCGCCATGGCTCGAGCTCGCCCGCCTGATCGCTCATCAGCGTCCACATCCCGGTGTGAGAGCAGCAACGGCCCTAGTTGATCACAACGCTCCTTGGCCCGGACACGTGTCTGCGAGTTTGAACCGGCCAAGTTCGGACCACTCATACCTGCGAGCAACCTGCTCGTTGTCGACGATAACGGCGCCATCCTGCTCCAGCGCCGCTGCTCCACCGGGCAGTGGGCCCTGCCTGGTGGAGCTCGGGACATCGGCGAGACAGCCGCCCAGTGTGCGGTGCGCGATTGCCTGGAGGAGATCGGTGTTATCGCCGAGGTCACCGGCTTTCTGAGTGTCTACGCCAACCCGCACCACATGGTCGCCTACGCCGACGGCGTCCGCTGGATCCAGCCTGCGGACCTCGACCAGTACGACATCCACCCCCAGCATGCGCCAGCAGGTCGGCGACTGCCTCGCTGGCACGTACCCGTACCTAGGCTGAGACGCCAAGCACCGCAACGGAGTTGACGTCGGTGCCACGAACTACGCTGGCGGCCATGGACTGGCTCGATCGGGTGGCGAAGCTGCGACAGTGGACGAACAACGAGGTCCGCGCACCGCACAAGCCGTTGTTGCTGCTGTACGCGCTCGGCAGCTTCCAGCAGGATGCTGATGGTGAACTGCGCTACAGCGTGGTCGAGGAGGAGCTAAAGCGGCTGCTGGTCGAGTACGGGCCGCCGAACCCGACGACCCCCGCGTACCCCTTCCATCATTTGGTCAGTGACGGCGTGTGGGAGGTCAGGACCGATCGTGGGCAGGGAAGCCCGGGGAGTGGGGTCCGGGCTCTCCGTTCCAGCGGCGCTACCGGCAGGCTCGTGCCGGAGTTGCGGACAGCGCTCGCCGCGGAGCCTTCGCTACTGGGGCGGCTGGCCAGACTGCTGCTGGACATCCATTTCCCGCCGTCACTGCACACCGATCTGTGCGAGGCCGTCGGCCTCGACCTGGAGCTGGCCGAGACCGGGCCCGTGGCCGGCCTGCCGGGTGGTGCGGAGACCGCTGCGCGACGGCAGCGGGATCGGCGGATGCGTGAACTCGTCCTGACGGCCTATGAGTTCCAGTGCGCCTTCTGCGGCTACGACGGGATGCTCGGCGCGAGCAGCGTCGGGCTGGAGGCCGCGCATGTGCGCTGGTGGTCATACGACGGTCCGGACGAGGTCGACAACGGCCTGTGCCTGTGCTCGTTGCACCACAAACTCTTCGACAAGGGCGTCCTGGGCCTGGGCGAGGGGCATCGCATTCTTGTCTCGCAGCGGTTCGTCGGCCGCAGCGAGGCGAGCAGGCAGCACGTGCTTGGGCTGGCGGGGCGGCTGGTCCTCGGTCCGCAGGTGGGCCTTCCATCCGTTTCCGGGCGGCATCGCGAGTGGCATGCCCGACAGGTCTTCCATGGTGCACCCCGTACGCCGGCAGGGCAGCTTGTGCTGACTGGGTGACAGGTGGTCGGCCGTACAGCCTGCGGTTGCCAGGGCAACATCATGCATCTTTGCCCGCAGCCTGCTCGTCCTCGACTGGCGGTAGGACGGACTCCTGGCCAGCTCGCGCGAGCCGAATCCGGGGGCTCGCGTTCCTTGTCATCGCCGCCCTACCGCGCGCCCAGTCCGGCGCTGACGTCGTCCTCCCATTCTCGATGGACGTGACCGCCGCACTGTTCGTTCTGGTGGGCATGTGGCAGCAGGAAGAAGTCAGCGATCTTGACGTCGGACCCGCTATCTTGGTGGTGCGGCCACAGCACACCGTTCTGTCAGTGCTGGCTGCACCACCCAGTGAGCAACGGATCTGGAGTCATGGTCTACACCGTGGGGGCGCGAGCTATCTGCGTCGAGCTGGAGAACTGAGAACCTCTCAGTCCCTGTTCTCGGCCCGGCTCGGCGTGTGATCTCCCCCTACCCTCCACGACTCTTCCGTGAGGCCATACCGCCATGCGCTCGACGCAGATCCGCTCCACCTTCCTGGACTACTTCGCCTCCCGCGGGCACCGCCAGGTCCCGTCCAGTCCGCTGATCCCCTCCGATCCGACCCTGCTGCTGACCAACGCCGGTATGAACCAGTTCAAGCCCTACTTCCTGGGCGAGGTCACCCCGGAGTTCCCCCGCGCCAGCAGTATCCAGAAGTGCGCCCGTACCTCCGACATCGACAACGTCGGCCGCACCAACCGGCACGCGACCTTCTTCGAGATGCTCGGCAACTTCTCCTTCGGCGACTACTTCAAGGCCGACGCCATCGCCTACGCCCAGGGCTACAACTTGGAGAAGGACCGACTCTGGGTCACCGTCTACGAGGATGACGACGAGGCGGAGCGGCTCTGGCGCAAGATCGGTGTCCCCGTCGAGCGCATCCAACGCCTGGGCATGGACGACAACTTCTGGTCCATGGGCGTCCCCGGCCCCTGCGGACCCTCCTCCGAGCTCCACTACGACCGAGGCCCTGCCTTCGGCCCCGAAGGCGGCCCCGCCGTCGACGGCGAGCGCTTCATGGAGATCTGGAACCTCGTCTTCATGCAGTCGCAGCGCGGCGAAGGCGACAAGAAGGGCAACTTCCCGATCCTCGGCGACCTCGCCCAGCCGAGCATCGACACCGGCCTCGGTCTCGACCGCCTCGCCGCCATCCTCCAGGGCGTCGAGAACGTCTGCACGACCGACCTGCTCCTGCCGACCCTCAAGACGGTCCAGGAACTCGCGGGCCGCGACTACCCCGGCAGCGGCGAGGAGAAGGTCTCCTTCCAGGTCGTCACCGAGCACGCCCGCTCCATCGCCTTCCTCATCGCCGACGGCGTCCTGCCCGCCAAGGACGGACGCGGCTACATCCTGCGACGCCTCATGCGCCGTGCGGTCCGCCACGCCCGACTGCTCGGCATCGACCAGGACGTCCTGGCGCTGATCACCAGCAGCGTGATTGCCAACCTCAGCGACGTCTGGACCGAACTCTCCGACCAAGCCGCCCTCATCGAGCAGGTCGTCACCGCCGAGGAGGAGTCGTTCACCCGTACCCTCGCGCAGGGCACCCGGCTGCTGAACGCCGCGATCACCCGTACCCGTGAAAGCCGGTCCACCGCGCTGCCCGGCGAGACCGCCTTCGAACTGGCCGACACCTTCGGCTTCCCCTTGGAACTGACCGTCGAGGCAGCCCACGACGCCGGGCTGACAGTCGACGAAGACCGCTTCGCCACCCTGCTGGGCGAGCAGAAGAAGCGCGCCAAGGCCGGCGGTAAGGCCAAGACCACCGAAGCCCTGCGCAAGCAGGACACCTACCGCGAGCTGTCCGCCCACCTGCCCCGCACCGACTTCCTCGGCTACGACCACCTCACGGCAGAGGTCACCGTCCTGGGCCTGATCTTCGACGGCGGCGTCACCACCACCGCCCCCGAAGGCGCCGATGTCGAACTCGTCCTCGACCGCTCCCCGTTCTACGCCGAAGCCGGCGGCCAGATCGGCGACACCGGCACCCTGCGCACCAACGACGGCGCCTTGCTTCGGATCACCGACACCCGATACGGCCTGGAAGGCTTCCGCGCCCACAGGGCCCGCGTGCTCGTTGGTGAGATCCGCACCGGAGCGAGCGGCGAAGCCACTGTCGACGCCGATCGACGCAAGGGCCTCATGCGCTCCCACTCCGCTACCCACATCCTGCACGCCGTCGTCCGCGCCACCCTTGGCGATCACGCCCGCCAGCAGGGTTCCCTCGTCGAACCCGACCGGCTCCGCTTCGACTTCGCCCACTTCTCCGCTGTCACCACCGACCAGCTCGCCGAGATCGAAGCCGCCGTCAACGGCCACGTCCTCGACGACCCTGCGGTCCGAGCCTGGCACGCCGACCGTGTCGAAGCCGAGGCCGCCGGAGCCATCGCCCTGTTCGGCGAGAAGTACGGCGACACCGTGCGCATCGTCGACATCGGCGACTTCTCCCGCGAACTGTGCGGCGGAACCCACGTCGGCCACGGCTCCCAGGTCGGAGCCTTCCGCCTGCTCAGCGAGTCCTCGGTCGGCAACAACCACCGCCGCATCGAAGCCCTCACCGGCCACGGCACCCTCCGCCACCACGACTCCGAGCGCCGGCTGCTCGAAGAAGTCTCCACACTCCTCGGCACACGCCCGAAGGATGCCCCCGAGGCCCTGCACAAGCGCCTCGACGCCCTGGTCACCACCCAGCGGGAACTCGTCCGCCTGCGCGAGGCCGATCTACGGGCCCAGGCCGGGCAACTCGCCGCGGGCTCCCGCCAGGTACCCGGGGGCCGGATCGTCTCGCAGCGGGTCACGGGGCTGGGCGCGGATGACCTCCGCGTCCTCGCCGCCGCCACAGCCGACCGCCTCCGCAACGACCGCGCCGTGGTCATCCTTGGGACCGAACACGACGACAAAGCCCTGCTCGTCGCCGCCATCACGCCCCGTCTCCTCAGCGAAGGAGCCGAGGCCAGCCAGATCCTCGCCGCCGCTGCCCGCGCCGTAGGCGGCGGAACAGGCGGCAAAGGACCAGTCGCCAACGCCGGAGGCCGCCGCGTCGACGCCCTCGACGAGGCCCTCAGCATCGCTATCCAGGAAGCGACCCGCGCCCTCAACCAGTAGACGCCCACGCGGATGAGCATGCTGCGGGTGGCGGCTTCCACGCGGGGCCGCCACCCGCAGCATGCCTCCCGCCAGCCCCGATCAGCGCTCCGACAGGTCCTTCACCAGGACGACGCTGTCGTAGTTGGTGACGTCCCACCGCCACGTGCCCACCGGTACGTATCCACGCCGGCGATACCAGCCGACCAGCTCGCTCGCCTGGGACGACGTGTCGATCACCACCTGTCCAGAACCCAACGCGGCAATCCGTTCCTCCGCGAGTGTCAGCAGCCGTTGCCCCAGCCCGGTGCCCTGCTGCGACGGCTCCACCGCCAGCTGCCAGAACGACCCCGCGCCCGCCGGAGCCGGGTACTCCTCCGGGGCTGCGAAAGGAGCCGCCACCGTCACCGTCGCCACCATCGCGTTCCCTTGGAACGCCACCCAGCACTCACCCTTGCCCAAGCGGTAGGCCGTGTCCTGCGCGGACTGGTACGAGGCAAAGAACACCCGCCCAGCGGCGGCGTGATCGGCGTATGCGAGATGCAGCAAATGGGTGAGCTCCTCCACCGAGTCCCCCTCCGCGAAGCGCCGCACGGTGCCGAGGCCCACGGCCAGCAGGCCGCCGTTGCCCACCAGAGACACGCCCTCCGCCTGGGCCCGCTCCATCAACTCACGACCCAGCTGAACATCCAGCCCCGCCTGCGCGGGCCGCCCGCGACCCTCAGGGTCCTGCGGACCCACCAGCTCCGAACTCGGCATCGCTGATCCTCTCCGGCCAGGACACCCCTCGTCCCAGCTTCACCGGATGACCAACCGCCCACAAATTTTTTCGGACAGTCCCGAACTCTTCGGATGGGCTCCACGAGCAGGGACTCCTGCTCTGTTGCTGTCGAGGGTGATGTCAGTCGGGTTGTCAGCGAGAATGGGCCGGATGACTCAACGACCGGAGCACGAAGAGGCGTACCGCGCGTGGTGGGGATCCCTGCGCACGCTGACGGTGGATGCCGATGCGCTGCAGCAGTGGCAGGATCGCCGATTCGCTTTCGCCGCACGTGTCGGAGATCTTCTCACCAATCCCTATAACTCGCACGATCGAGTTTCCGGTCCGGTGCTGTACGGCATCTACCTCAACGGCGACGGTCCTGCCTACGTGGGGCAGAGTAAGGAGGGCGAGCGCCGCCTGCGTGATCTTCCGATCGGCGAGAGCCACCACTTGGCGAACACCATCCCTCCGGAGATTTGGCAGCGTGTTGTCGTGGTCAGCTGGCCCAGCCTGCTCGACGCGTTGCCTATTGAGGAGCGGGAGCGCATCGAGGGCCTCGGCGGCGAGGTTTGTGGCCTCGCGCTCGAACATCTCCTACAAGTGGAACTCTGTCCGCCCCTCAACAGTCGCCGCCGGCACCGCGACGGGCACTGGCGGCCGCGAAAGCTAGAGTCGAGCAGGTCCAAGGGCGCGCAACAGGCGGGGTGCCTGTTCGCCCTCTATGAACGCGTCCGGGACTGCTGGTCCACGCTCGCGACCGCCGACGTGCCGACCGGCGACGCCATTATCGAGCCGGTAGTTCTCTCGGAGTACGGCCGGGTGGTGTTTCCCGCCGTCTCACTGTCAGCGGTCGGGTAGTTGGCGATCTGTACCGCGGCGTACCCGCCGACCTGATGTGGCCGGGGCTTCCCGAGCATTGCTCCTCGGAGGCGATGGCTGAGGCGAGCCCTGGTGCTGGAGACTGGATGTATGTCGCCCACCGCATCGACGCCTGCCGTCGCCGCACGCATGAGCCGCCAGGCTTCTCGTGACACCGCTCAGGAGCTGGCAGTACGCCGGCTGCTGCACGGCAGCGGCTTGCGCTACCGGGTGCACGTCCCCGTTCCGGGGATGCCGCGGCGCACGATGGACATCGCTTTCGGTGACGTTCGAATCGCGGTGTTCCTCGACGGGTGCTTCTGGCATGGCTGCCCCCAGCACGCAACGAGTCCCCGCGCCAATGCGCAGTGGTGGCGTACCAAGCTCGACCGCAACCAGGTTCGTGATCGGGAGACGACGGAGCACCTCGCTGCGGCCGGGTGGACGGTACTGCGGTTCTGGGAGCATGAGACGCCCCCGGATGTCGCCCGACGGATTACAGACCAGGTCCGTGCGAAGCGCTCAGCGAGTAGTCGCTGACCTGGGGCGTTTGGAGTGCCGGATTCGCATGAGCCCGGCTGATGGGCGGGCCGTCAGTCGGGTCCAACGACCGTGGTGACCTTGAAGCCCGCACCACTGATCTGCATGCCTGCTCGGGCAAGCGTTGGCTCTCACGACATCTGTCAAGAAGGTGTGCGCAGAGGCCCTTCCTCCTCCGACGGAGGCGGTGAAGCAGATGATCCAGCGGATCTGCGAACGGTACGAGCACCAGACGATCCGCATCATGGAGCTCGGGGAGCCGTTCTCCATCGCCCCGGGGACAGTGCCACCTGCCATCCGATTTGTCGCGGTCTCGAGCAAAGTTCGCTGGCTCGATGGCGGCGTGAACCGCTGTCATGCCCTACGATTGGGGCGCCTGGGACTACGTGCGATGATGACCGGTTTGGCTCGGCAGAGGCACTGCGGACTTGTGGAAACACCCACGAAGGACCGCCTAGAGGGTGGATCGTATGATCCACGAGACGCTCGCACCGATCAAACTCGGTGGGCGTAGGGGCGGTCGTAGTGGTAGGTTGCCCTGTTCCACGCTGTCCTGATAGCCATTCATGTCGTTCGGTCGGAGGTCGGTGGTGGGGGACTTCTACGGTGTGCCCCTCGAGCGGAGCGACTACCTCGCGCTGGGCCCGCACGAGCAAAGCTGCACCCCGGAGACTTTCGCCGCTTGGGTCGAGAGCCTCAAGGGCGACGAGCTCTTGGCCGTAGACCTCTTCTCAGGCGCAGGTGGGCTGAGCTTGGGCCTCAAGCGGGCCGGCTGGACTGTGGCTGCCGCCGTAGATTTCAACGAGCGTGCCCTTGAGACGCACGCCGCTAACTTCCCGGGCCTCAGCCTGCACATGGATCTCGGCGACCCGGACGAGCGTGCACGACTCGTCGAAATACTGAAACCGGCCAAGATCGACCTTGTTGCCGGAGGACCGCCCTGCCAGCCGTTCAGCCGCGCGGGTCGAAGCAAGATCCGCAGTCTTGTAGAGAAGCACGGCCGAGACCCACAGGATCTCCGCAAGGAGCTCTGGAACGCCTACCTGGACATCGTCATGCAGCTCAAGCCGCGCGCTGTGCTGATGGAGAATGTCCCTGACATGGGCCTCAGCGATGATTTCCGGGTCATCCGCATCATCGAGGAGAGGCTGGAGGACTGCGGCTACGCGACCCAGGTCCGCCTCGCCGACGCATGGAACTACGGCGTTCCCCAGCACCGCAAGCGCTTGATCCTGCACGCCCGCAACGACCTGGACCGCTTTGAATGGCCCGAGGCCCAGAAATCCTGGACCACCGTGCGTGACGCCATCGGAGACCTCCCCTCTCTGCCCCCCTTCAATAAGGGCGCACGCGTTCTCCCGTACAGCAAGCCGCGCAAGGCATCCGAGTTCGTCAGCCAGATGCGCAAAGACGCCCCTCGCGGAAAGATCTGGGACCACATGACTCGGGGCGTCCGCGAGGACGACATGCAGATCTACGAGGGGATGACCTCCAAGACCCTGTATACCCAGGTGCCTGAGGAACTGCGCCGGTACAAGGCCGACAACTTCACTGACAAGTACAAGCGCCTTGACTGGGAAGAGCTCAGTAGGACCATCACTGCCCACATCGCCAAGGACGGGTACTGGTACATCCACCCCGAGCAGCATCGGACTCTCACCGTGCGTGAGGCGGCACGGATCCAGACCTTCCCGGACGACTTCCGCTTCGCCGGCGTCCGAAGCGATGCGTTCCGACAGATCGGCAACGCCGTACCTCCCATGCTTGGACAGGCCGCCGCCGAGGTCCTGCTACCAGTGGACGGTGTTGAAGCCCCCGCTGGCGGCCTCACACCCTACTGGCGCGAAGTCCGTGCCACCTTGACGGACTGGGCGCAACGACAGCGCAACGGTGGCGACTGGTACCACCTGCCAGCTGCCAAGGCCCGTCCTGTCCATGCCGCTGTAGCGGCTGTGCTCTCAGGGGCGAAAGTCAAAAGCGGCGTGCTGGCGGAGGTCTTCGGTATCGTGCGGACCTCCAGCACCCTTACCAGCACGATGCTCGCGAAGATGATCGCGTTGGCCCCCAGCTCTGCCGCGGTCAAGCGCCTGGAGCGGCTCACGCCGCTCGTCGACAACGTTGCAGCGTGGCGCAAGCTGGACGATGTACCTGAGCTGCTTCAGCTGAAGCCAGCCGAGCTTGCACTATTCCGGCTGTTGAGCGGACAGGATCTATTGCTGATCGGCCAGGGATCACTCCGAGTCGCCGCTCGCGTCAATGACAGCACTGCCCACCAGACCAACCGGCTCAGCGATGGCCGGGTAAACATGGTAAAGCTGGTTGGTGCAGGCGATGATGCCCCGCTGCGCATGGCTGCGCTGCGCCTGATCGGGGCGAATATGTGCCACGACAGTGAGCCCGTTTGTGGAAGCTGTCCGCTGCGGACCTACTGCCCACAGCGAGAAACCACGCTGCTTGACGATGACATGAAGGCCGTTGTTACTGAGTAGTTGCTTCTCCATGCGCGCCACGATTCCAAAAATCGAGGGCTCGCTCCCTGTCATAGCCAATAGGTGTTGTCCAATCGCGTTCACCGCATTCCCCTTACTGCTCCCTTCCTCGTCCTGCCTCGGCTGATATCCATCCACGGATACTTTCCTTCCTGCGGGCCGGGCGCAGTGCATGACAGTGCCCAGCGGGGGCATGGAAGACGGCAGAAATGACGGGTTCAGCCTTTGTCCTATTCCATCTCCATCTCTTCAAGGAGCTCGGCAAGCCCCTTCACCCAAGATGGTCGGGGCAGGCTATCGAACATGTCCCTTTCAGTGAGAATCGCCTTGGCCAGGGCGTGCATATCCCAGATTGAGCGGCCGTATATGTACCAGCGCCCCAACTCCTGGCCGACACCGCAGCCGTTCTGCTCGATCAGCTCAGCGAGCAGGACAGCGCGGGGATGGTCAGGAACCGCGCCAACCATGGGGTACTCGGAATGATGCTGCTTCCCCAAGCCGCTCGAGCAGGAGTAGAAGGTGGCAACCCGTGCTGCTCCGAGCGCCACGCTGAGACCGGCCACGCCAACGTCATTTCCGAAGAAGGAATACGTCGTCATCTCGGCGTATCCAACATCGTCGGTCTCCATCAGGTCATCGAGAATTGCTTCGACGCCGTCCGGAGCTGCGGACTTCTGGGCTTGATCCATGACTTCGGCCTCAGCTCTCAGGCACTCTTCGGCATCGTCCCAGCTCGGAAGCCCAATGCACTCGTACTGATGATGTTCAGTGAACCCCTCGGACACATCTTCGGCTGTCAGGCCGACACGCAGCGTACTCAAGTCGTAGTTGCTTTGGATCTGCACATCGAACTCAGGAATCATGAGTCCATCATGCCGAACTCTGCCGACAGGTACGCGAGTTCAGCGCATTGGCGCGCTATCGGCAGTGACTGCAGTGGTCGGTGACGGGGTCACCGCTGAGTGATCTTGAAGTGGGCGAGGGCCATCTGGCTCGGTATGGATTGCGACATTTGCACCGGCGCGCAGCAAGGCCCTCGTGGCACGCCGTAACGCGCCCCTGATCGAGAGTCGGACGTCTGCGCCGGGCCCACTGCGGTCGACGAAGGCCGGCCACTGCGTCGCGCTGCGAGTGCTTCGAGGTTTCCCCGGCCACGGCTAGCGCTGGGCCGACCGCCATCGCTAACTGGGCGAGGCGGGCATAGGCGACCTTCCTCGCGCCCGCGCCACAGCACACGTCGGGCCTCTGTCCGCACCGAGCGCAGAATCAACAAGGTCCGCGTGCCGCGTCGCTAGGGCCCAGCCCGGATTACATTCCTGCTGGGATGGGACCGGTCATCGGGTCCTGACCCGCTACCGACTCGCCCCTGGCTCACCTCGACCGCACCGCCAGCGGGGTCATCCGACGCTACGAACACACCGACCCGGGCGAGTTGGTGCAAGTAGACACCAAGAAGCTCGGCGATACTCCCGACGGCGGTGGCCACCAGGCTGGGCGCAGAGGCCGTCCCAGCGCTGCACAGCGCGGTCAATCACCACCCCGCCTAGCTTTGAAGGGAGATCGTCGCTGACGAGAAGCAGCAGACCTGCAGACCACGGCATGCACGTGAACGATCGAGTTCTCTGGTTCAGATGCCCCAACTTGTGACATCTGACTGATTTGTAAGTGTCCAACCACTGCCCCGAGTTGCCCGAATCGATGTAAAGTCCCATTGAGTGCCGAGGAGACTCTTGAGCTCGTACCGCTCGTTCGGGCGTCCAACCGCTCCTTCGAGTCACCCTGCGGGCAACTGTCCTGCCTCGCTACTCAAATCGGCCAAACGATAGGCATGCTGGAGTCTCGTTGCCCTCTGAATACACGAGTGCCCAGCTCAGGCCACGAGCCCGGTTGATGCAAACGCTTGGCGAAGAGCTGATCAGCAACGAACGCGTCGCCCTCGTCGAACTTGTCAAGAACTCCTACGACGCGGACGCCGGCCTCGTGGTGATCCGCTTCGTCGGCCCCCTCGAGAAGGGCAAGGGTGCCGTCGAGGTGTGGGACGACGGCCACGGCATGCGTCCGGAGACAGTCCAGGGTTCGTGGATGGAGGTCGCGACGTCCCACCGGCAGCGCGCTCCCCGCAGCGAGAGCGGAACGCGCCGGGTGCTGGGAGCTAAGGGCATCGGCCGCTTCGCGTCAGCACGCCTGGCACGCGAGGTGTCTGTCGTGACCCGGCGCGAGGATGGCGTCGAGACGGAGGTACTGGTCGACTGGGACGCGTTCACCAAGGAGGACGTGTACCTCGATGATGTAGCCATCCATTGGACGAGCCGCGAGGCCACGGTCTTCGACATCGATGGGGAGGCCCAGCGTCTGTTCCGCGCCGTGAGCGAAGCCGCGACTCGTGGAGCGCTCGGCAAGGAGCGCGCTGCCGCCATTGAGGCGGTGCAGACACAGGGCCGCACACCACACGGGACCGTCGTCAGGCTTCGCGAGCTGCGCCAGCAGTGGACCGAGACATCCATTGATCAACTCTGGTACGCGCTCTCCCGGTTGGTGCCGCCTGCTCCCTCGGCTGAACTGGATGTCCCGGACCGCCCGGAGTTTTCAATCTACTTGGACGTCCCCGCCCCTTTCGAACATCGGACGGGATTCGTCCGCGCCAGAGAGGCCCTCGCCCGGCCTGACTACCGCTTGGTCGGTTCCATCGACGCGGAGGGACACGCCGAACTCGTCTACCGGGCTTCCCGAGGCTCGGAGGATGTTCAGATCGTCCGGGATCTTCGGGTGAAGGGGCATGCTCCGTCCTGCGGTCCCCTCAAGATCGACCTTCGCGCCTGGGACCTCGATGCTCCGTCTCTTCGGAAGCTGACGCAGGTGGACCTCGGGGCCAAGAACGTCACCGAGCTGCGGGCTCTGATCCGTGCGAACTCCGGCGTGGCCCTTTACCGGGACGGGTTCCGGGTACAGCCCTTCGGTGAGCCGGAGTTCGACTGGCTGATCCTGGATCAGCGCCGCGTCAACAACCCGACGATGCGTCTGTCCAACAATCAGCTGATGGGCTTCGTCTACATCAGCGCTGATCACAATCCAGGTCTGCAGGACCGCTCACACCGTGAGGGTCTGATCGACTCGCCGGCCTTTGAGGACCTCAAGGCACTGATGCTCGACTGTGCCAACGAGCTGGAAACCCGGCGTTACAAGCTCCGACGCGCCGAGCGGGTCTCGGATGATGCCCCCGGCAGCCCTGCGGAGCGGGAGCGCGGTCACGGCATCTTCGACGCGTTCACGCTTGACCCGCTCCGTGGCATCGTCAGCCAGAAATACCCTGACGACTTGGAGTTGGGGCGTGCGCTGGACGCGGCCACCGAGAGCCTCCGGGAGAACGTCGAAAAGGTACAGGAGGTTCTCTCCCGCTTCTCGCGCCTCGCCTCGCTCGGCGCGTTGGTCGATGTCATCCTCCACGACGGGCGCACTGCTCTGACCAAGATCGCCTTCCTGCTCGGAGAGCTTGAAGAAGCGGTCGACAGTGTGGCGGTCTCCGATCCCCTTCTCTCACAGGCTCTTTCGAAGATGCAGGCTGGCTTTACCGCGCAGTCGGATGCGTTGGACAAGCTGTTCAGCCGCATAGAACCGCTGAGCGGCAGGCGACGAGAGACTCCGAGGAAAATTTCGTTGCAGTCAGCGATCCGTGACGGTGTGTCGGTGCACGAGGAGGTGCTCAAGAAGGCTGGCATCACAGTCAAGGTCATCGGCCAGGACGAGGTCATCACTGCCGAGCCCAGCGACATCATCACCGTGATCGTCAACCTGGTTGGCAACTCGATCTACTGGATGTCGACGCTGCCGGAAGACGCGGATCGCAATATCGCGATTCATACAAGCCGCGATGGCGAGGACGCTGTGACCATCCTGGTCAGCGACAGCGGCCCAGGAGTCCGGGAAGAGATCCGCGAACTGATCTTCGACACCTATTTTAGCGATAAACCTGACGGAGTCGGTCTCGGGCTGAGCATCGCCGGGACCATTGTCGAGGACTTCTACAACGGTGACCTCGCGCTGATGTCATCTGGCCCACTATCCGGCGCCTGTTTCAGGATCCGCCTTCGAAGGAGACTCGGATGACCACGGAGGCACCCGCCTTCCGGATCCTCATCATCGACGATGAGGAGGAGTTTGCCGCCAAGCTCGCGATCCGGCTTGAAGCCCCGGTCTCCGGCCTTCCGCCGGTGAAATGCGACATCGAGACGAGCTTCGACCGTGGCGAGCAGCTCTTGATGACCAAGTCGTTCGACCTCGTGGTGCTCGATGTGAAGGACAACTCGGCCGGAGGACCCGCAGTAGCGGCAGCCGAGCGAGGGCGTGAGGTGTACAAGAGGATCATGATTCAACGGTGGGTTCCGGTAGTGTTCTGGACCGGAGTGCCGAAACAGGTCCAGCACCTGGCGCAGCCACCGCTGATCCAGGTGGTCCGCAAGAACGCCTTGCCGGAGATCGTCGACGCGGTGCGCACAGGCTTGGAGTCCGGCGTCCCTGCACTGACCCGCAGGCTGGAGGGCATGCTCAGCCAGGAGATCCGCTCCTTCCTGCGTGATGTCGTCGCACCGAAGTGGTCAGAGATGGCCGATGCCGACCACCAGGAAATCGGTCCCCTCCTGGTGAACCGGCTTGCTGCCTGGCTCAAGGAGCACGGCGTGGCGGCTCTCCGCACCGAGGCGCCTGTGGAGACCTCCGCCGACAGCACTTCGGCCGCCTGCGTGTACCTCTACCCGCGAGTGGCCAGCCATATCACCACGGGAGACCTCATCCAGGATCCCCAGGAGCGGTGGTGGCTGGTACTGACACCCGTTTGTGACATGGTCCAAGTCCCCGGCACCAACCGCGCCATACCGAAGGCTGAGTACGTCAAACTCGCTCGGGCGGACGTAGCACATGAGTCTCCCGTCATCGCCAAGTGGATCAATGCGGGCGGTAACAAGGACTCTGCGATGGCGGTCTACCGTCCCAACCACAACCGGTTCCTGCCGCTGCCGAAGTACCTGGTGATCCCGGACCTCGTCGTGGATTTCGAGCACATCCAGTCCGTCAAGTGGGTCGAGCTCGATACTTGGATGCCCCGGGCCACACTCGACAGCCCCTTCGTCGAGGCAGCCCTCGCAGCCCACAGCCGCTCGGTGGGAAGGATCGGCACCCCGGACATCCCGACCACCGACATCCGCGCCGAGCTCATGGCACGGCAGAAGGAAGCATCCCAGGCCGCCGTCCCCGCCGCGCGGACGCCATGATGGCCTGGCATTCGCGAACTGACCTGATTGGTGGCTTCGGGAAGCTCTGAAGTGCACGAATAAGCAAAACGCCTCCCCAATCCACCCATCGGCTCGCTAGGGTGTGACGAGAGTGTATTGCCAATCCAACCGGCAGCGCCCAATCTGCTCTGTCATCAGCGGACTTGATTGATAGCCCCTACAGTCGGCCAGCTTCGGCTCCGATGGAGAGTGACCTTGGATTCCGACATCGCCGCCCCCGACCCCGCGGGCCTTGTCGCCTCCCTGAGTTCGCTCGGCTACTCCCTCGAAGCCGCCATCGCAGACTTGGTCGACAACAGCGTCTCCGCCGGCGCCAAAGCAGTCGACGTGGAGTTCACTTGGGCAGGACGGGAGTCGTGGATGGCCGTCGTCGACGACGGCTCCGGAATGACTCCCGCAGAGCTCAGGATCGCCATGACGGTGGCCGCCCGCGGTCCATCGACAGTGCGGAGCGCCCGGGATCTCGGGCGCTTCGGCGTCGGCCTCAAGTCCGCCTCCTTCTCACAGGCACGCCAGCTCACCGTCGCCAGCTTCTCCAAAGGCGACTGGTCAGTGCGCACATGGGACTTGGACCTGATCGAGATGTACGGCCAGTGGCACCTGCTCCGAGGTGCTGACGAGCCGACCACCAAGATCCTCGAGGAGCTCAAGGGAAAGCACGGCAAGGGCACAATCGTGCTGTGGCGCCGCCTCAACGGCTACGTCGACGCAAGCGTGACCGCACAGGATGAGGCCACCCAGAAGCAGTTTTACGCGGAGGTCGCCCGGACCCAGGACCACCTAGGAATGGTCTTCGCGCGCTTCCTCTCCGGAGCTCGCAAGATAGCGATGCATGTATCCGGAACGGCTGTTGTGCCCTGGGATCCCTTCATGCTCTCCCACGGGTCGATCCAACGACTGCCTGTCGAAGACCTTCCGCTGGGTTCGGGAACGGTCCGCGTTGAGAGCTTCGTACTTCCGAGCAGCCGTCAGCTCTCTCAGGAGCAGTACGACTTGGCCGCAGGACCCCGTGGCTGGCTGAAGCAGCAGGGCTTCTACGTCTATCGACGCAATCGGCTCATCCTTGCCGGCGACTGGCTTGGGCTTCCCGGGCTGCGTAGCGAGGAAAAGTACAATCTTGCCCGTATCGCCGTCGACATCCCGGCGGAGACCGACGTCGACTGGGGGGTCGACGTGCGCAAGGCGAGCGTGATCCCTCCGGTCGCCCTCCGACGCCATCTGCTGCGCCTCGCCCACAACACCCGCACCCGTGCCGCCGAAGGGCTTCGGCATCGCAGTCGTATCGCTGCCCGGACGCACGGAGACCCGATCGCCTTCGCCTGGGAGGTCCGCCGGGTCAACGGCATCGTACGGTGCAAGATCAATCGCCGACACCCGCTGGTCAAAGAGGTCCTGCGGGAGAGCGGTGAGCGGGGCAAGGACCTTCGTGCGCTGCTGTACCTCCTCGAAGAGACAGTTCCCGTAACGGCGCTCCGCGTGCTGCATGAGACCGATACTGCCGATGACCCGACCCCATTCGACGAAGCCGGCGAGGCTGACGTGACAGCCGTCGCGGTGGCCGAACGGATCCTTCAGGCCCTGATCGGCGATGGCTCCAGCCCTGCAGCGGCCCGGGAGCGGCTGCGGACCATGCACCCTTTCTCCGAGCTGCGCGGATTCTGGAGCGAAGCATGAACGCCTGACCGTGACTGCTTGGGTCTAGCTTCACCCCAGCCCAATCGAATTCCCGGAGGCCATTGTGGGCACCACCGCTGAAGACTCGCTCGACCAGGCCGTCCGGCTGGTCCAAGCGCTGCTGCCCGCCGACCGCCAGGCAACCTCAGAGGAGATCGGCGACGTCGTCAACTCCATCCTGGGAATGTTGCTCGTTCGTGGCGACGTGATCGATCGGGGGGCTCTCACCAAGCGCATCCAGGCGCTGATGTCGGTGTTTCAGGAGGACTCCGCTGGGCTGGTCGACGGGGCCAATCACGAGCCTTGGCTCCACGCCGTGAAGAGCGAGCGGACCTGGGACTTCTGGGAGCGCTACCGTCGCTATCTCGAAGATGTCCGGATGCTTCCCAGCCGTGTGGTGCGCCAGCTCGACCGCAGCACGGAAGAGGTGCTGGAGCAACTGGAGGACCCGCTGCGGACAGGAAGTTGGCGGCGCACCGGGCTGACCCTGGGCCAAGTGCAGTCCGGCAAGACCGGTCACTATATCGGCCTGTGTTGCAAGGCGGTCGATGCTGGATACCGTCTGGTGGTCGTCTTGGCCGGCATCCACAACGACTTGCGTAGCCAGACCCAACTGCGTGTTGATGAAGGCCTGTTGGGCTTCGACTCGCAGTATCAGCTGCGTACCGACCAAGAGGGCGCGCAGTACCGGATAGGGGCCGGTGCGATGCCGCTGACGAAGCGCTTGGACATCGCGTCGCTGACCAACAGCACCGAGAAGGGCGACTTCGGTCGGCAGATCGCGGCGAAGACGAACATCCCGGTCGGCAACTTCCCCGTCGTCCTAGTGATCAAGAAGCATGCGCGCATCATCGAATACCTGCGCACCTGGATCACCGAGGTGCACGGCGTCGTCGGTGCCGAGTCCGGCCTCAAGACCGTGCACGACGTACCGCTGCTGATCATCGACGACGAAGCGGACAACGCCTCTATCAACGTCTCCAAGGACCCGGACACCGACCCGTCCAAGATCAATGCAGCGATCCGCAGGCTCCTCAACAGCTTCGGCAAGTCCGCGTACGTCGGCTACACCGCGACACCGTTCGCCAACATCTACATCGATCCGAAGGCCGACCACGACGAGGTGGGCGCGGACCTCTTCCCGGAGAGCTTCATCCGCAGCCTCCGTGCCCCGTCCAACTACCTCAGCCCTGAGCGGGTCTTCGGGCTTCAGGCGTCCGACGATGAGGAGGAAGACGTCGAGGCGCTGCCGCTGGTGCGCTATGCCGAGGACTACACGGACTGGTTGCCCAGCAAGCACGGATCAGGGTACGCGCCGAGTGATGACCTGCCGGATTCCCTCCGCGAGGCGGTCGACTCCTTCATCCTCGCCTGCGCAGCGCGGCGCGCACGTGGCCAAGGCGCCGAGCACAACTCGATGCTCGTCCATGTCACCCGGTTCACTGCGGTTCAAGGGCACGTCCGCGACCAAGTCGACGAGCACCTCCGGTTCATCGCTGACACGCTTCGGGACCAGTACAGTGCGACCTCCCGCCAACGTTTCGCCGAGCTAAGCCAGCTGTGGGAGAACGACTTCCTCAGGACCAGCGCGCAGTTCGATGCCGAACGTACCGAGCAGCTCACCTGGAGCGAGGTTCAGGAACACGTCCTTCCCGCCTTGCTGAAAATCCAGGTCAAAGCCATCAACGGCACCGCCAAGGACGCGCTCGACTACTACGAGAACCGGGACAAAGGTATCTCGGTCATCGCCATCGGCGGCGAGAAGCTGTCTCGTGGCCTGACCCTGGAGGGCCTGACCGTCAGCTACTACCTGCGCCACTCGAAGACCTACGATGCGCTGCTGCAGATGGGCCGCTGGTTCGGGTACCGGCCCGGCTATGAGGACCTTTGCCGGCTCTACACCACTCCGCTTCTAGAGCGCGCCTACGTGGAGATCACCGCTGCGACAGACGAGCTGCGCCGGGAGATAGAGGAGATGGCGGCTCTCGGCTTGACTCCCAGGGACTTCGGCCTCAAGGTCCGGTCCTCGTCGATGAACCTCAGCATCACGGCACCGAACAAGATGCGCCAAGGAACAAAGGTACTGCTCAGCTATTCCGGCGAGATCTCTGAGACGGTGATCTTCAACCTTGACAAGGGCGTTGTCGAGGGGAACCTCGAAGTTCTGGAGGGCTTCGTCGGGCGGCTGGACCAGCTTGCACCTGGGTCTCTTGACGATCCTGGACCGAGCGTGGTCTGGAAGGATGTCCCGCCGGAGCTGGTGGTCTCTGCCTTCTTCGACCGTTATGTGACCGACCGCGGAGCCCAGCGGGTTCGGCCTGCCTTTATCGCCCAATACATCCGCAAATGCATGGAAGTGGGCGAGTTGAGTCGGTGGACTGTCCGTCTGGTCAGCAAGAACGGTGCTGTAAACCAGTTCAACATTGCGGGGCATCAGGTCGGTCTGGTCGAACGGCGGAGCAAGAACGATCCCGCCCAGGAGGGTCGACTTGCCATCCAACGCCTGGTCAGCCCAAGCGACGAGGGACGCGATGTGCCCCGGGAGCAGGTCCGGGCTGCACTTGCTGCCGCTTCAAGCCAGGACGGCGGCGCAGGAGAGGCACTGAACGCCAGGGTACTCAGCGGTCCGCGGCTCCGACTCCTCCGGAGCCCCGATCAGGCCCATCTGTTGATCTACCCCTTGGAGAACCCGCTGGGGAAGGACCTACCGCCGATCATTGCCTTCGCGGTGAGCTTTCCGCACTCGCCGGACTCGGCGAAGACGGAGTACGTGGTCAATGCGATCTGGCGTCGCGAGGACATCGAACTCTTTGACGAGGCGGCGCTGTGATCGTCACCGAGGAGCTGTGGCACGACTTGGAGGAGCCGCAAGCAGCGCCTGGCCGATCTATACGGCGCGTGTACCCGGAGTCGGGCCGCAATCTGTTCCTGACGGTCAATCACCCGGGCATGCAGCGTGCACTCGTCCTGTCCGTGGACGCGCACGCTGGCGAAGGGGCCGTACGTGCCCTTGGCCGTCTCGCCCCGACCGCCGGGCTGGAACTGAGCATCTCCGCGGCCACCCGCTCCGTGTACGAGCTCCATGTCTCGCTCGTCGCCGATGAACTCCGTGAAGTGTTCAGCCCATTGGTGGCCGACATCGCAGACGCGGCACGCCAGGCAGGCAGCGACCAGAAGGCAATGATCGCCGCGATCAACCGCTTTGCCCGGTGGCAGCACTTGCTCCGCAGCATCAGCAAGGAGGGCCTGGGGACCCGAGCCCGTCGAGGCTTGGTCGGCGAGCTGTTCGTCCTCCGCGACATACTGCTCCCCGCGCTGACCGGCGACGAAGCCGTGGAGGCGTGGACCGGTCCGATCGAGGCCCACCAGGACTTCCAGTTGGCCGACTTGGCCATCGAGGTCAAGACCAACACGTCGAAGGCCGGCAACCTGGTCGAGATCTCCAGCGAACGCCAGCTCGATCCAACAGGGATCCCCCGCCTCCTCCTGGCCGTGGCCACGCTGGATGAACGGCGCGGCGGCATCGGCGAGAGCCTCAATTCCCTCGTCGACTCCACCCGCGAGCGCCTCTCCACTGGCTCCGCACAGGCCCACCTTGACGATGCACTGATACGGGCGGGCTACCTTCCCGGGCACCGAGAGCACTACTTGGAGCCCCGCTATACCCAGCGCCACCTGCGCTTCTGGGATATTGGTGTCGACTTTCCACGCATCATCGAAGCGAGCCTCCCGCCCGGTGTGCACGACTGCAGCTACCACCTCGACCTGGCGGGGCTGGACAAATTTCTTGTGACCCAGGAATGGGTCGCAGAACTGCTTGGGAGTTGATCATGGCCGCCGTCGACCAGTCCTCGTTTGCCAAAGATCTCGTGAACGAGGTCATGGCGACCGGGGAAGCCGAGCGGAGCAACCTACCCGAGGTCTTCACCCGTTCCGTACTCGAAGACTTGGAAGAGGCAGGGGTCGTCAGCAACTACTTCACGGCCTACCATGCCGTGCCGAGCCGCCTGATGATCCACGGCTATGGCTTGGATGACGCAGCCCAGTGCCTGGACCTCTTCGTCACCGAGTTCCAGACCGCGCCGCTGGAGGGCAAGCTCACCAAGACGCGGACAGCGACGCTGTTCCGCCAGTTGCTTGCGTTCCTCAGTCAATGCAGCAAGGTGGCAGAGCAGTTCGACGACTTCGTCGATGTACGAGAAATGAGCCTCGCCGTCGAGAGGGCCCTTCCCGGTCTCGCCAAGATCCGGCTGTTCCTCCTGACGAACTGCATCAGCAGTTCCCCGACGCCGGTAGCCACTGAGTTCAACGGCATCGAAGTCACCCATGAGATCTGGGACTTGCCGCGTCTGCACCGTCGGGCAACCTCCGGTGCCCTCGGCGAGCCGATCATCGTGGAGTTTGAGGAGCCGCTCCCCTGCCTGGCTGCCGAGAGCACAGAACCGGACTACTCCGTAGTCATGGCCGTCGCGCCCGGCCAGCGCCTCGCCGAGCTTTACGGCGAACACGGCCCCGGCCTCCTGGAGTTGAACGTGCGCTCGTTCCTCCAGACCCGAGGCGCCGTCAACCGAGGTATCCGAACTACGCTGCTCAAGGCCCCTGGACGCTTCCTCGCCTACAACAATGGCATCACCGCTACAGCTTCCCGGGTGGACTTTGTCCAAGACAGTGCCGGACGCCCCATCGCCATCCGCCGCATTCACGGTCTACAGATCGTCAACGGCGGCCAGACCACGGCCTCGCTGCACTATGCCCTCAAGCGAGACAGGGCCGACCTGTCCAATGTCTTCGTTCAGATGAAGCTCTCTGTGGTCGCGCCGGAGCGCCTCGCCGAGATCGTCCCCAAGATCTCCGAATACTCCAACACTCAGAACCGTGTCACCCTGGTCGACTTCAGCTCCAATCACGCCTACCACGTCGCCGTTCAACGCATCACCCGCGTGCTGTGGGCAGAAGCGTATGATGCAAGCGGCCAAGCAACCCACTGGTTCTACGAGCGCGCCCGTGGCCAGTACGCGGACGAGCTCGCCAGCCGCACCCCGGCGCAGCAGACCAAGTTCAAGGTGTTGTGCCCCAGCAAGCAGAAGTTCACCAAGAGCGACCTGGCGAAGTACGTCCACTCCTGGGAACAGCTTCCCCACCTGGTCAGCAGGGGCGCGCAGAAGAACTTCGCCGAGTTCATGATCCGCATGCAGGAGCACGAGCCCGTGGTCGACGCCATCTACTGCCAACGGCTCATTGCGAAGGCGATCCTCTTCAAGGCCGTCGATCGGATCGCGTTCACCTTGGGTGCAGGCAGTCACAAGAGCATCGTCACGACCTACACCATCGCCCGCCTGTCCAGGGCCGTCGAACTTTGCCTTGACCTGGACAAGATCTGGCAGATGCAGCAGATCTCCCCCGTTCTGCAGGCCGCCCTCTACGATCTGTGCCAACGGGTGATGACCACGGCGACGAACCCCACGAAGGGAAACCACGTGGGCGAGTGGGCCAAGTCCGTGGGCTGCTGGAACGCCGTATCTGAGGTCCAGTGGACCGTCCCTGATGCGCTGAAGGCCGAACTGCTATCCGAACCGCTGGCCGATCGGATCGAGGCTGCCGACGGATCCACCGACCCTCGGATCGAGGAGGTTCTGGCCGTCACAGCCGAGGAGTGGACTGCCATCGAGCGCTGGGCTAAGGAGACCCGCACCTTGGAGCCTCCGGAGCGCCAAGCCGCCGCAATCGTCGGCCGGCGCCTAGCGGCGGGCGAGTCGGTCAGCCGTGCCCAGGCGGAACAGGCCCTGCAGGCCCGCAGCGAGGCACTGCGCCAAGGATTCAACCCGGCTTACGATGTTTAGGCCATCCCCTGGCAACTCCCTGGCCTTGATGGCCAAGTCGGGTGAAGGGTGCATGGGACATCGGTGGTTTGGCTGCTGAATAGGGGGTGGGCCAGGGGTACGGGAGTGGAGGCAGTGGGCCGAGAGTGGCGGAGTGGTCGTCATTGCGGGTAGCCCTCAGTCAGCGAAGACGAAGGGTCGACGTAACGCCCGACTGGGGGCCGGCGGCACTTCCAGGGATACCTTGTCGAGTCCGCCCACCCGGGGACAGTCCGGTCGGCGGCCGATGTGCGGTGTCGGGCCCGGCGGACGGTGCAGGTGTGGCACCAATCGCAGTACTGCGCGAGGAGCGGATCGCTTCTCGCGGGCCAACGAACCGGCCGTGTGCCAGATCCGTGCCAGATGCACCGGCGAACAGCAGCCGACAGGGGCCTGCGAGTCATCTCATGTCGATGGCGGCGTTCTGTATCGCCGCAGGTCAGAGGCAGTTTCGGCCCGGAGGGCCATAGATTCCCAAGCTTATAGCGCGAGTTCGATTCTCGTCGCCCGCTCCAGCGCTAAGCCGCAGGCCAGAGGCCTGCGGCTTGTGTCGGCAACGGCTGAAATCGGGCCGGTCTGATCGGTTCAATCGTGGGCCATCGTGCAGTCTTGTTCAGTCGTTGTTGGTGCCGCGAGCTCGGCCGAGTTCGCGGCCGCGCATGCGGTAGGACTCGCCTTTGAGGGAGTGGACCTCGGCGTGGTGGACGAGTCGGTCGATCATGGCGGCGGCGACGGTCTCGTCGCCGAAGGTCTCTCCCCAGCGTCCGAAGGGCTTGTTCGAGGTGACGATCACGCTGGCCCTCTCGTATCTGTTCGAGATCAGCTGGAAGAACAGGTTCGCGGCTTCTGCCTCGAACGGGATGTAGCCGACCTCGTCAATCACGATCAGCGGGTAGCGTCCGAGCTTGATCAGTTCGTCCTGGAGCCGGCCGGCCTGGTGGGCGGCGGCCAGGCGGTCGACCCATTGGGCGGCGGTGGCGAACGCAACGCGGTGGCCGGCCTGGCAGGCCCTGACCGCGAGCCCAGTGGCCAGGTGCGTCTTGCCGGTGCCGGGCGGCCCCAGAAAAACGGCGTTCTCCTTGGCCGCTATGAAGTCCAATGTTCCCAGGTGCGCGAGTTGTTGGCGCGTCATGCCGCGCAAGTGTGTGAGGTCCAGCTCCTCGATGGTCTTGATCGCGGGGAAACGGGCGGCGCGGATGCGGCCCTCGCCGCCGTGGCTGTCGCGGGCGGCAACCTCGCGCTGCAGACAGGCGACCAGGTACTCGGTGTGGGTCCAGGACTCGGTGCGGGCTCGCTCCGCCAGGCGCTCAGCGGCGTCCAGCAGCGCGGGCGCCTTCATCGCACGGGCGAGGAAGGCCAGGTCGGCGGCAGTCTGCCGGCTCGTTCGGTTCGCCTGGCCGTCCTGCTTGGCCGTGTCGATAGTGGTGGTGCGGCTGGTGGCGGTGGTGCGGGTCATCAGGTGTCCTCCTTCCCGGCGCCGCCCTCGATGAGGGTGAACATCCGGTCGTAGGAGTGGAGTTCTCTTTGCTCGACCTCGATGCCGAGGCCGTCCGGAGCCAGGAGTGAGGCCCGGGCGGTGGCCGCGCGGGCGGCCTGGTGGTGGATGACCTCGCCGCGCAGGATGTCGGCCGCGGCGGCGTGCTGGGGATCGGTCAGGGTCTGATGTCTGGCCCAGCAGCGGGTGTGTCGGGCGACGACATCGTTGCCGGCGATGACGGTGACCTCCTCGTTGTCGGCGCGGACCATGACGCGGTGGCTGATGGCGCGGGGATGGACGGAGTAGTCGCAGGTGTCGACGCGGACGTAGTGGTCGCGGCCGATGCGGGTGTGGAAACGCCACCAGTGCGGCGGTGTGACGGGCGGGACGGTCAGCATCGCGGCGCGGTCCGTCGCCCAGCGATCGACCGGCCGGGCGTCGATGGAGCGGTGGGTCCGTCGGTTGGCGATCTGCAGCCAGGCGGTCAGCTGGTTGTTGAAGTCGTCGGGGCCCGTGAAGACACGGCCGGGCAGGAAGCTGGTCTCCAGGTAGCCGTTCGCGCGCTCGACCAGGCCCTTCGCCTCGGGATCGCGGGGCCGGCAGAGATGGACCCTGACCGCCAGCAGGCCGGCGAACGCGGCGAACTCGCTGGTCAGCCTGCCCTTGCCGACGCCCGGCTCGTTGTCCCAGACCAGCATCTTCGGGACGGCTCCCCAGCCGTCGGCGAGCAGGCGCCAGTGGCCGTCGATCAGGTCACCGGTCTGCCGCGAGGGCAGCATCCGGGCGGTGATCACCCGCGAGTAGCCCGACACGATGACCAGGACCGGCGGGCGGCCGCACTGGCCGTAGCCCAGCGGGATGTCCACGGGCGGGAACCACAGGTCGCACTGGGCGAGCTCGCCGGGCTGGTAGACCGTCCGCGAGACCGGGTCCACCGGCAGGTAGGCCGGCCGCAGCTCGCGGACCCGTTCGCGCAGGATCGTCAGCCCGCGTTCCCAGCCGATCCGCTCCGCGATCACCGTGACCGGCATCGTCGGAGTCGCCTTCAGAAGCTCACGGATCGCCGGCTCCACCGCGTCGACCGCCGATCCCTTCAGTGGACGCTGGTACTTCGGCGGCCGGTCCGAGGCCAGCGCACGCGACACCGTGCCACGAGAGATCCCCAGCTGCCGGGCCACAGCCCGGGCCGACAGGCCCTCCGCCCGATGCAACCGGCGAATCTCGGCCCAGTCCTCCACGCGGATCACCCTCTCTTCCTCCTGACCTCCGAGCATTGAAGCCAGGATGATCAAGAGATCGCAGAGCGGCCCGCTTTTGATCCGCCGTCCGTGGTAGCCGTTTCACCCGTTGCCGACAGCTTGTTTCTTCGTCTGGACCAACCTTGGCCTGTCGTACCAGATTCGTGCCAGAAGGCCGCTGGCGCGGCGCCTGAGTGGCGGACTTCGGTTCGTCGAGTTCGACTACCGCTCAAGCCACTCCAGGTCTCGACGACCTGCATGGAGGACGTGAAGGTCAAGCGCTGCCGATAATCCGGGTGCGCTCCGACAGCCGATGCTGGGAAACTCCAAGCATGCCGATTGTCGAAGTCTCGCCCGGAGTGTCCATCGCGTACGAGGCGTTCGGTGACCCCTCTGGCGCACCTGTCCTGCTCGTGATGGGTCTCGGCGCTCAGATGCTCGCCTGGCACGAGGATTTCTGCCGCGCACTCGCCAATCGTGGCCGCTACGTGATCCGGTACGACAACCGCGACTGCGGGCTGTCCACCAAGTTCGACGATCACTCCGTCGACACGGGCCGGCTCATCACCACCGTAAGCTCGGGAGACATTCCGTCCGCCCTCGCGATGGTTCCCTACACGCTTCAGGACATGGCCGACGACGGCCTCGACCTGCTCACCGCGCTCGGAATCGAACGAGCTCACGTGGTCGGATCCTCGATGGGCGGAATGATCGCCCAGACGATGGCCATCGCCCAGCCGGCGCGGGTGCTGACCCTGACGTCGATGATGTCCTCGACCGGCGAACCCGAATACGGCCGGTCCACTCCCGAAGCCCAGGCGGTGGTCTCCAGTCCGAAGCCGGCAGACCGCGAGGGATACATCGCAGCGGCGGAGAGGGAACTGGTGTGGGCCTCCAAGCGATACGGCGACCCCGCAGTCCTTCGTGAGCTGGCTGCCAACAGTTACGACCGCGCGTACTACCCGGCCGGAGTCGGGCGTCAACTCGGAGCGATCATCCTCGGTGGCTCACGCGCAGATGCGCTCCGGAAGCTTCGGGTGCCGACTCTGGTGATCCATGGCCTGGATGACACGCTGATCGACCCCAGTGGTGGGGAACGCACCGCAGATCTCGTCCCCGGAGCGAAGCTCTTGTTGATCCCCGGTATGGGTCACGACCGCCCTCGCGAACTCTGGCCCGAGATCATCGACGCCGTCGAGGCGCACACCAGCTGAGCGCTACTCACTCTGCGCCCACGCGGTCGCCCACTGCGGATGGGACCGGGGTGAGGCGCCTGAGCAGACGGGCGAGACGGCCACGTGTAACGACGGCCATGTCTCGTTCGCAGCCGACACCGGTTCGGGAGCATGCTCGGGCCACAAGGACGTGCGGGTCTGGTTCAAGTGGGACGGGACACCGAAAGCAACCCGAACCTGCAGCCCGGCCGGCGGAGTGCTCGCCGGGCTGCGGGGAATTCACCCCTGACGGGACACCTCGGCAATCGAGGTAGTGTCCGCAACAGGCGGTTGCCGGCGGCGGCTGCGGATATCGAAGACGACGGCGCTGATGCCGTTGGAGATCTTGGTCTGCTGTTCGGCCGCGGCGTGCCGGTAGATCAGTGCGGCGCGGACGTAGGAGTGGCCGATCTGGCCCATGTGGCCCACGTGGCCCTTGAGGCCGGCCCCGGTGCCGGCGGCGAGGACGTTGCCGATGTTCGAAGGCGGGCGCCCTTCGGCCAAGTCCGGTGGCACCGCGTGGTGTTGAACCCACCGGTTCTCGGTGCGGGTTGCTCCTGGTGGTGTTGTCGGCGGCCTTCGCTATGGTTCGACACGTTGTCGATCAAGCTGGGGGCGGGCGTGCCGGGTCAGGGCGGTAGCGGGGGATTCCGGGTGCATCCGGAGGAGGTGCAGGCCGCCGGGAGGACGGCGGAGGACATAGCGGCGCAGGTGCCCGGCGAGATGGCGGGCGTTCTGGGGGCGTCGGACCGGACGGTCGGCGCGCTGGGTCCTTGGCAGACCGGTGCGGCGCTGCACGAGTGCACGGAATCATGGCGAGCGCTTCTGACCGGTCTGTCGGCCGAGATGGACCGCCGCGGTCAGAGCCTCATCACGTGCGCGCAGGGGTACCAGGACGCCGACTCGAGCGTGGCCGCCGAGGTCACCGCAGCGGCGAGGGGCTGACAGCCGTGGATCTCATGGCACTCCGGGACACCGACTTCGGCGGCATGTACGACACCGCCGATGCCTATGACGGCCTGGACAAGGCATTCGGCGGCCACGCGGACAGCTGGAACAGTGGCGTGGACCAGCGTGTGCGCGACTCCGGCTGGACCGGGAACGCCGGGGACACGGCCGGGCAGTCTCTGAGTCTGACCACGAGCAAGCTGCGCGCCGCGCGGGTCGAGCTGGAGATGATCGGTGAGGTGCTGCGCGGCGGCGCCGACGCCTTGTTCCTCGCGCAGTCCAAACTCCGCCAGGCCCTGTTTGACGCGCAGGCCGCCGGGATGAGCGTGAACGAGTGCGGGGTGGTCAGCCCACCTCCGCTGACGGGTGCGGACCGTCACGACCCCGACGCCAGGACGAGCCTGGAGGCCGAGAGCCACGGGATTGCCGACCGGATCACCGCCGCAATCGCCGAGGCCGATGCGGCCGACCGGGCCACTGCCGACCAGCTGCGCCACTACACCGCCAACGCGCGCAACGGCAACGGCCTCAACCTCCAGTCCGCGACGATGGACCGGCTGAGCACCACCCGCACGCCGCTGGACGCCCTCCTGAATGGCATGCCCAAGCCGGATGCCTCGCCGGCTGCCGTCAACTCCTGGTGGAAGGGCCTGACACCGGACGAGCAGCAGAGGCTGATCAAGACCCATCCCGAGCTCATCGGCAACTGCAACGGCATCCCCAGCCTCGCTCGCGACCAGGCCAACCAGATCGTGTTGCCCAGGCTGGTCGACACCTACCGGAACAAGCCCCAGCCGCTGTCGCCCGATGACCAGCAGAAGCTGGACGGCTTCCAGCGGATCCAGGACCGCCTCGACGGGAAGGTCGACGGCGGTGAGGGACGCCCGGGCTCCAACCCGCCGCTCCTCCTCCTCGGGATCGGCGAAGAAGGCCAGGGGCGCGCGATCCTGTGCTGGGGCAACCCCGACACGGCCAAGAACGTGTCCTCGATCGTCCCCGGGCTGAACAGCAACCTGGTCGGCGCCGGAGGCGGCGACACGGCCAGCGCGAAGCGGATCTACGACGCTGCGCAGGGCACAGAGCTTCATCCTGATCCCGGTTCCACCGCTTCGATGATCTGGCTCGGTTATGACGCGCCACAGCAGGACGTCTCGGTCGCCACCAAGGACCGTGCGGTCGTGGGCGCCGCCTCGTACGACCAGTTCCTCGCGGGTCTGCGTGCAACTCACGAGGGGGGTGCCCCCGCTCACGTGACGTCGATCGGACACAGCTACGGCTCGCTGGTCGTCGGCCAGGCCGCACAGCGTCAGGGCGGGCTCCCGGCCGATGACATCGTCCTGGTGGGCAGCCCGGGAACGGGTGCTGACAACGCGTCGCAGCTGGGGGTCGGCCAGGGCCACGTCTACGTCGGCTCCGCAATGTGGGACCCGGTCACCCACCTGCCGTCCGGCACCAACATCGTGCTGCCGGGAACAGGCCAGCTCCTTGACCCGGACGGCCTGTGGTACGGCAAGGACCCGGCCAGTGCGGGCTTCGGGGCCCAGCGGTTCCAGGTCGACGACGGCGCGGTGTGGGACTCCCACGACAACTACTTCAACGGCAAGGGCGGTGAGTCTCTCTCGAACATCGGCAAGATCGTCGCCGGTCATCCGGAGAGGATCAGTCGCGAGGCGGGGCGATGATGACGGGGCGGAGTCCGAACTCCAGGGCAAGGCGGAGCGGTGGGGTCCGCCGTGGGCTGACGGCTCTGCTCGGAGCCTTCGCGCTGGCCGTTCTGAGCGGCTGCTCGTCCCCTCCTCCCGCGACCTCTGACGACGACGCCCATCGGAGGCTGGAGGCTTTCTTCGCGGATACCGCCGCCGCAGTAAGTCCCAAGGTCCAGTGGACGGCCGGAGCATATGAGATCGAAGCCGATCGCACGGGCTTCTGCGGCACCCAGGGCTGTGACAAGAGCGGCCGTGCCAGCCTGGGAGGTACTTACTGGGTGAAGACCAGGGTCGCGAAGGAGAAGAGCGGGCTGTTCCGTGATCAGCTCACGCGTCATTGGGCTGGGCAGGGACTGAGGGTCGAGTCCAGGCCTGCTGCCGGAGAACTTGTCGTGCGTGACTCCCAACATGCGGTGCGCCTGGTCTGGCTCGGTGGTGAGGTCGGCTGCTTCAGACTGGAGAGCTCTCTGGGCAATGTCGGGGACGCCACCAAGCCGGACGACACCGTGGGGTATCCGTTCGGGCGGCCCGTTGAGGGCGAGCAGGCATGCGGGACGGTGGACGATCCGTACTGGTCGCACTGACGTGGGTCGGCCGTTCCGGCAACGGGGCTCCGCCCCGGGGGAATCCGTCGGCGTCGGAGTACCGGCGGTCGGTGCTGTTGTCCCGGCCGATCCGGCTCGAAGTGGTTGGCGGTGGTCGGCCCTTGTCCCATTCGACCTCGGTTACGACCAGGCCGGTGGTGCCGTCGGCGTACTCGTCGACCACCCAACGGCCCCGGAGCGGGGGCTTATCAGTGCCACACCCACGATTACGGACTTCCCGCACTCCGCGGCGGGCGATTCGTCGTGTAGACCTCAGGTCCGGCACACGGAAGTTGTTCTCCTCGGCCCGCCGGTGGGCCGGGCTCAGGCAGCGACGAAGCGCTCGCGCATCTCGCCGTGGAGGTGGCCAGGGGGGAGCTTGCGGCCGTATGCGAGCAACAGGAGGTCCTGTGCCGTACCGGACAGGGGTGTACCGGTGCCGAGTGACCAGTCGAGGTCGCTGGCGCGCAGTTCGATGCCGCCCAGGTCGGCTCCGAAGAACTTGAGGGTTCTGGAGTTGACGCTCTCCATGAGGATGCGCAAGCGGTCTTCGGGGACCTGACGGCCGAGGCCCAGCGCGACTGTGATGTCCAGGCCGTGGATCACGTCGTGACCCAACGCCGCCGCGATCCCGCCGACCGGTGGCTTCCAGGGGTGGCCCGCGTTGTCGCCGAGTGACGCGGCGAGCTCGCGAGTCGAGTAGGTGGCCGCGTCCTTGCGGGCGCACCGGTCGGTCATCCGGTTGAGGCTGCCGCGCGCTTTGACGAGTTCCCAAGCCATCGTGGGAAGCGAGTACCGGAACCCCATCGTCATATGGGCGGCGACCTCCCTTACCCGCCACCCCGCGCACAGAGTCGGCGCGTCCCACTGCCCGGCCGACAGCCCGTCCAACAAGGCCGCCAGCTCCCGGCGTTCGGCCGCGATCGCGGCTCTGATGTCCATCGCTGTGCTTCCGTGCGTCGTGTTCCCCATGACCTCGAGAGTGTCGGCAGCGCAGCCAGAAGTCCAAGAGTTTGTATGTCTCGCGGCTAGCATCACCAGTTATGGAGCTTCGAGAGCTGCGGTACTTCGTCGCTGTGGTGGAGGAGGCTGGCTTCACCCGCGCCGCCGCCCGCTTGCACCTGGCGCAGCCAGGGGTGAGCGCCCAGGTACGGCGGCTCGAACGGGAACTCGGGCAGCCGCTCTTGGACCGCTCCGGCGGCTCGGTGACCCTGACGGAAGTGGGCGAGGCCGTACTGCCGTATGCGCGGGCCGCCCTCGCCGCCGTCGAGGGGGTACGCCAGACCGTGGACGAGTTCACCGGGCTGCTCCGCGGCCGTGTCGCGATCAGCCTCGTCTCGGGTGCCACCGCCCACGAATTCGACGTGGCTTCCGTCCTGGCCGACTTCCATGATGATCACCCGCAGGTCGAGATCGCACTCGCCGAAGACACCTCGGAACGGATGCTCGCAGCCCTGCGGCGCGGCGAACTCGACATCGCCGTGATCGGACTGGCGGATGAGGAACCCCCGCCGGGCATCTCTCTCCAGATTGTGATCGACGAGCCCCTGGTCGCCGCTCTGACGCCGGCCGACCCGCTCATCACGCATCCGGGCTGCACGGGCGTTCCGTTGGCAGCCCTCCGCGGCCGTCCGTTGATCAGCCTGCCGCGCGGCACGGGTCTGCGCGGGGTGCTTGACCGCGCGTGCGCGCAGGCCGGTTTCCAGCCCCGCGTCGTGTTCGAGGCGGCTTCTCCGCGGCTCCTGGCGAAACTCGCCGCCCGTGGGCTCGGCGTGGCCATCGTTCCGGCGCTTCCGGCCGACGCGGCGTCAGCCTTCGGGCTGCGGACGCTGGAGATAACCGGGCCGCAGCCACGTGGCCGGGTCGCGCTGGCCTGGCGGACGGACGGCCCCGGCAGCCCCGCGGCCAAGGCCCTCCTGCATCGACTTCGGACGGCTCTCTCCGCGTCAGGGATGCCCGGCCGCAAATCAGTTGATCCGGACGATCTCGCCTCCCGGCCCATGCCGGAAGACGAGGTCCGCAGCCGGGAGGATTTCGCGGCGTTCATCCGTGAGTTTCACGCCGAGTACCTGGAGCGCGGCGATGACTGGGAGAACGCGACGCTCGATCGCTTTCTCGATGCCCTCGCGGGATGGGTCGAGGACTCGCCCGGGTGGTACCGCAACTTCGGGCGCGACCTGCCGGCCGAGGGCGACTGGAGCTTCTTCGCCCGTGCGCTGGGAGCGGCCACGGTCTATGAGTGAGCTGCCGTGTCGGCGTTCGGTGGGACAGGGTTAGTAGGCCGCCTTGGTCAGACGCTTCTGCTCCCGCTCGGAGAGGCGGCTGCCGGATTCGCGGGCGGCCATTCGGCGGAGCAGGCGTGGGGCCAGGAGGAAGCCCAGGAGTACCCAGGCGGTGAGGGCGCCGAGGGTTGCCAGGTGCTGCCAACTGCCGTTCGGTTCGTAGGATTTGGCGGCGTCGGGAAGCAGGGCGGAGCGCACTCCCTGGGCGATCCAGCGCAGGGGGAAGGCCGAGGCGACATCCTGTAGCCAGGTGGGAAGGTTCCGGAGTGGTGAGAAGGTCCCGGACACGAATATCAGGCCCATGACGGGCATCAGGTAGAGGGCAAGGGCCTCCCGCGCAGGCAGCAGTGCTCCGATGGCGGCGCCGATGGGGACCACCGCGGCGATTCCCAGGAGCAGTACCCAGCACAGGGTCAGCCACTGTGTCGGGCTGCTCGGGAGACCGACTCCCAGCAGTGCGGTGCCGCCGAGCAGCAACACGGCGATGGACGCGATCATGGTGGCCAGAACGAACAGCGTCTTTCCGGTGAGATAGGCCGTCATCGCGCCGGGGACGCCGCGCAGCCTCAGCAGTGTTCCGTCCTCCCGGTCGCCGAAGAGGAACTGCGGAACGGTCATCAGGCCGAACATGAAGATCGTGGACCCCACTCCGCCGGCCGGCACCAGCTGGGTCGTCTGACCCTTGTCTCCTCCGGCGCGCCAGTAGGCGACGGCGAGGAAGATCAGTGGCGTCGACAGGTACGAGTAGAAGTCCTTGCGGCTGCGCAGGACTTGGCGGAGTTCGATGGCGGCGCGCAGCAGGCCGAGGCGGAAGGGGTTCACGGCGTCTCCGTCCGGATGGCGGTGGCGGTGGCGGTGGCGGTGGCGTTGGCGGTGGACTCGGCGAGGTCGGCGGACACCATGCCGAGATAGGTGTCCTCAAGCGTCGGGCGGCGTACTTCGAGCCCGGGGATCGGGCCGCCGTACTGCTGGTGCAGCTCCCAGACTGCGTGTGACGGGTCCGCCGTGAGCTGCCGTCGCGGCGAACCGTCGTGGTCGGTCCAGCGGACCTCGGACCGGGCCCGGGCGGCGGCGGCGAGCTCGTCGAGTGTGCCGACGGCGGTCAGGCGGCCGGCCTGCAGGATGCCGATCCGGTCGGACAGTTGCTGTGCCTCGGTCATGTCATGGGTGGTGAGCACGATGGTCATGCCGCCCACGTCGCGGAGTCCGCGGATCAGTTCGTGGAAGTCCCGGCGCGCCTCGGGGTCGAAACCGGTGGTGGGCTCGTCCAGGAACAGCAGTTCGGGGCGGCCGATGATGCCCATGGCCACATCGAGGCGCCGTCGCTGACCACCGGAGAGCTTGGCCGTCTGCTGGTCCGCCTGCGCGCTCAGACCCACCGTGCGCAGCAGCTCGGCCGGATCGAAGGGCTCGGCGTAGTAGCCGGCGAAGTGGTCGAGCAACTCGCCCACCCGCCAGCGGCCGTGGTCGCGACTGGACTGCAGGACGATGCCGATCCTCGCCCGCCAGGAGGGGTCGTCCCGCTCGGGGTCCTGTCCGAGCACCTCCACCTCGCCCGCAGAACGCCGACGGTAGCCCTCCAGGATCTCGATGGTGGTGCTCTTGCCCGCCCCGTTGGGGCCGAGCAGCCCGAACAGTTCACCGCGGCGGATCTCAAGGTCCAACCCGTCGAGTACGTCCCGCTGTCCGTACCGCATCCGCAGACCCGTCGTGCGTACCGCCAGGTCGTGCACGCCCCCGTCGGCTGCCGCGCTCTCCCGCACGGTCGTCGTCATGACGTCCCCCGCCCGTCCTTGCTCGGTCGTCCACCGTCCCTCGGCCGAAGGCTCGTCGCCGGCCGGCAACGGGCTGAGCACAGGAGGGAATCCGGTCGTCGCTTACGTCTTCAGCGTTTCACCGCCGTGGTGGTGCGGGCAGTGCGGGTTCTCACCGGCGGGCAGTGCGTGTCTCACGGAGGGGCAGTTACAAATGTCATCGGCCAGATCTCATCGGCCAAATGTCACTGGCGGCTCGGCGGCTCGGCGGCCCAGCGGCCCAGCGGCCCGACGTACGGCGGACTTGCGAAGGCTAGGTCAGCAGGCGGTGCCGAGGGCTTCGGCGAGGCGGGTGTCCTGATCGGCGGAGAGGCCGAAGCGGACCGTGCGGGGGCTGTGGTCGCCGGTGCAGCGCAGGACGCGGCTGACGCCGGTGGCGGGGCTGCCGCCGCCGAGCGGGGAGCCGGCCCCTTCGAAGTACCAGGCCGGGCTGCCCCAGAACGGGTGGTCGAGCAGCGCCTGGGCGAGGGTGGCGCGAACCTGTGGGGGAGTGCCGATCGCGGCGAGGGCGCTTGCGACGGTGACGGCGGCGTCCGAGGGCAGGTCGGCGTCGCCGAGGGCGGGCAGCAGGAGGAGCAGGCGGACGCGCGGGTCGGTGATGCCGGGGCCGTTGCCGGGATGCCGGGCGAGGTGGGTGAGTTCGCGCCAGGCGAGGCCGGGCCCGGCGAAGTGGCCCTCGATGCTGGCCAGGGAGCCCGGCCGGGCCCAGTCGGGGTGGGCGAGCAGGAAGTCGATCCCGGCGTCGTCGGGGAGGTTGCGGTGGACGATCTGGATGGTGTGCCCGTGCTCCAGGGGCAGCCGGAGGACGGGCCAGGCGCCGGGGTCGTTGAGGGTCTCGTACGCCGCGTCGGCGTCCGCGCCGTCGGTGCCGAACTGGGCCGGTTCGGGATCGAAGTCCTCGCCCTCGGCGAGCCACAACAGGTACGCGGCCCAGAAGCCGGGGAGGGTGAGCAGCTCCTCGCCGGTGGTCAGGGGGTTGTCCTCGTATCCAGGGATCAGCACGGGAGCATGCTGCCATCCGGCACTGACACGGCGGTAGTTGGCACGGGCGCGTAGCCGAGCCGGCCGGGCCTGGCACCCGGCCGTCGCCGCGCTGGTGGCTGCGGACGCACCGGCTGCGGACGGCACCGTAGGGGACGGGCGGAGCGACCGGTCGGGTTGGGCCGTGCCCGGCCGGAGTGCCGGGCTCAGCCGGTGGCCCAGGGGCCTTCGTCGTCCGGTGGCGGCCATCGGTGGGTGCTCTCGCCCGGGGCGAGGCGGGCGACGACTTCGGCGAGGTCGGTGCAGGCCTCTTCGATCTTGCGGTAGGTGCTCTTGCGTTCGGCGACGACGGCAGCCAGCAGCAGGGTGGTCAGTGCGGCGGATCCGTTCAGGGCCTGGAGGGTGACCATGATGGCGAAGAGGCCGCGGTGGGCGAAGGGGCCGGCGTGGTCGGTTGCCGCCACCACCGTGAGGACGGAGACCACGAGGACGCACGGTGCGGCGCCCGCCAGTTGGAAGCGCAGAGCGGCCCAGATGAGCAGCGGGAAGACGAGGAACAGCAGGTCGAGGATGGTTCTGGTGACCAGGAGTGTCACGACGACGGTGCTGATCAGCAGGGCGACCGGTTCGGCCCAGCGGTAGGGGTTGAGGTCCTGGGGCAGCCGGGCGGTGCGGAGGACGAGCAGGAGCGGTGTGACCACGAGTACGCCCATCGCGTCGCCCGTCCACCAGGCCGACCAGGTCGACCAGAATCCGCTGGGCGGGAGTGCGCCGTCGAGGAGCAGCGAGGTGCTTCCCACGGTCGCGCTGATCAGCATTCCGGCGAGGGCGCCCAGGAACACCAGCGCCACGCCGTCCCGTAGCCGGTCCAGCTCTACCCGGAAGCCCACACGGCGCAGCATCAGGCAGGCGCACACCGGGGCGAGGGTGTTCCCGGCGACGACCCCGAAGGACGCGGCGTTCCACGGCCCGATGGTGAGGATCACCAGGGCGGTGCCGAGCGCGATGCCCGGCCAGATCCGGATTCCCAGGAACAGCAGGCAGGTCAGGGCGATGCCCGTGGGTGGCCAGAGCGGGGTGACCACCGCCCCCGCGACAACCACCTGTTGCAGCAGGCCGAGCCGTGCGGCCGTGAGGTAGACGGCGGCGACGGCGACGATCCGAAGGGCTGCTGCGGTGAGCCGCCGGAGTTCCTCGTTTCGCACCACATCAGCCATCAGACAACGTCCCGTACGTGACATCGGATGTGACACGCGCAGCCGGGCTCTTCACGTGGGCCGGCTCCACCCGCCGCTGCTGCCCACCGCTATGCCCGCCGCTGCTGCCGGTCGCCGCTGTCGGCTGTTGCAGTCGGCCGTTGCAGGTCAGGGGGCGTGCGCCGCCCCGTCGTGGCACAGGACCAGGACGGCGGCGTCGTCCGTGTGGCCGGTGAGGTCGGCCACCTTGATGACCTCGGCCGCCAGTCTGCCGGGATCCGGATCCGGCCCGGCGTCCACTCCGGCCCGGACCACCCGGCACACCTGCTCAAGGCCGGCCTCGATGGGGAAGGAGGGGCCTTCGACCACGCCGTCGGTGAGCAGGACGAAGGCCCCGGCGGCCGACAGGCGGCGCCTGGTCACCGGGTAGGTCTCGCCGGGCAGGATCCCGAGCGGCAGGCCACCGGCGTCGTGGGCGATGCCGCTGTGGCCGTCGGCGGTGGCCCAGACCGCGGGCACATGGCCGGCCCTGGCATCGGTGAGCTCCCAGGTGACCGGGTCGAAGCGGAGGAAGCTACAGGTCGCGAAGAGGCGGGTGTCCATCGACAGCAGCAGGTCGTTGGCCCGGCTCAGGACCTCGCCCGGGTCGGCGGAGGCCGCGGCCACGGCGCGGAGCCCGACCCGGACCTGTCCCATGTACGCGGCGGCCTCGACATCGTGGCCCTGGACGTCGCCGATGGAGAACCCGAGCGCCCCGTCGGGCAGCCAGAAGCCGTCGTACCAGTCGCCGCCGATGGCCAGGCCGTTGCGGGCGGGGGCGTACCGGGCGGCGGTCCGCAGCCCGGGCAGCTCCGGCAGCGCGCCGGGGAGCAGCTCGCGCTGAAGGGCCTCGGCCAGCTCCACCCGGGCCTTCTGGAGTTCGGCGCGCTCCAGCGCCTGGGCGGTCAGCCGTCCGAGCTCGTTCAGCAGGTCGTCGGCACTGGTCGGCCGGGGGGCGCGGTGTCGGGGCATTGACCCTCCGAGGTGCGTCGGGTCATGGGCGGCCGTTGCAAGGCACCTCGTAACGGCGATGCCTCGGGGCTTCGTGACCCGGCCACCGTCGGTGCCTCATCGTCTGTGCCTCACCGGCGGACCCAATCGAAGCTGGAGGCGTAGCGAAACCCCGCGTTCATCATATTTCTGCAACCGGGCTTCCGCTTGATGGCGTGACACTGCGTGCGCGGGCCGGTGCGCAGCTGTGGACCGGGCGCTCAGCGCCAGAGCGTGTCGAAGGTGTGAATGGCCTGCTGGGCGGCCGGGGCCAGGCTGTCGGAGGCAGCGCCGGACGGGGCGCTGGTGGAGGTGGCACTGGCGGAGGGGGACGCGTCGGCGGAGGCAGCAGCAGAGGGGCCGGCGGGCTGGAGGAGGTGGTTGACCCCGGGGAGGGTGACCAGGCCGGGGCCGGTGGTGCCGGCGGCGGTGAGGGCGGCGAGCAGTGGTCCGGTCGTGGAGCAGGGGACGTTGGTGTCGGCGGTGCCGCAGGTGACCATGACCTCGGTGCCCTCGGCCACCTGGCGGGCGAGGCTGGGCGGGTAGACCGCGTCGTCGGTGCGCACGAAGGTGGCGTTGGCGTTGAAGTCCTCGAAGACGGCGGCGACCGACGCGGGCATGCCGGTGGTGTCGGCCGGGCGCCCGTCCCGGAGGTCGGTCACGGCCTGGGCGATATCGGCCTTGATGTCCCCGGCCTCGGCGGCGTCGAGCCGGTCGGCCGTGACGGCGGCGTCGAGGCTGCTGTCCAGCTGGAGGGTGGCGAGGTCCAGCAGGCGTTCGTCCTGCGGTTCGAGCAGGACGAGACCGGCGGGTGCGGGCCGGGCGAACTGGGCGAGCTCCAGCGCGATCATGCCGCCCTCGCTGTGCCCGGCGATCGAGAGCCGGTGCGGGTCGGTGGTGGCCTGGGCGGCCAGGAACCGGTACGCGGCGTCGGCCTGGCGGACGTAGGCGGCCAGGTCGAGGGTGGCTGCCTTGCCCTCGTACGCGCCGAGGCCGGTCCGGCCGGTGCCGTACTTGTCGTAGCGCAGGGTGGCGATCCCGTCGTCGCCCATCAGCCGGGCGATCTCGGTGAGGGTGTAGGGCGTGAGCCGGGGCTGGTTGCCGTCGCGGTCGGTCGGGCCGCTGCCGGGGAGCAGCAGGGCGGCCGGGAGCCTGGTGCCGGCGGTGTGTGCGGGGATGTGCAGGGTGCCGTAGGTGGTGGTGCCGTCGACGACGAACGAGATGCTGTGGTCGCTCGCCGCCGGATTCTCGGCGGCGGCCGATGCGGCAGCCGCCGGGGTGGTCGGGCGGGCGCTGGGAGGGGCAGCTGCTTCGCCGGCCTCGCCGGTGGTGCAGCCCGTCAGCAGTGCGGCGCCCATGGCCAGGGCGGTGGCTGCGGCCAGGGCGGTCGTGGCGCGGGGCGGATGGTTGCGAAGCCGTACGGGCATGGCTGCTCCAGGTGAGAGCGGCGGGCACGGCGGTCGACGGAGCCGGGGGCCGTTCCAGCTCCTGTATAGGTCAAGGTGCGGCACCGTGCGAGGCGGCCGGGAGCGCGTCGACCGGCGCGAGGGCAGTGGCCCGGCAAGCGGCGGTGAGCGGGCTCCGGGGCAGGACGGAGAACTCGCCGCCCCGTTGCGAGGTGGCCGAAGTTCCCGCTCTTCCGGGGGAGTTCATATGCACGCCGCAGCGCGTACACCGGGGCTCACTACTACTGACGCGAGCTCCCTGCCGCCCGTCCGCGAGTACCTCCAGGAGACGTTGTGACCCGTAGAGCCACCCGATCGGCCCGTTCCGCTCGAATCACCCGAACCGCCGCCGTGCTCAGTGCCACCGGACTGCTGGCCGGTGCGACCGTCGCCCAGGCGTATGCCGCTGGTGACGCGGGCCGGTCCGGTGCGCTGCACCGTGCCGCCGCCAGGCATGTGCTGCTGATCTCCGTCGACGGACTGCACCAGTCGGACCTGGAGTGGTACGTCGCCCGGCACCCGCAGTCGGCGCTGGCCCGGCTGGTCGGCGGGGGAGTGGAGTACACCGGGGCGAAGACCACCACGCCCTCCGACTCCTTCCCCGGCATGGTCGCCCAGTTGACCGGCGGAGGGCCGGGCACCACCGGTGTCTACTACGACGACACCTACGACGCCGCGCTGCTCCCGGCCGGCACCACGCACTGCACAGGCGTCAGGCCGGGAGCGGAAGTCGACCTGACGGAGGACCTGGACAAGGACAAGAGCGCGCTCGATGCCGGTCAGGGGCTCAAGGCCCTTCCGGGCAGCATTCTTTCGATGACCGGACGGGCGGCGGAGGTCATCGACCCGGCCAGGCTTCCGGTGGATCCCAGCACGTGCCGCCCGGTCTACCCGCACTCCTACCTCCAGGTGAACACGGTCTTCGAGGTCGCCCGCGCGGCCGGTCTGCGGACCGCCTGGTCGGACAAGCACGCCGCCTACGACATCCTCAACGGCCCGTCGGGCAACGGCATCCAGGACCTGTTCGCGCCGGAGATCAACAGCGATGCCACCGGCTACCCGGCAGGGAGCGACTGGACCAAGGACAACAAGGCCACCGAGCAGTACGACGGTTACAAGGTGCAGGCCGTCATCAACCAGATCGACGGGTACGACCACAGCCGTACGCACCGGGTCGGCACCCCGGCGGTCTTCGGGCTGAACCTCCAATCCGTCTCCACCGCACAGAAGTTGCCGAGTTCGGACGGTCTCAAGGGCGGCTACGCGGCTGCGAACGTGCCCGGCCCGCTGCTCGCCAGGAACCTGGACTTCGTCGACGAGCGGATCGGCGAGCTCACCGCCGAACTGCGCAGGCAGCACCTGTCCGGGAGCACGACGGTGATCCTCTCCGCGAAGCACGGCCAGTCGCCCGCCGACCCCGCCGCGCTGACCAGGGTGGACGACGGCCCGCTGCTGGACGGTCTCAACGCCGCCTGGAAGAAGCTGCACCCGACGGCCGGGGACCTGGTGGCGCACTCCGTGGACGACGACGGTGTGCTGCTCTGGCTGAACGACCGTTCGCAGGCCGCCGCCGACTTCGCCAAGAGCTATCTGATGGCGCAGAACGGCACCGGTACCGATATCGACGCCAAGCCCAGGCCCTTCACCGCAAGCGGTCTGAGCAAGGTCTACGCCGGGGCGGCCGCGGCCGACTACTTCGGCGTCAGGGCGGGGGACGCCCGCGTCCCCGACGTCTTCGGTCTCGCCCAGTACGGCGTCGTCTACACCGGCGGCACCAAGAAGATCGCCGAGCACGGCGGCGCGCACGCGGACGACCTCAACGTCCCGCTGGTGGTCTCCGGTGCGGGCGCCCCGAGCGGAGTGCGCAGCGGCGCGCCCGTGCAGACCAAGCAGATCGCGCCGACGATCCTGCGCCTGCTCGGCCTGGACCCGCACGCGCTGCAGGCGGTGCGGCAGGAGCACACCAAGGAGCTGCCGATCCGCTGATCGCAGCCGATCGTCGCTCTACCGTCGGGGCCGTACGCCGGGTGGCGTGCGGCTCTGACGGTTTTCAGCGCCACTCCGGCGGCTGTCGCTCGTTGCACGTAACGGGGTGGAGCAGGGTGTACACACCTGCGGGTGACTTTGCTGGAGTGCCTTTGTATGCTTCGCTGATTCTCTACACGTCTGTAGAGCTGTGCGTCTCGGCAGGCATGGGGTCCCCGGCGGTCACGAGGTCGCACTCGCGTCCCTCTCCTGCCGTCCGCCATGGTCAGGGGCTGAGGCTGGACGCGCCGCTGCAACAGCCGAGCTGACGAGGGGTGTGGGCATGGCGGGACAACGGGCGCGCGCGCCCTACGACGAGGCGGAACTCCGGCGTCAGCGCCCGGTCCCGCCCGCACGGCGCTCCGGCGAGGGCATGGCGCGCCGGCCGGGCGCCGCCGCGGGCCCGCGTACGGACGAAACCGCGCTGCCGCGCCCGGCAGAGGCGGGCCGGCGCAGACCTGGCGCCGCCCGCGTGCCGAGCGCCCGGCGCGCCGCCGCGACAGCGCGCAGCTCCCCGAGCAACCGCGGCCGGATGCCCGCCGCCCTGCCGGCGCTCGGGCTGCCGGTGCTCGGGGCCGTGATCGACGCGGTGATCGGGTCCGGGGTGGGCGTGGTGTTCGCGGTGTGCGCGGTGCTGGGCACGGCCCTGACCGCGCTCCTCAGCAGTCGGGCCGGTTGGTGGTGGGTCGCCACCTCCGCGCCGGTGGTGGTGCTGGCGGTGGCCACGGGAACGGAGTACCTCGTCAACGGGGACAAGTACCAGGGCAAGGCGCTGGCGACCGGCGCACTGCGCTGGGTGGTGCACGCCTTCCCGGTGATGGCGGCGGCGGTGTCGGCCGCCCTGCTGGTGGTCGTGGTCCGGACGCTGCGGGAGGGAAGGGGCCGGCGTGGCTGAGAGCAGGCAGGGCGGGGCCAAGCGCAGACAGCAGGGCGGGCGCACCGCCCGGTCGCGGCTCTCACCGATGCTGATGGCCGGCCGGGCCGCGGCCTGCGCCGTCTCGGTGACGGTGCTCGGCGCGAGCGGCTTCACCTGGTACGAGCTCAAGGACCTCTCCGACGGCCTGACCACCTCCAGCGCGCTGGACGAGGCGCGGCGCAACGCACCGCCGCACCTGGACAAGTCGGTCAACCTGCTGCTGATCGGCCTGGACAGCCGCAAGGACATGGACGGCAACGACCTGCCCCCGGACGTCGTCGAGAACGAACTGCACGCGGGCAGCAGCAGCGACATCGGCGGCTACAACACCAACGCCCTGATCGTGCTGCACATCCCGGCCAACGGCGGCAAGGTGATGGCGCTCTCCGTCCCGCGCGACGACTACGTCCAGACCGTCGGCGCCGACGGAAGGATGCACAAGGTCAAGGAGGCGTACGGGATCGCCAAGGACGCCGCCGAGAGCAAACTGAGCGGCAAGGGCCTGTCCAAGTCGGAACTGGAACGGCAGAGCCGGGAGGCCGGGCGCTCGGCGACCATCCAGACGGTGCAGAAGTTCCTCGACATCCCGATCGACCACTTCGCCGAGGTCAACCTGATCGGCTTCTACGACATCGCCCAGGCTTTGCAGCCGATCCGGGTCTGCCTCAACAAGGCCGTCGACGACCCGATCATCTCCCGTACGGCCACCCGCGAGGGCGGCGGCACCGGGCTCAGACTCCCCGCCGGCTACAGCGATCTGAACGCGGCGCAGGCCCTCTCCTTCGTCCGCCAGCGGCACAACCTGCAGGGTGGCGACCTCGACCGCACCCACCGCCAGCAGGCGTTCATCTCCTCCGTCGAGTACAAGCTCAAGCAGGACGGAGTGATAGGCGATCTGGGCCAGATGCAGAAGCTGTTCGACGTGGTGAAGAAGGACGTGGTCATCGACAACCGGTGGGACATCCTGGACTTCGCCCAGCAGGCGCCCAACCTCACCGGCGGCAACGTCGAGTTCAACACCCTGCCGATCAGCGGCTTCAAGACCGTCGGCGGGGAGTCCGTCAACACCGTCAACCCCGAGCTGATCAAGCGGATCGTCCAGCAGCTGTTCGGCCGCGACCCGGCGCCCATGCCCGCACCCTCCGACAGCGGTGGCGGCGACTCCGGGGTCTCCCCGGCGGCGGACTCCAGCGGCCCGTCGACAGCCACGGCGAAGGGCACGGTGGACGTCTACAACGCGTCGAACGTGTCCAAGGCGGCAGCCAACGAGTCCAGGGCGCTGACCGACCTGGGCCTCAAGGCCGGCCGGATCGGTGAGGCGAGCACCCACCCGAGGTCCACCACCGTGGTCTACGGCTCCGGGGCCAGGAGCGGCGCGGAGCAGGCCGCGGCCAGGTACGGGGTCACCGCGACCGCGTCCTCCGCCGTCCCGGCGGGCCGCGTCGTGGTGACCCTCGGCACCTCGTACACGCCTGCGGCCGCCGCGGTCCCGAACGACTCGACGGTCGCCGCCACTTCGGACAAGCCCACCCCCTCGTCGAACGCCGGCGCCGCCACGCCGGACCCCACAGCCACCCTGCCGATGCAGGGCCCCGCAGTGAAGGCCGGCGGCATCCCCTGCGTCGACTGACCCGGACCGCTGCGCGGCTTCTGCGGACGCGCGAGCGGTGGTTTTCCGGGGCACAGGCAACGGCTTCTGTGGGGCGCGAGCGTTGGTCAAACGGAGCCCTGCGCCCCTGGAAGAACCACTCCCGCACCCCGGGGAGGGTGCATTCTCACCGTCTGCGAAGGCTCACAGCGTGCGTACCTCGTGTGGGAACACGCGGCCGCCGATCTCGACGTGGCCGTCCGGCAGTGGGCGGGTGAGCAGTTGGGAGCCGATGCCCTGGCGGATGTCGAGTGCGCGGTTCAGTTCGCCGGTGAGGATGATTCCTGCCGCGCCGGTGGCTTCGTCCTCGTCGATGCCGTCACCACGTCCCGGGAAGCCGCGAGCGCGGACCTTGCCTGCGGCCTCGTCGCGCCAGGCCCAGGCGTAGAGCCAGCCGGTACCGGGTGGTGGGACGGTGAGCGCGTCCACGGCGGCGGGGGTGTCGTGGCGGAGGGTGCGCCGGCCGGAGGCCCAGGAGGCGCGGGCACGGATCCAGCTGAACTCGCCGTCCTGCCAGGCGGGTACCTCCCCGGCCTGCGGTTGGAGTACCGCAGGGCCGTCAACCCCCGGGCCGGGGATCAGGCCCGACTGCCGCAGCAGCCAGCCGGTGCCGACCAGTGGATGTCCGGCGAAGGCAAGCTGCACGCTCGGCGTGTGGATGTCCACCACGCCGCGCGCCGCGTCGTCCACGAAGACCGTCTCGGAGAAGCCCAGTTCACCCGCGAGCCGTTGCCGCTGTGCCGATCCCGGAACGGCCGGGCCGTCGAGAACAACGCCCAGCAGATTCCCGGCAGTGCCGTCCGGGCCGCAGAAGACGCGGAGCACGTGGAGCTCGGTCATACCGCCGCCCCCGTCCGGTCCCCGGCTTCTGTGCTCGTCCCCGTGCGCATCCTCAAGTCGCCCCTTCCACTCGGCACCTGTCCCGCTCGACCCTAGACCCTCGGGCAGTTCACGGCGGTGAACCCTCGACCTGACGGTGTTGGGCGCGATGGCTTGCCCGGAATTTCCGCAGGACGGCACGATCGGACTGCGGATTCGGCCCGGGGTGGCAGCACCACACCCGTGGATGGAGCAGGGAGAACGGGGTCGGTGCAGAGGTTTTGAACGGAACGTCGAGCACGCCTCGGAAGGCGATGACGGCCGAATGCGCCCTTCCGATGCGCCGTTGACACGGATCTGCGCCATGTCTTCGTAAAGCTGCCTGCGCCAAGCAGGGCCCGCGGGCCCGCCGGGTGCTGATGCACGCATCACACGACAATTCTTGACGAGAGGAATCCTGTCTCATGTGCGGCCTTACCGGTTGGGTGAGTTACGGGCGTGACCTGTCGGCGTTCTCGGACCTTGCCGATGCAATGACGCACACCATGGAGTGCCGCGGCCCGGACGCCGGCGGCCTGTGGACCTCCGAGCACGCCATCCTCGGCCACCGCCGACTGGCGATCATCGACCTTGAGGGCGGCAAGCAGCCCATGATCGCCGCTGACGCGGAGATCACCCAGGCGGTCCTGACCTACACCGGCGAGGTGTACAACTTCCGCGAGCTGCGCGAGGAGTTGAAGGGCCTGGGCCACGAGTTCCGCACCACCAGCGACACCGAGGTGGTGCTGCGGGCCTACGTCGAGTGGGGCACCGACTTCGCCGAGAAGCTCAACGGCATCTACGCCTTCGCGATCTGGGACGCCCGCACCGAGGAGCTGCTGCTCGTCCGCGACCGGATGGGCGTCAAGCCGCTGTACTACTACCCGACCACCGACGGTGTGCTGTTCGGCTCCGAGCCGAAGGCGATCCTGGCCCACCCGGAGGCCGAGGCGGTCATCGACCGCGAGGGCCTCCAGGAGATCTTCTCCATCGTCAAGACCCCGGGTCACGCGGTGTTCCGCGGTATGCACGAGGTCCGTCCCGGCACCATCGTCCGCTTCACCCGCGAGGGCCGGAGCGAGGAGCGCTACTGGCAGCTCCAGGCGGTGCCGCACACCGACGACCAGGAAACGACCATCGCCAAGGTCCGTGACCTGCTGGAGGACATCGTCGACCGCCAGCTGGTCGCCGACGTCACCGTCGGCACCCTGCTCTCGGGCGGCCTGGACTCCAGCGCGGTCACCGCGCTGGCGGCCAAGGCGCTGAAGAAGCAGGGCGTCGAGACGCCGATCAAGGCGTTCTCGGTCGACTTCACCGGTCACGAGACCCGCTTCCAGTCGAACGTCCAGTGGGCCGACCCGGACACCCCGTACGCGATCCAGGTCGCCGAGCACGTCGGCGCCGAGCACATCGTCGTCGAGCTCAACAACGAGGACATCCTCGACGACGACGTCCGCGACCAGGTGCTGCGCGCCCAGGACCTCCCGGTCTCGACCGGCGACATGGAGTACTCGCTGCTCATCCTGTGCCGCGCGCTCAAGGAGCAGATGACCGTCGCCCTCTCCGGCGAGGCGTCGGACGAGCTCTTCGGCGGCTACACCTGGTTCCACGACGAGGGCGCCGTCAACGGCGACACCTTCCCGTGGCACCACCCCTTCGAGCAGGCCGGCGGCATCGGCGCCCTGCGCACGGTCGGCCTGTGGGACCGCCTCGGCCTGACCGACTACGTCAAGCAGCGCTACGAGCAGGCCCTGGCCGAGGTCCCGCGCCTGGAGGGCGAGAGCGGCCTCGAGGAGCGGATGCGCGAGCTGACCTACCTCAACCTGACCCGCTGGGAGAACTTCCTCCTCGACCGCAAGGACCGCATCAGCATGGCGGTCAGCCTCGAGGTCCGGGTGCCGTTCACCGACCACCGCCTGGTCGAGTACGTCTACAACACCCCGTGGTCGATCAAGAGCTTCGACGGCCGCGAGAAGAGCCTGCTGCGTGCCGCGATGCGCGGCCTGCTGCCGGACGAGGTCCTGGACCGCAAGAAGAACCCGTACCCCTCGACCCAGGACGAGAAGTACGAGCTCGCCCTGCGCGACCGGGTCGAGGGCATCCTGGTCGAGGGCGCTCCGGTCTTCAAGATCGTCTCGGAGGAGGAGGTCCGCCGCCTCCTCGACGTCCCGGCCGGCTCCTACAACGTCGGCGGTCCCTGGAGCGCCCGCGCCATCCTCGAGCGCCTGATCGAGTTCAACAACTGGGTCACCGAGTACAACGTGACGGTCGACATCTGACCGGTCCGGCTGCTCTGTCGAGCGAGTAGCGAGTGCTGAGCGAGCCCCGACCGGACGTTGGCGTCCGGTCGGGGCTCTGCGCCGGTCTCGGCGGTTCAGCCCTCTTCGCCGGCGGGGACGTCGACCCACAGGGTGAGCCGTACGGTCTCCAGATCGCCGGAACAGCGATTGCCCCACCGCGCGTCGCCCACCGCCAGGTTCAGAGCCTCCGCGGCCTGCTCGGACAGCAACTCCCCCTGGTAGCGGCAGTAGATCCGCCACCCGGAGTCCCGTCTGCTCACCCACGGCCTCCGGCTCAGCGCGTTGCCGATCGCCTCGGCGGTCTCCAGGCACTTCTGGGACGGCGGTGAGCCACGCGTCGCATCCCCCAGTTCGCGGATCGGCAGCGTCAGTCGATTCACGCGTAATCTCCCTACTACGTCAGCTTGTTGGCGTTCCGGACTCTCCGGAGCAGGTTCGCCCGCCGGGCGTACTCCTCCGGGCTCAGCGGCCGGTCGGTGTGCTCCTCGGGAGTGAGGACCGGACGGAACTCCGGAGGCGGTGGCAGGGGCGGGAGCGGGGGCCACGGGTTCACGGGCTCCAACTCGTCGGCGGTCATCCGGGCGCCGCCCGCTGCTCCGCCGACTCCGCAGCCGCGCCGCGCCTCACGACCGCCGCGAGTCGCATCACCACGTCCGGGCGAGCGCCGCCGAGGTCGACCAGGAAGACGCCGGAGAGGCAGCCCGACCGGCAGTCCGCCGCCAGCGACGGCAGCACGATCCCCGCCACCTTCAGGGCGGACGCCAGCTCCTCCTCCGCTGCCCTGGCATTGGCCTGCCCGGCGGCCACGAGGCGTTGGAGCAGCGGCCGTTGGCGCTTCAAACGGCTGATCGAAGGTGGTCTGGTGCTCGGCGGCATGGCGCGCTCCTGGGTTGGGGGCTCGCGCCCCGTTCCTCACGTTCTGTGCTCCAAGCGTTGCGCTCCGGCGTTAGCCTGTGAAGCAGGGGAAGCCCAACAACAGGACTGTCAGGAGGTGCTGCGCCGTGGCCAGCCCAAGGAGCCTCGACCCCTCCGAGTCCCCAAAGGCTTTCTACGGGGCTGAACTTCGCCGCCTCCGAGAGGCCAAGGGGCTGTCCCAGGACGCGCTGGGCGAGCTGGTCTTCTGCTCGGGTGCGTACATCGGGCAGATGGAGGCGGCGACCAGGCAGCCGCAGAAGGACCTGTCCGAGCGCCTCGACGCAGCCCTTGATACGGACGGGTACTTCGCTCGGCTGTACCCGATGGTCACCCGTAGCCGGTTCGCCGACTACTTCGCGGGCATCCCCGAACTGCAGACGATGGCAGAGACACTCAGCTCTTTCGAGCCTGATCTGGTGCCGGGTCTCCTACAGACCGCCGATTACGCGCGAGAGATCTTCCGTTCGTGGAATCCCTTGAGAGCCGCATCGGACATCGAGGAGCTTGTGCGCCTGCGTACGGCGCGGGCACGGATACTTGACGGTCCAACAAGACCCCAGTTTTGGGCCATCCTGGGCGAGAGCATCCTCCGGCGGCCCGTTGGTGGACCGGCAGTGATGCATGGGCAGTTGAGCCACATTGCCCACCTGGTGCACAGCAGGCGGGTCATCGTGCAGGTGCTGCCCTTCTCGGCGGGTGCACACGCCCTGCTGGAGGGATCCCTCATCCTCCTGACCTTTGTCGATGCCCCGCCCGTGGCCTACTCCGAAGGCCCCTTCTGGGGTCAACTCCTTGATGATCCAGCCTTCGTCGCGAAGTGCTCGTGGTCTTACGATCTCGTACGGGCCGCCGCGCTGTCGCCGGAAGCGTCCCTAGCCCTGATCGAGTCAGCAGCGGAGGATTTCGCACATGAGCAAGACTGATCACCAGCCGGAGCAGTGGCGCAAGAGCAGCTACAGCGGCGGCGCGAACGGCGAATGCATCGAGTTCGCCCCCGAGTTCGCCGCTACCCACGGCGTCATCCCCGTGCGGGACTCCAAGGACCCCGAGGGCCCGCAGCTCCGCTTCTCGAAGGACGCCTGGTCGGCCTTCGCCGCAGCCACGGCGCGAGGCGAGTTCGGCGCAGCCTGACGGCCGTTCCACCCATCGAGGCCTTGACCGGACACCCGTTCCTGCTCGGGCCTCGTGCTGACCGCGAGTACCTGCGAAGTCTCCGGTAGTGCCTGGATCGCAGGCGGACTGGTGCCATCATCGACAGATGCAGCGGTTGAAGCTCTCCGCGGGTGCAGCGGTCCTGGCGACCGTCGCGCTCGCGGCTGCGTGCACATCCTCGAAGCCTGCCGGTGCTCCAGCCCCGTGGAAGCTTGCCGGGCTCCCTGCCGTCCAGGCGGACCCTGCCGTCCAGGGCGCCGTCGAGGCTGCCCCGTCGCAGGGGAAGGTCAGGATCGTGGGCCTGGTGGACGTCCTGTCCGTCGGCGTGTTGACCGTGCGGCAATGACACGAGAGCTCCTGGCAGGGCTGAAGCGTAGACAACTCCTGGCCTGCCAGGGGCTCTTCGTTGTGTCAGGCATTTACGCAGAACATCCGCCCCCGGCCCAGCCGCTCGCCGACCGCAGCGAGGCCCGACGACCGCACGTCGGCCAGCTGGCTTCGCGGCGGAAGCTCGGTCGCGGACGGGCTCCGCCGCTACCTCCTAGGCCGGCGCGCTATCAGCCTGCTCGCGCAGCGCCAGCCACTCCTGAAGCTCAATCAGATTCCCTTCCGGGTCCTCCAGGTACGCGACCCGTATCCGCTCGCCCATCGGGCCAGGATCCCTGGTGAACTCGGCTCCCCGCGAGGTGAGTTCAGCGTGGGCGGCGTCCAGGTCGTCCACCCGCAGCACCACCAGCGCGCGGCATCCCTCTGGCTCGGCCCCCAACCGCCCCAGCACGGCCGCCATCTGCGCCCGGTCCTGCAGCGCGATCGCGGCGTGTCCGATGTCGGGGCTGAGCTTGGCGTACGGGCCGCTCTCGGCCTCGAACTGCGGCTTGAGCCCGAGCACATCCCGGTAGAAGCGGTAGACGGCGGGGAAGTCGGACACCAACAGGCGTATCTGGGTGAGTTCCATGGTGACCTTTCTAGCCCATTTCCGACTCCGGTTCCGGCTCGAATCGCGGTTCCTTCCGGCGACGCTGCGCGCCTCGCTGGTCAGCGGCGAAGGGCTGCGTCCCGCTGGTAGCGAAGCGCGTCCAGCCAACTGCGACCAGGCTCGCAAGCCGGCATCTGCCGCACTGGCTCGCGAACTGCCGGCGACGCGTGCTCGATCGCCCATCGGACCTCCTCGTCACCGACACCGGCGTCATCGCCCGCCGAGAGCTCGCGAGCGCGCGCCGAGCAGATTGCCGGCCCATGGGGATGACGGATGCTCAGGCGGCGCGCTCGGCCGCGCTGCGCTCGACGCAGAACTCGTTGCCCTCGATGTCGGCGAGGGTGACCCAGCCGGTGCCGTCGGGGCGGCGTTGGTCGGCGACCAGGGTGGCGCCCAGGGCCAGGATGCGCTCGACCTCCTCGTCGCGGGTGCGGTCCTGCGGCTGGAGATCCAGGTGCACCCGGTTCTTGACCGTCTTGGCCTCGGGGACCGTGACGAAGAGGAGTGTGATGCCCGTGGCGGCGACCAGTGCCTCCGGATCGCCGGGCTTGTCGTCCTCGTGCAGGGTGCTGTCGAGGGCCTCGGCCCAGAAACCGCCGAGGCGGTAGGCGTCGGCGCAGTCGATGGTCACGTGTCGTACGAGAGATGCCATGCGCGACACTATGTCGGCGGACGGTGGCACGGTCCAGCCTTTTGCGCCCCCACCGCTTGGACGCTCCATCCGTTGAACACTCCGCTGAGCGAACACTCTTGAGTGAACACCCTTCCTGGCGCTTTCCTCCGGGGCAGGCGGTGTCGGGGCAGTGCTTGGGGGCCGGTCCGACGGGGTGCCTGGGACACCGGACCAGGGGCACGCGGCCTCGCCGGATCCGGTCTGCTGACGTGCCGTGAGCAGCGGGAATCGGTGCAGCGGCGAGGGGCTGCCGTGCAATCCGACGGACCGACTGGAGTGCGGCGTTTGTGACGATTGGTCAATATGTCGTTCCAGGGGCGGCATTGGGCGTGTTCGCCGTCGAGGGGGCGCGCGATCGGGTCGGCACAACCGCGCACCGCGTTCAGGGTCTGGCTCTGTGTTACGTTCCGGCATCAAGAGAACGTAGTTGACCCCGGCGGTGCGCCAACACCCCGGGGCCCGGCACCAGGGACAGTGACTCCCAATGCGCATCCATCGTACTGCTCGCCTGCGCAACTACACGTGGTTTCACAACGGCATGGTGCAGGACCGTCGGTTGAGCTACACCGCTCGCGGCCTGCTGGCCGATCTGCTCTCGCGGCCGGACGGCTGGCGGGAGGACGGGCGACACATGGCGGACTCCAGCCCGCAGGGCCGGGCCGCGATCCGCAGGGCCATCAAAGAACTGATGGCAGCCGGGTACTACTGGGTCGTCAAGGTGCGGATACCGGACGGCACCATCCGCTCGGAGGTCCACGTCTTCGACACCCCGCAGCTGGTCGCGCCGGATGTCACCCGTCCGGGCGCCGGTCGAGCGGAAGCCGGTGGCGCTGGCGCTCTTTCAAAGAACCCGGAGAAAGAACCCACCCTCCCCGCCGATGGCGAGCAGGCCGCCGGCGACCAGGGCGGCGGCGAGCCGTCCGGGCGGGCGAAGAGCGAGGTCCCGGTTCGGGAGGACGCTGCGGTGCCGGACGAACAACTGCGGGCGGCGGTGGCGACGCTGTTCCGGGTGATCAGGCCGGAGCCGCGTCTGCGACTCGGTGAGGCCGAGGCGCTGGCGCTGGCGCCGTTGGTCGCGCGATGGGTCGAGCGGGGCAGTACCGCCGACGACCTGGCCCGGGCACTGCTTCCCGGCCTGCCGGTACTGATCCACTCGTCGGTAGGGGTGCTGCGCAGCCGTCTGGAGCGCAAGATGCCGCCGGTACCGGTCCGGGTCGAGCCGTCGCAGCAGATGGCGGAGTGCGCGAAGTGCCACGACCCGGTGGCTCGGCCGGGGATCTGCCGGCTGTGTGCCGGGCTCGGCGCTCGGGTGGTCGCCGTCGGCGGCGGGGCGAGAGCCACCTCCCGGGGGGTCGAGCGGGCCCGGGCCGCGATGAGAGCGGGCAGGAACGGCCCGGGCATGGGCATCGGGAGACTCGCGACCGCCGAGTAGGACGCCGAGGAGGACGCCGGGCAGGAACGGTCGGACCGAGCGGGTCGCGCAGCCGGCGTCATCCGATGGCGCGGTTCGGCGAGCCCGAGGAGGTGGCCCGGGCGATCCTGTTCCTGGCCTCGGACGAGACGAGGAGCGCCACCGGGGCGGTCCTGCCCGTGGACGGCGGCTGTCCGGTCCAGCGAAGCCCCCGTGAAAAAACTTCGGACCCGCTGTCGAGAACGCCGTCTCCCGTTCGACGTGCAGGTGGGGCCCCGAAAGGACGGGCCGGAAACCGGTAAGGAGATACGGCGATGCGATTCATGATGCTGGTCAAGGCGACCGAGGAGTCCGAGGCGGGCGTCCTGCCCACCGCCGAGATGATCGCGGAGATGGGCAAGTTCAACGAGCAGCTCGACAAGGCGGGGGTCCTGCTCGCCCTCGACGGACTGCAGGCCAGCTCCAAGGGCGCGCGGATCAGCTACGACGGCGAGAAGCGCACCGTCACCGACGGGCCGTTCGCCGAGACCAAGGAGCTGATCGCGGGCTACTGGGTGATCCAGGTGAAGTCCAGGGAGGAGGCGATCGAGTGGGCCACCCGCGTCCCCTTCCAGGACGGCGAGGTCGAGATCCGCCAGGTCTTCGATCCCTCGGACTTCCCGGCGGACATCCTGCCGCCCGAGGCGGCCGAGCGCGAGCTCGCCTGGCGCGAGGAGCACGAGGCGTAAGCCGGCAGGGGCAAAGGGACACCATTTTCAACGGGCGCGCGGAACGGCGCGGCCCTTTCCAGGTTCCAGCGTGTGACCGATACCGCTCCTCGTGCCACACACATGGTCCCGTCGGCGCGCGCGCAAGATTTGGCAGAAACTCCGTTGATGGACGGCTGCAAATGAGGCGCGACAAAGCCGGGCTCCCTACGTGGGCAACTGCGCCCGGGAGGAAGCCCGGCTCTCAGCGGATCAGGCCGACGGCTCAGTCGGTGTCGTCGTACGGGCCGTTGAGTTGGTGCAGGAGGAACGCTTGGAAGTCCCTACCGCCGCTGTCGTTGGAATCGTTGTCGTCAAAGTTTCCGCGGGACCGGTCGTGGGCCTCCTGGCCTTCGTCGGCTGAGTGGACCACGGTGATGTCCTCGGGGTTCAGCGAGTGTGTCATTCTTATCTCCTTTCGTTGTCTCAAACCTGCCGCAGGAAGGCTGGGCAGCGGGCTCCATCGCAATCTGCGAAAGCTGAAAGTGTTTCAATCACGCTCGACCGTTTTCGAGGGTCTCAAGCGATTTTCAGGTCAACGGCAGCCGCGCTGAAGAACGACATCCGGTCTGCCACGTCGCGCGTGGGCTTCCGAATGCGCCTCCTGGCGAGTGGTGTTCCGATCTCCATTGCGCCGAGCACCTGCTCCTCGTCGCGCACGCCCAGGCGGGAGCGCGCTTCTGCGAGGTCAGTGAAGACTTCCGCCCGCCAGTTGGCGGCGTAGCCCCGGTTGTGCAGCAGGAGCTGCATCGTGCAGGCAACCGAATTGACCGCCGTCAGTTGCTCGCGCTCGGAGGATGCCGTGTCGGGTGAGTACACCAGGACCGCCAACAGCGGGATTCCCAGGGCGGCCGCCGCACCGCTCTGTTGTCGGTTCCGAAGCGCCGACCCGAGACAGTCGGCCAGACCATGCTGATCAGATGCCTGCACCAGGATCCAGCGCCAGGACGTCCGTTCACCGAGATCCGAAACCGTCGCTGCTCCGCGCAGCAGATAGGCGAACTCTCCCGCACCCGGCGCCGGCTGTACCAGGGCCTGCTCGCTCTCCTGGGTCAGGATTGCGGTCATGACATCCATTCGATCCTCCTTGCCGTCTTCGCCGCTCGCACTCAGTCCGTGTCGTCTCCGCCTCGGCCTCGATGGCCGCTCCTCATCCAGGCGGCCGCGTCACCGCCGCCCGAGTCGTTGGTGTCGTTGTCGTCGTGCGGGCCGGTACTTGCGTCGTGGAACGCGAACGTCTCCCCGGCCGACTGGGTCACGGTGATGTCCTCTGGATTCAGCGACTTCGCCATGTCATGCAACTCCCTCGTTGTCAATTCGAACCGGGCCCAGTTCTGCGGAGCTCAGGATCTCCGTCAGCTGTGGAGCCGGTCCTTCCACCACCACCGTCAGGTCTGAACTGCTCAGGTGGTTTCGCGCGGCCTCGTTCACCGCAGCGCGGTCGAGTGAGGCAAGCTCTCGATACTTCTGGGTGTAGAAGTCATCGCGGGCTCCGATCGACGCCATTCCACCGAGCGCCATGCCCACCGCCTGCGGCGTCAGGTATGTGATGGGGAACTGGCCAGTCAACAACACCAGCGTCGATTTGAGTTCTTCCGGTGTGACACCCTCCAGGCGCATACTCTCGATCTCGTGGAAGACCGTCTTGACCACTTCACCGGCTGTTTCGATGGCAGTCTGTGTCGATACGGAGAAGACACCTGTGCAGCTGGAGAGCTGCAGCCCGGCGTTCACTGCGTAGACGTGTCCTCGGCGGTCACGGAGTTCCCGGGTCAGCCGGGAGTGGGTGGTCCCGCCGAGGATGTGGGTGGCCACCGTGAGACCGGAGTGGAGGGACCCGGAGTTGAGCGGGACGTGGTGCGCCAGGGTGATCCGCGCGCCCACTGCACCAGGTCTGTTGACGACGACGATGTCACGGCCCATCGCTTCCCTCGGAACGGCTCGGGGTGTGCTGGCCGCCGGAGGGATGCGCTCCACCGGGCTCAGCGTGGCAACCTCGTCGAGGTCGATGCCGTCTATATCTCCGGCGAGTACCAGTCGGCCCGCTTCGGCGATGTGCTGCTGGTGGTACTCGCCTAGGACCCGCGCCGAGATCGAGCTAAGGGAGGCTGTGGTCCCGCCTGGAAGAACGGTCTGCCGACCGGTGCGATAGAGCGCCCGGGCCAGTGCTTCCGTCTGCCGCCGGCCAGGGTTCGACCAGTTCGTGGCGAGTGCGGACACCTGGTTGTCCCGGACTCTGGCAACCGCCTCCGCCGCAAGCCGGGGGCGGCGCACGGTCTCCGAGATGATCCTGACGGCTTCCGTTATAGAAGCGGTCGGCGCGACCGTGGCGACCTGGACGAAGTCATCGCCCACCGTGGTGAACCAGGTCGCCCCCAGCCCCTCCAGCTCGAAGGCCAACTCGTCCCGCCCCAGTCGCTCCCCACCCTCGCGAAGCACAGCGAACAGCAGCTGGAGGAGGCCTTCTTTCCCGGTCGGCTCATGGAATATCCCATGGTCGAACAGCAGCGCAGCATATGCGGTGGGGCACCCGGGAAGGTCTGCCGCGAGCAGACCACCGCGGCGAATCACCTCGGGGAATATGTAGGGCCGGCCGATTCCTGCGGCAGGCGGCCCGGGAATCAATTCGGCTCGCACGGAATCAGGCTCCCGAAGTCGGACGGAGGATCAGGACGGATCGGTTCTCCGGCCGGAGATACCGACTGGCAGCGCGACACAGATCCGCCGCCGAGACTGCTGACAGGCGCGTCGGCCGGTCGTGGATCGCCGCGGGCTCACCCAGCTGAGTCGCATGGCGTGCCAACAGGTCGGCGCGGGCTCCGAACGAGGTGAGTGATCTCAACCAGCCAGCCTCCAGGATCGCTTTCGCCCGGCGGAGTTCGTGCTCGCTCACTGGCTCGATGGCAAGCTCATCCAGCAGGGACTCCTGAGCCGCCAGCAGTTCCTGGTAGGAAGAACCCCGCCGCACGGTCATACCGGTGGCGAAGAGTGAGGAGCCGTACGCCAGGTCCCAGGCGAACGCTGTCTTCTCCTCCGTCTGCGCCAGGTTGTTCTCCGTCATGAAGGACCGGTAGAACCGAGAGCCGCGACCGCGGCCGAGGACCGTGGCCAGAACGGTCAGCGCGTCATGGTCAGCGGTGTACGCGGGCGGGATTCGGTGGAGGACGAATATCCGGTCGGCCGACGCCTTGGCATCGATCGCCGTCCGCACTGTCCTTCCCGGCATGGGCCAGTCCTCGACTGCGACGTCCCGGGGCCGCTGCCGCCCGCAGGCGGGGATCCCAGCGAAGTACTTCTCCGCCCTGGCGAACACATCCTCGGGAATGACATCGCCCACCACGGTCAGCACCGCGTTGTCAGGCACGTAGTAGGCCTGTCGGAAGGAGTCGAGTAAGGACAGTTCGGCATGCGCCAGTTGGTCGGGGGATCCCATCGAAGACCGTCGATAGGGGTGGCCGTCCGGAAACACGGTGGCCAGCCCCAACTCCATCCACAACCCGAAGGGCTGATCCTCGTAATGCTGCATCCGTTCGTTCCCGACCACCACACGCTGGTTGTCGAAGACCTCCTGGGAGATCCTCAACCCACCCATCCGGTCGGCCTCCAGCCAGAGGGCGAGGTCCAGCGCGGTCGTCGGCACCGTCTGGAAGTAGTTGGTCCTGTCCATCGTCGTCGTTGCATTGATCTCCGCACCGCCGACGGCACTGAGCATGGCGCTGTGCTGGCCCTTGCCGACCTGCGCCGATCCCTCGAACATCAGATGCTCGAAAACATGGGCGAAGCCGTGCCCGGCGGCCGGATCGTGGCGCGACCCGACGTTGTACCAGAGATTGACGGCAGCCACCGGCACGCGAGGGTCGCGACTGACTGTGACCCGCAGGCCATTGCCGAGGCGGTGCTCGGCGATGGCCCACGGAAATGCCTTCGTCATGGTCATCCCCTTCAGCTGCCGATCACAGTCGCTGCCCGGGAGATCCCGGCCAGCAGGGCGCTGTACTCACCGCCGAGGGAGCCAAGGGAGGTGTGCGTCCCCTGCTCCAGCACTCGTCCGCTGCCCAGGACGACAATCTGGTCGGCGTTCTCGATCGTGGAAAGCCGATGGGCGATTGTGATGGTGGTCCGGTTCTTCGCCAGCTCGGCCAACGCTTCCTGGACAGCGCGCTCCGTCCGTGTGTCCAGAGCACTGGTGGCCTCGTCAAGGAGCAGGATGGGCGGGTTCCTGAGCATCGTCCGGGCAATCGCAAGCCGCTGCTTCTCCCCGCCCGAGAACCGGTATCCGCGTTCTCCGACGATCGTGTCGTAGCCGTCCGGAAGCCCTTGGATCAGTTGGTGTATCTGTGCTAGTTCGGCCGCAGCGATCAGCTCGGCATCGGTGGCGTCGGGTTTGCCGAATCGAAGGTTCTCGGCAACGCTCGCATGGAAGAGATGGGTGTCCTGCGACACCATCCCCACGTTCCGCGCGATCGTGGCGAAGTCGAGATCCTTCACATCGACACCGTCGATGGTCACTCGGCCGATGGTGGCATCGTAGAGACGGAGTGCCAGGTACCCCAGTGTCGACTTACCAGCGCCGGTCGGCCCGACCACGGCCAGGCTCGTCCCGGCGGGCACGTCGATCGTGATGTCGCGCAGGACAAGGTCGTCGCCGTAGGAGAAGGAGACGTTCTCGAATTTGAGATCTCCACGTGCCTGTTGCAGCAGAACGGGGTTCCTGGGCTCCGGCACTTCCTCCGGCAGATCGAGGTACTCGAAGACCCTGCCGAAGAGCGAGAACGAGCCCTGGACCACTGCGCCGAGTTGGATGAGCTGGACCGCCGGGTTGAGCAGGGACTGCTGCAGCGTAGTGAAGGCCACGAGCGTGCCGACCGTGATCGACGTGGAGCCGTGGCCGCTGACCAGGCCAGCTGTCCAGTAGATCAGGACCGGCATAGCAGCCACCACGACCTGCAGCCCAGACTGTCGCCACCGCCCCGCCATGGTGGTCCGGATCGCGATGTTGCCCAGCGTCTTCGACTCCTTCGAGAACCTCTCCGTGAGGTCGCGGCTGCGTCCCATGAGACGCCCGAGCAGAAAGCCGGAGATCGAGAGCGTCTCCTCCACCAGCGTGGAAAGCACTGCCATCTGCTGTTGGCGCTCCTCTACCAGGGCCCGGCGCTCCTTGCCCACTCGCCGGTTGACCCAGATGAAGATCGGGAGGATTGCCAGCGAGGCCAGGGATAACCGCCAGTCCAGGAGAACCATGGCGGTCAGGCTGGCGGCCACGGTAGCGGCGCTGCCGACCAGGCTGGTGATCAGGCTGGTGACGATGGCATCCATTCCTCCGATGTCGTTGGCGATCCGGGACTGCACCTCACCGGTGTGGGTCCTGGTGAAGAAGGCCAGCGACAGCCGCTGGAGATGGCTGTAGACAGCAGACCGGAGGTCGCTCATGATCAGCTGGCCGATCACCGTCGACATGTAGGACTGAAATACCCCGAGCATTCCGCTGATCGCGGTCACGGCGATCATCGCGCCTGCCAAGAGGCTGAGTAGTCCGGTCCGCCCCTGTGGCAGTGCGACGTCCAGGATCTTCCGCAGCAGGAAGGGCGACACCATCGCCACGGCCGAGGAGAGCACCACCAGCAGCAGCATGAGTGCCACCCGCCTTAGGTGCGGCCGGAACAGGCCGAACACGCGTCGCACGGACACTGGTGTCTGCGTGGCCGCCTGCTCTTCCATAGCTCTCCCCCTCAAAGCGATGAGACCGCGACTTGGGGAGTCGATCGCCCGCCGCGCGTGGAGAAGGCGGCGCGCGATCGACTCCCAGTCAGGACGACCTGTCAGGCGAAGGTCAGGAAACCCTCATTGACCAGCGTCCGGACAAGGACCAGGCGCCCGGCCTCGTCCAGCTCGCCCGGGATGGTGGCGGCGGTGAACACACCGCTACTGCGCTGGGCAGTGAACCGCACCTCGTCAGCCACATGGGCGGGGAAGCGGACGGTCTTGCCGTGGAACCCCAACACCGTCTGCTCGTCCACGGTGACGTCCCACTGGATGGGCAGGCGCCTCTGCACCTTGGTCCCAGCCGTGATCTCGTCCAGCCGCTCCAGGTCCAGCAGGTGCCCCCGCAGAGCCGGCGCGTTCATGGAGACTCCTCGGGTGACCGCCGTCGCCACCGCGTCGTCGACCGCGATTTTCGACGGCAGATCGGCGACCAACTCCGTCAGGGTGTCGCGGACCTGCTGTTGTATCTCCTCGCTGCCCGTGAAGCCCATCGGCAGACCGGCCCGGAACCTGGCGTCCGTCTCGACCACGTTCTGGATGGCCTCGTAGAGCACGTTCGCCCAGAGGATCGGGTGTACACCGACGGTCAGGTGCAGTGAAGCCTCATCGGTGGAGGTTGCGGCGTGCACGGTGCCCCGCGGCAGATACAGCAGGTCCCCAGCCTTCAGCTCGAACTCCGACACCAGGGCGGGGTCGGGCTGGGCGCGGTCGTACGGCTGGGTACGCAGCGGCAGCGGCAGCTGCGAGTCGAAGAGCTGCCAGCGCTTGGTCCCGTGCACCTGGACGATGAAGACATCGTGCATGTCGTAGTGCGGCGCGAAGCCCCTGGCGTTGGCCGGCGTCAGGTAGGAGTTGACCTGGATGCGGGCGCCGATCTCGGACCCGAGCGATCGCATCAGCCGGTTCATCGACGGGAAGCGGTCCTGGATGGAGTTCATGACGATGGTCGCGCCCGTGCGGTACCGAGCGTAGACGGCCTCCAGGGCGGTGTGCGAGCTGCCCGATCCCAGCTCTGAGACTGGCGTCTCCTTGCCGTCCTGCACGACCCTCAGGTGCTCCAGGTTGTCCCCCGCCAGATTGAGTGAGCTGTCGTAATCGGCGATGGTCATCAGCTCGGAGAAGTAGTCGCGGTCCGCCCGCTGTACCAGCAGCGGCTTCCGCTCCCAGTTCTCTCTCTGGAACTTTGCAAAGTCCATGGGATAGAGGAGTCGTGCAAGCCCGAAGTACAGATCAGTTTCGTTCCCCGCCTCGACACCGTGCACGGAATCATTCATCGTTGTCTCCCCTTCAGGGTAAGCGCCACCTCGCTGATTTGAAGCACCTGGGTACATATTCCCGGTATCACTCAGCAGATTTGGAAAGGGTGGTACTCAAGCGGCCGGAGTTTCGAATCGACTCGACGCTACCTGACGCCCCCTTGCACCTGTCAACGAGTTTTTCTCTGACACAGAGTGGGTGGATAGGTCCGATTTCTTCAGAGAAATTCTGCAGGGTTGCCCCATTTGGCTCGAACATCACTTTCACAAAGTGACCTACGTCACACCAGAGTCCCTCTGACCTTGCCCCCGGCCGGGCATTGGAGGCTCGAATCTTCTACCGTGAACGGAAGAGCGTTGCTGTATATGCTTCGTTTGTATGCATAGCTACACTCTCCACACTTCTTGATGAACGCCCCCCGCCGGCTGCAGGGTGCGGCTAGTGTGACATGGGTCACGTTCTTTGACTCGGCAAGATGTACAAACCGGTCATAAAGTTCGCCCAACGACTCTCAAATCGGACGTTGTCGTGATCGGCCGGATATCAATCACTGATTGACACGCCTGGAGGCCCTCGACCTATGTTTATGCCGAGCCGCCGACCGGTGGTTCGAAATCAATCAGCAAGGGGAGAGTCATGGCAACGTCGCTCAATCCCGAGGACATCACCGTCGTTCAGTCCGCCGACGCCGGAGCTTCAGCTCACGACGGCAGCCGCGGCAAGTACGACGACCAGGACAGCTCCGACAGTGGCCTGCAGGACGCCTACCAGCGGACGCTCGGAAACTACACGGGGCCGGTCGACGACAACGACTGAGCCACGGCATCCGCTAATGCGGAGAAAATCGCCGTAGCTTAACCTCGAATGGTCCCATGGGTGGTGTCGGCATTGGCCGCACCGCCCATGGGACTCGTTAACGCAATAGGAACCCGGCGGGACCTTTCCCTCTCTGCATGGTCAGGTGTCAGGTGAGCGAGCCCAGCCCTGCCTCGTAGGCCGCTATGACCAGCTGAGTGCGGTCCCGGGCGTCCAGCTTGGCGAGCAGCCGACTGACATGAATCTTGACGGTCCCGATGCTCAGGAAGAGCTGCTCGGCGATCTCCGCGTTGGACAGGCCCCGGGCAACCAGCCGGAGGATCTCCAACTCTCGGGCCGTGATCCCCGGCAGCTTCCGCGGCTGGGGGGTGGCCGCCGGGCCGGCGGTGTACTCCTCGATCAGCCGCCGTGTGACCCGGGGAGTCAGCAGCGACTCTCCTGCCGCCAGGACCCGGATCGCGCTGATCAGTTCCTCTGGCGGAGTGTCCTTCAGCAGGAAGCCGCTGGCACCGGCTCGCAGGCCCTCGAAGGCGTACTCGTCCAGGTCGAAGGTGGTGAGGATGAGCACCCGGACCTGAGCGGGCGTCGGTCCGGCCAGCAAGTTCCGGGTGGCTTCGATCCCGTTGAGGACAGGCATCTGGACATCCATCAGGATGACATCGGGCTGCTCGGCCCGGGCCAGGGCGACAGCCTCCTCGCCAGTCCGAGCCTCCCCGACAACGTCGAGGTCAGGGGCAGAATTGACCAGCACACGGAAGCCTGCTCTGACCAGTTCCTCGTCGTCTGCGATCAGTACCGTGATTGTCATGTAACCCTCCGGGGCTGAGTCAAAGTGTGCGAAGCCGGATTCACTTGTCCTGCCGCGGTCACCGGCCGCCGCTCGCGACGGGCTCGGTCGGGGACTCAGTGGGGAGGCTCGCCATCAGCCGGAACCCGAGCGGTGACACCTTCTCAGCGACCATGTCTCCCCCGTAGAGTGCAACCCGCTCCCGAACTCCCACCAGCCCGTGCCCTCTGACGGGTTGACCAGGACCGAGCCCCCTGCCGTGGTCGAGGACCTCGACCACGACGTCCGTGTCGCGGTAGGTGACGGTCACCCTCGCCCAGTCGGCGTCGGCATGTTTGATGACGTTGGTCAGCCCCTCCTGCACAATGCGGAAGGCCGCAAGGTCGAGCCCGCGCGTCAGCCGGCGCGAGTCCCCCTCGGTAGTCAACTCGACCTTGACTCCGGCGAGCTGCGCCTCGTCCACCAGCCTCGGGAGTTCGTCGAGGCCGCCCGGTGTGTATTCCACCTCGTCGCTGTCCCGCAGAACGCCGAGCAGCAACCGGAGCTCACGAAGGACCGTACGGCTGGTCTCCTGGATGGCGGCGAGAGACTTCGCTGCCTCCTCGGGCTGCGTGGCGATGACGTGGCGAGCGACTCCGGACTGGATCGCGATGATGCTCATGCTGTGGCCGACGACATCGTGCAACTCGCGGGCGAGACGCAGTCGTTCCTCGACAACGGTACGCCGGGCCTCCGACACTGCGGCGTGCGCTCGCTGCTCCGCATGCTCGCGCAGCGCTTCGTTGTAGGCGCGTCCGCGGAAGAGGCACCAGCTCACCGTCCAGATCGAGCTCAGCATCATCGAAGCCAAGGAGAATGCCACCAGGCCCAGGTGGTCCCGGAAGTCCGTCGGGTGGCCCAGCGCACCGGTTGCGAACACCACGGCCACTGTCGCGGCCAGCATGCCGAAGGACGCACGAGCCGGCCTGGCCGCCGCAGTGTACGAAGTCAGGGCCAGCGCGACGCCGACGAAGGCTGCGAGGCCTCCGTACTCGGTCACGGCCAGGCCCGCGATGGTCACGGCCAGTGTGGCAACCGGACTGAGCCGGCGTACTGCCACCGCGCCGACCGAGGCCAGTGCCATGACCACCTCGGCCGGGTGGACAGAGCCTGAGGCGTTACAGAGGAGAATCGCGGCCAGGACCGCAGCAACTCCGGCGTCGGCGATCACCAGGCGGCGTGCCGCCAGGCCCAGTAGCGGCGGTTGCAGGTGTAGATCCACGACGCCGATGCTAGGTGGGGTGGAGTCGGTCCCACATCTGTCCCGAGACCTATCCGAGATAGGCCCGCAGCCAGACGCGCATCCTCGATGATCACGGCAAGGTTGCTGCTGCCAGCATCAGCCTGCATCGATCGAGGATGAGTCGTGATCACAACTGAGGCCTTGTCCAAGCGTTACGGCGCCACCGTGGCAGTCGACAACCTGTCAGTCGAGGTCCGCCCTGGTTCGGTCACCGGTTTCCTCGGCCCCAACGGTGCCGGAAAGTCCACCACCCTCCGCATGGTCATGGGACTTAACAGGCCCACGGCGGGAACCGCCCTGATCGACGGTCGGCCGTACCGGCAACTGCGGCGCCCGCTCCACCACGTCGGCGCGCTGCTAGACGCGTCCGCTGTACCGCCGGGTCCCAGCGGATTCCAGTACTTGGCCGCCATCGCTCGCACCAACGGCATCGGACGATCGCGGGTGTCGGCGGTACTCGACGAGGTCGGTCTGGCATCAGTGGCCCGGCGGCGAGTCCGCAGCTACTCGCTGGGGATGAAGCAGCGGCTCGGCATCGCCGCCGCACTGCTCGGGGACCCGCCCGTCCTCATCTTCGACGAGCCGATCAACGGCCTGGACCCGGACGGGATCCGCTGGATCAGGCTCCTGTTCCGCCGCCTGGCCGATGAGGGCCGAACAGTCCTGGTGTCGAGCCACGTCATGAGCGAGATGGAGCACACAGCCGACCGGCTCATCGTCATCGGAGCCGGCCGTCTCCTCGCCCACACCACTGTGGCGGACTTCATCCGCCGGGGCTCGTCCGACACGGTCACCGTACGTACGCCGTCCAAGGAAGCCCTGGAGCAGGTTCTCCGGGCGGCGGACGCCCAGGTCACCACCGTCGGTGACCTGCTGGAAGTGTCCGGCCTGCACGCCGCGCGGATCGGAGACCTGGCGCTCGCCAACCGAATCGCCGTCCATGAACTGGTACCGCACAGCGCCGGCCTCGAACAAGCCTTCATGGACCTCACCGCAGAGACCGGCGAGCACCGCGCAGGGTCCAACGCCACCGCCTCCCGCTGAACAGGAATGCCGACAATGAACTCTTCCCTTCAGAAAGACCATGCGCAGGAGAATCAGCGGGCGGTCGACTCGGAGGTTCCGGACGGCCGGCTGGTGCAGTGGATGAATGTCCTCGGATCGGAGTGGATCAAAATCCGGTCACTCCGTCCGGTCTGGACCATCACCATGTCAGGCGTCCTGGTCGCCATCGGTGTCACCCTCCTCTTCTGCAACACCACCGTGGACAAGTGGGATCAACGCACGCTGGAACAGCGAGCCGGCTTCGATCCGATCGCTGCTTCCTTTTCGGGCTTCTCCCTGTTGCAACTCGCCATGGTCGTGGTCGGCGCCCTGGCGATGAGCGGTGAGTACTCCAGCGGGCTCATCAGGATGAGCTTCGCCGCCGTTCCCAGCCGGCGTCCGGTTGTCGCTGCCAAAGCAGCTGTGGCCGGGATGACCTCATTCACCATCGGTGTGGTTACCGCCCTGACGAGTTTCGGCATCGCCCAGGCCATGTTCGCGACTGAACACTTCGGCCTCTCGATCACTAGCCCTGGCGTGCTTCGTGCCGTACTCGCGACCGGCCTGCATCTTGCCTCGGTGACCCTGATCAGCCTCTCTCTGGCCGCGCTCATCCGCCACGGCGCCGGATCCATCTGCGTGGCGTTCGGCTTGCTGTTCGTCCTTCCGCCGTTCCTGCAGAGCGATCACGGCTGGATGCTTCGAGTGCACCAGTCACTCCCCAGCACCGCCCTTCACCGTCTGACAGTCGCCCACCTGGACTCACTCGCGCCATCCAGCACGATGGCCTGGGCCTCACTGGTCGTCTACCCGATCGTTCTGCTCGCGGCAGCGGTCCTCATGGTCGATCGCCGCGACGTCTAGAGCAAGTCCCGAACCACTTCCACAACCGTCGGCACAACCGACGGAAGGCCAGTGATGAAGCGACAGACCAACTCCTGGGCAGAAGCGTTCCTTCGCACCTACACCATGCCGTTCGCCTTCCTCGGCATCTCGACCGCACTCTCGATCAGCTACACACTCCTGCTAAGCCCAAGATCCAGAGCCAGCCTCGACCTATGGGCATCGACCAACCTCGCCAACCTGCACAGCCATCCCCTCGAGGCTATGCTCGCCTCCCCCTTCCTCGGCGGCCCGGCACCATGGGGGGACCTGGCGCTCACCACAGTCGCCCTGTTCCTGCTGACAGCACGCCTCGACAATCTGCCGGCGACAGTGATCGTCGGGTCCGCACAAACTCTCGGGAGCCTGATAAGCCAGTACGTCACCGAGCTAAGGATCGCCAGCGGATCAGCCCCAGACTCACTGCGCACGGCAACGGACATCGGCCCCTCGTACGTACTGGTGGCCGCGCTCTCGGCGCTCGTCGTGGCCGGCAGGAAGCCAGTCCTGCGCATTGGCTCACTCGGCACCCTCGCCGCCCTGTCCCCGGGTCTCTTCGCGGACCTGGGACAGCTGACCGTCCCCGCAATCGGGCACACGGTCGCCCTGGTGGTCGGGGTGCTGCTTGCGATCGCAATACCCAATGCCGGGCGGCGCCGCGCACGCGGCAACGACCAGACTGTGGCAGCGCATCCCCCGACTGCTCGGCGTCCGGCCGGTCGCCCAGGTCCTGTCACAGCACCCCGAGCGCGATCTGGGCCGGAGTCAGTCCGGTCTCCTCGGGGAGGTCCTCGGTGCTGATCCCCCGGGATGCTGATCCATCGCTCGGTAGATATTGCCCGACCACAGCTCGGGGCCGGGGCTCTGACCCGCTGTTTCGAGACCGGCTCGCGCGGAGGCGCGACGCCCAAAAGAACCCCTAACAGGACCCACGTCAGGGCCCCTAACGTACGTATAAGGGTCTCGAGAGCCGCCCGGACCTCCCGCCGCGTGCGTGCGGGCACCGGCCCGGCGCCCCGGACCAGCGCGCAGCAGTCTGCCCAGCAGGTCGATGCGTTCTGCGTCCCAATCGCCCGCAGGAGTCCAGCGCGGTGACGAGCAGATCAGCCGCTGCGTCGTGGGCGTAGCGGCCTTCGGCAAGGTCGGCTGCGCGCACGCAGTAGCCAAACGCCGCGTCTCCACCCGAGGCCATGCGGGCGGCGCGCCGCCTTGAGAAAGTTGCCCCCTGCCCCTGGGGGAGGGTTCGGCGTGGCGCAGGGGGATGGTGTGGCGTGGTGGGGTGGGGAGTGGTGTGATGGGCGGACATGACGGCCTCCGACACCCACCGCGCCATCGACGCTGTCTGGCGGATCGAGTCGGCGCGACTGATCGCCGGGCTCACCAGGATTGTTCGCGATCTCGGGCTGGCCGAGGAGCTTGCCCAGGATGCGCTGGTCGCGGCGCTGGAGCAGTGGCCTCGGGACGGCATCCCGCGCAACCCGGGGGCCTGGCTGATGGCCAGTGCCAAGCACCGTGCCATCGACGTGCTGCGTCGGCAGCAGCGGCTCAACCAGCGGGTGGAGGAGCTCGGACGCGGCCTGGAGACCGCGCTCGCGAGCAGCGTGACGGAGGGCGATGCGGCTCTCGAAGCCGTTCTCGACGAGGCGATGGGCAGTATCGAGGACGACCTGCTGCGGCTGGTCTTCACCGCCTGTCACCCGGTGCTCTCCACGGACGCCCGGGTCGCGCTCACCCTGCGGCTGCTCGGTGGCCTGACCACCAAGGAGATCGCCCGCGCCTACCTGGTCCCCGAGGCGACCGTCGCCCAGCGGATCAGCCGGGCCAAGCGGACCCTCGCCGACACCCGGGTCCCGTTCGAAGTCCCGTACGGGGACGAGCTGGTGCCTCGGCTGGCCTCCGTTCTGGAGGTGGTCTACCTGATCTTCAACGAGGGCTACTCGGCGACCGCCGGCGACGACTGGCTGCGTCCCGCGCTCTGTGAGGAGGCGCTGCGCCTCGGCCGCATCCTGGCCGGGCTGGCGCCGGAGGAGCCCGAAGTGCACGGCCTGGTCGCGCTGATGGAGATCCAGGCGTCCAGGTCCGCCGCCAGGGTCGGGTCGGGAGGAGAGCCCGTTCTGCTGCTCGACCAGGACCGCTCCCGCTGGGACCGGGTGCTGATCCGGCGCGGCCTGGCCGCCCTCGACCGCGCCGGCGCGCTGGTCGCGCGCACCGGGGAGCCGCTGGGACCGTACGCGCTCCAGGCCGCCATCGCCGCCTGCCATGCCCGCGCCCGTACCCCGGAGGCGACCGACTGGCCGCGCATCGCCGCGCTGTACGGTCAGCTCGCCGAGCTCGCGCCGTCGCCGGTGGTCGAGTTGAACCGGGCGGTCGCGCTGTCGATGGCGTACGGGCCCGCCGAGGGCCTGGCCGTGGTGGACGGGCTGGTTGCGGAACCGGCTCTGCGCAGCTACCACCTGCTGCCCAGTGTGCGTGGCGACCTGCTGGCGAAGCTGGGCCGATTCGCCGAGGCCGGAGCGGAGTTCGAACGGGCCGCCGAACTCACCCGCAACGCCCGCGAGCGGCAGCTGCTGCTCCGACGGGCCGCCGAGTGCGAGCGGTAGGGGCCGTCCGGCCGATCCTGCGCTGAGGAACGCACCGGCCCGGCAGGGGCGGACCGCTGGCGTTGACGTCAGGGTCAAGGTCTACGGTCGGTGCCATGCGGATCGGCGAACTGGCGGAGAAGGCAGGCACCACCACGCGCACCCTGCGCTACTACGAGTCGCGCGGACTGCTGCCTGCCCGGCGCGGCGGAAACGGCTACCGGGCGTACGACGAGGACGACCTGCGGCTGCTGCGCCAGATCCGGCTGCTCCAGGACTTCGGCTTCGAGCTGGAGGACACCCGGCCGTTCGTGGAGTGCCTGCGGGCGGGCCACCCGGCCGGGGACTCGTGCCCGGCCTCGCTCCAGGTCTACCGGAGCAAGCTGGCGGAACTGGACCGGTGCATCGCCCGGCTCCAGGAGGTCCGCGACCAGGTGGGCGCGCAGCTGGCCAGGGCGGAGCTGGAGGTGCAGGCCGCACAGCCCGGCGGGCCCGAGCCGCACTGCGAGCTGAGTACACGTCCGATCGACCCGGAGAACAACCCAGAGGAGGACTGAACCATGGTGCAGGCAAAGGGAGTCGAGGCGGTCACCGACCGGACCTTCGCGACCGAGGTGCTGGAGTCCGAACTGCCGGTGCTGGTGGACTTCACCGCAGCCTGGTGCTCGCCCTGCCGGATGATCGCCCCGGTGCTGGCGGAGGTCGCCCGCGAGGAGGCGGACCGGCTGAAGATCGTTCAGCTGGACGTGGACACCAACCCGGAGACCCAGGCGGCGTACGGGGTGCTGTCGATGCCCACGCTGATCGTCTTCCGGGGCGGGCAGCCGGTGAAGAGCATGGTCGGTGCCCGGGCCAAGGCCAAGCTGCTGCGCGAGCTGGCCGAGGTCATCTGACGATCGGTCGCTCCGGCGGGTCGTTGCGGTGTGCCGACGGCGTCTGGGTGAGCATGGGCCGCATGCCCCGTATGACCGAACCCGAGTGGCGGGACTTCCTCTCCGCCGGCACCCGTACCGCCAAGCTGGCCACCACCAAGGCCGACGGAAGCCCGCATGTGGCACCGATCTGGTTCCTGCTGGACGGCGGCGACCTCGTCTTCAACACCGGCCGCGACACCGTCAAGGGCCGCAATCTGGCCCGGGACGGCCGGGTGATGCTCTGCGTGGACGACGACCGGCCGCCCTTCTCCTTCGTCCTGGTCCGGGGGACGGCGACGCTCGGCGAGGACCTGGCCGAGGTACGGGAGTGGGCCGGGCGGATCGGGGCGCGCTACATGGGCGAGGACCGGCGGGAGGAGTACGCGGCCCGCAACGGCGTGCCCGGCGAACTGCTCGTCAGGGTCAGGATCGAGCACGTGGTCGCGATGGGTGACATTGCGGACTGAGCGCTGTCCGGTGACCGTGCCGGCCGTCGCTCCAAGGTTGTTGGTGGCCCCGAGAACAGCCCTGAGGGCCAATGGGGCCGGTCTATATGATCACTGCTCCGCAGAAGTCGTGGACGGGCGTTGGCCAGACGGCCGATCCGCTTCGCGCCGAGGAAGTGGCGGGGTGCTGGTGGCGGCGGGGCCGGCAGCCTGAGCCCTAACGACCCTAGGGCCGGCGACCCGACAGCGGGCGGGCGGATGGCCTCGAAGGCTTCCTGTCCGCCGGTGCCGCGATCCGTGTTCCGCACCATTCCCCCCGATGGTCCTCCAGGCATGGCGAAGGGCCGCCGGCCGGTCCGGCTCGCCATACTCGTGAGCGGTGCCGACGATTCCCCGGGCACCGTACTCCGGCGGATCAGCCGCTGCAACAAGTTGTTGAACAGTCTGTTCGGGGCGGGCCTGCGGGCCGGACTTCCGCTGTGAAGCTCTCATTGCCACCAGGTGATGACCCATGACTTGACCCTCACGCGACGTGAGGCAGCAGGCTGAAGGCAGCAAGGAGGGAGGAACCCCGTGAGCACGTACTCGGTGGGTCAGGTCGCGGCGATCGCCAAGGTGACCGTGAGGACCCTGCACCACTACGACGAGATCGGACTGCTGTCGCCCGGCGGCCGCACCCCGGCCGGCTACCGCCGGTACGAGGACGCGGACCTCGACCGGCTTCAGCAGATCCTCTTCTACCGCGAACTCGGTTTCCCCCTCGAAGAGATCGCGGCCATCCTGGACGACGACTCGGTCAGCCCGACCGAGCACCTGCGCCGTCAGCACCAGCTGATCAGCGCCAGGATCACCCACCTCCAGGAGCTGGCCGCTGCCGTCGAACACGCCATGGAGGCACAGAAGATGGGCATTTCGCTGACACCCGAGGAGAAGTTCGAGGTCTTCGGCGCCGACTACCAGGAGAGCTGGGAGTCCGAGGCCGAGCAGCGCTGGGGCAACACCGACGCCTGGCAGCAGTCCCAGCGCCGCACGGCCCGGTACGACAAAGCCGACTGGCAGCGGATCAAGGCCGAGATGGACTCGCTGAACTCCCGCCTGGTGGAGGTCTTCAGCGCCGGCTCCGCCCCTGACAGCGCCGAGGCCATGGAGGCCGCCGAGGCCCACCGGCAGCACATCAGCGACAACTTCTACGACTGCACCTACGAGATCCACCGCTGCCTGGGCGCCATGTACCTCTCCGACCCCCGCTTCACCGCCACCTACGAGGACCTCGCCCCCGGCCTGGCCCAGTGGCTCCACGACGCCATCCTCGCCAACGCGGCGAGCCACTGACACGGCCTCAGGCGGGAACTCCGTGGCGCACGGGGTGCTTTCAGGGCCTGTTCCTGTTCGGGAGCCAGGTTTTCGGATTCTGCCCCCTCTTCGCGGTTGGGCAACCCCCGTTTGAGGACAGCTCAACGCCTGCTGTCGAGGGCGACCGGAACCGGGATCTCCGGGCCGCGGCATGCTCCTGCCGGGACCCGGCGCGCAGCCGACACCCCCGGGCCGAGGAAGGTATCGGCCCGGGGGTGCTGGTGGATGATCAGCCGAAGTCGGGAGCCGGGGCCGTGGCATTGAGCGCCGTCACGACCGTCTCCTCCTCGTACCTGAAGTGGGACTCCAGCTGGTTCGCCAGCCGCTCCAGGTCGGCGCGCAGCTGCACGGGGTCGGTTTCACCGGGTACGAAGCTGTCGACGAGCTGCTGGATGTCGTCCTGCAGCCGCGCCACCACCCTGTGCTCCTCGCCGAGCTGCGCCAGCGCCGGAGCGAGTGCGGGGAACTGCTTGGCCAGCACCGGGAACACGGCCATGTCCTCGCCGCCGTGATGCTTCTTCAGCGCCCCGCAGAAGTTGAGGCAGTGGGTGCGCATCTGCTGGGCGAGGTCCGGCGGCGTCCGCTCGATCGTGTCCGCGCCACCCTCGATCACCCGGTCCGCCTGGGCGCGGAGCGTCTCGAGCTCCTTGCGCAGCCAGTCGTGCACCTCAACGATCCAGTCGCCCATGCCCTTGACCCGCTCCTCGCCGGGCTCGGGGCCGATCCGATGCAGTACGACGACCGGGATCTCCCGGGCCGTCCTGGCCTGGTGGTCGGCGTACCCCGGCGCCTCGGCGATCACGCGGTCGAAGAGCTTGTCACGCTCCTGGCCCGGCGGGATGGCGGCGATCGCCTGATAGGTGCCGGCACCCGTCTCGACCGTCACGATCGGGTTCTTGCGGATGTTGTGGTACCACGCGGGGTGCTTGTCGGCGCCGTTCGAGGACGCGACGACGATCCCTTTTCCGTCGAATTCGAGATACCCCAGGATGCTCTCCCGGCGCAGGCCGCTCTTGGCTCCGACGGTCGTCAGCACGGCCAATGTCCAGCCCTCGAACATACCGCTCATCTTCCCGTTGTTCGCCCGGAACTCGGCGATGACCTGACGCTGGAACTCATTGACGTCGAAGCCCGCCCAGGTCTCGGCCTGTGCTTCCCAGGTCTCGGCCTGTTCCTTGCTCATGCACTGCCTCTCCGTGTCGATTGATCGCGAAGGAGGGCCACGCCACCGGAAATCGACACAGAAATACCCCGCATGCCTACGCAGTGAAGATGGGCGCAGCAATCCCAGGACAGGGATTGACGAGCTGCGAGAGACGGAACGTGCCGATCTCTGCAATGGCTGAGTAGCCGCTACCTCCATGCGTAGGCCCATACGGGGCTCGGTGGGACCGTAACACCATCCCCGCTGATCGAGCAACGTCACCTTGACGGGTGCAACCGGGAGCCTGTGGACCGGGGTTGGGCCCGATCTCGAGTCGGCTGGAGATCGCCCGGTGGGCCGGAGGCTGCGGATCCAGCTTCCGATTTCGCGCACGCAGTTGATCAAGCAGAGCCCCGCGCCCCTGAAAACCACCCCCGCGCCTCTGGGGAGATCCTGGGGGAGCTATGCCGCGCCGCGGCCGAAGGTACGGCGGTAGGCGGTGGGGGAGGTGTGCATGGTGCGGCCGAAGTGGTGGCGGAAGGTGGCTGCGCTCTCGAAGCCGACGGCGGCGGCGATCTCCTCGACGGTGCCGTCGGGTGATTCGAGCAGGGGGAGGCTGGCGGCGATGCGCTGGGTGATGACCCAGCGCATCGGGCTGGTGCCGTTGCGGGCGGTGAAGTGCCGCAGGTACGAGCGGTCGGACATCCGGGCCTGGCGGGCGAGCAGGGGGATGGTCAAGGGGCTCGCAAGGTGGTCGAGGGCCCACTGCATCGAGCGGGCGATGCCGTCGTCCTCCTCCTCGACCGGTTTGACCGCCGCCTCGATGAACTGGGCCTGGCCGCCGTCCCGATGGGGCGGTACGACGAAGCGGCGGGCGACGGTGTTGGCGACCTTGGCGCCGTGGTCGCGGCGGACCAGGTGCAGGCAGAGGTCGATCCCGGCTGCGCTGCCCGCGCTGGTGAGCACGTTGCCGCTGTCGACGTACAGGACGTCGGGGTTGACCTTGACCAACGGGTAGCGCTGCTGGAGGAGTTCGGCGTACCGCCAGTGGGTGGTGGCCTCGCGGCCGTCGAGCAGGCCGGCCGCCGCGAGGGCGAAGGCGCCGGAGCAGATCGAGACGATCCGGGCGCCGCGCTCGAAGGCCGTACGGAGCGCGGCGACCAGGCCGGGGGAGACCTCGCCGCTGAAGGTGTTGGGCACGGCAACCACGATCACGGTGTCGGCGGCGGCGAGTTCGTCCAGTCCGTGCTGGGCGGTGATCGAGAAGCCGCCGACCGCGGCGAGCGGTGTCCCGGGCCGGTCGGCGCAGACCTTGAGCCCGTACCAGGGCGCGGCGAGCAGCCCGCCGAGTTCGGGTCTAGCCAGGCCGAACACCTCGACCACCACGCCGAGTTCGAACGGTGCCATGCCGTCGAAGGCGTACACCGCGATGGTGTGCACGGGCTCCGGGCGGCGCCCGATCGTCACGGCGACCGGGCCACCCGGGGACTGCTGCGCGGACATCGGCCTGCTCCCCTTCTGGCGGAATCTTGGCGAGTGTAGTCGTTCGCGCCACTGTCGGGGCCGGGCGCCCGGACAGGAGGATCGGTGTGTCGCAAGCAGCGGAAGAACACGGCAACCGACCAGCAGGAGAACGACGATGACCATCACCACCTCCCCCGTGACCGCCATCCCGGCCGTCTCGCCGGAGCGCGCCTTCGCGTTCTTCGCCGAGCGCCTCGGCTGCCAGGCCGACCCGGCCGACGTCTGGTACGCGATGCGGGACAGCCGGGAAAAGGGCGCGGTCCAGGACTTCACGGTCGTGGACGTCCGCGCCGAGGGGGCGTACCGGAAGGCGCACCTGCCAGGCGCGATCAGCCTCCCGATCGCCGAGATCACCGGTGAGCGGGTCGCCGGACTTCCGTCGGGACTGCTGGTCGTCTACTGCTGGGGCCCGGCCTGCAACGGCTCCACCAAGGGGGCGATGAAGCTGGCAGCCCTCGGGCGGGAGGTCAAGGAGATGATCGGCGGCCTGGAGTACTGGGTCCGTGAGGGCTGGCCCACCGAGGGACGCCGTCCGATCGACCCGAAGACCGCGACCCCGGCCGACCTCGGTCTGGTCTGCTGAACCCAACGGCCGGACCTCCCCGACTGTTCGGGGAGGTCCGGCCGTTGGGTGCGCGTGGTGTCAGGCGGTGAAGCCGGCCATCCAGGTCTCGACCTCGTCGGAGGTGCGCGGGAGTCCGGACGAGAGGTTCTCGTTGCCGTCGGCGGTGACGAGGATGTCGTCCTCGATCCGGATGCCGATGCCGCGGTACTCCTCGGGGACGGTCAGGTCGTCCTGCTGGAAGTAGAGGCCGGGCTCGACGGTCAGGACCATGCCGGGCTGAAGCAGCGCGTCGACGTGCTCCTCGCGGCGGGAGACCGCGCAGTCGTGGACGTCGAGGCCGAGCATGTGCCCGGTGCCGTGCAGGGTCCAGCGGCGCTGGAGGCCGAGCTCGATGACCTTGTCGACGTCGTAGACCGAGGCGTCCAGCAGGCCCCAGGCGAGCAGGTGCTCGGCGAGCACACGCTGCGAGGCCTCGTGGAAGTCGCGGAACCGGCCGCCCGGCCTCACGGCCGCGATACCGGCCTCCTGGGCGGCGTACACGGCGTCGTAGATCTTGCGCTGCAGAGCATCGAAACGGCCGTTGATCGGCAGTGTGCGGGTGACGTCGGCGGTGTAGAGGGTGCGGGTCTCCACGCCCGCGTCCAGCAGCAGGAGTTCGCCGGGGCGGACCTCGCCGTCGTTGCGGACCCAGTGCAGGGTGGTGGCGTGCGGACCCGCGGCGCAGATCGAGCCGTAGCCGACGTCGTTGCCCTCGACCCGGGCGCGGCGCCAGAAGGTGCCCTCGATCCAGCGCTCGGAGGTGGCCACGGCCTGGCCCAGCTCCCGCACCGCGTCGGTGAATCCCTTGACGGTGGCGGCGCAGGCGGCGCGCAGCTGGCCGATCTCCCACTCGTCCTTGACCAGGCGCAGACCGCTGAGGAAGATCTTCAGCTCGTCGTCCTTGTCGGCGTCCAGGACATCAGCCAGCGCGTCCTGGAGACCGGCGTCGTAGCCGCGCACGATGCGGGTCGGGACACCACCGGCCGCGGCGGCGGCCTTGAGCTCCTCGGCGGCCTCGCGGACGTCCCGCGCGGGCAGGCCGAGCAGCTGCTCCGCCTCGGTGAGGCTGTGGCGGCGGCCGACCCAGAGCTCGCCGTTGCCGTCCAGCCAGAACTCGCCGTTCTCGCGGTTGGAGCGGGGCAGCAGGTAGAGGTGGAAGTCGTGGCCGCTGTCGCCGGTCGGCTCGGCGACCAGTACGGCGTCCTCGGTCTGGTCACCGGTGAGGTGCACGTACTCGCTGGCCGCGCGGAAGTTGTACTCGGTGTCGTTGGAGCGGGTCTTCAGGTTGCCCGCCGGGATCACCAGCCGTTCGCCCGGGAATGCGGCGGAGAGCTTGGCGCGCCGCTCGGCAGCGTACGGGGCCTGCTCGACGGGCTGCAGGTCGCGCAGCTCGGTGTCGGCCCAGCCGGTCTTCATCGACGCGGCGAGCTCGTCGGAGATCTCGCCGTAGAGACCGTTCTTGCGGCCCTTGACGGGCTGCTCGGCGGCTTCCTGGTCGCCGTCCGCAGCGCCTTCGGGGTTCTCGGCTGCCGCCGGGGTACGGTCCTCGGTCACGTACGTCGCCTCCTCGCGAGTGGTACCGCCCCGGACGCGTCGGATCGCGACACGCGTGGGCGGCCGTGGGCCCCATGGTACGGATGCCCGGCCGAACAGTACATAACAAACGTTTGGTAGGTGCCATGGTGGTTCCCATGGCACGGATGCCCGGCCGAACGCCTGCGCGGCACCGGCCCGGGGCCGACTCTCCACACGGGAAGCCGCGCAGTTCCCGCGCCCCTATAAACCAACGCTCGCGCCCCACGAGAAGCTGCGCAGTTCCCCGCGCCCCTAAGAAGCAACCCCCCGCGCCGCTGTCTTCTACTCGAAGCGGGCTGCGAGCAGGACCAGGTCGTCGGTGGGTTCGGGGTCGCCGTTGGAGGGGGCTGGTGGGCAGAGTGAGAGCAGGTGGACGCAGAGGCGGTCAGGGTCGAGACGGGCGTCGCGCGGGGCGTCCGCGGCGGCGCGCCGCAGCGCGGCCTGTCCGGCGTGCAGGGTGGGGCCGCAGCGGCGGGCGAGGCCCTCGGTGTAGAGGAGCAGCAGGTCGCCGCGTTCGGCGTCGAGTTCCACGCCGGGGGCCTCCCAGCAGGTGAGCATGCCGAGGGGGGCGGAGAGCGAGGTCTCGATGAAGTTGGCGCCGTAGCGGGTGACCAGGATGGGCGGGCAGTGTCCGGCGCCGGCCAGGGTGATCTGCCGTTCCTCGGGTTGGACCCAGGCGTAGACGGCGGTGGCGGTGCGGGCGGGTTCGGTGGTCTTGAGCAGTAGTTCGAGGTCGCCGAGGACGGAGACCGGGTCCTCGCCCTCCAGGACGGCGTAGGCGCGCAGGGCGGCGCGCACGCGCCCCATCGCGGCGGCGGCCCCGGGCGCGGAGGCGGGTCCGGCCCCCGGGCCGTCGCCGGAGACGCTGCCGACGGTGAGGCCGAGGGTGCCGTCGGGCAGGGCGATGGCGTCGTACCAGTCGCTGCCGGTGGAGCGGTCGAGTCCGGCGGAGATGCAGTGGGCGGCCAGCTTCAGGCCGGGGACGGTGGGCAGCCGGTCGGGGAGCAGGCCCCGGCGCAGGGCTTCGGTGGCCCGGTGGGAGCGGTCCGTCTCCAGCGCTCTGGCGACCAGCGGTGCGGCGAACTCGCAGTACAGCTGGGCGAGGTGTCGTTGGCGCTCGTCGGGTTCGGCGGGCTCGTCGTAGAACCAGACGGCGGTGCCGAGCGGTCCTTCGTCCTCGGTGGCCAGGGGCAGGGTGTAGCAGGCGCCGAGGCCGAGCTGCTCGGCGACGTCGCGAAAGCGCGGGCCGACGGTGGGGTCGGAGGCGAGATCGGTGATCAGCAGCTGTCCGGTGGCGCCGGGGCGGCTGAGCAGCCCGGCGAACGGCCCGTGTTCGGCGGGTACGGTCTCCAGCGCGCCGAGGCTGGCGCGGTCGAGGCCGAGGCCGACGGGGCGTCCGGAGCCGGGGACGGTGGTGGTGATCAGGCCCCGGTTGGCGCCGAGCAGGGCGGCGCCGGAGTCCAGCACGGCGGTCAGGGTGGCGGAGAGCCCACGGGTTTCGGCCAGTTGGCGGGTGTGCTCGTAGAGGTTGGTGAAATCGGACAGCAGGTCGGTCAAACGGTCCTGCACCCGCGGCTCGTCGGCCGTGCCGGTGGGGTGGAGCACCGGCTCCGTACGGGGCCGGTCCGCACCGCAGCGGTCGGCGCCCAGTGCGAGCAGGGCCAGGCCGGGGGCCAGACCCGGCGGCAGGCCCGGCGGCAGGCCGCCCGATGCCTCGGCCGTCATGTTCGCCGTCACGTTCACCGTGTCTGCCGTCGCGGCCTCGGTCGCGGACTCCGGCACCGACTCCGGACCGGCCGGGCCTGCCGGACCCGGCAGCGGCAGGTCGAGCGGCTTGGCGTCGGTCATGCTGCCCCAACTCCCCACAGACTGGTATGTGCCACGCAGGACCCCCAAGACCGCACAGAAGGACTTCACTGCACAAAAGGACTGCACCGTGCAAAAGGATTGCTATGTCACTAGTCGGCACCAATCCACCACTTGTACACAGGCCGATCGGGGCATGTCCAGAATCGGGGCGAGGCCGGATGGCTTGATCTGTGCCCGGCCGTGTGCGGTGGCGGCCGTCCGTGGCGGGCCGGATCGTAGGCGTCGGCCACCCGTCGTCCGCCACGGCCGGAACTGACTCACCCGTACGGTGGAACCATTGGGCTCCTTGCGGCGTCCGTCCAGTGGCATGGGGGATTCTCGTTCTAGGGGTCGAACCGACGTCCGTATCGGTGGCCGACCAGGCGGGGGCTCCTGCACCTCCGTGCCGTGCCAGTCTGTTCACCTCCGGTGTTGTGACGCCTCGTCAGTTCGAACGGTCCGAACAGCCTGAGCAGTTCGAGCAGTCCGAGTAGCCCGAGCAGTCCGAACCGGTCTGACGATCCGGCGGACTGACGGCCCCGAGCCCAACGGTCGCGTCTGAGCCAACGGTCGCGGAAAGGAACGAGCTCTCATGCAACGTACGAGCCCCCGGCGGACTTGGCCGGGCCGCAACACCCCGCGCGGTACTCCCACGGGGACCCGCTGGCCGCACCGCGACCGGCCGGGTCGCAACTGGCTGCGCTGGCCCGGCAGTCGGCGCCGCGAGCGGGCCGCGCTGCTGGGCGCCGCGCTGGCGGCGGCCGACCGCGGCTGGCCGGTGGTCCCGGGCGCACACGCCGTGCCGGGTCTGCTCGGGCCGTGCTCCTGCGCCGACCCGTGCTGCCCGGTGCCGGGCGCGCACCCGCACGACCCGCCGCTGCTGGCGGCCAGCACCGATGCCCGGATGGTGAGTTGGTGGTGGGGCGAGCGCAACCAGGGCTCCCCGGTGCTGCTCGCCACCGGACGGACGGTCTGCGCGGTGAGCCTCCCGGCGGAGGCGGGAGAGCGGGCGCTGGAGTACTTCGGGCTGCTCGGACTGCCGATCGGACCGGTACTGGCGAGCGGCCGGCGGTATGTCGTGCTGGTGGCGCCGTACTCGCTGGAGGGGCTCGGCGGACTGCTCGCCGAACTGCCCTGGGTGCCGGGGTCGCTGCGTTTCCACGGGCCGGACGGTTATCTGCTGCTGCCGCCCTCGCAGACCGGGGCGGGATGTGTGCGCTGGATCAGACCGCCGGTCGAGGGGCAGTTCCTGCTGCCCCGGGTCGAGCAGTTGCTGGGGGCCTTGATCGCGGCCAGCCGCCGGGCGCCCGACGGCAGTCGGCTGGCCTTCTGACCCGGGTCTGCCGAGTGGCATGCCGCGCAATTCCGCTCGGCGGAAGCTTCGCATACCGTGGGAAATGAAAGATCCGGCCGCTGGCGACGGGGGATGCACCAGCGACCGGACTGTTTAAATGCTAACAAAGATCCGCGTCCGCGCCAATTTGTCCATGTGGCTTGCCACCTGGCAATTTCCCCGAACGCAGGGAAATGTGACGCGAGTCACTTTCCTGTCTGACCGATCGTCAGTTGAGCGTCACCTGGCGGTTGACGAGGTTGGCGCGGGCCTTGCGCTCGTCGCCGGTCAGCGGGGCCGCATCGCCCGCGTCCAGGGCGGCCAGGGTGTCCGCGAGACGCTCGGCGAACTCGGCGGCGGGCTTCTCGCAGTCGGTGGCGGTCATCGTCGAGGGCAGGTCCCAGACCGGCACTGTCAGGCCGTGCGCGCGGAACGAGCCGACCAGGCGGGTGTCCTGGCCGAGGGAGGACTGGTCGGCGGCGGTCAGCCGGGCGAGTGCGTCCAGCAGCCGCTCCTCGGGGACGGTCATCACCCAGCGCAGGTGGTTCTTGTCGGGTGCGGCGCACCAGTACGCGGAGTCCACGCTCGACAGCTTCTCGGTCGGGATGGCGGAGGCGTTGGCACGCTCCAGCGAGGCCGCGACCTCGCCGGTGGCGCTCTCGGCGTCCTCCAGCCAGAACTCGAAGCCGGGGTACACGGTCGGGGTGAACTCGGCTGTCACGTCCAGCAGTTCCTGGAGGCGGCGACCACCGGGGACGGTCCGCCGGGCCGGCACGGGGGTTCCGGGCTCGGTAGCCAGGGCGAGTTCGAGGGCGTCGGCCAGGTCGCGGCTCAGGTCGCCGGAGGAGGACTGGGTCTGCAGGCCGAGCAGGATCGAGCCGTCCTGACGGCGCAGCGCGGGCCAGGCCAGCGGCAGTACGGTCGCCAGGGTCACCGACGGCACCTCGCCGACCGCGCTCCCGGCGGCCTCGGCGTTCAGCGTCAGCGCAACGGTCGCGGCCGGGACGAGCTCGCGCAGCGCGACCCAGTCGGCCTCGCCCGGCAGGCCCTCGAACGGACGGTGCACCAGCTCCTGCACCGCGTGCGCGGCCTCGCGGCCGTGGCAGGCCTTGTATCGGCGGCCCGACCCGCAGGGGCAGTCCTCACGGGCACCGACGACGGGGATCTCTCCCGCGCTCACGGTGGTGGACGGACGGCGCTGCGGCGACTTCTTCGCGGCCTTCTTGGCCATGGTGCGGCTCTCCCGGGAACGGCGATGACTTGCTCCGGGGCAGCCTACTGACGTTTGGCGCGGATGTCGGGCAGGCCGCCACCCCGGGGCAGTGCACGGTCAGGCGCTCCTGGCTCCGGGCGAGGTGTGGGAGGCGCAGTGCTCCCGGGCGGGCAGCATCGCCCAGACCGTCACCTGGCCGGGTGCGTCGCGGACGCCCCAGTCGTCGGCCAACTGCCCGACGATGCCGAGGCCGCGCCCACCGTGCGAAGTCCTCGACGGCCGGGCCGGTACCGGCCGGGTGGTCGAGCCGCCGTCCGTCACCTCCAGGCCGAGCAGTCCGTCGCCGTGCAGCTGCCAGTGGACCAGGATGCCCCCGTCGTCGCCCAGTTCGGGATCGAGCAGAGCGGCCCTGGCCTCGTCGCCGAGAGTCGTCAGGACGGTCAGTGGACGGGCATATCGACAGGAATTGCTGAGCAGTTCGGAAAGGATCAGTACCGCGTCGTCAATCACCGCATCCGGTATGTCGCGGTCTCCCAGATCACGCCGCATCCGCCGCCGCGCCACTGCGACACTCGCAGGGCCGTGCGGTACGGCCATGGTTGATGAAGTTGGACCGGACTTAACAAGCACAGCGTGCGCGACCATCAACGCCACCCCCGGACCTCCTTCAGCGTTCGCCGAGGGATGGATGCCCCCTGGGAATCCGTCGGAAACGACCGGTCGGGGATCGCGGCCGGACATTTCCGAGCGTCGCAACTCACGGTACGCAAATGGTGATTACCTGCTCACGCACTGTTGTGAAAGCATGGGGAATTCGCCAACGTCGGCGCTTTGAGCCCTGTTTGCGCTGTCCTGAGCGCCCTGTTCCGCGCCCGCGCACACCAATTCGTCTACCTGACGCGGCGACTGTCACCGGCCGAGCTGGGCCAGTACCTCGCTCGGACGGTTGGTGATCAGCGCCTCGACGCCGAGCTCCAGGCAGTGCTCGACATCCGCCGGATCGTCCACCGTCCACACGTGCACCCGGTGACCGGCGCGCCGCAGGGCGGGCACCAGACCGGGGTTGGCCCGGACCAGCTCGATCCCGGGGCCGGCGATCCCCGCGCCGCCGGGCAGCGCCCTGGTCCGGCCGAGCAGCGGCAGGCGGCGCTCCAGCAGGTAGACGGTGGGGACGGCGGGTGCGGCCCGGCGGACCCGGTGCAGCGAGAGCTCGGAGAAGCTCATGATCCGTACCGTGGACTCGGCGGGTGCGGCGGGCAGCAGGCCGTAGTGCCCCAGCATCCGCAGCAGCTCGGTCTCGACCTTGCCGGCGTAGCGGGTCGGGTGCTTGGTCTCGATCGCCAGCTCGATCCGCCGCCCGGAGTCGGCGACCAGCTCCAGCAGCTCGGCCAGGGTGAGGATGCTGCTGTGCTCGGGTGCCCCGGGCGACTTCCAGGAGCCGAAGTCCAGCCGGGACAGCTCGGCCAGCGTCATCGCGGAGACCGTGCCCTGCCCGTCGGAGGTGCGCCGCACCGTGCGGTCGTGGACGCAGACCAGCTGCCCGTCGGCGGTCAGCCGTACGTCGCACTCCAGACCGTCCGCGCCCTCCTCGATCGCCCGGCGGTAGGCCCCGAGGGTGTGCTCGGGGAGGGCGGCGGAGGAGCCCCGGTGCGCGATGACCCGGACGGTCGAGCGGTCGACGGGCGCTGGCGCGGGGGCTGAGAGGTTCCGGGTTTCCACGCCGTCAACCCTACGAGGCCCCTGATGGCCCGCAGCCGACGCCACCGCAAACTCGCGGTGAAGAAAATCCGCCCCCGGGCTTGCAGCACGGGGACGGATCGGGGTGGATCGGGACGGATCAGGGCAGGTCGGGTCAGGCCTGGCCGACGGGCTCGGTCTTGCGGAGCAGGGTCAGCAGCCAGGTGGCCAGCGCCGGCACCAGGAAGCCGAACAGCGAGGCCGAGCTCCAGGTCTGCGGGGTGAAGTGCACGGCCGACTGGGCGTCCGTCCAGAGCCGGGTCCACCAGTCGGTGATCGGCGTCGGTGCCAGGAACTGGTACGTGGCGAAGCCGAGCAGCCACGGCGCCAGCATCAGCCAGCGGGTCGGGGCGTCCTGGTCGAGGTTCCAGCCGTGGCGGCCCGCACCGAAGAAGTAGTCCACCGCGAGCACGGCCAGCAGCGGCACGAAGACCGAGCCGATCAGCCCGAGGAAGTTGTAGTACGAGTCCGTGAACTCCTTGATCTGGAGTGCCAGCACGGTGACCAGCACGCCGATCCCGCCGGTCAGCAGCCGGCGGTCCACCCGGGGGAGGAGGTTGTGGACGGACATCGCGGTCGAGTACACGTTCGCGAAGGACTGGTCGGTCTCGCGCAGCACCAGCACCAGCAGGAAGAGCCAGCCGGCCGTGACCCCGGTGAACGAGGAGAAGATCTTCGACACGTCGCCACCCGACTGGAGCAGCGCGATCAGGCCGACCACGTAGCACCACACCTGGGCCACCGTGTAGCCCGAGAAGGTGCCCCGGAACGCGCCGGATCCGGTCCGCGAGTGGCGGGTGTAGTCGGCGGCCAGCGGGACGAAGGAGATCGAGACGGCGATGATCGCGTCCGTCGCGTGCAGGAAGCCGTTCCAGTTGCCCGCACCCGGGTCGGGGAAGCCCTGACGGCCCAGCTGGACGGTGAAGTACACCATCGACACACCGACCGCGGCGGCGACGTACCTGCGCAGCACGGCGATCGAGCCCAGCGGCCAGATGGTCAGCACCGTGGTCAGCACGCCCGCCAGGACCACGAACAGCCAGCGCCAGTTCTCCGTGCCGACCACGGCCTGTGCGCCCATCGCGATCACGGTCAGCTCGTAGACGCCCCAGCCGACGCACTGGGCGATGTTCAGCACCGTCGGCAGGTAGGAGAGCCTGGTGCCGAACAGCCCGCGCAGCGACGCCATCGCCGGGGCGCCCGTGCGCGCGCCGATCAGCGCGGCCACGCCCAGCATCGCCGTACCGATCACCGTGCCCGCCACGACGGCCGTCACGGACGCCGCGAAGGACAGTTCCGAACCGGCGGTGCCGAGCACGGTGGCCGCGCCGCTGAAGCCCATCAGACTGACGCCGAGGTTGGCCCAGAGCGCGAACTGGTCGCGGAAGCCGAGCGTGCGCGGCGGCGCGGTGTCCAGCGTCAGCGGCGCCTCGGAGCGCGCGGAGACGGTCGTGGACGCGTCAGCGGGGGGTTCGGTGGGGGGTGAAGAGACAGCCGTCATGGCCGAAGCTCCCTACGCCGGCATTACCCGGACAGGTTCGAGCGGTCTGCGCTCCCTCGTCCCGCCGCCGTGGTGAATGGCGTACGGTCCGATCAGCGCACTCTCAGCCTGGACGGTCCAAGCTCCCGCGTGTCAGTTTGGAGCGGCCAGGGTAACCGCCGGGCGCCGGAACCCCCAAGGCGCGGGGGCGGCTGTCCGGATCGCGGACGGACGGTGCACTCTGTCGGAGCCACCTGTCGGGGGCATGTCGGGAGCAGCTAAGGATTCTCACGAGTTATTCAGAGGGCTCCTTACGGCAACTGAATCCCGGATGCGAAAAACTATGGGCCAAGGTCCTGTCAGCTATGGAGGTCGTCCGTGAGCACCGAGCACGCGAGTGGGTCCACCGGGCCGGAGGAGGAGCGTCCCTCCGACGGTCAGGGGGCGGTAGGTCCGACTCCTGGCGCCGCGTCGGCTGATGCCCCGCCGGTCGTCGAGTCCGCGCCGACGCTCGCCCTCACCAAGCTGAGTGCTCCGGAGACCGGTGAGCCTTCGGCCTCCGCCGCTCCCGCCTCTTCTGCGGCCCCTGCTCCCGCCGCACCGGCCTACCTGGACGCGCCGCCGCCGGCTGCCCCGGCTGCCCCGGCTGCCCCGGCCGCCGCTGGGCCCGCCGCGAACGTGCCGCCCGCTGAGAACCCGTACGCGAGCCCGGCCGGCGCTGCGACCACGCAGACCTACCTGGACGGGCCGCCGCCGGCCGCTCCGGCCGCGCACGCGGCCGAGGGGCAGCAGCACCACCCCTTCGGCGCAGGCCAGCCGCTCGGCGGCTGGGGGGCGCCCCCGGCAGGTCCGGGCGTCCCCGGCTACCCGGGTGACTTCCCCGGCGGGCCGGCGCCCGCCCCGGGCCGCAAGCGTGGCGGCCTGGTCGCCATGATCGCGGCGGTCGCCCTGGTGGCGGGTCTCGCGGGCGGCGCGGTCGGTGCCGCCGTCAACGGCGACAGCAGCAGCGCGCCCAACTCCGGCACCAGCCGCACCAGCACCACCATCCAGGCCGGGGACAAGATCATCGACCGCGCCCCCGACTCCGTCGCGGGGATCGCGGCCAAGGCGCTGCCCAGCACCGTCACCATCAAGGCCCAGGGCTCCCAGGAGTCCGGCACCGGTACGGGCTTCGTCTTCGACACCGAGGGCCACATCCTCACCAACAACCACGTGGTCGCCCCGGCGGCCAACGGCGGCAAGCTGACCGTCAAGTTCTCGGACGGCTCCGCCTACAGCGCCTCGGTGGTCGGCCGTGCCCAGGGCTACGACGTCGCCGTGATCCGGCTCGACAACCCGCCGAAGGACAAGCTCGTCCCGCTCCCGCTCGGGGACTCCGACAAGACCGCGGTCGGCGACGCCACCATCGCCATCGGCGCGCCGTACGGCCTCGAAGGCACCGTCACCACCGGCATCGTCAGCGCCAAGGACCGTCCGGTGGCCTCCGGCGACGAGACCGGCGCGCAGGCGTCCTACATGAACGCCCTGCAGACCGACGCCTCGATCAACCCGGGCAACTCCGGCGGCCCGCTGCTCAACTCCTCCGGCTCGGTGATCGGCATCAACTCGGCGATCCAGTCCAACACCGGCGGCTCCAACGGCCGGGCGGGCAGCATCGGCCTCGGCTTCGCCATCCCGATCAACCAGGCCAGCCGGGTCGCCCAGGACCTGATCAAGACCGGCACGCCGGTCTACGCGATCATCGGCGTCCTGCGCAACGACGACTTCAAGGGCGACGGCGCCCAGATCCAGACCGGCCCGGTCCAGGGCACCCCGGCCGTCACCCCCGGCGGCCCCGCCGACCAGGCCGGCCTCAAGGCGGGCGACGTCATCACCAAGCTGGGCGACCACCCGATCGACAGCTCCCCGACCCTGGTCAGCGAGATCTGGACGTACAAGCCCGGCGACAAGGTCGACGTCGAGTACATCCGCGACGGCAAGACCGCCAAGACCACCATCACGCTCGGCGAGCGCAAGGGCGACACTCCCTGACCCCCGCGAGAAGAAAAGGGTGTGCACCGAACCCCCCGGGACCCGTTAGGCTGACCTCCGCCAGGAGGGTTGCCCGAGCGGCCTAAGGGAACAGTCTTGAAAACTGTCGTGGCGTGACCCGTCACCGTGGGTTCAAATCCCACACCCTCCGCACGTGGGAGTGATCCCAGCTCAGGGCGGGTACCGGCTAGCAGCCGGTGCCCGCCCTGACGCATGTCGGCTCACCCTGTGCCACCGGTTTCCCGGCCCGGGCCGCTGCGGGTGGACCAGGTGTGGGCCGTGGCCGGTTCACGTGACGAAGTCAGCCGGGGGCGGTTGTCGGCCTCGACGGGGCTGAAGCAGAGTTCCGGGGCGTGGGGCAGGGCCGTGGGATCCGCCGGTCCGTGGCCTGCCCGTCGTGTCTCAGGCGGCAACAGCGAGAGCTGCGACAGCGGCGTTCATGAGCGTTCATGGTGGCTTTTCCCGTGCCCTACGCCTGTTCTGCAGACTCCTGTGACGCCGCGCAGCAGCACCCTAAAGAGGAGCCCTGAGCCTTCGGATGACTACTCAGATAGCGCGCACCACCGGCCGGTTCGAGTGGACCGAGCTGGATCGCAGGACCGTCGACGTGGCCAGGGCGCTGGCGGCGGATGCGGTCGAAGCCGCCGGGCACGGCCACCCGGGCACCGCGATGAGCCTGGCCCCGGCCGCGTACCTGCTGTTCCAGCGGCTGCTCAAGCACGACCCGAACGACCCGCAGTGGGCGGGCCGGGACCGCTTTGTGCTCTCCTGCGGTCACTCCAGCCTGACGCTGTACATCCAGCTGTTCCTGTCCGGCTACGGGCTGACCCTGGACGACCTCAAGGCGCTGCGCACCGCGGGCAGCCTGACCCCGGCCCACCCGGAGTACGGTCACACGCCCGGCGTCGAGACCACCACCGGGCCGCTCGGCCAGGGCTTCGCCAACGCGGTCGGCATGGCGATGGCCGCCCGCCGCGAGCGGGGGCTGTTCGATCCCGAGGCGGCGGCCGGGCAGAGCCCGTTCGACCACACCGTCTGGGTCTTCGCCTCCGACGGCGATCTGGAGGAGGGCATCAGCCACGAGGCCAGTGCCATCGCAGGACACCAGAGGCTGGGCAACCTCGTGGTGCTGTACGACGACAACCACATCTCGATCGAGGACGACACCCAGATCGCCGTCTCCGAGGACGTGTTGGCCCGGTACGCCGCGTACGGCTGGCATGTGCAGCGGGTGGACTGGACGGCGAGTGGGGAGTACGTCGAGGACGTCGAGGCGCTGCACGCCGCGCTGACGGCGGCCCGCGCCGAGACGGACAAGCCGTCGATCGTCGCGCTGCGCACCATCATCGGCTGGCCCGCGCCGACCAAGCAGAACACCGGAAAGATCCACGGCGCCGCACTCGGTGCCGCCGAGGTCGCCGCGACCAAGCAGGCACTGGGCCTGGACCCGGCGAAGTCCTTCGACGTTGCGGCCGAACTCCTGGGCCACGCACGGAAGGTGGTCGAGCGCGGCACGGCGGCCCGCCAGGAGTGGGAGAAGTCCTTCCTGGACTGGCGCGCCGCAGAGCCCACCCGTGCGGCCGAGTTCGACCGCATCTCGACCAGGACCCTTCCGGAGGACTGGAGTTCGGCACTGCCCGAGTTCCCGGCCGGTACCGAGATGGCGACCCGCAAGGCCTCCGGCGAGGTGCTCTCGGCGCTGGCCCCGGTGCTGCCCGAACTGTGGGGCGGCTCGGCCGACTTGGCGGAGAGCAACCTGACCACGATGAAGGGCGAGCCGTCCTTCGTCCCCGAGGAGGTGCAGACCGCCGCCTTCAAGGGGCACCGCTACGGCCGCACCCTGCACTTCGGCATCCGCGAGCACGGCATGGGCGGCATCCTCAACGGCATTGCCCTGCACGGCGGTACGCGCCCCTACGGCGGCACCTTCCTGGTCTTCAGCGACTACATGCGCCCCTCGGTGCGCCTGGCCGCGATGATGAACCTGCCGGTCACCTACGTCTGGACGCACGACTCGATCGGGCTCGGCGAGGACGGCCCGACCCACCAGCCCGTCGAGCACCTGGCCAGCCTGCGTGCCATCCCCGGCCTGGACGTGGTCCGTCCCGCCGACGCCAATGAGACCGTCGTCGCCTGGAGGACCATCATCGAGAACACCGACCGGCCCGCCGGCCTCTGCCTCTCCCGGCAGAACCTGCCCGTGCTGGACCGCACCCCCGCCACCGGCCTGGCCGCCGCCGAGGGTGTGGCCAGGGGCGGTTACGTACTCGCCGAGGCGTCCGGCGGTACGCCCGAGGTGATCCTGATCGCCACCGGCAGCGAGGTGCCGATCGCCCTGCGGGCCAGGGAGATCCTCCAGGCCGAGGGAACGGCGACCCGGGTGGTCTCCATGCCGTGCGTGGAGTGGTTCGACGAACAGGACGCCGAGTACCGCGAGTCGGTGCTGCCGCGCGGCGTACGGGCCCGGGTCTCGGTCGAGGCCGGTTCCTCGCTCGGCTGGTACGCGCTGGTCGGCGAGGCCGGCGAATCGGTCGGCCTGGACCGCTTCGGTCTCTCCGCGCCGTACCAGACCCTCTACGAGCAGTTCGGCTTCACTCCCGAGCGGGTGGCCGCCCATGCGCGCAGCAGCCTGGCGAAGGCGCGCACCCGGGACTGACCGCCGCCGTACCGAAGGCCGAGGGCCCGATCACCCCACCGGGGTGATCGGGCCCTCGGCCGTTTCGGCGTACCCGCCGGACCCGCAGTGGCCGCCGGAGGTGATGGAGTGCCCCGCCCACTCCGTGCCGTCCGGCTGTTCTGCCGGAGTCGGCCGACTGCTCCTCCCATTTCACGATAATTGACTGAAAGTCCGGTCGATTTCCCGGGGAAATGCCGACCTGATGATTTCCGTGGGTTTTGTCGGGAAGGGTTGCCGAACTATTCATAATGCGTTCATGGGTGAAATTGACAGAGTGTTTGATACTTGACGAAGATGCCTGACGGCCGTTGACCCGCGTGTTTTGCCTGCTCAGACTCGTGGAAAAGGTTGACCCTCCCTGCAAAGCCGGTGCGAATGCGAGCCGGTGTGAATGCGGGCAGCCTGGCCGGAGCGGTGCACTCGGCGGTGTGGGCAAATTCGGCGATCTCAGTATTCCGGCAAGTGATCAATTCATGACCACGGAGGCAATGAGTGAGTAGCGACGCAATCGCGACGCGACCGGCTACCGCCGGTCCGACGCTGTCGGAAAGCGGGATCGACTACTGGAAGTCGTTTCCCGCCAAGCAGCAGCCGGAGTGGGAGGACCAGGCCCTGCTGGCCGAGGTCACCTCCGAGCTCGCGGACCGCCCCGGCCTGGTGAACTCCACCGAGGTCGCCGAGCTGCGCGGCCTGCTGGCCGAGGTCGCGGCCGGCCGGGTCCAGGTGGTCCAGGCCGGCGACTGCGCAGAGGACCCCGCCGAGTGCGAGCCCGGCTATGTCGCCCGCAAGGTCGGCCTGCTGGACGCGCTGGCCGGCGTGATGTCCATGAACTCCCTGCGCCCGGTGATCCGGGTCGGCCGGATGGCGGGCCAGTTCGGCAAGCCCCGCTCCAACCCGACCGAGGTGGTCAACGGAGTCGAGCTGCCGGTCTACCGCGGCCACATGGTCAACAGCCCGGAGCCCGACCCCGAGCTGCGCCGTCCCGACCCGCGCCGTCTGCTGGCCGGGTACGACGCCGCCAACCTGGCCATGGAGACCCTGCGCAAGCGGGCCGCCTCCCGCCTGTCGGCCGTGGGCGCACCGATCTGGACCAGCCACGAGGCACTGCTCCTCGACTACGAGGTGCCGCTGATCCGGTACGACGACTTCGGCCGTACCTACCTCGCCTCGACCCACTGGCCGTGGATCGGCGACCGGACCCGCCAGCTGGACGGGGCGCATGTGGCCCTGCTGGCCTCGGTGGCCAACCCGGTGGCCTGCAAGGTGGGCCCGAGCATGTCCATCGAGGACCTGCTCACCCTCTGCGAGAAGCTCGACCCGGGCCGCGAGCCCGGTCGGCTCACCCTGATCGCCCGGATGGGTGCCGCCGCGGTGGCCGATCGCCTGCCCGGGATGGCGGCCGCGGTCCGGGCGGCCGGGCACCCGGCCATCTGGCTCACCGACCCGATGCACGGCAACACCGTGAGCGGTCCGGACGGCCTGAAGACCCGTCTGGTGGAGACCGTGATCCGCGAGGTCACGGAGTTCCAGAAGGCGGTTAGCGAAGCCGGTGCAATAGCCGGTGGAATCCACCTGGAGACCACGCCGGACGATGTCACGGAGTGCGCGCACAACGCGGACTGCGTGTCGGGCGTCGGCGAGAAGTACACCAGTTTCTGCGACCCCCGGCTCAATCCGGAGCAGGCCCTTGAGGTCGCCGGTGCCTGGCAGGTCTAGTCGCGGTACGCACAAGCTGAGCGGTGACCGCAGCCGCCTCAGGAATATCCGGCCGGCAATGGTCGATCATCTTCGATCGGTGAGGTCGCTATGAATGTCCATGGGATGGAAAACAAGGTCGCACTGGTCACCGGTGCGGCTGGTGGTATCGGTGAGGCCGTGGCGCGAGCCCTGATCGGGCGTGATGTCACGGTGGCTCTGGTCGATCGCAACCGCGAACGCCTGGAGGAACTCGCCAAGGAGCTGCGCAACGAGGGTGGACGGGCCGAGGCCTTCCCCGTCGATGTGACCAGCAGCGGCGCCGTCGAGCGCGTGGTCGCCGAGGTCGAGGAGCATCTCGGCGGGATCGACTACCTCGTCAACGGTGCCGGCGTGCTGCGGCTCGGCCAGGCCAGGGAACTGACCGACGACGACTGGACCACCACCTTCGCGGTCAACACCACCGGGGTCTTCTTCACCTCCCGTGCGGTGGTCAACCGGATGGTGGCCCAGGGCCGGCGCGGCGCCATCGTCACCGTGGCGTCGAACGCGGCCGGCACGGCCCGGATGGACATGTCGGCGTACTCGGCCTCCAAGGCCGCGGCGACCATGTTCACCAAGACTCTCGGTCTTGAGGTCTCCAAGTTCGGCATCCGTGCCAACGTGGTGGCGCCCGGGTCGACCGACACTCCGATGCTGAGCTCCCTGTGGGAGGACAGCAGCGCGGCCAGGGCCTCCATCGAGGGCGTGGCCTCGGCCTACCGGGTCGGTATCCCGCTCGGCCGGATCGCCAAGCCGGAGCACATCGCGGACGCGGTGCTGTTCCTGCTCTCCGACATGGCCGCACACATCACCATGCACGAACTCACCGTCGACGGCGGCGCGGCGCTCGGCCACTGAGGATCCCCAGACCAAGGGCGACCTCACGGCACAGGCAGACCCTCACGGGCACCGGTGAACCTCCAGGACGCCGGCGACGCTTCACGGGCAACGGTGGAACCTTCAGGGGCACCGGTGAACCGGTAGGGGCGCGGGGAACTGCGCGAGTCGGAAGGCATCCGCGCCGCAGTGACATCCGTCGAGCCAGTTGCACCATCCACCGGCAGGTCCCGGGGTGCAACTGGCCCACCGGGCCCGGCTGAACGACGTCACCTTCCGATTTCGCGCAGTTCCCCGCGCCCCTGAAAGCCAACGCTCGCGCCCCTGAAAAGCCCCGCCCGGCAACACCTTCGAGTCGAGAGGACATCTCCATGGGAATCCCCGCCATCACGGCCTATCCGATGCCAGGGCAGGGCGACCTGCCGGAGAACATCGCCCAGTGGACGGTGGACCCCAAGCGCGCGGTCCTGCTGATCCACGACATGCAGAAGTACTTCCTGAAGCCCTTCCCGGCCGGTGAGTCACCGGTGACCGATCTGGTCCACAACGTCACCCTGCTGCGCGAGCGGTGTGCCGCACTCGGCGTCCCGGTGGCGTACACCGCACAGCCGGGCGGGATGACGCCGGAGCAGCGCGGCCTGCTCAACGACTTCTGGGGCCCGGGGATGACCATCGACCCGGAGCACAAGCAGGTGGTCGACCCGATCCAGCCGGTCGAGGGCGACCTGCTGCTGACCAAGTGGCGCTACAGCGCGTTCCACAAGACCGAACTCCAGCAGTTCATGCGGGAGCAGGGCCGCGACCAGCTGATCGTCTGCGGCGTGTACGCGCACGTCGGCGTGCTGATGAGCACCTGCGACGCCTTCACCCTCGACATCCAGCCCTTCCTGGTCGGCGACGCCATCGCCGACTTCACCTTGGACTACCACCGACTGGCCCTGACGTACGCGGCGGAGCGCTGCGCGATGGTGGTCACCGCCAAGACGGTGCTCGACGAACTCGGCTGATCAGAATCATCTCTGACTGTCCGTCAGTGAAACCTCGTGAACCATCGACCGCACCCTGACAACGGAAGGAACACCATGACGTACACGGGGGCCGGGAGCCCGGAGAGCCACGCGTTGCTGGAACGGATCCTCGTCGAGCAGCCGCCGGCGTTCGCCCTGCTGCACCGTCCGGAGACGGGTGCGGCGGACGAGATCGACGTACTGATCGGTGAGGTGTCCCAGGTCGAGAAGCTGGCGGACATCCCGCTGGCCGAAAGCCGGGCGGCGACCGGCCGGGCCGAGCACGAGGTGCTGGCGCTGATCCCGTACCGGCAGATCGCCGAGCGCGGTTTCGCGGCCGCCGAGGACGGTTCCGGGCTGATCACCCTGACCGTCACGGAGCAGGGCGCGCTGTCGGTCGACGAGACCGTAGGCCGCCTGCCCGATCTGCCGATCGAGCTGGTGGACGGCCGCTTCGACGTGGACGACGAGGCGTACGCCGGGATCGTCAAGGAGATCCTCGCCAAGGAGATCGGCCAGGGCGAGGGCGCCAACTTCGTGATCCGGCGCGCATTCGTGGCCGACATCTCCGGGTACTCCACGGCCTCCGCACTCACCTTCTTCCGCCGGCTGCTGGAGCGGGAGCGCGGCGCGTACTGGACCTTCGTCATCCACACCGGCGGCCGGACCTTCGTCGGAGCCACACCCGAGCGGCACGTCAGCCTCTCCGGCGGGGTCGCGGTGATGAACCCGATCAGCGGTACCTACCGCTATCCCGAGACCGGCCCGACGCTCACCGGGGTGCTCTCCTTCCTGGCCGACCCCAAGGAGGCCAACGAGCTCTACATGGTGGTGGACGAAGAGCTCAAGATGATGGCCCGGATCAGCGAGTCCGGCGGCCGGGTGACGGGCCCGCACCTGATGGAGATGGCCCGGCTCGCCCACACCGAGTACTTCATCGAGGGCCGCACCACCCGCGACGTCCGGGACATCCTGCGCGAGACGATGTTCGCGCCCACCGTCACCGGCAGCCCGCTGGAGAGCGCGGCCAAGGTGATCAGCCGCTACGAGCCGGCCGGACGCGGCTACTACAGCGGCGTGGTGGCCCTGATCGGGCGCGACGCCGAGGGCGGCCGCACCCTCGACTCCTCGATCCTGATCCGGACGGCGGACATCGACGCCTCCGGGCGGCTGCAGATCGGCGTCGGCGCCACCCTGGTCCGGGACTCCAAGCCGGAGTCCGAGGTGGCCGAGACGGCCGCCAAGGCCGCCGGGCTGCTCGCCGCCTTCGGCGCACAGGGTGCACTCGCGTCGGGCCTCGGCGGCACGGCGACCGGTGCGAGCCTGGCCCAGCACCCCGACGTGCTGGCCGCGTTGCAGCAGCGCAACATCGCGCTCGCGCCGTTCTGGCTGGAGACGCCCGAGCAGCGCCACCGTCCGGTCCCGGCGCTGGAGGGCAAGAAGGTGCTGGTGGTGGACGCCGAGGACACCTTCACCGCGATGTGGGACCACCAGCTGCGCTCGCTCGGACTCTCCGTCACCGTGCGGCGGTTCGACGAGGAGTACAGCTTCGACGGGTACGACCTGGTGATCCTGGGCCCGGGGCCGGGCGACCCGCAGGAGGCGGACCACCCGAAGATCGCCCACCTGCGTCGGGCGACCGAGCAACTCCTGGGCGGCGAACTGCCGTTCCTGTCGGTCTGTCTGAGCCACCAGGTGCTGTGCCGGGCCCTCGGCTTCGACCTGGTCCGCAGGGAGCTGCCGAACCAGGGCGTGGCGAAGAAGATCGACCTGTTCGGCCGGACCGAACTCGTGGGCTTCTACAACACCTTCGCCGGGCGCAGCGAGGCGGACCGCGTCGCGGTCTCCCTCCCGGGTCTGGAGGCGGAGGTCGAGGTGAGCCGCGACCCGGCGACCGGACAGGTCCACGCCCTGCGCGGCCCCGGCTTCCGCTCGGTGCAGTTCCACCCGGAGTCGGTGCTCAGTCAGGACGGCCTGAGCATCATCAGCGAGGCCCTGACCTCCCTCCTGGGCTAGGCGCTGATCTCCCTCCTGGGCTAGGCCTGGCCTCCCTCCTGGGCCCTGACCGGCCGATCTTGCCGGGTGACCTCTCCGCAGACGGTGGCCATGCACTGCCCGCCAACCCCTGGACGGTGCATGGTCCCCTCGGCGGAGGAAGGCGGCCGGCCCTCGCAACATCCCTGCCCTGCAATCCTCCTGAGGAGAACCATGCGTGCCGTAGTCGTCTGGTGGGATCTGGCCGAATCCGACCGGAGCATCGACGACCTCCGGGTCTTTCTCCGCGAGGAAGCCGTGGAGCGCTTCACCGGCTTCCCCGGACTGGTGCTCAAGACCTGGATCTCCGACCGCGAGAACGAGCGCTGGGGTGCGATCTTCCTCTGGGAGTCGGCCGAGGCCGCCGCGCAGCAGATCCCGCCCCGCGCCGCCGAGTTGATCGGCTACCCGCCCAGCCGGCGCTTCTCCTTCGATGTCGAGGCGACCGCCGAGGGCGTGCACGGGCTCACCGCGCTCGCCGGGCTCGGGCTGGCCCTCGAAAGCGCCTGAGTCGAGTCGGAACCGATGGCCCGAGTCGCCGTCGGAGCGGTTACCTTCCTGTCTTCCTGGGAGTTCAGATGAACAAGCCGGCGGCCGTCCTGATCGGCGCACCCGGTTCCGGCAAGACCACCGTCGGGCGGCTGCTCGCCAACCATCTCGGGGTGGGTTTCAGGGACACCGACAGGGATATCGAGCTGGCCTCGGGTCGGCGCATCCACGAGATCCTGGAGGAGGAGGGCGAGGCCCACTTCCGGGTGCGCGAGCGCGAGGCCGTCCGCCGGGCGCTCAGCGAGCACCGGGGTGTGCTCGCGCTGGGCGGTGGTGCGGTGCTGGAGGAGTCCACCCAGCGACTGCTGCGCGGACACACCGTGGTCCATCTCGCCGTGAAGGCCGAACAGTTGGCGGCCAGGATCGGCGCAGCCGAGACCCGCCCGCTGCTGGCGGACGACCCGCGCGGACGACTGCGGACGGTGATCGCCGTCCGGACGCCGATCTACCGCAGGCTGGCCACCTACTCCGTGGCGGCCAACGGCCCGTCCCGCGCGGTGGCCGGGCGGATCGCGGTCCTGCTCACGGCCCGTGCCGCCGCCGTCGACGCAGCCTACGCGGCCCGGTACGCGGCCGAGTTCACACCACCGCTCACACCACCGCTCCCGCCGCAGCCCGCATCGCAGCTCACCGCCTACCAGGAGACCGTCCGATGACCACGGTGTACGTCCTCAACGGACCGAACCTCTCCCGGCTCGGCGCCCGTGAGCCCTCGGTGTACGGCTCGCGGACCTACCAGGATCTGGTGGCGCTCTGCCACCGGACCGCTGCGAGCTCGGCCTGACGGCAGAGGCCCGACAGACGGACAGCGAAGGCGAGTTGATCGGCCGGATCCACGAGGCCGCGGACGCCGGCGGCAGCGGAAAGCGGCTCGTACACCACCAGTTGATCTTGACTGCTCCCTCCCCTCTACGATGGGCCCGGACCAGAGGGGGCAGGACATGGCAGGACAACTGAGACGGCTCAAGGCCGCCGCCGTGAACATCGACGGCGTGCTGCTGAACGACACCTTCAGCCCGGTGATCCACCACTTCATCACCAGCCGTGGTGGCAGTTACTCGGCCGAGGTGGAACGCCGGATCTTCTCCCAGCGGCAGGCCGACGCCGCCGTGGTGATCGCCGAGGCCGCGGGGGTGGACTGGCCGGTGGACAAGACCCTGGAGGTCTACTTCCGGGAGCGGGCCCAGTACCTGGAGCGGCACCCGATCCGGGTGCTGGACGGCGCCCTCCGACTGGTCGAGCGACTGCGCGCGCTCGGTCTGCGCACCGTCTGCTACGGCGGTCTCGAGCAGCCCCACTTCGACCGCTACCTCGGCGAGCACGTCGGCCTCTTCGACCAGCCGGGCTACGTCTGCACCAACGACTTCCGCCCCGGCGTCAAGGAGATCACCACCGAGGTCTTCGGCCTCGGCTACGACGAGGTGCTCTTCATCGACGACGTGGCCAGGGTCGCCGAGCACGCCAGGGAGCTGGGTGTCCCGTTCATCGGCCATCCCTCGGCCTTCGAGCACGGCCACCAGCGGCAACTGATGCACGAGGCCGGTGTCCGCCACATCGCCGACTCGCTCGACGAGATCGACGAGGCCGTGATCCGCACGCTGGACGAGGCGGCCGCCGAGGGCGAGCTCTGGCCGTTGCTGGCCACGGCCGCCGTCGGATGAGAAAGCCGGGACTGTCCGGCACCGAAGTGATCATTTTGCAAGAATTCCGCCATGACACAGCAGACAGGTCTCTTGTCCGGCAAGGTCGCGCTCATCACGGGCGCGAGCAGCGGTATCGGGGCGGCCGCCGCAAAGGTGTTCGCCCGTGAGGGGGCATCGGTCGTGCTTGTGGCGCGCCGGGAGTCCCGACTCCAAGCGATAGTCGAGGAGTTGAGAGAACAGGGGCATCCCGCCGAGTACGTGGCCGCCGATGTGGCCCGGGCCGACCAGGTGGCGCGGGCGGTCCGCACCGCCGTGGAGCGTTTCGGCCGACTGGATGTCGCGTTCAACAACGCGGGCTTCGGGGTGCCGCAGACCCCGATGCACCTGATCGACGAAAAGCTCTACGACACCATCATGGACACCAATGTGAGGGGGGTCTGGAACTGCCTCCAGCAGGAGATAACCGTGATGCTGGAGGCCGGCAACGGCGGCGCCATCGTCAACACCAGCAGCGTCGGCGGCATGGTCGCGACGCCGGTCAGCGCCCCGTACGTCGCTTCCAAGCACGCGGTGATCGGTCTCAGCCGGGCTGCTGCGGCCGAGTACGGGAGGCAGGGCATCAGGGTCAACGCGCTGGCGCCCGGGACGACCAGGAGCGAGATGGTCGTCGACTGGTTCGCGAGCAACCCGGGGGTGGAGGAGATGCTGCACCAGCTCACCCCGCAGCCCAGGACCGCGGAACCCGAGGAAGTGGCCGAGGCCGCGGCCTGGTTGTGCAGCGACCGCGCCTCCTTCGTCACGGGCGCCGTGGTACCGGTCGACGGAGGCTTCACCGCCCAGTGACCGGCCAGGTGATCGGTCCGTCGATCCGCACGGTGAAACGGTGATCCGCGCTCGGTGATCAGCCGACGGGGGCGGCGCGTGACGGCAGCGGCCGGCCGTCCCGGAATGTGGCGAAGAGGTGTGGGGCCGGCAACCGGCCCCACACCTCTTCGCTGTTCCAGCGCCTCTCCCACCCCCGTCGGTCGTGCGGACCGATCGCCTAGGCGGGAGTCGAGAGCGTGGTGGTGAAGACGGTCCTGCCGTTCTGCTCCGCCCTGATCAGGAACTGTCGGCTGGTCGGATCGGCGGTGTGCTCCTCCCGGGCCTCTATCGAGCACGGTGCGTCGAACTCCACGTAGCGGGAGTAGGAGCTCTGTGCTGCGGTGAGGGTCGTGGCGCCCGGTGCCATGATCAGCGCTGCCTGACGCGCGGCCTCCAGCAGCACCATCCCGGGGACGTGGTCGCAGGGATGGTCGAAGAGTATCGGGTGCCGGGTGTCCGCCCGCACCAGCCAGCGCCGTGGCTCCTCGGTGGGCGCGAGGACGACGTCGGCCTCGTCCCGCCGGCCGACCAGCGAGGGATCGACCGGCTCGGGGAGCGCCGCCGTGGTCGGCTGGCCGGGCAGCCGGCCGCCGCGTATCCGGTGGTACACGGTCGGCTTGAGGAAGCTGGCGCGCACCCCGCCCGTCGCCACCCGGATGCCGTCGCGGAAGAACTCCACGACGTAGCGGATACCGCTGACCTGGCTCCCGCTGCGCCGGATGTCGTGGCAGGAGACCGCCAGCTCCAGGTCCGCCGGGCTGTTGCGGAGCTCGAGTCCGGGAAGATCGACGCTGAAGTGCAGAGACTCCAACACGAAGTAGTTGCCCATCGGCACACCGAACTCGGCATGAGCAAGTAAGGTACCGACCTGTCGGATGGTTTCTGCGGTGAGGACGGGGTCATGGTGAAGTCCGTCAGGAGATGTGAAGAAACTGTGCCCTCTTGGCCACTGGGCCGAGGCGCTGAAGTGGGTGTCGTCGAGTCGGAGCCAACGCGTCAGCAGGACCTCGGCGACGGCGGCGCGGTGGACGAGTTCCTTGGGAACGGTGGTGCTGAAATGGGCCATTGTCGTGGACAGCCGGCCAAGGCCGGGGGTGAAGGGTGGTGGGCCGAACAGTGCGCACCCAGGTGCTGCCATGGCAGGTGGAGACTCGATCATGTTCCCCCCCGAGGACCACGAAGAGTATGGAGAGGGGTCCGGCTGACCCCAGAAGCACAATACAGGTCAGCCGGTTTATTTGTAGAGTCGTTTCGCCCTCAAGTTTCCGGCGACCGACTGAACGTTGCGGTGGTAAGACAGGAGAGCCCCGATGGCACAGCAGGAACGCGCGATCCGCACGCGTCAGATCATCTTGCAGGGGGCGGCTGAGGTCTTCGACGAGCGCGGCTACGACGCCGCGTCGATCAAGGACATCCTTGCTCGGGTACAGGTGACCAAGGGAGCGCTGTACTTCCACTTCCCTTCCAAGGAGGACCTGGCCCGAGGAGTGCTCCGCGAGCAGACCCTCCATCTGGACATTGCCGAAGGCACGTCCAAGCTACAGGAGTTGGTGGATGTCACCATGGCTGTGGCGCATGCGCTTCCGGCGGATGCGATGCTGCGCGCGGGATCCAGGCTCGCTCTGGAGCGCGGGTCGGTCGACTTCTCGGACAGCAGCCCCTTCCTGGCGTGGGCCGGTCTCTGCGAGGGACTGCTCGACCAGGCCAAGGAGCGCGGCGAGGCGCTGCCCCACGTCAACTCCAAGGAGACGGCGGAGCTGATTGTCGGCTCCTTCACCGGACTGCAGGCCTTCTCCCAGGTCACGTCGGGACTGGCCGACCTGGAGCAGCGCATCTCCGCCCTGTGGCAGCACATCCTCCCGAGTGTGGGGGTGCCGTCCGCCCTGGCCCGGATCGACACGGCGCCGGGCCGGGGCGGACGCGCCCTGGCGCTCGCCGAGGCCGCCGCCGAGGAGAGCGGCGAGGCCGGCGACGAGCCGCAGTAGGCGGGTGATGTGACGGGGGCGCGGCACAGGTGTGCCGCGCCCCCGGTCTTTCATCCGGCCCCTCAGAAGGAAGGGCCGGCGCCGTCCGGTTCGAGGAACAGGGCCGTCGGCTCGTAGCGGCGGCCCTTGGCGGGCAGCCCCGGAAACAGCGATTCCGGTTCGGCACCCGGGGCGTCCGGGGCGTCCGTCGGGATGGCCTCCGGCTCGGTCTTCGGTCCGGCGGGGTGCAGCCGGCGGAGCTCCTCCGGCGGTACCAGGGTCGGGAGTACGGCCTGCCAGAGCCTGGTGACCACCTCGCGGCCGAGCCACTGCCTGTCCTGCCGGGCCAGCACCTCGACGCCCGTCATGGCGGCGGCCAGCAAGGTCGCCGTCACCTCCACCGGGACATCCACCCGCACCTGGTGCCGGCCGGCCGCCCGGTTCAGCAGCAGCCGCACCATCTTCACCCAACTGCCCTGCGGTGACGGGCAGATCGCCCGGTCGAGGCCGGGGTCGCCGGTCAGCCTGAGGCCCGCTCGGAAGACCACGTCCTCGTCGACCCGGCGGGCCAGTGCGTGGCACAGGTCGATCAGGTACTGGACGGTCGAGTCGCCGGAGCGGCGGGCCTCGCCGACGATCTCGCGCAGCCCTTCGCGGGAGGCCGCCAGCACGGCTTCGGCGAGCTGTTCCTTGGAGCCGAAGTGGAAGTACAGGGCGCCCTTGGACATGCCCGAGAGCTTGGTGACGTCCCCGAGCCCGGTCATGGTGTAGCCGGCGGTGTCGAAGGAGGCAGCGGCGGCTTCGACCAGTAACTGTCGGGTGCGTTCGGCCCGTTCCTGGCGCATGGCCTCTCCCTCTTGGTGGGCGGTCCGGCTGTGACCATCGTGGAGCCGACCTGGTCGCCGTGTACCCGTCACTCTGCTGCCCGGCGAACGGCCGTCCGGTCGGGGCGGATGTACGTGTACAGCACTTTAACAAACCAACTGTGCGGTATCCACCCCTCGAGTCCACTTCCATCAGGTCTCCGTAAATCTTCTGACGGAGTATTCAAAACCAACCAGTCGGTTCGGTATGGTGCTCCTGCTAGCACCACACGTTCGGCCTCCCGGCGCCAAGGCCGGAGGTGCGAGTGATTGCAACCGCAGAAGAGGGGACGGGGGCTGTGGAACGAGCTGAGAAGGATGTTCCGGATCGGATCTGGGGAGATGTGGCGGACGACTTCGTCACGGATTTCTCACGTCGGATGCTTGCCTCGCTGAAGCGCCGTGACCAGCGAGCCCGTGGGGAGTGGTACATCTCCGGCCTGCTCTCGGTGCCGGGGCGCAAGTCCATGCGAGCGCTCGCCTCGGTGGCCGGGTACGGTGCCGCGGAGCAGAGTCTGCACCACTTCATCAGCGACTCCTCGTGGGACTGGGACAAGGTCAGGCACACGCTGGCCCGCCACCTGGACCGCGTACTGCTGCCCCAGGCATGGGTGCTGAGTTCGATGGCCGTCCCGAAGGCGGGTGCGCACTCCGTCGGTGTCGAGGAGTCCTTCCGCACCGAGCTCGGGCGGGTCGTCAACAGTCAGCAGGCGTACGGAGTCTGGCTCGCCAACGAGGACATGAGCGCCCCGGTGAACTGGGGCCTGTTCCTGCCGCCGGGGTGGCTGGACAACGAGGAGCGCCGCAAGCGCGCGAAGATACCCGACGAGGTCGCCGCGGCCAGCCCCGAGCTGTGCGCCGTGAACACCGTGGTGGAACTGGCCGGTGGGGACTGGGGCCTGCGGCGTCGTCCGGCCGTTCTGGACGCCCGAGAGCTGGATGCCACGGCGCTGGTCGAGGAGTTCACCCGCCGGGGCGTTCCCTTTGTGATGCGGGTCGGCGGCTCCACCAGGCTGGTCGGGTTCGACCTCAGCCTGCCCGGGCGCGGCGAACGGCTCTTCCAGGCCCAGCAGTTGATCGAGTGGGCGAAGCGGTTCTCCCGGCCGGTGGGCTGGGTCGACCCGGACTACTCGATCACCCGCTCGATCCTGGTCAGCGGGACCCGGGTAACCATGCCCTCGATCCGCCGCCCGGGTTCACCCGGCATGCCGGAGCGAGCGCTGACCCTGGTCGGCGGCTGGTCGGGATCCAAGGGGCAGCCGCCGGAGCTGTGGCTGTCCAACATGGTGGAGGTCCCGCCGGTGGCGCTGCTGCGGCTGGGCAGGCTCACCCGCCGGGTGGCCAAGGACTTCTCGGAGGTCAGCGCCAAGGTCGGCATGCGTGACTTCGAGGGGCGCAGCTACGCGGGCTGGCACCGCCATGCGACCCTCTGCTCGGTGGCGCACGCGATCTCGGTGCTCTCCTCGGCCCGGCGACAGGGCTTCGACAAGTCGCAGGAGCTCTCCGCCTGACTGACCTGGCGGGCAGGGTCAGCCTGCTCGCCGGGCCAGTTCGGTCTGTCCGGCCTCGCGCATCGCGGCCACCGGGACATCGCTGTGGCCGGTGATCAACGCCACCTGGCGTGCGGCCTGGTGGACCAGCATCGACAGGCCGTCCACCACCGTGCTGCCGGCGAAACCGGCGGCCTTGGCGAGTCTGGTCGGCCAGGCCGAGGGCACCACGTCCAGGACCGCAGCCCGCGAGTGCATGATCGCGGCCGCGTACTGGTCCGCCGCTCCGGCGGGCAGGGTCGAGATCACCAGGCCGGCGCTGTGCAGCAGTTCGTCGAGTCGGTCGAAGGTGTGGACGTCCACGGCCATCCCCAGTCGGCCCGCCGCGGCCTGTGCCTCGGTTGCCCGTCGGTGTTCGCGGACCACCACGCCGGGTTCCCTGATGCCGAGTTCGCGCAGTGCTGCCAGTGCCGAGGAGGCGGTGGCGCCGCCGCCCAGCACCAGCGCCGAGGAGGGTGTGTCCACCCCGGCCTCGCGCAGTGCCAGGGCGATCCCGTGGGCGTCGGTGTTGTCCCCGAAGGTCCTGCCCTTGCGGAAGGCGACGGTGTTCACCCCGCCCACGTCCAGGGCGAGGTCGGTGACCTCGTCGATCCAGGGCAGCGCGGCGCGCTTGAGCGGCATGGCGAGGGCGAGGCCGGCCCAGCTGCTGTTCCTGGCGTCGAGCATTCCGTGCAGTGTGCTCTCGTCGCACTCGATCGCTTCGAAGTCCCAGTCGAGACCCATGGCCGCATAGGCGGCCCGGTGCAGGGTGGGCGAGAGGGACTGGCCGATCGAGGAGCCGAGCACCGCCGCGCGGGCGGCCGTCCGGCGGGACGGCCTCGTGTGGTCCACCACGGGTTTGTGATCTGCACGCATGTCGGTGGAACTCCTTCCGCAGAGGGGGGACGGGGCCGGACTGGGTTCGGCCCGCCTTTCCCCCTGGTACGCCACAGCTTAGGCAGCCGGAAGGCCCTCCACGGGAATGTCTTTACACAGAGTCAGCTTCATTCGAGACCTGACATATCCGGCACTGCACTTCGCCAGACCGGTGGCTGTCCGGACTCCGACCGTCCGGCTGTGCCACCAGTCCGTTTGTCCAGGAATTGTCATGGCGTTTCACGGATCTGACACCATCAGCCATAGACGGTTGATCGCATCTTCACAAGTTCTGCATCGTTTCCGCCGGATCGGCTGGATCCAGCCGGTCCTGGCTGAAGCAGTACGAACGGGGAAGCGATGCTGTCACGGAGAAGTGCCCTGAAGGCCGGTGTGACCACCGGGTTGGTCGGCGGTGCGGGCCTGCTGGTGCCGTACCTGCCGCACGCGGCGGCCGACACCACCGGCACCACCGCCATGCCGACCGCCACCGGCGCCGCGCCGCCCGCGGTGATCCCCCAGTTCGGCGTTCCGCTGACCATCCCGCCGGTGCTCAGCCCGACCTCGACCTCCGCCACCACGGACTACTACACGGTGACGATGCAGAAGGCGTACACCGAGATCGTCCCCGGTACGAAGACCGAGGTGTACACCTACAACGGCAGCTTCCCCGGACCGACCATCAAGGCCAGATTCCAGCGGCGCGCGGTGATCAAGCAGATCAACAACCTCGACTCCTCGGTCTCGGTCCACCTGCACGGCGGCAACGTCCCGCAGGACAGCGACGGTTCGCCGATGAACCTGATTGATCCCGGCGGTGCGAAGAACTACACCTACCCGAACGACCAGGACAACGCGACGCTCTGGATCCACGACCACGCCCACCACATGGAGTCGGAGAACGTCTACCGGGGCCTGACCTCGCTGTACCTGCTCAGCGACGACCTGGAGCGCTCGCTCCCGCTGCCCTCCGCAGAGTACGACGTCCCGCTCATCCTGCGGGACGGCCGGTTCGACGCCACCGGCAAGCTGGTCTACGAGCTGGACGACCACACCCAGCGCAACACCATCCTGGTCAACGGACGCCCATGGCCGTACTTCCAGGTGGCGGCGCGCAAGTACCGCTTCCGGATCCTCAACGCCAGCAACTCGCGGATCTTCTCACTGAAGCTCTCCGACAACACCTCCTTCATCCAGATCGGTTCGGACGGCGGCCTGCTGGAGAAGCCGTACACCACGGCCAACCTCATGCTCTCCCCGGGCGAGCGGGCCGAGGTGGTGATCGACTTCTCGGGCTACCCGCTCGGCACCCAGCTGGTGCTGACCAACCCGGGGATGCCGGGAACGCCGGAGACCGGCCAGGTGATGCGCTTCGACGTGACGAGGACCGCCGTCGACCGCAGCTCGGTGCCCGACTCCCTCGGCGAGCTGGCGCCCCCGCAGACCGCCACCGTCAACCGCACCTTCGTGCTGCGGATGGATGAGGACGGCCGTCAGGGCGCCGCCGCCTACATCAACGACAAGACGTACGACGCCAACCGGATCGACACCCGGATCGACTGGGGCACCACCGAGCTCTGGACGGTCACCAACGCCAACCAGTACGCGCCGCACAACTTCCATCTGCACCAGGTGCAGTTCCGGGTGCTGGAGCGCAACGGCAAGGCGCCGACACCGGACGAGGGCGGGCTCAAGGACACCGTCCGGCTCTTCCCCGGCGAGAGCGTCAAGCTGCTGATCACCTTCGACAGTTACGAGGGCACCTACCCCTACCACTGCCACCTCTTCGACCACGGGGCGATGGGGATGATGGGCAATATGCAGATGGGCTGAGCGGCCCCCGAAGCCGCCGACCGCGCCAGGGCCTCCTGCATGCCCCAACTCCACTGCGCCGCAAGGTGATGAAGTCAACGGCGCAGGTTTGCCGGGCCCTGCCGGCCCGGGCGAGAGTCGAGCCCAGGACTTCTCTGCATCCGGCCACCGGATACACCCGAAATGGAGTGCGGACGTGACCAACGTCGCCGTCATCTACTACTCGTCCACCGGGCACACCCACACCCTGGCCGTGGCGGCTGCGGAGGCCGCCGAGAAGGCGGGTGCCGAGGTTCGGCTGCGCAAGGTCCGCGAGCTCGCGCCCGAGGGTGCCATCGCCGCCAACCAGGCCTGGGCCGAGCACGCCGCCGCCACCGCCGACGTCGAGGAGGCCACCCTCGCCGACCTGGAGTGGGCCGACGTCATCCTGTTCGGCACCCCGACCCGATTCGGTCTGCCGGCCGCCCAGCTCAAGCAGTTCATCGACACCGCCGGCGGCCTGTGGTTCCAGGGCAAGCTGGTGAACAAGGTGGCCTCGTCCTTCGTCTCCACCAGCCAGGTCCACGGTGGCCAGGAGAGCACCCTGCTCGCCCTCAACAACACCTTCTACCACTGGGGTGCGATCATCGTGGCCCCCGGTTGGGCGGACCCGATCCAGTTCGCGGAGAGCAACGGCAACCCGTACGGTGCCAGCCACGTCTCGAACAACACCAACCGTCCCGGCGAGGAGAACCTCGGCGCGGTCGAGTTCCAGGCCCGGCGCGCGGTCGAGATCGCCACGGCGCTGAAGGTCGGCCTGCAGGCCGCCTGATCCACCGCGATCGCGGTACTCGCGGTATTCGCAGCAGACAGGGGATTCCGGTGCGCCGGGATCCCCTGTGCTGCTTTTCGGCGCTTTCCGACAACAGCTGACGAAGTCGCCGACGACCTGTTGCCGCATTCCATGCGACTGCCGCACAGTTTTACCTGAAAAGGATTCCGGCTGATTCGACAGGGGGAGTGCGATGTCGGCGATGGTGATCTCCTGGGACGTACCGGTGAATTCCGGGAGCGCTCAGGACGCGGCCCGGATCACCGCGTTCCAGCTCTGGGAGCAGCTCCTTCGCAAGGCCGAGAACCCGGTGCCCTACGTTCCCGCGATCACCGAGTGCACGGTCCTGGAGCGCTTTCCCGGCGGTTTCAACCGGGAGATCATCCGGGACGGCAAGTGGGTGTTCCAGCGGGTCGAGATCGACCCCGGCAAGTCGATCGTCTACCACCAGCCTGGTGACCTGGAAGTCGAATCCATTGTCAACCAGGTCGGCCGGGACGACCACGGCGGACCGACGCTGACCATTTCCGTGAACCTTGCCCCGGAAGGCATCGAGAAGGTGATCCGGGAGAGCCGGTTCCTGGAGGCTGCCGACGCCTATTTCACCGATGCGCTGCGGGCGGTCGTCGATGAGATCCGGACCACCGTGGGTGAGCTCGCCGGCCAGCCCGTAGCGGCCTGACGTCTGCGCTCGTCTCCCGGCGCTGGTGGCGCTCGTCTCCGGGCGCTTCTGACCCGGTGCCGACACTCCTCGCCCCGGCACTCGCTGCGCTCGCTCGTCGCTTTCGACACCGGCGCGCCCTACGACTCGCTCCGGGCGCACAGCCCCAGCCCCACCACAGGAGGAACCTGATGACCGCACGATTCGCCGGCAAGGTCGCCCTGGTCACCGGAGGCGGCACCGGCATCGGCCGGGCCACCGCGCTGGCCTTCGCCCGTGAGGGTGCCACGGTGATGGTGGCCGGGCGGGAGCCGTTCGAGCTGATGGAGACCGTCGAGCTGATCGAGAAGGAGGGTGGCGTCGTCGATGCCATCCCGGCCGACGTCACCCACAGCATGGACGTGATGAAGGTGGTGCGGACCACCGTCGAGCGTCACGGCGGGCTGGACATCGCCTTCAACAACACCGGCGCCAAGGGCAATCCGAGCCCACTGGCGGAGGTCTGCGAGGCCGCCTGGGGCGACCTGCTCTCAGCCAACCTCACGGCCGTCTGGCAGCTGATGAAGCACGAGATCTCCTACATGAAGGACAACGGCGGCGGCGTCATCATCAACAGCGCGGCCAATGTCGGCCTGCACGCCCGCAACACCGGCTTCGGCGCCTTCGCCGCCTCCACCGCCGCGCTCTCCACCCTGACCAGCGCCGCCGCCCAGGAGTACATCGCCGACGGCATCCGGATCAACGCGATCAGCCCCGGCTCGGTCGACCCCGAGCTGGAGCGTTCCCTGGCCCAGCAGACCGTACCGGCCGGCCGGAGTGCCTGGGCCGGTGCCGAGCTGCCGACCGACCGGGTCGCCAAGACCGACGAGGTCGCCTCCACCATCCTCTGGCTGGCCAGTGACGAGGCCGCCTTCGTGGTCGGGCACGACATGGTGCTCGACGTCGCGGTCACCTTCTGATGGGTGACATCCCGCGCAGACTGTCCCGCGAAGGCGTGTCGGTCTGGCTCGACGACATCAGCCGGGAACGGCTGGCCGGCGGAGGGCTTGAGCGGCTGATCCGCGAGCGCCATGTGGTCGGGGTGACCTCGAACCCGACCATCTTCGCGCAGGCCCTGGCCACCGACACCGGGGCGTACGCCGAGCAGTTGCAGGACCTGGCACTTCGCGGCGCAAGCGCCGAGGAGGCCGCCCGAGAGCTGACCACCCATGACATCACGCCGGAGCCAGCGACGACCGGAGCCAAGCTGTGACAGGTAGGACCGTGCCAGGCAAGACCGCCAGGATCCCCGGGTCCAAGAGCATCACCAACCGGGTTCTGCTGCTCGCCGCGGCGGCCACCGGCCGTACCCGACTGCTCGACCCGCTGGAGAGCGACGACACCGTCGCCTTCCGCACCGCGCTCACCGACCTCGGCCTGGACGTCACCGTGGACGGCGCCCACTGGGAGGTCCAGGGCTGCGGCCACGGCCCTGCCGGCCCGGCCCGGATCTGGTGCAACGACGCGGGCACCGCCGCGCGCTTCCTGCCGGTCCTCGCGGCCACCGGCGAGGGCGAGTTCCTCTTCGAGGGATCCGCCCAGCTGACGGCCCGCCCGCTGGGCCCGCTCACCCGGGCCCTGGCCGAACTCGGCGCCGAGGTCGAGGCGGCCCAGGGCGGCGGACTGCCGCTGCGGATCGCCGCGCGAGGGCTGCGCGGTGGCGAACTGCGGCTGGACTCCTCCGCCAGCAGCCAGTACCTGACCGGTCTGCTGCTCTCCGCACCCCTGATGCGGGAGCCGCTGAGCGTCACCGTCTCCGGCCTGGTCTCCCGCCCGTACATCGAGATGACCATCGCCCTGATGCGGCGCTTCGGCGCCGGGGTGACGGCGGAGCAGCAGCCGGACGGTGACCTGACCCTGCGGGTCGATACCGGCGGGTACACCGCGACCGAGCTGCGGATCGAACCCGACGCCTCCACCGCCTCGTACGTCTTCGCCGCCGCGGCGGTCACCGGCGAGCAGGTGACGGTGCCTCACCTGGGCCGCACCAGCCTCCAGGGCGACCTGCGCTTCGTCGACGTCCTGGCCAAGGCGGGCGCCCGGGTCGAGATCGGCGAGGACTCCACCACCGTCACCGGCACCGGGCAGCTGCGCGGGGGCTTCTCGGTCGACATGGGGGACATCTCTGACACGTTCATGACCATGGCGGCGATCGCCCCTCTCGCCGACGCGCCGATCACCATCCACAGCATCGGCCACGCCCGCCTCAAGGAGTCCGACCGGATCGCCGCCGTCGCGCAGAACCTGCGCGCCCTCGGCATCCAGGTCGAGGAGGGCCCGGACCGCATCACCGTCCACCCGGGCGCCCCCGGGCCGGCCACCATCGCCTGCCACCGCGACCACCGCATCGCGATGGCCTTCTCGGTGCTCGGGCTCAGGGCCCCCGGCATCACGCTCGACGACCCGCACTGCGTGGGGAAGACCTTCCCCGGCTTCCACCAGGAACTCCAACGCCTCTTCGGGGAGCAGGCCCGCTAGCGAGCTCTCAGAACCCCTCGGAGCAAGGGCGAACCCAAGGCGCTGCATGGCCGACCACGTGCCCGATCTCGGCGCACGACCCAGACGATGACCACACGAGAGGAACACGAGCCAGGATGGCGAAGATAGTCATTGCCGGCGGCGGTATCGGCGGGCTGGCGACCGCGCTCAGCATCTCCCGCCGCGGCCACCAGGTGGTGGTGCTGGAGGCCCGCGACACCTTCACCGAGATCGGTGCGGGTATCCAGCTGGGCCCGAACGCCTTCCACGCCCTCGACCGGCTCGGTGTCGGTGACGAGGTCCGCGAGCGCGCCGTCTTCATCGACGAGCTCCGCTTCATGGACGGGACGACCAGCGAGAAGGTCGCCTCCATGCCGCTCACCGGCGAGTACCGCACCCGCTTCGGCAACCCGTACGCGGTGGTCCACCGGATCGACATCTACGAGCCGCTGCTGAACGCCTGCCGCGCCGCGTCCGGCGTCGAGCTGCGCACCGACGCCAAGCTGACCCACTACTCCCAGGACGCCTTCGGGGTCACCGCCCACCTGGCCTCCGGCGACAGCGTGCACGGCGACGCCCTGATCGGCGCCGACGGCATCAACTCCTACGTCCGCAAGCAGCTCGTCGGCGACGGCTACCCCAAGGCCTCCGGACACACCATCTACCGCTCGGTGATCCCGATGGAGAAGGTGCCCGAGGAGCTGCGCTGGAACACCGTCACCCTCTGGGCGGGCCCGAAGTGGCACTTCGTCCACTACCCGATCGGCAGCGGCAAGTACTTCAACCTCGCCGCCACCCGGGACGACGCCGCGACGGAGGCCGTGGTCGGCAAGCCGGTCGAGAAGGACTTCGTGCTGAACGAGTTCCCCGACCTCGGCGAGATCCCCCGCCAGCTCCTGGAGCTGGGCGAGGACTGGAAGTCCTGGGTGCTCTGCGACCGCGACCCGGTCGAGAAGTGGACCGACGGCAAGGTCGTCCTGGTCGGCGACGCCGCGCACCCGATGCTCCAGTACGCCGCCCAGGGCGCCTGCCAGGCCCTGGAGGACGCGGTCTGGCTCGGCGACCTGATCGGCGCCGAGCCGGAGGACTTCGAGCAGCGCTTCGAGAAGTTCAACAGCGAGCGCCGCGAGCGCACCGCCGCCACCCAGCTGACGGCCCGTGAGATGGGCAGGCAGCTCTACCACCCGATCGGCGAGGGGGCGAAGGAGCGCAACGCCATGCTCTCCGCCTTCACCGCCGACGAGCTGTACGACAAGGTCGAGTGGCTGCACGGGGCCAAGGCGGGCCTGCCCCTCGAAGGCGAGGGCCGGTGACCGTGGGCAACCTGCGCTGGCTGACGGCGGGGGAGTCGCACGGCCCCGCGCTGGTGGCCACCCTGGAGGGCCTGCCCGCCGGGGTCCCGATCACCACCGCGGCCGTGGCCGACGCCCTCGCCCGGCGCCGGCTCGGGTACGGCCGCGGTGCCCGGATGAAGTTCGAGCAGGACGAGGTCACCTTCCTCGGCGGCGTCCGGCACGGACTGACGCTCGGCAGCCCCGTCGCGGTGATGGTCGGCAACACCGAGTGGCCCAAGTGGGAGCAGGTGATGTCGGCCGACCCGGTCGGGGAGGAGATCCTGGCCGGTCTCGGCCGCAACGCCGCACTCACCCGGCCCAGGCCCGGCCACGCCGACCTGGCCGGGATGCAGAAGTACGGCTTCGACGACGCCCGCCCGGTGCTGGAGCGGGCCTCGGCGCGGGAGACCGCCGCCCGGGTCGCGCTCGGGGCCGTCGCACGGTCCTTCCTGCTGGAGGCGGCCGGAATCGAGATCGTCTCGCATGTGGTCGAACTGGCCACCGCCAAGGCCCCGGCCGGGCTGCTGCCGAAACCCGCCGACGTCGAGCGCCTCGACGCCGACCCGGTGCGCTGCCTGGACGAGGCCGCCTCCGCCGCGATGGTCGCCGGGATCGACCAGGCGCACAAGGACGGCGACACCCTCGGTGGTGTGGTCGAGGTCCTCGCCTACGGCCTTCCGCCGGGCCTCGGCTCGCACGTCCACTGGGACCGCCGCCTGGACGCCAGGCTCGCCGCCGCGCTGATGGGCATCCAGGCCATCAAGGGTGTCGAGGTCGGCGACGGCTTCGAACTCGCCCGGGTGCCGGGCTCCTTGGCGCACGACGAGATCGAACCCACCTCCGAGGGCATCCGCCGCCGGTCGGGCCGGGCCGGCGGAACCGAGGGCGGACTCTCCACCGGAGACCCGCTGCGGGTGCGGGCCGCGATGAAGCCGATCGCGACCGTCCCCAGGGCCCTGGCCACCCTGGACGTCAGGACCGGTGAGGTCGCCCAGGCGCACCACCAGCGTTCGGACGTCTGCGCCGTCCCAGCCGCCGGAATCGTGGCCGAAGCCATGGTCGCCCTGGTGCTCGCCGACGCGGTGCTGGAGAAGTTCGGCGGTGACTCGGTCACCGAGACCCGCCGCAACCTGGAGGGCTACCTCGACGCCCTCGTCATCCGCTGAACCGCCCCACGAGAACCACCGGTCTGCCGATCCCCCCTCGCCGGCGGCAGGCCACTCCCCGGACGGCCCGGCCCGACACGGACCCCCCTTCCGTGCCGGGCCGGGCGCCGGCCAAAGTCCTTGCCGGGCGTCCGATCTGACGAAGTCTCCGCTGCGCTTTTCGCCCGGACTCCCGACCCCAACAGGATGTCTTCCACCTGCGACGGAGATGAGTGAACACAATGCAGTTCGGGATCTTCAGCATCGGCGACGTCTTCCCCGACCCCACCACGGGACGGCGGCAGACGGAGCACGAGCGGATCAAGGGCATGGTCGCCCTCGCCCAGAAGGCGGAGGAGATCGGCCTCGACGTCTTCGCGACGGGTGAGCACCACAACCCGCCGTACGTCCCCTCCTCGCCGACCACGCTGCTGGCCAACATCGCGGCGCGCACCGAGCGGCTCATCCTCTCCACCTCGACGACGCTGATCACCACCAACGACCCGGTGAAGATCGCCGAGGACTTCGCCATGCTCCAGCACCTGGCGGACGGCCGGGTGGACCTGATGCTCGGCCGCGGCAACACGGGACCGGTCTACCCCTGGTTCGGCCAGGACATCCGCCAGGGCATCCCGCTCGCCATCGAGAACTACGCGCTGCTGCACCAGCTCTGGCGCCAGGACGTGGTCGACTGGAAGGGCCGCTTCCGCACCCCGCTCCAGGGCTTCACCTCCACTCCGCGTCCGCTCGACGGCGTGGCGCCGTTCGTCTGGCACGGCTCTGTCCGCAGCCCGGAGATCGCCGAGCAGGCCGCCTTCTACGGCGACGGCTTCTTCGCCAACCACATCTTCTTCCCCAAGGAGCACTTCGTCCGGCTGGTGGAGCTGTACCGCGCCCGGTACGCCCACTACGGCCACGGCACCGCCGAGCAGGCGTACGTCGGCCTCGGCGGCCAGTTCTTCATCCGCAGGCGCTCGCAGGACGCGATCCGCGAGTTCCGGCCGTACTTCGACAACTCCCCGGTCTACGGCGGCGGTCCGTCGCTGGAGGACTACCAGGCGCAGACCCCGCTCACGGTCGGCAGCCCGGAGGAGATGATCGAGAAGACCCTGGCCTTCCGCGAGCACTTCGGCCACTACCAGCGCCAGCTCTTCCTGGTCGACAACGGCGGTCTGCCGCTGAAGACCGCGCTGGAGCAGCTGGACCTGCTCGGTGAGCACGTCCTTCCGGTGCTGCGCAAGGAGTTCGCCAGTGGCCGCCCGGCGGAGGTCCCGGCCGGTCCGACCCACGCCGAGCGCCTCGCCAAGCGGAATGCCGAGGAGGAGAAGTGACCCGCAAGCTGGTCGTGGTCTCGGCCGGGCTCAGCCAGCCCTCCTCCACCCGGCTGCTGGCGGACCGGCTGGCGGAGGCGGCCACCCGCGAACTGCCCGCCGAGGTGCTCAACGTCGAGCTGCGCGAACTGGCCGCCGACGTCGCCAACAACCTGGTGACCGGCTTCCCCTCACCCGCCCTGGCCAAGGTGCTCGAGGCCGTCGTCGAGGCCGACGGTCTGATCGCGGTGACGCCGGTCTTCACCGCCTCCTACAGCGGCCTGTTCAAGTCCTTCTTCGACGTGATCGACAACACCGCGCTCACCGGCAAGCCGGTGCTGATCGCCGCGACCGGCGGCACCGCCCGCCACTCGATGGTGCTCGACCACGCGCTGCGCCCGCTCTTCGCCTACCTGCGTGCCACCGTCCTGCCCACCGCCGTGTACGCGGCCTCGGAGGACTGGGGCGACGGCCACGAGGAGCTGGCACCCCGGATCGCCCGCGCCGGCCGGGAGCTGGCCGAGGCCGTCCGCAGCCGCCCACAGGCCACCCCCACCGCGCCCGAGTTCTCCCCCGATGCAGTCGTCCCCTTCGCCCAGCAACTGGCCAACCTCGGCATCGACCCGTCCTAGTGGCGAGGGAGTGGTTCGCAGGGGCGCGGGGAACTGCGCGAGATCGGAAGGTGACTGCGTGAAGTCGGGCCCGGTGGGCCAGTTGCACCTCGCGACCTCCCGATCGGGCGGTGCACCTTGCTCACCGGAGGTCGGTGCGGCACCGGTGCCTTCCGTCTCGCGCACGCAGTTGATCAAGCAGAGCCCCGCGCCCCTGATCGTTCTACCCTTTGCCTCCTGAAGAGTCCCCTTGCCCCGGCTCGGGCGGCGCGGCAGAGTTCGGGCCGGGCCTGGTGCCGGGCACGCATCGGGCCGACGAGCACGAGGAGCGGAGGCTGCCGTGGTTGATCTGGCGGGACGGCTGTTGGAGGGGCTGCCGGAGGCGGCCGTGGTGGTGGATCCGGATGTGACGTCCGCCTACCGCCACGACATGGCGGGGTTCTGCGCGGCGGGCGAACCCGCCGTCCTGGTCCTGCCCGAGACGGTCGAGCAGGTGCAGCACGTGCTGCGCACGGCGACCGAACTGCGGGTTCCCGTGGTGCCCCAGGGCGCCAGGACGGGTCTCTCCGGCGGCGCCAACGCGGTGGACGGCTGCATCCTGCTCTCCCTGATCAAGATGAACCGGATCCTGGAGCTGGACCCGGTCAACCGGATCGCCGTCGTCCAACCAGGCGTGGTGAACGCCCAGTTGTCCCGTGCGGCGGCCGAGCACGGGCTGGCCTATCCACCGGACCCGTCCAGCTGGGAGTCCTGCACCATCGGCGGGAACATCGGCACCGGCGCAGGCGGCCTGTGCTGCGTGAAGTACGGCGTGACCAGCGAGTACGTTCTGGGTCTCGATGTGGTGCTGGCTGACGGGCAGCTGCTGCGCACCGGCCGCCGGACGGCCAAGGGCGTGGCGGGCTACGACCTGACCCGGCTGCTGGTCGGTTCGGAGGGCACGCTCGGCGTGGTGGTCCAGGCCGTGGTGGCGCTGCGGCCCGCGCCCCCGCCGCAGTTGGCGCTGGCCGCCGAGTTCCCTAGCACCGATGCGGCCTGCGCGGCGGTCTGCGAGGTGATGGCCGCCGGATTCGTACCCTCGCTGCTGGAGCTGATGGACGCCACCACCGTCCGTGCGGTCAACGAGATGGCGAAGATGGGCCTGCCGGACGCCACCAGGGCGCTGCTGCTGATCGCCTTCGACGGCCCGGAGCAGGCCCAGGAGCTGGCGGCGGTGGGGGAGTTGTGCCGGGCTGCCGGGGCGAGCGAGGTGGTTCCGGCGGAGGACCGGGCCGAGTCGGACCTGCTGCTGGAGGCCCGCAGGCTGGCGCTGCCCGCGCTGGACCGGATGGGCACCACGATGATCGACGACGTGGCGGTCCCGCGCTCCCGGATGGCCGAAATGCTGCGCGGGGTCGCCGAGATCGCCGACCGGCAGCGGCTCACCATCGGCATGGTCTGCCACGCCGGGGACGGCAACACCCATCCCGTGGTGGTCTTCGACGCCACCGACGAGGCGCAGTCGGCACGGGCCCTGGCCTCCTTCGACGAGATCATGGCGCTCGGCCTGGAACTCGGCGGCACCATCACCGGCGAGCACGGCGTCGGCCTGCTGAAGCGGGAGTGGCTGGCTCGCGAACTGGGGCCGGTGGGACTGGAGTTGCAGCGTCGGATCAAGTCGGTCTTCGACCCTTTGGGGATCCTGAATCCGGGTAAGACTCTCTGACAGTCATTCAAATCACCTTCTTATCTGTCATATGTCGATAGCGACAGGTCGACATTCTTCGGCCGCAATGGCCGACCGGCGGGCCGGGGGCGTGTGCGGGCTTTCGGCGCCCTCGGTATTGCAGGGGGCGCGAAGCTCGTTGGAGTGCGCCGCTTTGGTTGGCTTCCGAGTCCGCCCACCGTTCGACTGAACTCGCAGGTGGGAGACGGTGTGTCGGCCGATGGGCGGTGTGTCGACGGACTATGCGCCGCCCTCGAAATGTCACGCAAACGGGCGAAAAGCGGGTCTGTCGCTGGTGCCATGTCGATTTATTGAGGAAGTCTTTCCATCGGCATCGCGGCCAACAGGGGTCCGTCTGGCCGCGAATTCCCCTGTGCAGCACCTGATGTGCAGTCCCGGTGGACTGTCAGCCCTACGGAGGACTTCATGGCTCGTTCCCGCACCAAACGGATGGTCGGACTTCTGGTCGCCACTCCACTCGCCGCCGGTCTGCTGCTCGCCGGCGCAGGCTCCGCGGCAGCGGCCGACAACGGTGCTCTCTCCGGCGACGGATCGAACAGCAGCGTTGTCTCCAACCATGACAGCGGCAACACCTTCGGCTACGTGGGCGGCAACTACAACACCGCGCAGCAGACCGCCACCGGCGCCGGTGCCTCGAACCAGAACAACAGCTCCCAGGTGAAGGACAACACGGGCTTCGTCTTCACCGAGCAGTCGAACGAGAACACCCACCTCGTCTTCGCGCCTACCTTCGGCTGATCCCGGTCGGCGGGGGCGCCGATAGAGGAGACGCGGGGAAAGGGCAGCCCAGGCGGGCAGGAACAGCTGTGGGCGGTGCCGGTGGATCCGGCACCGCCCACAGCCACGCTCCGCACCGCCTCAGCCCGCGCCCCGCAGGGTGCATGGCTGACCATGCGCCAGGATTCGCCGGAGGGGGCGCTAGTGCCGCCCGGTGAGTGTGGCTCCTACGCTGGCCGCCACCACACAGGCGATCCCGGCCAGTTGCACCACGCCCAGTACCTGTTGCAGCACCACCAGACCGACCAGCGCGCTCACCGCCGGCTCCAGGCTCACCAGCACGCTGAACACCCGCTGCGGCAGCCGCCGCAGCGCGGACATCTCCAGCGCGTACGGGATCACCGGCAGCAGCAGCGCGACCCCCGTCACCGTGAGCAGCAGCAGCCAGGGGCTGCCGGCCCCGGAGAGCCCGTGCCAGGCCGGCCCGATCCCCAGGGGCAGCGTGACCAGTGCGCCGACCCCGATCGAGACCGCCAGCCCCTCGAAGCCCTTGAACGCCGCGCCGACCTTGTCGGTCAGCAGGATGTACCCGGCGTAGCAGGCGGCCGCAGCGAAGGCGAAGCCGAGCCCGACCGGGTCGAGGCCGCCTCCGCCGCCGTCGCCGCCGAACAGGGTGAGCAGCGCCACCCCGCCACCGGCCAGCAGTGCCCAGACGAGGTGGCTGGCCCGCCGGGCGAAGGCCAGTGCGACGGCCAGCGGTCCGAGGAACTCGATCGTGGCGGCCGTTCCCATCGGCAGCCGGTCCACGGCACCGGCGAAGCACAGGGTCATCCCGGCCGAGACGACCCCGAGCAGCCCGGCCGAGGCCAGGTCGCGTCGGCTGCGGCCGCGCAGCCGGGGCCGGGTGAGGGCGAGCAGGATCACTGCGGCGGCCGCCAGCCGCAGGAAGGTCGCGCCGCCGACTCCGAGCGGCCCGAAAAGCGGCTGGGAGAGTGCGATGCCGAGCTGGACGGCGAACATGGCCGTGATGCAGAGCACCGGCGCCGGGACACCCAGCCGACGCCGGAGCGGGTGGACGGACGAGCGGCCGGGCGAGACCGGGACGGCGGTCTCGCGGGAACTGACTGTGGACATGGTGACGAGTGTGACGTAATACCCTAACGGCCACCAAACTCATTACCGCACTGTTTCCCGCTGTGCGGATCGCTGTCACCGAGAGGGTGAATCACGATCACTCTCCGGCGTGGCGAGACCATTGTCCGATGACTGGTCAGTATCAAGGGGCGGTGCGCTACCTAGGCCCGGCTGCTCTCTCGGCGGCCTCCCTCGTCCTGCTTCTGGCCACCGACCGCAGTCTGCCGCTGCCAGGGGGGCGGGTGGCCGAGGTACAGCCGGTCGCGGCCACCGCCTCCCAGGGGAAGCGGTCCCCGGCGCCGCCGCGCACCGTCCTTCCCGACTCGGCCCGTAGGCGGTCGCAGCTGCCGAAGCGGAGCTTCACCGGCCGCGGCTTCGACGCCTGCACCGCTCCGCCCCTGGAGACCATGCGGGTATGGCGCACCACCTCCCCGTACGGCGCGGTCGGCATCTACACCAGCGGCACCCAGCGCGGCTGCGACCAGCCCCGGCTCACCGCCGACTGGGTGCGGCAGGTGCGGGAGATGGGCTGGGAGCTGGTGCCCACCCACGTCGGACTGCAGGCGCCCTGCAGCAGTGTCAGGACCAAGCCCCACCGGATCGACCCGGCCCGCGCCGTCGAGCAGGGCCAGGACGAGGCGGCCGAGGCGGTGTCCGGCCTGCGGGAACTGGGTCTGGGTGAGGGCAGCCCGGTCTACCTGGACATCGAGGCCTATGCACCGGGCGACCCGGTCTGCAGTCAGGCGGTGGTCGAGTTCACCATCGGCTGGACCCAGGCCCTGCACGCCGCGGGGTACCACTCCGGCTTCTACTCCAGCGCGAACTCGGGGGTCGCCGACCTGGTCGGCGCCGCACAGGCGGGCGCCTACCCGCTCCCCGACGTCATCTGGTACGCCCACTGGGACGGTCGAGCCGTCACCGACGGGCAGGGCGCACTGCCCGAGGAACTGTGGGTCGGCCACCAGCGCATCCACCAGTACCGGGGCGGCGGCGCCGAGACGTACGGCGGCGCAGCGCTCAATGTCGACCGCGACCAGCTCGACGGCCTGGTGGCGCTCGGCGCCCCGCCCGCCGCCGACCGGCGGCCAGGTCGGTCTTAGGCCGACCGGCAACAGGGCCCGCGGCGTCGCGCCCCCGGGGAACGCACCTCGCCGCGTTGTCGTCGGTCGCCGCAGCTCCGCTGCTACTCCCTCCTCCGCCTTGCGATGCACGCACCCCAGCGCCGCTCCTTCACCCGCGCTCCCTATTGCCGGTCGGTCTTGAGCCCTTCGCGCTAACTTCCTTGCGGGGATCACTCGTTCGATGGAGATTCGCTTTGGCCACAGGATCCGGCCATGGTCGGGTTTGGGCATGACCACCACTGCGCTCCGCGGGCTCCTCGCCTCCGCCGCTGTTGCCGTCGTCGCCGCCACGACCCTGGGCATCGCCCCGCTCCCCGTTTCCGTCGCCCCGGCCGCCTCGAACACCTTCCTCCAGCTCTTCGTCGTCCACGACGCCGACGACTCCCGCCAGGAGGTCTACGACCTCACCTGCAACCCCAACGGCGACACCCACCCCGACCCGGATGCCGCCTGTGCGGCCCTGACTGCGGCGAACGGCGACTTCGACCGCCTCGCCGGAGATCCGAAGCGCATCTGCCCGCACCTCGAGGACCCGGTCACCGCCACCGTCTACGGCGACTGGAACGGTCAGCAGATCATCTGGCAGAGGACCTTCCCCAACCGCTGCTACCTGAGCCGCGCGACCGCCCCGGTCTTCTGACCGCCCTCGCAACGGGCGCCTGCCCTCCGGCGGGCGCCCAACTCCCCCTCGGCGCCTCGCGCCCCTGGCTTTCCCTGCTTCCCGCCGCACCCAAAGACCCCGTCCCGGAACACACATGATGGCCGATCAGGAAGATTTCGCAGGGATCGTATGCGGGCCCGCCCCGACGGGCCGTCCGGCTGTCGCACTTCTCGGACTTCCGTCCAGGCTGTGTGAGCTCCTGGTCTCATCTGTGGCCGAACTGCTGACAACGGGGGCGACATTTCGCCAGAATCAGGCCAAGCAGCTCCCGCTACCCGCCGGTAGGCAGGTGGTGTCTCAACCTGCCGGTCAAGGAGGACCCGCGTGTTCAGCACGATGCAGGACGTACCGCTCACCGTCTCCCGAATCCTCGCGCACGGCTCCACCATCCACGGCCGGTCCACCGTGACCACCTGGGACGGCAACGGCCCCCTCACCCGTACGTTCGCCGAGGTCGGCGCCCGCGCAGCCCAGCTGGCGTACGCACTGCGCGACGAGCTCGGGGTCTCGGGCGACGAGCGCATAGCGACTCTGATGTGGAACAACGCGGAGCACCTGGAGGCGTACCTGGCCGTGCCGTCGATGGGCGCGGTGCTGCACACGCTGAACCTCCGGCTGCCCGCCCAGCAGCTGGCGTTCATCGTCAACCACGCTGCCGACCACGCGATCATCGTCAACGGCAGCGTGCTCCCGCTGCTGGCGGGCGTGCTGCCGCAGCTCAACCCGACCCTCAAGCACATCGTGGTGAGCGGCGCGGGCGACCGCTCGCTGCTCGACGGCTTCGGCGGCACCGTCCACGAGTATGAGGAGCTGATCGCCGACCGGCCCACCGAGTACGCGTGGCCGGAGGACCTGGACGAGCGGCAGGCGGCCACCCTCTGCTACACCTCGGGCACCACCGGCGACCCCAAGGGTGTGCTCTACAGCCACCGTTCGGTGTATCTGCACTGCCTCCAGGGCAATGCGGCCGACGCCTTCGGTCTGACGGCCCGTGACATCGCGCTGCCGGTGGTCCCGATGTTCCATGTGAACGCGTGGGGGATGCCGCATGCGGCGTTCATGTCGGGCGCCAACCTGCTGATGCCGGACCGCCACCTCCAGCCGAAGCCGCTCGCCGAGATGATCAGCCAGGTCCGGCCGACCGTCAGCGCCGCCGTCCCGACCATCTGGACCGGTCTGCTGGACGAGCTCGACAACGGCGGCTACGACACCTCCTCGCTGCGGATGGTGGTGATCGGCGGTTCGGCCTGTCCGCCCTCGCTGATGCGCGCCTTCGAGGAGCGCCACGGCATCAACGTCGTGCACGCCTGGGGCATGACCGAGACCTCCCCGCTCGGCACCTTCTCGCTCCCGCCGGGCGCTCTGACCCCCGAGCAGGAGTGGGAGTACCGGGTCACCCAGGGGCTCTTCCCGGCCTCCGTCGAGGCCCGCCTCACCGGCCCCGCCGGCGAGCGGATGCCGCACGACGGCGTCGCGGCGGGCGAGTTGGAGCTTCGCGGGCCGTGGATCGCGGGCGCGTACTTCGGCGGTGCCGGGCAGGACCCGGAGCAGCCCGACGACAAGTTCAGCGAGGACGGCTGGCTGCGCACCGGAGACATCGGCACCATCACCCCGGACGGCTACCTCACCCTCACCGACCGGGCCAAGGACGTGATCAAGTCCGGCGGTGAGTGGATCTCCTCGCAGGAGCTGGAGAACCACCTGATGGCCCACCCCGAGGTGGCCGAGGCCGCCGTGGTCGCCGTCCCGGACGAGAAGTGGGGCGAGCGGCCGCTGGCCACCGTCGTACTGCGGCCGCATGCCGCCGCCGGCCTGCCCGAGCTGCGCGTCTTCCTCGCCGGGCGGGTCGCCTCCTGGCAACTCCCGGAGCGCTGGGCGCTCGTGGAGTCGGTGCCCAAGACCTCGGTCGGCAAGTTCGACAAGAAGGTCATCCGCGCCGACTACGCCGCCGACCGGCTGGCGGTCACCGTCCTCGGCAAGGAGTGATCCCCGAAGGCGGCCCGGCGGATCAGCCATGCACCACCTGAGGGGCGCGGCGCTCTGTTGATCGGACAGAGCCCCGCGCCCCTCAGGTACAGCACGGTCGCCGTCCGTGGAGCGCGCCGGACCGGCCTCAGCGGCCCGCCGTACTGATCTCGCCCATCGCGCCGATCCGGCCCAGCAGATCGACGATCCGGGCCTGGACGTCGTCGGTGGTGGAGCGCTCGGCCAGGAAGAGGACCGTCTCCCCGGTGCGCAGCCTCGGCAGCTCCTGCGGATCGAGGTCCACGGAGGTGTAGACGACCAGCGGCGTACGGTGCAGGCGGTCATTGGCGCGCAGCCAGTCCAGCAGCCCGACTCGGCGGCGGCGGATCTGCAACAGGTCCATCACCACCAGGTTGGGCTGCACGCTGCTGGCCCGGGAGACGGCGTCGCTCTCCGAGACGGCGTGCTCCACGTGCATGCCGCGCCGCTCCAGGCTGCTGATCAGCGCCGCCGCGATGTCCGGGTCGGACTCGACCAGCAGGACCCGGGCCGCGTGGTTCTCGCTGTCGCGCGGTGCCAGGGCGCGCAGCAGTACGGCCGGGTCGGCCCCGTACGCGGCGTCCTTGGTGGCCTGGCCGAGACCGGCGGTGACCAGGACCGGCACCCGCTGGTTCAGCGCGGCCGTCCGCAGGGACTGGAGGGCGGTCCGGGTGATCGGGCCGGTCAGCGGGTCCACGAACAGGGCTGCCGGGTAGCCGGAGACCTGGGCGTCGACCTCCTCCCGGGAACGGACGATCACCGGACGGTAGCCGCGTTCCTGGAGCGCGGCCTTGGTGGAGGGGTCGGGTTCGGGCCAGACCAGCAGACGGCGCGGGCCACCGTCCACGGTGGGCGTCACCATGGTCGGGAAATCGGGCATCGCCGGGTTCGCCGGGTTCGGCGGCGTCTCCTGGCCCGGCCCCTCGGCGCTGGAACGGGCCAGCTCGGCCATCGGCCGTGGGGGCGTACGAGGCTCCACGTGCGCCGGAGCGTCGGGAGCACTCACCGGCGCGGGCAGTGCCGGACGCTCGCCATTCGCCGTCGGCCCCTGCGCCTGACCCGCCGCCGGTCCGGACGTCTGCCCGGGCGCGCCCGCCGCCTGCGCGAACGCCTGTGGGAAGGCCGAGGCGAAGCCGCCGAGCGGACGCGGTGGCGCCAGTTCGCCCAGCCCACTGCCGACCGGCTTCGCCTGATCGCTTGCCGCCCGTTGCTCGGACGGCTGCCCGCCGCCCTGCGACTCCTGCTGCCCCAACGGCACCGGCAGCCCGGCACCCGCCTGGGGAGCGTTCGGCTGCCCGAACGGCACGGGAAGCCCGGCCGGTTCGGTCGAGGGCCGTGCCGGGGCCTGCTCAAGAGCGTTCGGCCTGCTGGGCTCGAGCGCGGTACCGGCGGCTGCCGGGTCCTCCGCCGGGGCCTGCGGCTGCGCGGGGAGGGAAAGCCTCCGGCGGCGCCCCGTCGGCTGCGGCGGTGCGGCCGGTGCCGGCGGTGCGGCGGGCGTTGCCGGGAGAGCGTGCTCCAGGCCGGGGTACAGGGGTGTACCGGGCTCGGGGACGCCAGGCAGGGACAGTGCGCTCGAAGGCTCGTCGCTCGCGGGCACGCCACGGCGCCGCCGGCCCGTACGTCCACGCTCGTCGGCAGCCGGGGTCTTCTCCACCGGCGTACCGGGCGCGTCGGGCCCGGCGGAGTCGCCCGGCCCCAGGGCGAGCGGTCCGCGTGCGCTCGCCGGGCTCGGGCCGTCGTCGGCTGCGGCAGCGCCGGCCGCACTCGGGCCCGCATCGCCGTTCCCGGCCTCGGTCTCAGCCTCGGCGGTGCCGGTGCCGGTGCCGGTGCCGGATGCCGAGCCCGCGCCCTTGTCCGGCCCGCCGTCACTGCCGCCGCCCTCGGGTGCGCCGGCCCGGTCCGCCCGCCCGCCGTCGGCCGCCGTGCCAAGTGCCGTACCGGCCGCCGTGCCGGCTGACGCGCCGGGTGCCGGCGGCATCTCGGGCAGGTCGGGCAGCATCGCGGTGTCCGTCTCCTTGGGGACGCTCCGGCCCCCGTCGGCCGCCGACTTCGCGGCCGCCCGCGCGGCCGCCGCCGGGTCCAGCGGCAGTTCGACCACGTAGGTCGTCCCGGCTCGGCCGGGCAGTTCATGGCGCTGCAACACGCCGCCGTGGTGCTCGACGGTGCTGCGCGCGATCGGCAGGTGTACGGGGCTGCTGGTGCGGGCGGGGCCGCGGACCTCGATCCGCGCCACCTCGCCGCGCTGCGCGGCGGCCAGCACCACCATCGGCGAGTCGCCGCCCACCGGAGGCAGTGCGGGCACACTCAGCGGGGCCCCGCTGCCGGTGCCGTCGGCGGTACCCGACTTGCCGTCCGTACCGGCCCCGGGAGCCGCGGCCACCGTGTGGCCGATCCCGCTGACGTCGGCCACCAGGTGGGCCAGGGCGCGTGCGAGCCGTTCCCGGTCGGCGGTCACCTCGACGGCGGCCGCGTGCACCGAGTACCGCACCCGTCCGGCGCCGACCAGGTCGCCCGCCAGCTCGACGGCCCGCTGGACGACCTTGTCGAGGCCGACCGCCGAGCGCTCCAGTGCCCGCTTTCCGGACTCGACGTCGTTCTCGAACTTCTGGTGCGTCAGCACCCCGTCTATCAGCGTGCCGAAGCGGCGGCACTCGTCCGCGAGCCGCCGCAGTGTCCAGTTGGCCTCGGGCCAGAGCTGCCCGGCGGGGTCGGCCGCGAGTGCGTCGATCCGGGCGTGGAGGGCGTTGAGCGCGCTGCCCAGTTCGCCCTCCAGCACCGCCGTCAGATGCTCGTTGCGGGCGATCAGCGCGAGTTCCCTGGTCCGGTCGGTGAAGGTCATCACCGCGCCGACCAGCTGCTCGCCGTCCCGGACCGGAGCGGTGGTGAGGTCCACCGTTACGGGGGTGCCGTCCTTGCGCCAGAGCACGGCCCCGCGCACCCGGTGCTTACGGCCCGAGACCAGGGTGTCCAGCAGCGCCGAGCCCTCCAGTGCCAGTGGGCTGCCGTCGGCCTGGGAGTGCTGGATGAGCGGGTGCAGCTCGCGTCCGCCGAGCTCGCTCGCCCGGTAGTCCAGGATGTGCGCGGCGGCCGGGTTGACCAGGACGACCCGGCCTTCCAGGTCGACACCGAGCACGCCTTCGGCGGCGGCCCGCAGGATCATCTCGGTCTGCTTGTGCTGCCGCCGCAGCTCGGCCTCGACACCGAGCCGGCTGGAGAGGTCGCGGACCAGGAGCAGCAGCAGGTCCCGGCTGCTGGAGCCGGAGTCCCGGTACGGGTCGAAGCCGCCGCCCGTGTAGGAGCCGCCCGCGCCGTCGTCGGTGAAGTCGTTGCCGGACACCTCGACCGGGAAGGTGGAGCCGTCGGTCCGTCGGGCCGTCATCCGGACCGGGTGCTCCAGGCCCTCGGACTCGTTGGCCGCAGGGCGCATCGACCCGGGGATCCGGCTGGGGTCGAACTCGGGCAGCAGGTCGAGCACGCCGCGCCCGACCAGCGAGGTGCCGGGGGCCTGCATGGCCTGAACGGCTGCCTTGTTGGCGTCCACGACGGTGCCGTTGCTGTTGACCAGCAGCAGCGCATCGGGCAGGGCGTCGAGTATTGCGGCGAGGCGAGCAGCGCCTCGGATCGGCCTGCTGCTCACGTCGACAGGTCTCCTCACGGCTTGCGTCACTGACGGTTGTGTCGTCACGGCGTGCGGCTCGCGGCTCGCGCTCTCCTCGGGAGACCGAAGTATCTCATTCTTCTTTGCGCTGCGGATGACCCGCCTAGTAACGTTGTCGGTGGTTGGTGTCAGAGCCTCTGGCTGTGGCATCATCGCATTCGCACGGAGTGCACCGGCTCGCCGGTGCGGTTCGCGTGGAGGAGGCTTCGCCTAGTCCGGTCTATGGCGCCGCACTGCTAATGCGGTTTGGGCCTTAAAGCCCATCGAGGGTTCAAATCCCTCAGCCTCCGCCTCGGAAGGGCCCCGTCGGCAACATGCCGACGGGGCCCTTCGTGCACCCGGTGGCAATGGATTTCGTCCCAGGTCGAGGGTCATGTAATGTTGTCCACGCAACGCCCCGCCGGCCAGTCCGGCAGGGCGAGCGCTCATAGCTCAACGGATAGAGCACTTGACTACGGATCAAGAGGTTGCAGGTTCGAATCCTGCTGAGCGCACCAACCATCGCGAAGGCGCCCCCTCGGGGGACGTCCCTAGCGCTCATAGCTCAACGGATAGAGCACTTGACTACGGATCAAGAGGTTGCAGGTTCGAATCCTGCTGAGCGCACCAGCCGAAGGCCCCGGACGAGAGTCCGGGGCCTTCGTCGTTCTCCCGTCGCAGACTCAGCCGAGTTCGGTGCGGTTGATCCAGGGGATGTTGCGCCGGTCCAGGAACCAGTCGGACGAGGACAGCGGCCGTGCCCGGTTGAAGGTCAGCGGCACCGGGTCGTGGCGGATCAGCTCGGGCTCGGCGTCCAGGTCGAGCAGCAGTTCGGCGATGGAGGGCGCCAGGTCCGGCGGGCCGCTGAGGCGGATGTCGTGGTCGGCCAAGCTGCCGCAGCGGCGGAGTCCGTCGCGCAGCAGCCGCACCGCCCGCTCCCGGCCGCTGCCGTGGGCGGGGGCGGCCGGCACCACCGTGAGCCACGGGTGCCGGGCCGCCAGCTCGCGGACCGCGTCCAGGTCGTACTGGTCGGTGTCGTCCCGGGCGGCGAGGAAGACCGTGGTCTCCGGGGCCGTGCAGGCCGCGCCGGTTGAGCCGGTCGCGCCGGCTGCGGCCCAGGCGGCGCGCTGCTCGACCAGGGCCTTGATCTGTGCCCAGCCGGTCCCGCTGGCCACGGCCAGCAGCGGACGCACCGAGTACGGGTCGAGGACGGCGTCGCCGACCGGCGGGCCGAGCCGCAGCCGCTCGCCGGGCATCAGATCGTTGACCAGGACGGGGCTGAGCAGCCCGTCGGCCACCCGCCGGACGTGCAGCTCCAGGGTGCCGTCGGGGCGCGGGGCATTGGCGATCGAATACGGCCGCCAGACCCGGGGGCGTCGGGGAGAGCAGAGCGAGAGGTACTGACCGGCCAGGAAGGGGTACGGCCGGTCGGGGCGCAGGGTGAGCCGTACGACGTCGGGCGCCGCCCGGTGGCGGGCCGTCACCTCGGCCTCCCACCATGCCGGGTCCTCGACCGTGGCGGCCTCGATCATGACCTGGGAGATCACCGTGTACGCCTCGCTCCACGCCTTTTCGATCTCGGGCGTCCAGGAGTGGCCGGAGAAGTGCCGGACGGCGGCGATCAGGCTGGCGCCGACGGCCGGGTAGTGCTCGGGCGCGGCCTGGAACTTGCGGTGGTCGCGGCCGAGCGCGCGCAGGTAGGCGGTGAGCTGTTCGAGGTTCTCCAGCCGGAGCACGATCTGGGTCAGCGCGGCGAAGAGGCGGTCGCGCTGCTCGGCCATCTCGGCCGGGAACAGCGACCGGATGCCCGGGTTGTGGGCGAACAGGTGGGCGTAGAAGTACTTGGCCAGGTGGTCGGCGCGGTACTCGACGACGGCGAAGCTGGCGCGGACGACCGCGGGGTCGAGGGGCACCGCGCGGTCCTCAGCCGCTGGTCTCGGCGCCGTGCGGTTCCACCGTGGTGCAACTGCTCTGGATGAGAACGGGAATAATCGTCACGGCTGCTGACTCTACTGAGGCGGCGCCCAATTCGAACAGGCGGAACTGGTGAATGGGCGGGCATCTGCGGCCGGCGTCCGGTTGCCGCTGCTCGGGAATGGCCGGAAAGTACCGGTGACGGGTAGGTCCCGTGCTGTTCGGCGAATTGCCGCCGGTCGGGTGGCAATGGGCATCCATCCAGGTGTCGCAGTATGCCGGACTCGCGATCGTGATTCCCTTTTGTCGGATGTTATGGCTGTCAGAACCCATGTCCGTGGCGCCTGTTGGCGGCAGACGTCCGTAAGGAGGGCCGGATGAGCCGACAGTTCCGCCGTACCGCACCAGCGTCCTGCTCGAAGCAGTGCGGGCCGGTTGCGCGCAGGCGTCGAGGAGTCGGCCGGGCCGCCGCCGCGCTGGCCACCGCTCTGCTGCTTGGCTGGAATTCGACGGTTGCACCGGACTTCGCCGCTGCGCAGCAGACACCGGGCACCTGGAGTGTCGAGCGCCGTGCCGTGCTGCCGTCCGGTCTGGCGGTGGAGATGGAATTCTCCCCCCTCCCCGGCGTGAGCTCCACGGCGACGCCCGGAAGCCTCGCCGCCCGCACCGGAACCGCCTCGGGTGGAACCCGCCCGGGTGGAATCGGCCACAGAGGAAACGAAAATGGCGGAAAAGGCTCCGCCTCCGGGGCTTCGACTCCCGGAACACAGAGTTCCGTTTCCTCGGATTACGCCGACGGGCTGCGCTCGGGAGAGCCGGCCGAAACCTTCCGGATCGCCGAGGAGCGCCCGCAGGCCGACGGCTCCTGGCGCACCATGGGCACCCTGCGGATCTCGTTCTCCCGTGCGGTCCGCAACCCCCGCCTGCACCTCAGCGGTCTGGCCGGGCTCGCCACCGGCAAGACCGCTCCGCCGTCCGCCCCCGTCCTCGCCCTGCCCGAGTTCACCAACGACCCGGGACTGCTGCTCACCGGCACCGCCGACCCGGACACCACGGTCTCCGTCACCGACGCGCCCGCCGCCCCGGGCGCCGCCCGCAGCGGCGGCGAACTGTGCAGTACGGCGGTCGCGGCCGATCGCACCTGGTCCTGCCTCCCGGTCGAGAACCTCGCCGACGGTCGGCACCAGATCACCGCCACCGCCGTGGACGAGGCCGGAAACCGCACCGCCGGCACGCCGGTGACCCTGGTGGTGGACACCGCCGCGCCCGAGCGACCGACGCCGCCCCCGGACTCGCCAGGTGCACCGGACACCTCGGCTGCCCCGCCTGCCCCGCCCGCGTTACCCGCGATGCCCGCGATGCCCGAGCCGCCGTCCGTGCCCGTCGAGGCCGTTCCGGCTGTCCCACCGGCGCCGTCCGATCCTGTCCCGGCGGCGACCCGGGAAGCTCCTGCCTCCACGGCCTTGCCGGGAGATCCCAACTCGGCTTCCACCGGGCGGAGTCCGTCCGGTAGCCCACCGCCGTCCGTGCCGGCGCCGCCAAGCCCGTCCGGGGCACCTTCCGCTGTGCCGTCGGGATCTCCCGGCAAGGCCGTCGAGGGGCCGGCCAGCGCGCTCGCCGCTCCGCCAGGCACTCCGCGGACAGCCGTCGCACGCCGCTCGGCCACGGACGGTTGGCGCAGCGTTCTGTGCGCCGGGCTTCTCGTCCTCTCCGCCATCGGTCTGGTGACCCGTCGGATTCTCGGACGCGGCTCGGGCTCGCGCAGGCGCTGACGGAGTGCCGGAAGGCCGACCGTCGCAGACGGCAGCGGGGTCTCCTGCATTCGATGTCCCTTTGATGACCTTTCAACCTGGCCTGGGTCCGGCACTGAGCTCGTCGGGTCCAGGCCGTCCATCGCGCGCCACACCGACCAGAGGATCTGCATGGACATCACCCGCGACTCTTCGCCGCGTCCCGACTCCTGGCCGCAGTCCCAGCCCGAGCCGACGTCGGCCGAATCCGCCCAGCTCCGCCGGGCGGTGGCCGAGGCGGTGGCCGCGGCGGTGGTCAAGCCGCTGATCAAGGCGCACCCGGTGCCGGTGGAGGACGAGGTGGACGGACCCGAGACCCTGCCCCTGGTGCTGCATCCGGTGCCGGTCGAGAGCCGGAGGCCGAGCGCCGGTTCGTCCGCCGACCCGAGGCCCGTCACCGCCGGAGCGGCCCTGCCGCCGTCCGACGCGCGCGACACGCCCGGCCGGGGCCGGTCCGAGCGGGCGGATGCGCCGAGCGAGCCGCACACCGCGCGTCGTCCGCCCCGCAGCGACCCGTCGTTGCGTGAGCAGCGCGCCCGGTCCCTGCCCGGCTGGCTCGCCGTGCTCGCGCTGCTCGGTTCCACCGCCGCGCTGCTCCTGGTGCTGGCCCGGAGCGGTGTCACCCCGCAGTTCGCCGCGTTGCCGGACCTCCGCGGTGCGGCCGCCAAGGAGAGCGGGCACGCCGAGATCGACGGCCTGGCGATCGCCGCCGTTGGCGCGGTCGCCCTGGTGAAAGTGGTCACCTTCGCCGGGCTGCTGGTCAACGCGGGCGGTCAGACCCGGGTGCTCACCCGCTGGGGCCGCTACCGGGGTACCGTCCGCCGCACCGGTCTGGTCTGGGTCAGCCCGCTGCTGCGCCGCCGCCGGGTCGACGTCCGGCTGCGCCACTGGCGCAGCGAGCCGGTCGGTGTCGCCGACGGGACGGGGACGCCGATCGTCGTCCGCCTGCTGATCGTCTGGCGGGTGAAGGACACCGCCCGCGCGGTGCTGGGCATCGCCGAGCACGAGGAGTATCTGCGCGAGCAGGCGCACGCGGTACTCACGCGCACCGCGTCCGCGCTGCCCTGTGACGGGGACTCGGCTCCCGGGCCTGCCCTGCGCGCCGGTCAGTGGTTCTCCGACGAGCTGACCCGGGCGCTGGCCGCCGAGGTGGCGCCGACCGGGATCGAGGTCTACTCGGTGCAGCCACTCTCCCTCGACTACGCGCCCGAGGTGGCCGACAGCATGCGCCGCCGTCGGCTCGCCGACCTGGACGCGAGCCTGCGTACCGTCCTGGTCGACGACGCGGTCGAGACCGCAGCCTTCGCCGTACGGCGCCTGGAGCGGGCCACGGCGCACGAACTGGACGAGGCGGGCCGCCGCTCGCTCATGGAGCAGCTGCTGCTCGCCTTCGTGGCCCCCGCCGGGGTCACCGCCCCGGTACCCGGCTCGGCCGCCCGGGCCGGTCGCCGGGAAGGGAAGAGTGCATGACGACAGCCACCGACGCGCCCCCACCCCTCGCGTCGAGCCGATGCGGCGGGTGGGGGCGGCGTCCGTCACGGGCGCTCGCCACCTGGTCGGCCGCATTCTCCTGGCCCTTGGCGTTGGAATGGACGAAGGCGAGGGCGAGCGGGTCCGGTGCGAGGGAGCTCAGGATGCCGTCCACCCACCGGTCGTTGCTGCACACGTCGTGGTCGGTGCTGGAGCCGTAGAGGTCGACGAAGGTAGCCCGGTGCTTGCTGCTCGGCTCCGCCATCACGGCGTTGAGCGGTTCGAGGACGTCGCGCCGCAGCCAGTGGAGGTCCTGGAAGGTGATGGTGCCGAAGTTCAGCAGCTCCCTGCTGTCGCCGGCCTGGGTGTCGCCCCAAGTGCATGCAGCTGAAGGGTGCTTGGGGAAGATCGTGGGGTAGCCGACCGTGAGCAGCCTCGCCCCGGGTGCCTTGGCGTGGATCCGGTCGCAACCCCGGGGTGCTGTCCACAGGCTGTGGACAGCACCCCGGTGGACCGTCCACAGCCCGTGCAGCCCGTGGCGGCAGCGCCCGGCGGGCCCGTCAGACGGAGGCGGACTCCAGGAGGGCCAGCTCCTGCGCCGTCAGCCGCAGCCGGGCGGCCGCCAGCAGCGGGGGCAACTGCTCGACCGTACGCGCGCTGGCGATCGGCGCGGCGACCGTGGGCTGGGCGGAGAGCCAGGCCAGGGCGACGGTGGCGAGTTCCACGCCGTGGGCCTCGGCGACCTGGTCCAGGGCCGCCAGCACCTTCGGACCGCGCGGGTCCTCCAGGTAGCGGGCGGCACCCTGGGCGCGGGCGCTCTCGACCGCCCCGCCGTCCGGCCGGTACTTGCCGGTGAGGAAGCCCGAGGCGAGCGCGAAGTACGGCACCGCCGAGAGACCGTGGGTCGCGACCGCCTCGGCCAGCGGGCCCTCGTAGGTCGAGCGCGACACCAGGTTGTAGTGCGGCTGGATGGCGACGTACGCGGCGAGGCCCTCGCGCGCGGCGAACTCCAGCGACTCGGTGAGCCGTTCCGGGCTGATGTTGGAGGCGGCGACCGCCCGGATCTTGCCCGCCTTCACCAGCTCGTCGAGTGCGGTGACGAACTCCTCGACCGGGGTCTCGGGGTCGTCGCGGTGGGTGTAGAGCAGGTCGATGTGGTCGACACCGAGGCGGCGCAGCGACTCCTCGGTGGCGGACCTGATGTTCGCCGCGTTCAGGCCGCTCGCCTCCGGGTGCGCGCCCACCTTGGTGGCCACCACGATGTCCTGACGGTTGCCCCGGCTGCGCAGCCAGTTGCCGATGATGGTCTCCGACTCGCCGCCGGTGTTGCCGGGCACCCAGGCCGAGTAGACGTCGGCGGTGTCGACGAAGTTGCCGCCGCCGGCCGCGTAGGCGTCGAGTACGGCGAAGGACTGTGCCTCGTCCGCGGTCCAGCCGAAGACGTTGCCGCCGAGCGACAGCGGGGAGACGGCCAGGTCCGACGTGCCGAGGGTCACCCTGTGGGGAGCGTCACTGTGATTGTCGGTCATGAGCGGATTCAACCTGATCCGGGCGCGCTCTCATCCCGACGCGGCCAAGTCTTCACGAGCTTGTCGTACGCGAGTTGTGTGAGCCGCTCGTCGGACGGGGCCGGTTTCTGGACGAGTTGCGGACGTGTCGTGGCCCGCTCACTCCTGTGGGGGTCCGGGGTGTCCTTTGACCTGCCGGGTTGGCTAGAGTCCCTGCCATGGCTGACAACGACTACGACCCCGCCGGCAGCACCCAGATGTTCCGGGCGTTCGTGGAGGAGACCCCCGCTCCCCAGGCCCCGGGTTCCGTGTCCACCTACGGCAGCTCCAACAGCGGCCGCACCGGTCTGATCGTCGGCATCGCCGTCGTGGTGATCGCCGTGGTGGGCGCTGTGATCTGGCTCGCCGTCAAGTAACCACTTCACCGTATCTCCCGCGCCTGGCGGCCGGCCTCAGCAGGCCCCCGCCAGGCGTCCAGTCCGAGGTGCTCGGCCATCGGGCCGGGATCCAGCGCCTCGGCCCGGCCGGGGAGCTGTGTGATCGTCAGATTGTGCTCGATGCGCGGTACCGCCTGTCCGCCTTGGCGGACGGGGTCGGCCGAGCGCACTCGCCGATCTCGTTGCACTGCTCGTTCGCCCCGGAGCCGAACCGGCCGACCGGTAGTGGTACGGCCGGTGGCAGCCGGTCCTGTTGACGCGGTGGACCGCCCTCCGCCCCCGGTGCGCAGTGCGATGACCACGGCCGCGCTGGTCCTCGACGTCGTACCCGGGCATTCTCACCGACCGGTCCACGGGGCCGTTCAGCTGCGACTTCACACCCGCCGACGGGCTCACGCGCTCTGCCGCGACAGCTCCACCGGACCCCGCGCACACGCGGCGACTCGACCCCCCCAGGGCAGGCCCTGCCACGGCCGACCGCCGTCAAACGGCCGCCCCCTACACTGATCGGGTCGTACGAATTTCGCACTTCATCTTCGTACTCCGTCCCCAATCCGACCATCGCCCGCTCTCGTGCCATCCCCGGACGACCGTGCCCCTGGAGGACACCCCGTGACCCAGCAGACCACCGAGACCGCCCGCAGCCTCGGCCTCAAGGGGGCGGCCAACGCCCGCGACCTCGGTGGCTACCGGACCAGCGACGGTCGTACCCTGCGGCACGGCATCGCGCTGCGCGCCGACGCCATGAACCGGCCCACCGGGCAGGACCTGGCTGTCCTCGGTGCGAGCGGCCTGCGCCGGGTCGTCGACCTGCGCAGCCTGGAGGAGGTCCGCGAGGCCGGCCCCGACCGGATCCCCGGTCTGCCCGTCGCCGAGCTCGACGGCGCCGACGAGGCCAAGCTGCTGGCCCCGGTGGACTCCGCCGAAGAGGGCGGCCCGACCCTGCACCATGTGCCGATCTTCGCGGCCGACTTCGACATCTACATCGCCATGCGCAACGCCCTGGCCGACTGCGACGCCGACAAGCAGCGCGCGATCCTCGGGGACGGCAAGGCCGGGCAGATGATGGTCGGCCTCTACCGCTGGTTCGTCACCGACCCCGTCGCCCGCGGGCGCTTCGCCACCGTGCTCCGCCTGCTCGCCGAGCCCGACGGCGCGCCGATGCTCTTCCACTGCTCGGCCGGCAAGGACCGCACCGGCTGGGTCGCCGCCCTGCTGCTCACCGCCCTCGGCGTCGACCGCGAGACGGTGTTCGAGGACTACCTGCTCACCAACGAGCGCTCCGCCGCGCTGATCGAGCACATCGTGGACAGCTTCGGCACCCGCGGCCTGATGAAGGACCCCGGCCTGCTGCTCCCGGTCTTCCGTGCGGAGCGCAGCTACCTGGAGGCGGCCTTCGAGGAGGTCGCCACCGGCTGGGCCTCCTTCGAGGAGTTCTGGCGGGACGGCCTGGGACTGGACGACGACGTGCTGGACGGCCTGCGCCGCAACCTCCTCACCGACTAGCCCCTGGCTGAAACCCGCCGACTGAAGCCCGCTGCGGGCCGGGCCGGTCAGCTCTCGCTGATCAGTCCGGCCCGCAGCTGGGTCAGTGTCTTGGTGAGCAGCCGGGAGACGTGCATCTGCGAGATGCCGATCTCCTCCCCGATCTGGGACTGCGTCAGATTGCCGAAGAACCGCAGCATGATGATCCGCCGCTCGCGCGGGGGCAGTTTGGCCAGCAGCGGCTTCAGCGACTCGCGGTACTCGACGCCCTCCAGCGCCAGGTCCTCGTAGCCGAGCCGGTCCGCCAGCGGGCCCTCGCCCTCCTCCTCGCCGGGTGTCGAGTCCAGCGAACTCGCGGTGTAGGCATTGCCGACGGCCAGGCCCTCGACCACGTCCTCCTCGCTGACGCCGAGGAAGGCGGCCAGCTCCGCCACGGTGGGGGAGCGGTCCAGCTTCTGGGAGAGCTCGTCACCGGCCTTGGTCAGCGCGAGGCGCAGCTCCTGAAGGCGCCTGGGCACCCGGACCGACCAGCTGGTGTCCCGGAAGAAGCGTTTGATCTCGCCGACCACCGTCGGCATCGCGAAGGTCGGGAACTCCACCCCGCGCTCCGGGTCGAAGCGGTCGATCGCCTTGATCAGGCCGATCGTGCCGACCTGGACGATGTCCTCCATCGGCTCGTTGCGGCTGCGGAAGCGCGCCGAGGCGTACCGCACCAGCGGCAGATTGAGCGCGATCAGGGTGTCCCTGACGTAGGTGTGCTCGTCGCTGCCGGGCTCCAGCGTGGCCAGCCGCCGGAAGAGCGAACGGGAGAGCGTACGGGTATCCAGCGACCTGCCCTCGGGCAGGGCGTCGGGCGCCAACTCCGCAACGGCCCCCGGTGCCTGAACCCCGGGCACCGGCGGTGTATGACTCTGTTGCACAGGAATCTCGGCGACTGTTGTCGTGCCCTGGATCGCGGCAGCGCCCAGCTCTGCGGACATGCACCCCACCCCCTCGTGACTGACAGTACAACGGGCACTACCGAGCGACAGTTCCCGGCTGGGCGGCCCTCCAGCTCCATACCGGAACACGCGTCTCGGCAAACCCGACCGTCGCAAGATGTCACGCGGTAGTAACGCGCTGCAACCCCTCTGCTCGGTTCGGTTCACTCCTCCCAGGAGTTTCCGGTCCGCAGGCGGGTGAGGATTCTCGACAGTAGCCGGGAGACGTGCATCTGGGACATGCCGAGTTCGGTGGAGATCTGGGACTGTGTCAGATTGGCGAAAAAGCGGAGCATGATGATCCGCCGCTCCCGTTCGGGGAGTTGGACCAGCAGATGGCGGACCATGTCCCGGTGCTCGACATCGGCCAGTGCGGAGTCCTCGTAGCCGAGCCGGTCCAGCAGGGCCAGGCCGCCCTCGTGCTCCTGGGCGGCCTCCAGGGAGGCGGCGTTGTAGGCCCGTCCGGCGTCCAGGCAGGCGCGCACGTCCTCCTCGGGGATCCGCAGGTTGGCGGCGATCTCGGGCACCTTGGGTGCCCGCCCGTGCATCACGGTCAGCTCCTCCATGGCGCCGCTGACCTGGACCCACAGTTCCTGGAGGCGGCGCGGCACGTGCATGGTGCGGACGTTGTCGCGGAAGTACCGCTTGATCTCGCCGAGGATGGTCGGCAGCGCGTAGGTCGGGAACTGCACCCCGCGGGTCGGGTCGAAGCGGTCGATCGCGTTGATCAGGCCGATCGTGCCGACCTGGACGATGTCGTCCATCGGCTCGTTGCGGCTGCGGAAGCGCGTTGCGGCGTACCGCACCAGCGGGATGTTGATCTCGATCAGGGCAGCTCGGACCCGTTCGCGCTCGGGGGCGTCGGAGGGCAGCTCGGTCAGCCGCTCGAACAGGACCCGGGTCAGCGTCCGGACGTCCACCGAGCCGCGCCCACCGGCCTGGCGGTCCTTGGGTGACCCCTCCTCGCCGGCCTCCGGCGTGCTGTCCTGGATCCGCATGGAACGTCACCCCTCCCTTGGTCGAGTCCTGCGGTCGAGTCGCTTCTGCGTGGTTGCTTGGGTCGCCCCACCACCCCATCAGATCCGGCAAAACCGGTCATAGCATCACAAGTCGTGCATAGTCCCGGCAAGTACCGCATCGAGGCGTGTTGGCTGATTGCCGGCGGTTCCACGGGCATGCAGAAGCCCCCCGGCTCGTCGCGGAGTCGGGGGGCCAAAGGGTCGTTTGGATACGATCTGTCCTGCGGGCGGTGCCTCAGACCTCGATGTCGGCGATCACCCAGGTGGCGAACTCACGCCACCGTGCGGCCGCAGCCTGGTGGGCCTCATGGCCGATGTACGCCTGCAGGGCCTCGCGGTCCGCGACCAGGCTGTTGATCGCGTAGTCGTACGCGATGTCGCGCTCGGTGGTGTTCCAGCCGCACTCCCACTCGCGCAGCTCGGGGATCAGCGACCCGAGCTCCTCGAAGGACCTGGCGCCGGCGAGCACGCGCTCGTCGTCCTTGCTGACGCCTTCGTTGAGCTTGAACAGGACCAGGTGCCGGATCACGGTGCCACTCCTAGCGGCCGAGGGTGTGGGCGGACCCCGCCACCGTATCCGCCCCGGGCGCCGGTCATCTCACCAGCCCGGTCATGAAGGTTCCCACCGCCTTGGCGGCGTCGGAGATCCCCACGAACCCCGACTGCACCAGTTCCGCCGCCCTGGCGGGTGATGTGATGATCGTGTAGATCACGAAGATGAGCAGGAGATACGTGCCGATCTTCTTCGCCTGCGCCATCGCCCGGGCCTGCCTCCCTGCCATGGGCCGCCGGCCCACCCCGGGCGCCCCGCTGCTTCTGTTCGGCAGCTTATCCACCGGATGGCCGATCGGGTGAGTGGCGCGTTCACCCGGCGGGGCGAAGGTCCCTGGGACTGGGGCCCTTTCTCCGGATGCCGCGGGTCGTCCGGTGCCGCACGATGGGTTGTGTACCGAGGATCTGGCAGGAATCCCCGGTGCGTGGATCCGGAGCTCCCCGCTGTGGGACCGGGTGCCGTGGCTTCCCCCCGATGCGGCACCGGTTGTGGGACCTCCGCCGGGGGAGCGGCCCGTCCCCCCGGGGTCGCTCCCCCTCCGAGACCGACACCGGTCGCGAAACGGCTCCGCACTCGCCGGGCAATGGTGGTCAAAGCCCGGACGAGTGCGGAGCCATTCTCGTGTCGGCCGGCAGGCCGGCGGGCAGGTCGCCGCTGCCTGCGCCGCGGGGCCTTACGCCTCCGGGACGCCCTGGCCGTGCACCTGGTCCCAGGCCTCGGAGACGTAGCGCTCGCGCTCGATCAGGCTCAGGCCCGGGAAGTACTCCTTGAGCCGCTGCACCACGACCTGCTCCGGCTCGTTGCACTCGTGCAGCAGGAATGCGGCCTTGTGAACGATCTGGCTCTCCATAGCGGGTTCCTCCCTCTTGCACGCCCGCCCTGTGCTGACGATGCGGGGATCAGCATAGAGGCCCCGGATATATGACAATGAGCCCGGACTGTCACAGTCCGGGCTCATCATCGTTACTGCTCATGGCGGTAGCGGTGGGATTCGAACCCACGGTGGAGTTGCCCCCACACACGCTTTCGAGGCGTGCTCCTTTGGCCGCTCGGACACGCTACCGAGGGAGACTCTACCGGACGGGTCCGGCCGGAACGAAATCCGTATCCGGGGAGCACTCAGCGCTGGGTGTCGAAGAAGTCGCGCAGCTGCTCGGCGCAGTCCTCGGCCAGCACACCGGGGATGACCTCGGGGCGGTGGTTGAGGCGCCGGTCGCGGACCACGTCGAAGAGCGAACCGGCGGCACCGGCCTTCTCGTCCAGTGCGCCGTAGACGACCCGGTCGAGGCGGGAGAGCACGATCGCGCCCGCGCACATGGTGCACGGCTCCAGCGTCACCACCAGGGTGCAGCCGCCGAGCCGCCACTCGCCCGCCCGCCGCTCACCGCCGTCCTGGTCCGACGCGCTGCGCGCGGCCGCGTTCAACGTCGCCGCGGCCTCCCTGATCGCCACTATCTCGGCATGGGCGGTCGGGTCGCCGACCGCCTCGCGCTCGTTGTGCCCGCGCCCGATGACCGTGCCGTCGGGCCCGAACACGAGCGCCCCGACCGGTACGTCTCCGGTGGCGGTGGCCAGCGCGGCCTCGTCGATGGCGAGGCGCATCAGGTCAGTCCAGCGGTCGCGTACCGGATCGGGGCGTACGGGGGCCGGGAGGGGAACGATCTGCATGGCACCAGTGTCGGACACCGGTGGGGCCGCTATCGCACCGCCTCCAGCACCTCGCCGCAGCCGAGCGCCTCGGCGATCTCGGTGAGTGCGTCGCCGGGCACGGCGCCCTCCCCGCTGAGGTCGAGCAGTTCACGGGCGGCGACACCGAGGTCGGCCAGCAGCTCACAGTCGCCGAGCGGGCCGACCGGAACCCCGCCCGGACCGGCGGCGGCCCGGTCGTCCTCCTCCTCGTCCTCCTCGTCCGCCTGGCCGTCGGTCTGGCTCTCGGCGTCCTCCTCGTCCAGCTCCGACACCAGGGCGTCGAAATCGTCGTCGAAGTCGCTGTCGCCGACCCGTTCCACCAGCTCGTCGGTGAGCACCGAGCCGTACGAGCTGCGGGCCGCGGCCGCGCCGTCGGAGACGAAGATCCGGGGGTCGTCCTCGCCGTCCACCCGGATGACGGCGAACCACGAGTCTTCCTGTTCGATGAAGACCAGGACGCTGTCGTCGTCCTGGGCGGCCTCGCGGGCCAGGTCGGCCAGATCGGCCAAGGTCTCGACGTCGTCTAGCTCTGTCTCGCTCACATCCCACCCGCCATCGGTGCGAGCAAGCACTGCAGCGAAGTACGCCACCAGGGACACTCCCAAGATTGGTCTCGGCTGTAGGCGATCTCGGGCGAACGCGGTCTGGCCGCCCCCGCGCCAGAGGCGGTCCGCTGTTCGGACCGTCCCACCGGCATCGTGACAGAAAGGCTGCCGCTGCGGGGGGTGTTCGGCAGCGCGTCTTTGCAGGTCGTGTCGGAATGGCCGACCGAGCGCCGACCGATCGGCGGCAGGTCCGTCAGATGCGGAAGGTTCGCATTCGCATTGCTTCACGCATACGGCGCTCCTTGGTGCGACGGGGCTGCACCCGCTCACGCAGCTCGCGTGCCTCCGCGAGCTCGCGCAGAAAGACGGCGCGCCGTCTGCGGCGCTCCGCCGGGGTCTCGGGTGCGGCCGGGGACTCGTCTGTCGAGCCGGGCCCGGGGTCCGGGTTGCTCTTCATAAGGTGCGACATTCCCAGAAGTGTTCGGTTGATACCACAGAAAAGGTCTCGGTTCGGACATTGCCGGAGGTTCGCGGCGGGTCGTACGTATGTGCCCGAGCCCGTTATCGTCGAACCATGCGTCTCCACGTCGTCGACCACCCGCTGGTCGCTCACAAGCTCTCCACCCTGCGCGACGAGCGCACCGACTCGCCGACCTTCCGGCGCCTGACCGACGAGCTGGTCACCCTGCTCGCCTACGAGGCCACCCGGGACGTCAGGACCGACCAGGTGGAAATCACCACACCGGTCGCCGTGACCACCGGAACCCGGTTGAGCTACCCGCGCCCGCTGGTGGTGCCGATCCTGCGCGCCGGGCTCGGCATGCTGGACGGTATGACCCGGCTGCTGCCGACCGCGGAGGTCGGGTTCCTCGGCATGGTGCGCAACGAGGAGACGCTGGAGGCGTCCACCTACGCCACCCGGATGCCGGACGACCTCTCCGGCCGCCAGGTCTATGTCCTCGACCCGATGCTGGCCACCGGTGGCACGCTGGTCGCGGCGATCAGGATGCTGATCGCCCGGGGTGCCACCGACGTCACCGCCGTGGTGCTGCTGGCCGCGCCGGAGGGCGTCGCGGTGATGGAGAAGGAGCTGGCGGGCCTGCCCGTCACCGTGGTGACGGCCGCCGTCGACGAGCGGCTCAACGAGAACGGCTACATCGTCCCCGGCCTGGGCGACGCGGGCGACCGCCTCTACGGCACGGCGGGCTGACCCAGGGCGTACAGCCCGGCGCACAGACGCACGCGAAGGGGCCCCGGTACTGGACCGGGGCCCCTTCGCGTGCCGCGTCTGCGGGTGTGTGTCAGCAGTTGCCCGGGGCCGAGGCGGCCGGGGATGGCTTGGTCGCCGCTTCGAGGGCGGTGGCCGCCTGGGTCGGGTCCAGCAGGGCGGCGAAGGTGTCGCCCAGTACGAAGTCCACGCTCGCGTCGGTCCGGCTGTCCGTGGTGGCGGCGGAGCCGGCGGCCTGGGAGCCGAGCAGGGTGGCCGCGCCGATCCCGGCCGGGCCGCTGATCACCTGGACGGTGCCGGGCACCTTCTTGTCCATCGCGCTCGGCGCGTTGCCGACCTTGCCGATGGTGAAGCCACGCTTCTTCAGCTCGTCCGCCGTGCGCGCGGCGAGGCCGGCCTTGGCGGTGGCGTTGTAGACGTTCACCGTGACGGCCTGCGGCTGCGGGACGGCGGTGCTCGTGGCGGCGGGGGCGGCCGGAGCGCTCGCGGGGCTCTGGGAGGCGGCGGGTGATCCGGAGGCGGCGGGTGATCCCGAGCCGGACGCGGAGCCGGAGGCCGGCGCGGCGAGCGGCTTGCCGGCGGCGGGGGAGGCGCAGGCCTGGGAGCTGGAGGGCTTGGTCCTGCCGCTGAAGATGCCCACCAGCTGCACGCCGCCGAGCGCGATCAGGGCCAGTGCGAGGACCGCGCCGATCACGGCGAGCACCTTGCGGCTCTTGCGCGGCGGGCGTCCGAGGCGGGGGTAGGAGTTACCGGTGATCCGGTACTGCTTCCCCTTCAACCCCTGCGGAGTCAACATGCTCACAGTCAGTCTCCCCCTCGTGCCAGGGCAGGCTCGGTGATGGGTACGGCCAGCGACGGATCTTCGGCCGGAGGGTGGCGACCGCCGGACAGTTCGGCCGTACTCAGCAGATTAGTGCCAGAGTGGCCGCGAAGGTACTAAATGATCATCATCTGGAGTATGCGGGCACTCGAAAGGATGTACCGGAGCCCCGAGTGCTCGCCACCGGCGATGACTGATGCTCAGGACGCACGGCAGCGCCGTTCGGTTCGCGTTCGATCCCCGCTCTCCCCCTTCGGGTTCAGTCCATTTCGAGCACGCGTGCGTGCAGCACCTGGCGCTGCTGCAGGGCAGCCCGCACCGCCCGGTGCAGCCCGTCCTCCAGGTAGAGGTCGCCGTGCCACTTCACTACGTGGGCGAACAGGTCCCCGTAGAAGGTGGAGTCCTCGGCCAGCAGGGTTTCGAGGTCCAACTGTCCCTTGGTGGTCACCAGCTGGTCCAGCCGCACCGGGCGCGGCGCTACGTCCGCCCACTCGCGGGTGCTGATCCGGCCGTGATCCGGGTACGGCCGTCCATTGCCGATGCGCTTGAAGATCACACGGAAAGCGTACCGTCACGCTGCCCGCAGGCACAGCAAGCGCGACGAGGCCCTGCGAGCGGACGGATGAGGCGATTTCATGAGAGATGTCTTTTTTGTCGCTCCGTGCTGATCGCCGAACAGCTCTCGGCCCAGGGCGCCCCGGTCTTCCTTGCCGACGTCAAGGACCTCACAGCTGCGATCGGCTTCGGCCCGCCCGGCCGGTGCCCGGCTGGGGCGGGAGATCTCGCGCAATAGCCCCGGTGCGTCCAGGCGCCGGAGACGGGCGAGTGCCCGGGTGCCTGGTGGGCACCCGGGCTGCGAGGGTCCTGGGGCTGCGGGGGCTCGGCGGTTGCGGGGCTCAGGCGGTGATCTTGCCGGCGGTGACCAGGGCACGCAGGGCGGTCCGCTGGGTGTAGGCGAGCAGACCCACCGTCAGTGCAGCCATCACCACGGCGAAGGCGACGTGGACCAGGACGGAGGTCACGGCGATGCCGATCATGGCGAGCAGGGCGTGGCTGCCGAGCCGCAGGCCGAGCAGCATGAAGGCGACCTTGCGGGTGCCCTTGCCGCGCCACAGCATCTTCGCCAGCCTGAGCCGCTTGCGCATCAGGGTGAGCGAGACGCCGATGTTGACGAGGGCGAGGACGACCAGCGCGGGCCAGGCCCAGGGGAAGGCGTGCAGGATGTCGAAGGCACCGGCCAGGACACCCTCGAAGCCGAAGAACCAGGTGGGCAGCTGCATCTCCGCGACGGTCGGCAGCGGCTCGGCGGCGGCACCCGCTTCGGCGGCGGTCTGCGGCTGGGCGGTGGCGGCGGTGCTGCTCATGGTCTGGTCCCCCGAGGTTCTTGGTACCGGCCTCGCGCCGGTGACCATGATTCTGCCGTCCGGCCGCCGCTGCGGAACAGGATCAGGGGTCATCCGATCGGTATGACGGTTGTCACGGGCGGTCACCGTGCAGGGCCTTGCCGATGCGGTCCATGGAGGACAGGCGCATCAGGCCGTAGTTGTAGAACTCGACCTCCGGCACGCCGAGTTGGCGCAGTGTGTCGATCTTGGCGGCCAGGTTCGCCGGGCCGTCGCAGTCCTCGGCCATCGGACGGAGGATCACCGCCATGTCCTTGGGGTGCACCCCGTGCAGGGCGAAGGCGGCGACCTTCTCGCGGACGGCCTCCGGGGTCTTCGCGTAGCCGAGGGTCTCGATCTGGTGCGCCGCCTTGGCGAGGGCGGGCAGGTCGATTCCGGAGAGCCAGCCCTTGCCGGGACCGCCGGTGTCCATGAAGCTCAGCCGCATTCCGTGCTGCGCCGCCGCCTCGGCCACCTCGGTGGCCAGTGCGGTGACGGAGAGGGCGGCCGCGTCCAGGTAGGCCGCCACCGCGCCGTCGGCCAGTTCGTCCAGGGCTGCCGGTTCGGCGGCCCGCCGTTCGTCCGCGAGCCGGGCGCGCAGCTCGTCCCGTACGGCCTGCCGGACCTCGGTTGCCGGGACGCCCGCCGAGAGCGCGTTCGCCCGGCAGTGGGCGCAGAAGCAGACGCCCAGCAGCGCCTCCGCGACCGGGCCGAGTTCCTCGAAGTAGCGCTCGTGGTGGTAGCCGTGGCGCAGGCCGTGGAAGTGCAGCGACTCGGCGCGGATCGCGTCCACGCCGTAGCGGGCGAACTCGGCCACCAGGGTGGTCGCGTACCCGCGGACCTCCGGGTTGGCCGGGCACAGCTCGGTCAGTTGGCGATCACCGAACGCGTTGGCCGGGGCGGTGTCCGGGTGCTGGAAGCCGAGCCGGTCGTTGTGGCAGAAGACCGTCCAGGCATGAAGCCTGAGGCCGCGCCGCTGGGCCTGTGCCGCCGCCTCGGCGAAGGGGTCGCGGTCGCCGATCGCGGTGGAGGGGGTGGGCGCGAGCCGCCGCCCGGCCCAGCGGGCCCGGTCCGGGCGGAAGTAAGCGGCGCCGGGCTCCAGATAGCGGATCACCCGGTTCGGGTTGTGCGGGAAGACGTCGCGGGCCTCGTGGTAGACCGAGGCGAGGGTGACGCCGCCGACCCCGGCCCGGTCGGTGAGGTTGCCGAAGAAGGTGTCGGCGCCCTCGTCGAGCAGGTCGGTGGCGAAGGCGAGGACGGACGACTCCACGGGGCGGCTCCGAGGCAGGTGGTGCTGGTCTGGTGGTGCGGGTCCGGCCACGCTAGCCGGGCGGTCGGGTATTGGTCTATACCTGCTTGGCCGGGTCAGAGGCCGAGGTCGTCCAGTTCCTTGAGCAGCTGGGCGCGGGAGGGGTCGGCACCCTGGCCCGCTGCGGGCGAAGGCGTGGCAGCTGCCGCTGCGTCGCGGGGCCGGTCGCCGCGCTCGCGGAAGAACCAGGCGCCCGCGAGACCGCCGACCAGGCCGCCCAGGTGGGCCAGCCAGCTGACGCCGGGGGTGCCGGGCACGGCGGTGTTCAGGATGTAGGCGAAGGAGGCCCCCATCACCATGCCGATCAGGGTGTCGACCAGGTTCCGGTCGAACAGGCCGCGCAGGACGACGTAACCGAAGTACCCGAAGATCACCCCGCTCGCGCCGACCGTCACCACGTGATCGCGCTCGAAGAGCCAGACCGCCGCTCCGCTGGTGAGCGCCACCAGCAGGGTCAGCCAGAGGAACTTCTTCACGCCCCGGTATGCGGCGAGGAAGCCGAAGACGAAGAGCGGCCCCGAATTGCCCTCCAGGTGCTGCCAGTTGACATGAAGAAAGGGTGCCGCAAGGACGTCGGGAAGGCGGATGGGGAGGTGGGCCACGATGCCGTAGTCGAGCGTGAGCCGGTAGTCGTCCGCCCAGTTGGCCAGCTGCACCGCCCAGATGACGCAGAGCAGTGTGAACATCACGAAGAAGGCGCGCCGGGCCTCGGCGATCATCCGGGCCGGGTCGAGTGCGGGGGAACTGTCGGGCGGGGTGTCCGTGGCCATGCCCCCGACTGTACGGCGGCCTCCTAGACTGCTGCGTGGTTATTCACTGCCCTGCCGGTTGAAGAAGGTGCTGCGATGAGCGTCCGCCCGCCCCTGCCCTACGAATTTCTGCCCCAGGTCCCCTCGTTCGAGCTGACCAGCCGTGATCTGACGGACGGTGACACGCTCGCCGACGCCTTCACCTACTCCGGTGCGAACGAGTCGCCGCAGCTCTCCTGGTCCGGCGCCCCCGCCGGCACCCGGAGCTACGCCGTCACCTGCTACGACCCGGACGCGCCCACCGGCAGCGACTGGTGGCACTGGCTGGCCGTGAACCTGCCCGCCGACACCACCGAACTCCCGCGCGGTGCAGGCGCCTCCGACGACACCCTGCCGGGCAAGGCCTCCTTCCACGGCCGCAACGACTTCCCCGACCACAAGTACGACGGCGCCGCCCCGCCGCCGGGACCGGCCCACCGCTACGTCTTCGCGGTGCACGCGCTGGACGTCCCGGCCCTTGACGTCACCCCGGACACCCCGGCGGCCGCGATCGGCTTCAACATCACGTTCCACACCGTCGCCCGTGCGCTGATCACCGGCGAGTACGCCTCCGGCTGAGGCCGGAGAAACCTCCGAACGCCGAATGGCCGGGCACGATCACGAATTCCGAATTCGGGACGGTGGACAATCCGGCCGTTCGGCGATATCGAATGCAAATGGAATAAGGATTCAAGGGAAGCGCTCACGGGCACCCGTACGGGCCGGGCGAAGTACACTGTCGGCGCCGAGCAGCACTACCTGAGGAAGTCAGAGCCGCCATGTCACTGACCGGGAAGCACATTCTGTCCAGCGATCTCTTCGATCGGGACGAACTGGAGCGGCTCTTCGAACTCGCCGACGTGCTGGTGCCGGTGGCCCGGGGTGAGCAGGTGACCCGGGTGCTGGAGGGCGCGGTGATGGCCAGCCTGTTCTTCGAGGCGAGCACCCGCACCCGGCTGAGCTGCGAGACCGCGTTCCTGCGGCTGGGCGGTGCGGTGACCAGCACCACGGGCTCCGAGGTCACCTCGATCTCCAAGGGCGAGTCGCTGGCCGACACCGCCCGTGTGGTCAGCGGCTACTGCGACCTGGTGGTCATGCGGCACCCCGAGGTCAGCTCGATGAACGAGTTCGCGGCGGCCACCAACGTCCCGCTGATCAACGCGGGCAACGGCGCCGGGGAGCACCCGACCCAGGCGCTGCTCGACATGTTCACCCTGCACCGCGAGTTCGGCCGCCTGGGCAGGAGCATGGACGGCCGCCGGATCGCCCTGGTCGGCGACCTGCGCCACGGCCGTACCGTGCACTCGCTGATGAAGCTGCTCTCCCGCTACGAGAACCTGACCATCGCCTGTGTCTCCCCGGCGGAGCTGCGGATGCCGCAGGAACTGGTGGAGCTGGCCGTGAGCCGGGGCCACAAGGTCGAGGAGAGCGAGCAGCCGAGCAGCGGCCTCAAGGACGCCGACCTGGTCTACGCGACCCGGCTCCAGACCGAGCGCTTCGCGGACAAGCCGCTGCCGTACAGCGACGAGTTCCGGATCGACCTCGCGCTGGTCGACCGGGTCTGCCACCAGGACACGGTGATCATGCACCCGCTGCCGCGCGACAGCCGTCCCGGGGCCAACGACCTGAGCACCGACCTGAACCAGGACCCGCGTCTGGCGATCTTCCGGCAGACGGACGCCGGTATCCCGATGCGGATGGCCCTGTTCGCCTCGGTGCTCGGCGTGGACGGCGAGGTGCGCAACTCGATGCGCCCGTCCACCTGGTACCGCCCCGAGTACACCGGGCCGGACGACGCTCCGTTCTACCGGAACGCGGCCCGCTGAGCCGGGGGATCCGCCGCCAGGCCGCGCCCGGCAAGATCGGCCGGACAGGGCCTAGGGGCGGTCGGTAGGCTCGCCGGACGGGCGGGGATCGTACAGCGGGGGAGACGGCCATGGCGGAGCGGCTTGCGGTGGTGTCCGGCGGCGGCACGGGGATCGGAAAGGCGGTCGCCCGGCGGCTCGCCGCCGACGGCTGCCGGGTGGTCGTCCTGGGCCGTCGGGCCGAGACACTGGAACAGGCCCGCAAGGAGATCGACGAGGCGGTCGGCCGGGCAGCCGTGATTCCGGTGGCCGCCGACCTCTCCGATGCCGGGCAGGTGGCGCGGGCGGCGGCGGAACTGGCCGGACTCGGCCCGGTCGACGTGCTGGTCAACAACGCGGGGGCCCTTTCCGGTCCCCCGGCGGACGAGAGCCTCGAAGCACTGGCCGCCGGCTGGCGCAGGAGCCTGGACCTCAACCTGATGTCGGCCGTGCTGCTCACCAGCGCGTTGCAGGACCGGCTGCGCCGCCCCGGCGGTCGGCTGATCGTGGTGGGCTCGGCCGCCGGTCAGCGCGGCGGCGCCGGGGCTCACTCGGCCGGAGCGTACGCCGCCGCGAAGGCCGGGCTGCACGGCTGGGCGTTCGGCCTGGCCCGTCAACTGGGTCCGGACGGCATCACGGTGAATGTGATCGCTCCCGGCTACGTGGTCGACACGGACATCTTCGGAGAGCAGTGGTCGCCGGAGTTCCACGAGGCCAAGATCGCCGACACCCTGGTCGGCCGGGCGGGCACCCCCGAGGACGTGGCGGCGCTGGTCGGCTATGTCGCCTCCCCGGAGGCCGGCTATCTCACCGGCCAGGTGATCGGCGTCAACGGCGGTGCGGTGCTCGGCCGTTGACGGCCCGGCGGATTCCACCCCAAGGGGCGCGGGCCCTGTCGCCGGTCGCTCTCAGTCCTGTTCGGGAGGAAGGTCGTCCTCGGGCGGGGCCTGTTCGATGAGCCGTTCGGCGATGTCGTCCACCCAGGACTGCGCCCAGGCGCGGAGGCGGGCCCGGCCGTCCTCGTCCACGCCGTACGCCGCGAACTCGCGGTCGTCCAGCCAGTCCGCCCTGGCGAGTCGAGCCTGCAACTCGGTGAGGTCGAACTCGCCCCGGGCGTGGCGGCGTCCGAGCTCCTCCAACTCCAGGTGGCTCCAGCGGTCGGCGGCCGCGTGGACGTCGATCAGATCGCGGGCGAGCCCCCGGTCGGTCAGCGCCCGGACCTTGGTGCCGACCACGTCCTCGAGCGCGAGCACCGGACCGTACTCCGTCTGCACCGGAGGCCGCCAGAACACCTCCTTCAGCAACTCGACCTCGCACCCCTCGGTGCTCACCGGATCCAGTACGGCCAGCCGGGCCGACACCGCACCGGTCTCCAGCTGCCGTACCGCCCACCCGCGCCCGGCCAGTCCGGACCGCATCCGGGCCGCGATCTCCGCCATCGGCACCGGACTCTCGGTGGCCACACCCAGAACGTGGGCCGGACGCTCGACCAGCCCGTGCACCTGCACCGCGCAGCCGCCGCCGAGTACGGGCCCGTACGCCGCACCGACCGCCAGCAGATCGGCCAGCAGCCGCTCGTGCACGACGCCGAGCTTCATGCCGCGCGCTCCGTGGGGCGCGGGCGCAGGATGGAACGGTGGTGCGCGATCATGTCGTTTCCTCATGTCTGAGGTCGGTGGGGTACGACGCCGAGGAGCACGTACTGGAGATCGAGTTCGTGACCAGCACGGTCTACCGGTACACGGCGGTGCCTCGGCGGGTCCATCGGGCGCTGCTCGCCGCCGACAGCCTGGGCCGCTACTTCAACCGGGAGGTCAGGGGGCGGTACGAGTACCGCAAGGTGTCCTGAACCCCGAGCGCGGTCACGGCTGCTTCATCCTCGGGTTCTTCCCGGGGCGGTGGCCTTGCCCGCTGCGGCCTCCTTGGCCTCCTTGGCCTCCTTGGCTTCGCGCTTGGCCTGCTGCTTGTGGGCGCGGACCTTGTCGAGCGACTCGGGCCCGGTGATATCGGCGACCGAGCGGTAGGAGCCGGCCTCCCCGTACGCGCCCGCGGCCTCGCGCCAGCCGTCCGGCGTCACCTTGTACTGCTTGCCCAGCAGGGCCAGGAAGATCTGGGCCTTCTGCTTGCCGAAGCCGGGCAGCGCGGTGAGCCGGTCGAGCAGTTCCTTCCCGCTGCGGGCGTCGCGCCAGACGGCGGCCGCGTCGCCGTCGTAGTGCTCCACCAGGTACTGGCACAGCTGCTGCACCCGCTTGGCCATCGACCCCGGATACCGGTGCACGGCGGGCTTCGCCGAGAGCAGGGCCGCGAAGGCCTCCGGGTCGCAGGCGGCGATCCGGTGCGCGTCGAGATCGTCCTCGCCGAGCCGCCGGCTGATGGTGAACGGGCCCAGGAAGGCCCATTCCATCGGGACCTGCTGGTCGAGGAGCATGCCGACCAGTGCGGCGAGCGGGCTGCGCCCGAGCAGTTCGTCGGCGTCCGGCTGCTGCGCGAGCCGAATGGTGATGTCCATACCCGCAATTCTCCCCGCCTCCGCCCGGCCCGCCGCCGCTCAACACGCGGCATCGCTCGTGCCCGCCACTCCTGTAGCGACCGATGTGCGGCAAGGCTGCCGCCCCGTCCGGCCGGTGTGTCGGAGCGGGCGGGGCAAGTACCACCCGATTCGGGGGTTCTCCTCCTGTCGGTCGGCCGGTTCAATGCGGACATGAGGCGAGACAGGGTGGCCGGCGTGGACTCCGACGGGATGCAGAGCGCGATCTGGGCGAAGGGGACGTTTCTGGCACGGCTGGCGGAGAACCAGGCCGAACAGCTTCTGGGGATGTCACGAGCGGTCAGGTACGAGGCGGGGAGCGTCCTGTTGAGCCAGGGCGAGCGGACAACCCATGTGTGCCTGCTGCAACCGGTGGATCCGGGCGGTGTGGCCTGCGCCAAGGTCACAGCGACGCTGGAGAACGGAACCGAGACCCTGCTCAGCATTCGGGTCAGCGGTGATCTGGTCGGTGAGCAGGCGGCCCTGCGCATGGTGCCCAGGGCGGCTACCGTGACCGCCTGCAGTGCCGTACTGGTGAACGTGGTCACCCGGGAACGCTTCCTGGGCTTTCTCCGCGAGCATCCGGACGCCTGGGAGGCCGTCGGCAGTGTGATGGCCGACCGGCTCGACTCGGCAAACCGGCGCCGGCTGGACTTCGCCGCCTTCGACGTTGTCGGCAGGCTCTCCCGGGTACTGGTCGAACTGGTGGAACGGCACGGCCAGCGAGTGGACACAGGTCATGAAATCGGTGTGCACCTCTCGCAGTTGGAGCTGGGCCGACTGATCGGTGCACGCGAGGACGCGGTCGGCCTGGCGATGCGCAGACTAAAGGCCGAAGGGCTGGTCCGCCCGCACTACCGGAAGGTCACCGTGACCGATCTGGCGGCGCTGCGCGGCTTCGCCGAACAGGAATGACCTTGCAGCGCCGACCGGTTGGTCCTCACCAGGCGCCGACGAGAGCCGTCGCCACCCCGAGTGCCAGCATCGCGGCCGTCCAGGGAACGGCCCGGGCGAGGTGCCGGTTCTTGGCCAGCGCGGTCCGGGAGAGCAGGCGCACCATCGCCCAGGCCTCCGTCCGCTGAGCAGCGGCATCCGTCGCCGCGTGTTCGGGACCGACACCGTCGGGGCTGTCGGGGACCATCCCCGTGATGGCGAACCTGCTCGGCGGCGTCGGCGGATCGAGCCTGGGCCGCAGTGCCTGTGCCACGTGGTAGCCGGAGACCAGGAAGGCCACGACGAACCCGGCCAGCAGAAGCACGGTCGGCGTCGGGTGCCGCAGTCCGCTGCGCCCGCCCAGAGCGCTCACAACTGCCACTGCCCCGCCGGTGTGCACCACCAGCAGGGTGTTCACCTTGCTGTCGGCCTGCTGGACGTACCCCTGGAAGGACGTCAGGGCACTGAGAGCCACCTCCAGCGGTGACGGATCGGACGCCAAGCGGTCTTGATGATCAGTCAATGTAGCCTCCTGATCGAAAGGTTGGTCAACCCATGGCACCTCCATAACGAATCGGCGACCCCGCATGAATCAGGGATCTTCTGTGTGAGCATGGTCACTCGCTCCCAGCTTGATCGAACCAGGGGAAGCCGTATGGATCCGGAATCCCGTCGCCGCGAACGCACGAGACTGACGACTCATCGTGTGCACCACTGCATGGAAGGCCGAGCGGACTTGAAGCAGATCAGGGAAATGACTCGTAGGCTCCTGCTGTCGAGCGACGTCAAGGGCTACGGCAAAGGTGATGAGCGCTCCCACCTCGACGTCCAGCGTGATCTGATTCGAGTGTTCGAAGAGGCTTCCGCGGCCGCCGGTCTTGACCGCGAGTCCTGGATCAGGCAGCCGGGCGGGGACGGCGAACTGGCCATCGCGCCCGTCGCGATCTCGGAGGCCCGGGTGGTGGACGACTACGTGGCCGAACTCCAGGCGGCCCTGGAACGGCACAACGACGGCCGCTACCCGGAGCGTTGGCTCCGTCTGCGATTGGCAGTCCACTTCGGGGCCGCCATCCCCGCCGAGAACGGATACGCGGGCCAGGGGGTGGTGCTGGTCAGCCGGCTTGTGGACAGCGACCCGCCGCGCCGTGCCCTGGAAGCGGCTCCGCAGGCATGCCTGGCTGTGCTCCTCTCGGACCAGGTCTACACGGACACCGTGCTGCAACGGCACACCAAGCTCTCGCCGAAGGACTTCCGCGAGGTGCACGTGCAGAAGAAGGAGCGGAGTGTCACGGCCTGGCTCCGCGTGCCCGGGGTGGACGTCCACGCCCTGGACCTCGGGCCGGCCGAGCCCGGCGCGCCCGCTGCGGCCGGGCCCGCCTCGGGGGCCGGACCGGCTGCCTCCGCAGGGCGGGCCGCGGACCAGGCTTCGATGCATGTCGCCGTCAGTGGCCGGGTGAGCGCGCCGGGATCGGTGTTCGGCATCAACAACGGCACGGTGAACAACCACGGGGCGCTTCGATGAGTGCGGACGAGCCGCTCCCCGAGGAGCCCGAACCGGAAGAAGCGGAGACGGACCAGGAGTCCGAGGACGCCTTCGGGGAGCCGTCCGACCAGCCGCTCGATGACGGTGTGCCGCCGGAGGGCGCGGCAGGCGATCGACTCGGCCATGTGCAGCAGCAGTTCGTCATGCAGGTCTTCAACGGGACGGTCGACGCGCGGGGCGGAGTGTTCGGCCACGGCGGGGTGGGTGAAGCCCGGGGCAATCGCGCGCCGCAGCGCAGGCCGGCCGAGACGGGCAGGCTGACGGACGAGGAGGTCGTCGAGGCAGTCACCGGGTATGCCAGGCCGGATGCCTATGGAGGCGCGTTCGACACCCTGTCGAAGCACCATCTGGTCGAGCTCTGGGGCCCGGCCGGAATCGGCAAGCGGACCGGTGCGATCGCCCTGATCTCCGAGCTCGTGGACGGCTCGGTGATGCTGCTGTCCCCGACGCTCACGCTCAAGGAGCTGGCCGCTCGCAAGTACCAGCGGGGGACGGGCTATGTGGTGCCCGGCCGGGTCGCGGACGCCACCTCGGCCGAGGATGCCGACCACCTGTGGCGGCGGCTCCGGAACGCGGTCAGGGATGCCGGGGCGTTCCTGGTCGTCACCACGGCTGTACAGGCTGCCGGACCGCGCTGGCGGGTGGTCTGGGAGCGGCCCGCGCCGCGCCGCCTGGTACTGGCCGCGCTGGGTGGTGCCGAGGTGGCTGCCGAAGTGATCGACCAGGTCCTGGAGCAGGTGCCCGAGGACTTCCGCCCACAGGATCTCGTCGAGGTGGCCCGCAGGCTGGCTGCCGGGGCAACGCCGGAGGACGCGCTGGAGCAGTTCGCGCTGTCCGCCTCGGCCACCGTCGCCGAGTGGTTCCGGGCCGGTCCGAACCCGCGTGCGGTGCTGGAGGTGACGGCGCTGGCGTTCACCGCAGGCAGTGGCGTGCGGACCTACGAGGCCGGACTGGCCGGGCTGGAGACCTGGATGGCCCGGTCCGTGCCCGGTCTCGCGCCGCCACCCGATGCCGAGCCGGAGGAACCGGCCGTGCCGACCCTGCCGGCGAACCGGGAGGCGCTGGTGCGCGACGGCGGCCTCATCTGCACCAGGCAGGTCCCGGACGGCGTCCGTACCCGTACCGTGGTGGCCTTCCGCGACCCGGTGTACCGCGAGTGTGTGCTCGCCGAGCTCTGCGCACGCTTCGACAGCGCCTTCTGGGACGGAGTCAGCAGATGGCTCTCCGGCACCGTACGGTCCGGGCTGACCGTGGACCCGCAGCTCCAGATGTCCGTGGCCTCCGGCCTTGCGCTGCTCGCCCGGCTGGAGGTGCAGGAAGTAGAGCGCTCGTACCTGCGGCCATGGTCCGGAGGGCAGTTGGGCTGGGTCGGCCAGCAGACGGCGGTGTTCACCCTCTGGCTGATGTGCCTGGCCGAGGACGGGCTCGCGCCGGTGGCGCTGAGCGTGGCGGAGGAGTGGGCCGCCGACCGGAGCCGGGCCAGGCGGTGGTCGGCCGTGGTCGCCTTCACCGGGGAGCTCGGGCTGCGCTACCCGCATGAGGCGGTGAAGCAGTTGTGGGCGATGCTGGAGAGCGGTGATCCGCGCCTGCGCGAGTCCGTTCAGCAGGCGCTGGCCAGGCTCTTCGGCATCCTCGCCTCGGCCGGGGCCAAGGCTTCGGTCATCACCGGGTACCTGGAGCGCAAGCTCCCGCCCGTCGACAGCAGAACAGCCGTGGTGCGTCCGCCCGTTGTGCTGCTGGAGGTGCTGCACGCCCTGCTGTCGACACCGGACGAGCGGAGCGGCGGCCCCGCGGTGATGTCGTACCTGTGCGACCGGCCGGAGAAGACCGAGCAGATCGCTCGTATCTGGGCGGCAGTCATCTGCTACCGGCCGCTGCGCAGAGGGGCGTTGACCGCACTTGCGGGAGGTCTGGAAGAGCTGGAGCTGATCGACCGGGACACCGCGGCGATGACCGCCGGCCGGCTCGGGGAGGCGCTCGCCGCAGCGCTCCCTGTTCGTGAACGAGACCTGTTCACAGCGGACTTGGCCAAGGTGATGGCCAACTCCCACCGTCGGCCCGAGGCCGACGTGCTGACCGAGGTACTCCTGGCGGCGGTGAGCAGAAGCCACCGGCGCACAGCTGTGGAGGATGGAGCATGATCAAGCCGTATCCCGTCGTCGAGCAGCGCCCGTTGGCCGACCCGCCCAAGCGCGGCCCGTTCGGCCTCGGCACCCGTCGGCGATCGCCGGAGGAACTCCCCCTGGTGGCAGGGCACGAGGTCCTCGTCTACCGGGTGGCGGGCCGACAGGTGCTGGACACCGGCCGGCGGAGGCTGGACGACGAGCAACTGGTCGCCGCCGACCACGTGAGTGTGGTCGATCTACGACGGAACGCCCCGGTGACGGTGCAGCTCAGCATCCCGTCGGCCGAGGCGGCGGAGTTCACCGTCGAGGTGACCTTCCTCTGCTCCGTGATCGACCCGGCCGTGGTCGTCACGGAAGGGCAGGACGATGCGCAGCGGTCACTGCTGGCGTACCTGCGCAGGCACAAGCGGTTCTTCGAGCTCGGTCTGGACTACCGGATCGGCCAGATCACCACCGTCCGGCGGAACGTCAACGCCCAGGTGATGGCGTACACGGCGGAGGTGCCGCCGCACATTCCCGGCCTGGTCGTCTCGCTCGCCAGCGTCGAGGTACTGGAGCCGGACGAGCTGATCGGCTTCCAGCGGCAGCGGCGTGACCAGGACCGCACCAATGTCCTCGCCTACGAGAAGCAGCAGCAGAACCACACCCTGGACGTCCAGCGGCAGCAGCAGGACCAGGAGATCCAGGAGGACCAGCGCAGGTTCGACCAGGATCGGGACCTGGACAACCAGACCCATGAGCAGCTGCTGGCGAGGGAGGAGCAGGAGTTCCGGCTCCGCCAGACCGCCCAGTTGCACCGGCTGATCGGTGACAGCCCGGAGGCGGCGGCCTACCTGGCACAGGCATCGGGGGAGATGACCACCGCAGACGTGCTGGCGCAGTTGCAGGCGAAGGCGGCGCTCAAGCGCGAGGACCGCCGGGAACTGGCGGATCGGCGCTGGGAGCGGAAGCAGGAGCTGATCGAGCAGAAGCAGCAGCGCAGGAAGGAGCTGGAGGAACGGATCAGGTCCGACCAGAAGGAGCGGGAGGCGCTGGACCGTGAGCTGGAGAAGGAGCTGGACGCAGGCCGCCGTGCGGACCTGCAGTGGGACCGGACCACGACCCTGGAGGTCGTCCGTGAACTCTTCAAGCGAGGTTACGGCGACCAGGCGCCCGTCGACTTCGAGCGGCTGCTGGCGAAGCTGATCACCACGCCTGAACTCGGAGGCTTCGAAGCACAGCAGGAGCTGGGTCCGGCGCCGGAGCAACCGGAGGCGCTGGAGGGCCCTGCGGCAGAGCGCAAGCGCCTGGCATACGAGAACTCGGACGTGCTGAGGGAAGAAGATGACGACTGAGCTTCGGCTGGGCCCTGAGGCTCCGGACTCTCCTTCCGGACCTGCCGGTGAGCAGATTCCGGCCGTGGAGCCTTCTCGGGACGGAGAGCAGCCGCCCTTCGCCGGAACGCTGTTCGGTGGCGGCGAGGACAGGCCCGACGTGCTGGTCATGCCGCCGTTGCTGGTCCGCCCCGCACCGCCGTCCGGTCCGCTCGGCCGCCGCATCCGCAGGATCGCGGGCGTGGACGAGGACATCCTGGACTGGGTGCCGGAGGAGCGGCGTCGGTACACCTGGGTCGGCCTGATCGTCATCAACACCGGTGTCTTTGCCGGAGCTTCGCTGCTGAGCGCGATGAACCGGTTCCTGGGCGTGTCCTGGTATCTGCTGCTTCTGCCGGCCCTGGTGTGGGCCTGGGCCATCATGTGCCTGGACGGTCTGCTGATCACCAGCTCCCACGGGCGGGTGACCGGGGGTCTGTGGCGGGTGCTCCTGCCCCGGCTTGCGCTCTCCGTCCTGATGGGGCTGTTCATCGCGGAGCCACTCGTTCTCCGAGTGTTCCAGCCGGCCATCCACCAGGAGGTCCAGGAGCAGCGGCTGAAGGACATCGGCGACTTCCAGGACCGGTTGCACCGCTGCAATCCGTACTCCGGGGAGCGGCTGAGCACGGGCGAGTGCCTGGACAACCCGGTCACCGTGCGGAACCCGCCGCTCGGTGCGCAGCAGCGACTCACGGATGCCACCGCCGAACGGGACAAGCTCAAGGCCGTTGTCGCGGATCTGAAGAAGCAGAAGGACGAGAAGGAGGCTCTCTCCCACGACGAGTGCACGGGAAGGCCGGTCACCGGCACCACGGGACGAGCAGGGGAGGGGCCCAACTGCCTGCGGGACCGGGAGGAAGCGGACCGGACGACGGCCAAGTACGCCGAGCAGCAACAGAAGCTGGATGCTCTGGATGCTCAGGTGATCACACTCATCGGCGATGCCGGCACGGCTACCCGGACGTACACCGAGCAGGTCAGCGCGGAGATCGACAAGGCGGTGGCGGCCAGGAAGGCCACCCAGGGCCGGATCGACATCCTGGAGGAGGGCAGCGCGCTTCAGCGGCTGGCCGATCGGAGCCTGACCGTCCGGGTGAACGAGTGGCTGCTCCGCCTGCTGCTGATCGTCCTCGACTGCCTCCCGGTCCTGGTCAAGGTGATGAACGGGACCACCGCCTACGACCGGCGGGTGGCACGGCAGCTGGCGGCGGACGAGAGCGTCCACAACGCTCAGAAGGACCTGGAGGAGCGCCACGGCGTGATCGAGGCGGAGCTGCGGCGGCAACGGCTGGAACATGAGTACCGCGAACGCATCAAGGCGCTCCATCAGGCCGATGCCGACAAGGAAGCGCGGGACGCGGCGGAGGTGGACGCGCGGATCGAGGCACTTGCGGCCCGTTTCCGCCGTCAGGGCAGCAGGGCCGGGAGGACCCCCGTCACCGATCCGGACCTGCTCGTCTGACGGTTCTCCGGTGCGCCCGGGGTGACGTTTTCCCTGTACAGCCGGGTCGACCGGCGCGCGGTATGACGCTGATCACACGCGTATCGGTAACGCTGCGCATATCCCGATGCGTCTCAGTCTGTGGAGGAGTTCGTCCCACGACCGAATCGGAGACCGGACTGTGCGTGCTCACCCAGGTGGCGGGGCCGAGGAGGAGATACCCGGCGGGGCGTCGGCCGCTGCGGCCGACGGGCCTGCCGGGCCGGCGGCTGCGCCGGACGCGCTCGCCGAGCCGCGCCGGCGGAGGCGGCGCCGGCTGCGGCCGGACTACCCGCGCCGTGGCCGGCGCGGTGTGCGCCGCTGGCTGCCCTCGTGGCGGCAGCTGGTCGTGGTGCTGCTCACCGGTGTCGCCGCGCTGACCGGATTCGTGGGCTGGTTCTACCTGACCACGGACGTCCCCGACGATCTCAATGCCTTCGCCACCCAGCAGAACAACGTCTACTACTGGGCCGACGGCACGGAGATGGCGCGCATCGGGGAGACCAACCGGCAGGAGGTGCCGCTGGACCGGGTGCCGGACGCGGTGCAGTGGGCGGTGCTCTCCGCCGAGAACGCGACCTTCTACTCCGACCCCGGGGTGTCCGTCTCGGGAATCGCGCGCGCGGTGTACAACATGAGCACGGGTGGTGACACCCAGGGCGGTTCGACGATCACCCAGCAGTACGTCAAGAACATCTACCTCAACCAGCAGCAGGACGTCTCCCGCAAGCTCAGCGAGATCGTCATCGCGGTGAAGCTGGACCGGCAGATGAGCAAGCAGGACATCCTCGACGGCTATCTGAACACCAGCTGGTTCGGGCGGGGCAGCTACGGCATCGAGCGGGCCTCCGAGGCGTACTACGGCAAGGACGTGTCCGCGCTCAACCCGAGCGAGGGGGCCTTCCTGGCCGCCCTGCTGAAGGGGGCCGGGCAGTTCGATCCGGCGCTCAGTGCGGAGAACCGTCAGCGGGCTGTGGAGCGGTGGTCCTGGATCCTGAACCGGATGGTGAAGAACGGCAAGCTCTCGGCCGCGGAGCGCGCCAAGTACACGGTGTTCCCCGAGCCGAAGGCTCCGCCGAAGGCGGCCGGGCTGGGCGGACAGGTCGGGTATCTGGTCGACATGGCCAGGACCTATGTGGAGAGCCACACCAACATCACCGCCGCCCAGTTCGACCTGGGCGGCCACCAGATCTACACCACCTTCGAGAAGCCGAAGGTCGCGGCGCTGACCGCGGCCGTGCAGGACGCCACCAAGAACCTCGACCCCGAGCACCGTCCGGTGGATCAGCACGTCAGGGTGGGAGCCGCCTCGGTCGCACCCGACGGGCGGATCCTCGCGGTCTACGGCGGGCCCGACTATCTGAAGCAGGGCTTCAACAACGCCAACACATCGAACGTACCGGTCGGTTCGGCCTTCATGCCGTTCGTGTACGCCGCCGGGCTCGACCAGGGAGTCCAGCGCCAGCGTGACGGCGGCCGGACCCAGGTGCTCCCGACCACCACCTACAACGGCAACGACGGCGCCAACGTGATGACGCCGGAGGGACCGTACTGGGGGCGGGACGGGAAGATCGTGAAGTCGGCCAACGACGGGAAGAAGGACTGGGGTCCGGTCAGTCTGCGGACCTCCGTCGAGCAGTCCGTCAACGGGCCGATGATGCAGCTCGGGATGGATGTCGGCCTGGACCGGGTCCGGAAGACGGCCGGTGATCTGGGCCTGCTGCCGGACAGTATGGGCGAGTTGGTACCGGCCTTCGCGCTCGGCAACTCCACGCCCAGTGCGGTGCGGACCGCCGACGCCTACGCCGCTTTCGGCGCCGGCGGCCACCACACGGACCCGTACTCGGTGCTCAGGATCACCCGGAACGGCGATCCGATCGCCCTGAGCCTGCCGTCCTCCGTCCAGGTGCTCAGTCCCAAGGTCGCCGGCCAGGTGGACGACGCGCTCAAGGGCGCGGTCCGTAACGGGAGCGCTCGCGCGGCGGGCGCGGCCGGGTCCGAGGTGGCCGGGAAGACCGGTACCACCCCGGACCGTACGGCCGGCTGGTTCGTCGGCTACGACGGTCAGTCGTCCACGGCCGTCGCGGTCTTCCGGATGGATCCGAAGGACCTGAAGCTGCTTCCGCTGGAGGGAGTCGGCGGGGCGGACTCGGCCACCCCGGACTCCGCGCTCCCGACCGGGATCTGGACCGCCTATACGAAGTCCGTCGGAAAGGGCCGCTGAGGTGCGGGCGGAAGGGCTACTTGACGAGACGTGACCAGTCGGCAGGCTGCCCGGGGTCGAGCTGGCGCAGCTTGTCGAGCACCTTGGGGTCCTGGGCGTCCAGCCAGTCGGAGAGCTGGCGGAAGGAGACGCAGCGGACGCCGTCCCGCTTGCAGACGCTCTTCATCACGTCCTCGATGGCCTGCATGTAGATGCCGCCGTTCCAGGTCTCGAAGTGGTTTCCGATGAACAGCGGTGCCCGGCTGCCGTTGTAGACCCGTTCGAAGCCGTTGAGGTACCCGTTGCGGGTCTCCTTCTCCCAGGCGTCGTACTTCTTCGGGTCGCCCTTGGTGTTGTCACCCGACTGGTTGGCAAGGAAGTTGAAGTCCATCGACAGGACCTGGACGGGCTTTCCGGGGTAGGGCAGCAGTTGCAGGGGGAAGTTCCAGATGCCGTTCTTCTTCGACGGCCAGACCTGGAAATCGCCCGGGTTGCTGGCGTCGTACCGCCAGCCGGACGCCTTCTCGGCGGGGAGCAGGGTGTTCTGACCCTCCAGGCAGGGCGCGCGGCCGCCCACCAGCTCCTTGCGGTAGTCGAAGGGCAGCGGCGGGACGTCCTTGAAACCGGTGTTGGTCTTCCAGTTGGTCACGAAGGAGACGGCCTGGTCGAGCTCGCTCTGCCACTCCTGGGTGCTCCAGTCGCCGCCGCCCTTGGTGCCGCAGAAGTGGCCGTTGAAGTGGGTGCCTATCTCGTCCCCGTCCAGCCAGGCCTGGCGTACCTGCTCCAGGGTGTCCTTGATGTGGGCGTCGGTGGGGAAGTCGATGGCGGCGGTGCCGACGTCGTGCTGCGGCGGGTGGTAGAGCGCGCGCTTGGAGTTGGGCAGGGTGTAGATGCCGCTCAGGAAGAACGTCATCTGGGCGTTGTTCTCCTCGCCCAGCTTGCGGAAGCGCGAGAACAGGTGGTCGTCGTTCTCCAGCGCACCGTCCCAGGAGAACACCACGAACTGCGGTGGCTTCTCCCCGGGCTTCAGCTTCTCGGCCTTGGGCTGCTTGGGCTGTGGACCGGTGTCGGAGGTGGAGCCGTCGCCGATCACCTTCACCTTGCCGTCCCAGCTGGCCGAGGGGCTCGGGCTGGGGTCGGCACTCTGGCCGGGGCTCTGGCTCTGGCCGGGAGTGGCACCGTCGGCGGCGGTCGGTCTGTCCTTGGAGTCGTGGCCTCCCGGTGCCAGGGCGAGGGCCGCGACGACCCCTGCCGCGAGTAGGACGACCGCGCCGCGAGCAGTCCGCACCGTCATGGCCCCCGATTCTCAGAACAACAGTCAGATGATGTTTCGGTGGCCAGTATTACTGCGCAATGATGAGAACTCTTTGAGCTTTCTGTCGCAATCCTGGAACAGATCGGCCCGCTCACGCTGTCACCGTTGATCGTATGCGGTCACTCGTACGGGTTCCGGGGCTCGGGGATGCGGGTGAGCTGCGTGGCCGTCAGCGCCGGAATCGTATCGGGCTGGGCCGTCTGCCCGTCCGGTTGCCAGGTGCCGACCACCTCCACCCAGGAGCCCTGCGGCGGCGCTTCGGTGCTCGCGTACGGGCCGCGGATCTCCACCTTGGAGGCCAGGGCATCGGCGGCACAGCAGCTGATGGTCAGCCTGGTGAGGTACCAGCCGCCACCCTTCTTCGGCGTGGCGAAGCCGGTGAGCTTGACCCGGCGGCCGCGCAGCGCCGCGGAGGTGTCCCAGACCGCGCGGGCGTCGAACGAGCCCAGCGCCATGACCAGCGGGTCCCCGGTCGGCAGCGGCGGGAACGCGGCGTCGGCGGAGGCGGGCTTGGTCGCGGTGCTCTCCGACCGCTGCGCGGTGTACGTGCCCAGCGCCGGGGGCGTGATCAGGACGATGGCCAGCACCGGCAGCGTCAGCAGCCAGGCGATCCGGGGCCCGCCGTGGTGCCCGTGGTGGTCATGGTGCCCGTGGTGGTCGTGGTCGCTGTGGTCGCCGGGCTGTCCGTGGCCCGGGCCGTCCGCGTGGCCGTCCGGATCGCCGGTCGCCGCCGCCGCACCGCTCATGGCGCGTACAGCGGCGACCGCGCTGACCACGCCGAGCAGCACCAGCGCCACCCCGGTCGCGACCAGGTACGGCCGCAGCCCCGCCCGGACGTAGCGGAGATAGGCATCGCTGAAGAGCGAGATCCGCAGCAGCGCCGTCCCCAGCAGCACCAGCAGAATCGCCTGTACCTCGCGCCTCACAGCAGCCACCATCCCAGCAGCGTCGAGGACACCACCGCGACCAGGAAGGTGGCCGAGGAGAAGCGCCATGCGAACGCCCGCCCGAAGGTGCCCGCCTGCAGGGCGATCAGTTTGGTGTCGACCATGGGCCCGACCACCATGAAGGCCAGCCGCGCCGAGGGAGGGAAGACGCTCAGGCTCGCCGCCACGAAGGCGTCCGCCTCCGAACAGACCGCCAGCACCACCGCGAGCAGTGCCAGCACCAGGACGGACACCCCGGGCACGCCCGCTGCGCCCTTCAGGACGTCCCGGGGGACCAGCACATTGAGGGTGGCCGCCGTGATCCCGCCGATCACCAGGAACCCGCCCGCGTGCAGCAGATCGTGCTCCAGCGTCGAACGGAACACCGCGAGACGGCCGGTCCCCGGTGGCGGTTCGCGCCGGGCCCGGGGCCGGAGCCACTCGGGCCGACCGAAACGCGCCCAGAGCAGCCCCATGGCCACGGCGGTCGCCAGCGAGGCGAGGAACCGGGCCAGCACCATCTCCGGATGCCCCCGGAAGGCGACCGCGGTCGCGGCCAGCACCACCGGGTTGATCGCGGGCGAGGAGAGCAGAAAGGCCAGCGCCGCCGCCGGAGCCACCCCGCGCGCGATCAGCCGGTCCGCCACCGGTACCGACGCGCACTCGCAGCCCGGCAGCACCACCCCCGCCACACCCGCGACCGGTACCGCGAGCACCGGGTTGCGCGGCAGCGCCCGCTGGAGGAACGAGGCCGGGACGAAGGCCGCGATCGCGGCCGAGAGCAGCGTGCCGAACAGCAGGAACGGCAGCGCCTGCACGCAGATCGCCACGAACACCGTGGTCCACGCCTGCAACCACGGCGGTCCCGTCCAGCCGCCCGACAGCCGCTGCGCGACCAGCAGCCCCGCCAGACCGACGACCACCACTTCCAGCGAGCCGATCCGCCGCCGGGCGCCGGCCCGGGCGGGCGTCCCGCTCCCGGCGGATGTCCTGCCTTCGGACGGGTGCTCAGGTGCGATGGTCATCTCGTCTGCCGTATCGGCAGGTTGCCTTGCCCCGGTAACCACCCGCCGAGTGTAGAGGGGCTTTCCATACCGTGATCAGCGGGGCACCGGCCGCCGGCCGGCGGCGCGGGTGCTCATCCTCCGTACGGCCGGGACGGTCAGGACGGCGGCGGCCGCCGCCAGTTGCCACAGGGCGCCGAAGGCCAGGACCGAGGAGGTGCCGGTGCGGGCGGCGACCGGACCGGCCGCTGCCAGGCCGACCGGGCCGAGGACGAACGCGCCCAGGGCGCCGAAGGAACTGACCCTGGCCAGGACCTCGGACGGTACGTTCTGCTGGGTCGTGGTGGTGTAGAGGGTGTCGACGACGGCGCCGCCGACGCCCGCGAGCAGTGCGGCGAACGCCGTCCAGAGCAGCGGCAGGCCGGCGGCGAGGGAGGCGGAGGGCAGTGCCCAGCCGAGGGAGGCGATCACGGCCACCAGGAGGGGCCGGCGTGGTCGGCGGCCGAGCACGGCCAGCCCGCCCAGGACGGCTCCGGTGCCGTAGACGGCCATGACCAGCCCCCAGGCCCGGGCGCCGCCGAGCCGCTGCTGCGCGGTGAGCGGGCCGAGGACGAGAAAGGGCGCCCAGACCAGCAGATTGAACAGCCCCATGTGGACCGTGGTGGCCCAGAGCCAGGTCCGTGAGCGGAACTGGGACCAGCCCTCCCTGAGATCGGCCGGCATGGACCTCGGGCGATCCTCGGCCGCACGCGCCGGGGCGGTGAGCGGGACGGAGAGCCGGAACAGGGCCACGGCGCCGATCGCGTAGGTGGCCGCGTCCACGAACAGCACCGCGGCGGGCCCCCGGGCGGCCGTGATGATCCCGGCGGCAGCCGGGCCCGCGACCGTGCTCACCGATCTGGCCAGCCCCAGCAGCGTGTTGGCGTCGGCCAGGCCGCGTCGGTTGCGTACGAGTTCCGGTACGAGCGCGCCCAGGGCGGGAAGGAAGAACCCCTCGCCGATGCCCCAGACGCCGACCAGCGCCACCATGGCCCAGAGCGGGGGGTGCCCCGCCATGAGGACGGCGGCGAACACCGTCTGGGTGAGGCAGCGGAGCAGATCCGCCGTCAGCATCACGCGCCTGCTGCCCAGTCGGTCGGCGACGACGCCACCGGCGAGCAGCACGAGCACGATCGGCAGGATTCTGGCCGCCATCACCCAGCCGAGCTCGGTGCCGCCGCCTCCGCTGCCGAGTACGGCGAACGCCACCGCGACGGGTGCCATGGAGGACCCGAGCAGTGAGGTGGCGTAGCCGATGAAGAACCGGCGGAAGTCGGGTTCCGCCAACACGGACAGACGGCCTTTCAGGCCGGGCGCATTCGCTTCGTTGCTCTGCACATCCATTGCCATGGGCGGCAAGTCTGCCTCTCGCACGGACCGCCCCACAAGGCTTTTCGGGGAAAGAGTTGAGTCTGGGCGAGGCAATTCTGGAAATCGGGTATCTGTCGCAGTAAAAGACTCTCGGAAACGCTTCTGAACAGTGATGAAGCTCCGCTTCCCGCGGCTTCCATGATGTACTTCCGGAAGCTGTTTACTGCGGAAAAGACCGAGCGGAGTACGGCATGGCGGAAACGGCACGGGGGGCGGCGCAGCCGGTGGAGTACGCGGTCGCGGTGGAGCGCTATCTCGCCGCCGCCGACCTCGGTGAGGGTTCCCGCAGGATCTACCGCATCGCGCTGGCCACCTGGGCCTGGGCGCTGGTGGACCGGCCGGTCCCGGTCGGACGCGACCGGCGCCGCGCGCTGCCGCCGGTCCTCCCGCTGGCGCTCCTCGACGGCCCGCAGGCCGCCGAGCGGCTCCGGCTGGGGCTCGCGCAGCGAGCCGCCGACGCCGATCCGCGAACCGTCAACCGGGAGCTCTCCATCCTGCGCGGTGCGGTCCTCTGGTGGCGCGCCCAGAGCTGGATCCACGGCGATCCGGTGGCACGGCTGCGCCCGTGTGCGCTCCCCGGCAGCGGGACGTCGCCGCTGTACCCCGCAGACCTGCGCGCCCTGTTCGCACTGCGTGTTCCGCTGCGCGAACAGGCCACCTGGCATCTGTTGCACGAAACCGGCGCCGCCATCGAGCAGGTCCTCGCCCTCGACATCGACGACCTCGACCTCTCTCGCCGCCGCACCCGCCCCCGCCCCGACCGGCAGGCGAACCCGCAGGCGGGCCGGCCACCGCTGCACTGGGGATCCGGCAGCGCCCGCCTGCTGCCCCTCCTTCTCGTCGGCCGCACCGGCGGCCCGCTGCTCCTCACCGACCGCCGCGCCACCGCCGGCACTCCCGCCGCCGACCTGTGCCCGCACAGTGGCCGCGGCCGGCTCTCCTACCGCCGCGCCGCCGAGCTGTTCACGGCGGCCACCCGCCCCCTCGACCCCGAGGGCCGGGGCTGGACGCTGCGCCGACTCCGCGCCGCAGCGCCCCCGGTGGTGCGCTGTGCGGACGGATCCTGGTAGGCATGGTCCGTGCGCTTTGACACCGTCCCGATGCCGCCGGCCGTCCATGGCCGGCCCCGCGACACTCGCGGCTATCCCGTTCCGGCCATCACACCGTGGGAGGGCGACGCACCGCAGTTCGCCCTCACCGACTACGGCCGCAGTGCCGAGTGCGCGCGGATGCGGCTCTGCTCGGTCTGCAACACCGTGATGCCCCGGGGCACGGTGTGGCGGGTGGTTGGCGCCGCGGAGAGCGCCGCGATCGGTGAGGCGCTGGCCGCAGGGCGTCCCTACCGCAACCTCGCGCCGACCCTGGAGGGCCCTGGGCACCGGGCGTGCATGCTCTACGCCTCGATGGTGTGCCCCTATCTGGCCCGGCCCAACGCGCGGCGCGGGTTGTCGGCGGACCAGCCGGACGAGCTGACCGGGCATGTCGTCCGCGGCGCCGTGCGTGGTGCGACGGGTGCGGTCGTGGGGTTCGGCGACTACGAGTACGCGGTCACCGAGAGCCGCGTCCTGTTCCGGTTCCTCGACGTGGTCGAGTTCCTGCCGCACGACGACGCGGACGAGCATCTGGCGCAACTGCGAGCCGAGTTGGACCGCCTGGCCGGGAACTGACCGGGCCAGGTCGGTCCTTGTGCCGGGAGCGTCAGCGGCGGAAGCTGGGCAGGCCGGTGTGGGTGGAGATCAGCTTCGGCGCGGCCGAGCCGTTGGCCGGGACGGTGACGATGCCCTTGGGCGTCCGGGCGGCGATGGTCCTGCCGTCCTTGGAGAAGGCCGGCTCGGTGTAGTCGGTGGTGGCGTTCGGGGTGAGGTCCTTGGCGGTCCTGTCGCCCAGGCGCATCTCGAACAGGTGGTCGTGGCCGTGGACCGAGCGGACGAAGACGACGTCCTCCCCGTCGGTCGAGAGTGCGGGCTCGGAGCCCTCGGTCATGACGCCGCCCTGCTGACGCAGGTAGTCGTCGCGGATGTAGACCTCACCGTTGCCGGTGTTCGCGTAGAGGGCGGTGCCGTGGCCGCCATTGGCGTTGGGCCAGACGTTGCCGGTCTGCGGCAGCGGCTTGTCCTCCTGGTCGAAGGGGGGCTCAAGGCCCAGCGTGGTCGGCGTGCCTCCGACGACGGTGGCGGGCACCCGCTCCAGACGGGAGACACCGTCCTTGTCCGCGGCGAAGATGAGGTTGTTCTTGGCCGGGATGTTGCTGCCGTAGGCGGGCGCCACCTGCCAGGTCGGGTGGGACCAGGTCTGCCCGCCGGGGTTCCGGGCGACGACGACCCGGCCGCTGCCGTCGGGGTTCGAGGCGACGAGGTTGCCCGAGCCGTCGATGAACGCGGCCTTGGCGCCGTCGGGGGACCAGGTGAGGTCCCGGACGATGGTGCCGAAGTCGACCGAGGCGCCGTTCATCAGGACGTACCGGGTGCCGTTGCTGATCGTCAGTCCGTTGCTCTCCGTCCCGTTCAGGTCCGAGGGCGTGCCCGGGGCGGTCGGCTCGTGGGGCGAGGTGGCCGAGGGCGCGGCCTTGGTGGGGGTGCCGGCCGCCGACGGCGAGGCGCTCTCGGAGGCGGAGCCGCCCGGGGCGGGAGTGGTGGCGGCCGGCGCGGAAGGGGTCGAACCAGTGGTGGCCGGTGCGGAGTTGACCGGTACGCCGGCGCCGGCCTTCGAGGTGGGGGTCGGGTCGCAGGCGGACAGCAGCGCCACGGCGCTGGTGGCGATGACGGTGGTGAGGGCGATCGTGGCGGCACTGCGCAGACGGGTGCGAGCAGACATGAGTGGTTCCCCCAGGAACGTTGACGGTGCGGTGGATCGCTTTCGCGTGAGCCGCGTCCGCCGTCCTTCGGGGCCTTGGTGCACCCGTTCGGCTGGTTGCTGCTCTGTGCGATGTGAGAATCCTGTCGGGCCGAGATCGCCATTCCGTGTGCGTGATGTCCTCAGCATGTAACAGGGATCTGCACATCTCCCACACAGTCTCAGCCGCCGCCCCAGATGTCCTCCAGGTAGCGGTCGGCCGCTCGCAGGCCGGACAGCCATGCCTCGGCGTCCGCCGTCGCGGTGCCGGTCCGGTGGCTGAAGACCTCGGTGAAGGCACGGCGCACGTCCGGGGCCATCGAGGTGGCGTCCCCGCAGACGAAGATCACCGCGTTGTCCTGCAGCAACTGCCAGACCTCGTCCTCGTGTTGGGCGATCACATGCTGGACGTAGCTCTTGGGGTGGCCGGGTTGCCGGGAGAAGGCGGGGCGCAGGCGTACGATCCCGGCGGCCTCGAAGCCGCGCAGTTCCTCCTCGTAGAGGAAGTCCTGCTCGGGATTGCGGCAGCCGAAGAAGAGCAGTGACCGGGCGACGGGGACGCCCTGCTGCTGCTGTGCGGCCCGCTCCTGCAGGAAGCCCCGGAACGGGGCCAGGCCGGTGCCGCAGCCGACCATGATCATCGGCTGGTGGGGGTTCTCGGTCGGCCTGAACGGGATGGTGGGCTTGCGGACGAACGCGAACACCGTACTGTCGGGGCCGCTTTCGTTCAGGTGTGTGGAGCAGACGCCGTGGAACCGTCCCTGCCCGGACCTGGCGGGGGCGTCCACCACCCCGGCCGTGATGCTGCAGACCTCCGGGGACACCAGCGGCGAGGAGGAGATCGAGTAGTACCTGGGACGCAGCGGCGGGAGCAGATCCAGGTACTCGGCCAACGGCAGGGCGCAGGAGGGGAATTCGTCGAGGAGGTCCAGGACGGACCTGCGCGGCCCGAAGACCCGGTCCTGGTACCGGGCGCGCCCCTCGGCGTCGTCGTCGGCCAGCGCGAGCAGTTCCTCGCGCTGCGCGGGGTCCCCGGCGTGGGCGGCCATGGTTTCGAGATCGGAGCGGGTGGCCACGTCCTGGAGCTCGACGCAGCTTGCCAGTACGCCGATCAGCGGTACGGCCTCGCCGGTGGGCAGATGCGTGGGCACGCCGGGCCCGGGCGTGATGGTGATGTACGTGCCGGGGTCCAAGGCGAAGTGCAGCAGCACCCGCCAGATCAGCTCGGCACTGTTGCGCGGCAGTACACCGAGGTGGTCCCCGGCCTGGTAGGTCGTCCCGGCGGGCAGGGCGATCTCCAGATGCCGGGTGGAGCGGTCCGGCGGTCGGCCGTCGTGGTGCTGCAGCTCGCGGTTGACCCGGACGAAGGCCGGACAGGCGCGGTAGGAGACGACCACGGGGTTCGTCTCCCGCTTGTTGACCATGGAGATCGCGAGCCGGGGCCCGGTCCTGGCCTGCATGCCCACCTCCGCCGGCAGTGCCAGGGCCTCGGCCATCGCGGGCCACAGTCCCGCGTGCCAGGTGCGGTACTGGCCGTCGAAGTCCCCTCTGGCGTCGCCCTCACCCCGCGGGTGGACCCGGGCCGCGCCGTGCGCGCCCAGTTCGGCGTCGATCAGCTTGGGCACGGCCTGGTAGGTCGCCGCCCAGTCGCTGTGCCCGCAGCCGAACACCGAGTACCGCACGCCGTCGCAACTCTCCGGTGAGGTGGCGGAGTCGCGCAGCCACGCGCAGAAGCCGGCGGCGTTGTCGGGCGGTGCGCCGTTGTAGGACGAGCAGACCGCCACGACCGCTCCCTGCCGGGGGAGTTCACCGATGTGTTCGTCCAGGGGTGCGAGGGTGACGGCGAAGCCGCGTTCCGTCCCCTCCCTGGCGATCTGGGTGGCGATGCCCTCGGCGGTGCCGAGGTTCGAGCCGAACAGCACCGCCAGCGGCGTGCCGTGGCCCTCCACCACGGGCGCCGGGGCCGTGGCCGGGGACGGCTCGGGGGTGCCGCCGCGCGCATCGGGGGCGGCGGTCGCGGACGGCGCGGTGAGCGTGCGGCCGGCGCGCGGCCCGACCCGGATCCGCAGGCCGTCGGGTTTGATCGTCAGGGTCTGCTTGACCTTCAGCCGGTAGCCGAGATGGTCGATCAGTTCGAACCGCTGGAGCAGCATGCCGAGTACCAGCTGTGCCTCCTGCATCGCGAACTGCCGCCCGATGCAGGCCCGTTGCCCGGTGCCGAACGGCTTGAAGGCGTTGGGCGGGATCCCGGCCCGGCGCTGCGGGCTGAAGTGCTCGGGGTTGAACTCCTCGGCGTCGGCGCCCCAGACCTGCCGGTCCCGGTGGAGCGCGGGAATCAGGACCGTCAGCGGCACCCCGTGGGCGACCCGGTAGCGGCCGCCGATGACGGTGTCCTGGTACGGCGTGCGGTTGAACGCGGGAGCGGTCGGCCACAGCCGCAGGCTCTCCTCCAGGATCTGGGTGACATAGGTCAGCCGGTGCACCTGCTCGTAGCCGGGCGGGACTCCCGGGTCCGTGCCGAGGACGTCGTCGACCTCGGCCCGTGCCCGCTCGACGACCTCGGGATGCTTGAGCAGGAAGTCGACGGCGAAGGACAGCAGACCGCTGGTGGTCTCGTGACCGGCGATGAGGAAGGTGATGCACTGCGCCCGGATGTTCTCGTCCGGCAGCCGCTCACCGGACTGCTGGTCCACGCCCGTCAGCATGCAGTCGAGCAGATCCCGCGTCCCGGTGTCCCCGGCGGCGCGGCGCTCCTGGATGATCCGGTCCACGGTCGCGTTCATGTACGCGGTGTCCTGCTCGAACCTGCGCTGCGCGCCCTTGCGCAGGCGGGCGGCGAAGTCGGGGATACGGGCTCGTTTCTGCGCCTCGAGCAGGGTCCGCACCATGGCGTCGACGAAGGGGTGCGGCGTCTCGCGGTAGAAGGAGTTGAAGCGGTAGCCGAACCCGCACAGCGCGATGGTGTCCAGGGTCAGGCGGGTCATGTCCGCAGGGACGTCGACGTCGTCGTCGGGGTTGAGCCGGGCCCACTTGTCCATCAGCTGCCCGGCCAGGTCCAGCATCATCGGCAGGTAGTCGCGCATCGCCTGCGTACCGAAGGGCGGCATCAGGATGTTGTGCGCACGGTGCCACAGAGGGTCGTCGGTGTCGGCACTGAACAACCCCGTACTGACGCCCGAACCACGCAGGTTCGCCAGCCCGCCACCGACGAGCTTGTCGAACCGCGTCTCGTCGCACACCTCGTCGACCAGATCGACTCCGGAGACGATCAGACGGTCACCGGAGGGTGTTCGCAGCCGGTAGATCGGCCCGTACTCCCGCGCCAGCCCCATCATGTTCTCGATGGGGTTGCCGTGCGAGATCTCGCGGATATTGCCCAGAACCGGAAGCCCCTGCGGGCCTGGGATCGGCTCCGGGCCTGTCACTGTCGTCATGACAAGTCCTCCAGGGCGGGCCTCGGGCCTCTCTCCCGAGCATGCGCCCGCTCCGCACGGGCCGCACGGCGGCAGGCGCGAGCGGGGGGGCCGGTGAACCGAGGGCCGGGGCGGTTCAAGAGCCGGCGCGCGCGGGTTCGGCACGGAGCGTGGCGACGAGAATGTAGCTGCTGATCACCAGCGTCCAGACGGGGAAGGCCAGTTCGCACCAGGCGACGCTGCCGACCACGGCCAGCAGGACCACGGCTGCCAGATAGCCCAGGACGGCGAGCCAGCGCGGGACGATGCCAAGACGCAGCGCGATCGTCGAGGTCGAGAGGGTGAAGACCGCCGCCATCCGCATCGCGTACGTCGTCAGCAGGACGTACGTGGAACGCCCGAACTGCCACACCTGGTCCGGTGGGCCCACCGCGAGCGTGCCGGGTACGTCGGCCAGGGCCAGCAGGCCGCCCGCCGTCGCCGCGAGACCCAGGGCAGTCGCGACGAACAGCAGGCCGCTGCCGAGGAAGACGGTGGCGAAGAACTTGTCCTCCCCCGCACCGATGTGGCTCCGGACGACGGCCATGAACCAGAGGAAGGAGATCCCCGAGAACGGGAGGAGGTTCAAGGCCACCTGCAGGGTGGTCCGCCGCGAGGGGTTCGTGAACCACTCGGCCGCGTCGCCGGGATGCTCGGGCAGCGCGTTGCGGACCAGGACGATCACGATCCCCAGCAGCACCGAGAACACGATCCCCGCCACCGCTGCGGCCCGCGGCGTGCGCAGCGCCCTCTCCGTCGTCCCGGGGCTCGTCCGCATCGCCTGCTCCTTCCCACGCGACACCAGCCAAGCCCCCGCCCGGCCCCCACCGCCAGCCGGACCGCCCAGGCGGGTGAGAGAGGCGGGATCCGCACCCCGGCCGCGCAAGCCTGTTTTGACCCTGATCCCACGTCAGGCCTCAGGGTGGACGGCGACGAGAGGTGGTTCCATGAGTTACTCGGTCGGATAGGTCTCCGGCTTCGCGGGGGTCGGATTCGGCAGCCGGCGCGCGCCGGTCCTCGTGGTCGAGGACCCGGCCCACCTCCGAGACGGGCAGGTCGAGGGTGCGCAGGGAGCGGATCAGGTGGAGTCGGTCGAGGGCTTCGGGACCGTAGCGGCGGTGGCCTCCGGTGCTGCGGGTGGTTTCGGGCAGCAGGCCGCGGTCGGAGTAGAAGCGGACGGTCTTGACGGTGACGCCCGCGTGTTCGGCGAGCTCTCCGATGCTCCACATGCCGTCAGGGGACAAGGCTTGAACCTCCCTCAGGGGGAGTTCCTACCGTACTGGTGTGCGCGGGCGGCCTGTGAGGCCGGCCGCGCGGACCGAGGTGTGCGAGGAGGCGGCTATGACGGTGTTCGTGTTGGTGTCGGAGAGCTTTACCGGGGGCTGGGTGTGGGAGGAAGTGGCGGTCCGGCTGCGGGAGTCGGGGGCCGAGGTGTGTCCGGTGACGCTCACGGGCATGGGGGAGCGTCGCCATCTGGCGGGGCCGGACACGGACTTGGAGACGCACATCGGGGATCTGGTGCGGCTGATCGACCAGGTCGACGCGCCGGAGGTGGTGGTCGTCGGCCACGGCTACGGTATCCATCCGGTGCTGGGCGCCGCCGACCGGCGTCCGGAGCGGATCGCGCGGATCGTCTACCTGGATGCGGGTATGCCCCGGGACGGTGACTCGGCTCTGGCACTGGTGCCCGACCAGGTGGTCCGCGACCGGCTGCGGCACCGGGCCGATCAGGCGGAGGGCGACTGGCGGATCCCGCCGCCGCTCGGCGAGTGGCAGCGCTGGGGCAGCATCGCGGGCATCCCCGCGGACGCGCTGGCACGGCTGGACCGCCTGGCCGCACCACAGCCGTCGGGCACGCTCACCCGGCCGCTCCGACTGTCGGGTGCGGCCTCCGGGCTGCCGATCACCGGCGTCTTCTGCACCGCCAACGGGTCGAGCATCACCGTGGTCGAGACGCTGGTGAAATCGGGGCTGCCGCAGTTCCAGGCGCTCGCCGACCCCCGGGTGAGCTTCTTCGATCTCGACACCGGGCACTGGCCGATGCTCTCCGCCCCCGACGAGCTGGCCGAGGTGCTGCTGCGGGCCGCCGCAGGGGAAGGGCACCGGGTGGCGGCTTCGGAGGGCAGGCAGCAGGCACACCTCCAGCCCTTCCTCATGGATGTCTCGGAGCGGCCTCGCGAACGGGTGGGACGGGTCGATCTCCATCTGCCGGACGCCGACCACCCTCGTCCGGCGATCGTGTTCGTCCATGGCGGCCCGATTCCCGCCGACCTGCAGCCCACGCCGCGGGACTGGCCCTCCTACGTCGGCTACGGCCGGTACGCGGCGAGCCTGGGAGCGGTCGGTGCGACGCTGGATCACCGGCTGCACGGCCTCGCCGACTACCCGCGCGCTGCCGAGGACGTCGCCGCAGCGGTCGAGCTCGTACGGGCCGATCCGCGTGTCGACGGGGAACGCGTCGCGCTGTGGTTCTTCTCCGGGGGCGGGCTGCTGTCGGCGGACTGGCTCTCGGCGCCCCCGCCGTGGCTGCGGTGCCTGGCGGCGAGCTATCCCATACTCGCGCCGCTGCCGAGCTGGTGGGGGCTTGTGGACTCCCGGTTCCGCCCCGCGGCCACGGTGGGCTCGGCGGGTCAACTCCCGGTCGTGCTGACCCGGGTGGGGCTGGAGCAGGCGGAGATCGCAGCGACGGTCGAGGAGTTCATGACCGCTGCCAATGACTGCAAGGCCAATATCGAGGTGGTCGACGTGCCGCTCGGCCACCACGGGTTCGACACGATCGACCACACCGAGCAGGCACGCGACGCCGTGGAGCGCGCGGTGCGATCCGTACTCGGGCACCTGAACAGCTGAGGCATCACCGGATCGCGGTGAGGCGGTGAACGACGAAGGCCCGGACCACCATAGGCAGGCGCTCGTTGACGATCCCGTCCGGGTTCTCGGGATCGACGAACTCGCTCATGGGTCACGGGCACCGCTCGCCCGATGGTCCGGCACTTGGACCGACCGGCAGTAGGGAGCGCCGCTCCTTGACCCGCGCTCCCTACTGCCGGTCGGTCTTAAGATCGCCCGGTGGCCACCGACCTGATGCTTCTGTCCCGCGTGTCCTTCCGTGGCCGGGAGGTCACCAGTCCGCGCATCCGCGGGCTGCTCGCGCTGCTCGCCGACGATCTGCGGACCGGGTGCAGCACGGCGCTGCTCGTCGAGGGACTGTGGCCGGACAGGATGCCGGAGAATCCGACGAAGGCGGTGCAGGTTCTGGTCTCGCGGGCGCGGGCGCAGCTCGGGGCCGAGGTCATCGTCAGCACGCCCAGCGGCTATCGGCTCGGGGTCGGCGAGGGACAGGTCGACGCCGCTGCCGTGCTCGTCGCTGTCGCCGAGACCGCCAGGGCGGCCCGCGCCGGTGATCACCGCGCCGCGCTCGATCGCGCCGAGGCGGGGATCGCCCTGTGGGACGGCAGACCGGTGGACGACGCGGAGTCGGACGACCCGCTGGCGACACTCAGGCGTCAGAGGGCCGCGACGTACCGGCGCCTCGCGAAGGCTCGGGGGCTCGCACTGGCCGGGCTCGGCCGGTACGCCGAGGCGTACGAGACACTGGGCGCGCTGCTGCGGGAGAGCCCCCGCGACGAGGAGATCCTGGTCGAGTTGCTGCACGCCGAGGCTGCGACTCAGGGTCCGTCGAAAGCCCTGACCACCTACGACGGCTACCGTCGCGAGCTCCGTGACGAGCTCGGAACCGAACCCGGCGTCGCGCTCCAGGCGGTTTACCGGCAGCTCCTGCAGAACGAGGCTCCGCCGGTCCGGCACGGCGTCGTCCACGAGCCCAATCCCCTCCTCGGCAGGGACGAGGAAGTCGCCGCCGTCGTCGAGTTGCTGAGGACGTCGCGGGTGGCGTCCATCGTGGGCCCCGGCGGGCTCGGGAAGACACGGCTCGCCCACGTCGTCGCGCGGCGGACCGAACACCGCATCGTCCACTTCGTCGAGCTCGCCAGGGTCGCGGCGGACGACGAGGTGGCCGCCGAGGTCGCCTCCGCGATCGGCGCCCAGGGCGCGGGACCGATGGGGATACCCGGTCCCGTCGACGACGTCGGGAGGATCGCCGAGGTGCTGGGGTCGGGGACGGCGCTGCTGATCCTCGACAACTGCGAGCACGTCACGCGCGGCGCCGCCGAGCTCGTGCGGGCCCTGGTCTCCCGGACCAGGGATCTCGGCATCCTGACCACGACCCGCACCCCGCTGGGCCTTCTCTCCGAGTCGGTCTTCCAGCTCCCGGAGCTGTCGCTGCCGACGACCGTCAAGCTCTTCGAGCAGCGCGCGCGAGCCGCGAGACCGGACGCCGTCCTTGCGCGCGACGTCGTCGAGGAGCTCTGTCGCCGCCTCGACGGGCTCCCGCTGGCCGTCGAACTGGCGGCCGCGCGAATCCGCGTCATGTCGGTCGCCGACATCGCCCGGCGCCTGGAGAACCGGTTCTCCCTCCTGCGCGGCGGGGCCCGCGACGCCCCGGAGCGTCACAGGACTCTGCAGGCCGTGGTCGACTGGAGCTGGAACCTCCTCACCCCCGGCGACCAGGCCGCGATGCGTGCGCTGTCCGTCTTTCCGGGCGGCTTCACCGCCGACGCGGCCCAGTACCTGTGCGGTGACGACGTCCTGGACACCCTGGAACACCTCGTGGACCAGTCGCTCCTCAAGGTCGCCGATCAGCCGTCAGGTGCCAGGTTCCGCATGCTGGAGACCGTGCGGGAGTTCAGCAGCGCCCTGCGGGAGGAGGCCGGGGAGACGGAGGCCGCCGTCGGTGGACTCCTGTGCTGGGCCGGGGACTTCGGGCTCCGGCACCACGAGGAGGTGTTCGGGGCGGATCTGCGGGGGGCCCTGGACGTCATCCAACCCGAGCAGGACAACCTCCTGTCGGCCCTGCGCCACGGCCTCGCCCGTGACGACGGCGCGGCGGTCGCCGCCGCGACGGCGGTCCTCTGCTCGACCTGGACCGTCGAGTCCAATCTCGGCCGCGTCGCCGCGGTGGCCGAGGAGACGTCCTGGTTCCTGTCCCACTACCGGCCGGAGCCGGGGTCCGTCGACGTGGCCCGGGCCGCCGCGACCTTCTGCGCCATCCACTCGTTCTTCACCAACCCGCAGAACGCCCTTCGCCACCTCGCCACGCTCCGCCGTCTGCCGCCGGCCCCGCCGGACTCCCTGGCCCGGGCGATGGCGCACGTCTTCCGGACCGTCATCGAACCGCGCGCCGACGTCGCGGTCAGGCTCTTCGAGCTCTGCGAAAGCGACCAGCCGTTGCTGGCCGGGATCGCCAACGGCATCACCAGCTATCTGCTGGCCGGCCAGGGTGAGTCCGAGCAGGCGCTGGAGGCGGCGAAGCGGATGCGCGGTGCCGTCGACGCCCTCGGCACGCCCTGGCTCGGCATCGTCGTCCACTCCCGTCTGGGCGAGCTGTATCTGGAAGCCGGGAGGGGCGCCGAAGCCCTGCACCACATGCACACCGCGATGGACGCGACCGAGCAGCTGGGCCACTGGTCCGACACCGTCGGCATCCGGTGGGGCATGGTCATGGGCAACCTCCAGGTCGGCGACGTCGACGAGGCCGAGCGCTGGCTGGAGCTGGCGGCCCAGGGCCGGCAGGACGAGTCGCGGGGCGTGCAGACGTTCAGTCTCGGCGTCCGGGCCGAGATCCAGCTGGCCCGTGGCCGGATCGAGGAAGGACTGGCCCTGTGGCGCCGGTGCGCCGGGCGCCTGGGAAACGACGAGAGCCGGTTCTTCCGGCTCGATCCGATCCCCGATCCCGGGGCGTCGGAGATCCTCTCCGTCGCGGTCGCCGCGCACGCCCGGCACGGTCGGATCGACGCGGTGCAGGACATCGTCAGGGATCTGCCACGGTTCCTCGACGCGCTGCTGTCCTCGCCGGAGGCTGCGTCGCCGTCGTCGCCGGGTGCCATCCCGGTCTGCGGAGCGATGCTTCTCGCGCTCGGCATGGCCGACATCCAGTCCGAGGCGACCAGGCGCTCCGGCGCCAGAATGATCGCCTTGGCCGAGCGGTTCCGGTTCGTGTGCGGCTTCCAGCCGACGATGCGGCCGCAGACGGCCCGTCAGGACGCCGAGAACGCCGACGGACCGGCCTACTCCGATGCCGTCTCGGAGTATGCCGGTCTGAGTCGTGACTCGCTCAGGGAGGCGGCCCTGGCGCTCCTGTCGGTCAGGCCTTCTCGAACGCGGACCTAGCCCACGCGAAGCCGAGGAGCGCGATCGCGAGCGACCAGCCGACGGCCCAGGCCGCGTGGCTGCCGATCGGGCCGCCCAGGAGCAGGCCGCGCAGCGTGTCGATGATGTGGGTGTAGGGGTTGTTGTCGGCGAACCAGCGCAGGCCGCTCGGCATCGTCGCCGGGCTGACGAACGCGCTGGACAGGAACGGGAGCAGGAACTGGAAGGGCAGTGTCAGGCTGTTCGCACCGGCGGCGGTCTTGGCGATGATGCCGATGCCGACCGCGATCCAGGTCAGGGCGAAGGCGGCCAGGGCCAGCAGGCCCGCAGCGCCGCACCAGGCCAGCGCGTTGCCGTGCGGGCGGAAGCCCACGGCGAGGGCCGCGCCGGTGATCAGCGTGAGGCTGATCAGGGTCCTGATCACCGAGCCGGCCACCGTCCCGCCGAGGATCGCCGAGCGGGCGATCGCCATGGTGCGGAACCGGGCGACGATGCCCTCGTGGACATCGGCCGACAGGTTCACGGCGGTGGTCGCCGCGCCCGAGCCGACGGCCATCACGAGGATGCCGGGGACCAGGTAGTCGACGTACCTGCCGCCGGTGGCGACGGCGCCGCCGAAGACGTAGTTCAGCAGGAGGAACATGACGATCGGGCTGATGATGCCGCTGATCGTCATCATCGGGTTGCGCAGGGACAGCCTGGTGTCCCGGCGGAACATCGTGCGGGTGTCGCGGAGGGTGTGGCTCGCGGTGCTCATCGGGTCGCCGCCTTCTCGGTCGTGTCGGTCATGCCGGTCGTCCCGGTCGCCGCGGGAGCCTCGCCGGTCAGGGCGAAGAAGACGTCGTCGAGGTCGGGGGTGTGGACGGTGAGCTGCTGGGCGTCGATCGAGGAGTCCTCGACCCGGTCCAGCACCGTTCGCAGGGACCCGATGCTCCCGTCGCTGGGAACGCTCAGGGTCAGGCCCGCGTCGTCGCGGCTGGAGCCTCGGAAGGCCGAGGCGGCCAGGGCGAGCTCGTTCGCGTCGGCGAAGTGCAGCCGGACGTGGCTGCCGGGGATGAGCTGCTTGAGCTCGGCGGACGTACCGTGCGCGACGATGCTTCCGCCGTTCAGCACGGCGATGCGATCGGCGAGCTGGTCGGCCTCCTCCAGGTACTGGGTCGTCAGGAAGACGGTGACACCCCCGTCGACGAGCTCGCGGATCGCCTGCCACATGCTTCGGCGGCTGCGTGGGTCCAGGCCGGTGGTCGGCTCGTCCAGGAAGATCACGCGCGGCTTGGCGACCAGGGTCATCGCCAGGTCCAGCCGGCGCTTCATACCGCCGGAGTACTGCGCCGGGGGCTTCTTGCGGGCGTCGACGAGGTCGAACTGCTCCAGCAGCTCCGCGACGCGGCGGCGGCCCTTCTTCCGGTCGAAGTGGTGCAGGTCGGCCATCAGCTGGAGGTTCTCCTCGCCGGTGAGGAGGGTGTCGACGGCCGAGAACTGGCCGGTGACGCCGATCGTCCGGCGGACCGCATCGGCCTCGCGGACGGTGTCGTGGCCCATGATGCTCGCGGCGCCGCCGTCAGGAGCGTGCAGCGTCGTGAGGATCTGCACGGTGGTGGTCTTGCCGGCGCCGTTCGGGCCCAGCAGCGAGAAGACCGTCCCTTCCTGGACCTCGAAGCCGATGCCGTCGAGGACGACCTGCTTGCCGTAGGTCTTGCGGAGACCGGAGACCTCGATCGCGGTTCGGGATGTCGTCGTGTTCATGGAACAGAGGTTGCGGCGCGCGGGTTTCAGCGCGGCCTCAGCTCGGTTTCAGCGGCCTCGGCCCGGTTTCACCAGGGGACGGGGCCGGCCGTGCTGTCGATCGCGTTCCACGCTGCAACCACGGAACGGCGAAGGCCCCGACCGCTGGAAACCGCCGGGCGGTCGGGGCCTTCGAGCTGCCCGGCGGGCAGAGGCGGAGGATGCGGGATTCGAACTCGTGAGGGGTTGCCCCCAACACGCTTTCCGAGGGCGCCTGCGGACTCGGGCGCGGTCAGCGGGGCGCGGCGAGGTCGAGGGTCCACAGCCGACCGCCGGTCGCGGGGGCGATGCCGACCCCGGCGTCGGTGAACTGGCAGTCGAGGATGTTCTGTTGGTGGATCGCGCCGTCCAACCAGTCGTTCAGTACGGCAGCGGGTGCCTTGGTGTTCCGGTCGAGGTTCTCGCCCCACCGGCTCCACTGGTACCCGGCCGCGGTGATCCGGCCGTCTGCATGGCGGCCCTGCTGGTCGACGTGGTCGAAGTAGTGCTGAGTGGCCATGTCCTGCGAGTGCTGCTGGGCGGCGGTGTGCAGGTTCGGGTCGACGTGCAGCGCTCGACACCCGTTCTTGGCTCGCTCGGCGTTGATCAGGTCGATGAGTTGCTGTTCGAGGCTCCGCGCCGGGGCGGTGGCGGTCGGTGTGCTGGAGGGAGTCGAGCTGGGCGTCGGTCCGGCGGAGGTGGTCGTGGCCTGTACCGGCAGCGGTGTGGCGAGGGCCGTGGCCGTCTCGGTCGACGGGACGGAGACAGGTGCGGCGGTCCGCGGCGTGCCGGCCTGATCCGGGAGCGCGCGGACGACGCCGAGTACGGCGACGGCGACGGCGAGCGTGCCGGCCAGTTGCGCGCCATGCCGCAGCCGCCGGCTCGTGCCGCGCCACGTGCCGTTCGCATGGGAGTCGCCCGCCCGATCCGCTCCGCCGGAGTGGGACCTGCCGGGGGAGGGCTGGTAGGGGCCCGGCGACCCGTGTGCGGGGAACTGCGCGGCCGGGGCCAGCGGGTGAGGCGTAGCGGCAGGAGTGCCGCCGGAGCCGGAAGCCGCGTGGGTGGTGGGTGCCGCAGGCCAGCCGGCGAGCGAGCCGTGGGCGGCGAAGCCGTGCAGCGGGACCACCAGAACGAGGCCGGCGAGCAGCCCCTCGGCCGGCACGAGGTCCCGGCCGAGGCCCGAGCACTCGGGACAGGAACGGGTGTGCCGCGCGATCCGCTTACGCCACAGCGCGCTCGGCCGCCCGTCCCAGGCGGCGACGACTTCGTCCAGCCCCGGGCAGCGCGGAGTGGCGGCGAGCGCCCGTATCACTGTGCGGCTGAGCTCGAGTTGCTCCTTCATACGCTGGACCCGCACGGCCGCGTGCTGCGGGGACAGTTCCATCGCCGTCGCCAGCTCCGCTCGGGTGAGCCGGCCCGCCGCCTCCTGCCACCAGAGGGACAGCAGGTCCCGGTCGTGCTCGTCCAGCCAGCGGGTCGCCTCGGCGATCTCGCGGCGTTGCCCGGACAGGCCGAGGCGCAGCACCGTCAGCCCGACGAAGTCCCCGGCGGGGTCGGCGAGTTTCTCCATCCCGTCCAAGGCGGAGACGGACCCGGTCCGCCGGGCGGACCAGCAGCGGCGCACCTCGTTCATCGCGACCGCCACCAGCCAGGAGCGGAACGAGGACAGGTCCCGCAGGCCCCCGAGCCCGTTCACCACGCGGATCATGGTCTCCTGCACGACGTCGTCCACGTCCGGATGCCCGTTCATCGCGCGGCCGACGACGTTGTAGACCAACGGCAGATGTCCGGCTATCAGCCGGTCCCGGGCCTGCTCGTCACCGGCGCGCGCGGCCGCGACCACCTCGGTGTCCACACCGTCTTCGACCCGCATCCGCTCTCCTCACTCGTCCCGATCGCACGGACCCCCATGCGTCGGAGACCGGTCGCGGCTGGGCGGATAACAGGAATCCCGGCTGGGTTTTCCGTCGGACTCTTTCCGTTATCCCGCTTCGGTCCGCAGGTTCTCCCAGGGCGTCGGAACGGACACCGACTCGAACCCGCTCAGGAAGCAGACCAGTATGAACGACGACCCCACGCCCCAGTTCGCCAGGTCGCAGCACCGGGGGGACGGACCGTGGCACGGCCCGGCGACCGAGGCACACGTGCCCGCGTCGGCACCGGACGGTGGGACGCACCGTCGACGTCCCCGGCATCGCGGAGCCGGGCGCCGCGGTGTCTTCGCGAGCGCGGTGGCCGCCGCGCTCGTCGTGGCCGGCGTCACCGGATACGCCGTGCTGTCCTCCGCCCACTCCGGTGGTGGCAAGGACGTGGCCCAGGTCGCGGTGGCCGGTGACGTACCGCTGGCGCCGAGCGCGGTGGCGTCCGCCTTCCCCGTCGCGTCCGCGTCCGCGTCTGCATCCGCGTCCGCGTCCGCCACCCCGTCGCCCTCGGCCTCGGCCCCGCAGCGCAGTTCGGCGTCGGCCGTCGCGTCGTCCTCCGCTCGCAAGACCGCGTCCAAGGCCCCGGCCGCCAAGCCGGCCGCCACGGCCGCAGACAGCGCGGTGGCGGGCGGCGACGCGCCCGTCACCAACGCGCCGCCGGCCACCGGGAGCACCGCGCAGTTCGCGCAGCAGGTCGCCGACCTCACCAACATCGAGCGGGCCAAGGCCGGCTGCGGCCCGCTCACCGTCAATGCCCAGGCGCAGACCGCAGCCCAGGTGCACTCGGACGACATGGTTGCCCGTCACTACTTCTCCCACCCCGACCCGGAGGGCCACCACGCCGACTACCGGCTGCGTGCCGCGGGCTACGACGCCGGCTCCTGGGGCGAGAACATCGCCTACGGTCAGCCGGACCCGGCCCACGTGGTGGACGAGTGGATGCACAGCCCGCCGCACCGCGAGAACATCCTCAACTGCAACTTCAAGGTCATCGGCGTAGGCGTCAACTCCGGTGCGAATGGCCCGTGGTGGACGCAGGTCTTCGCCACACCCGCATGATCGGCTCCCGGGCCTGCGGCAGCCAACAGCGGCCGCAGGCCCGGGCGTGCCTGTGGCCGATCAAGGACCGTGCGCCGGCCTGCTCCCGATCGTCCTCGCCCGCTCATCCCTCGCGGCCTCCGGGCGCTCCAACTGGACCCCCCGCACGCGGCAACCATGTCGAGCGGCTGCCGGGAAGCCCCGAAAAACCGCCCCGGGGAGCCTCATGGGTGCGGCGGAGCGGCCTGGCTGCCGAGTGGCGGACGATGCCGAACGTGGATGAATGCAACCAGAACCGCAACCACGGTGCGCCGTGTTCTGCCGTTTCACGGGCACGTCATCACAGAACCAGAGCCCTCTTCGAACCAGAGCCCTCTTCCTTCTCCCGGCCATGGACTGGACGGAGCCTGATTCACTTGCCGGCCTGTGGCCCGTACCACTGGAGGGCCTGTCCCGTGACGTTCGCGATGCACTCGAAGTCGCGGTCTCGGTGCAGGAGGGTCAGGCCCTGCAGTTCGGCTGTGGCGGCGACGATCAGGTCTACAGCTCCGGCGCTGCGATGCTGGCCTCGTCTGGTCAGCATGTCCTGGACCTGCCAGGCACGGTCGTAGGCGCGGTCATCGACCGGTACCCAGCTGAACAGCAAGCGCATGTCCTCGATCCCCTGAGCGCGGTCGGCGGCTGTCCGTGCGCTGTAGAAGAACTCAAGTTCGGTGATGGGGCAGGTTGCGATCAGGCCGGCCGCTGCGGCCTGGTCCCAGCCGTACTGCTCGGCGTCGCCGCGCATGAAACGCGCGAGCGCGCTGGTGTCGATCAGGAATTGCGCCGCGTTCACCGACGGTAGTTCCTCTTGTCCTCGAAGATCTCAAGGTCGAATGCCCCGGCATCGGCTGCGGCGCGCAGTCGTGTGAGGGCGAGCGCTCGCCGTCTGTTCTCCAGTACCTCGCGAAGAGCGGTGTTGACCGTCTCCTTCTTGGTGCTGGTGCCGAGAGCCTGAGCCACGTCGGCGAGGAGCTCGTCATCCAGATCGATCACGGTCCGGCTCATGCGATACACCTCCTGGTATCAACTCGCACCTCAAGTATATCGCCCTATGTATCAAAGCGGAGAGGTGTTGCGTGGGCGGCGATGCCCGGTGCTGCCGTTGGCCGTGCCGTGTCGGAGCGGGCGAAGGCTGATCCACTGATGGGGCATCCGCCACCTCACAGTGCCCGTGGGTGCGCGGGGCGGCCCCTCCCACGTCGCCGTGAGGATGTCGAGGTGTCTCGCGGGGGCGCCCCGCCCTGGAAACCATGGGGCTTCCCGCGGCGGCAGCGTCGTGGCAGGTCGGCAACGGACGCGCGCCACCTCCGCCTGTCTCGGGCGGGATACGACGATGGCCCGGACCGTTGTGCGGTCCGGGCCTTCTGCCGACGGAGGATACGAGACTCGAACTCGTGAGGGGTTGCCCCCGACACGCTTTCCAACTGTTCGTCCGGCTGTCCCGGGGGCGTGTTTGAGTGTCCTGACCTGGGGTGGAGTGGCTCGCTCACCGGGTTGCGGACGGCACCGGACGTGGGTGAATGCAACCAGAACTGCAATCAGAGCAAGCCTGTCTGGAGACCGGATCGGAATTCCTACTTCTTTGACAATCTGGACCCATGACTGAGATGCCCTACAGCATCGGCGAGGGGCCGGCCACCAGGGTCAGCCTCTCCCTGCCCGAAGGTACGGCCGAGGCCATCCGCCAGCGGGTGGGCAAGCGCGAGTTCTCGGCGTTCATCACCGCAGCCGTCGAGCGCGAGCTGCGCGGTCGGATCCTGGACGAGTACCTGGCCGACTATGAACGCCGGAAGGGATCGATCTCGCCGGCGGAGCAGGAGCGCGCACGGCAGGTCTTCGACGAGGTGTTCGGCGAGGAGGGCGGATGGCCCGTCGCAAGCTGAGCCACGAGGGCACCCTGGTGCTCGACTCCGAGGGCCTGTCCAAGCTGGTCAACGACCACGAACCCGCCGTCGCGCTGGTCGCGGAGGCCCGCAAACGGGGCATGGAGGTGGTGATCAGTGCCTTGACCATCATCGAAGCCGCGCTCAGTCGCACCGACCGGGCCCGCCTCCGCTGGATTCTGTCCGGGCTGCGGATCGTGCAGGTGGGGGACGAGGACGCCCGGGCGGCTTCCGCGATGCTGATCGCCGCAGGTCTTCATGGCCACAAGTGCGCGATTGACGCGGCAGTGGCCGAGATGGCGCTGCGACAGCAGCGGCCGGTCGTCCTGCTGACGTCGGACATCGACGACATGACCAAACTCTGCGGTGATCGTGTGCGGCTCGTGCTCGTGTAGTCGATCGAGGCACGCGGTGGTTGCCTTGCCCATTCGCGCCATCTGGCGCTCTCCGTGTGACGCCCGACTGGTTGTCAGGGACTCTCGTCACAATCGCCCACATGGAGGTCAGATCTGACTGGACGCTGGAACTGCAGCTGGAGACTGTGCAGCGGGAGGCGGTTGGTGGACAGGTGATCATTGCGATCACCGCTGTGCTGGACCACATGAAAGGCGGTCGGGGTGGGCACCGCAGAGCATCCGGCCGAGCGGCGAAACCACACCGGCTCCCGGCTCCTGGAGGCAGCCGTGGCCGCTGCACGCGAGGACGGCCGACGCTGTGTCATCACCCAGGCAGAGGCGGGTACTCCCGGCGACCGATTCCTGTCGGCCCGGGGCTTCCGCAGGGTCCTGACCCTGACCTTCACCCGCCTCCCATTGGCCGAGGTGGACATCACCGCTCTCGCCGAGATCACCGAACAGTCACATCCGGGATATCGGCTGGCGTCATGGGAGGGTACGGTTCCGGACGGCTTCGCCGAGACGTTTGTCGCGTCGCGCCACGTCATGGACGACATGCCGATGGGCAGCACCGACTTCGGCACGGTGACCTGGGACCTGGAACGGGTCCGGGCCGCAGCTGCGGCCATCGAAAGGCGGGGTGACGTGCTGCACACCGTCGTTGCCATCGACGAGTCGGACGGCTCGATCGCTGGGTTCACTGAACTGGTGGTCCCCGGCGATGGCAAGGGCGATGGCCAGCACTACGGCACCGGTGTCCTCCCTGATCATCGCGGGCATGGCCTCGGCCTCTGGATGAAGGCCGCCTCGATCCGGCATGCCTTTGAGCGGCACCCGGACCTCGGCGGCTTGCTTACCGACACCGCCGATAACAATCCGTATATGAGGCACATCAACGACGCGCTCGGCTATGTGCCGACGCACACAACATTCATTCGAGTACCAGCTCGATCTCCAGGACGGTGGGGGCCGGGCCGGGCCGTCATCCTGACCCGGCCCCCACAACCTCGAGTTCTCCTGATCTCCCCTTCAGCCGCCCGAGAAAGCCGTGAACTACACCTTCGGCCTCTGTCTCGGCGACCCCATGCCCTGATCGACACCCCTCCAAGAACCTCTGCGGAGCAGCGCTGGGGCCCGGTCCGCCGGGCGCCCGCGCCGCGACAACTCGACGCCTCCACCGGCCCTGACGGGCTCTCGGCGGGGGGCGTCGGGCGTTCAGGGCCGCCGGCCCAAGTGATGCGTGTCACTTCGGGAGGTTCGGTGCAGCAGGACGCGGTGAGGGCCCGTCATGGGTGTGGGAACGCTGAAGGAGGAGAACATGAGTGCATCGGCGGGCGGCTGGTGAGGCTGGGCAGGCGCGGCAGGGACACCCGGCGGATCGACTTCGTCGAGTTCGTCCAGCAGCGCTCCGCGGCACTGTTCCGGACCGCCTACATCCTGACTGGAAGTCAGGACAGTGCGGAGGACCTGCTGCAGGAGGCGCTGGAGAAGGCATGCCGGCACTGGAACCGGGTAGCCGTCGCGGACTCGCCGGAGGCCTACGTGCGCCGGATCGTGGTCAACCTGGCCAACGACCGGTGGCGCAGACTCCGCCGGGCCGGTGAGCGCTCGGACCTCGCGGACCACGCAGACCCCCGTGACCCGTACCGGCTCGTGGACCTTCGCGACGAACTGGTACAGGCGCTCCACGTCCTGCCGATCGGTATGCGCACCGTCGTGGTGCTGCACTACCTGCATGACATGGGCGACCAGGAGATCGCCGAGACACTCCGGATCTCACCCTCCGCCGTGCGCTCGCAACTCGCCCGCGGGCTGGCCAAACTGCGCACCGCGGTGCCCCGGTCCGAACCGCCCGCGCCCGTACCGGACGACGGCCGGCCCACTCCTCTGCCCCAGTTCGAAGGTGCGTGATGACCTCGTTCCCGCCCGACGGCCACCTCGGCTCCACCCCGGACCCCGACCTGAGAGAGGCACTGATCCAGGCCATGGACAACTTCGCGAACGACGCACAACCCCCCGCGTTCGACGGCACCGCCATCCTGCGCCGCACCCGCCGTCGGCGCGGACTGCTCGCGGTCACGGCATCGGCGGCCGCCATCGTCCTGACCGCGGGCACCGCCTTCGCCCTGCACGGCTCCGACCAGCCCCCGGTCCGGCACACCGCCGCCGCGCCCGTAGCCTCCGCGACGCCCTCGCCCGCGCCGCCGGAGCCGACCTCCACCGCTTCCCCCGCCCCCGACACCTCCGCCACCGCTTCCCCCGAGGCTCCGATGGGAAGCGCCACGCCCTCCCCCGGCACCCGCACCGCACCAGCGCCCGGTGACCCCTCCGTCACCGTCCCCGCAGTCCTCGGCATGCCCCAGGCCCAGGCCGAGAAGGTCCTCACGGAAGTCGGACTGAAGATCGAGCACGTCCAGAACTTCACCGACTGGAAGGCCCCGGCCGGCGCGGTGATCAGCAGCGAGCCCAGGCCCGGCACCGCCGTCGCCCCGGGCACCGCCGTCACCCTTTTCGTCTCAAAGGGGAAGCCCTGACGTCACCGGCCCCGGAACCGGCGGACGGTCCTACGGGTCGCCCCCGGTGAGCGCCGACCGGTCGCGTCAGGCCGGTTCGGCGATCGGGGCGGTGCCGACCGGCTGGTGCATGCCCGAGCACAGCGCGACGCCGTCCTCGATCGCGACCGCCACCTGGGTCAGACCCGAGCGGAATCCGGCCGGCGACGCGGTCGACGGAGCCGTCCCGGGCGGCGGCCAGCGTCGCGTCGGCCAGCTCCGCCGGGCCCGCAGCGCCGGGCCGGGTGCCGGGTTCGGCCAGCAGCAGTGGCGCGGCCGCTGCGAAGGCCAGACTCAGCGACCCGAGCGCCCGGGCGCTCGGGGTCGAGATGTGCGGGAGGCGTGTGATGGGTGCCGTCACCCGGCGAGCATCCCAGACAGATCATCTGCCGGTGATCGTTATTGCGATTTCCGTATGGCGGCGCGCAGCCCTATCGCCTCAGCCAGCCTGCACCTGCCCGCTGGCCGCAGCGCGGAACGCGTGCGCGACGCCCTCGTGGCCACCGTCCAGACCCTGCCCGGCCACGCGCGACGCTCGCTCACCTGGGTCCAGGGAGCCGAGATGGCCGCACACGGCTCGCTCCCCGTCGCTATTGACGTCCTGGTCTACTTCTGTGACCCCGGCAGGGCCAAGGGAAGATTTATCCCGATGTGTCCGAAATGAATGAGACCAAAACTGAGACCAGGGCACGACGAAGGCCCCGACTGCTGAGCAGTCGGGGCCTTCGTTATGGCTGGTCAGCCATGGCGGAGGATACGAGATTCGAACTCGTGAGGGGTTGCCCCGAACGCGCTTTCCAATTCTGCACGGAGCCGTTCGGCGGGGTCCGTCCCCGTTCTGACGTGCGGCTTTCTGTTCTCCGGAGAGGTGGCTGACCGTGCTTGAACGGTGATGAATGAGACCAGAACTGAGACCGGGATCAGAACCCTGCTGCCGTGCCCTTCGCCGTCTGCTACCCCGCTACTCCGTCCGCAGCACCTCCGCCACGGGTGCCTTCGCCGCGCCCCGGGCCGGGAGGTAGGCCCCCAGCGCGGCGATCACGGAGCCCGAGAGGGCCAGCAGTGCCACCATCGGCCAGTTCCACACGTGCAGCATCGAGTCCGGCAGGTCGAGTCCGGTGCCGTGTCCGGTGATCGGGATGATGATCCGGTGCGCGAGCATCCCGAGCGGGGCGCCGACGATCCCGCCGACCGCTCCGAGTGCCGCCACGGAGGTCACGACCATGGCGATCACCTGGCGCGGCGTCATGCCGATCGACTTGAGCATCCCCAGGTCCTTGCGGCGTTCGCGGGTGTTGAGGACCACCGTGTTGAACACGCCGAGGCTCGAGACGATGATCAGCATCGTGGTGAGCGTCGACACCACGCTGATGATGACCTTCTCGATGGTGTCGGAGGCGCCGTTCACCGTCGCCTCCAGCCCCGGGTCGATACGCGCGACCGCAGTGGCGTAGGCCTGCGGGTCGGTGCCTTTCGCGAGCTGGACGGAGAAGCTCTGGGCGCGCTGGACCATGCTGAGCGGGATGAACCGGTTCCAGTCGAGGGTCGTCACGTCCCAGCCTCCGACGCCCTCGCCGACGATCTTCTCCGGCTGCGGCCCGTCGCTCGTGTCCAGCGTGATCGTGTCGCCGAGAGACACCTTGTGCTGGTGCCAGAACTCCGATGAGACGACCACCTCGTTCGGCCCCTCTATCCAGCGCCCCCGGACGAGATCCGGGCGCAGCTCCGCCGTGTCGCCGCTCTCGACGCCTACCCGGACGATTCCCGACGAGCCCGCCATGCGGGTTACCGCCGGGGCCTCGGCGGACACGTGCACGGCACCGGGCAGCGAGCGCAGCAGCGCGAAGAGCTGGTCGTCGGAGTGTGTCGGGCCGGGAGGGTTCCACTTCGGGTCGTTGACGTCGACGATCACCTGGATCTTGTCGGTCTGCTTCTGCATCTGCCCGAACTTGACGACCGAGGCGGAGAGGCCGAGCGCCATCGTCACCGTCATGACGCCGAGCACGACGGTCGACAGTGTCAGGGCCGTGCGGCCCGGCCGGGCGAACGGCCAGCCCAGGCCCAGGCTCACCGGGCGCGGCAGGCGCGATCCGCCGAGCCTGCGCTGGACCGCCAGACCACGTCCGGTCTGTTGGGCGCCGCCCGCGCTGATGGCGACGGCGGCGGGCAGGCGGCGGGCGCGCATCGCCGGGATGAGCGCGGACAGCGCGACGAGTACCGGCATCCCGATCAGCACGACCGGATAGACCCACGTCGGGACGGTCGCCCTGTCCATGACCAGATCGCCGCCGAAGATGCCGAAGAACGCCTGGTGCACCAGCTTCTTGCCGACGAGGCCGCCGATCACCGAGCCGAGCACGCAGCCGATCACCGCCGGGGTGGTGACCATGGCGAGGTAGACCGCCGTCACCTGGTTCGGCGTGAACCCCAGGGCCTTGAGGACTCCGATGTGCCGGAAGCCCGAGACGACCGCGCCGCTGACGACGTTGCCGACGATCAGGACCGAGACGATCAGGCCCAGGACGCCGAAGACCGTCAGGAACGGCACATAGGTGTTCGGGCCCTTGGCGAGGTTCGCCTTGATGGCCAGGTAGGAGCTGGTCCCCGTCAGGGCGTCGGACGGCAGGCCCTTCGTAGCGGCGGCCATGCCGGCCTTCAGCGCCGAGTCGGACCCGGCGTCCTTGAAGCGGTACAGCATCTGGAGCGAGGCCGAGTGCAGGGCCCTGGCCTGGTCCGGCGTGACCCAGCCGCCCGCGGACTGGCTGGCCGAGGCGGCGTAGCCGACGACCTTCAGCTGCACGCCGTCCGGGGTGACGACCTCGTGCTCGGACTTGATCGCCAGCAGACCGATGAACGACGGCTCGTTCAGGACGATCTCGCCGGGACCGGTCGCCCAGCGGCCGGCGCTGAGCTCGAGGGCGTCGACCGGCGTGTCCGGCCGGTCGCGGCCGACGACGGTGAACGAACCGGCCAGCCCCATCGGATGGTCGCCGGTCTCGGAAGGCGAGTGGAGGACGGCCTCGGGATAGGGACCGGCGACGGCCTCGACTCCGGGGGCGTTCGCGGCCCGGGCGATCTGCGCGGCGGTCGCCTTCGAGCTGTCGAACTCGGCGACGACGTGTGCGCCCTTCGCGGCGTTGTAGGCCTGGTCGAAGGGGCCCGACACGGCCGCCAGCAGGCCCAGCGTGGCGATGGCCATCGCGCTGGAGACCATGACGACGACGCCGAGGATGAAGGTCTGGAACCTGCGCCGCTTCACCGCTGCGCGGGAGGCCCGCCACACCGCGCTCATCGTGCGACCCCCGCGACCACTGCGCCGTTCGCAACCACTGCGGCGTTCACCGAGCTGTCCCGGGCGATGCGCCCGTCTGCAACCTCGATGACCCGGCGCGCGCACTGCGCGGCGAGCCGCGGGTCGTGCGTGACGATCAGCAGCGTCTGGCCGAGCTGGTTCAGGTCCATGAGCAGCTGCATCACCTGGTCACCGGACCGGCTGTCCAGGGCGCCGGTCGGCTCGTCGGCCAGCAGCAGCGACGGACGGTTCATCAAGGCCCGTGCCGTGGCGACCCGCTGCCGCTCGCCGCCGGACAGCGAGGCGGGGTAGATGTTCTTCCGGTCGGCGATTCCGAGTTCGCCCATGAGCTCCAAGGCGCGCTTGCGGGCAGCCGAGGCCTTCAGCCCGACCAGCTGTCCGGACAGGGCGATGTTGTCCAGGGCCGGCAGGTCGTCCAGCAGGTTGAAGAACTGGAAGATCATGCCGATCCGGCGGCGGCGGAACAGCGCCAGGCCCTTCTCGTTGAGCCTGGTCAAATCCTCCCCGCCGACGACGACCGATCCACCGGTTGGCCGGTCGAGCCCGGACACCATGTTCAGCAGCGTCGACTTCCCGGAGCCGGACGGCCCCATCACGGCGACTGACTCGCCCGCGCCGATCTCCAGCGAGACACCGTCCAGAGCCGCGTAATCCCCGAAGTCCTTCCGCACGTCCGTGAGTCGGACGACGACTTCCCGTTCCTCGTAACCGCCAGTGTTCGTCATGGGGAGAACAGTGACGATCACCCTGGTCCACCGGCATCGGAGCGTCGTCCGTACTTCGGAGGCGCGGATACCGACCCGGGTTGTACACCCTCGCTCCGATGTCCCCGGATGATCACGCGGCTACGATCGCGTCATGTCCACGGCCCCGCCTCCGACGCTGCTCCAACGTGTGACGCCCGGCGTGGCAACGGCGCTCACCTGGTGTGTGTCCACGTTCTACTCGTTCATCGTCCAGATCCGCTGGCCGGGAGAGGCCTGGGGGCCCTGGGGCGAGAAGAGCCACCGCGCCGCCCCGTTCGCGATGCGCCCCCAGGAAAAGGCGGCACTGCTGGTCGCGGCGGTCCTGCTGTCCTTCGCCTGTCGGCTGTTGACCCGCAGACCGCTGGGATCGATGACGATGCTGGTGCTCAGCGCACTGGTCCTGACCAACGGTCCGTTCCACACGATCAGCATCGCGCCCGAGCAGTACCTGCCGGTCTCTGTCGCCCTCTGTTTCGTTGCCGCCGCCGAGCCACGGCGGACTTCGCTGTTCGCCGGCGGGGTGGCCCTGGCCGGGCTCTTCGGCTACATCGGTGTGCGCCTTGCGGTCGGATTCCGCGTGGGCACCTCGGTCGAGGCCGTCGTCCTGATGATGGTCGTCGTCGCGTGGGTGATCGGGAACTCGCAACGCCAGGAACGCGTGCACGCAAAGGAGTTGCGCACCCGGGCGGCAGAGCAGGCGGTGACGGCCGAGCGGCTGCGGATCGCCCGCGAGCTGCACGACATGGTCGCGCACAGCATCGGGGTCGTCGCGATCCAGGCCGGGGCCGCCAAGCGCGTCATTGATACCCAGCCGGAGGGCGCCCGCCGGGCCCTCGGCGTGATCGAGGACACCAGCCGGGAGACGCTCGCCGGGCTGCGGCGCATGCTCGGCGCGCTCCATGACGCCGAGTCCGCTGACGCCGAGAAGCCGCTCGCCGGGCTGGAAGACGTCGACAAGCTCGTGGCGAACGTGAGGAACGCCGGCGTCCGGGTGGACGTCGAGTGGCGCGGCGAGAGGCGTCCGCTGCCGCCGGAGGTCGACCTGTCCGCGTTCCGCATCATCCAGGAGTCCGTCACCAACGTGGTGAAGCACTCCAAGACAGAGCAGTGCCGTGTCTCCGTCGTCTTCGATCCGGCCGACCTGTCCGTCGTGATCGTCGACAGCGGGCCCGGAAGCGGCAGGGGCGAAGGCACCGGCTACGGTATCGCCGGGATGCGTGATCGAGTGAAGCTGCTAAACGGCGACTTCACTGCCGGCCCGCGTCCCGAGGGCGGCTACCGCGTGACTGCCCGTCTCCCCATCCCGATGGAGGTCTGATGCCGGTCCGCGTCGTGCTTGCCGACGACCAGCCGCTGATCCGCGCCGGTCTGGTCATGGTGATCACCGACATCCCGGACATCGAGGTCGTCGGGGAGGCCGGGAACGGCGCCGAGGCAGTGCAGCTGGTCCGGGATCTCAATCCCGACGTCGTCGTCATGGACATCCGGATGCCCGGCATGGACGGCATCGAGGCCACCCGGATGATCACGAAGGACGTCGGCGCCCCGCACGTCATCGTCCTGACGACGTTCGACGACGACGACAACGTCTACAACGCCCTGCGAGCCGGGGCTTCGGGATTCCTCGTCAAGGACATGGCCCTGGACGACATCATCGCGGCGGTGCGGGTCGTGGCCGCCGGGGACGCGCTGATCGCACCGAAGGTGACGCGCCGCCTGATCGAGGAGTTCGCCGACCGTCCCCAGCGGGCCGCCGCCCCCCGGCCCAAGGAGATCCAGGGGATCACCGACCGCGAGCGCGAGGTACTGACGCTGATCGGCCGGGGGATGTCGAACGCCCAGATCGCCGAGGCGATGTTCATCAGCGGCGCGACCGTCAAGGCGTACGTGACACGGCTGCTGTCCAAGCTCGACGCCCGCGACCGCGTCCACCTCGTCATCATCGCCTACGAGAACGGCCTGGTGGCGCCGACCGGATAGGCCCCGATGCCCCGGCGAAGACGCCGCCCGAGCCCAAAAATCCCAACTGAGACCACGGAACGACGAAGGCCCCGACCGCTGAGCGGTCGGGGCCTTCAATCAGGCGGAGGATACGAGATTCGAACTCGTGAGGGGTTGCCCCCAACACGCTTTCCAACTGTTCGTCAGGCTGTCCAGGGGCGGGTGCGGGCGTCCCGACCTGCGGTGGAGCGGCTCGTTCGCCGGGCTGCGAACAGCGCCGGACGAGGGTGAAAGCAACCAGAACTGCAACCACACCGAACCAACGAGGTGCAGCAACAGAGGCATCCGCCCCCGACCGCTTCCTGAGCATCAGGCAGACGTACGGGCGCTCTTGCTGCCCGAGCGCGATCGCCGCTCGGGGCCGGCCGTGCACAAGCCCGCCGGGTTGCTGAACTGAGGACCCAGAGAGCTTCCCCGTGACACCGGCGGAGGTCACCCGCTACGCGGCGGCGGCTCGGGAACGGGAGGCTTCGATCTCGGCGTAGGCGCCGGCCTTGTTCTCCCAGTGGGAGCCCTCGACGGATTTTCCGGGTTCGAGGTCCTTGTAGACCTCGAAGAAGTGGGTGATCTCCTGCAGGTCGAACGGAGGCATGTCGTCGATGTCCTGCAGCCGTGCGAAGCGCGGGTCGTGAGCGGGCACGCAGAGCACTTTCTCGTCCGGCCCTTTCTCGTCGGTCATGACGAACATGCCGATGGCGCGACATGTGATGCCGCATCCCGGAAAGGTGGGCTCGCCGACGAGGACGAGGGCGTCGAGAGGGTCGCCGTCCCCACCGAGGGTGTCTTCGATGAACCCGTAGTCCGCTGGGTAGCGGGTGGCCGTGAACAGCATCCGGTCCAGGCGGATCCGCCCGGCTGCATGGTCCATCTCGTACTTGTTGCGCGAGCCTTGGGGGATCTCGACGATCACCTCGAAGTCCATGTCGGCCTCCTTCCGCGATCCCGGGCGTCCGGTGCCGCGACGAACTCAGGTCTTCATTCTCCGGCGGATCAGCCGCAGCCGCATCGCGGCCACCCGGTTGCACTCTCTAGCTCTGCAGATCTTCAACGCCCCGGGTTAGCCTCTGTCTGAACAGGGCTTCGTCCGCTTTGTCCCCGGGCGGCGCGTTCGCCAGAGCCACTCCGCAGGAGTCGGCACAGAGGGATTCTCCGGCAGCGATCCGGTCGAAGTAAGCCAGGCTATTCGCAGATCGCGCGACTCGCCCGCGCAGCCGAGCGGTTCAGTGCGCCCGGCGCACCAGCACGACGTCGAGGAGGACGGAATGGCTGGGTTCGTTCTCGCCGGCGCATCCGCTGTGCAGTACACCGCCGCGCTTGTCCCTGGGCGGAGCCGGCTCGGTGCTCCAGCCGCAGTGGCACCTGTGCTGACCGCGTCGGGCCGAACCCTGGTGGTGGTGGTCGCGCTGATCGCGGCCGGTGCACTGGTGGTGGCCTGGGTGTTGGTGAGGCAGGTGCTGGCTGCGGACGAGGGCACGCCGGCGATGCGGCGGATCGCCGCGGCGATCCAGGAGGGCGCGAACGCGTATCTGGCGCGCCAGTTCCGCACCCTGGGGGTGTTCGCCGGGGTGGTGCCTTTCGTGCTGCTGCTGCTCCCGGCGGACAACTGGGGGCAGCGGGTGGGGCGTTCGGTGTTCTTCCTGGTCGGGGCGGCGTTCTCGGCGACGACCGGGTACGTGGGAATGCAGTTGGCCGTACGCAGCAATGTGCGGGTAGCGGCAGCGGCGCGGGCGGCAACACCGCCGGTTCCTGCGGCAGGCGATCGGGAGGGGCCGACGGCGGCACCGCTGGTCCGTACGGTCTCGCATCGCGCGATGCGGATCGGCTTCCGCACCGGCGGGGTGGTGGGCATGTTCACCGTGGGGCTGGGATTGCTGGGGGCGGCCGCGGTGGTGCTGATCTACCGGACGAACGCGCCGAAGGTGCTGGAGGGGTTCGGTTTCGGTGCGGCGTTGCTGGCGATGTTCATGCGGGTGGGCGGAGGGATCTTCACCAAGGCCGCAGACGTCGGCGCGGACCTGGTGGGCAAGGTGGAGCAGGGAATCCCGGAGGACGATCCGCGCAACGCGGCGACGATCGCCGACAACGTTGGCGACAACGTGGGGGACTGCGCGGGGATGGCGGCCGACCTGTTCGAGTCCTACGCGGTGACCCTGGTCGCCGCGCTGATCCTGGGCAGGGCCGCCTTCGGTGACCTCGGGCTGGCCTTCCCGCTGGTAGTACCCGGGATCGGGGTGCTCACCGCAGTGCTGGGCATTGTGGCGGTCTCCCCACGGCCCGGGGACCGCAGCGGTATGACCGCCATCAACCGCGGGTTCTTCGCCTCCGCGCTGGTCTCGCTCGCCCTGGTGGCCGGCGCGGTTTTCGCGTTCCTACCGGCCCACTTCTCCGGTCTGCACGGTGTACCGGCCGAGATCACCCGGCACGCGGGCAGCCCACGGCTTTTCGCCCTGGCCGCGGTGGCCATCGGGATCGTGCTGGCCACCGCCATCCAGCAACTGACCGGCTACTTCACCGAGACCACCCGCCGGCCGGTGCGGGACGTGGCCAAGACCTCACTCACCGGGCCGGCCACCGTGGTGCTCTCCGGTATCGCGCTCGGCCTGGAAGCGGCCGTGTACTCCGCCGTGGCCATCGGCGCCGCGGTCTACGGCGCCTACCTCCTCGGCGGCGGCTCCCTGATCCTGTCCCTGTTCGCGGTCGCACTGGCCGGCACCGGGCTGCTGACCACCGTGGGCGTGATTGTGGCCATGGACACGTTCGGCCCCGTCTCCGACAACGCCCAGGGCATCGCCGAGATGTCCGGCGACGTCACCGGCGCCGGCGCGCAGGTGCTCACCGAGCTGGACGCGGTCGGCAACACCACCAAGGCGATCACCAAGGGCATCGCCATTGCCACGGCGGTGCTTGCCGCCACCGCGCTGTTCGGCTCCTACACCGACGCCATCAACACCACCGAGGCGCAGATCGGCCCGGCCGCCCACGGCTCGAGCCTGAGCCTGGCCATCGACCAGCCCAACGACCTGGTCGGCCTGCTGCTCGGCGCTGCCGTCGTCTTCCTCTTCTCCGGCCTGGCCATCAACGCCGTCTCGCGCTCCGCCGGCGCAGTGGTCTACGAGGTCCGTCGCCAGTTCCGCACCCGCCCCGGCATCATGGACGGCACCGAGCGGCCCGAGTACGGCCGGGTGGTGGACATCTGCACCCGCAATGCACTGCGCGAACTGGCCACCCCGGGTCTGCTCGCCGTGCTGGCCCCGATCGCCGTGGGCTTCCTCCTCGGCGTCGGCTCGCTCGGCTCCTACCTGGCGGGCGCCATCGGCACCGGCACCCTGATGGCCGTCTTCCTGGCCACCTCCGGTGGCGCTTGGGACAACGCCAAGAAACTGGTCGAGGACGGCCACCACGGAGGCAAGGGCAGCCCCGCCCACGCCGCCACCGTCATCGGTGACACCGTAGGGGATCCCTTCAAGGACACCGCAGGACCCGCCATCAACCCGCTGCTGAAGGTGATGAACCTGGTCTCCCTTCTGGTCGCCCCAGCCATCGTCAAACTCGGCTTCGGCTCGCACGCCAACCTCGGCCTCCGGCTGACTATCGCCCTGGTGGCCCTGGCCGTCGTCATCACCGCAGTGTGGATCTCCAAACGCCGCAGCATCACCGTCGGCCCCGACGAAACATCCATTGACACCCGAGCGCCGGAGGAGCCCGCCCCCGTCCCGTAGTCCGCATCCTGAGTGCGGGGAGCAAGCCTGCGCACCACTGAGACCAGGAAACGGCGAAGACCCCGGCCGCATCGCGATCGGGGTCTTCGTTTCGGCTGGTCAGCCGTGGCGGAGGATACGAGATTCGAACTCGTGAGGGGTTGCCCCCAACACGCTTTCCAACTGTTCGCCCGGCTGTCCGGGCATGGCTGCAGGCGCCCTGACCTGCGGTGGAGCGGTCCACTGGCTGGGCTCTGAACGGCGCTGGACGGGGGTGAATGCAACCAGAACTGCAACCAGGCTCGGCCGGCTGTCCTTGGTCAGGGTGTCGCGATGTGGCGAGCGGTGCTTCAGCCGGCGAGCGGCTCGCGGGTGATCGCCGGGCGGACCCTGGTGAGCATCAGGTCGAGGAACTGGTCGGGGTGGCGGAAGGAGGCGAAGTGGCTGGCGTTCCGGATGAGTGCGAAGTCCTTGACCGGGGCGGTCACGTCGTCGAGGAACCGCCGGGCCGGCTCGGGCGGCGTGAGGACGTCGCTGTCACCCTGGAAGACGAAGAACGGGAGCGAGAACGCGGTGCCCTCGGCCCACTCGTCGACAGCCGTGGCCTGCGGTCCGAGTCGCTCCGAGAAGGTCATGCCCTTCAGGTAGGCCCGCAGCTCGCGCAGTGTGTGCAGGGGAGAGAACCACAGCGAGCGGACCACCACGGTCTTCATGGTGTCGAAGGTCAGCGGGTCGGTGGTGACGACGATCTTGGCGTACTCCGCCCACTGATGTGCGCTCCAGGCCGTGGCGTCGGGGCCCATCGCGGTGACGGCGGCGAGTTCCTTGTGCTTGCCCGCCTTCCGCAGGCGGCCGAGCAGGGTGTGGTAGGCCGAGCGGTCACGTCCGGCCGCGATGATGTTCTGGTCGGTTCCGACGTACGCGGAGTACAGCTCGGGGTGGCTGCGGGCCAGGCGCAGGCCGAGGACTGTGCCGAAGGAGTTGGCGACCAACAGGACCTTCGGGACACCGAGCCGGGTGAGGACGTGCTCGGTCACCTCCAGTGCGTCCCGGTGGAGCCGGTCGAGGCTCATCTCTCCCTGCCCGGCGGGGCCGGTGGCGGCGAAGGTCTTGCCGGTCCCGCGCATATCCCACCGCACGATCGTGAAGTGGCGCTCCCAGGCCCGGGTGCAGGGGATGAACACGAGGTTGGATGCGCCGGGGCCGCCGTGAATCTCCAGGATCACCGGGTTGCGCAGGTCCTCGCCGCGGACGGAGACCCACTGGTCGATGCCGCCGATGCGGACGAACCCGGACTCGTCGATGCCGTTCGGGGTCGTAATACGCAGTCGCCTGGCGTTCGTGCTGCGCTTGAGCTGGCGGTAGCCCAGCAGGGCGACGACAGGTGCGGCGAGGGCGGTGGCGGAGACGGTGACGATGACGCCGAGCATGAGTGTTCCCCCAAAACTGTTTATCTCATCAGCAGTTGCGTTTAAGGTATATACAGTTCTGAGGCGGTGTCAACCGGTACTGCCGACAGCCGTCGAGACGGAGGGCCGCATGGCCAAGGAGAAGGCGCGTGACCTGCGTGCGGGCGTCGCGCTGCTGTGGGGCGAGCAGGACCAGCCGACTCGCGGCCCCAAGCCGAGCCTCACCCCGCATCGCATCGCCGAGGCCGCTGTGGCCATCGCCGACGCCGAGGGCTTGGATGCCGTGGCCATGAGCAAGGTCGCCGCCGAGTTCGGCGTCTCGGCGATGGCCCTGTACCGCTACGTGCCCGGCAAGGCCGAACTGGTCCAGCTGATGGTCGAGTCCGTCCTCGCTCCGGCGCCCGACCTGTCGGCGGTGGGAGAGGGCTGGCGGCCGCAGATCATCGAGTGGGCCCGTCGGTCCGCGAAGATCCACCGGTCCCACCCCTGGCTGCTGGCCGCTACCGCGATGCGCCGCCAGCTCATGGGTCCCAATCAGCTCGCCTGGCTCGACGCGGCGCTCGCGGCCCTGGAGCCGGCTGGCCTGACCGCGGCCCAGCAGCATCGGGTCTTCGTTCTCGTCGCCGGTCTCGTGCGCACCCTCGTCCAGCAGCAGCTCGACTTCGACGAGGAGCACAGCCAGGAGTGGATCCGCCTCACCGGCGAGCTGCTCGGCCGGCACGCCGACCGCTTCCCCGCCCTGACCCGCGCCATCGCCGCCGGCGCCTTCGCACCCGACACCGTCGACCCGCTGGAGTTCGGCCTCGACCGCATCCTCGACGGCGTCCAGACCCTCATCGACCGCGCCTAGCGAGGTCTCGCTCCCAAAGCGTCCTGGCCGGTGCCGACGGCCGGGTCCACGGGTTCGCAGCGGTCCCAAGCACCTGGGCCGCGAGGGGGTGCGGCCTGCGGTGAAACGACGAAGGCCCGGACGGCGCTACGCGGTCCGGGCCTTCGCGAAGGCGGAGGATGCGAGATTCGAAGTCGTGAGGGGTTGTCCCCAACACGCTTTCCAATTCTGCGGGGTGCCGTTCGGCAGGGTCGCACACGTCCTGACCTGCGTTTTTCCGGCCGCTGGGTAGGCGGCTGAACCGGCCTGAACGGCGATGAATGAGACCAAAACTGAGACCAAGAACCGGGGCCGGAGTCGACCGCAGTGCCTCGAGGAAGGACTGGCAGGAAGCCTATCGGTGCCGAGTCCGAGCGTGTTGATGCTTCGTCGCAGCTCAGACCCTGTCTGTCTGAACCCCGGCCGGGGCCCGGATACTCGTCGGGGCTCAGGTGGCGCCCTCGTCCGGCTTGTCGAGGAAGGTCAGCTCCTCCTCGGTCAGGCGCAGGGCGCCGGCGGCGATGTTCTGGGCGAGGTGCGCCGGGTTCGTGGTGCCGGGAATGGCCAGTACGTGCGGACCACGGTGGAGGGTCCAGGCAAGCCGTACCTGGGACGGCGTCGCGCCGTGGGCGCGGGCGACCGTGTGGACTCGCGCGTCCTGTTCCTGGGCTGCGGCCGCCTCTCGTCGCAGGCCGGAGATGGCGAAGAACGGGACGAAGGCGATGCCCTGTTCCTGGCACAGGTCCACCAGTCCGCTCTCGTCGGCGCGGCGCCAGTCCAGGCCGTAGGAGTTCTGCACACAGACCACGGGTGCGATGGTCCGGGCCTCGGCCACGTGCTCCGGCCGGACGGCGGAGAGCCCGAGGTGGCGGACCAGGCCCGCTTCGCGCAGCTCGGCGAGGGCGCCGAAGTGCTCGGCGATCGAGGCCGTCTCGGGGCCGGTCCAGCGCAGGTTCACCACGTCCAGGTGGTCGCGGCCGAGCTGGCGCAGGTTCTCCTCGACCTGGCCGCGTAGCTGGTCGGGGCGCGCCATGGGGAGCCATTCACCGGATGGATCGCGCCCTGGGCCGACCTTGGTCACCACGACCACGTCGTCTCGCCAGGAGGCGAGCGCCCGGTTGATGAGCTCGTTCGCGGACCGCAGCGGCGAGAAGTAGAAGGCGGCCGTGTCGATGTGGTTGACGCCCTGCTCGAACGCGTCGCGCAGCAGCCGAACGGCGACATCGCGGTCGATCGGCGTGCCGTCGGAGTTCCCCCTCACTCCGTTGCCGGTCAGCCGCATCGCGCCGTAGCCGACGCGGTTCACCTCCAGATCCCCGAGCTTCCAGGTCCCTGCTGCCGCCGCTGTGTTCACCGTGCTCCTTCACCCGTTGGTTCGTCAGGTCCTGGAGTATGGGCGACCGCGGGGTGCTGCGACAGGTCAACGGGCTGGGCGAAGCGTCACATCCGAATCGGGAACGAACCGTCACCGCCCAGCCGTTGGACCTGCCGAGAGACGTTCGATCAGGACGTCGTTCCGGTGACGGCGCCGCCCGTCCTGGTGACGCGATAGACCACGGCGGCACCGCTCCACCGCACCCGGGCAAGGCGATCACCACCCACACCGGCCAGACACGGCTCACCCCGACGCGACACGCGGCGCTCCGGCGCGCCGGGGGTGGGGAATCGAGGCGAGCAGGTCTGGCCCGTACCTGAGTACAGGGTGGGGATTTTCAAGGCTCTGATCGCACTTCCGTGAATGATCTTGGGGTTGTCGATCTTGGGTGCCGGCAAGTTCGGTCGTCGCCCGCCACAATGAGCTTCAGGAACGCACGCCGCCAGTCCTCGTCACTTGTGGTCGCGGAGGAACGCGGCGATGTCACTGCGGGTCGGGTAGTTCGGCAGGGGCGCCGGCGTGTCCTGGAGGAACGCGGCGATCGCGGCGACGGCCCGTTGGTCGTTGTCGTCGAGGCCGTTCCACATGTGGTGTCCGACTGCGGGGCCCGAGGCGACGGCGGCTCCCTGGTGGTCGATCGACTGCGGCTGCACGCGCCGTTCGGCCTCCTCCGCTATGCGACTGGGAAGGCCGGAGCAGTGCAGGCCGAGCGAGGCCGGGTATTGGCCCGGCGGCTGGGCGGCGGCCACTGAGGCGGGCGGGCCTACGGACGTCGCCGAGCGGGTGGGTGGTTTCATCTGGCCGGTGGCCAGCCGCGCGGAGCCCCGGCGGGGGCTCCTCCGGCTATCAACGGTTCGCATGGCTGAAATGGCTGTCTTCCCAGTTCGTGACGTTTGTTCCATTGCAACAGCGATGCCTTGCGGTGGAAGCTCGGGTCGCCGGGTGGCTGGTGTCCCCGGCCCCCGCCAGCGCCCAGACGGCGCTGGACCCGCCGGACCCGGCCCGGCCGGTTCTCCTGGCGCGACATGAACTCCCGACCCGACCGGTCCTCCCCGCCGTCGTGACCTCCGCGTCCATCACATCGAGCGGCAGCATGACCGCGCGCACCGGGTGGACGTCACGTCGCCGAGGTGCCCGGCCGCGCGGCGAGGCCAGAGCACCCACAGGCACGACGCCTGGCGTCCCGCCACCACCAGCGTCCTCGCAGCAGTGCGCAGCTTGTCACCCGAGCGGTGGGAGGCGAGGACGTCCGCAATGGCCAACCGGCGGCGACTGTGAAAATCGCTGTCCGATCACCGGAGCACGGTGATAGACATCCGGCGTGGAAAAGAATCTTGAGTTCCCTGACCTGCTGCGACTGATCGATGAACGGTCGACCGCCTTCCGCGCCGCGGTCGCCGCCGCGCCCAGTCTCGACGCACAGGTGCCGACCTGCCCCGGGTGGACGCTGTTCGATCTGGTGAAGCACCTGGGTGGGGGAGACCGTTTCTGGGCCGCCATCGTCGGCGCGGGGCCTGCCGACGCTCCCCCGGCCGAGGCCACCGCTGCGCGCGCCGCTCTGGAAGTGCCGCGGGAGCGTGAGGCCCTGCTGGCCTGGCTGGCCGCGTCGACGCAGCTTCTGCTGAGCGCCCTGCGGGAGGCGGGCCCGGACGTCGGCTGCTGGGCGTGGTGGAGTGCCCTGCAGACGCCGCGGACCTCCGGCGGAGTCGCCCGGCACCGGGTCCAGGAGAGCGCGGTGCACACCTACGACGCCCAGCTCGCCGCGGGCGCCCCGCAGCCGCTGCCGACCGAGGTCGCCCTCGACGGTGTCGAGGAGTTCCTGTTCACCTGCGTCGCGACGCCCAGCGCCTGGCCGCACAAGCCCACGGCCTTCGACTTCCACACCGCCGAGGGCCGCTCCTGGCGCCTCACGGTCGACGGCGACGGCGCACGCTCCACCCGCATCCCCGCGCCCACTGCCGCGACCGGCGAGGACTCGGACGCAGCCGGCGCCTCCATCCATGGTACGGCCAGTGAGTTGGTCCTCTACTTGTACGACCGTATCCCGGCCGACTCCTTGCACGTTGACGGAGACGCAGGGCTGCTCGACCTGCTCCGCGCCTGGGAGCCGGAGGAGTAGGACGTAGCGGGGGCGGTTGGCCGCGCCTCGAGCCGGTAGGACACGACTCTTCGCCAGGTTCGTCAGTCGCGGCACCGGGCTCAAACCCGCGAGGCGGCCTCGGGGCGTCACCAAGCCGACCGTCTACCTGGTCAGAGCTCGAACTCACGACCTCCGCACGATCAGAGACGAGTACATCGATAGCCGGGCAACCGCCGACCGGCTCGCTCTCCGTATCCAGCGAGCCGGCGGTTCTGGGTCGCGCCCCTGGCCGCGCTCCTGGTCCCACGAACCCGCCAGATGATCATTTGTCAGGTAGGCCGTAGGTAGCTGCTCTCCTCCCCAACCCGCTCAGCGGCGACCTCTGCTCTCGCCATCGGTGTACCCACCGGCTGGACCGTCTTGTAGGCGCAGTCCACCACGGTCCACGTTCGCGGCCCCCCTGGTGGGCGCAAGGACAGGACGTAGGCCATGCCACCTCCTGTCGCATCATGTTGTTGAGGACCAGGCGATAGGTCCTCAACAACAAACGAGCGACTACTGAACTTGAATGCGTGATGTCGGCTTTGGGCTTGTTGCTGGTCTACGCCTCCGGTGCCTTCCAGCCGCGAGGCTACGATCGCCACGAATAGCTGCAGCACAGCGAATGGCAGTGTGTGTTCCTCGTCGAGACCATCGGCGGCTCCTCCTCGGGGACTGCAGAATGGCACCGGGCTGGCCGTCGCCGGGGCGGTCCCGGGCGGAGTGCAGGTGCGATGGCAGGCTGCGCCGGGGCGCTGCTGTCCGCCAGCGTGCTCAGCATCAACACCTGCACCCGCGGAGAGCAAGCCCGGCGCCCCACCCTCGCCTCGGTCCAGGCCCTGGCGCTCCACATCGTGCTGACCGCGGCCGGCCACCGACTGGCCCGCGACGGCGAGGACCTGGTCGTCACCCACCTCGCCGATCCCCACGCCGCCTCCGAGCGCGAGCAGGGGCTGGAGCGGATGCTCGACGCCGAGCACCCCCGGCCCGGGACCCTGCGCGAGCGCCGGCGCCGCCGCCGGCTCGCCCGCGGGTAGGCCGCCCGTCCAGCCCGTGGCTGGGCATCAAGGTAGCGGCCGGAAACCTTGACGACCGCCGCCGGTTCCCTTGACGGACCATCAAGCAATCCGCGTTGCACCTGGTCACAGCGCCCTCGCCGCCCATCCGAGAGCGCAGCTCCAGCACCACCTGCGAGGCCGAAGCCGCTGACCTCGAGCGGCTGCGCAACCGCGCCGGGCACCTGGTGAGCTTCGTCCCGCCCGTGTGCCACTTCTATCTGGGCACGGCCCCACACATCCCCCACGCCCGGGCGCCGCCCGACGTGTTGCCGCCCGGTGACGCTCCGCCGGGTGGCGGGGCGTCGTGACAGGCCCTCAGAACCTGCCGGTCCGGGTGGTCACCGCCACTACCCGCCGTTGCGATCCCGTGGGCCCGCCGTGAGCACGGTGTGCAGCGTTCGGGCCTCCTTCAGCAGGCGGGAGGAGCCGTGCTGGGCCGCGAGTGCCTCGACCACCGGCAGCGGGCCGGTGGCACCGATGCGGGCGGCGCAGTCGGCGGCGAGGGACAGCAGCTCCGGCACGCCGCGTACCGGCTCCGGGGTCAGCATGCCCGGCAGCGCGGCGCGCAGCACCGCCCAGAGCGTCCCGTAGGCGCCCGCGTCGGCGGCCTGGCGCAGGGAGCGCGGCACGCGGCTCAGCAGGGCCGTGCCGTTGCGGGCTGTCTCGGCGAGATCGGTGCCGAGGCGGTCAGGGTCGAGCGCGCCCTGGGCCGCGAGCAGCAGCAGCGCGTCCACGGCGGCGGTGCGTTCCGGCGCCGAGGCCGAGCCGAGTGCGCAGGCGAGGGTGAGGTGGACGGCGGGGCCGGCCGGGCCGCCTGCCTCGACCAGCTGCGCCAGCAGCGCCTTGCCTTTCGGCCAGTAGAACTTGCGGGCGTCGAGGATCGCGTTGCCGAGCCTGGCCGCCAACTCCTCACGGTGGCACGGCAGCATCGCGAGCGCGTGGGGTGTGACCGCGTCCCGGACGGCGAACGCCACCCGGCGTCCCTCCGGATCGACCAGCGGCCCGAGTATCCGGCCCAGGTCCGGGTGGAGGAGCGCCTGGTGCTCGGGTGCGAGTCCGGGCTGGGTGACCAGCGGTCGCGAGCGGCCCTCGGCGGGAAGCCGCTCGGTGTGCTGGCCGGGCAGCCCGCCCTCGGCCAGCCACCGGGCCAGGTGCCGGCCCTCCGCAGAGCGGAGCTGCCCGGCGGCTGCTAGCACCGAAGGATCGTCCGTCGGCAGGACGCGGAGCAGTGCCTGGCTGAAGTCGGCCGCGCCGGCCCGGCCGTCCACGGCTTCCAGCGCGGCGAGGCGCTCCACCAGGGCGGCTGCCTCCAGCCCGCCGTAGGCGTAGCTGGGCGTGGCGAGGAGGAAGGGCGTTCGTCGCAGCACGATCAGCGCGGCGGCCTCCTGCACCCGGGCCGCCAGCACGGTGCGGAACCGTTCCTGGGGGTTCACCCAGAGCGGGTCCTCCCCCTGCAGCATGGCATGGGCCCGCTTCGGCGGGACCTCCCCCACGGCCGCGGCGGCCACCCGCCCGAGCCAGGTGCGCTCCCCCCTGAGCGATTCGCGCGACGCGAGGTCCCGCAGTACTGGATTCAGTGTTGCCCGGAGCGACTCGGGGTCCCGGTAGGACTCGCGGACCAGGCCGTCCAGCGTGCGCTCGAAGGCGGCGACATTCTCGTCGCTTGCCAGCATCACGGCGGCAAGCTCCTGCGCGACCGCGACCGGCCCGTCCAGGGGACCGGCCAGCGGCACCCGTGGGGGGATCGGCGGCGGCACTTCCTCGTAGGGCGCGGTGCCGTCCGGGCCGGCGGGCGCGTCGAGACCGAAGAGCGCTGCCGCGCGGGCGGCCTGCGCCGGGCCCAGCAGCTTGGTCGCCGCCCGCAGTTCGGGCAGCAGGGCCGGCCCGGCGGCCGTAAGGTGACGGGCCGCCAGCTTGAGCGCCCGCTCGTGCAGTTCGGCGTCGGCGTTCCCGAAGGCCAGGGCCGCGCCGCGCACGGCCGCCGCGGCCCAGTCGGGGGAGCGCCGCCCGGAGCGGTCCAGCCAGGCGAGCTGGGTGCGCAGCAGCGTCTTCTCGCTGCGGAAGAAGACGCTGGCCGAGGCCTCCACCAGGTGCTCCAGGTCGAGCAGGCCGGCGGCGTCCAGCTCGGCGAGCTGCGCCTGGGCGTGGGCGGCCACCGTGGACTGGGCGTCCAGCATCGGCAGGTAGGTGCGGATCCGGGGGGCGCTCTCCTGCGTTGTGGGTGCGAGGTCTTCCAGCAGATGCAGGAAGCCGCGCTGGTCGCTGGGGCGTCCGCCGCGCGCCAGCCGGGCCAGGCAGCGGTCGAGTATCTCCTCGCGCGCGACCACGCCGGCCTCGATCAGCCCGAGGATCACGGCCCGCCAGGCCGGGCCCAGCTGGTTGCGTGAGGGGCTCAGCCCGACCGGCCTGATGCCGACGATGTCGAAGAGCGCGAGGACCATCGACGGGGTCGACGGCTCCTGGGCCAGCCGGGGCAGCAGCCCGCGCAGTTGTGCGTCGGATGCGGTCCACCCGCAGTGGTGGTGCTGCTGCCACGCCACCACCACGCGGTCCGTGGTCGGCACCGGCTGGCCCGTGGCACGGGCGAGGCGCTCGACCCCCAGGTACTCGGAGTCGGCCCAGGCGTCGGGACGCCGTTCGGCGATCCGGCGCAGCACCTCCGCCTGCCACTCGGGGCTGTGCTGGCCGACGACGGCCAGGACCGCCTGCTTCTCCCAGACCCTGTAGGGGGTGTTGAAGGGCCTGCCGCTCACCCAGGAGAACGCGGCGGAGGGCGCCGTGTGGCAGCCGAGCCCCGCCACCAGCAGGGCCAGCCTGCAGTCCTCCGAGCGTTTCCACCAGTCGGCGGAGAGCTCCTTCTGGCGGCGCGTGAGTTCGGGCAGCAGAGCGCGGCGCTCCGCCGGGCCGAGCCCGGCGAGCGCGGCCACCACACCGTCGACATCACCGCGGTCCACACAGTCCAGCAGGCTCATCGCGCCGAAACCTCCGTCACATCGTTCGAGGCCGCATTGTTCGGGGCCGCATTGTTCGGGGCAGCGGCCTGTGTCGCCAACCCGAGCGCCAGCACGTGTTTGCACGGCCCGCGCCCGCCCCGGTACTTGGCCCACCAGAGGCAGGTGCACCCCAGCGAGCCGTCCGCCGCACGTCGGACCCGCTGCACATGGTCCTCCACGTGCACCAGTGCGCCGCCGTCGGCCTCCGGGTGGACAGCTCCCGCGGCGACCAGGGCGCGGGCGGCCCGCAGCCGCGGGTTGCGGGCCTCGGCGCGGCCCGCGTCGTAGGGGAGTTGACGGTGGAAGAAGGCCGCCTCGGCGGCGTCGTAACCGACCTGCCCGGCCGTCCCCAGCCGGGTGAGCGCCGCGCGGACCCGCTGCGACGACAGACCCGCCTGCTCGGCCAGCTCCGCCACGTCGATCCGCGGCTCCCACGCCAGCAGCGCCGCGACCAGGTCCGCGTCCTGCTCGCCGCCGGCCAAGGCCAGCGCGTCCAGCACGCCGCCCTCGCCGGAGAAGCCGCGGGCCGCCTCGGGCGAGAGGGTGAGCGTCAGCCGCATCCCGGGCAGCTCGACCTCCCAGGCTGAGCTGGCCGGCCGGGTGTCCCCGGCCGTCAGCACCGGGCCGTAGACGCGCAGCCCGCGGGCGTGGCGCAGCACCCGCTGCAATGCGACCAGCCGCTGCGCGCCCGGCAGGCAGACCGCACCCGGCACGGGCCGGCTGGTGGGCCGCAGCAGCCGCCCGGCCGGGACGACCCACCGCGTCGGGCCTGTCGCATCGCGCCCGCCTGCCGTCAGCGTGCGCAGGAAGCGGACCGCGTCGGCGGCCGGAAGCTCGGCGCGCAGATCGAAGCCGGCGGCCACCACCTGCGTCTCGGCGAAGCCGCGCAGCCAGCGGTCCGGCAGCGGGACCTTCTTCTCCACCAGCGGCCCGTCCAGCGTGGTGACCTCCAGCGACTCCGGACCGACCGCGAGCCGCAGCGGCTCGGCCGGGCCGAGCCGCCCAAGGGCGTCCCGCAACGGGATGTTGACGTCGACATTGGTGGTACCGTGCCCGATCTCGCCGCCGTCGACGCCGGACTCGAGCACGTCGAGGCGGGCGTAGACACCGCAGCAGCCGGAGAAGGACTCGAAGCGCAGCCGATCGCCGTTGGCGGTGACCACCGGATCCAGCGACGCGAGCAGCTGCGGCTGGAAGTAGCGCGCGGCGGCCACGTCCGCGACCGCCAACAGCGCGGCGGCCGCGGCCGAAGGGGCCGTCAGCATCCCCTCGAAGAAACGGGGATGGGCGGCCTCGCCGAACGGCGTGGCCCCACCGGAAGTCTCCAGCCCGAGGCGCCCGCGCCGGTCGTCCAGCACGGAGGACCGCAGGTAGCTGTATATGTGAGCGGCTTGCGTCATGCGAGGAACGCTAGATCAGGACACAGACAGCACGCGATGCCAAGTCGTGCAAGAGCAAGGTGGAACGGGCCCGCGTCAAGGCTCGTGAGGCCGAGGCCGCTGCACTTGCTGCACCCGCTGCTGCACCGGGCGCTGCTGCCGCTGCACCGCCCGAGCCGGATCCTGCTGCACCCGTTGCTGCTGCTGCGCCGGATCCCGCCGCTGCTGTCATCCCGGCTGCTGCACCTGCTGCACGCGTTGCAGCGGTCCCGGCCGAGGAGCGTTGGGAGGGTGACGCCCGGCGCCTGCTCGGCCTGGCGGACGCGCTGCGCCGCCGGCTGGTCCGTTTCCTGGAGGAGACCGAGGCCGGCGATCCGGCCGTCGCGTTCCAGGAGCTGGCCCGCGTGCTGCCTTCCTTCAGCACCCGCTTCTACATGACCGCGCAGGAGATCCGGGACGAGGCTCTGTAGCGATGACGTTACGTCGTTTACGTCGTTGAAGCGCCTTGGATGGGGGTTGCCAGCCAGGTGGGGGAAGCCAGCCCGGTGGGGGAACGGGCCAGCCTGGCGGTGGATTGAATCGGTACAACAGGACGGGCCTCACCCTCGGTTCGTCCCGTCGGCACCACCATGTACTTCTCCCACGGTCGGCGACCGAACGGTTGCGGAAGGCAATGGTCCAGCGTGATTGCCTCTGCGAACACCCGGAGTTGCGAAATCGAGACCCGGACAACAGTGCTGACAGTCGTCCGTGCGAGCCGTACCGACAGGTCGATCAGGAAGGGGACAGACGCGGGGCCCCGCTTGGTGCCACTTCCGGCGGGCAGTCGCTGGCGACCGGCGGTAGGGGGCAGGCCGACCAGCCAACCAGGAGTGACGGCGGTCCCAGGAGCAGAAACGACGATGGCCCGGACCGCTGTGCGGTCCGGGCCATCTGCCGGCGGAGGATACGAGATTCGAACTCGTCTTTTGCCCAGATTTGACCTGCGACGATGCTCGGAATCCGGACAAACCGCCACAGTGTGCATGTTGCTCGATGCTGGCGAGTGCTGCCGGATGCCCCCGTGTGCTGACGTGACAACACAGATGATCATGAGGCCACGGCCTGAGCTTGGCGCTCACTGCCCATGGGTCTCGTGACGCACCGTAGCGCAGAGTCGGCCGCCTCTGGTGCGAAGCAGCCCCCACGCCCCGGATGCACGAAGCCCCGCCCGGGTGCTGGACGGGGCTGTGTCGGTTGGCCTGGCGGGGGGCTACTCGGGGCAGGTCGGCGAACAAGCCCACAGGGTGTGCCCGGGGCCGCTCGGGGCTTCCTGGTAGCCGATCGGGGCTGGCTTGGGAACGGCTGCGCCGCACCGGGCGCAGTGCACCGGGGCGAGGCGGGGCCACGTCTCACCGAGGGCGTTCGTGTGGTCGTCCCGGTGGAACGGCTCACGGTTGCACGGGGCGCCGTCGGATTGTCCGGGGCGTGGTGCGCCGCATGCGGGCTTCCTGGTGGCGGCGAGGGTCATCACGCCACCGCCCCGAGGCAGTGCGCGCCCTCGTATGTGTACTCAGGATCGGGCAGTCCTTCGGCCAATGCCGTGAGGGCTTGGAGTCGTACCTGTCGCAGCCGTTCCTCTGTCCTGTCCCAGAGCGGGACCACGCGGCCGGTGATCGGTCGGTACTCGGCTTCGGGGGTAGCCGCCGGCTCGACGACCGGCTCGACCACTAGACGTGCCCGCTGCTCCCGCTTGATCACCCTTGCCTCGATCTGCTGCCGGGTCGGACTGACCGGCGGGGTTCGCTCGGGAGTCGGCAGGTGGACGGGCGCCGGACTCAGCTCGGACGCGGTCGCCGGGAACGGCTCCGGGGTACGGCGGTAGTAGGCCGGCACGCGGAGCCCGTCCAGCTCCACCCGCATGGGTCGAGATGCCCCAGCGCGGTGGCGGCCAGTGGGGGCGTTCGTTGCGCTCAGGTATAGCGCCGAGGCGAACGCGAGCACCAAGGCTCCGGCGCATGTGTAGAACCAGGCCCAGAATGTAAGGTCGGACATGTTGGCAGCTCCCTAAAGCTGTCGACGATTCGCCCCCGGTCGCCGGCCCTAATCGGCTTCCGGGGGTTTCTTTGTGTCACCGACCGTACCTAACTCCTATAGGTACGTCTAGGTACGTTCAGGCTCGTACCAGAACGCGCGGGGACGTTCTTGGCGCCCTACCCTCTCCGTATGGACGCAACTCCGATCGACCCTGACGCCGAGGAACACCCGTACCAGCAGATTGCAGCGGACATCATCCGCGCTATCCGGTCCGGCGAACTCAAGGTCGGAAGTCGCGTGCCGTCCGAGGCAAAGTTGATCCAGACGTACGGCGTCGCGCGGAACACGGCCCGCCACGCAGTCGAGTACCTACGGGACGAGGGGTGGGTTCATACCCGTCCGCAGCGAGGCACGTTCGTCGCCGAGCGCGTCGACCAGGTCGACGGGAACGAGTAGGCCCCGCCCTGCCGGGAACAGCAGCGGGACGAGGCCGGGGATCGCAGCGAAAGCGAGGGCGTAATCCCAGGAAGCACCGCGCGCTGCTTGGGTCCAAGTCGCCTAGTTCCTGCGGTGCCGCCCGTTGCCCTTGCGCAGTAGAGCAACAGGGGTGTCATCCTGAGGTGGGGCGAAGCTGGTACCACGCCGAACGATCATCGGGTAGGCGTCGGCGTAGGTGTCGGCCACACCTACCGGCTGCCACTGCCCACCGTCCCACTCCACCACCAGGCGCGGGGTGTCTTGGAACAGGTGCCCCCGTCGTACGTCCGATGCGAGTATCAGTGCGTCTCGTGTTCCCGGCGGCCGGGTGCAGTCGGCACGCGCGGCGTACCAGTCGGACATGGGTTCGTCGTCGGGTTCGAGCACGGCTGATCCTCTCGCTCGGCGTCACTCCGAGGTTATCGGCCAGCGTCGTCCGGCGGGATAGTGCCGGGCCAGCCGAACAGCCCGAGGATTGGGCGCTTCCTCAGAGCCTCGGCGTACGCGGTCGAGTCGTCGAACTCCCGAAAGTTGGTGATCGGGTCTTCCGCCGCGTAGAGCATGGCGAGGGCGCAGCTAAGGCAGAAGTCCTTTCCGGTGTCCAAGTCCCGCAGAGTCGCGTAGTGCTGACAGCCGGACCACTGGCACCGCCTACGGTGCTTTCCGCCGTTCTTCCGCCCCGCCATGCTCCGCTGATCCGCCGCTCTACTTGGGTTCCTGGCCGAGCACCGAGAGACGCTGTGCCGAGCGGAGCCGCAGAGCGACCGTATCGGTCGGAAGCTCGGCCAGCGAGTCGCGGAACATCTCGACCAGTCCGCCAGCCAGCCTGGTGAAGTCCTGCCCACCGAGGTTCGGCGGAAGCGCCTCGCGCAGGGCCTCGCTGTCTTCGCCCAGCTCCCAGAGCTTGCGCAACGCCCAGTGCCTCGTCAGGAGTTGCACACCGAAGGTGATGTGAAGGCTGTGTTCCTCGGTGCTCTGCCCGGCATGCACCCACCCGCGCGGGATGAACAGCACCTGCCCGGCCCGGAGGGTGACCGAGAAGTCCGGGGCGTCCACTGCGAATCGGAGCTTGTCCTCCGGCGAGAACCCGATCTTCGACCAGTTGTGGTGCTCCAGCGGGTTGACGAACGTCGGGGCGAACAGCCGCCACTCCTTCGCGCCCTCGGCCTGCGCGATGAAGACGTGATGACAGTCCCAGTGCCACCCGAACCCCCGCGCCTTGTCGGCCGGGGTGAGGTAGAAGTTCCCCGTCACGGGGTGGCCAAGCATGGATGACAGTTCCTTGCAGAACTCCATGATCGGCGGGTAGGACCGGTGCAGGCCGTTGAGAACGAGGGTGTCCGTCGGGTGGTCAGCGGACGGCCGCTCGGCGGTCAGCACGCCGTCACGGACCATGCCGAACCCGCCCGGACGGATATCCGGGTCGCCCAGGATCTCGCGGGCCGCCTGCCTGGTGGCGAGCTGCTGCAGGTCCGCCGCATCACGGTCGTACACCGTGGGCACCGAGGGCCACGCGGCCCGAAAGGTGTCCGGGTCGGTGACCAGCCTTGAAAGTGCAGTCTGCACGGTGGCGCTCCCTTCTCGTAAGGTGGGGCAAGAGGGGCGACCGCCCCACCTCAATTGGGGCGGTCGCCTCTCGTTCACTTGCTGGTGCGTCAGGCGCCGATCAGGCGGTCGTACTGGCCGGCGGCGAAGGCGTCGCGCAGCTTGCGCAGCTCACCGGGGGTGCCGGTGATCACGGCGCCGTCGTTGTTGATGTTGGCGAGCGCCACCAGGCCGTTACCGGCGTCGGCGACCGCGAAGCACTCCACCTTGTCGTCCAGGTGGGAGAACGACGCCACCGACCACTCCAGGCCCGGGTGCGACGCCGGGTTGAACTCGACGGACTTGCTCACGTGCTTACCTCCTCTTGTCCACGGGAACGGCGGGTGCCGTGCCCGGTGTTACTGCCGCTGCGCCGCTCGGCGTAGCGGGTGGCGCCCCGTTCCGGCGATGGATCGGCTTGCCCGTTCGCCGGAACGGGAGTCTTGGGGCCTGCCCTGGTCATGGCTAGGGGAGGCACGGCACGCCGTACGCTGGGGTTGGTGGCGTCGCGCGCTTCGCGTGAGCCGCGCTCGCTGCTTTGCTGGGTCGGGCGGAGTCTTCTGGGCGGCTATGCGACAGCTGCGATCTTGTGCCCGTGCACCAGGTAGACGGTGTGGCCGGTCGTCAGGGCGTTCAGCGCTTCACCCACGCGCCGCACGTCGTGCGCGCTCAGGTACTCGGCCCAGTCACGGCGCGAGACGAACTTGTACTCCGACAACTCGTCGGCCGGGAGCGTGATCGGCGTGCCTTCCTTGATCCGGCCGCCGAAGAACACGAAGTTCACGCCCTTCGCGTAGCCGTTCGAGGCGGGAACGTCGTCCACCACCAGGAGTTCGCCGGGCTCCACGTCCGTGAACCCGGTCTCCTCGCCGATCTCGCGCGACCACCCGTCACTGATCCGCTCGTGGCCAAGGACGGACCCGCCGACGAGCCCCCACGGGAACGGGTTGCCCTTCGCGTCCTTGTAGACCTTGCGGACGATGAGAACACCAGCGTCGTCGCCCTCCTTCTCGTCCAGGAAGACGGCGAGTGCACCGAGGCGACAGCTGGGCGGGTTGGTGAAGTAGTTGTCATCGTGGGTCATGGTGGTCTTCCTCTCCTGTTGGCCTCCCCACAGTGGGGAGAGCCTGGTTGTTACGCGGCGGCCTGGTGGGCGCCGCGCCCGTCACCGGTTCGGAGTTCGAACCACACGACCTTGCCGCGAGGTTCGAGCTCGATTCCCCACCGGTGCGAGAGCTTCGCGACCATGTCGATGCCGCGCCCGTTCTCGTCGTCAGGGCCAGCCGTGATCAGGACCGGATAGGCCCCGGAAGAGTCGCGGACGCCGATGCGTACAACAGGGCCGCTCAGGTCCAGCAGCACGCGGGTGCGGGTGCAACCGGTGTGCCGATGGACGTTGTTCACAAGCTCGGTGATGAGCCCTTCAGCCGTGTCGATGAGGTGAGCCAGCCCCCATGCGCCCAGCCGGTCAGAAACGAAGTCACGGGCCCTGCAGCCAACCCCCGGCCCCATGGAGAGATCACGCCGGGCCACGCGCCGCGCGGCCGACCGCTCGATGGGTGCCGTGGCGGTCGCGGTGGTCACCGCTGGCCCCGATACGCCGCTCGCCTGCGTCGCCCCTCGGCGAGCTGCGACAGGACCCGAGCCCGAGCGCGTGGCCGGGACTCGTCCGGCACGTAAAGCGCGAGGGTCTGAGCCGACTGCCACGTAGCCAGTGCGCCGTAGTAGGCGGCCGGCGCCCGACGCATCTCAAGGTGCCCGGTGGAACCCGGCACCCGGCGCGGCAGCACATCGACGACGGCGGCGAACATGGGCGAACTCCCTTGACCTGGTCGGCAGTCTCGTCCCCGCCGGGGGCAGGGACGAGACCGCCGCGTTTATGCCACCTGGTGGCTTCCCGACAGGGCCCGGCGCTTCGGCCTGTCGTCCCGAGCGGCATGACCAGTCAACGACCGTCAGGGCAACGACAGTCAGGAAAAAGCCGGGGTGTTCTGCTCGCGGGCGATCGGAAGATTTGACCTCGGGATTACCCAGCTGTCTGCGCGTGGCGTGATGACGGCGCTACTTTGGGCTCATGGGTGACAACGTCGCGCTGCGCGCCCGCATGGCTGATCTCGACCTGAAGCAGGCCGAGTTAGTGCGCCTGATGAACGATGAGATCCAGCGGCTCACCGGGAAGTTAGGCACGGTCTCGGAGCGGACCATCCACAACCTGCTGGCCGGTGTGACCCGCTGGCCCCAGTCGAAAACCAGAGCCGCGCTGACGGCAGTATTCGGGTGCACAGCCGAAGAACTCGGCTTCACCCCACCGGGCGCCAACCGCCCCGAACCACCGGAGGTCCCCGTGCGACGTCGCACCTTCCTGACGTCCGGGCCGACCGCCGCCGCAGCGGTCGCCGTCCCGCTCCTGGTCTCCAGAGCGACAGTTGGCGCATCCGACGTTCATCGGCTGCGTGCCGGGCTTGAAACGCTGGATGCACTCGACGACCACCAGGGCGGCCACGCGGCGCTGGAGCGGGCCGCGCTCGCCGGAGCCCGGCAGGTTCTCGACGTTCAACAGAAGGGCAGCGCCAGTGAGCGCGTGCGCCGCCGACTGTTTGGCGTCGCGGCGGACTACACGGCGGTAGCCGCGTGGTCGTGCATCGACGCTCACGAGCTCGACCGTGCGCAGCAGCACCTCGACCACTGCATGACGCTCGCCGGCCTTGCGCAGGACCCAACTGCACAGTTCCGGGTGTGGAACTCGATCGCGATGCTCGCCCACCAGCGACACCGGCACGGCGAGGCGGTGGCTGCGGCGCATGCCGCGCAGGCGACCGGGATCACTCGTCGAGATCCGCTGTTCGCCTCCCTCGGGCACGCCAGGACGGCGGTCGGGCACGCGAACCGGGGCGACCGGCAGGCGGCGCTTAGGTCGATCGGAAACGCGGCCGAAGCACTGACGAAGACTCAGGCAACTTTGCGGCCTTCGTGGGTGGCGTTCTACGGGCCAGCAGAGCTGCACGCGCTCACTGCGATCGTCCGGGATCGTCTCGGTGATCCGGAGGGCGCCGAAGGGGCATCACACAGAGCACTCGCAGAGATCCCCCAGCAGTTCCGCCGCAACCGGGCACTAGCAATGGCACGGTTGGCCCTCGCACAGCTCCACCAACGCGACGTCGACCAGGCGACAGCGTCCGCGTCGAGCGTTTTCGACCTGATGGCCGGTGCACCGATCCCGGGCCGCTTGCGGACCCGGCTCGGCGACTTCCAACGTGATCTGTTCACCCTGGCGCCGAACTCAGCGACTGCGCGAGAGTGGGCTGACCGCTTCCGAAGCGAATGGAGCCGACCGTGATTGAGCTACGCCACTACCACGCGGGCGACCTGCCCAACGAGTTTCGTCAACTGCTGCTCGACGTCCATGCGGATGCCTACGCCGATCAGATGGACGACCCTTTCATTCAGCGCTTCCCATGGTTCGTCGACCACTGGTCGGGCCTGGACGGGTTCTCATGCGTGGTCGGCTTCGACGACGGGCAGCCGGTCGGCTTCGCGTACGGTGCTCCGCTCGGGGCAGGTCGTGAGTGGTGGCGCGAGCACATCGACCCGGCGCCAGCGGCGGCGAGCACGTTCGGCTTGTCCGAGATCATGGTGCGGCCCCGGTGGCGCAAGACCGGTATATCGCAACGGCTTCACGACGAGCTGATCGACCGTCGGCCCGAAGACCTTGCCGTACTGCTGGTCGACCCGGACCACCCTAAGGTTCAGGCTCTGTACGAGTCATGGGGGTACCGCAAGGTCGGCGACCGGCAGCCGTTCCCGGACTCTCCCAAGTACGCGGTCATGCTCCGGGACCTGCACTGACATACGGCTTGCCCGCGCGTAAACGACAAGAGCGCCCCCGCACCGGCAGTGTTGCCGGTGCGGGGGCGCTGTGGTGTTCAGTGGCCAGTGGCCTGCCAGATCAGGGCGATGGCGGCGGCTGCGGCGGAGGCGATGCTGAGTGCGGAGTGCGGGAGGCGGCGTTCCTCCAGGGCGCGCAGCCGGGTCTCGTGGTCGTTGATCTGGCTCTTGTGCTCGGCGAGGGCGTCAAGCTTGCCGTCGACCCGGATCAGGGCTTCCCGGATGCCCTGGATCTCCCGGTAGACGGGGTCGGGGGCGGCGTGCAGATCGGCTGGGGGGCTGGTCATCCGGCCGCCGGCGGGGTAGGCGGTACGGCGCTCACGGGTGCCGGGTCCACCGCCTGCGGGACGACCGGGGCGGTAGCGACGGCCGCCGGTACGACGGTTACGGCCGCGACGGGTGCGGGTGCCGGGGTGGGCCGGGGGGTGTGCGGGGCGATCCACCCGGCGATGAACACCGCGAGCGGCGGTGCGAGCAGGGTGACGATCGACTGTATCCACGGCGGGGTGGAGCCGAGCAGCGCCGAATTGGTGCCGACGGCGTTGAGGACGGTGACGACCAGGCCGAGGACAGTGGCGACGGCGGTCGCTGCTCTGATCTTGGTCTCGACGGGGGCGGAGGGAGTGGCCACGGGACGGTTCCTTTGCGGGTGCAGGGTTCAGTGAGTGGTGGGGGCGGTCGGTGCGGTGACGTCGACCTGCACGTGCACCGTGGCGTCCTTGATGGCGGCGGTCACGGCGGTCTGCAGCTGGGTGAGTGCCGCCGGAGGCAGCTGGGAGAGCGCAGCGGTCAGTTCCGGGAGCAGGTCGCCCCACGACTGGCCGGCCACGGCGGGGACCGGGGTGGCGGTCAGCGCCTTGTGGAGCCACCAGTGCACGGCGTAGGCGATGGTGTCGCGGGCGGGGATGGAGGTGACCGTGTTGAGGGTCTCCTCGTGGATGAAGCGCCGGATGTCCTGCTCGCTGAACGGCAAGGGGTCCTCCTCTGCCGGCGGGGCCGGGGTGGGTTGGGTGGTGGGGGTGAACGACAGTGCCCACGAGTGGAGTTCGTCGGTGCTGCCCAGGTGGCAGTAGTCGGAGTCAACCGGGGTGTCGGTGTACTGGTGGAACAGCCACGGTGCTTGGATGCCGGGGTCGCCGGGGGCGCGTCCGGCCGTGGCGATCCACAGGAAGTCGGCGTAGTAGCTGCTGGTGTCGACGTTTCGCCAGTAGTCGGTGTTGCAGTACAGGCCGACCGGGTGGTCGGGCATCTTCGTCTTGACGTACCGGAGCCAGGAGTCCTTGTAGGCCAGCTGGTCGGCGTGGCTGACAGTCGAGTTGGTGGGGTCGTAGCCCTCCCAGTCCAGGATGATCAGGTCGCCCGGCTGCCAGGCGACCTGCGCGAGGAACCGGTCGGCCTCGCCCTGCACGGAGTTGGCCATGTGCGGGTAGTGGTAGCCGCCCCACACGAGGCCGGCGGCCTTGGCGTGATCGCGCTGGGCGACCCAGCGCGGGTTGGTGTAGCCGAGCCCTTCGGTGATCTTGACGAACGCGAATGACAGGCCGGACACGTCCGGTTGGTCGTCCTGGTAGGACGACCAGTCCTGACCGTAGATGCCCATCAGAGGGTCGCCTTGCCGGTGGGTGCGGGCTGTGCGGGGACGGTGGCCCCGACCTTGAGTGCGATGGAGTCGGCGAGGCCCGCGATGTAGGTGAGGGCGATGTGGTCGGCGTCCGCCTTGGCGTTGCGCTTGGTGTCGGCCCGGTTCTGCGTGTTGCCGAGTACCGGCAACGCCCAGAGCTGCAGCAGGTTGGAGAGGAACAGGCAGAACGTGAACGGGTATGGGTCCTTGCTGAGAAGCGGGGCGCCGGCGGTGGCGAGGGTCATCCAGCCGAGCTGCCAGGCGACGAGTATCCAGAACGTCGTCATCGATCCGAACATGGAGCTGATTCGGTCGCCGAGGCGGTTGTTCAGTGACTCGTGCGGGTGCGGGACCTGTGGGTGGGCGGTGGCTGGCGAGACGGAGATGGTGTCCTGCAAGGTGGTGGCCACATTGCCTCCGGGTATGGGAAAGCCCCCGGCCGGTGCGGCGCCGGGGGCGTGCGGTCAGTGGGCGGGTTGGGCGGGCACGATCCAGCCGGTCGGCAGGGTGACTACCTGGGCGCCGGGGTGCGGTTCCGGCTCGGGGTGCGGCTCGGGCTGGCAGCCGCAGGCCGGTAGGTGGTCGGGGTGCGGGGCGGGGCAGTCGGCGGCGTGGATCTTCGCGGCGGTGTCGAGGTTGATCGCGTGGTCGGCGCAGGCCTGGACGGCGAGCGTCGTGTCGGCGGCCGTCGGGATCGGTCCGAAAGTCACGGGACGCTCGGGGTCGGCGAGTTGGGCGGCGCGGGTGCGCAGTTCCTGTTCGGCGGCGACGACGTCGGCGAGTTCGGTGTCGGTGGGGCGGCGCTGCCACTGCACGAGTGCTGGGGCGCCGCAGTGGCCGCAGGCGGGCGGGCCGGGGTCGAGGATCGTCGGCTCAGGCATGGGAGAACCTCAGCCACAGTCCGCAGCGAAGGTCGCCGTCGATGGCCGTGCCGAGGCTGCCGCCGGAGCTCTGCCAGCCGGCGACCGCGATTGAGTCGCCGACGTTGAGGTACACGTCCCGGACCGGGGTGACGACGCCCATCTCGACGCCTCCGTTCGCTGGCAGGTATGCGCCCGTGCCCGGGACCGATGCGCCGTTGACCTGCAGGCGCGCCGCCCGGAATCCCGCGCTGTTGCCGCTCGGGGCGTAGACGCCGCAGGCGGTGTACCAGCCGGGTACGCCGGGCTGGCAGACGTACAGCGCGGTGTTGGTGCTGGTGCTGTGCCCGGCGTACGGGTCGGTCTGGCTGGTGTCGAGGGCGAGCGGCGTCCACGTCTGGTTACTGAGGGATTGGGAGGTCCCCTGGGTGCCGACGAAACTCGGCGGGTTCTGCAGGTAGGTGAGCTGGTCGCGGACGCTGTTGCCGATCGCGGCGGTGAACGCGTCGGCCACGCTCCAGCTGTAGGGGGTGGTGAGGGCGAGTCCGGCCATGGGCGGCTCCGGTCAGTAGGCGGCGCGGGGGCCGCCGGCGGCGGCGATGGTGGCGGCCGGGTCGAGGCTGGCCGGGTAGGTCGTGGCGGCGGGCAGCGTGACGGCGGCGGGCAGGGGCTGGCAGACCACGTCCCCGGTGCCGTGGTTGCCGGTCAGAGCGGCGGTGAGGGTGACGACCACCTGCGTGTAGCCGGGGCTGGTCGCGCCCACGCCGCCGGGCGCCACGGTCACGGTCTCGGCCGCCGGGGTGCCGTATCCGACAGTCAGCTGCGTGCCGCCGGGCAGCACCGAGGCGGCCCGGTTGGCGGCCGAGCCGTTCAGCGCGCCGAGCGTGATGGTCCTGGCGCCGGCGGTCGCCGGGGCGGCGAGGGTCGTGTGCAGTGCGGCGGCGATCAGCCAGTTCTGGTACGGCGCGGCCGGGGACTGTTCGAGGGAGAGCTGCAGGCGCCCTTGGTCGTCCCCCTTCCACTCCAGTTGCTCGACGAAGGTGTCGAGGCCGATCGCGGGGGCGGCGTTGGGGCGCCGCATGACCCGCGACCTGGTGCCGAACTGCAGGCTGAGCACCGCCGGCCAGACGGCCGGGTTCGCCGAGGGGTCGACGGTGATCCGGGCGACACGTGGCAGCGGCTCCGCGTACTGCCCGGCGAGATAGGCCGTGGCGTAGGCGGGTTCGTTCGGGTCCTTCACGTTGATCGTCCGGGCGAGACTGCTCGGGAAGTACTCCTGCTGGCTGGTCGCATTACTGGCGTAACTGTCGGGCCGCTGCTGCGCGTTGGGGGCCACCTGGTTGGTCACGGTGACCGTGTTGTAGACGTGGTCGGGGTCGAGGTCGACCTCGACGTCGCCCAGGTACGGGACTTCCCCGGCGCCGCTGTTCTCGCCGAAGATGACGGCGGGTGTGGTCTGCAGGTACCGCCAGCGGCGGCCCGCGAGGGTGACGGTCCCGGCCGGGTCCGCGTAGACCTGCCCGGCCTCCGAGTCGGCGACCACCTGCAGCGCCGAGCCGGCGTTCTGCCCGCCGACGTTCGCCGCGCCCATGACGGTCTGCGTGTCCAGCGTGGCGAGCTGTCCGGGATACCCGGCCATCGTCAGCAGACGTTGCGCGCGCTGCGCGCTGGTCTCCCCGGACCAGCCGAGGGCGAAGCCGTAACCCAGGTCGTAGGCCGCGCTGTTGCCGATGGCGGTCGGGTACTCGACCGCGTAGGCGATGTCGCCCGTGTACAGGGACTGGCTGAAGGCGCCGGAGGCGACGCCGCCGATCGTGTCGGACTGGCACCCGGAGGTGTGGAAGTCCCCGCTCGTGGTCGCGATGTAGCCGAAGTTGTCGACGGCGACGGTCAACGTCTGTCCGTCTGGGCTGAGTTGGGCGATGACGATGTGCCAGTTCCCGTCGCAGACCATGACGTCGGACACGTAGGTCGAGCCGCTGGCCGACCGGTCCGCGTTGCAGATCCCGCCGTTCACGATGCCCGAGGTGTCGATGTAAAGCTCGACAAACGACTTCGGGCCGGACCCGCCGGACACGGCGCCCGGCGCGAACGACACCCACAGGATCATGGGCGCCACGCTTGGCTTGGTCGTGGTCCGGAAGCACAGGACCCGTGTCCAGCCGCCGGACGACGGCGGCCCGAACGGACCGGCGAACGGGGCGCCGATCATCATGCCGGGCTGGTTGTTGAATTGCCCGTAGGCGGGGTTGTTGAGCGTGACCACGGGGCCGGTCGCGCCGATGAACCCCGCGCCCGTCACGGAGTTGCCTGCCGTGACGGTCGCGCTTCCCGGACCGGCGGGTGCTGCGATGGCCATCCGGGGCTGCCGGTGGCCGGTGGAGTCCGCGAACTGTGCCGCTCCGGAAGGCTCGTTGAACGCGTACATCGACGAGGGGCCGAGCGCGGTCAGCGACTGGAGGAAGTTCTGCTGCAGCTGCAGGCGGGCGAGGCCGGCGAGGGCGTCCACGCACGGTACGGTCACCGTGCCGTAGGCGGGGCCCTTGGTCCAGTGCTGTTGGAACCTTTCGGCGTAGCCGCCCCACAGCGGGTACGTGGTGCCGGGGTCCGTCCACGGGGTCGGGGCGGCAGCCTGCTCGAACTGCCAGCCGGTCAGGTAGGCCACGCTCGCGACGGTGGTCACGGTGCCGGACGGACTGATGACGGCGGGGCGTGCCCAGACCGCGCCGGCCGGGGCGGTGGCGGTCAGGGTGATCCGCGCCCACCCCGGGGCGACCGGCAGCGTGACGGCGGCGCCGTCGGTGGGCGTGATGCGGGTGCCGTCCTGCCGGTACCAGCTGATCCGGCCGCCCAGCTGCAATCCGGCCTGTGCCCCGGCGGCAACGGCGGCGTAGACGCTGAACGTCCATGGCTGGCCCGTCACTTGGCCGGGCTGCCCGATGACGGGGACGGCGTCGGAGTCGCCGACGGAGAACGCGCCCGTGGTGGCGCCGAGGCCGAGGGCGAAGGCGCCGGAGGCGGCCGGGTAGTTCCAGGCGACGGCCTGTGTGTGGCCGGTCGGCGCGGGCGGGACGGCGGCCACGGTCCGGCTGCCGGTGGTCAGTTGGGTGTCGGCGGTCGAGGTGCCGTTCGCCAGCCCTTGGGGCAGCATGTTGCGGCTCGGCGGCCAGGTGGCGGTGAGTCTGGCCCGGCGGAACGGCCGGATGGCCCCGTAGTAGGGGCCGGCCGCGTTGGTGCTGTCGAACATGCCGTCGGTGTTGTCCAGCGTGAACGTGGCCGTTCCCGCCTGGACGGCGTCGAGTTCGTACTGCCTCCCGCCCTGCGTCGCGGTCCAGGTGTCGCGCAGACGGGCGGTGAGGTCGGTCCAGTACGGGGTGCCGCTCTGGGGGCCGCCGACGTTGAACGCCAGGGCGAAGCTGATGCGCGGCCAGGACGGCAGCAGGCCGCCCGCGCTGCCGAGCGGGGTGTTCAGGTGCTCCAGGTAGGCGGCGCCGCCGGTGGTGTTGTCGAAAGTGCCGGCGATGTAGAAGAACGCGACGGCGGTCACCGGCCAGGTGTGGGCGAGCGTGGCCAGGGTCGACCAGGCGAAGCCGTCCGGGCTCGCCTCGAACACGAAGTTCCCGCCGGTCTCCCGGATGCGCCACCAGGCGTGAGAAGTCGGGCTGTAGGCGGGCAGGTTCACCGCGCTCGCCGTGCCGGCGTTGTAGACGAACGCCTGAAAGTTCACGCCGGGCTGGCAGATCAGGTACGCGCTGTTGTTGGCGTCCACCTGGACTTTGAAGATGGTCTGCACCCCGGCGCCCCCGCTGCCGGCGGCAGCGGGGGTGACCTTGGCGTAGACGGCCTGCCGGGTTGCGTCCCACGTGCCCGAGCCGAGCGCCGGATAGGCGGCCGACACGGTCACGTAGGCACGGCCGGGCGCCGCGATGCCGGTCGACCCGGCGGCCGACATGTTCCACAGCGCCGGATTGAGCGCGGGACCGGTGAACTGGTCGGCAAGGCCGGTCAGTTGCGCCACCGGGGTACCTCCTTGGGTCAGTGGGCGGTCCGGACGTAGATCAGACCGGCCTTCGGGTTGCGGCGGTCGTTGCGCAGGGCGTGCGTCTGGACGGCCCGGAACAACTCGGCGCCGTCGAGGTTGACGACGGTCGTCACCTCGGCCGCCTGGGCGCCGCCCCCGTACCCGGCCGCGCCGGGGGCGCTGGCGAAGGCAAGGCCCGGGGCGATGGTCTGGGCGGACAGCCCGGCGGACATGGCGGCCACCGCACGGACGGCCACATGGGCGTGGTCGGCGACGCCCTGGGCGATGCCGTGCGGAATCCACTGCCCGACCTCGTCGGCCATGACCTTGGAAGGACTGCTGATGCCAAGGAAGCTCTTGGCGCTGTTGAGCGCGTCGCCCGCCAAGTTCTTGATTTTGTCGGTGACCCAGTGCTCGGCGCGCTCGATCCCGTGGACCACGCCCATCACGATGTTGTGGCCGACGTCGAGGAACTGGTCACCGATGTGCTCGACCTCGCGCAGCGGACCTGACACGGCGTCAGTCACGGCGTCGGAGATCTGCCCGCCGATGTGCACCAGCTCGTGCCAGGTCTCGGTGATCGGCGTGATGATCAGTTTCTTGATCCACCGCCAGGCGAAATCGGCCCCCTCCGACAGTTTCTGCCAGGTCGCGGAAAAGAAGCCGGTCACGGTCCCCCAGACGGACCGCGCCACGGACTCTATTTCCTTGTGGCAGTGATTCCAGACAGCCAGGATCGCGGCTATCGGCGGCGCGAAAATGACCAGCAGAAGCGGCCACCATTTGCGGAAAAATCCCACGACAGAATGGACAACTTCCATGATCGGCCCGGCGATGTCATCGCGCCATATGTGCTCGGCCTCCTTCGCCAGCCACCGCCAGATTCCGGCGATGAAATGGCCGACTTCACCCGCCACACCGGATATCGCCGCCCACACGGTTTTCCAGTGCTGGACGAGAAGCACGATTCCGGCGATCAGCGCGACGATCCCGAGAACGATCCACGTGAACGGATTGATCTCCAGGGCGACGGCCCACGCATAGGCGGCAATCGTGGCCTCGACGATCGCCACGACCAGGATGCCGCCGATCACGGCGGCGACCGCCGCGGCTGCGCTCTGGTGCTTGGCCAGCCAACCCGTGAACTCGGCGATCCCGCCGATGATCTTCGTTACGACGGGAAGCAGGTACTGCCCGATCTGGATGACGACGGCCTCAAGGCTGGCTTTCGCCTCGGTCATCTTCTGATTGAAGTTCTTCTGGACATCGGCCCAGCCTTCAATGTTTTTCCCGCCCGCTTTGACGTGCTCGGAGATGACGGCGGTGTTGTTCTTGAAATCCGCCATGTGCGGGCCGGTCAATTCCAATGCGGCCTGCATGGATTTGGTGCCGCCGACCATTGTCGCGAGAGCACCGATGTACGTCTGCTGGTCCGGCGCGAGGTTCGCCAGGACCTTCTGATAATCGCTGGTATTCTTGGCCGCTTTCTGCAGATGCTCGATCAATACCGTTCCGGCGGGCCCCATTTTCGCCTGAATAGCGTTGGTGAGCATTTCCAGGGTCGACGCCAGCCCATTTTTGCCGAGGTTCTGCGAGACCTGGACGGACGAAAGTCCCAGGGATTTCATTTCCTGGGCAGCTTTTCCGCTTGGGTTTTCCAGGGCGCCGATGGTCTGCCGGAGGTAGGTCGCGGCGACGGCGGCCGGGGTGCCCTGGCTCGTCATGGTCGACATCGCGCCGAGTACCTCGTGCAGCCCGACGTGCGCGGCGGCGGCGCTTGGCAGGATCGTCGACAGCGACCCGGCCAACTCCTCCATGGTGGTCTTGCCCTGGCCCTCCGCCGCCACCAGTGCGTTGGTGACCTCGGCCGCCTGACCGGCGCCCAACTTGTAGGCGTTGAGCCCGGTCGTGACGGCGTCGGCCACGGTCTTCAGGTCGGCCGCGCCGACCTTGGCGCCCATCGCCGACATCTTCAGGACATTCAGGGCGTCCGCACCGTGGTAGCCGGCCGACTCGACCTGATAGAGCCCGGCCGTGAGTTCGCCGGTGGACTGGCCGACCTGCCCGGCCATGGCGAGCACGCCCTGCGAGACCGTCGCCATGTTCGCGGCCGTCTCGCCCGCGCCCGTACGGACACGCGTCATCTGCGACTGGAAGTCGGCGGCCATCTTGACCGCGCCCGCCGCGGCGCCTGCGGCGGCCAGGCCGATACCGGCGACGGCCGCGCCCGAGACCCGCCCGAACTGCTGAAAGCTGGTCTCGCCCTCGGCCGCAGTGCGGCTGGTCTCCTGCTTGACGTCCGCCATCGCCCGGCGGACACCGTCGGACTTGCCGAGGAACTCGACGAACACCGGGGGCAAGCTCGGCACGACCGCTCACCCCCGTCTCTGGTCAGCGAGTCGGGGCAGTGCGGCGGCACCCGGTCAGCGGTGAACGGCGCGGTTCCAGGCTTTGAGCCAGACCGCCCCGAACTTCGGGGTGGCCTTGTCGATCCCGGGTTTCAGGTAGGGGAAGCGGCCTTCGGTACGGCCCTTGTAGAGGTTGCGGACCTGCCCGCCGACCCCGACGCCGCCAGCGAATCCCTGGGGCGTCTTGCGTGGCTTGCGCACGCCGCCGACGCCCTTCGCGAGCGTGCCGGTCAGCCGCCCGGGCCCACCCGCGCGCGGCTGGTGGTGCGGGGACAGACCCAACTTGACTGCCTCGCCGGTCCGTTCGGACATGCCACGGTGGTCCCACCGGGGCCGGCCGCGCATCTGCGCCCGCACGCTCCCCTTGGCGATGTTCTGCGTAGCCTTCAGCGCTGCGACGGTGGCGCGGTCGACGTCGCGGCTCATCCGGTCCAGACCGGCGTGCAGCTCGGCCAACCCTTCGATGTGGATGCCGAGTTCAGCCACTGCCCGCCCTCTCCTGCACGTTGGCGCGGGCCTGGGCGACCGCATCGTCGACGGCGAGCAGCCAGTCGAGCTGTTCGGCGGGCAGGTCCAGCCACGTATCCGGCGGGCCGACGACCTGGCACAGCCGCCACGTGCGGTAGTGCTCCATCGGCAGCTGGTCGGCGCGGTAGTCGAAACGCCCCTCTACCGCAGCCCTCAGGCGGTAGAGGGCACGATAGGGGACGCCTCGTCCATCGTCGGGCGCAGGTCGACGCTGCCGGCCGCCGAGTCCTTGCACAGCTCGCTCAGCTCGTCGTACACGGCGCCGGGCAGGTTCTGCAGGGCGTCGAGCGTCACGTCGGGGCCGTAGGACCAGCCCATGACGCGCTGCAGGATGGAACGGTCCTGCAGCTGGAACACGAGGTCGATACCGTCCTCGCCCATCTGCGCCGCCATCTGCGCGGCCTGCTTCTCGTCGACCGCCGGGGCGGCGCCGTCGGCGGCGTGCTCGACCACGGTCGAGAACGCCGGGTTCCCGGCCATGAGCATCTGCAGTTTGCGGACCGGGCGGCGCAGCCGCTCGGGGATCTCGCCCGGGTCGCGCAGGTCGGCCCAGCCGCCCGCCGTCAGGGTTTCGCGCTTCACTGGTGGTCTCCTACTTGTAGGTGCCGCTGGGCAGGGCGTTGGTCAAGGTGGCCTTGATCGGGCTGTATCCGCCGGACGTGCCGGCGTCGGTGGCGTTGGCGATGGCGCGGAAGGAGATGGGCAGCTCCCAGTACTCTTTGCTCGGCGACGGGGTCGCCTCGGGGTAGTAGACCTGCGAGCAGTGCAGGACAAGCCCGTTCGCTGCGGCGCCGCTGCCCTGAGTGCAGGACACGTCGAGGCTCTGCACGGCGGACGCCTGGTAGGCGGTGCGCTGTGTCGAGTCCTCCATGACCATCGTCAGCTTGCCCTCGACGCCGATGTCGCCGCCCCACACGCTGTAGGGGTTCTGCGTCCCGTTGGCGGCCTTGATCACCTCCACCTTGCGCTTGATGGTCAACTCACCATCGAGCACGGCGACTTGGGTTCCGGCGAGCTTGGTCACGATGGCCCAGGTGGCGAACGGGCGTAGCGCGCCCTGGGCCGGGGCGGGCGGTGAGGCGAGCACGGTGTACGACCAGCCGTCGCCCTTCGCCGTCCAGGTGAACAGCCCGTCGGCGTTCCATTTGAAGCTGATTTCGTTCAGGCGGACGCCCGGGTACTGCCACGCGCCGAGGTTCGGGTCGACGACGGTCCAGGTCTTCGAGACGCCCTGTGTGTCGCCCGTGCAGAGCGCGGCGAACGCGGTCGCGTAGGGGGCGGCCGAACCGGTCACGACGATGTCGCCGAGCAGGCCGGCCAGGACGTGCCCGATGCTGTCGGCGAAGACGTCGCCGCCGAGGTCGAGTTGGGCGCCCTTCTGGCCCTGGACGATGCCGTAGACCTCGACCGGTGCGCCCCGGATGCCCTTGTCTTCCTGGTTGCCGACCAGGTCTTTCGGGGTGAAGGTCTTCCACGGCACCCACATGGACGGCGGGGCCGGCGTGCCGGGGGTGGCGGTGGCCTCGGTCCCGACTCCGACCGCTGCGAGGTGAGTTGGCTTAGGCATTGGCTGGTGCCTCCTTCCCCGGCGCGGCCGGCGCGGCCGGTGCGGTCGTGGCGGCCGTCGCCGTGGGCGGGGCGGGCGTCCACGCGCCGTCCCCGGGGTCGGCGCCGAGGTCGTAGGCCCGGCCCGGCACGGGAGCCAGGCCAAGCGTCGGGTAGTAGCGGCCGTCGTCCGGCCCGCTGTAGGTAAATGAGGGCATGCCTACCTGTTTCAGAGAGAGCTGACGGTCCGAGGCGCGGCCGGGCGTATCATCGGAGCATGGGGCTATCGCTGATTGACACTCAAGCGCTCGGTGCGCTGTTGGGTGCCTCCGGCGTCGATCTGCATCCGCGCGAGGTTGCGAAGCTTGTGCAGCGGGTTGCGGCCCTGCCGCAACAGGATCGGGACCACCTTCAAGATTTGCTCAGGTCCACGGCAATGGACCTGGCGCACCAGCGTGAGGTGGCCGCCGAGCACTTCCCTGCTCGGCAGATCGTCTCAACTGCGTCCAACCGGTGTGTTGTTGGGGTGTGGGCTTATGAGACCGAGGCCTGGCTCAACCACCAGGTCAGCGGCGGGGCAGGTGGCGAGGAACGATCAGACCGTCCTGACTCTATTGATCTGCCTGGTCTTGAGTCGGCGTCGGGCAAGCGTTACAGCACGACCAAAGCCGCACTTTGGCTTCTCCAGACTGTTGAGCCCGCTTCGGAGGTTGGCTCGACGAGCGAAGGCACCAGCGAATGGCACGTCCACGGTCCGTTCTCCGGTGGCATCACCCGCAGCATTGAGCAGGCGCTCGCCAACGTCCGGTATGCGCTTCTCCTGCTAGCTATCCCAGCAGTTCGTCCGCGTCGGGCCGTGATGCGACCGACGCACTACCCCCGGACCTGGGCTTGTGCTTGTGGCTCGGAAAGACTGGCTGGCCCGGTGATTCCTCGCGCGCCCCAAGGCGCACCTCTGCTGACGTTCTGTCCGCAGGGGCGCCGGGATCAGCCGCGCAGGTGGTTCTGTCTGGCGGCATAAAGGCCGGTGTCCCTTCCTAACCGAAGGTGACACGTGTTTCCGATCGATCTTCCACAGAACACGCCATGGCCAGCCGTTTGCGTGCTGTCCCTGGCAGCCCTGTTCCTCCTCTTCATCATCCGCTTGGTCCGTGCGGTCATGCCGTCGGAGTCAGGCGACCGCTTGAAGTGGTGGGAAGGGTTTTGGAATCGCCCCAGGCGCTCAAAGGAGCGGAAGGGCCGACGGGTGCTGGCAGTCGTGATGTGGTGGCGGCCTCCTCCATCGCCGTTCGATGATGACCGGCTGACGATGATTGGGCGAAAGGTCGTTGTGCTTCGCGGGCCGGAGTCCGACGAGCGGGATGTCGGTTGAACCTTGCCTAAAGCGTCTTCAGGCAGTCGACGACGATCTCGATCGAGACGTGCCGGCCCCGGTGCTCGTCGTCCCACCCGGCGGTGTGGGTGGCACTGGCGGGGCGGGCGCGGTCGACGGCGCCGCCGAGGGACGGGTCACTGCGCACGACAGCGACGACCAGGTCGGCCAGTGCGCGGGCGCGGGCGAAGGTTCCGGCGGGGTCGTCGCCACCCCGGAATGTGTCCACGGTGATGTGCACCTGGTAGTCCTCGCGCAGCCACCCCGCCCCGCCCGAGCCGACGCCGGATTCGGGGCTGTAGGTCTGGTGGACTTCCCCGATGCTCACGATGTCGTCGGGCTGGTACGGCCCGGGTTCGTCGAGGCACACGAGCAGCTCGGACGACTTGGACAGCGGGTCGGGGGCGAGGTTGGCCTGCAGTTGGGCGAACAGCCAGGCGCGGGCGGCGGGGATGCTGCTGGCCGGGACGGCACCGATGGGGGTCGTCATGCGATCCCCGGCGCGCGGCGGTACGGGGCCCAGAGTTCGAGGACCCTGTCAGGGAGCGCGAAGCCCATCGGGATGTGCGTTTCGCCGCCGTCCATCGCGGCGCCGCCGAACCGGGGCCGGCCGCCCTGCTGGGTCATCTGCCACAGGTGTCTGATCAGCTCAAGTGAGCCGAGGCGTACGGACCATGGGACGGTGGTGCGGCCGGCGGTGTAGGTGATCCGGATGTTCTTGGACCCGAGCGCGAAGACGGCGGCCTGCGCGCCGAACGTCCTGCGGGTGATCTCGCCGGTCTGGTAGTCGACGGTGTAGGAGAACGCGTTCATCTGCGACCCGAGCGGCTGCTCGGTCAGCGCGAACCCGTACAGGCCGTAGTACTCGACGACGGACTGCACGGACAGGACCGGGTGCCAGTCGGGGACGACCGTGCCCGTGCCGCCGTCGAAGGTCTGGGTGTGCTGCTCGGGGACGAATGGGCCGCAGACGTCCTTGGCCAGTTCACCGGCGGCGAGGATGAAGCCCTGCAGCTCGTCGTCGGATGTCTGGGTGGTCTGCGGGATGTTGAGGTGGGCGCGGACGCTGGCGATGTCGACGATCTGTTCGAGGCCCATGCCGCGGACCTGGAACTGACCTTCGCTGACCCAGCCGGTGCCGGGGCCGGTGGCGGTCCACCGGTACAGCCACACTCCGGGGGCGGCCACGGCGGGCACCACGGCGGCGTAGGTGCCGCCGCCCTGGGGGCCGGCCGCCGGGGTGGTGATCTGCCCAGTGGGGTCGGTGACGGTCAGCACCACGGCCAGGGCGCCGGTCGCCGGCTGACCGATGTCGGTCAGCACGGTGGCTGTCAGCCCGACGTCCTGACCGGTGAAGTAGATGAGCGCCATGGGCGGTCACCCCCTTCGGTTCAGCGGTAGCGGCGGTGTTGGCGGTGGTGGGCTCCGCTGCGGTGCTGGTGGTGGGCGCTGCGGTGGTGCTGCTGGTGGCGGGCGCTGCGGTGGTGGCGCAGGTGCCGGCGGCGGGCGTGCCGCTGGCGGGAGGCGTGCAGCCGTTGGTGGTGCAGGGTACGGCGGTGAGCGGCCTTGTGACGCTTGCGGGTCAGGTGCTTGGCGTGCCGGATGCGGTGGCGCTCGTGGCGGCGGTGGTGCAGGTGGGTGCGGTGGCGGTGCTTGAGCTGGTGGTGGTGCTTGAGGTGCTTGCCCTTGGCGCGGTGCTTGACGTGGTGCAGGCGTGGGCCTTTGCGGTGGTGACGCTTGGAGTGGTGGGCCCGCCTGTGGTGGTGGGAGTGCAGGCGGCTGCGTCGCCGGGGGCCGGAGACGTGGCCACGGTGCTGGGCGTGCCCGCGCCGGGTCCGCTGCTGGGAGCGGACCCGGCGCAGGTGCCGGGCGAGTTCTGCGGCCACGGCGGCTACTTTGCGGCGGGGTCGGCCGCTGGCTTCGCCGTGGCGGTGTCGAGCGCGGCGTCGAGCTTCGTGCCGACCTCGTGCAGGTCCCTGGCGGCGGTGTCCTCGACGCTCTGCGCGTCGGACAGGCGCTTGACGCTGGCAGGCACGACCCCGGCGCCGGAGGCGATGGCCTGGTGCACGCCCTCGCGGATGCGGGAGAGTTCGGCGCGGATGTCCGCCTGGATGGTCTTCTCGCCGTTGCGGATGGCGCCTTCAAGCTCGGTGAGCAGGCCCTTGGCGTAGTTGATGATGTTGGACATGCTGGCCTTCCTGGGCATGGGGAAGGCCCGGCCGGGGGCGGACCGGCCGGGCCTCGGGGAGGGGTGGTTAGAAGGTCGGCGCGATGAGGCCGGTTCCGGAGATGGTGGCGATGGACTGCGGGTAGCGGCCGGCCTGGAACGAGGCGTAGTTGTAGAGGCGGCACAGGACGGAGAGCTGACCGGCGTAGGTCTGCTCGAAGGTCTCGGCCCTGACGTTGCCCTCCCACGACCAGAGGTCGTCCATCTTGGCGACGATCACTTCGTCCTGGTTGGTGCCGGCGCCGAGCGTGGTGGGCAGCAGCGGGTCGAGGTAGACCGGCAGGCCCAGGATCGAACCGGCCAGGCCCTGGGCGACGTTGTCGTCGAACACCGCGAGGGCGTTCATCGGGTTCATCGCGTTGGGGACGACGAGCGGGCGGTTGGCGGTGTCGACGGCGGAGACGATCCACCACCAGCGGCGCGGGTGCATGATGATCGCGTTGGGCGACAGGAAGCGGCTGGTGTGGATGCCCTGGATCGCGGAGGCGATCTTCGTGAACAGGCTGTTCGGCCCGGCAACGGCCGGGGTGGCGGACGTCCACGTGACGGTGGTGGTACCGGCCAGGGTGAGCAGTCCGGTGACCTGCCCGTTGGTGCCGGTGCCGGAGAGCACCTGCAGGTCGTACTTCATCGCGTAGTCCTCGGCGAGGTCCTGCAGCACGACGTCGTCGATGTTCAACGGGCTCTGCTGGAGCAGCTGAAGACTGATCGTCTGCCCGCCCGCGATGGTGACCACCGGGCTGGAGATGCTCGACGTGGTCAGGTCCTGCTGGACGATGCCAGTGTTCTGGTTGACCTGTGGGGCGGCGGCCGTGCCGCTGTTGATCTTCGGCAGGGTGATGACGTCGGTACCCGGCGGCACCTCCCCCTGACGGCACAGGTTCGCTGTGGTGCGCCCCGGGCGGACGTACTTGATGAACTCGGTCTCCAGCCAGAGGGGCGGCACCAGCTCGCCGCCGCCGCCCATGCCGGTGGAGATGGCGCGCTGCTCGGCGCCGCCGTCGGCCTTGGCGCGGGCGTCGGCCACCTGGCGGCTGTTGCGCTCCAGCCGCTCGGCGGCGTCGCGGTCGCCCTTGCGGGTGGCCAGGTGCAGATCCTTGAAGTACGACTGACCGCGCGGGCCGGACCGGTAGACGGCCGGCTCGCTGGTGATGTGGGCGCGCGGCACGAACTGGCGGGCGATCTCGTCGGCCTGCGCATCGCGCAGGGCCTGGTCGTTGAGCGTCTTGACCCGCTCGTCGATCTCGCGGATCTCGGCCTCGTACTCGGCGAACTTCGCCTCTTCGTCGGTCGTCAGGCTGCGCTTGGCGTCGGTGGGGGCCTTGAGGACGTCGTCAAGCTCGCTACGGAGCACGCCGCGCCGCTCAAGGAGGTTCTGAATCAGCAGAGCTGACAACGGTGTCTCCTGGGTGCTGGGTGGGGTGGGTGCGCCTGCGCGCGGGCAGGCGGAAGCGCCCGGCCGGCGGGTGCGCGGTCGAGTGGGCGGTAAGGCGGTGCTGCTACAGGTCGAGCAGCCGGGCGCGGGCGGCGAACACGTCCAGCCCGGCGGACGGGCCGGCGGGACCGGTGGCGAACTCGGCGGCGAGCCGGTCGAACACCTCGCGCCGTTCGGCGGAGTCGAGCCGCTCAAGGTGCGCGGCCAGGTCGCGTGAATTCATCTGCGCCCCGGCCGTGTTGGGGTTCGCGCCGAAATTCACGATCGAGACGTCGCCCTTGTGCAGGTCGACTTCGAGGATGTCGCGCTGGGTGAAGTCGGGGGACCACACCTGACGCGTCACCCAGAACCCGAACGACATCTCGTCCACGTCGCCCCTGGTCATCGCGGAGCGCAGGGCCTGCACGTGCGGGGATGCGGGGTCGAGGTCGGCGGAGGTGTGCAGGCCGGTGGAGTCCTCGGCCAGCCGCAGCGTCTGCGACTTCGTCCGTGCCAGGGTCAACCCGCTGTGGTTGACGAGGAACGGCACATCCGCGCACGCGGCGAGGGTCTGCCGGAAGGCGCCGGAGCGCACGACCTCGTCGAACGGGCCGAGCCAGTCCTGCATTTCGTAAGGGGCTTCGGTGATGCAGGCGTAGCCCTCGAACAGCAGCGTCTCGCCGCCGGTCCCGTCCGGTTTGGCCCGCAGTTCGACGCCACAGAAGGGCAGCGAGCGGCGCTCGGCCTGGGCGGGCTGCTCGGCCCGCACGCGCAGGTCCATCACGGTCACGGCTCCTTTCCTGATTCGGCGTCGGCCTTGGCGGTGTGCGCGCCGGGGTCTTCCGCATCCGCCTTGGTCGTGGTGGTGGAGGAGTTGAGAGGGGCGCTGATGTCGTCGCCGCCCGGGACCGGCGGCATGTTCTCCTTCGCGCGGATCTCGTTGCGGGTCATCAGCCCCGCAGTACGGGCCTGGGTGTAGACGGCGAACCGCCCGGCGGTGTCGGTGCGCAGCAGCGAGTCGACGTCGAACTGCGCGAGCTGCGGTTCGGGCAGCATCGCCGACCAGGCGTCCTCCAGCAGGCCGAACCAGTCGGCGAGCGTGTAGCGGACGAAACCCAAGGACTGCTGCTCAATTCCAGTGCCCCAGCTGGTAGTTCGGTCAACTTGGCCCAACATGTGCGGGGGCACACCGAAGGTCATCGCGATGTCCAGGTTCTGGGCGGCCCTCGTGCCGAGAAACTGCGCATCCTCGGGTGACACGGAGATCGGCGCCCACTTGGCGCCGCCGGAAAGTACTCCGATGGCATGGGAGTTGGCGATACCGCCGTGCTTGGCGGTGAAGCTCTCCTTCAGGTGCCTGGCACGCTCGGGGTCGAGGTCGCCGGGAACCTCGATCACGCCGGACAGGTGGGCACCGTCACCGAAGAACCGGCTGCCGAACTGCTCGGCGGCCAAACCCAGCCCGATGGAGTTCCGGGCGTAGGAGATGACCGAGAGCCCGGTGTCCATGCCGGGCAGGCTCATGCCGGTGATGTGGAGCATGGCGCCGGGCGGCACTTCCTGCCGGTTGACCTCGTACACCCGGCGGGTCCCGTCCCGGCTGACCCGAACCGTGTCCGGGTGCAGCGGCATCAACCGCACGGGGCGCATCCGGCTGTCCCAGCCGGTCACCAGCGCGTAGGCGTTCCCGCGCAGCAGCAGGCTCACCATCATCTGCCGGATACCGACCCGCCGGGTGATGCCGGCGATGTCGTTCTGCCCGCCGAAGGGGTCGGAGACGATCAGGGGCGGCTTGCCGACCCGCACGAAGATGTCGTTCTGCTGGCGGACCGAGTAGAGCGGCAGATTCGCGATGGCACCGGAGATGATCCGCACGCACGCGGACACCGCCAGCAGCTGCAGCGCGGTGTCCTCGGTCACCGGCACACCGGCCGGGGTGTAGGCGGCCAGCGTCCCGTTCGAGGGGATCGACCACGGGTCTCCGGCCCCGCTGGGCGCGAAGAACCGTCGGTCGGGCAGAGCCTGGGCCGCGCGCCGGAGCAGGCTCACCGTTCGATCACGACCCCGGCGACCAGCAGGGCGCCGCCCAGAACGACCAGACCGGCAGTCGTGCACCACGACCAGGCGGCGGCGTCGAGGGCAACCAGACCCGCCATGTCGAGCACCTCGGACAGGGCCTTGCGGGAGATGCGGAACCGCATCTGGCACCCCCTCTACAGGTCGGCCCAGCTGAAGAACTGGGGTGCGGGCGGTGGGAGTTCGGGCGGCTGGCAGGCGCGGTCGAGCGCCATCACGACACTGACCGCGAGGTCGATCCGGCGCGTGCTGTGGCGGTGTTCCTTGGTGAGGCGGGAGCCGCGCGCGTCGGTCTTGATCGCGCAGTTGCCGATGTGGCGGGCCAGGCGCGGGTCACCGGACTGGCTCAACTGCCGGTTGGCGACGGCTTCGTAGAACCTCTGCGTCGCCGGGATCATGCGGGCCGGTGACTGCGGATACTCCACGATCGGCAGACCTTCGGATTCCAACACCTGGTACGTCCTCGCCCACCGGTAGGGGTCGCAGACGATCTCCCTTACCGTCCACTTTCGGCAGGCGGCACGGATGGCGGCCTCGACGTCGAGGATCGGCACCTGCCAGTCGCCGACCACGGTGTCGGGGCGCTCCCACGCCTCGACGACGTCCACGTGCGGCAGGTCGCCGTCGTCGGCCGGACAGGAGACGACCGTCAACGCGGTGCTGTCGCCGTTGTAGGACCCGTCGAAGCCAAGACAGACCTCGACACCGTCCGGGACCGGCCCGGACTGCTCGCACCCCTCCCACGCCCCGGTGGGCAGCCACCGCTCAGCGACCGTGGTCCAGACGCCGAGGTGGTAGCGGGCGAACTCATGCCGGGGGATCTGGTAGTAACGGGCGGCGACGTCCGGCACTGACAGGAACTTGTCGGCGGCCGGGTTGGCGTCGCGGATCGCCTGCAGCAGCTGCTCGTGGTCGTCGAGGTCGTAGCGGTCTTCCGGGCAGCCCCAGCAGACGAACAGCATCTCGTCGTCTTGGATCTCGCCGGCGTTGACCTTCAGGCCGTACTCGTGCAGCCGCCCGGCCATGCTGTCCAGGTCGGCGCCCGGGGTGGTCGTGTTGACCACGACGGAACCGGCGCGCTTGGCCGCGCCGTTGGCGATGACCAGGTGCACACGCGCTTTGCTGCCGGTCCATTCGTGGATCTCGTCGGCGAAGAACGCCGAGGGCCGTTGGCCGTCGTTGGTGCCCGCGACGGCGGCGATCTTGTACGCGCGGCCGGGGCCGTCGGCGACCTGCACTTCGCCCTCGAAGGCGTGGAACAGGCCGGACAGGGTGGGGGATTCGGCGATCGTGGTCCGCAGGTCGCCGAACAACAGCTCGGCCTGGGAGTACGAGGCAGCGGCCACGGGGATGATCGCCGACCGCTGCGTCGCGAGCAGGTAGGCGGCCACCCATGAAGCTATCGGGGTCTTGCCGTTGCCCTTGGGGACCTCCAGCAGCGCGCGCCGGTAACGGCGGCTGCCGTCGGCCTTCAGCTCGAACAGCCAGATCAGGAAGAGCTTTTGGAACAGCTCCAGCTTGACGGGCTGGCCGAACTTGTCGCCCTCCCCGTAGCGGCAGTGCCGTTCGATCCACCGGATGACCTTCGGGCCGTCGCTGCGCGCGGTGGTCAGCGGCGGTGCGGACAGCGGCCGGGGCACTGCGGCCGGCCAGGGCAGTACCTCAGCCGGTGAGGAAGGCGCGCGGGTCGTCATCGTCGGCGCCCCCCTCCGCGTCGGCCGTCAGGTCGGCCAAGGACGTCTGCGCTTCGGCGATCTTCACGCCGAGGCGGAGCCGGTTCAGGGGGCCGATGCCGAGCTGCTGCTCGTCCTGCTTGATCGACGCTTCGATCTGGTAGGCGAGCGCGTACAGGCCGTTGGGCTTGAGTTGGCCGGTCGAGCCGGTCACGACCGGGTCGGCGTCGGCCAGGCTCAGCATTCGGTGGTAGCGGTCGAGGTTGCGCACCCAGCGGTCGACCAGTGAGGCGTCACTCGGCCGGATCGCCCCGGCGACGACGTCGCCCCAGTACGCGGCCCACCCGGCGGTGGCGGCCGGGACGAGGTCGGCGGGCGGCTCTGGTGCCTCCCCGGTGGGCGCTGTGACGGCGCCCAGGTCCCGGGCGTTGCGGCGCTGCCGCTCCTCGGGCGGCTTGGGCAGCGGTCCAGGCACTGAACCACCGCCCCTCATGCTCAATTCGAAAGACGTCCCTCCGCCTGATCAATCAAAGTCGAAATCTTGTTAATGTACTCGTGCACAATGGGGAGAACTTCCCTGTCCTTGTATACGCCTCCCGCAAAATGCCACTCAATTCGGTGGCTCGACGGAGGTTCGGGCGGCGATATATCCGCTGACTCGGCTTCCGGCTCTGGTTCTGAGCTGATAACGGAGAGCTCTTCGTCGGGCTGATCTTTGCGCTTGATGGTCAGGTCTACCGATGCCACAACTCCAACGCTCGCTGAGTCTGTCGCTCCCGCGCTGTCATAAACGTGGATGAAGTGGTGGGCGGTCTTCCGATCCTGTCCGGCCTTGAATTCGTCATCCCGTACATCCTTGATGAATTTGAGCAAGACGTCTTCATTTGTGCCCTTCCACCAGTCAAGAACGGAATTGGGCGGATGACATTCCCTGATTTCGTCGTTTAGGATTGATCCAACTCGCCTAATCATGGCAATGCCGGAGATGAATTCGACACGGAACAATTCGCTGTCGGACGCTGCATCTTCAAGCAGGCCGTAATGGCGTTCTGCTAGCTCCAGCGCTTTTCGACTCTTTTCTAGTCTCATACTCCAATGCTGGCGCAAACGAGGTGGAACGGCCACCGGCCGTGATGTGCTGCCGTCTGCCGGGATCTGTCGGTTCCCGAAAAATCCACTCAGAACCCGTACAGGAAGTTTTGGGGCGGGGGGCAGGGTCCGGAGATGATCACCCCCGCGGCATCTACCCACCCCCTGGTATGCGGCTACCGGGCGGGGTGTCCGTCACCGTGGGTCACCCGTCGGGGGTCACCGGTTGCGCTTGCGGCTGTTGCACGAGCGGCACAGCGGGGTGAGGTTCTCACGCTGGTCGCCGCCGCCGCGCGACTTCGGTAGGACGTGGTCGGCGGTCAGGTCCTCGGCTGGGTGAGCAGGAACGCCGTAGCCGGGGCACCAGCCGCCGTACTGCGCTCGGTGCTTCGCCAGCACGGCGGCGGCCGTGCGGCGGTAGGCGGTGCCGTAGCCGCGCTGTGAGGCACTGCCGCGCAACTGGTCTTGTCTGGCTTGCCATTCGGCCTGATGCCGGTCGCACCGACTCGGATTGCGTGTGAGCACGCTGCAGACCAGGCATGGACGCCGACGCATCGTCACATCACCTCGCAATGCTCGTTACTTCTAGTGATAGCAGCGCATCGAGTAGTTCGAGGAGACCGCATGTCCACTACCTTCAACAGCCAGGGCATCGCCACGGAAATCGATTCCACGGCGAACCCGGACGGCAGCTACACCTACGAGGCGACGATCTCCGGTCTGAAGCTGACGTGGAACGATGGGCGCGCCGATCATGAGTGCAAGGTCACTGCGCAGTTCACCGTCTCGACTCCCTCCGCGATGGACGTCCCCGGGCACGGCAACGTATTCCGGCTGGGAGACGGATACAACGTGCACGTCACGGGAACGGACTTCGACCAGTAGCCAGCAGGTTGGTGGTTGTACGCTCCGGGCTGCCCTTGACGAAGGTCGGAATGTACTGGTGGATGCGGCCCTCGAACAGCGTTGGCCGGTCGAGGTGCATGCGCGCCCTGCGATGGTGTCGTGAAGCGCGAACAGCCCCGCCGGTAGGCGGGGCTGGTGCCGATGGACTTCCGGGCACGCCGGAAGCGCTTCGAACTTTAGATCACGGACAGGTAACGGCGCAAGAGCGTTCTACTGCCTACTGGTCGTCGGGCTTCTGGGCCTGACGGGTGTCAGCCTCTTGTTGAGCGGGCTCGGCCTGAAAGCTCTCCATCGCTGCCGCCATCTCCGTAACGATGTTGGCCAGGGGATCAGGCGATGGACTGACCTCGCCCGCAACATATGGCTGACCTGTGCCGCGGGCGAGGAGTTCGCGCGCCCGCTCGAACGCGCCCTCGGGGTCCGCTAGAGCGGCCTGCTCCGCCATGGCCCGGACCCTGTCCAGGGTCTCGGGTGTGGCGACGCTGAGCAATGCCTCGGGCACGTCTGGCTGTAGCCACACCTGGGCCATCGCCGAGGCGTCTGCCGCGACTTCGATCACGGCCTCGGCGGCCTCTCTGGTGATGGACTGCGGCAGCTGAAGTTGTCCCGCCTGGTCGTAATCGACGTACAGGCCGCGCAGCTTCAGATCGTGCGTCCCCTTGGAGTTCGTTACGATCTCGGCCAGTCGACTCTGGACGGTCTGGCCGCCGAGGCCGTTCGCCAGCGACTGCATGCCGAGACTCTCGATCAGCTTTCTCGGGTGCGTGCGCCATGACTTCCAGAACTCCGGTGCGAATCCGGGGCCAGCGCCGATCGCGTAGAGGCACAGGTTTGCCTTGCCGAACTCTTCGAGGGCCAGCACGGCAAGTGAGTAGGCGCGCGGCACTCGCCCGGCTTCCATGAGCACCCTCGCATCACCGAGGAGATCGTCGGCATTATTGATCACGGCCGGAATGATCCGGAGGAGTTCAGGCGCGTCTGGGATCGGTGCAGTCATGGGTCTCAGGATGGGCCCGGATGCCAGCAGCGCGCACCCGAATTCTCCCCACATGTCGTCGAACGGTACGGGCGGTGCGGCGGGAATCCGCCGCACCGCACCGGGCGGCTCAGGCCGCCGCTCTGCTCGCCAGGGCGGTAGCGAGCGCGGGCAGGTCCGTGATGCCCCAGACGCGCAGCCCGTCCGGGTCGACCGGCACGGGCGCTGTGCACGACGGGCCGGTCGAGCAGGTGGCCCTCGGTGCTTCGCCGGGGGCGGTGTGCACGGTCAGCTCGCCGCCGCACCACGGGCAGGGCCGGTCCTCGACGGGGGTCGAGCGCGGGTCGAGCTGCAGGGCGTGCAGCACGAGGCGCTCGCACTGCCCGGCGACGCGCACGGCCTCGTGCCGCAGGTGGCCCGGCAGCAGGCCGAACAGGGCCGGCCGTGCGGTGTAGTCCGCCTGCTGCTCCGGGGCGGTGTCGTCGTCCAGCAGGCGGCCCTCGACCCACACGGCGGCCCAGTGCGCGCCGTGGCGGCGACTGCCGGGGTCGGTGGGGCTCGGGTAGCGCCAGCGGCGCGGGTCGTCGGCGTCGGCCGGATCGTCGGCCCACACGGGCACCCGGCCGGGGCTGCTGGCCAGCTGGCGGGCGATCGGGCGCTGCACGGCGGCGGCGAGGGTGTCGGCGAGGTCGAACAGCATCCGTTCGACGCGCACGGCGGCGTCGAGGGCGGTCAGGTTGGCCGGTGCGGGGTGCTGGCGCAGGGTGAGCGGCGTCCGGTCGGTGACCGGCAGCGCGGCGTCGTCGGCGGCCTGCTGCTGCGCCAGGTGCGTGGACAGCTGCGCGGGCGGCCACGCGGCGGGCGGCGGCGTCTCGATCGCGACCATCAAAGCGGCCCACTCCTGGCGGACGGTGCGCAGCTGGGCGACGGCTCGGTGCAGTTGGGCGGGCTGGTACACGGTGCGCTCTCTCCAGGCGTCGGTGCATGGGCAGTTGGGTGACCTGGGCGCCCCTCTTGCAGGTACGGGGGCGCCCAGGCCGGTCATCGGGCCGACGGCTTCGGCGGGTTGAGACCGGCGAGTCGGTCGGCGGCGTCGGCGAAGGTCAGGCTGTGCAGCAGCTGCGCGGCGAGGATCTGCTCGTACGCCTGCTGGCTGATCCGGACCGGCACGGGCTTGCCGTCCAGCACCGCGTGCCAGGCGGCGAGTTCGGCCTCGGCCTGTCGGCCGCGCTGCGCCCGTGCCACCGCGCGGCGCAGGGCGCGCCGCAGCAGGTGGGCGCGGCGTCGGCCCTCGGCGGCGAGGCGCGACCACTCGGTGCACCAATCCCGGTACGTGGCCATGTCGCGGACTCCGGCGCGCAGCAGCGCGGCCTCGGCCGGGAGCAGGGCGCCGCGCTCGGCGCGGTCGATCAGGTGCAGCAGGGCCTCGGCGTCGGCGCCGTGGCCGCGCGGGGCGGTGTGGTGGTGGGTGCTCATGCGGCGTGCTCCTGTCGGGCGGGCCGGGCGGCGGCGTCGTCGGTGCGGGTCGGGTGCGGGGTGCGGCGGCGGGTCCAGGTGCCGGGCCGGTCTGGGGTGGCGTTGGTGCGGCGCCGGCACTGCTCGCCGACGGGTGCGCGGCACCAGCCGCACGGCACGGATAGGGCGTCGGGCCTGCCCGCCGCTGCGGCGGCCTGGCGGGCGGCGCGGGCGGGCCGGTACGGGGCGAGTGCTTCGGCGGCGTCGGCGGGCAGCGCGCGGCCGGCGATGCGGGCGGCGACCGTGGGGTGCGGGCCGCCGGTCAGCTGCCGGGAGCCGCTCGGCGCCGCCTGCCCGGTGGCGACCGCGTTCCGCTGCGCCCGGATCGCGTCCTGGTAGGCGGCGACGTCGTCGGGGTCGACGGCCGGGCGCGGGTCGGTGTGCCGGGCGAGCAGCTCCCGGCGGTGGGCGGCCCACGGGCGGGTGATGTCCACGGGCAGAACCGGGTACGGGCTGCACTCGACGTGGCGGCGCACCGCAGCGGCGGCGTCCCACCCGCCAGGCGCCGTGGCGGGCACGTCGCGCAGCAGCTCGCACCAGGTGGCCAGCTGCCCGGCGGTCTCCGCCGGGTCGAGCAGGGCGGCGCGCGGGTCGATGCGGCCGGCGTAGGCGAGCAGCGCGGCGCACTCTTCGCGGGTCACGCGCTGTCCTCCTCGTTGCTGGCGGTGTTCATCTCGTCGAGGGCGGCCTGCAGCGCGGCGGCGTGCTGCTCGGCGCGGGAAGGACGGGAACCCGGCACGGCCTGCAGGTGGCGGCCGGCGGCCGGCGCCTCGGGCCTCTCCCTGGTGATCCACTGCTGCCAGTCGAGCCGCCACTGCTGCACGCTCCGCATCGGGCCGGTAGCCCGGCGGGCGCGCCACTTGGCCGTGGCGTAGTCGAGGCCGTCCAGTCCCAGCCGCTGCAGGTGACCGGCCGCCGACGCCCAGCCGATCAGCGCGTCGTCGGGCTCCCAGCCGGCGGGCAGAGCGCAGAGAGCAGGTCCGGGCGCAGGCCCGCTACGGCCTGAACTCTCTCTACTATCCCCACCACTCTCTACGGGTCGGGTCGGGCCGGGCCGGGACAGGTGGGACACCCCCGGACCGTCCCCCTGGGACACCGGGCCGTGACCTGCGCTTTCGCCGGAATCCGGGGGCCAATCCGGACCGGATTCGTCGCCGTCCGCCTCCGGATCGGCGCCGAACGGAGGCGGATCGGCCGGCGAATCGGCCCCCGATCGCTGGCGATTGCGCCCCCTTTGCTTCCGGTCCGCCTCGCGTTTGCGGCTGCCCTCGACGCTCGCGCGGGTCGGGTTGTAGCGCAGGAAGTCGTGCATCAGGTACTCGCCCGTGACCACGGCCGGGCACTGCGGGCAGACGTGCCCGCTCTCGTGCCACAGCCCGGACGTGACCAGCTTGGCGGCCTGCGGCCCGGTGCCGAACATGGCGGCCACCACGCCGGGGATACGGCCCTCGGTCAGGTGCTGCGCGGTGTAAGCGCCGCAGCGCAGCCACAGCCCGAGCGCGGCGTTCCCGGCCTTGATCAGCTTCGGGTGCGAGTAGGCCGTGTCGTCGACTTTGAACCAGGTCACTGGCGTGAACTCCCTTGAGAATCAGGTGGATTGGCGGATAAAGGGAGAGGTGGCAGTGGAGGGGGTCAGGCGTCCGCTGGGCGCGCGGTGAACCCGGCGCGCTCCAGCAGCAGGCGCAGCGCGTACGCCCCTTGCTGCGGCACCACGCCGTTGCCCAGCGCGTGCAGTTGCGCGGGACGGCTGAGGCCGGGGACGGCGGTCACATGACCCTGGGGCAGGCCCATCAACCACTCGACCAGGTGCGGGCTCAGACGTCCCCGATCGTCAGTTGGCCGGGGTGCGGGTCGGGTGAGCGCTTCCCATCGCGCAACTGCCGGGCCGTACGGGCCCCAATCCGATAGGCCGCCGACGACAGGGTCAGATCCCCCCGGCTGCCATGCTGGTTGGGACTGCCGTGCACTCCGTCGCTTGCCCGAGGTGTCGGCAACAGGCTGATCGTGGTTCGCAGGTTGAGGCCGCCTTGCGCCGCGTGCCCGGGGCCGGTGTGCTCCGATGCCGTCGGGCTCGGCAGCAGTCGCACCGCCAGCCCCAACGGCAGACCCATGTGGCCGCCGCTCCCGTGCCGCTCGCGCATCCTGGCCCGGCGCGCCTCCCAGCGCTCGGGCGAGATCACGTCCTGGATGAACGACGCCGTCGGGGTTGGCAGCAGGCCAGGCAAGGATGAACAGGCGCCGACGCTGGTGGGCCGCGCCGACATCGGACGCTCGAACACAGATCCACTCCGCATCCCACCCGAGACGGGCAAGGTCGGCGAGAACGGCGTCGAATCCCAAGGAAAGGTGCCCTGACACGTTCTCAAAGAGTGCGAGTCGGGGTCGTAGTACGCCGAGGGCGTGGGCAATGTACGGCCAGATATGGCGGGCATCTTCGGTTCCCTTCCGGCGTCCCGCCGTGCTGAACGGCTGGCACGGGTATCCGCCGGTGATGATGTCGACCGGCTCGACGTCGGCCCAGTCGACGACCGTCAGATCACCGAGGTTGGGCGTTACGGGCCAGTGATGAGAGAGGATCAGTCGCGAGCCGGCGTCGATGTCCGAGTGCCACGCCACTGAGCCGCCGAGGACGGATTGCACCGCCATGTCGAGCCCGCCGTAACCGGTGCACAGCGACCCGATCCGGGGACCGTCCACGGCCTCGATGGCGTCCAGGGCGTCCAACTGTCCAGGAACGACGGACAGTTCGACGCCGGAAGCGGGCCCGGTCGCGGACCGGTGGGCGCTCGGTCGGCCCGGCTCGGCCACCGTCTGCGGGTACGGGACGGCGCCGCCGTCAACGGCCAGCTGCAGCGCGACCACTGCCGGGCCGTTCACGCGGCGACCCCGGCCGTACGGGCGCTGGACCTGGTGCGGCCGATGGCGGCGATCCGGTCGAGGTACCACCCGGGTTCCCCGGCGGCGCGCGCGGCGTGCCAGACCTGCCGTACCTGCTCGACGTCCACCGCGGCGGCAGCCTCGGCTATGAACAGGCGGCCCGACCGGGGGAGCACCCCCAGGGCGCGGACGTTGCTCACTTCTCGTGCTCCAGTTCGATGGCGCGGCGGCCGGCGACCGTTTGCGCTGCTAGGGCGCGCAGGCGGTCGCCGAGTGCGGTCGCGGTCCGGTGGGACAGGTCGACGGCGAGTAGGCCGTCGAGCGGGGGCAACTGGTCGAGCAGCGCGGCCTGTCGCTGCTGCACCAGGGCGAGGCGGCGACCGCGGCGGCGCAGCCGCAACAGTGCGGACCGCAGGCCGTGGCGGGCGGCATCGCGTGCGGTGTCGCGGGCGGCGCCGGCCGAGTCGAGCCCGTAATCGGTGGTCGACGGGTCGGCGCGCCGGGCCTGGTGGTGCTGCGCCGCTGCGGCGAGGGTGCGAAGCAGTTTGCCGACGTGTTGCCCGTCCTCGGCGAAGGCGAGCGCGACCAGGTCGAGCAGGTGCTCGGCGGCGTCGGTGGCGTCGAGGCGGACCGTGTAGCCGTCCGGGTGCAGGTACGCGCGGATCATCGGACCCGCACGTACAGACGTTGGCGGCCGTCGGCTTCCGGGTGCGCCTTGGAGACGCGGGCGATCGAGATGGCCGGGTCTGCCCGGAGAGCGGCGAGTACGGCCTCGACGAGTGCCGGGTCGGCGCTGATCCGGATGTTCCCCGTGCGGCGCTGGGTCTGGGTCATCGGGCACCCCGCGGGACCAGGCTGGCCGGGCCGCATGCGGGCTGGGCGGCTGGCACTACCGCGTGCATGGCCCGGATCGCCTCAAGGTGCTCGGGTCCGAAACGCACGTACTTGCCGTACTTCTCGTGGGGAATTCGGTTGATGTTCCGCCGCAGCCACGTCTCGGGCAGAGACAGAGCCTCTGCGGCGGCGGTGTAGTCGTGTAGCAGGGCCAATGCGGGCTCCTTCACGTCCGTTCGTGTCACTTCCGTTCGCTTTCGCGACACTATAGCGACGCATTCGCGAACGCGAATGATTTGAGCATGCGTGCATGTGGCGTGGATGTTGGCGTATGTCCGTCAAAGTTCGACGCCTCCGCCACGACATTGGCGCAAGCCCGTGTGGTTATCACCTGTTGTTGGCTGTTAGCCTCGTTCGCGAACGCGGTAGGTAGTTGTCTAGACCCACCGCCAGTACTCCGGGGCCGTCGTAGGGCGCCGGGGGAAGCGTGCGAAGGGAACCGGGGATGTCCAACGGGACAGCGGGCAGCGATGCCCTGACGCAACTTGTGCGTGCCGCTCTAGACCAGCCGGGGATGTCCTATCAGGTGTTGAGCGATGCCTCGATCGACCCGGAGACCGGCGCAAAGGTCGGCGGCACGTGGCTGCACAAGCTCGTCAAGGGGAACGTCGTCCGGGCGCCGGAGCCGCGAGTCCTGCGCGGCCTCGCCGTCGGGCTCCGGCGGCCTCTGCCGGAGGTCAAGCGGGCCGCGGCTGAGCAGTGGCTGCAGTACACCAACACCGAGCTGTCGGGGCTGCCCGAGGATGTCCGGGTGATTCTCGGCCACCTCGAAGGCATGACCCCGGGGGACGTCTCCCGCGCCCGCGCGGTGATTGAAGCGCTCAGTTCAAGGCTCAACGAATCTTCGCCCGAAGAGTCCTAGTTAGCTCCGATACACGCCTCTTTCAAGATCAGATCATCCTCGCACGGAGCGTTAACGCGGGCGTATGGTCGATCTGGCATTTGCGCAGGTGGGCGCAGCCGCGGGGGCCGACCGCGCGCTGCTCGAAAGAGGGGGTTGCGTGGACAGTGTCACCCACGAGCTGGCGAAACTCGACGACGGTGTTCCGCTCATGCTGGTGGTTCTCTATGGCCGGATGGTGATCGTGGGAGACCCCCGGATCGTCTCGGCCGAACACCTGGCGCGGCACACCGCGGACATCCGGGCGTGGATGGCCGACGGGGTCGACGCCAACCGGGCGGCGGATGTGCTGGCCGGTCAGATCGAGTGCCTGATCAAGGGTGAGCCCCTCGCCCTGCCTGCGGCGTAAGTCGTCACACAAGTGCCCCCCGGACCGATCGACGGTCCGGGGGGCACTGTGCTGCCGGGGTCAGGCCGCCGCGGCGACATCCTCACGGGCCAGCAGGACATCAGCCGGGGCCGGACACCGGGTCAGGGCGAACGCCTGGTCGACGGCGGCGATCACCTCGTCGTCGAGGATGTCGAGCAGGTGCCCGTACCGGTCGACCGTGGTCTGAATCGACTCGTGGCCCAACCGCGCCTGGATCGCCGGAAGGGGGATCTTCGCGGCGATCATCCACGAGGCGTGCGTGTGGCGCAGATCGTGGACGCGCGGCGTCTTGGTCAGCCCCTCTTCCTGCTGGGCCTTCGCGATGGCGGGCAACCACCGCTGGCGGCGGAACGTCGCCGGCAGCCACGCGCCCCCCTCGGGCGCCGGGAACAGCAACGCGTCCGTGGCCTTGCCCCGGGCGGCACGCTGGACGATCGCACTCAGGCGGGGTGTCAGGACGAGGGTGCGCCGGGACCGCTTGGTCTTCGGCGGCCCCATGTACCGCTTGCCGTGCTCGTCGAGCTTCCACGTCCGCTGGATTCGCAGCGCGGGGCGGCCATTGCGGCGGACTATGTCCCGCTTCTGCAGAGCGGTCAGCTCACCCCACCGCAGCCCGGTCCCGGCCGCGAGTTCCACGATGTCGGAGGCGTCGGCCTTCAGGTGCTTGTGGACGAGGGCGTACTCCCAGTGCTCCAGGAAGCACATCTCATCGCTGTCGGTGTCGTCCGCGCGCGGCAGCCGGGTGCCCACACACGGGTTGGTCGCGCGCTTCCCGCCCAGCACGGCGGCCTGCAGGATGCTCGACAGCAAGCCGTGGTTGTCCCGGGTGGTCTTCGCCCGGTACTTGCGGCGCTTCCGAGCGCCCTCGGGCGGATATGGTCCCCACCGACCCTCTTCGAGGTCGTTGACCCACAGCTTGATGGCGTCGCCCGTGATGGACTCCGGCCCGTCGGCGACCGAGAAGTCGCGGAACCACGGGACCATGTTGCACTCGATCATCTGCCGGTACTTCGCCTTGGTGCCGCCCTGAACGCCCGTCAGCAGGTCGACGAAGTTGAGCGCGTACGCCCCGAACATCGTCTCGGGGTCGACATCCGGCTCGGGCTCGGCCGGCTGCTCCTCGACGAACCCCTTGCCCTTCACCCAGCCGGGCGGCCACTGCTCGCCATGCCCCTGCACGAGGTCACGGAAGCGCTCGGCGCTCTTCATGTCGTCGAACTTCTCGGACTCCTGCTTGCCGGTCCTGGCGCCGCCGTCACGCCAGGTGACCGTGTGGGTGGTGCCGCCGTCTTTGCGTTCGCGAACGCGAATGGATGCCATGTGACGAACCTACCCGGTCCGTGCTGACATCGGTGCTGTAATTTCGGCGGGCAAACACAAGGGGCTGACCCGCTTTCGCAGGTCAGCCCCTGTGTGGTGCTGGCGGAGGATACGAGATTCGAACTCGTGAGGGGTTGCCCCCAACACGCTTTCCAAGCGTGCGCCCTAGGCCTCTAGGCGAATCCTCCGTGGGAGAGCTTAGTACATGTTTAGGGGTGCTCGCGACCAGCTGTCTCGCAGGTGGTCGCGGGTGGCTGCCTGCGGATCGGAGATGGGAGCGGAGTGCGGAGAGTGGGGCTGGGATCCGCTACTCTGGGGGCAGCCCCTCGTGTGGCGTTATCTCTCTGAACCCCCCCAGGGCCGGAAGGCAGCAAGGGTAGGAGAGCTCTGGCGGGTGCACGAGGGGTCCTTGCGTTTGCGGGCGAGGGGTCGAGAGCGGCAGGGCGACGCGTTTGTCCGTCCGTCCCGATATCGTCGGTGGCGTGTCCCTAGCCCTGTACCGCCGCTACCGCCCCGAGACCTTCGCGGAGGTCATCGGGCAGGAGCACGTGACCGCTCCGCTCCAGCAGGCCCTGCGCAACAACAGGGTCAACCACGCGTACCTCTTCAGTGGCCCGCGCGGCTGCGGGAAGACGACGAGTGCCCGCATCCTGGCCCGCTGCCTCAACTGCGAGCAGGGCCCGACGCCGACACCGTGCGGTGAGTGCCAGTCCTGCCGGGATCTGGCGACGGGCGGCCCGGGCTCGATCGACGTGATCGAGATCGACGCAGCCTCGCACGGTGGTGTAGACGACGCCCGCGAGCTGCGCGAGCGGGCGTTCTTCGCGCCGGTGCACAGCCGGTACAAGATCTTCATCCTGGACGAGGCGCACATGGTGACCTCGGCCGGCTTCAACGCGCTGCTGAAGGTGGTGGAGGAGCCGCCGGAGCACCTCAAGTTCATCTTCGCGACCACCGAGCCGGAGAAGGTGATCGGGACGATCCGGTCCCGGACCCACCACTATCCGTTCCGGCTGGTGCCGCCCGGCACGCTCCGCGACTACCTGGCCCAGGTGTGCGGCCGGGAGGGGATCCAGGTCGAGGACTCGGTCTTCCCGCTGGTGGTGCGGGCCGGTGCCGGGTCGGTGCGTGACTCGATGTCGGTGATGGACCAGCTGCTCGCGGGCGCGGGCGACGACGGCGTCACGTACCAGATGGCGACGGCGCTGCTCGGCTACACGGACTCGGCGCTGCTGGACGAGGTGATCGACGCCTTCGCCGCGCACGACGGGGCGACGGTCTTCCAGGTCGTCGACCGGGTGGTCGAGGGCGGGCACGATCCGCGCCGCTTCGTGACGGACCTGCTGGAGCGGCTGCGCGACCTGGTGATCCTCGCCACAGTCCCGGATGCGGGTGAGAAGGGTCTGATCGACGCGCCCGCCGACCGGGTCGCAGTGATGCAGACGCAGGCCGACCGGTTCGGCGCGGCCGAACTGAGCCGGGCCGCGGACATCGTCAACACCGGCTTGACCGAGATGCGGGGGAACGCCGCGCCCCGGCTTCAGCTGGAGCTGATCTGTGCGCGGGTGATGCTGCCCGGCGCGTACGACGACGAGCTGTCGCTCCAGGCGCGCCTGGACAAGCTGGAGCGGCGGGCGGCGGCGGGGGCACTCGCGGCCCCGGTCGGCGGCTTCGCCGCGATGCAGCAGGGAGCCGGGCCGGCTGCGGCCGTGCCCACCGCAGCCGTGCCCTCGGCGGCCGTGCCCGCAGCGGCGGTGCCCCCGGGCGCGGCGGCCGAGGCGGTGGCTGCTCCGGCTGCCCAGGCCCCGGTCGCGCCCGCAGTGCAGCCGTCGGCAGCGGTCGCGCAGACGCCCGCGCCCGCACAGGCGAGTCCCGCGCCCGGCGCGTGGCCGATCGCGCGCAGCTTCTCTCCCGCCGGTGGGGCGCCCGAACCGACGCCCGCGCCGCCTGCTCCCGCTCCCACCCCGGCTCCAGTCCCGGCACCGGCCCCGGTGCAGGCTGCGCCGCAGCCGACGGGCGGCCAGCCCTCGCCGGGAGCGCAGCAGGGCGCGGCGCAGGTGCGCCAGCTCTGGCCGCAGATCCTGGACGCGGTGAAGAACCGACGCCGCTTCACCTGGATCCTGCTGAGCCAGAACGGCCAGGTCGCGGGCTTCGACGGCAGCGTGCTCCAGGTCTCGTTCATCAACGCGGGCGCCAGGGACAGCTTCGTCAGCAGCAACAGCGACGACGTACTGCGGCAGGCGCTCGCCGACTCCCTCGGGGTGGACTGGCGGATCGAGTGCATCGTCGATCCGTCCGGTGGCGCCGGCGGTACCGGGGGCGGCGGGTCCTCCTACGCGCCTCCCGCTCCGCAGGCCGGTGGCGGTGGCGGTGGCGGTGGCTGGGGCGGTGCGCCGCAGGCGGCCAGGCCCCCGGCACCCGTCGCTCAGCCGTCCGGCCCCGCGTCGCCCGTCCAGGCCGCCCCGGCACAGGCGCCCGCCTCGGCCTCCGTACAGGCGCCCGCAGCACCCCGCCCGCAGTCGCAGGTGCAGCAGTCGTCCGCGGCCCGGCCGCAGGTCCCGCCGACGCCGATGGTGGCACCCGAGGACGACATCCCCGAGGACGACGATCCGGAGCTCAAGGAGGACGTCTACTCGGGCCAGGATCTGATCATCCGCGAGCTCGGGGCGACGGTCCTGGAGGAGATCCACCACAACAGGTGAGGAGGCACCTGCGCGCCGGGCCGTGGCGCGTAGGCTCGTGGCGACGTTTCCGTGCACAGGCAGGAGTGAGCCGTGTTCCCTGGTGGTGGCCAGCCCAATATGCAGCAGCTGCTCAAGCAGGCGCAGAAGATGCAGGAGGAGCTCGGCAAGGCGCAGCGGGAGCTGGCCGAGACGAAGGTCAGCGGTACGGCCGGCGGCGGCCTGGTCGAGGCGACGGTCACGGGTGCCGGTGAGCTGGTGGCGCTGACCATCGCGCCCGCCGCGGTGGACCCGGAGGACACCGAGACCCTTGCCGACCTGGTGCTGGCGGCCGTGCGGGACGCCAACGCGGCGGCCCAGAAGCTCCAGGCGGAGCGGATGGGCCCGCTGACCCAGGGCCTCGGCGGCGGCGGTATCCCCGGCCTGCCGTTCTAGTCCTGCTGTTCCGGTACTGGCGCGCTGTCGCAGGCGGCCGGTGCGGAGCAGGTGGCAGAACCGCAGCCGCGCTGTGAGATTTATGGGTGAGTCGGGCGTCGGACGGTGTGTCCGGCGCCCGATTCGTTGGATGATGGCACCGGAACGGAAGCCGTCAGTTGATCGAGGGAAGGCGCGAAGTGTACGAGGGCGTGGTTCAGGACCTGATCGACGAACTGGGCAGGCTGCCCGGCGTCGGGCCCAAGAGCGCGCAGCGGATCGCCTTCCACGTCCTTCAGGCCGACCCGATCGACGTCCGCCGTCTGGCGCACGCGCTGCTGGAGGTCAAGGAGAAGGTCCGGTTCTGCGTGGTCTGCGGCAATGTCGCGGAGTCCGAGCGGTGCCGGGTCTGTCTGGACCCGCGGCGCGACCTGACGGTGATCTGCGTGGTCGAGGAGCCCAAGGACGTCGTCGCGATCGAACGCACCCGGGAGTTCCGCGGCCGCTACCACGTGCTGGGCGGCGCGATCAGCCCGATCGAAGGCGTCGGCCCGGACGACCTGCGGATCCGCGAGCTGCTCGGTCGGCTCGCCGACGGCACGGTCACCGAGCTGATCCTGGCCACCGACCCCAACCTGGAGGGGGAGGCGACCGCCACCTACCTGGCCCGGCTGTGCAAGCCGATGGGCCTGAAGGTGACCCGGCTGGCGAGCGGTCTGCCCGTCGGCGGGGACTTGGAGTACGCCGACGAGGTCACCCTCGGCCGGGCCTTCGAAGGGAGACGACTGCTCGATGTCTGACCACACCACTGACCAGCCGCACGCCCACCCACCCATCGACTCACACACCCAGGCCGAGGCGCCGGACGACTTCGCGGTGCAGATCGCGGACTCGGTCGAGAGCTTCGTGCTGGCCGTGACCGAGGTCGCCAAGGGCGACGAGCCAGGCAGCGCGATCTCGCTGCTCCTACTGGAGGTCTCCCAGCTGCTGCTGGCGGGCGGCCGGCTGGGCGCGATCGAGGACGTCCTCCCCGACGACCGCTTCGAGCCGGACACCGGCCCCGAGCCGGACGGCGTCGAACTGCGCGAGCGCCTCGCCGAGCTGCTCGCGCCGATCGACGTCTACCACGAGGTCTTCGACCCGTACGGTCCGCCCACGAAGCCGAACGCCTTCCGGATCTCGGACGACCTGGCCGGTGTGGTGAGCGAGCTGCGGCACGGTCTGACCCACTACCGCGAGGGGCGGGTCAGCGAGGCGCTGTGGTGGTGGCAGTTCTCGTACCTGTCCAACTGGGGTTCGACCTGCTCGGCGGTGCTGCGGGCGCTGCAGTCGCTGGTCGCCCACGTCCGGCTGGACAGCCCGATCGGTGCGGTGCCGGACGGCGCGGACACGGATGACGACGGGCTGACGGACGAGCAGCTGGAGCAGCAGGCGGGTGACCTGATGGCGGCCGAACTGGGGCTCTGAGCTCACGCCCGGCCGGGACTGCGGCCGGGGCCGGGGCCGGGCCACGACTGTGGCCGGGACTGTGACGAAGAATTCAAAAATTCTTCGGCCGGGAAATTCGGAGCCCATCGGCCGCGGTTCCGGCAATTCTTCTGGGCCGCCGGGAGCGGATCCGTAGACCTGCCCAAACGGGCTGACCAGCACTCGATACCGACGTCTCATCATACGGAACGCGGCTGAGGCGCCGAAACCGCTGGATAGACTGGCTCGGACCGCAGAAGGGGCCACCAGTCCCCCTGAACGACACAAGTCGAGGAGCGCACGTGGGCCTTGTCGTGCAGAAGTACGGCGGCTCATCCGTTGCGGATGCCGAGGGCATCAAGCGCGTTGCCCGCCGAATCGTAGATGCCAGGAAGGCCGGCCATGAGGTCGTCGTCGTGGTGTCCGCGATGGGCGACACGACGGACGAGCTCATCGAACTCGCGGAACAGGTAACCCCGATTCCGTCCGGCCGCGAGTTCGACATGCTGCTGACCGCTGGAGAGCGGATCTCCATGGCGCTGCTGGCCATGGCGATCAAAACGCTGGGCTTCGACGCCCAGTCCTTCACGGGCAGCCAGGCCGGTGTCATCACGGACTCGACGCACAACAAGGCGCGCATCATCGATGTCACGCCGGGCCGGATCCGCGCCGCCCTGGACGAGGGCAATGTGGCGATCGTGGCGGGTTTCCAGGGCGTCTCCCAGGTCAGCAAGGACATCACCACCCTCGGCCGGGGCGGCTCGGACACCACGGCGGTCGCCCTCGCGGCGGCCCTGAACGCCGAGGTCTGCGAGATCTACACCGACGTGGACGGGGTGTTCACCGCCGACCCGCGCGTGGTGAAGAAGGCCCGCAAGATCGACTGGATCGGCTTCGAGGACATGCTGGAGCTGGCCTCGTCCGGCTCCAAGGTGCTGCTCGACCGGTGTGTCGAGTACGCACGGCGCTATAACATCCCGATTCACGTACGCTCGTCGTTCTCCGGACTTCCGGGGACGATTGTGAGTGGGAGCAACCCGACCAAGCCCGAAGGGGGCGAAATGGAGCAGGCGATCATCTCCGGAGTCGCCCATGACACGTCCGAGGCCAAGGTCACGGTCGTGGGTGTGCCGGACAAGCCGGGCGAGGCGGCCCGTATCTTCCGCGCCATCGCGGACGCCGAGGTCAACATCGACATGGTGGTGCAGAACGTCTCCGCCGCGTCCACCGGCCTCACCGACATCTCCTTCACCTGCCCGAAGGCCGAGGGCCAGAGGGCGATCGACGCGCTGAACCGGGTCCGTGAGGGCATCGGCTTCGAGTCGCTGCGCTACGACGACGCGATCGGCAAGATCTCGCTGGTCGGCGCGGGCATGCGCTCCAACCCGGGCGTCACCGCGACCTTCTTCGAGGCGCTCTCCGAGGCCGGGGTCAACATCGAGCTGATCTCCACCTCCGAGATCCGCATCTCGGTGGTCACCCGCGCCGACGACGTGAGCGAGGCCGTACGTGCCGTCCACAGCGCCTTCGGCCTGGACAGCACCACCGACGAGGCCGTGGTCTACGGCGGGACGGGTCGATGACCCGTAAGCCCAACCTCGCGGTTGTCGGTGCCACCGGTGCCGTCGGGACCGTGATGCTGGGCATCCTCTCCGCGCGGGAGGACGTCTGGGGCGAGATCCGGCTGATCGCCTCGCCGCGATCGGCCGGCCGCCGGCTGACCGTGCGCGGTGAGGAGGTCGAGGTCGTCGCGCTCTCGGAGGAGGCGTTCGACGGCATCGACATCGCGATGTTCGACGTTCCGGACGAGGTCTCCGCCCAGTGGGCGCCGATCGCCGCCGCCAAGGGCGTCGTCGCGGTGGACAACTCCGGCGCGTTCCGGATGGACGAGGACGTCCCGCTGGTCGTCCCCGAGGTGAACGCGGCGGCGGCCAGGCTCCGGCCGCGCGGCATCATCGCCAACCCCAACTGCACCACGCTCACCATGATGTGCGGCCTTGCCGCGCTGCACTCCGAGTACGGGCTCAGGGAGCTGGTGGTGGCCTCGTACCAGGCCGCCTCGGGTGCCGGACAGTCCGGCGTGGACGCGCTGCGCGACCAGATCGAGCAGGTGGCGGGCACGGGTGTCGGCGAGCAGACCGGTGACCTGCGCGCGGTTATCGCCGACAACGGACCGTTCCCGACGCCGCTGGTGCTGAACGCGATACCGTGGGCCGGTTCACTGGGGGAGGGCGGCTGGTCCTCCGAGGAGCTCAAGGTCCGCAACGAGTCCCGCAAGATCCTCGGCCTGCCGGACCTCAAGGTCTCCGCGACCTGCGTCCGGATCCCGGTGATCACCACCCACGCGCTGGCCGTGCACGCGGTCTTCGAACGCGAGGTCAGCCAGGAGCACGCGCAGGAGATCCTCCGGGACGCGCCGGGCGTCGTCCTGTACGACGACCCCGCGGCCGGGGAGTTCCCGACCCCGAACGACGTGGTCGGCACCGATCCGACCTGGGTCGGGCGGGTCCGCCGATCGCTGGACGATCCCAGTGCGCTGGACCTCTTCCTCTGCGGGGACAACCTGCGCAAGGGCGCCGCGCTGAACACCGCGCAGATCGCCGAGCTGGTCGCGGCCGAGTTCACCGCCTGAGACGCACTGTCCGGAAACGGACGGTCCGGATCCCCCTCCGGGGCACTGGAGGGGGATTCTGCGTGTGCGGGAGAATATGCCTTCGGTCGGGCAACCATGACAGGGGATCGAGTGTCCAACAGGCGTGGCGAACGTAATGGGGGCGGTTCCCGTGGCGCTGGCGGTGCCCGCGGTGGCCATGGCGCCCGTGGTGGCTCTGCCACCGCGAGCGGGGCGGCCGGTCGATAGCCGGATGGGCACGGCCGCAGAGGACGCGGCGGGAGCCAGCGTCGATCACCTCACCGAGACCTACCAGGCGCACTACCGTTCCCTGCTGCGCCTGGCTGCTCTGCTTCTTGACGACCTCTCGACCTGTGAGGACGTAGTCCAGGAGGCGTTCATCCGGGTGCACGCCGCCCGGCGCCGGGTCCGCGAACCGGAGAAGACCCTCGCCTACCTCAGGCAGACGGTGGTCAACCTCTCCCGCTCCACCCTGCGCCGACGCATCCTCGGCCTGCGGTTGCTGCCGAAGCCGATGCCTGACATGGCCAGTGCAGAAGAAGGCGCTTACGATGCGCTGGAGCGCGATCAGCTGAAGTCCGCGCTACGGGGGTTGCAACGCCGTCAGCGGGAGGTGCTCGTACTGCGCTACTACGCGGACATGACGGAGGCGCAGGTCGCCGACGTGCTGGGGATCTCCCTCGGCTCGGTGAAGGCGTACGGCTCGCGCGGCCTGGCCGCCCTGCGGGTCCTGATGGAGGCCGAGGATGACTGACGATCAGAGCCCGGAGCGGCGGGGGAGGGCCGGCCGGCCGCCGGGGCAGCAGGAGCCGGATCAGGACGGGCTGACGGACGGTCGGTGCGACTCGGCGGACCACGGCAAGCCCGGGATCCCGGCGGTCCCCGGGGGCTGCGAGCGGGCGTCGGCCGACCAGGGCCGAGGAATGACCAACTGTGACTCGGAGTTGACCGACTGTGGTCGTGAACTGCCCGGGGCAGGGCGGAATTCGGCCGATTCCGGTCGGGAATCGGGCCAACCGGCCGGGGAGTTGATGGAGCAGCAGCTCCGGATGAGGTTCCACCAGTCCGTCGACCGGGTGCAGCCCGATCCGGCTGCGCTGCTGCGTATCCGGCGGGCGGTTCCGCGTCGCCGCGCCAGGCACCGCAACGTGTGGACCGGTACCGCCGCGGCGGTGCTGCTCGTCGCCGCGGCGGTACCGACCATCAAGGGCGTCCAGAACCTCGACCTCGCCGAAGGCCCCGCCGCCGGCCGGACCATCGCCGACGCCGAACACCACAGCCCGGACATGCCGTCCGAGGACACCGTTCCCGGCAGGTCGCACCTGCCAAGGCCGGTCAGCTCCGCCGACCGGTCCGGCAGCGCCGTGCCCGGCACCGAGGTCAGCTCCGCGGCCGCCAGCCCCTCTCCCGGGGCGGTGGGCAGCCCCGTCGGAGTCGAGCCGGCGCCGGACTGCGTCAGGACGGACCTCGGGGAGGGCAGCTCGCACCTCGGCACGGCGGACGGCAGCGGCAAGGTGTACGGCTGGTTCACCGTGCTCAACGTCTCCGGGCGCAGCTGCAAGCTGACCGGTCCCGGCGCCGTCGTGGTGAGCGCGACGGAGGGCACCGACCCGGCAAAGGTGAAGGTGGTCGACCACACCGCCGGTGACCCGGCGTCCGGACTGCCGGCCCCGGTCGCCGGAGCCGGGCCGCTGGTACTGCCGCCGAAGGCCGGGTACCAGGTGCGGTTCGGCTGGGTTCCGGACGCACCCTGCCCGAACCCCGGTGGTGGCGCCAGCCCAGGGGCGCCTGCCCCGCAGACCGCCGCTTCGGCCGCCCCGGACGCCGCTGCCTCGCCCGCGGCCTCGGCCTCCCCCAGCACCGGCCCGAGCCCCAGCGTCTCTCCGTCGCCCGCGGCCCCCGCGAGCATCACGCTGGCGCACACCCCCCAGGCGGGCGACCCCGCGGCCGCGACGGCCAAGGTGGGCGGCGCCTGCTCCGGCACGGTCTACCGCGCCGCTCCCGAGGCGGTCCCGGCAGCCACCCCGCAGCCGAGCGGGACGCCGACGGTTTCGGGCAGCGGGTGAGCGGGCCACAGGGTGGCCGGGGCGGCGCCGGGTCGGTGCCGGGGTCGGCTTGAGCCTGGGCCGGTCGTCGCGAGGACTCCGAGTCGGTGCCGGCAGGTGCTCCGCACCCCGGTGAGAGGCCGGCGGATCCGGGCGACGCGGGGTGGCCGGGTCGACCCCGGGGGGCCGGTCGGGTGTGAGGACTGGTTACCGTGGGGGACGTGTACCGGTTTCTCCTGACTTCGCGCTGGCTGGGCGGCACCGTCGTGGCCCTGGTCGCCATCGCGGTCTGTCTCTGGCTCGGCTCCTGGCAGCTCGGCCGCTTCGAGGACCGGGCCTCCACCCACAAGGACGGCGGCAGCTCGGCGAAGGCCCCCGGTACGGCGGCCCCACTGGCCTCCGTACTGCACGGCGGTGCGGACCAGGTCGGTACCGACACGGTCGGCCGCGAGGTCATCGTCACCGGCAGCTACGACCCCGCCCACCAGCTGCTGGTCCCCAACCGCACGGTGGACGGCAGGAACGGGTACTACGTCCTCACCCCGTTGCGCACCGCCGACGGCCCCGCCGCGGCCATCGTCCGCGGCTGGGTGCCGGGCTCGCCGGACGCGTCGGTCCAGCTTCCTGCGGCGCCGTCCGGGCAGGTCACCGTCGCCGGGCGGCTCCAGGCGCCGGAGAGCAGCGGCAGCGGCGGAGCGGTGGCCGGTGGGCTCCCGTCCGGCCAGCTGGGCACGATCAGCCCGGCAACCCTGGTCAACGTGCTGCCGTACCGCTCGTACGACGGTTGGGTGGCCGCCGACGCCGCGCCGAGCGGGCTCACCGCCGTGCCGACCGTCCAGCCGCAGGGCGGCGACGGGCTCAGCCTGCGGGCCTTCCAGAACCTCGGCTACACGTTGGAGTGGTTCGTCTTCGCGGGCTTCGTGGTCTTCATGTGGTTCCGCCTGGTGCGCCGCGAGGCCGAGATGCTCCAGGACCGGGCCCTTGGACTGGACCCGGCCCTGGACTGAGCGGCCTCCGCTCGAAGTGCTCAGCCGCCGAGGTGCCGAAGGGCGAAGTCGATCTCCAGCCGGAGCTGCTTGATCCGCTCCTCGACCACCAGGGAGCCGTGCCCCGCGTCGTAGCGGTACACCTCGTGCACCTTGCCGAGCTGCTCCAGCCGCGCCACGTAGTTGTCGATCTGGCGGATCGGGCAGCGAGGGTCGTTGACCCCGGCGCTGATGTAGACCGGTGCCTCGACCTGCTCGACGTAGGTGAGCGGGGAGGAGGCGTGCCAGCGGTCCGGGACCTCGTCGGGGGTGCCGCCGAAGAGCGTCCGGTCCAGCGACTTGAGCGCCTCCATCTCGTCCGCGTACGCGGTCAGGTAGTCGGCGACCGGGACGGCGGCCAGGCCGAGCGTCCAGCTGTCCGGCTGGGTGCCGAGCCCGAGCAGGGTCAGGTAGCCGCCCCAGGAGCCGCCGGAGAGCACCAGCTTCGCCGGATCGGCGAGTTGGGACTCCACCGCCCAGTCGCGGACCGCGCCGATGTCCTCCAGCTCGATCAGGCCCACTCGCAGCCGCAGTGCGTCCGTCCACGCCTGGCCGTAGCCCGTGGAGCCGCGGTAGTTGACCCGGACGACGGCGAAACCGTGATCCAGCCAGGCGGCCGGACCGGCCGCGAAGGAGTCGCTGTCGTGGTGGGTCGGGCCGCCGTGGACCTCGAAGACGGTCGGGAACGGGCCTTCCCCGGCCGGGCGTTGGACCAGTGCGTGCACCCGTCCGCCGGGCCCCTCGACCCAGACGTCCTCGACCGGCACCGAGCCGGGCGGCACCGGTCCGGCCGCGCGCAGCACGACCGTCCCGGCGGTGGACCGCACGGCGGAGGGCTCGGCGGCGGAGGACCACAGGAACTCGACCGTCCCGTCCGGACGGGCGGTCGCACCCGCCACGGTGCCGCGCGGGGTGTCCAGGCGGACCAGTTCGCCCTTCTCCAGGTCGTACGAGAACAGCTCGCTGCGCGCCTCGTACTCGTGCTCGACCAGCAGCGCCCGCGCCTCGGGACGCCACTGTGCGGAGAGGTCGCCGGGGAACTCCCGGCCCTGGTCGTCGCGGAGCAGCAGCTCGGTCTCGATACCGGTCGCGACGTCCCAGAGCATCGGCTCCCAGCGGCCGCGCCGCTGGTGGGCGACCAGGAGCCGGGTGTCACCGTCGACCGGGGCGAAGCCCAGGCAGGCCACCCCGCAGGGATTCTGACGGCCCGTCACATCGTCGAGCTCGGCGACGGTGGAGCCGTCGGAGCTGCGGACCACCCGGATCGCCGAGTGCATCGCGTCGCCGTGCTCGGTGTGCTCGACGGCCAGCAGCGCGGAGTCGTAGGAGAGGTCGCCGATGCCGCCGTACTCGGCGTGGTGGTAGAGCGTCTCGACGGTGGTGGCGCCGGGGCGGCGCAGGTAGACGGTGGTGCCGTCGTCGTCCGTGGAGGTGCCGACCGCCACCGTGCCGTCACGGCCGATCGCCAGACCGGCCGAGTACGCGGCGGGCACGCCGGGGACTGCCTCCTCGTCGAGACCGGCGGACCCTTCGCCCGGGCTCCCGGCGGAGCCATCGGCGGGGCGGCCGGTGAACGGCTGGCGGCGCCAGATGCCGAACTCGTCGCCGTCGGTGTCGTCGAACCACCAGATCCACTCGCCGTCCGGGCTCAGCTCGGCGTCCGTGGTCCCGTTCGGGCGGTCGGTGACCTGCCGGTGGTGGTCGGTGGACCGGTCCCAGGCGTAGACCTCGAACGTGCCGGTGGTGTTGGACACGTACAGGGCCCGTTCAGCGGCATCATCGGCCCACTCCGGCAGCGTGACCCGCGCTGCCCGGAAGCGCTGCTCCCACGCCGGTACTGCGCTCTGCTCCTCGCTCATCTCCCCATCCAACCTCATGTCGGGCGCGGAGCGGAATGCTGCGGGAGTGGCCCTGCCCGCCTCCGCCCTGCCCGCTGTCCGGCGGGGCGGCGGGCAGGGGGGCATGGGGCCATGGGGGCATGGTCAGGCGGTCGGCACCTTGTCGAGGAAGCCGAGCACCGAGGTGATCCGGCCGTCCTCGTCCACGGCCACGGCGTCGAAGCCGACCACCAGGGCCTCGCCGCCGGCCGGGCCGAGGTCCCAGGTGAAGCGGGCCAGGTGGTGGTGCGCGTCCACCGGGCCGAGGCTGAACACCAGGCCGGGGAACTGCGCCTGCACCGCACCGATGGTCGCGTCGATCGCCTCCCGGCCCTGGACGTCCACCAGCGGGTCGGTGTAGCGGCCGTCCTCGGCCCACAGCTCGTCGATCAGCTTGCGGCGGGCAGGCTGGTCGGTCTCGTTCCAGGCGGCGATGTAGCGCTCGGCCAGCTGCTGGAGGTCGCTCATGGTCCTGCTCCTTCGCTTCTCTCGGGCGGGTGTTCCGCCGATGAGACGAAGGTATGGCGCAGTGGCACGGTGCCGAATCAGTCGGCCATAGGTCACCGCGGCCGAGCGTGCCCGCGGGGCGTAGGTAGGGTGCAGGTCATGCTGTACGGGAGGGCGGAGGAGCAGGCGGTCATCGACCGGCTGCTCGACGGGGCGAGGGCGGGCCGCAGCGGGGCGCTGGTGCTGCGCGGTGAACCGGGCATCGGCAAGAGCGCATTGCTGGACTATGCGGAGTCGGCGGCGCCGGCTCTCTCGCGGGGAGCGGGTTCATGTCCGGCGGATGCCGGGGCTGCGGTGGGCTCCTCGGGTGCGGCGGCCGATCCGGACCGGGCGAGCGGTGCGGGCTCGGGGGCCCCTGCGCCGTTGCCGTTCCGGGTGATCCGGGCCACCGGGATCGAGTGCGAGGCGGACCTGCCGTTCGCCGGACTCAGCCTGCTGCTCGCTCCCGGGCTCGACCGGCTGCCCGCCCTGCCCGCGCCGCAGCGCCGGGCACTGGAAGCCGCGTTCGGGTTGACCGAGGAGAGCCCCGGTCCCGCGTCCGGGGCCACCGGCTCCGCGAGCGGGCCCGCCTCCTCCGCCTCGGTGGCCGCCGGGCCAGCGATCCGTCCAACCGACCGGCTGCTGACGGGACTTGCCACCCTCGCTCTGCTCGCCGAACTCGCCACCGAGGGCCCGCTGCTCTGCCTGATCGACGATGCCCAGTGGCTCGACCACTCCTCGGCGGAGGCACTGCTGCTCGCCGCCCGGCGTCTGCGTACCGAGGGTGTGGTCCTGCTCTTCGCGGCCCGCGACGGTGAAGGAGCCTTTCCGACGCCGGGGTTGGCCGAACTGCCGCTCGGAAAGCTGTCTCCGTCCGCCGCCTCCGCTCTGCTCGCCGAGCTGCCGACGGCGCGCCCTCGGGATGCGGATCCCGCCCGGAGCGCCGCCGTTCACCGAAGGGTTCTGGCCGAGGCGCACGGCAATCCGCTGGCGCTCACCGAACTGCCCGCCGCACTCGCCGACGAGCGGCCCGGCACGGTGGGCGGAGTACCGCTCACCAGCCGTCTCCAACTCGCCTTCCACGGACAGGTCTCCAGGCTGCCCGGCGCCACCCAGACCCTGTTGCTGGTGGCCGCGGCCGAGGAGACCGGCGACCTCCGGGTCGTACTGCCCGCCGCAGCCGCCCTCGGGGCGGGCCCCGACAGTGTGCCTCCGGCCGAACGGCTCGGCCTGGTCCGGCTCTCGGCGGACGAGCGGCTGGCCTTCCGGCATCCGCTGCTGCGCGCCGCAGTTCTCCAACGAGCGCCGCTGCCGCAGCGGTTGGCCGCACATCGCGCTATCGGCGAGGCCCTGGGCGACGGCGACCGCAGAACCTGGCATCTCGCCCTCGCCGCCACCGGCCCCGACGCCGAGCTCGCCGACGCACTGGAGCGTACGGCCGTACGGTCCGGGGCCCGGGGCGGCCCCAGCGGTGCGGCTTCGGCGTACGAACGGGCCGCCCGGCTCACCCCGGACCGGTCCGCCGCCACCCGGCGCCTCGTCCTGGCCGCCGAATCGGCCACCGATGCGGGGGAGTTGGAACGGGCGGCCGAACTGGCCGAGCGCGCGCTGGCGCGTACCGGCGATGTGTCCCGAGCCGCCGGTCCGGGGTACCCCCGGGTGATCGCGCTGCTGGATCACGTCCGGGCCACCGCCCAGTTCTGGCGCGGGGAGTACCCGGCGGCGTACGAGCTGTTGCTGGAGGCGGCCGCTTCCGAGGTCGAGGCGCCGCACGCCGCCCGGATGCTCTTCCAGGCCTTCCATGCCGCCTGGTACCTGGGGGAGGAGCAACTGGCGGCCGTACTCGACCGGTTGTCCGCACTGGAGCTGCCGAAGGACGACCCGGCCGCCCCGTTGGCGCACTACCTGCTCGCCGCCGCGCTGCCGATGATCGGCCGTCCGGCTCCGGTTCTGCCGCCGGTCCGCGAGACCGTCGCCGCGGCCCGCCGCGCGGGCGTGGACGCCGTCCGCGACCTGGTTCAGGTCTGTGGGGCCACCCTGATCCTCGGGCGGGACGAGGAGACGTACGCTCTCGCCGCCGAACTGGTCGCCGAGGCACGTGCCGAGGGTGCCGTCGGCCCCCTGCCGACCCTGCTGTACTTCCTCGCGGAGGCCGAGCTCTTCCACGGCCGGCACCGGGACGCCGAGGTCACGGCCACCGAGGCCCTGGACCTGGCCCGTGACACCGGGCAGCGGCAGTGGATCAGTCAACTGCAGAGTCTGCTGGCCTACTCGGCCGCGCTCGCCGGCGCCGCGGAGTCCTGTGCGGAGTCGGCCGCGGCCGCGCTGGACGGCCCCGGCGCCGCCCCGGCGGCCGGTCATCCGTGGGCGCAGTGGGCGCTGGCCATGTCCGATCTGGGGCAGGGCAGGGCGGGACTCGCCGCCGACCGGCTGGAGCGGCTCACCGGCGGCCCGTACCGACACCATGTCTCCGCCACCCGGGCCGTGCCCGACCTGGTCGAGGCGGCGGTCCGGCTGGGCGAGCCGGAGCGTGCGGCCGAGGCGTACGAGCGTTTCGCGCGCTGGGCCGCCGTTGCCGGTCAGCCCTGGGCGCAGTCGCTGGTGCTGCGCTGCCAAGCGCTGCTCGGCCCCGACGAGTTGGCGGAGTGGGCGTACCGGTCCGCGCTCGATCTGCATCAGCGGGACCACCGTCCCTTCGAACAGGCCCGTACCGCACTTCTGTTCGGCGAGTGGCTGCGCCGTGAGCGGCGACGGACCGAAGCCCGTTCCCGGCTCGCCGCCGCCCTGGAGATCTTCGACCGGCTCGGCGCCACCCCCTGGGCGGACCGCGCCCGTACCGAGCTCACCGCCACCGGCTCCACCGCCCCCGCCGGTCCGGTGGCCGGGCCTCTTGCGACCCTCACCCCGCAGGAGCTCCAGATCGTCCGCCTCGCCGCCCAGGGCCTCACCAATCGGGACATCGCGGCTCAGCTCTTCCTCAGCCCGCGCACGGTCGGCCACCACCTCTACAAGGCGTATCCGAAGCTCGGGGTGGCCTCGCGTTCCGAGCTCGGCGACCTGGACGGTGTGCTGGACGTCCGCTGAACGGGCGCCGGGGCGAAGGGCCTGGCCGGTTGGGTTTGTTTTCCAAACCCTGGCGGTATAGTGAGTTCAGTTTTCAAACCTACTTGCTCGTAACATCCGATCCGCTGCATGGAGGCGGTCCTGATGCGTGACGCCGTGATCGTGGAAGCCGTTCGCACTCCCATCGGCAAGGGCAAGCCCGGCGGGGCGCTGTCCGGAGTCCATCCGGTGCAGCTGCTCGCCCATACCCTGCGCACCCTGGTCGACCGGACCGGCATCGACCCCGCACACGTCGACGACGTCATCGGCGGCTGCGTCGACCAGGTCGGCGAGCAGGCCATGAACACCACCCGGTACGCCCTGCTCTCGGCCGGTTTCCCGGAGAGCGTCCCGGCCACCACGGTGGACCGGCAGTGCGGCTCGTCCCAGCAGGCCGTGCACTTCGCCGCCCAGGGCGTGATCGCGGGGGCGTACGACCTGGTGGTGGCCTGCGGAGTGGAGTCGATGAGCCGGGTGCCGATGTGGTCCAACGTTCCGCCGGGCGCGGACCCCTTCGGGCCGGGCGTCGCCGCCCGCTACCCGGACGGGCTTATCTCGCAGGGCATCAGCGCCGAACTCATCGCCGCCAAATGGTCGTTGACCCGCGAGCAGCTCGACGCCTTCGCCGTCGAATCGCACCGCAAGGCGGCCCGCGCGCACGCCGAAGGCCGCTTCGCAGCCGAGCTCGCCCCGATCGTGACCGAGGCGGGGACGGTCGCCACCGACGAGTCCGTACGCCCCGGCACCACGCCCGAAGTGCTCGCCGGGCTGCGCCCGTCCTTCGTGGACCCGTCGTATGCCGAGCGCTTCCCGCAGATCAACTGGTCCGTCACCGCGGGAAACAGCAGCCCGACCAACGACGGCGCCTCCGCCGTCCTGATCACCACCAGCGAGCACGCCGCCCGGCTCGGCCTGCGCCCCAGGGCCCGGCTGCACAGCTTCGCCGTCACCGGATCCGACCCCGTACTGATGCTCACCGGGGTGGTGCCGGCCACCGAGAAGGTGCTGCGACGAGCAGGGCTTCAACTGGCGGACATCGACCTCTTCGAGGTCAACGAGGCTTTTGCGAGCGTGGTGCTGGCCTGGCAGCAGGAGACCGGCGCGGACTGGGGCAAGGTCAATGTGAACGGTGGCGCGATCGCTCTCGGCCACCCCCTGGGCGCCAGCGGCACCCGCCTGATGGCCACCCTGGTGAACGCGATGGAGCAGCGCGGCGCCCGTTACGCCCTGCAGACCATGTGCGAGGCCGGCGGGCTGGCGAACGCCACCATCCTGGAGGCCGTCCGATGACCGTGACGGCCGGCGCGTAGCCCTCCGCCTGCTCCCGGGGCGGTCAGCTCGGGCTCTTGGGGAGCTCCTCGCTCTCGATCGTCCCCAGGTCCTTGTCGGGCGAGGTCCGGCGCCTGCGGGGTGACGCCGGCCGCAGGACGTCAGAGGCTCTGCCGGATCTCTCCGACAGAGCCTCTGATCTGCTTCGGGCAGGGTGACTTGAACCCAGGGCCGCGTCGTCCAGGACTACCGGCGCGCCGGTCGTTCAAGCAACGCCGCCCGGTCTGGCATTCAAGGGGTGCTCCGGCGCGCCGGAGCGTCGAGTAAGCCGGTTGTGGCGATGAGATAGCCGAGCTGCGCCCGGCTGTTGCTGCCGAGCTGCTCGGAGGCCTTGCGTACGTGCTCGGCGACGCTGCGCCGGCTCATGCCGATGCGCCGCGCGATGCTCTCGTCCGTCTCCCCGGAGACGACCGCACGGAGGATCGTGCGCTGGACGTCGCAGGTGATCGGGGCGCTTCTGCGGAGGGATCCGTTCATGGCCACGGCATGCTCCCACAGGTGGTCGAAGACCTGGACCAGGTAGCGCACGATTCCGGGCTGCCTGATCTCCAGGGCGGTGCTGCTCCGCTCGTCCTGGACGGGGATGTAGGCGACCTCCCGGTCGATGATGATGAGCCGCTCGAAGATCTCGGCCGCCGTCCGCACGTGGGCGCCGGCGCCGGTTATCTGCTCTATGTAGGCCACGGTGGGCGGGTCGAAGCGCACCGCGTGCTGGTAGAGGGTCCGTTGGCTGATGCCTGCCCGCAGGCGGGGGAGCTCCCGCTCCAGTGCCCGCTCCAGGAGCTCCGGGGACCTGCTCCCGCCGGGCTGGGCGGTGAGGAGCTCGGTGCGGCAGGCGTCGACGGCTGCGGCGAGCACGTCACTGATGGTCGAGGCGCCCCGCAGCAGGGAGTATCCGGGTTTCTCACGCCGCCTGGCCTCCGTGTAGACGGTCTCGAGTGCGGCGAAGGTGGCCCGGGTGGACTGGGCCTCCTCCTCGTATGCCGCGATGCGTTTCTCCAGCGGGCGGAGGACAAAGCCCGACGCGGTGGAGGGCGGCACCGGATAAGCGAGGCCGGGCCGGTTCGGAAGCTCCGACATAAGGCCCAGGGCGATCAGACAGTCGGGCGTCTCGGAGCGGGGGATGCTCTGTACGGCTACCGCAGTTCGGTAGACCTGCAGCGCTCGTTCGCACAGCGCGGAGGGCTCGGGGTCGTCCGGAGTGTCCGTATCTGGGCAGGCTTGTTCTTGGTTCACAAGAGTGCAGCGCATGATCATGCATCGTATGTCTCTAGACTTCGGAACGGCAGCCCTTTCGCCTCGGGTTCTGTGGGTCAAAATCGGCCGGTTGCAACGGCCTTGGACCTGAATGGAACGGATCATCCTTCTTTGTCCGATCCCGAACGGTCCCGATCTTGGTTCACAACAGTGCACCGCATATTCGTGTACGTGGACGTGCTGGCAGCGAGCCTGTGGGCGTGTGCAGGATGGCGTTGCGGGAAAGACGCCCGCCGAATCTCACCCACGGGGACTGATCATGCGTAAGTTAACGTTTTCTCGCCTGACCGCAGTCGTGGCCGTACCGGTCTGCTCCCTGGCCCTGGCCGGTTTTGCGTGGAGCGCTTCGGGCGCCGTGGCCGCCCACCCAGTCACCGGGCGCGTGCTGGCCGACTCGCAGTGGGGAAGCGCTCCCGCATCGTCCTGACCCCCGGGTAGCCGTACGAGAACTCCGTGATTCACGAGGGCTGTGCTCGGCTCGATCGCACAGTAGTGCGCGCACTGGAGTCGCGTCCCACCGAAACAGCTCAAGCCCGGAAAGTGCGTCAGGTCGGAGTGTTCCGGCGTGATCACGAGGTCGGTCGAAGACCCGGCCGTGGGCTCGCACGGGCCGTCACGGACTGCGGGGTGCTGTTACGAGGGCGGCAGGAGCTGCCGTCACGAGGGTGGGCGCGGGCTGCTGTCGCGTGCCGGACCGACAGGGAAGACGGAGGAAGTACCGTGAGGATTGCAGTAATAGGTGCCGGTGGTATCGGCGGCTATTTCGGTGGCCGTCTCGCCGCCGCCGGGCACGACGTCAGTTTTGTCGCACGTGGTGCGCACCTCGAAGCGCTCCGCCGAGACGGGCTCACCGTTCAGAGCCCCGCCGGTGACTTCTCCGTGGCACCGGTGCACGCGACCGGTGACACGCGGGAGATCGGCGAGGTCGATTTCGTGCTCCTGTGTGTCAAGACGTGGCAACTGGCACCCGCGCTCACGGTGTTGAAGCCGCTGATGGGGTCAGGCACGGCGGTGATGCCCCTGCAGAACGGTGTCGAGGCGCCGACCGAGGTCGCCGAGGTGGTCGGGCGGGATGCGGTGGTGCCCGGCATCGCGAAGATCATCACGTACCTGGACGGGCCTGGCCGGGTTCACCATGTCGGCGGGCAGGGCTCGCTGACCTTCGGGGAGTGGGACAACAGCGCGACAGCGCGCGTCCAGCAGCTCCGCGCCGCGCTCGACGACGCGGCGGTGACCGCGGTGGTGGCCGAGGACATCTGGGCCGAACTGTGGGCCAAGTTCCTGTTCGTCGTGCCGTTCGGCGGAGTCGGCGCCGTGACGGACGCGCCGGTCGGCGCGCTGCGTTCCCGGCCGGGGACACGGCAGATGCTCGTCGACGGCATGACCGAGATCCAGCGCGTGGCACAGGCCATGGACATCCGTCTGCCGGACGACATCGTCCCCTCGACGATGGCCTTCCTCGACCAGCAGCCCGCCGTCGGCACCTCCTCCCTGCAACGCGACATCCGCGCCGGCAACCCGTCCGAGCTGGAGGCCTGGACCGGTGCGGTGGTGCGCCTCGGCGCCCGCACCGCGACAGCGACCCCGGTCAACAGCTTCCTGTACGAGGTGTTGAGCCTGCGCGAAGCGCAGCGGGACGCGACAACCTCCTGAACCCGAACCCCAGCAGGTGCTCCGGGCACCGGCGGTCGTCAGTGGCAGCGCTCCGAGCGCCTTTCGCCGCTGACGGAGGCTGTCATGCCCTCCCGACAGCGCCGGGGCAGACAGGGAACCGACAGCACAGCAAAGGAGACGGGCGTGGCCCGACCCACTGAGTCCACTGTGGACATCGCCATCGTAGGAGCCGGCCCCGCCGGGCTGTACGGCGCCTACTACGCGGGGTTCCGGGGCCTGTCCACCGCGGTCATCGACGCACTGCCCCAACCGGGCGGCCAGGTCGCCGCGTTGTATCCCGAGAAGCGGCTGTACGACGTGGCCGGCCACGTCGCTGTCAAGGGCCGGCACCTGATCGACAACCTGCTCGAGCAGGCAGCGCCCTTCGACCCGCGCTACCTGCTCGGGCAGACCGCGACGACCCTGACACCCGATGGCGCAGGGTGGACGATCGGCACGGACAACGGAAGCCGGGTGCACGCGGGTGCTGTCGTGATCGCCGCCGGGCTCGGCAGGTTCGTACCCCGCACACTTCCGTGTTCACTGCCGTACGAGGGCAGAGGCGTGGCCTACCACGTCCCCCGTCTCGAAGAGCACCAGGATCGCGACGTGGTGATCGTGGGCGGCGGGGACAGCGCCGTGGACTGGGCGCTGGCACTGGTCCCGATCGCCCGGTCCGTCACCGTCGTCCACCGGCGTGCCGTGTTCCGCGCCCACGAGCACAGCGTGCAGCAGATGTACGCGGCGCCGGTACGCGTCATCACCGACGCCCAGGTGACCGCCTGTCACGGCACGGTCCGGCTGGAGCAGGTGGAGGTGCGGGCCGGTGACACCTCACTGATGCTGCCCGCACAGAGCCTGGTCGCCGCGCTCGGCTTCTCCTCCAACCTCGGCCCCATCGCCGACTGGGGCGTGCAGCTGGAGAACCGCCAGGTCCTGGTCGACGCCGCGATGCGGACCGACCTGCCCCAGGTGTACGCCGTGGGAGACGGGTGTGCCTACACCGGCCGCGTCCCCCTGATCTCCGTCGGCTTCGGCGAAGCAGCCACCGCGGTGAACCACGCCGCCGTGGCGCTGCGACCCGGCTCGCGCCTCGCCCCGGAACACTCCTCCGACACCTCTTTCCCCGCCGCCGCGCTCGTCCCCACCGCTGTCCCCGCCTGAGCGGACGAGGGCCGTCGGCCAGGCGCCCCGGCCGGGGTGATTCAAAACCCGTCCCGGAAAAGGCGAGGAATTCGACATGCCCAGAGGAGACTTTTAGAGCGATGGCCTTCAACAAACTGACAGTGCTGCCGCAAGGCGTCGAGATACTGCTGCCGAACGGTTCACCCCTGACGGACATCGAGTACGAGACGCCGCAGCGATTGATTTCCTTCGGGTGCCGCTCGGGAGCGTGCGGCGCGTGCGTGGTCGAGGTCGTGGAAGGCCTCGATTCGCTGGGGGAGAAGGACCTCGACGAGCTGGATTTCCTGGAAGACCTCGGCCGGGGCGACGGCAATTACCGCCTGGCCTGCCAATGCCGTCTGTGGGGCGAAGCGACCGTTCGCGCCGCGGACTGACCGGAAACGGTCCACAAGGGGCCGGCTCGTCTCCGACTGCCGCCAGTCGTCCTGGTCGGCTGTTCGTATTCACAAGAAAAGGGAGCATCATGCAGAACCGAGTGAGCAATGTGGGTTATGGGGACCGTACGCCGTTCCTGAACGCTGCGGCTTCGGCCGAGCTGCGTGAGGT
>NZ_JARZAJ010000001.1 GCF_029892105.1 Kitasatospora sp. GP82 | reverse complement strand
GCGGCCCCAGCGGCAGAGGCCGGCCTTACAGGGGCCCGGGGAACCACAGCGGCCCCAGCGGCAGAGGCCGGCCTTACAGGGGCCCGGGGAACCACAGCGGCCCCAGCGGCAGAGGCCGGCCTTACAGGGGCCCGGGGAACCACGGCGGTTCCACGGGCAACGGTGGGCTCGTCAGGGGCGCGGGGAACTAAAAACCGCCGCAGTGGCCCGGGACGCCGGTCAGCGCCGTCACCACCGGGTCGAGCGCGTCGAATATCTCTTCGCCGCAGTTGCGGAACATCCCGATCGGCGCGCCGTACGGGTCGTGCACCTCGTCCGCCTCCGGGGAGGCTGCCAGCAGCCAGCCGCGCAGGGCGGCCGCCGAGCGGACCAGCGCACGGGCCCGCTGGGTGACCTGCGTGCCACCGCGCGGATCCGGCAGGGTGCTCGGGTCGATCCGCTGTACCAGGCGGGTGAACTCCTTGAGCGTGAAGGTGCGCAGCCCGGCCGTGTGGCCCATCGAGATGACCTGGGCGCGGTGGTCGAGGGTCGCGGTGAGCACCAGGTCGGCCTCGACCACGTGTTCGTCCAGCAGCTCACGTCCGACGAAGTCCGCGCTGTCCGCGCCGTACTCGTCCAGGACCGTCGCCGCGTGCGCCTCCATCGGCGCGCCCTCGTGGCCCCAGGTACCGGCGCTCTCGACCACGATCCGGCCTGCGGCCGCACCGCGCAGCCGGACGTCCAGCTCGTGCCGGGTCAGCCGCTCGGCGATCGGCGATCGGCAGATGTTGCCGGTGCAGACGAACAGGATCCGGAAGGTGTCCACCGGCCGGGGTGCGATGGCCAGGTACCCGGGGTACCCGGGTATGCCGGAGGCCGGACCGGCACCGTGCAGCGAGGCCGCTCTCAACTGCCGGCCTCCAGGTCCGGTACGACCTCCCTCAGCTGCTCGACGCTGACCGCGCCGGCCCGCAGCAGGACCGGGACCTTGCCCGTGACGTCCACGATGGTGGAGGCGGTGGCATGGTCGGCCGTGCCGCCGTCCAGGTAGACCGCGACCGACTCGCCGAGCTGGGCGAAGGCGTCGTCGCAGGTGGCGGGCGCCGGGCTGCCGCTCTTGTTGGCACTGGAGACGGCCAGCGGTCCCGTGCTGTTGAGCAGCTCGATGGCGACCGGGTGCAGCGGCATCCGGACCGCCACGGTGCCGCGGGTCTCGCCGAGGTCCCAGCGGAGCGAGGGCTGGTGCTTGGCGACCAGCGTCAGGCCACCCGGCCAGAAGGCGTCGACCAGTTCCCAGGCCTGCTCGGAGAAGTCGGTGACCAGGCCGTGCAGCGTGGTCGGCGAGCCGACCAGCACCGGCGAGGGCATGTTGCGGCCCCGGCCCTTGGCGGCCAGCAGACCGCCCACGGCCTCGGGGCTGAAGGCGTCCGCGCCGATCCCGTACAGGGTGTCCGTAGGCAGCACGACCAGCTCGCCGCGGCGGATCGCCGAGGCGGCCTCGCGCAGGCCCGTGGCGCGGTCCCCGGTATCGGCACAGTCGTATCGGCGGCTCATCGGTGCGCTCCCCTTCCGAGATGGCTCAGGTCAGTCCGGACAACGTGGTTCACAGCGAAGCCCTTCGGGCGGTCGTGCTCTGCCCGATCGTTCACAACGACGCCCCTCGGGCGGTCGTGCTCTGCCCGATCGTTCACAACGACGCCCTTCGGGCGGTCGTGCTCTGCCCGATCGTTCACAACGACGCCCTTCGGGCGGTTGTGAAACGCGGCCGGTTGTTGAGGTCGCGGTGGTCGGCTGCGTCCGTCCAGCCGCCCTCCTCGTTGAAGATCCACGGCACCTGCCCGCCCTGGGTGTCGGCGTGCTCGATGACGACCGCACCGCCGGGCCGCAGCAGCCGGGCCGCGACCCGTTCGATGCCGCGGATGGTGTCCAGTCCGTCCTCGCCGGAGAACAGGGCCAGTTGCGGGTCGTGGTCGCGGGCCTCGGGTGCGACGTACTCCCACTCGGTGAGCGGGATGTACGGCGGATTGCTGATCACCAGGTCGAAACGGCCGTCCCAGGAGCGGTCGTCCTCGAAGGCGCGGGTGGCGTCCCCGGCGTGCAGGGTCACTCTGGCCCGGTCGCCGCTGGCGGCGATGTTGCGGCGGGTGTACTCCAGCGCGCGCTCGTCCAGCTCGAAGGCGTGCACGGTGGAGCGCGGCAGTTCCTGCGCGAGAGCCAGGGCGATCGCGCCGGAGCCGGTGCACAGGTCCACGATCAGTGGCTCGGCGACGTCCATGTCGCGGACGGCGTTTATGGCCCACTCGACGACCGTCTCGGTCTCCGGGCGGGGCACGAACACCCCCGGGCCGACCTCGAGTTCCAGGTAGCGGAAGAACGCCCGCCCGGTGATGTGCTGCAGGGGTTCGCGCGCCTCGCGGCGCGAGATCGCCTCCCAGTAGCGGGCGTCGAAGTCGGCGTCCGCCACGGTGTGCAGCTGGCTGCGCTTGACGTTGTGGATGTACGCCGCGAGCTCCTCCGCGTCGAAGCGCGGCGACGGCACACCGGCCGCGGCCAACCGCTGGGTGGCCTGGGCCACCTCGGCGAGCAGCAGGTTCATCCGTCCGTCCCCTTTGTGCTCAGTTCTCCTGGGCGGCGGCCAGCTTGGCCGCAGCGTCGGCGTCCACGCAGGACTGGATCACCGCATTGAGGTCGCCGTCCAGGACCTGGTCCAGGTTGTACGACTTGAAGCCCGTGCGGTGGTCCGAGATGCGGTTCTCCGGGAAGTTGTACGTCCGGATCCGCTCCGAGCGGTCCACCGTGCGGACCTGGCTGCGGCGCGCGTCGGAGGCCTCCCGCTCGGCCTCCTCCTGCGCGGCGGCCAGCAGCCGCGAACGCAGGATGCGCATCGCCTGCTCCTTGTTCTGCAGCTGGCTCTTCTCGTTCTGGCAGGAGGCCACGATACCGGTCGGCAGGTGGGTGATCCGGACCGCCGAGTCGGTGGTGTTGACGGACTGGCCGCCGGGTCCCGAGGAGCGGTAGACGTCGATCCGCAGGTCGTTCGCGTGGACCTCGACCTCGACCTCCTCCGCCTCGGGCGTGACCAGCACGCCCGCCGCCGAGGTGTGGATGCGGCCCTGCGACTCGGTGGCCGGCACGCGCTGCACGCGGTGCACGCCGCCCTCGTACTTCAGCCGGGCCCAGACACCCTGTCCCGGCTCGGTGTTGCCCCTGGTCTTCACCGCGACCGAGACGTCCTTGTAGCCGCCGAGGTCGGACTCGTTCGCGTCGATCAGCTCGGTCTTCCAGCCGACCCGCTCCGCGAAGCGCAGGTACATCCGCAGCAGGTCACCGGCGAACAGCGCGGACTCCTCGCCGCCCTCGCCCGCCTTGACCTCCAGGATGACGTCCTTCTCGTCGTTGGGGTCGCGCGGGACGAGCAGCAGCCGCAGTTCCTCGGTCAGTTCGTCGCGGCGGGCCTCGGACGCCTTCATCTCGGCGATGAAGTCCGAGTCCTCCGCGGCGAGTTCGCGAGCGGCCTCGATGTCCTCCCCCGCCTGCCGCCAGGACAGGTAGGTCCGGGTGATCGGGGTCAGCTCGGCGTAGCGCTTGGCCAGCTTGCGGGCGTTCGCCTGGTCGGCGTGGACGGACGGGTCGGCCAGCCGCTCTTCGAGGGCGGCGTGCTCGACGAGGAGCTCTTCGACTGCCTCGAACATGGGATCGGCCTACTTCCGTGAGAGACGCATCGTCGTGGGTGATGCGCGGGTGACGGGCGCGGAGGAGAGACACGAACGGCGCCGACCCCGGACGCCCCCGCCGTGTACGGGGACGCCAGAGACCGGCGCCGTGTGAGCGCTAGGCCTTCGCGCTGTGCTGCTTGCCGAAGCGAGCCTCGAAGCGGGCCACGCGGCCACCGGTGTCGAGGATCTTCTGCTTGCCGGTGTAGAACGGGTGGCACTGCGAGCAGACCTCGGCGCGGATCTCGCCGCTGGTCTCGGTCGACCGGGTGGTGAACTCGGCGCCGCAGGTGCAGGTCACCTTGGTGAGCACGTACTCGGGGTGAACGTTGGGCTTCAAGGGGTTCTCCTAGTGTTCGGGAGGGCACCGGGTCGGCAGCAGGGAGCTGCTCGTGAACCGGGACCGACGGACCAGTCTGCCAGGACTGACCGCTTCTTCCCAAACCGGGTTGCCGTCCCGGTTATTCCGGGGCTCAGCCGGCCTTGCTGCTCGGCACGGCGGTGGGGCTGGAATCGGCCGGATTGACGGGCTGGGCGCTCACCACGGAGTGCGGTACGGCCTGGTCCGCCTTGATCGCGGCCCACAGCCGGTCGGCCTGCGGCTGCTGCTGGACCACCCGGTTCGGATCGGCGGGCGCGGTGCCCACGGGCAGCGTGACCATCGTCAGATCGTTCGGTCCTATCTTCTTGAGCGTGTCGGCCATGCCCACCAGCGAGTTGACCGAGGCCAGGTCGGAGTCGGTGGTGATGCTCCTGGTGAGACGGTCGGCCACCGACCAGAGCTTGGTCGGGTTGGAGGTCAGCCCGATACTGCCGATCTGCGCCGTGATCGACTTCACCATCTGCTTCTGCAGCTCGATCCGGCCCAGGTCGCTGCCGTCGCCGACACCGTGCCGGGTACGGACGAAGGCGAGCGCCTGGTCACCGCCCAGGTGGTGGTCGCCGGCCTGGAGGTCGAGACCGCTGTCCTTGTCCTTGATATTCACGGTGGTGGTTACGTTCACCCCGCCGATCGCGTCTATGAAATTCGCGAAACCGGAGAAGTCGATCTCCGCAAAGTGGTCCATCCGCAAGCCGGTGAGCTGCTCGGTGGTCTTCACCGCACAGGCCGGACCTCCGGTCTCGAAAGCGGAGTTGTACATCACGCTCTTCGCCGCCGGCACCGTCTTGCCGCTGCTGGTGAGACATTCGGGACGGGGCACCAGGGTGTCGCGCGGAATGCTCACCACACTGGCCCTGGTGTGGTCCTGGTTGATGTGGACCACCATCGCGGTGTCCGAGCGGGCGGTGCCGTCGGCGGCACCACCGGCCAGGTTCCCGTTGTTGCCACTGCGCGAATCCGAGCCCAGCACCAGCACGTTGAACGAGCCGTCGGTCGCGGCGGGCGGCCGGGCGGTGCCGAGCTGGGAGTTGATGTCCACGCTCTTGATGTTGTCGTTGAGTTTCCAGTACGCATACCCGGCGACCCCGCCGGCCAGCACGATCACCCCGGCCAGCGTGAAGACGGCGATCCGCAGCCACCTGCTGCGTCGCCTTCGATTCCTCCGGTGCTCGGCCATGTCGCCCCGTTCGTCGCCTGCAGGTCATTTCGAGCATAAGCGAACCGGATAGCCATAAGCCCTTCTCTTAAGTTCTCCTTACAATGCGGGAAAGCCCCGGACCGAATATCGGTCCGGGGCTTTCCTGTGCGACGGATCGTCAGTCGCCGGAGCCCGGCGTGGTCTTGGCGATCTGCATCAGGAACTCGGCGTTGCTCTTGGTCTGCTTCATCTTGTCCAGCAGCAGCTCGATCGCCTGCTGCGAGTCCAGCGCGTGCAGCACCCGGCGGAGCTTCCAGGTGATGGCCAACTCCTCGCTGCCCAGCAGGATCTCCTCCTTACGGGTGGAGGACGCGTCGACGTCGACGGCCGGGAAGATGCGCTTGTCCGAGAGCTTGCGGTCGAGCTTGAGCTCCATGTTGCCGGTGCCCTTGAACTCCTCGAAGACCACCTCGTCGGCGCGGGAGCCGGTCTCCACGAGGGCCGTGGCGAGGATGGTCAGCGAGCCGCCGTTCTCGATGTTGCGCGCGGCACCGAAGAACTTCTTCGGCGGGTACAGCGCGGTCGAGTCGACACCACCGGACAGGATGCGGCCGGAGGCCGGCGCCGCCAGGTTGTAGGCACGGCCCAGGCGGGTGATCGAGTCCAGCAGGATCACCACGTCGTGGCCCAGCTCCACCAGGCGCTTGGCACGCTCGATGGCGAGCTCGGCGACGGTGGTGTGGTCCTCGGCCGGGCGGTCGAAGGTCGAGGAGATGACCTCGCCCTTGACCGACCGCTGCATGTCGGTGACCTCTTCCGGACGCTCGTCGACCAGGACGACCATCAGGTGGCACTCGGGGTTGTTGTGGGTGATCGCATTGGCGATCGCCTGCATGATCATCGTCTTGCCGGTCTTCGGCGGGGCGACGATCAGACCGCGCTGGCCCTTACCGATCGGCGACACCAGGTCGATGATGCGGGTGGTCAGGACGCCCGGGTCGGTCTCCAGACGCAGGCGCTCCTGCGGGTACAGCGGCGTCAGCTTGCCGAACTCGGGGCGGTTGCGGCCGCTGTCCGGGTCCATGCCGTTGACGGAGTCCAGCCGCACCATGGCGTTGAACTTCTCCCGGCGCTCACCGTCGCGCGGCTGGCGCACGGCACCGGTGATGGCGTCACCCTTGCGCAGGCCGTGCTTGCGGACCTGGGCGAGCGAGACGTAGACGTCGTTCTGGCCGGGCAGGTAGCCCGAGGTCCGGACGAACGCGTAGTTGTCGAGGATGTCCAGAATGCCCGCGACCGGGATCAGGACGTCGTCGTCGCCGATCTGCGGCTCGACGGTAGCGCCCTCGAAGCCCTCGCGGCGGCCGCGGCCACGGCGGTCGCGGTAGCGCCCGCGGCGGCCGCGCCGGCCGTCGCCGAACTCGTCGTCCTCGAAACCGCCACCGGCCGGCTGGGCGGTCTGCTGACGGCCCTGACCGCTGTCCTGCCGGTCCTGCACGGTCTGCGGAGCCTGCTGCTGCTGGCCCTGCTGGCCACCGTCGCGGCGGTCCCGGCGGCTGCGGCGCTCACGGCGCGACTCGCGGCCGTCGCCGTCCTGCGCGGCCTGGGTCTCCCCGGCCTCCGGGCGCTCGCCGTCACGGCGCTCGCGGCGCTCACGGCGGTCGCGACGGGTCTCGGTACGGGCCTCCGCGTCGAAGGTACGGGCCTCGGCGGCCTTGCCCTCGGTACGGGCCTCAGCCCGGGTGTCGGCCTTCGGCTCGGCGGCCACGGCCGTGGTCGCCTCGGCGGCGGCCTCGGCGGTCGGGGCGCCGGCCGCGGAGGTCGCCCGACGGCGGGTGCGCTCGGCACGGGCCGGGGCGGTGGCGGTCTCGGCGGCGGCCTGGACCGGGATCTCGATCTGGGCGGTCGGCTCGGCGACGACGGCAGCGGCACGCGTGCGGCGGGCCGGCTTGGCCTCCTCGGCGGGAGCGGCCTCGGCGGCGGGCGCGGCCTTGGCGGCACGCTTGGCAGCCGGCGCGGCCGGGGCCGCGGCACCGGCGAGCAGCGGGTCTCCGCCGCTCTTCTCCTTGATGGCCTCGATCAGCTGGCTCTTGCGCATGCGTCCGGTACCGCTGATTCCAAGGGTCGAGGCGAGCTTCTGCAGCTCGGCCAGGACCAGGCCGTCCAGGCCGGCGGCGGCGGTGCGACGGCGTCGCGCCGGGGCCGCGGGGGCGGCGGCTGCGGCCGACGCCTCGGCGTCCGGGCGCGCGCCCATCAGATCGGTGGTGTCGCTCACTAAGGGTCCTTCCCTGGAGCGGACGTCGGCCTGTCTGGCTCGGCGACCGGTTGTGCTGTCCTGACCAACGCTCGACTGCGTCGGTCCGAGGCGGTGATCCCCTGAATGGCGGAGCCAGTCCGGGGAGAGCTGCGATGTGCGGTGCACTGTGGTGCGAAGTGCGCGGCGGGCCGGTCTCGTGCCGACCCCGCTGCCTGCGATACCCCGGCCCCCGTCGCGTGGCGGTACCACGGGCCCCGCCCGGCCGTGTCACTGGGGACGAGGCCGGAGGAGGGGGTCAGGTGCCGTCACGGCTTCGGGATGCGGCCGCAATCGCGCAGGCAGGCTGCGTACGCGCTGTGGCGGGCTCCCGGAGAATCGTGGTCCCGTACTTCCACACCTCACCTGGGCGGTCTGGGCCGTCTGAGTGCGGTATCGGGATCGGGACGCAGCGCACCGGGCCCCGGAGGGCATCTGGTGCAGCAATGAGATTAACACTACCGACCCCCTGACACATTCCCCAGCCCTGTTCTCGTCAATCGTGTCTGTCTCACGAATCGTGCCCCCGTGTTCCTTGAATTGCGGCATTCCCGCTGATCAACGCGTCACACACAGGGAACGTGTCACAGGCCGAGCGGCAGCACCGAGGCTCCGGCACGGTCGAGCTGCAGCCGGTGCGCGGCGAACGCAGGCCCCGCGCCGTGCCGTCGGTCGCCGGGCTCGCTCCGCGACCCGGCGAACTGCAGCAGCTTGTCGGCGCCCGCCTCGTCGGACAGGGCGAGCACGGTCGGTCCGGCGCCGGAGATGACGGCCGGGATGCCCTCGGCGCGCAGTGCGGCGACCAGGGCGGCGCTGTCCGGCATGGCGGAGGCGCGGTAGTCCTGGTGCAGCCGGTCCTCGGTGGCGGCGAGCAGCAGCTCGGGGCGCCGGGTGAGGGCCTCGACCAGCAGCGCGGAGCGCCCGGCGTTGGCGGCGGCGTCGGCGAGCGGGACGGTCCTGGGCAGCAGGCCGCGCGCCGTCTCGGTGAGCACCTCGGTGGACGGGATGAAGACGACCGGTACGACCTGCTCGGACGGCTCCAGGCGGACCGTCCTGGCCGACTCCTCGTCAGTCCACGCGATGGTGAAGCCACCGCGCAGACAGGCGGCGACGTTGTCGGGGTGCCCCTCCAACTCGGAGGCCAGGGCCAGCGCCGCGTCGTCGTCCAGGACGGACGGGCCGCCGATGGTGACGGCGCGGGCCGCGACGATACCGGCGCAGATCGCGGCCGAGGAGGAGCCCAGGCCACGGCCGTGCGGTATGCGATTGGCACAGACCACTTCGAGGCCGCGCGGCTGGCCGCCGAGCCGGTCGAAGGCGGCCCGCATCGAGCGGATCAGCAGGTGGCTCTCGTCGCGGGGCAGCGTCTCGGCGCCCTCTCCGGCGATGTCCACGGCGAGGCCGGAGTCGGCGACCCGGACCACCACGTCGTCATAGAGCCCCAGAGCGAGTCCGAAGGCGTCGAAGCCGGGGCCGAGGTTGGCGCTGGAGGCCGGGACTCGGACCCGGACGGCGGCGGCACGGAACGCAGGACCAGCCATGTGCTCGGACTCTCCTGGGGGAAGCGGGCGTTGCCGCACGAGGCGCGGCGCGTCCCAAGTGGTGGTCGGTAGCGGGCGGCCCGGTTGCGTAGGGGCCGGCGCGGGTGGGGTTACCTGGGCGGGGTCGGTGCGACAAAGCCCCGGCGGGGCGGGCGGTCACGTCATGGCGCGGCCCGCCGGGTCCAGACTATCGAAGAGAGGTTCCACAGCGGTACACCCCGCACCCCTCCGATCTGCCGTGTTGCCGGTTCTGGCCGGAAAGTGCACGGAATAGGAGGCGAAAAGACCCGGTCAATTGACACAAAAGGTGCCAGAGGACGACGCCAAGTGGGCCGACCCTCGAAAAGGTCGGCCCACTGTTGACATACTGTCAGCTGCCCTGCCGTGCGGCCGTCGTCAGCCCAGCAGCCCGAGGCGCTGCGCGGCGGCCTCCGGGTCGACCGGGACGGTCTGCGGCTGCGGCGCACCGGCCACCGCCCAGTCCGGGTCCTTCAGGCCGTTGCCGGTCACGGTGCAGACGATCCGCTGGCCGCGGTCGACCAGTCCGGCCTCCGCCTTGGCGAGCAGACCGGCCACACCGGCGGCCGAGGCGGGCTCCACGAAGACGCCCTCCTGCGAGGCCAACAGACGGTAGGCGGAGAGGATCTGACGGTCGGTCACCTTGTCGATGAGTCCGCCGGACTCGTCCCTGGCGGCGAGCGCGAAGTCCCAGGAGGCCGGGTTGCCGATCCTGATCGCGGTGGCGATGGTCTGCGGGTTCAGCACCGGGTGGCCGTCCACGATCGGGGCCGACCCGGCCGCCTGGAAGCCCCACATGCGCGGGCGCCGGGTGGCGAGGCCGTCCTCGGCGTACTCGCGGTAGCCCTTCCAGTACGCGGTGATGTTGCCCGCGTTGCCGACCGGCAGGACGTGGATGTCGGGGGCGTCGCCCAGCATGTCCACGATCTCGAAGGCGGCGGTCTTCTGACCCTCGATACGCACCGGGTTCACCGAGTTGACCAGCGCCACCGGGTACTTCTCGGACAGTTCACGCGCAAGGGTGAGGCAGTCGTCGAAGTTCCCGTCGACCTGGAGGATCCTCGCGCCGTGCACCAGGGCCTGGCCCATCTTGCCGAGCGCGATCTTGCCCTGCGGCACCAGCACGGCCGAGACCATGCCGGCGCGCACCGCGTACGCGGCCGCGGAGGCCGAGGTGTTGCCGGTGGAGGCGCAGATGACGGCCCGGGCGCCGTCCTCCTTGGCCTTGGAGATGGCCATCGTCATACCGCGGTCCTTGAAGGACCCGGTCGGGTTGGCCCCCTCGACCTTGAGGTAGACCTCGCAGCCGGTGCGCTCGGAGAGCACCTGGGCGGGGACGAGCGGCGTGCCGCCCTCCAGCAGGGTGACCACGGGGGTGGTGTCGCTCACCGGCAGGCGGTCGCGGTACTCCTCGATGAGGCCACGCCACTGGTGGGTGTGGGCGCCTCGGGCGATCACTGCGTTCATGGTGCTTCCTACTCCCCTTCAACCCGCATGATGCTGGCCACATCGCGCACGCTGTCCAGCGCGCGGAGCTTGTCGACCGTCGCCGACAGCGCGGCGTCGGTGGCGCGGTGGGTGACCACGACGAGCGAGGCGTCGCCGTCGCGGCCCTGCTGACGGACGGTGTCGATGGAGACGCCGTGATCGGCGAAGACGGACGCCACCTGGGCGAGCACACCCGCGCGGTCGTCCACGTCCAGGCTGACGTGGTAGCGGGTGACGACCTCGTCCATCGGCTTGGCCGGCAGCTTGGTGTACACCGAGTCGCCGGGACCGGTGGCACGGTTGAGCTTGTTACGGCAGACCGCCACCAGGTCGCCGAGCACCGCCGAGGCGGTCGGCGAGCCACCGGCGCCGGGACCGTAGAACATGAGGCGCCCGGCCGCCTCAGCTTCAACGAACACCGCGTTGTACGCCTCGCGGACGGAGGCCAGCGGGTGGCTGAGCGGGATCATCGCCGGGTGGACCCGGGCGGTGACGGACTCACCGTCCGCCGCGCGCTCGCAGATCGCGAGCAGCTTGACCACGCAGCCCATCGCCTTGGCGGAGGCGATGTCGGCGGCGGTGACCTCGGTGATGCCCTCGCGGTAGACCTCGGCGGCGGTCACCCGGGTGTGGAAGGCGATCCCGGCCAGGATGGCCGCCTTGGCGGCGGCGTCGAAGCCCTCCACGTCTGCGGTCGGGTCGGCCTCGGCGTAACCGAGCGCGGTGGCCTCCTCCAGTGCCTCGGAGTACCCGGCGCCGGTGGAGTCCATCTTGTCGAGGATGAAGTTGGTGGTGCCGTTGACGATGCCCAGCACCCGGTTGACCTTGTCACCGGCGAGCGACTCGCGCAGCGGGCGGATCAGCGGGATCGCCCCGGCCACGGCGGCCTCGTAGTACAGGTCCACCCCTGCCTCGGCGGCGGCCTGGTGCAGCTCGGCACCGTCCTTGGCCAGCAGCGCCTTGTTGGCGCTGACCACCGAGGCGCCATTGCCGAAGGCCGACAGGATCAGGTGTTTGGACGGCTCGATGCCGCCCACCACCTCGACGACGACGTCGATGTCGCCCCGGTTGACCAGGGCCTCGGCGTCGGTGGTGATCAGGTGCTCGGGCACACCGGGACGCTGCCGCCCAGCGCGGCGAACGGCGATACCGGCCAGCTCGACCGGCGCGCCGATCCGCGCGGCGAGGTCGTCGGCCGTCGTCGTCATGATGCGCGCCACCTCGGAGCCCACCACACCACAGCCCAGCAACGCCACCTTCAGCGGGCGCGTACGCATCATCCGACTCCGCTCTGCATTCTCGGTCTCCGCCGGGCTGTTCCCGGCGCCCGACGGTATTCGGTCATTACCAGTCTCCGGGACTTTCCGCACCGATCTACGGCAAGTCCATGATCTGAGACAAGAATTTCGTCAGCCGATATCGAGACGCAGGAGATCCTCCTCCGTCTCCCGGCGGACGATCACCCGGGCCGCACCGTCCTTGACGGCCACCACGGGGGGCTTGAGTGTGTGGTTGTAGTTGCTGGCCATCGAGCGGCAGTACGCCCCGGTGGCCGGCACCGCGAGCAGGTCGCCCGGCGCCACGTCGGCGGGCAGGAAGGCGTCCTTGACCACGATGTCACCGGACTCGCAGTGCTTGCCCACCACCCGGACCAGCATCGGCTCGGCCTCGCTGGTGCGCGAGACCAGCGCAACGGAGTACTCGGCGTCGTAGAGCGCGGTGCGGATGTTGTCCGACATCCCGCCGTCCACGCTGACGTACGTCCGCAGGCCCGCCAGCGGCTTGACCGTGCCGACCTCGTACAGCGTGAACGCCGTCGGGCCGACGATCGCCCGGCCCGGCTCCACACTGAGCCGGGGGACGCCCAGCTCGGCGGCCCGGCACTCGCGGCGGACGATCTCGGCCAGCGCGGCGGCGATCTCGGCGGGCTCGCGCGGGTCGTCCTCGCTGGTGTACGCGATGCCGAGGCCGCCGCCGAGGTCGATCTCCGGCAGCTCGACCCCGTGCTCGTCCCTGACCTGGGCCAGCAGACCGACCACCCGGCGGGCGGCCACCTCGAAACCGGCCATGTCGAAGATCTGCGAGCCGATGTGCGAGTGGATGCCGCGCAGCTCCAGGCTCGGCCGCGCCAGTACCCGGCGGACGGCCTCGGCGGCTGCGCCACCGGCCAGTGAGAGCCCGAACTTCTGGTCCTCGTGCGCCGTCGCGATGAACTCGTGGGTGTGCGCCTCGACCCCGACCGTCACCCGGATCAGCACCGGCTGCCGCACGCCGTTCAGCTCGGCGACCCGGGCGAGGCGCTCGATCTCCTGGTAGGAGTCGACCACGATGTGCCCGACGCCCGCCTTGACGGCCTGCTCCAGCTCGTACGGCGACTTGTTGTTGCCGTGCAGCGCGATCCGGTGCCCCGGCATCCCGGCGGCCAGCGCCACGGCCAGCTCGCCGCCGCTGCACACGTCGACGTTGAGTCCCTCCTCGTGCAGCCAGCGGACAACCGCCTTGGAGAGAAAGGCCTTGCCCGCGTAGTACACGTCCGCCTGCTCGCCGAAGGCCTCCCGCCAGGCGCGGGCGCGGGCGCGGAAGTCCTCCTCGTCCATGACGTACACCGGGGTGCCGAACTCGGCCGCGAGCGCCTTCACATCGAGGCCGCCGACGGTGGCCACGCCCCCGGCGTCGCGGGCCACGGTGCGGGACCAGACCTTGGGGTCGAGGGCGTTCAGATCGCTCGGCGGGGCCTGGTAGTGGCCCTCGGGCAGCACGTCGCCGTGGCGCGGACCTGCGGGGTGTGCGGAGCGGCTCATCTCGGCTTCTCTTCCTGGGACTTGCTTGGTTCTGCCGGCTTGGTCGACCACGTCTGCTTATGGAAAGGGGCGGTGACAGCCCGACCGGACTGTCACCGCCCCCGTGCCGTGCGAGGGTCTCGGCTACATCCGCTCGGGCGCGGATACGCCGAGCAGGGCCAGTCCGTTGGCCACCACCGTTCGCGTGGCGTCGGCCAGCCAGAGCCGGGCGCGCGTGAGGTCCGTGACCTCCTCGTCGCCCTTGGGCAGGATCTGGCAGTTGTCGTAGAAGCGGTGGTACTTGCGGGCCACGTCGTCCTCCAGGTACCGCGCCACGTGGTGCGGCTCGCGCAGCTCGCCCGCCTTGGCGACGACCCGTGGGAAGTCGGCGAGGGCGCCCAGCAGTTCGGACTCCCACTCGGTGGCGAGCAGCTCCGGCTTGAAGTCCTCGGCCGAGCCCTTGGTGATGCCCATGCTCTCGGCCTTGCGCTGCACGCCGCACATCCGGGTGTGCGCGTACTGGATGTAGAAGACCGGGTTCTCGCTGGTCTGGCTGGTCAGCACGTTGACGTCGAGGGTGATCGTGGAGTCCGTGGAGGAGCGCGCCAGGGTGTACCGGGCGGCGTCCACGCCGATCCAGTCGACCACGTCGTCGATGGTGATGATGTTGCCGGCCCGCTTGGACATGCGGACCTCTTCGCCGTCGCGAAGCATCTTCACGAACTGGCCGATCTTCACCTCGATGTTGCGGTTCATGTCGTCGCCCGCGCAGGCCGCGATGGCCTTGAGGCGGTTGACGTAACCGTGGTGGTCGGCGCCGAGCATGTAGACCGAGACCTCGCTGCCCCGGTCCCGCTTGCTCAGGTAGTACGCGGAGTCGGCGGCGAAGTAGGTGATGTCGCCGTCGGCCTTGACCAGGACCCGGTCCTTGTCGTCGCCGAAGTCGGTGGTGCGCAGCCAGATCGCACCGTCCTGCTCGAAGACGTGGCCCTGCTCGCGCAGCCGGTCGATCGCCTTCTCGATGGCGCCGGAGTCGTGCAGCGACTTCTCCGAGAACCACACGTCGAAGTGCGTGCCGAACTCGTCCATCGAGCGCTTGATCTCGGCGACCATCAGCTTGAGGCCCTGCTCGCGGAAGACCTGGAGCTGCTCGTCCGCCGGAAGGTCGAGCACACCGGGGACGGCGTCGGTGATCGCCTTGGCGATGTCCACGATGTACTCGCCGACGTAGCCGTCGGCCGGGACGGGCCTGCCGTTGGCCGCGGCCTGGAGCGAGGCGGCGAACTTGCTGATCTGCACGCCCGCGTCGTTGAGGTAGTACTCCGTGGTGACCTCGGCGCCGGTGGCCCTGAGGATGCGCGCCAGGGAGTCGCCGACGGCCGCCCAACGGACGCCCCCGATGTGGATCGGACCCGTCGGGTTCGCCGAGACGAACTCCAGGTTGATCTTCAGGCCCTTGAGCGCCTCGTTTCGGCCGTACGCCTCGCCCGCGTCGACGACGGTACGGGCCAGCTCGCCGGCGGAGGCCGCGTCCAGAGTGATGTTCAGGAAGCCGGGCCCGGCGATGTCGACCTTCGCGATGCCGGTGAACTCTCGCAGGCGGGCGGCCAGCAGTTCGGCCACGGCTCGCGGCGGCCTGCCGGCCGGCTTCGCGAGTTGGAGGGCCACGTTGGTCGCGTAGTCGCCGTGGTCCCTGTTCTTGGGCCGCTCGACCGTCACGTGCTCGGGCACGGCGACGGCCAGCTCGCCCGCCTCGACGGCGGCGCTCACTGCGGCCTGGACTGCCTGGGAAAGCTCTGCGGGGGTCACGACGCCAAGCGTAGGCGAGAGGGGCCGCGGCCCCGTACCGGGTTTACCGTTTGAGACGGCCGCGTCGCACCCGCGGGCCCGTTCGGTGCCTCTGCCTGACCTTCCCGTCGCCACTCACGGGAGGTCTGTTCGCCTGGAGCGAAACTGCCCTGCGCTCTCGCCGAAGCCGTACGCGAAACCGCCGGGACCGCCCGAGCCTCCGGCGTCACGCAGCGCCATCAACCGCCGCACCAGCGCCACCAGATCGGCCGGGTCGAAGGGCTTGCCGAGATAGCCGTCCACCCCCACCGACTCCCCCCGGTCCAGGTCGGCCGGGGTGCAGGCGCTGACGATCGCGATCGGCAGCCGGCTGGTGGCCGGGGCCGCCCGGAGCCGGGCCGCCGTACGGAGCCCGTCCAGTCTGGGCATGACCACGTCCAGTGTCACGACGTCCGGCTTCACCCGGCGGACCACTTCCAGACACTCGGCCCCGTCGGCGGCGGTCACCACCTGGAAGCCCTCGAGCTCCAGGTTGACTCTGATCAGCTGGCGGATCACCTCGCTGTCATCCACCACGAGGACCCGCCCGGACGTCCCGGACACCTCACCGAGGGTAGCCGCGCACGCACCTGCCCGTCCGCCCTTTTCCGGACTTGCACCACCCCGCCCGCCCACCGCCCGCCACCCCGTCGCCACCCCGTGTCGAAACCCGTGCACGGACCACGCGCCCGGCCTGGTAGTGTTCTCTTCGTCGCAGCAAGCAAGGCACAGCAGGCAAGTCGCAACAGGCGGGCAGCGGCACCAAGCAGGCCCCCGTAGCTCAGGGGATAGAGCACCGCCCTCCGGAGGCGGGTGCGCAGGTTCGAATCCTGCCGGGGGCACTTCGCAAGAAGTGCAAGACAGGCCCAGATAAGCGGAGTTGGTCCGCTGATCTGGGCCTTCGTCATTTCCCACGCCGTTTCCCCTTCGGGCTCGGGCGGCGGCGTTTCCCGGTCGCCCCGGGTTGACTCTGCCGATGGGAAACGGTCAACCCGTGTGAGCGCAGCGGGAGTCGGCTAGGTCTGGAGCACCGAGCATCGGCGAGATCCGCCGTCGGGAACCAGGAAGGAAGATCCCATGCGCTCTCCCATCCGCAGGGCCGTCGCCGCGCTGGCCGTCACCGCCGCCGTGGGCGGCTTCGGCGTCACCGACGCGGTGGCGGCACCGTCCGCCCCTGCCGCGGTCAGGGCTCCGGCCGGGCCGATGGACACCGATCCCTCACCCAGCTGCAACGACAACAACAACACCGTCCCGTGCTGGGAGTACCAGACCTGGTACTGGACGTACGAGAACTGCAACAACGCCGGTCCTGGCCGGGTGAGTTCCAGCGGCGGCCGGTACGACCACTGGGTCTGCGTGCTGACCGGCAACGGCGTCGGCGTCGGGCTCTGGCTGCACAAGGTCCGCGACTGAGACCCTCCGGCAATGGGGCGGCCTGAGACCGGGCGTGGGCCGGCCGCACCGGCGGGCCCCCGCTCCACCGTGAAATCCACCCCCGCGTGGAGCCCCTCCACCCGGCCTCGGTGAGACCTTCGAAGCACTCGCCCTGATGGGCGTCCCAGCTCCGGAGAGGGGTTCGGTCATGGTGGACTGGGTGCGATCGGCCTTCACTGTCACGCTGTGGGTGTGGCTGGCCGCGGAGGTGCTGCTACAGGCCCGCCAACTGCGGCACAGCGGGCGGACGAAGAGCACCGAGTGGCGGAGTCTGCTGGTCTTCGTCGTCCTGGGGGCCGGGGTGGCGGTCCTGGCCGGACCGCTCGGGCGGGCGGTGCCAGCCCTGTCCTACCCAGTGGGCGGGGTCCTGGCGGCGGTCATGCTGGTGCTCACCTGGGCGGGGATCGGCCTGCGGCTGTGGTCGATCCGCACCCTGGGGCGGTACTTCCGGGGCACCGTGCACATCCAGGAGGGCCACCGGGTGGTCGACTGGGGCCCGTACCGCCTGGTGCGGCACCCCGCCTACACCGGGGCGCTGCTCGCCGGGACGGCGGCTGCGGCGACGTTCGGCAACGCGGCTTCGTGGCTGCTGGTGACCGGGGGCCTCGGCCTGGCCGTCGGCTACCGGATCCGGGTGGAGGAGCGGGTGCTCTCCCTGGCCCTCGGCGAGGCGTACACCTCCTACGCGGCCCGGACCCACCGGCTGGTTCCCGGCATCTGGTGATGCCGGGGCCGGCCGGTGGGCCGGGGCTGCCGTCAGGAGTTGTCGGCGACGGCCCGCTGGTAGAGCGCTCCTATGGTCTGCTGGTCGAAGGTGGCGCTGTAGGAGATGTCGTCGGTGTCTCCACCCTGCTGGTAGCCGCCGATGACGCCGATCACCTCGTTGGTGTCGGTGTCGATCCACGGGCCGCCGCTGGTGCCGCCGGGGAACGAGGGGCAGTTGATGCGGCGCTGGTGGTCGTCCTGACGGGTGGTGGCGTTGGTGCAGAGGATGGGTTCCTCGGTGTTGGCGGGGTAGCCGTAGAGGCGTACCTGCACACCGAAGTCGGTGCCGAGGCCGATGGTGTTGGCACCGACGACGTCCTCGATGTCACGGCCGTTGTTCTGGGCGACCTGGAGGATTGCGAAGTCCTCGTCCACCGAACCGTTCTGGCTCCACCCGCTGGTGTTGTAGAGCTTGGTGACCTGCCAGGTACCGAACGGGGTCTTGCCGTCGCGGTAGCCGGGTGCGAAGTAGAGGTTGTCGGTGTTGCCGACGCAGTGGGCGGCGGTGAGCAGCAGGTTCTTGCTGTTGCTGTGCACCACGCTGGCGCTGCAGAAGTGGTTGCCTGCGGGGGCCGAGCCGCTGTAGAGGGCGCCGACCCTGGACGACTCGTCGCTGATGGGGGCGACGGTGGTGGTCCCGGGGGCGGGACCGAGCGACGAGACGTCGTCCTGGCTGTCGGCGGATGCGGACGGCGTGTCCGGGGCGGACGGCGATGCGGAGGCCGATGCCGAGGCCGACGGATCAGGACTGCTCGCGGACGCGGACGCGGACGGCGTGCCGGCCGCAGCAGGGGTGGCGGACTTGTCGGGACTGCTGCTCGCCGACGCCGACGGCGTACGGGCCGCGGGGGCGGCGGCCCGGGGCGCGGCACTGTGGGACGGGTCGGCCAGGATGCGGTGACCGAAGGCGGTGGTCTCGCTGGTGAGGCTGGTGGCGCCCGCTATGGCAGCAGCCGTGCCGAGGACGAGGACGAGGAGGGTGGTCAGCGCCAAGGGGCGACGGTTCATGCGCCGGCCTGTCCTTCGATGACGGCTCATCAAGTAGGTCACTCCTGCCCAGCATACGGTTCGCCACACGCTCGGTACTGCGCGCATGTTCCGACTATGAGCTGATCAACTGGAAATCCTGTGATCCTATGCTGGGAATGATGTGAGAATCACCGGTCCGGCTCCGGCCGGACGAGGTCCCGGTACTCCCTCAGGGCCTCGGCCGAGATGAACTCGGTGTGGGTGCCCGCCGGGGAGACGAGGTGGCTGAAGGCCAGGCCGTGCCTGGCGTACTCGGCCAGGATGAGCTCCGCCTGCGGGTCCTCGCCGAGGAAGTCGATGAACCTGGTGCGCAACCCGAGGTGGTGGCAGCCGAGGGCGACGCCGTTGCCGGTGTGGGCGACGTAGTCGCGTACGGGTGCGACACCGACGGAGTCGGCGTCGGGGATCTCCAGTCTCTCGACGCGGAGGACGGTGTCGACGCCCGCTCCCCCGACGACCAGGATGTCGTACTCGTGCACTCAGCCCTCCCCGGCCTGTCGGTCCGGGGAGAGTCAATCACGGGGAGAGTCAATCAGCGGAGCGGCGGACAGGGCAATCACTTGCGGGAGCTTTCCGCAAGGGATTGCCCCGGTTGTGACCCTCCGGCAATCGGCGGGTCCAACACCCTCCGGGTCAGGCGATCGCCCGGGCGGTGGATTCGGCGCCCTCCGCGTCGGCTGCCCCGCCCGGCCCGGGCCGGTGGTCGACCACCAGGAAGGCGATCACCGCGGCGAGCAGCAGGATTCCGACGGCGACGGTGGTCGCGACCGCGTAGCCGTGCACCGCGCCCCGGGCCCGGATGAACGGGTCGGCGGCGTTGCGGGTGACCAGGTAGGCGGTGGTGGCACTGGCGGCGATGGTGTTGAGGAGGGCGGTGCCGATCGAACCGCCCACCTGCTGGGCGGTGTTGAGGGTGGCGGAGGCCGCACCGACCTCGTGCCGGGCGACCCCCAGGGTGGCCAGGCTCATCGAGGGCATGAAGACCAGGCCCATGCCGGCGCCGAGCAGGATCTCGGCGGGCAGCACCATGCCCGCCCACGGACTGTCGACCTTCATCTGCGTCAGCCAGGCCATGCCGCAGGCGGCCAGCAGCAGCCCGGGGACGATCAGGTTCCTGGTCGGCACTCTGGTCATCAGGCGGGCGGCGATCCCGGTGGAGCTCAGCACGATGGCGGCGGTCATCGGGAGGAAGGAGACCCCGGCCCTCACCGGCGAGTAGTGCTTGACCACCTGTAGGTAGTAGGTCAGGAAGAGGAACAGGCCGAACATGCCGATCACCGCGAGGCCGACGGAGAGGGCGGCGCCGCCCCGGTTGCGGTTGCCGACGATGTGGGTGGGCAGCAGGGCGTGGGCGGTGCGCCGCTCGACCAGGGCGAAGAGGGTGAGCAGGGCGGCGCCGCCCAGGAGGCAGCCGAGCACCAGCGAGTCGCTCCAGCCGCGCGAGGATGCCTCCGAGGTGCCGTACACGATGGTGAGCAGTCCGCCGCAGCCGAGGACGGCGCCGCGCAGGTCCAGCTTCACCCGGTGGCTCTTCTCGATGTGGTCGCGCCGCAGCAGGTAGAAGGCGGCGAGCGCGGCGGCGACGGCGATCGGGACGTTGACGTACAGGCACCAGCGCCAGTCGAGGTACTCGGTGAGCAGGCCGCCGGAGATCAGGCCGATCGCGGCGCCGCCGCCCGCGATGGCGCCGTAGATGCCGAAGGCGGTGCTGCGTTCCCTGGGGTCGGCGAAGGTGTTGGAGAGCAGGGACAGGGCCGAAGGGGCGAGGACCGCGCCGAAGGCGCCCTGGAGGGCGCGGGCCGCGAAGAGCATGCCGGGGTCGACCGCGGCGCCGCCGATCGCGGAGGCGAGCGCGAAGCCGAGCAGACCGACGGTGAAGGTCCGCTTGCGGCCGAAGAGGTCGCCGATCCGGCCGCCGAGGAGCAGCAGACCGCCGAAGGCGAGGGTGTAGGCGGTGATCACCCACTGCCGGTTGCCGTCGGAGATGCCCAGGTCCCGCTGGGCCGATGGGAGCGCGATGTTCACGATGGTCGCGTCGAGCACGATCATCAGCTGGGCGATGGCGATCACCGCCAAGGTCCACCATCGGCGTTGGTCCGCCGAACCGTCGGGAGTATGCGGAACCTGTAGGGATGGCACCGTGGGCCGCCTTCCGTCGAGGGAGTGGACGTGGCGTGCGCAGCGCCGTCTCAGCAGCGCTCTCTCAAGGGAAGCTCGCGGATCCGCGATCGGCAAGGAAACGCCGGTGAGTTTGTATGGATTTTGGGACTACGGCCCTGGTCCCGCCCGGTGGTTGAGTCCGGAGGCCGAGTCCGTCGGTTCCCACCGAGACCGGGACCGACGGCGTGCGCCGGGCCCGATCTCGGGTACGGGACGAGCACGGGATCAGAGCGCGCTGAGCTCCTCGACCAGGTCGTCGAGACCGAGCGAACCCTGGGAGAGGGCCGCCATGTGCCAGGCCTTGAGGTCGAACTCCTCGCCACGGGCCTCGGCACGGCGCCTGGCCTCGGCACGCCCCTGAAGCCAGGCGCGCTCGCCCAGCTTGTAGCCGATCGCCTGGCCGGGCATGCCGAGGTAGCGGACCAGCTCGCTGTCCAGGAAGTCGGCGGAGAGCCCGCAGTACTGCCCGAAGAACTCGCGGGCGCTGTCCGGCAGCATCGGCTCGCCCGGCAGATACGGGGAGTCGGCCGGGAAGTCCAGGCCCGCGTGCATGCCGATGTCCACGATCACCCGCAGCGCGCGCATCATCTGCGCGTTGAGGTAGCCGAGGCGGTGGCCGGGGTCGGTGAGGTAGCCGAGCTCGTCCATCAGGCGCTCGGCATACAGCGCCCAGCCCTCCAGGTTGGCGCTGACGCCGCCGACGGTGACCTGGTAGGTGGAGAGCCGGTCGGCCATGTACGCCCACTGCGCGAGCTGGAGGTGGTGGCCGGGCACACCCTCGTGGTACCAGGTGGACACCAGGTCCCAGACCGGGAAGCTCTCCCGGCCGAGGGTGGGCAGCCAGGTGCGGCCCGGGCGGGAGAAGTCCAGCGAGGGCGCGGTGTAGTACGGCGCGGCGGCGCCGCCGACCGGCGCGAGGCGCGACTCGACCTTGAGCAGCGGGTCCGCCAGGTCGAAGTGGGCGCCCTGGAGGTCGTTGATCGCCTGGTCCATCAGGCCCTGGAGGTAGTCGCGGACGTTCTCCTCGCCCTTGATCGCCGGCCCGTCGGTCTCCAGCCACTTCATGGCCTGCATCGGGGTGGCACCGGGCTGGACCTTCTCGGCCTCGGCGCGCATCTGCGCGTCCAGCTCGTGGAACTGGCTCCAGCCCCAGCGGTACGCCTCGTCCAGGTCCAGCTGGGCACCCGTCCAGTAGCGGACCCACCGGGTGTACCGCTCACGGCCGACGGCGTCGGTGGTCCGTGCGGCGGCCGGCCCGTAGACGTCGCGCAGCCAGTCGCGGAACTCGGCGATGGCGGCGGACGCCTCGACGGCGGTGGCGGCCATGGCGTCGCGCTGCGCCTCGGGGGCGTCCTGGACGAAGGTGCCGAACCAGCCGCCGGGGACGTCGCCCTCCAGCCACTCGGCGATCTGGCCGACCATCGTGGTGACCTGGCGCGGGCCCGCCAGCAGGTCACGGGCCATACCCTCGGTGAGCAGCTCGCGGTACTGCCGGACCGCCAGCGGGATACGGGCCAGACGACGGCCGACGATCTCCCACTGCTCGTCGGTGTCGGTGCTCATCAGGGTGAAGACGTCGCGCACATTGTGCAGCGGCGAGCCGAGGTTGCGGACGGCGCGGAAGTTCTCGCCCGCATCGTGGACGGCGAGTTCGGCGGTGAGCCGCTCGCGCAGCAGCCGGGCGCAGCGGCGCTCGGCCTCGTCCAGGGCGGTCCCGGAGGACTCGGCTGCGGCCTCGGCGGCGTCCAGCCGGGCAAGGGTGCGACGGGCGAGGTCGGCCTGTTCCTCGTGACCGGCCGGGGAGAGATCGGGAAGCCGGTCGTCCTCCGGGTTGAGCCCGAGTTCGACGCCGATCAGCGGGTCGAGCTCCGCGAGGGCGTGAACGTAGGCGTCGGCGATGCGACGGGGAGTGGCGCCGTCTGCATGGGAGTTGATCAGTTCTGCAACCATCCGGCCATCTTTTCGCAGCTGAACCGGTTTTCAAGCCTGTTTTGGACGATGCTTGACCAGCCGACCGCCGCAGGGTCCTAAAGGTCCGCCGGGACCGCCGGGTTCGCCGCGAGATCGGGGTGCCGCCGGGCCCTTCCGCCCTGCAATGGGTGATACCTGACGGTTTGCCGGAAGAAGCCGCCGAGGAGGAGACCGGGCCGTGCACACCGGCCAGGAGTCGATCGACGTGACGGCCATTACGCTGGCGCGCATGGCAGCCAGCTCAGCGATCACTCCCGACTCCGCGGCCGAGGCCGACGCTCCCCGTCCGGCCCTCGGCCCGACGACGATGCCAACGGCGGGCGGTGGTGCGGCAGCACATACAGGTGGTGCGGTCAGCCGGGCAGGCGCGGACAATACGACGCGCGCCGGGGGCTCGGCGGACAGCGCGAGCGCTGAACCTCGGGCTCGGCGCTCGGGGTACCGGCGGCTGCCGGTACAGCAGCGACGCGAGCAGCTGATCGCCGTCGCACTGGAGCTGTTCAGCACCCGCCCACCGGAGGAGGTCGGCCTGGACGACGTGGCCGAAGCGGCCGGCGCGTCCCGACCGCTCGTCTATCGCTACTTCAGCGGCGGCAAACAGCAGTTGTACGAGGCCGCGCTGCGCAGTGCGGCCGAGGATCTGACCAACAGCTTCTCGCTGCCCGCCGAAGGCACCCCCACCGAGCAGCTGTCCTCGGTGCTGGACCGGTACTTCGGCTTCGTCGCCGAACACGGCACCGGCTACGGCGCGTTGCTGCGCGGTGGTTCGGTGGTCGAGACCGCGCGGACCTCGGCAATCGTGGACGAGGTGCGGCGGGTGGCGCTCCGCCGGACGCTGCGCCATCTCGGCGTACGGGAGGCGGGACCGAGGCTGACGCTACTGGTGCGCTCGTGGATCTCGGTCGTGGAGGCGTCCGCACTGAGCTGGCTGGACGAGGGGCGGCAGATCCCGAAGGAGTCGCTCTGCGCCTGGCTGGTGGACGAGTTCGTGGCGATGAGCGCGGCGACGGCCGTGCACGACGGGCAGACCGCCGAGGTACTGGCGGGGCTGCTGGCGCTGGAGTCCGCGGACGGTCCTGCGGCGGCAATGGTGGTGCGGCTGGGCAGGCTGCGGGTCGGGCCCCCGACGGCCCGGCGGTAGCACTCGGCGGCGCTCGCTCGTAGTCGGCGGCGGAGTTCGCTCGGGCTCCCGACCCCCGTGCCAAGGGTCGGGCGTGCCATGAGGCGCTTCGGGGCCGCTACGCCCGGCCGAGCACCTGACGCTGGCGGCCGAGGCGCTCGACCTCGAGCTCGACGACGTCGGCGGGACGCAGGAACGGCGTGCCCGGGTGGCCGAGGGTGACACCCGCGGGCGTACCGGTGATGATCACATCGCCCGGCTCCAGCACCGTGAACTGGCTGACATAGCGGACGATCTCCAACACCGGGAAGATCATCACCGCCGTGGTGCCGTCCTGCCGCAGCTGCCCGTTGACCCAGAGCCTCAGGCTGAGCTTCTGCGGGTCGCCGACCTCGTCTGCGGTCACCAGCCAGGGCCCCAGCGGCGTGAAGGTCTCGGCGGACTTGCCCTTGTCCCACTGACCGCCGCGTTCCGTCTGGAACGCGCGCTCGGTGACGTCGTTGGCCGTCGCGTACCCCGCGATCACGGCCGCCGCCTCCTCCTGGCCCGCCAGGTAGCGGGCGGTGCGGCCGATCACGATCGCGAGCTCGACCTCGTAGTCGGTCTTCTCGCTGCCGCGCGGCACCAGGACCTCGTCGTTCGGACCGACGACGGTGCTGCTCGGCTTGAGGAAGATCACCGGCTCGGCAGGCTCCTGGGCGCCCGCCTCCGCGGCGTGGCAGGAGTAGTTGAGACCGATCCCGACCACCTTGCCGGGCCGGACCACCGGGGCGCCGACCCGCAGGCCGTCGATGTCCGTCAGCGGCAGTTCACCCGCCGAGACGGCCCGGTCCAGCTCGGCCGGGTCCAGCCCGGCGAGGAACGGCCCGTCGATGTCCGGAGTCCGCCCGGAGAGGTCGTACGCGGCGCCGTCCCGGCCCAGTACCACCGGGCGCTCGGCACCCGGGGGACCCACACGGAGGAGCTTCATTGCCCATCACCACCTGGTTCGTCGCATGTCACCGGGGAGGCCGCACACCTCTCCCGTCATATGCATGAGAGGTATATCAACGCCACCACCAACGAACCAGAGGTGCGATCTCGGCGAATTCCTATCAATCCATCCAAGCGGCCGAGGTGACGAATCAGGTGCCCATACGGTTGACAAGGTGCGGCAGAGCTGCGCATGCCTCCGGCAGTGCAGAGGACCGCCGGAGGCATGCCCCTGCCCAGCCGGCCACCAGGTCCGCGAGCTGGCCGACCGGCACGCCCGTCGCAGGCGCCAGGGCCCGCTCGAACCGGTCGAGGTCGCGGGCGGCGGCCTCGCCGAGCGGGCCGTCGAGGCCGGTCGCCAGCCGAGTGCGACGGCCAGGTCGGGCGTACCCGCCTCGGGACAGCGAGCGCCCGGTGACCAGCTCCATCACCATGTAGGGCTCGGGCGGCGACCTCGGGAAGTCGTACAGGGTGACGATGCTCCGGTGGTTGAGCCTGGCCACCGCGATCGCCTCGTCCCGGAAGCGCCGCAGATCGCGCGGATCGGCGGCGTACCGGTCCGCGAGCAGCTTGACCGCGACCTCACGCGCCAACTGCTGGTCGTACGCCCGGAAGACCACCCCGAAGCCGCCCCGGCCCAGCTCGCCGATCAGCTGGTACCTGCCGTCCAGATCAGCTGGTACCTGCCGTCCAGTACGTCCCGGCCCGCATCGCTCCCCCACCGCCGACACCCGGGTGCCGCCGAATCGAACGAAGTTCAGACTAGGGCCTGTACGACGATTCCCGCCCGGCGGGAATCGTCGTACAGGCCCCCGCGACGGCACCCGGGACCACGAGGTCGGTTGCCGGCTCTGTGACCGAGCGCGACGGCCGTCGGCCGAGCGCGACCGGGGCGTCCGTGACTACTTCCGCCTCTCCACCAGGTCCTTGAAGTGCTCCAGGTCGGCCCGGACCGTCTCCTCGATCGCGCGGACCTGGGCGAATCCCTTCGGGCCGCCGAAGGCCGCCCGGACGGCGTCCGGGTCGTACTCCAGCCGGATCTGCAACTGGGTGTGCTCGTCGTCCAGCGGGTTCACGGCGAAGGTGCCCTTCAGCTCCGGGGCGTCCAACGTCCGCCAGGCCATCACCTGGTCATTGCCGCGATCGGTCAGCTGGGTCTCGAACGCCTGGTCGCCACCGCCGGTCTCGATATCCAGATGGGCGCCGCTTCTGCCGTGCGCAAAGGCACTCTTCACCCCGTCCACGAACATCGGGTACTCGTCGATGCGGTGCAGCTGCGCCCAGACCTCCTGCGCCGGGACATCAACGTTGATCTGTTCTTCGAGCCTGCTCATCGGAAGCCTCGCCTCCCGGCCCGGCCGCCCGGGCCATCGGTACTTCCAGCCTGCGCTGCCGTCCGCCACCCGGCAACCACCCAGCCCCCGGGGGACACCGGCAGCAGGCCGAGGCCGCCGCGGACCGGGGCCCAGGCCGTCCGGCGGCGCGAACTCGGCGGCCGGGAAGCGGGTCATCTCCTGCTGTGCGGACGGGCCGTAGCGGCTGACGTACTCGTGGGTGAGCTCGCGCACCAGCGGTTCGGCGAGCGGGTCGTCCAGGGTGACCCGGCGGACCTCGACGAGCAGTGTCATGCCTGGACCGCGATCAGCTGCTGCCGGTCGCGCTCGCGTTCGGCCTCCTCGGCCGCCTGTGCGGCGACCCGCTCCGCGTCGCGCTTGGCGACCTCCTCGCGGACGATCGGGATGACGTACCGGCCGAAGTCGATCGCGTCGTCGAGCAGGTCGTAGCCCCGGGCGGAGAGGATTTCCACGCCGAGGTCGTAGTAGTCGAGCAGGGCCTGGGCGACGGTCTCGGGGGTGCCGACCAGGGCGTTGGAGTTGCCGCCTCCGCCGGTCGCGGCGGCGGTCGGGGTCCACAGGGCGCGGTCGTAGCGCTCACCGGCCTCGGCGATCTCGATCAGACGCTGCGAACCGGCGTTCTCAGGTGTCCAGGCCCCGGGCCGGCCGTTGCCCGGCCGGCGGTGCCGGGCCGGTCCGTCCGCCTTGCGGGCCTTGATCGCGTCCACCGTCCGGTGCGCCTTCTCCCAGGCGAGCTCCTCGGTCGGCGCGATGACCGGCCGGAACGCGACCTGGATCCTCGGGGTGTCGGTCCGGCCCGCCGCCAGGGCGGCCTCCCTGACCTTCTCGATCTGCTCGGCGGTCTGCGCCAGCGGTTCGCCCCACAGGCAGTAGATGTCCGCCTCGGCGCCACCGGCCGCGTACGCCGCCGGGGAGGAACCGCCGAAGGAGACGTCGGGCCGGGGCTTCTGGACGGGGAAGACATCGGCGACGAAGTCGTTGAAGCGGTAGTACTCGCCCTCGTGGTCGAAGGGCTCGTGGCTGGTCCAGATCTTCTTGACGATCTCGATGTACTCACGGGTGCGGGCGTAGCGCTGGTCCTTGGTCAGGAAGTCGCCCTCGCGCTGCTGCTCGTGGTCGTTTCCGCCGGTGATGAAGTGCACGGTCAGCCGGCCGTTGCTGATCCGGTCCAGGGTGGCGAAGGTCTTGGCCGCGAAGGTGGGGTACGAGACGTTGGGCCGGTGGGCCAGCAGGATCTGCAGCGTGTCCAGCTTGGCGGCGAGGTACGCGGCGCCGGGCGCCGGGTCGGGCGACCCCGAGCCGTAGGCGAAGAGGACGCGGTCCCAGCCGTACTCCTCATGGGCTCGGGCCAGGCGCAGGGTGTAGTCGCGGTCGAAGGCGGGGGTGGTACGGACGTTGGTCTCCGAGCCGTCGCCGGTGGCGGCGATGCCGAGGAACTCGACGGGCATGGCGAAGGGCCTTTCGGTAGTGCCGTCCTGGGAGGTGCGCGGGCAGGGCGCAGCGAGGCCGGGCAGGCTGAGCCGGACTGGCATGGGGAGAGCGGCGCGTGACGGTGCATCAGCTGGAGTGAGAGGAGGCGGCAGCGTGCGCCTGTGCTCCGTCTGGGCAGACGGGCTCCCGGCCCGCTACGGGGCGACCGAGGGAGGTCTCCGAAGGAGAGAAAGGGCCGGTCAGACGGCCCGCTGCCGGGTCAGCCGCAACACGCTGCGGACCACACCCGACCGAAGTCGATGTGGCCGCGCGTGACCAGGGGCTGCTCGGCGTTCATGCCGTCAAGTTGAGCAGTGAACCTTGCAGTTCGTCAACCACCGCCCGGATCCGGAGCCATCAGGGCCGGTCGGTCTCGGAGCGCGAGCACTCGCGTGGCCGGCCACGGGCCGGGAATCGCCCTTGACAGCCGAGGCTCGGGCACACGTACGATCCTGTCCGGAGTGAGTGTGCACTGAGGAGCCCGCCAAGTCGCGGTGGCTCCGGTCGCGTTGAGGGGCGCGGCCTGCGCGTGTGACGACCGCCGTCCGGTCTGCCCGCCCCCGCTCTGGAGCCCCTCTGATGGCCACCACGCACGACGTCCTGCCCGCCCCCGCGCCGCCACTCGCCCCCGTGGCCGAGACCGGAGCGCCCATCGTCACGCGCCGCCGCCCGGGGCGGCTGGTCACCTCCGCCCTCGCCCTGCTGCTGCTCGCGCTGGCCCTCAACTCCGTGGTGCGCAACCAGGCGTTCCAGTGGGACGTGGTGGGCCAGTACTTCACCACCACCGCCATCGTGAACGGCCTGGTCCTCACGCTCCGGCCGCCGACCCCGCTGCAACGCGCCCGCGCCGCCCTCACCTCGCCGGCGGGTGACCGGAGTTGAGCACCCTGGTGATCATCGGCGCGGGCCCGCGCGGCACCGGACTACTGGAGCGCATCGCCGCCAACGCCGCCGAACTGCTGCCCGCCGACCGGCCCCTGGACATCCACCTGGTCGACCCCCACCCGCCCGGCGGCGGCCGGATCTGGCGGTACGAGCAGTCGCCGCTGCTGCGGATGAACTCGATGGCCGAGGACGTCACCATGTTCACCGACGAGTCCTCGACCATCGAAGGACCCGTCCGCCCGGGCCCCTCGCTCGCCGAATGGGCCAGGCAGCCCGAGGAGTTCGCACCGTACGCCCCGGTCCCCGACCCGGCCGTACGGCAGGAGCTGCGCTCCCTGACACCGACCGACTTCCCCACCCGGCGGGCCCAGAGCGCCTACCTGGACTGGACCTTCCGCCGGGCCGTGGCCGAGCTGCCCCCGCACATCACCGTCACCGTGCACCGCGAAACCGCCCGCTCGGTCACCGGACCGGCCGACGGCCCACAGCTGGTGCGGCTCTCCGACGGCGTCCTGACCGCCGACCAGGTGGTGCTCACCCTCGGGCACCTCGGGTCGACGCCCGAGCCCCGGCACCGCGCGAGCGCCGCCTTCGCCGCCCGGCACGGCCGCTTCCACCTGGCGCCCGCCTTCTCCTCCGACGTGGACCTCTCCGGCATCGCTCCCGGTGAGCAACTGATCCTGCGCGGCCTCGGGCTGGCCTTCGTCGACCTGGTCGCCCTGCTCACCGAAGGACGCGGCGGCCGCTACGAGGAGACCGCCGACGGCCTGCGCTACCACCCCTCGGGCCGGGAGCCGGTGATCCACGCCGGCTCGCGCCGCGGCGTCCCGTACCACTCCAAGACCGGCTACCGGCTCCAGGGCCCGCCGGCGCCACTGCCCCGCTACTTCGACACCGCCGCCGTGGACGGCCTGCTCGAACGTCCAGGGCAGCTCGAACTCAGGCGCGACGTCTGGCCGTTGATGGCCAAGGAGATCGGCTTCGGCCACTACCACGAGCTGTTCCACGCCCACCCCGAGCGCACCGCACTGCCCTGGGCCGGCTTCCTGGACCGCTACGACCGGCACGGCTGGTACGACCCCGAACTCGCCGAACTGATCCGGGAGTCCGTCCCCGACCCCGCCGACCGGCTCGACTTCGAAGCCCTCGACCGCCCACTGACCGGCCTGCGGCCCGCCGACCCGGAGGAGCTCCAGCGGCACCTGCGCGCCTACATCGCCGCCGACGCCGACCGCCGCGCCGACCCCGCCCACAGCGCCGACCTCGGCGCCTTCCTCGGCCTGCTCTCGCTCTACGCCCACCTGCCCCGGCTGGTGGCCGCCGGCCGGCTGACGGCCCGGTCGGTGGCCGAGGAGCTGGACGGCTGGTGGTCCGGGTTCTTCGGCTTCCTCGCCTCGGGACCGCCCGGCTTCCGGCTCCGCCAGCTGCTCGCCCTCTCCGAGGCGGGCATCCTGCGCTTCCTCGGCGCGGACCTGCGGGTCGAACCGGACGAGTCCACCGGCACCTTCCTCGCCACCAGCCCGACCGTCCCCGGCCACACCGTCCGGGGCACCGCCCTCATCGAGGGCTACCTGCCCAGACACGCCCTGGCCCGCACCGACGACCCCGTGCTGCGCGCCCTGCACCACAGCGGCCGGATCCTGGAGGAGGTCGTGGCGGACGACACCCACACCCACCGCTCCGGTCTGCTCAGCACCGCCCCCGCCGACGGCCGCATCCTCGACCCCGGCCTCGGCGGCGCACCGCACCCCCGCCGCACCGCCCTCGGCCCGCACACCAACGGCCGCTCGTACGCCGCGTTCGCGCGCCCGCGCACCAACGCCCCCGCCTTCCGCCAGAACGACGCCACCGCCCGCGCCCTCCTCCACGCCCTGGCCCAACCCCCGGAACCCGTGGGCAACCGGGAAACCGACCGGGGACCCCGGGGCACTCGAGTAACCGATCAAGGCCCCCGAGTGCCCCGGGGCCCCGGGCTCCTGGGGTGCTGCCCGGTTGCCCCGGGGCAGTGAAAGGATTGATGCAGGGGTCGGCAATGATGGCGGGCCCGAGGAGCAGGAGGTGGGCAGTCATGGCCAAGCAGGCCCCGCAGAGTGACCCGGCGCAGGACGCGCCCCAGGTCTCGCCGCCGCAGCACGCCGCAGCCGGCCTGCCCGCGATCGGCCACACCCTGCGCAAAGCGGGTGACCAGATGGGCGCCCGCCGTACGCTGGCCACCCTGCGCAAGATGAACCAGCCGGACGGCTTCGACTGCCCGGGCTGTGCGTGGCCCGAGCCGGGCAAGACCCATAGCGCCGAGTTCTGCGAGAACGGTGCCAAGGCGGTCGCCGAGGAGGCCACCGAGCGCCGGATCACCACCGAGTTCTTCGCCGCACATCCGGTCGCCGAGCTCGCCGAGCGCTCCGGCTACTGGCTGGGCCAGCAGGGCCGCCTGACCCAGCCGATGCTGCTGGACGAGGGTGCCACCCACTACGTCCCGGTCTCCTGGGACCGCGCCTTCTCGATCGTCGCCGACGAGCTCAAGGCCCTCGACACCCCGGACGGCGCCGCCTTCTACACCTCGGGACGGACCAGCAACGAGGCCGCCTTCGCCTACCAGCTGTTCGCCCGCCGACTCGGCACCAACAACCTGCCCGACTGCTCCAACATGTGCCACGAGTCCTCGGGGTCGGCTCTCACCGAGACCTTGGGTGTCGGCAAGGGAAGCGTCCACCTCAAGGACCTCTACCAGGCCGACCTGATCATCGTGGCCGGTCAGAACCCGGGCACCAACCACCCCCGGATGCTCTCCGCACTGGAGCGGGCCAAGCGGGCCGGAGCGAAGATCGTCAGCGTCAACCCGCTGCCGGAGGCGGGGCTGGAGCGCTTCAAGAACCCGCAGAACGCGCGCGGCCTGATCGGCCACGGCACCAAGCTGACCGACCTCTTCCTGCAGATCCGCCTCGGCGGCGATCTCGCGCTCTTCCGCGCCCTCAACCAGATCCTGCTCGGCACCGAGGGCGCCGTCGACGAGGAGTTCATCGCCGAACACACCCTCGGCTTCGAGGAGTTCGCGGCCGAGGCGAAGACCACCGACCGCGCGGAGGTCCTTGCCGCCACCGGCCTGCCGTACGAGCAGATCGAGGAGCTGGCCCGCCTCGTACTGGCCTCGGAGAAGATCATCGTCTGCTGGGCGATGGGCCTGACCCAGCACAAGCACGCCGTGCCGACCATCCGCGAGGTGGTCAACTTCCTTCTGCTGCGCGGCAATGTCGGCCGCCCGGGCGCCGGGGTCTGCCCTGTGCGCGGCCACAGCAATGTGCAGGGCGACCGGACGATGGGCATCTTCGAGCGCCCCGCCAAGTCCTTCCTGGACGCCCTCGGCAAGGAGTTCGGCTTCGAGCCGCCGCGCCGCCACGGCTACGACTCGGTGGACACCATCAGGGCGATGCGGGACGGCCGGGTGAAGGTCTTCTTCGCCATGGGCGGCAACTTCGTCGCCGCGACTCCCGACACCGAGGTGACCGAGGCGGCGATCCGCCGCTGCCGCCTGACGGTGCACGTCTCCACCAAGCTCAACCGCTCGCACGTGGTGACCGGTGCCCGCGCGCTGATCCTGCCGACCCTCGGCCGCACCGACAAGGACCGCACGGCCAAGGGCAACCAGTTCGTCAGCGTCGAGGACTCGATGGGCATGGTGCACTCCTCGCGCGGCGGACTGCGCCCGCCGAGCCCCGAGCTGCTCTCCGAGGTGGCGATCGTCTGCCGCCTGGCCCGTGCCACCCTCGGCCCGCAGGAGCCGCTCCCCTGGGAGGACTTCGCCACCGACTACGACACCCTGCGGGAGCGGATCGCCCGGGTCGTGCCGGGCTTCGAGCACTACAACACCAAGGTGCGCCGCCCCGGTGGCTTCGCTCTCCCGCACGGTCCGCGCGACAGCCGCACCTTCCCGACCACCACCGGCAAGGCCAACTTCAGCGTCAACCCGCTGACCGCCCCCGAGGTCCCGGCGGGCCGCCTGCTGCTGCAGACCCTGCGTTCGCACGACCAGTACAACACCACCGTCTACGGCCTCGACGACCGCTACCGCGGTATCACCGGCGGCCGCCGGGTGGTCATGGTGAACCCCGCCGACGCCACCGAACTCGGCCTGGTCGAGGGCGGTTACGTCGATCTGGTGAGCGAGTGGCAGGACGGCGTCGAGCGCCGGGCACCGCACTTCAAGGTGGTGCACTACCCGGTGGCCCGGGGCGGCGCGGCCGCGTACTACCCGGAGACCAATGTGCTGGTCCCGCTGGACTCGACGGCGGACATCAGCAACACGCCGACCTCCAAGGCCGTGGTGATCCGCTTCGAGGCCGACAGCACCCCGGCCGGATCGGCCGCCTCGACCGCCGTGGCCGAGAGCCGCGGCTGACACGACGACAGGTGACACCCCGTCGGGATGTTCGGGTGAAATGTCTGATTTGCCACTAATCTGACACCCACCCGCACGGGCCGACCCCGGAGGTACCGCCATGGCCGACGCCGCCCCGCACGACAGCGCCGGCCATGGCAACCCCGACGACCCCGAGCGCCCGGCCCGCGGCCCGGTCACCCCGGCGAGCCGGCTGATCCCGCTGATCGCCCCGGCGATCCTGGTGGGCATCGGGTGCGCCCTGGTCCTGCTGGGCCTCAACCGGGCCGCGGGGCGCCTGCAGTACCTGCTCTGGACGGCGATCCCGCACGGCCTGGGCATCGACGGCTTCAACCCGTGGTGGATCATCCTCGTCCTGACCGCCACCGGCGCCACCGTCGGCCTGACGGTCTGGAAGTCCCCCGGCCACGCGGGTCCGGACCCGGCCACCACGAGCCTGGTGGACCTGCCGCAGCCCCCGTACGTACTGCCGGGTCTGGCCGTGGCCACCGTGCTGGCGCTGGCCGGTGGCGTCAGTCTCGGCCCCGAGAACCCGATCGCAATGATCAACATCGCGCTGGCCTACTGGATCGGACGGCGCTTCCTCCCCGACAGCGGCCCGGCCCTCTGGCTGGGCCTCGCCGCTGCGGGGACGATCGCCGCGCTCTTCGGCACCCCCGTCGCGGCCGCCCTGATCCTCTCCGAGGTGCCCGCCCCCGGAGCACTCTGGGACCGGCTGTTCGCCCCGCTGGTCGCCGCCGTCACAGCCTCGCTCACCACACTGCTGGTCGCCGGGAACGACTTCGTGGCCAAGGTGCCCGGCTACCCCGGCGCCCGGCCGCTCGACCTCGTCTGGGCCCTGCTGATCGGTGCCCTGGGCGCCCTGTTCGGACTGGCCGCCGTCTACGCCCTCCCGTACGTCCACCGGGGGTTCCACCAGATCGCCCACCCGGTGGCGATGCTGACGGCGGGCGGTCTGGCACTGGGCGTCCTCGGTGCGCTCGGTGGCGAGCCGACCCTCTTCAAGGGCCTCGACCAGCTCAAGGAACTCGCCCTCGGCTATGGCGACCACGGCTTCTGGGCACTGCTCGGCATGACGGTGGTCAAGCTGCTCGCGATGCTGATCGCCGCCGGCTCCGGGTTCCGGGGCGGCCGGATCTTCCCGGTGGTGTTCGTCGGGGTGGCCCTGGGCTTCGCCGTCAGCGCGCTCATTCCCTCGGTGCCGCCGGCCCTGGCCGTGGTCTGCGCGAGCCTCGGTCTGCTGCTGGCGACCACCAGGCAGGGCTGGATGAGCCTGTTCACCGCGGTCGCGATCGTCCCGGACCTCGCGCTGCTCCCGATGCTCTGCGTGGCAGCCCTGCCCGCCTGGCTGCTGGTCACCGGCCGCCCCGAGATGCAGCTGGCGCCGGAACCGGCCGCGGCCGACCGCTGAGGACCGGTCAGCCCCGGCCCGAGGTGGACGGGGAACCCGAAGGCGAGAGGGAAGCGGACGGCGAGGGCGAGCCGGAACCGGACGGCGTCGCCGACGGCGTACCCGGCTTGGTGCTCGACGGGGCGCTCGGCGGGGTCGACGGCGGGGTGGACGGCGGCGGGCTGCTCGGGGTTCCGGTCGGGGGGTGCGTCTCGGGCGGCGCAGGAGGCTTCGGCAGCTCGGACGGCTTCGAGGGCTTGATCGGCGTGACCTCGTTCACCGTGTCGCCGACGTCCGGGACCTTCCAGGCACCGCCCTGCTCGTCCGCACCCGCCTCCGGGTCGGGCCGCACCGCGCCGAGGATCGGCAGCATGGCCACCGGCGAGATCTTCACCACCGCGCCGGTGTGCGGCGCCTGGACGACCAGCCCGCCGCCGATGTACATCCCGACGTGCGTCGCATCCTCGTGGTAGATCACCAGGTCACCGGGGCGCAGCTGGTTCAGTGCCACATGCCGGAGCCCCGCCCACTGTTCCTGGCTGGTCCTGGGGATCGGACGGCCGGCGTGCAGCCACGCCTGCGAGGTCAGCCCGGAGCAGTCGAACATGTCCGGCCCCTCCCCGCCCCAGCGGTAGTCCTTGCCGAGCTGCGCCAGCGCGTAGGCGACGGCCTGGCGCCCGGCGGCCGAGGGGGTGCGCTCGCCCTTGCCGAGCGCACCGGAGGCGAGGAAGGCCAGCTGGGCCTCGTCGGCCTGCTGCTTCTCCAGCTGCTCCAGCTCGCTTCGCTGGGCGCCGGTGAGCGAGGCGACCATGTCCTCGACGGCCTGCAGCCGCTTGGCCGTGTCCGTCTTGGTCCGCTCCTGCTGGGTGGCCAGCGCCTGGACCTGGGCCTGGGCGGCCTCGGCCTGCTGCTGGAGCCCGGTGAGCTCGGCCCGGTCGGCCTTGAGCTTGTCCAGGAAGACCGACTGCGAGCGCCCGGCGGCCTGGAGCAACTCGGCGATCACCACGGCCTCGTACGGGTCCTTGGCGAGCAGCAGGTCGGCGTACTCGGAGACGTTGCCGTTGCGGTACTGGGCGCCCGCGAGCTGGGCCGCGATGTCGGTACCGGTGTCCACGGCGGTCTGCTGGCGGGCCAGGCGGGTGTGCAGGTCGGCGACGGTGGCCTGCTGCTGCCTGAGCTTGTCGGCGGTGGTGTTGTACTGCTCGGTGGCGGCCTCGGCCTCCGTGTAGAGCTGGTGCAGGCGTTGCAGCAGCGGGGCAAGAGTGGCCTTGGCGTCGGCGAGCGGATCGGCGCCCGGCGCGACGTTGACGTTGGGTCGGGGCTCCGGGGCCGCGTACGCCGTGCCGGCCAGCGGGAGCGCCAGGGCGGCGACCGCCAGCATCGCTCCGCAGCGCAGCGCGGCCCGCACCCACGGCCGCACACCGGTTGCCTCGACGCGCTGTGCAGCCCCCATCGGCCTGCCCTCCCCCGTCCGGCCGCGCCGGACCTCTGTTACCCGCCAGTCACTGGCTGATCCTGCCATGACGGGGCCGCGACAGACAGAGGCTCTCCGAACGGGTCTGATGAATTCTCAGCTCCGTTGTGAGCCGCGTCTCATGGGGCTGTCGTCAAACCGGATGATCACCGACAAATGGCCACGTCAGGGGCTCAAGCGGCACGCAGGGGTCGCCTTCACGCAACCCTCACGACATCATCCGAGCCACGATTCCCGCCGTAGTTCACCTTCCGTTCACCAACCGTCCCTACGGTCCACGATGACACCACCGTCAGCTCGGCAACTACGACGATTGTTTGGGTATGGAACACATCACGTTCCTGGTGGCCGTTGTGATCATCACGGCGCTCGCCTTCGACTTCACCAACGGCTTCCACGACACCGCCAACGCGATGGCCACCTCCATCGCCACGGGAGCCCTCAAGCCCAAGGTCGCGGTCACCATCGCGGCAGTCCTCAACTTCGCGGGTGCGTTCCTCTCCGTGAAGGTCGCCAGCACCATTTCGGGCGGCATCGTCAACGAGAAGGCGGGCATCCAACCGTCGATCATCTTCGCGGCGCTGGTGGGCGCCATCCTCTGGAACCTGCTGACCTGGCTGCGGGGCCTGCCCTCCAGCTCGTCGCACGCGCTCTACGGCGGTCTGATCGGCGCCACCGTGGTCGGTGTCGGCCTGCACGGCGTGAACTTCGCGACCGTGCTGTCCAAGATCGTGATCCCGGCCGTCGCCTCGCCGATCGTCGCCGGACTGGCCTCCTGGGGCGCCACCAAGCTGGCGTACCTGCTGACCAGGAAGACCGACGAGAAGACCAGCGACAAGGGCTTCCGCAAGGGCCAGATGTTCTCCGCCTCGCTGATCTCGCTGGCGCACGGCACCAACGACGCCCAGAAGACCATGGGCATCATCACCCTGGCCCTGGTCTCGGCCGGCGCGCTGCACAAGGGCGCGACGCCCCCGGTCTGGGTCATCGCCAGCGCCGGTGCGGCCATCGCGCTCGGCACCTACATGGGCGGCTGGCGGATCATCCGCAGCATGGGCTCGGGCCTGGCCGACATCCGTCCGCCGCAGGGCCTGGCCTCCGAGACCGCCGCCGCCACCGTCATCCTGACCTCCTCCTCCATGGGCTACGGCCTCTCCACCACCCAGGTCTGCTCCGGCGGCATCATGGGCGCCGGTCTCGGCGGCCGTAACCCCCGGCTGAACTGGGGCATGGCCCGCCGCATGGTCTACACCTGGGGCCTGACCCTGCCTGCGGCGGCCGTCGTCGCCGGTCTCGCGGCCGTAATCGTGGACCAGGGCACCTGGGGTGTCGCGGTGGTCGGCACGGCGCTGGTGGCCGGTTCGGGCGCGATGTACCTCGTCTCCCGCCGCCAGCCGGTGCACGCGGGCAACGTCAACGACGTCACCCCGGTCGAGACCACCGAGGTCACCCCGGCCGCGGGCACCCCCGCCGCCACCGTCCCGACCCCGGCCTCGACCACCGTCGCGGCCTGAGCCCGGAAGGCAGTCACTCATGAGCATCAAGTGGGCCGCCCTCGCCCAGACCGCAGGGGCCAGCTTCGTCATCACCGTCGCGGTGGTCACGGTCTTCGCCCTCGGCGTCCTCGCCCTCTCCCGCCGCGAGGCGGCGCTGGAGGCCGGCCGGTCCGGCGCCGAAGGCGCGGCATCGGGCAGGGGCACGCTGGCGCTGGCCGGCGCCTCCGTCTGCTTCGCCGCCTGCGCGGGCGTCGTGCTGTACGGGCTGTCGCTGATCGCCGGCTGACCCGACGCGCTCAGCGCTCAGGGGCGCGGGGCTCTGCTTGATCAAGCAGAGCCCCGCGCCCCTTTTGGTTGCCCATGGCTGATCGGTTGCCCATGGCCGACCGGTTGCCCATGGCCGATCGGTTGCCCATCGCCCCCGAAGGCACGGGATCGCTCGCGAACGCAGTTGGTCCGGCAGAGCACCTCGCCCCTGGCGGTTTCCGGTGCCGTATCCGGCTCTCAGCCCTTGACGAGCTGCGGCTCCGGCTGCGCGGCGGGCTCCTCGTGGCCGCTCCGCAGCGGCACCTCGCGGATCAGCAGCACCACCAGGAAGGCCAGCAGCGCGAACGGCGCGGCCACCAGGAAGACCTCCGCCACACCGTGCCCGAAGGCGTCGGTGACCAGCGGGACCAGCGGCTTGGGCAACTTGTGCAGGTCGGGGATCTCGCCACCGCCCGCAGCCGCGCCCGCCGGGTTGATGTGTGCGGCCGTCAGGTTGTCGGTCAGGTAGTGGGTGACCCGGTTGGAGAGCAGCGCCCCGAGCGCCGTGACGCCCATCGCACCGCCCATGGTGCGGAAGAAGGTGACCGCCGAACTGGCCGCGCCGAGCTCATGGCGCGGGACGGTGTTCTGGACCGCGAGGACCAGGTTCTGCATGGTCAGTCCGAGGCCGAGGCCGGTCGCCGCCATGTAGAGGGCGAGCAGCCCGTACGAGGTGTTGTCCCGGACGGTGCCCAGCAGCCCGAAGCCGACCGCGAGCAGGAAGGTGCCGGCGACCAGGTACGCCTTCCACTTGCCGTACTTGGTGATCAGGCGTCCGGCGACGGTGGAGGAGATGGCCAGTCCCAGGATCATCGGCAGGGTCATGATGCCCGCCATGGTCGGCGACTTCTCCTTGGCCAGCTGGAAGTACTGGCTGAGGAAGGTGGTCGCGCCGTACATCCCGATACCGACCAGGGCGCTGGCGATCGCGGCGAGGGTGACGGTGCGGTAGCGGAACAGGCCCAGCGGGATGATCGGCTCGGCCGCCCGGCTCTCGACCAGTACGAAGAGCGCGGCCAGCAGCAGACCGCCGGGGACCATGACGAAGGTCTGCCAGGACACCCAGGCGTAGTTCTGGCCGGCCAGGCTGATCCAGATCATCAGCAGGCTGACGGCGGCGGCGATCAGCACGGAGCCCAGGTAGTCGATCTTCACCTTGCGCTTGGTGACGGGCAGCTTCAGGGTCCGCTGGAGCACGGCGATGGCGATCAGCGAGAAGGGGATGCCGACGTAGAAGCACCAGCGCCAGCCGAGCCAGCTGGTGTCCACGATGACGCCGCCGATCAGCGGGCCGCCGATGGTGGCCAGCGCGAAGACCGCGCCGAAGTAGCCGCTGTACCGGCCGCGCTCGCGCGGCGAGACCATCGAGGCCAGGCAGATCTGGCCGAGCGCGGTGACACCGCCCGCCCCGATGCCCTGGAGCACGCGGCAGGCGATCAGCTCACCGGGGTTCTGCGAGAGGCCCGCCAGCGCGGAGGAGGCGATGTAGATCACCAGCGCGGCCTGCACCAGCAGCTTCTTGCTGACCAGATCGGAGAGCTTGCCCCAGATCGGCGTGGAGGCCGTGAGCGAGAGCAGTGCGGCGGTGATCACCCAGGTGTAGGCGGACTGGCCGCCGTGGAGGTCGTTGAGGATCCGGGGCAGGGCGTTCGACACGACGGTCGAGGACAGCACCGCCACGAAGAGGCCGAGGAGCAGACCGGACAGGGCTTCGAGTACTTGGCGATGGTTCATGGGTTCGGTCGGCGAGGCGCTCATCTGGGTCCTTCGACTGGCTGGGGTTTTGTTGCCTAGGGCAACCATAATCCCAGATAGTTGAATAAGGCAACCTTCTCCAAGGCAAAGTAAAGCCCGCCGGCCAGGGCGGGCGGGGTACGAACGACGACTGGGACTCAGGCCTCTATCGGCTCGTCGGTCAGGTCGTTGAATCGCTGGAGCAGGTCGGCGAACTGTGCCACATCGGCCGTCTCCCAGGTCGCCATCAACGCCCTGAAGTGCGCCATCCGGCCACCCCTGGCCCGCAGATAGCGCATCGCGCCCTCGCTGGTCAGCGAGACCAGCGAGGAGCGGCGGTCGAGCGGATCGAGCTCGCGCGCCACCAGCCCGAGCTCCTCAAGCACCTTGACCTGCCGGCTGATTGTGGCTTTCCCCACACCGAAGTGCAGCCCGATGTCGGTCATCCGCACCCGCCCGGCCTCCTCGATGAAGCCGAGCATGCTGTACGCGACCCCCTCCAGCCTGGGATGCACCCGCCTGGACATGTCCGCCGCGCGGGCGCGCCCACGCCGGAACAGCAGCGCCACTTCGCGCTCCACCGCCAGGAACGCCTCCTCGGCTGCCGCCTCGTCACTCATGGCGACCAGTATCCCGCAGGGTTACGATTCCCCCGTTCGGAAACTGTTTCATGATGTGAAGTATCCTTTTTGCCCGTGTTTTCGATGATCCAAAACAGAGGAGAGTGTCGATGACCGGCCCGAACCGGGGGTTTCTCGCAGAACTGAAGGACGCGGTCACCCCGCGCGCCGCCCTCCTGGTGATCGCCGTCCTGCTGCTGCAGCTCGGTTTCATCACCTCGTACGTCGGTGCACTGCACCACCCCGCCCCGCACCGGCTGTCGATCGCCGTCGTCGCCCCGCCCCAGGTCGGCCCCAAGCTGGTGGCCGGTCTTGAGTCCGTCCCAGGCGATGCGGTCAGGGCGGTCACGGCCGCGAGCCCGGAGGCGGCGACCGCCCAGATCAAGGACCAGAAGGTCTACGCGGCCCTGGTCTTCAACCCGACCGGCACCGAGGACACCCTGCTGGTCGCCGAGGCGCGCGGAGCGGCTGCCGCCACCGCCGCCGAGAAGATCGTCACCGGGCTGGAGCAGTCCCAGCACCGCACGGTGAAGGTCGAGGACGTCGTCCCGCTGGCGGCTGGTGACGCCAAGGGCCTGTCCTCCTTCTACCTGGTCATCGGCTGGTGCGTCGGCGGCTACCTGGTCGCCTCGATCCTGGGCATCAGCGCGGGCGCCCGGCCCGCCAACCGCCACCGGGCGCTGATCCGCCTCGGCGCCCTCGCGTTCTATTCGATCGCGGCCGGGATCGGCGGCACGATCATCGTCGGACCGGCCCTGAACGCCCTGCCGGGATCCAGCTGGGGCCTGGTCGGACTCGGCAGTCTGGTGGTGTTCGCGGTGGGGGCGATCACCATGGCCCTGCAGTCACTGTTCGACATCATCGGGATCGGGCTGGCGGTGCTGCTCTTCGTGGTCCTCGGCAACCCGAGTGCGGGCGGGGTCTACCCTCCGCCGCTGCTGCCCCCGTTCTGGCGGGCCATCGGCTCCTGGATCCCCAACGGCGCCGGTACGGACGCAGCCCGCTCGATCGCCTACTTCGGGGGCACCAACATCGGCCTGCCGCTGCTGATCCTGTCCGCCTGGGCGGTGGTCGGCATCGCCGTCACCATGCTCGCGGTCATCCGCAAGCCGCGCTACGGACGCGAACCCGTCAGCTGACCCGTTCCGAGAGCCGACGGACGCTCAGCCCCCTCGCGGACCTCGATCCCCGGGGCTGAGCGTCCTGGCGCGTCAGACGTGTTCGGGCTGCGGCTGCGACGCCTCCCCTGCGGCGGGCGGCGGCTCCGGCAGAAAGACCCAGCGCTTCATCGCCCAGTACCGGAAGACCATCGCGAACAGCGTGCCGATGATCATCCCGCTGAGGAAGTCGGCCACCTCCTGGGTGAAGGAGCTGACGTCCGGCTCGCGCAGGTCCAGCACATAGCGCGAGACGGCCAGCGGGGCGTCGTTCACCAGGATCGCCAGCCCGCTGACCACGAAGAAGAGCACGGCCTCGCGGTGCCGGCCGTTGGTCCTGAAGGACCACTGCCGGTTGAGGACGTAGGAGAAGACGGTCGCGATCACCGTGGCGATGGTGAGCGAGACCACCGGTTTGGCGTGCAGCACCGTGAGCTTCAGCCCGAAGTTGACGGCCATGGTGAGCAGGAAGCAGGTGCCACCCACCAACAGGAACTTCACCAGCTTGCGGTGCTGCACCAGGAAAGGACGCAGTCGGGCCGGAACCCGGGCCAGAACCCTCTGTGTAGGCGACGGCATTTCGGCAGTGTCGCATGCCGAAGTTTCGCCCCGGTACTCGAAAGACCCTCCCGGGCATTACTCCCCGGTTCCCCTTGCGCTCGCTACCCGGCCGTGATTCGGAGTACTCCGGTCGTCGTCCCCTGGAGCACCACCCGGCCCGCCGCGATGCTGCCGGCCATCTGCAGGGTGTCGAAGACGAAACCCGCCCCGACGTACTCGGTGCGCACCACGTTGCCGGTCTCCGGATCCACCTCGGCGTAGTAGTAGGGGTCCAGGATCGAGGTCGCGCCGGTGCCGGGGATGAGGGGGTTGCGCAGGACGGTGCGGATCAGGCCGTCGGCGCTGGACAGCCGAGGGGCCACGATGGTCAGGTAGTCGCCGCCGGTCCTGGGGCCGACGGCCGGGCGGGGGCAACCGCGCTCCTCAGTGGGCGCGGTGACAGATCGCTGAACGCGCGTACGCCAGGTCGACGTCCAGCCGAGGGCTCAGATACGCGTGGCGATTCATGACTGACATCCTTACGTGCTGACACTCCGTCTCACAAGAGCGTCTCACCCTGTGGGCACAGCATCTGACGATCGGCCATGCACCACCCGGGGCGCGGGGCCCAGCCTGATCAACTGCGTGCGCGACCAGCCCTCCACGGAGGTGCACGGTTGTTCGCGCACGCAGTTGACCAAAGCCCCGCGCCCCAGGGCGCCTACGCGGCGGCGACCAGCACCTCGGCCGACTCAAGGGCCAGCTTCAGCACCTCGCGGACGTCGGCCACCGGGTGGACGGTGAGCCGCTCGAGCACCTCCGCCGGGACGTCGTCCAGGTCGGGCTCGTTCCGCTTGGGGATGATCACGGTGGTGATCCCGGCCCGGTCGGCGGCGAGCAGCTTCTGCTTCACCCCGCCGATCGGCAGCACCCGGCCGGTCAGCGAGACCTCGCCCGTCATCGCCACGTCGTTGCGGACCTTGCGGCCGGAGAGCAGCGAGGCCAGCGCGGTGGTCATGGTGACACCGGCGCTCGGGCCGTCCTTGGGGACGGCCCCGGCGGGGACGTGGAGGTGGACGCCGCGATCCCGCAGGTCGGTGACCGGCAGCTCCAACTCGGCGCCGCGCGAGCGCAGGAAGGAGAGCGCGATGTGCGCGGACTCCTTCATCACGTCGCCCAGCTGACCGGTGAGGGTGAGGCCGGTGCCACCCGTCTCGGCGTCCGCGAGGGACGCCTCGATGTACAGGACGTCGCCGCCCGCGCCCGTTACCGCGAGACCGGTGGCCACGCCGGGGACTGCGGTGCGCCGCTCGGCGGGCTCCTGGGCGGACTCGGGGGTGTGGTGCGGCCGCCCGATCAGCGACCGCAAGTCCCCCGCACCGATCGCGGCGGGCAGCTCGCGCCCGCCCAGCTCGCTCTGCGCGGCGATCTTCCGCAGGATGCGGGCGATCGAACGCTCCAGGTTCCGGACGCCGGCCTCGCGGGTGTACTCGCCCGCCAGCAGGCGAAGGGCCGCCTCGTCCACCGAGACGTCCTCGCCCGTCAACCCGGCCTTCTCCAGCTGGCGGGGCAGCAGGTGGTCGCGGGCAATGACGACCTTCTCGTCCTCGGTGTAGCCGTCCAGGCGGACCAGCTCCATCCGGTCGAGCAGCGGCTCGGGGATGGCCTCCAGCACATTGGCGGTGGCGAGGAAGACCACGTCGGAGAGGTCCAGCTCGACCTCCAGGTAGTGGTCGCGGAAGGTGTGGTTCTGCGCCGGGTCGAGCACTTCGAGCAGTGCGGCCGCCGGGTCGCCCCGGTAGTCCGAGCCGACCTTGTCGATCTCGTCCAGCAGGACCACCGGGTTCATCGACCCGGCCTCCTTGATGGCGCGCACCACGCGACCGGGGAGTGCTCCGACATATGTGCGCCGGTGACCGCGGATCTCCGCCTCGTCCCTGACGCCGCCGAGCGCGACCCTGACGAACTTCCGGCCCATCGCACGGGCCACCGACTCGCCGAGCGACGTCTTTCCAACGCCGGGCGGCCCGACCAGCGCCAGCACCGCGCCCCCGCGCCGGCCACCGACCAGACCGAGCCCCTGGTCGGCCCGGCGCTTGCGCACGGCCAGGTACTCGACGATCCGGTCCTTCACGTCCGCCAGGCCCGCGTGGTCCGCGTCCAGCACCGCTCGGGCGCCGGCGATGTCGTAGGCGTCCTCGCTGCGCTCGTTCCACGGCAGCTCCAGGACGGTGTCCAGCCAGGTGCGGATCCAGGAGCCCTCGGGCGACTGGTCGCTCGCCCGCTCCAGCTTGTCGACCTCCTTGAGAGCGGCCTCGCGGACCTTCTCGGGCAGCTCGGCGGCCTCGACCCGGGCGCGGTAGTCGCCCTCCTCGTCGGCCGGGTCGCCGTTCAGCTCGGCGAGCTCCTTGCGGACGGCCTCCAGCTGGCGGCGGAGCAGGAACTCCTTCTGCTGCTTGGCCACGCCCTCTTCGACGTCCTTGCGGATGGTGTCGTTGACCTCCTCCTCGGCGAGGTGGTCGCGCAGCAGCGTCAGCGCGTACTCGAGTCGGGCCAGCTGGTCGGCCTCCAGCAGCACCTTGAGCTTCTGCTCGGCGGTGGCGAAGGGCGCGTACCCGATGTTGTCGGCGAGCTCGCCGACGTCCTCGATCTGGGCGACCCGGTCGACGATCTGCCAGGCGCCGCGCTTGCGCAGCCACTGGGTGGAGAGCGCCTTGTACTCCTTGACCAGCTCGGCGGCGCGACCGGCCACCGGCAGCCCGGGGTCGGATTCACGGAACGGGCTGGTCTCCACCCAGAGCGCGGCGCCGGGGCCGGTGGTGCCGGCGCCGATCCGTACCCGGCGCACGGCACGGACCAGAGCCGCTGGGTCCCCGTCAGCCAGCCGGCCGACCTGTTCCACGGTGGCCAGCGTGCCGGCGGCCGCGTACGAGCCGTCCAGTCGGGGCACCAGCAGAACCTGCGGCTTCGCCCCACCGGCGACACCCGCCCTGGCCGCCTCGACGGCGGCACGCACCTCGGTGTCGGACAGGTCCAGCGGGACCACCATGCCCGGGAGTACTACTTCGTCGTCGAGCGGCAGCACGGGCAGGGTGAGCGAAGCGGACGTCGATGCCATTATCTCTCCCCAGTCAGCGAAGTTGAGCTGACCTGACTAAGGATTGCGGAGCCCCGGATGTTCCCGAGCTGATGTTCGCCCTGAGCGATCAGGGCGCGGTCTGGGGACAGCACCTGGTCAGGGGCACAGGGGGCGGCGCAAGGCGGCGTCGCGACCTGCCGGCGGGGCCGGTGCAACTGCCCGACAGAGGGTCGGCGCGGCGTCGTGCCCGGCCGACCGGCCGCACGGCGGCTCAGACTTCCGAGGGCGCGACCCTGCCGGGGAAGGGGCGGCGCAGGCGCAGCGGGCGGCCCGGGCCACGGCGCAGCCAGCGCCAGAGGGAGATGCCGACCAGCAGGGCCGCAGGATGGCCCACGCCGGTGACCAGGTCCTGGTCGGCCAGGATCTGGTGGCCGATCATGCCGCTCGCCCCGGCCAGGACGAGCACCCGCCCGCCCGGCCGCAGCAGTCCGGCGAGCGCGCCGAGGCTGGCGAGCACGCCGTAACTGACGCCGATGTCGAGGTCGTCCAGCGCACCGGGGCCGAGCCGTCCGGCGGCCACGCTGAGCGCGACGACCAGTTGCGACAGGAGGGTGGCCAGGATGTGCCCGGCCGCGAAGACGGCCGCCGCCCCGCGACCGCCGACCCGCCGCTCCAGGGGCGCCACGGTGAAGGCGAAGGCCCACAGGTACGGCATCCAGACCGGCCCGGCCACCCAGAGCCCGCTGAGCAGCAGGGCGAGGAGGGGGCGGTGCAGCAGGTTGTGCCCGTCGGTGCTGGAGATCGCCTGCAACCGGTGCACCAGGGCGGGGTCGCCGAAGTGGGAGAACACGGTGGTGCCGAGCAGCACCAGCAGATAGCCGAGTGCGAAGGGATTGCGGCGCGGCGTGGGCACCGCCCGGCGCACGACGTCCAGCAGTCCGGTCAGCGCGAGCAGGCCTGAACCCCGCCCGTGGGCGGCACCGGTCACACCGCCTCGCAGGTCCGGCATTCCGTCTCCACTCCAGGTTCAGCGACGGGTCGGTGACGGTTGTCGTGCCCACGGTACGTCGAGGTCCTGAGAGCCCGCTGAGAGAGACCTGTGAAGATCGCTTCGAAATGGGCCGTGACACCCTCCCCACCTTGGTCCGGACCATCCCTTTGTTTACGGACAAGTAGTCACTTCGCTGTGCAGTCTGCCATCCGTTCGAGGGCATACGCACCGTTACGGGCGATATTTTTGCCGGGTAAGGTATCGCCCCGTGCCCCGTCCCGGGCGGTTTTCCGGCACCGGCCCACAGGCCGGATATGTCCGGTTCACCTGCCGGGATGCTCGCAGTGTCCGTACGCTGCGATAAGCGCGGAAGACGCGCGGACCCACACCTGCGGGTCTTCCTTCCGGTGCCGACGGCGGACGGCATTTCGGGAAGACGGCGGGCCGGGCACGGCCCAATGACGGAACAAGACGACTACGAGCGGAGCCCGCTGTCCCCACAGGCAGTCGGCCCGCAGCCCTGGGGGCGGTGGCGTGACCGTGACAGAAATTCAGCAGGAGAGCACCGGCACTGGCAGTCCGGTGACCACACAACGACGGGTACTCGTCGTCGAGGACGAGCCGACGATCGCCGAGTCGATCGCGGCCCGGCTCGGCGCCGAGGGCTTCAAGGTCGCTGTGGCCCATGACGGGCCGGGCGCGGTGGACGGTTTCCACACCTGGCAGCCCGACCTGGTGGTCCTCGACGTGATGCTGCCCGGCTTCGACGGCCTTGAGGTGTGCCGGCGGATCCAGGCCCAGCGCCCGGTGCCGGTCCTGATGCTGACCGCCCGCGACGACGAGACGGACCTGCTGGTCGGCCTCGGCGTCGGCGCGGACGACTACATGACAAAGCCGTTCTCGATGCGCGAGCTGGCGGCCCGGGTCAATGTGCTGCTTCGCCGGGTGGAACGCGCCCAGCAGGCGGCGCGGACGCCCGCGCTCGGCAGCCTGCGCTTCGGCGAGCTGGAGATCGACCATGTCCAGCGCCGGGTGCGGCTCGGCTCGGGTGACGTTCACCTCACCCCGACCGAGTTCGACCTGCTGGCCTGCCTGGCCGCCCAGCCGCGCGCCGTACTCACCCGCGAGCAGCTGCTCGCCGAGGTCTGGGACTGGACGGACGCCTCCGGCACCCGCACGGTCGACAGCCATGTGAAGGCGCTGCGCCGCAAGATCGGTGCCAGCTGGATCCGTACGGTGCACGGCGTCGGGTACGCCCTGGAGGCACCGCTCTCGTAGCAGCTCCCGGCACTTGGGCCACCGGGGGGCCCAGGTCCGGCAGGTGGGGGGACGACTCAGGGACAACATGACCTTTCCACAGCAACGCAACGGGGTGACTCCGCCCCGGCTCACCGAGGCGAGCGCCGCCGCGGGAACGCGCCGCGGCCTGGCCGCGCGCGCCGCGAGCCGTGTCTGGGCCGACATCCGGCCCCTCGATCCGGTCCGCTCGATCAAGGGCAAACTGGCCCTTCTGGTCAGCGTCTCGGTCTTCCTCGCCACCGGCATGGCGGTGGTCGCGATCCGGTCCGAGACCCAGATCCGGATCATCATGATCTTCTCGATGATCGCCTCACTGCTCTTCATGCAGTTCCTGGCGCACGGGCTGACCGCGCCACTGCGCGATATGACCGCCGCCGCCCGGGCCATGGCGAGCGGCGACTACAGCGCCCGGGTGGAGGTCTCCTCCCGGGACGAGGTCGGCGAGCTGGCAGCCACCTTCAACCGGATGGCCGCCGATCTGGAGGCCGCCGACCGGCACCGCCGCGAGCTGGTCGCCAATGTCTCGCACGAGCTGCGCACACCGATCGCCGCCCTGCGCGCCGTCCTGGAGAACGTGGTGGACGGCGTCGTCCAGCCCAACCCGAAGACCCTGGGTGCCGCACTGGAGCAGACCGAGCGGCTCGGCCGCCTGGTCACGCACCTGCTCGACCTCTCCAAACTGGACGACGGGGTGGTACCGCTGGACGCCCGCCCCTTCGAGGTGCGGCCCTTCCTGGACGGCGTGCTGCGCGGTGTCACGGTGGACGGTGCCACGGCCGGCGGCGCCTACGCCCGGCGCGACGACGTGGCGCTGCGCCTGGACGTCCAGCCGGCCGCACTGACCGGGGTCGCCGACACCGAGCGGCTGCACCAGGTGGTCGCCAACCTGGTGGACAACGCCTGCAAGCACTCCCCCACCGGCGGCACCGTGACCGTCCGCGCCAGGGCCGGGGAGCAACCCGGTGCGCTGTTGCTGGAGGTCGAGGACCAGGGCCCCGGCATCCCGGTGCAGGACCGCAGCCAGGTGTTCGAGCGCTTCGGCCGCAGCGGTACGGCGACCGCCCAGGGACCCGGCAGCGACGGCGGTACCGGCCTCGGCCTCGCCATCGCCCGCTGGGCGGTTGACCTGCACGGTGGCCGGATCACGGTGGCCGAGGCGGCCGAGGGCTGCCTGATCGAGGTCGCCCTGCCGGGCACCGGAGCGGTCGAGGAGGACACCGCACCAGCTCCGGCCTAGTTGCCCCGATCTGTCACAGAACTGGGACACAAAGAATCCGAGCATGTGTCAGGTCATGTCTCACTGAGCGCCGACCTGCAGTATTGTCCGATTTTGTGGGGATATCGACCGAACGGGCAGGCACCCGTGTACCCGCCGGTCGACATTTCTAACGCACGTTTTCGGCCATATTGCAGGTCGGCACTGTGATCTGGACGACGCCGACCGGCTGAGGACTGCGCGATCACTGCTCGGAGGCGTAGCCTTAATCCCCGCTGTCCACCATCCCAAAAGGAAGCGGAAGAGGGCGGTTGCCCCGTGTCGCCACACCCTGAAACCCCCGTCAGCTCGGCAAGCTCCACTGGCTTCGGCCCCAACGAGTGGCTCGTCGACGAGATCTACCAGCAGTACCTCCAGGATCCCAACTCGGTCGACCGAGCCTGGTGGGACTTTTTCGCCGACTACAAGCCCGGTACCGAGGTGACTCCAGTGACCCAGGCCGCAACCCAGGCCGGCCCCACGCCGACCACCGTTGCTGCTCCTGCCGCCCCTGCTGCTGTGGTGGCGCCCGCGCCCGCTGCACCGGCCGCTCCGGCCCCGCCGGCACCGGCCGTGGCCGCGCCGGCCGTGGCCGCGCCGCTCGCCGCAGCTCCTGCCGCGCCGCCCGCGCCCAAGGCCGCTGCCCCGGCCGCGCCCGCGCCGGCTGCCGAGGGCCCCGAGCTGGTCGTGCTGCGTGGCCCGGCCAAGGCCGTCGCGACCAACATGGACGCCTCGCTGGAGGTGCCGACCGCGACCTCGGTCCGCGCCGTGCCGGCCAAGCTGCTGATCGACAACCGCATTGTCATCAACAACCACCTGCAGCGCGCCCGTGGTGGCAAGGTCTCCTTCACCCACCTGATCGGCTACGCCCTCGTCCAGGCCATCAAGGCCAGCCCGGGGATGAACCACAGCTACCAGGTCAAGGACGGCAAGTCCTACCTGGTGAAGCCCGAGCACGTGAACCTCGGCCTGGCCATCGACCTGGTGAAGCCGAACGGCGACCGCCAGCTCGTCGTCGCGGCCATCAAGAAGGCCGAGACGCTCGACTTCTTCGGCTTCTGGCAGGCCTACGAGGACATCGTCCGCCGGGCCCGTGCCAACAAGCTGACGATGGACGACTTCACCGGCGTCACCGTCTCGCTGACCAACCCCGGCGGCATCGGCACCGTGCACTCCGTGCCGCGCCTGATGCAGAACCAGGGCACCATCGTCGGCGTCGGCGCCATGGAGTACCCGGCCGAGTTCCAGGGCTCCTCCCCGGACACCCTGGCCAAGCTGGGCATCTCCAAGATCATGACGCTCACCTCGACCTACGACCACCGGGTCATCCAGGGCGCGGCGTCCGGCGAGTTCCTGCGCACCATCCACCAGCTGCTGCTGGGCGAGCACGGGTTCTACGACGAGGTCTTCGAGTCCCTGCGGATCCCGTACGAGCCGGTCCGCTGGGCGACCGACGTCGCCACCACCCACGACGACGAGGTCAACAAGACCGCCCGCGTCATGGAGCTGATCCACTCCTACCGGGTCCGCGGCCACCTGATGGCTGACACCGACCCGCTGGAGTACAAGCAGCGCAAGCACCCCGACCTGGACGTGGTCTCGCACGGCCTCACCCTGTGGGACCTGGAGCGCGAGTTCGCGGTCGGCGGCTTCGGCGGCCAGAAGATGATGAAGCTCCGCGACATCCTCGGCCTGCTGCGCAACACCTACTGCCGCACCGTCGGCATCGAGTACATGCACATCCAGGACCCGAAGCAGCGCAAGTGGCTGCAGGAGCGCCTGGAGAAGCCGTACACCAAGCCCGAGCGCGAGGAGCAGCTGCGCATCCTGCGCCGGCTGAACTCGGCCGAGGCGTTCGAGACGTTCCTGCAGACCAAGTACGTCGGGCAGAAGCGTTTCTCGCTGGAGGGCGGTGAGTCGCTGATCCCGCTGCTGGACGCGACCATCGACGCCGCCGCCGAGCACCGCCTGGACGAGGCCGTCATCGGCATGGCCCACCGCGGCCGCCTGAACGTGCTGGCCAACATCGTCGGCAAGCCGTACGGCAAGATCTTCGGCGAGTTCGAGGGCAACCTCGACCCGAAGTCGATGCACGGCTCCGGCGACGTCAAGTACCACCTGGGCTCCGAGGGCACCTTCACCGGCCTGGACGGCGAGACCATCAAGGTCTCGCTCGCCGCGAACCCCTCCCACCTGGAGGCCGTGGACCCGGTCGTCGAGGGCATCGCCCGCGCCAAGCAGGACATCCTGGACCAGGGCGGCACCTCCTTCCCGGTGCTGCCGATCCAGATCCACGGTGACGCGGCCTTCGCCGGCCAGGGCGTCGTCGCGGAGACCCTGAACATGTCGCAGCTGCGCGGCTACCGCACCGGCGGCACCGTGCACGTCGTGGTCAACAACCAGGTCGGCTTCACCGCCGCCCCGGCGAGCAGCCGCTCCTCGATGTACTGCACCGACGTGGCCCGCATGATCGAGGCCCCGATCTTCCACGTGAACGGCGACGACCCGGAGGCCGTGGTCCGCGTCGCGCGGCTCGCCTTCGAGTTCCGCCAGACGTTCCACAAGGACGTCGTGATCGACCTCATCTGCTACCGCCGCCGCGGTCACAACGAGGCCGACAACCCGTCGTTCACCCAGCCGCTGATGTACGACCTGATCGACAAGAAGCGCTCGGTGCGCAAGCTGTACACCGAGGGCCTGATCGGCCGTGGCGACATCACCATGGAAGAGGCGGAGCAGGCGCTCCAGGACTTCCAGGGCCAGCTGGAGAAGGTCTTCTCCGAGGTCCGCGCGGCCGCCACCGCCCCGGCGCCCGCCGCCAGCGGCAAGCCGGTCGCCGACTTCCCGGTCAACATCCAGACCGGCATCTCCGAGGAGATGGTGAAGCGGATCGCCGCCTCGCAGGTCAACCTGCCCGACTGGCTGACCGTGCACCCGCGTCTGCTGCCGCAGCTGCAGCGCCGCGCCGCCTCGGTCGAGGACAACACCATCGACTGGGCGATGGGCGAGACCCTGGCCATCGGCTCGCTGCTGATGGAGGGCCACCCCGTCCGCCTGGCCGGCCAGGACAGCCGTCGCGGCACCTTCGGCCAGCGCCACGCGGTCCTGATCGACCGGGTCAGCGGCGAGGACTACACCCCGCTGCTGTACCTGACCGAGGACCAGGCCCGCTACACCGTCTACGACAGCCTGCTGTCCGAGTACGCGGCGATGGGCTTCGAGTACGGCTACTCGCTGACCCGCCCGAACTCGCTGGTCATGTGGGAGGCGCAGTTCGGCGACTTCGTCAACGGCGCGCAGACCGTGGTGGACGAGTACATCGCCTCCGCCGAGCAGAAGTGGGGCCAGCACTCCGGCGTCACCCTGCTGCTGCCGCACGGCTACGAGGGCCAGGGCCCGGACCACTCGTCCTCGCGCCCGGAGCGTTTCCTCCAGCTGTGCGCGCAGAACAACATGACGGTGGCCATGCCGACCCTGCCGTCGAACTACTTCCACCTGCTGCGCTGGCAGGCGCACAACCCGCACCACAAGCCGCTGGTCGTCTTCACCCCGAAGTCGATGCTGCGTCTGAAGGCTGCGGCCTCGGCCACCTCCGAGTTCCTCTCCGGCTCGTTCCGCCCGGTCATCGGCGACACCACCGTGGACCCGGCGAACGTCCGCAAGGTGGTCATCACGGCCGGCAAGTTCTACTACGACCTGGAGGCGGCCCGCACCGAGCGCGGCGTCACCGACACCGCGATCGTCCGGGTCGAGCGGCTCTACCCGCTGCCGGTGGCCGAGCTCCAGGAGGAGCTGGGTCGCTACGGCTCGGACGTCCAGTTCATCTGGGCGCAGGAGGAGCCGGCCAACCAGGGTGCCTGGCCGTTCATCGCCATGAACCTGGTCGACCACCTGCAGGTCGTCATCGGCCGCAGCGGGGGCGACTCGCGCCTGCGCCGCGTCGCCCGCTCGGCCTCCTCGGCCCCTGCGGTCGGCTCGGCCAAGCGCCACGCCGCCGAGCAGCAGGCCCTCCTCGACGAGGTCTTCAGCCTCTGACGCAGGTGCGCCGGTAAGGCACCGACGGCCCGGTCCCCGCTTCGGCGGGGGCCGGGCCGCGTCTATCCTGACCAGGTCAATCCCCCATCTCAGCGGAGCGCAGAACCGTGTACTTCACCGACCGAGGCATCGAGGAGCTGGAGAGCCGGCGCGGCGACGAGGAGGTCACCTTCGAGTGGCTGGCCGAGCGACTGCGGGAGTTCGTCGACCTCAACCCCGACTTCGAGATCCCGGTCGAGCGGCTGGCCACCTGGCTGGCCAGGCTGGACGACGAGGACGAGGACTGAGCAGCACCGCCCAGGGCCCGGGAGGCGACCGCCCACCGGGCCCTTTTGCATGTCCGCCTTCGGCGGCAGAAAGGAATCGAGTCGCCTTCGGCGGCAGAAAGGAACGAGTCGCCTTCGGCAGCACAGAAGGACGAGTCGCCTTCGGCGGCCCGAAGAGCGGTCGGTACGGGAACACCCCTACGGGAAAGGCCAGGGTCGCGGGGTGCTTGACTTCGCCAGCACGCGATATATCGTCTTTAGCAAGGGAGACGCGATACATCGCGAACCACAACGGGAGGCAGCACCATGAGCCAGTGGACGGTCAGCGAGCCGGAGAAGATCAGCTTCGACGGACAGCAGGTCGACACCCTGCACGTGCGCATCGTCGGCGGCGCGGCCAATGTCGTCGCCACCGAGGGCCCGGCCCGGCTGGAGGTCACCGAGCTGGAGGGCGAGCCGCTGCTCGTCACCCTGGAGGACGGAGTTCTCACCGTCGCGTACAAGGACCTCAGCTGGAACGAGTTCGGCGAGTCCGTGAAGTCCGTCCAGTCGGTCAAGTACTTCTTCGCCTCGCTGCGCCGCAAGCGCCGGGCCGTGGTCTCGCTGGCCGTCCCGGCGACGGCCGAGGTCAGGGTCGGCACGGTCTCGGCCGATGTCACGGTCTCCGGGATCAACAGCAAGGTCTCGGTGAACGGCGCGAGCGGCGAGACCACCCTGGTCGGCCTCTCCGGCCGGACGGACGCCAACACCGTCTCGGGCAATGTGAACGCCCAGTCGGTGGCCGGTGAGCTGCGGGTCAACACCGTCTCCGGACATCTGACGCTGATCGCCGGCACCGCCGACAAGGTGCAGGCCAACTCCGTCGGCGGCGCCGTCACCCTGGACCTGGACGTCGAGACCGCCGCCGACATCCGCGTCGCCACGGTCAGCGGCCCGGTCGGCGTCCGCCTGCCTTCGCTGGCCGACACCAAGGTCGAGGCCGGCACCACCAGCGGCGATCTCACCAGCACCTTCGACGAACTCAAGCTCGGCGGCACCTGGGGCGCCAAGAAGCTCTCCGGCCAGCTGGGCAGCGGGAGCGGCAAGCTCCAGGTCACCACGGTGTCCGGCGCGGTGACGGTACTCCGCCGCCCGGACGCGGACGACCGGACCAGCCTGGTGAAGGAACTGCCCGCCGCCCCCACCCCGACCGACAAGAGTGAGGACGCCTGAGATGGCCCCGGTCTTCGGCCACGGCCGACTTCGCCTGTACCTGCTGAAGCTGCTGGACGAGGCCCCGCGTCACGGCTACGAAGTGATCCGCCTGCTGGAGGAGCGCTTCCAGGGCCTCTACGCGCCCTCGGCCGGCACCGTCTACCCCCGACTCGCGAAGCTGGAGAAGGAGGGCCTGGTCACCCACAGCACCGAGGGCGGCCGCAAGGTCTTCCGGCTCACCGACGCCGGACGCAGCGAGCTGGCACTCCGCCAGGACGAGCTGGCCGAGCTCGAGGTGGAGATCCGCGAGTCGGTGGCCCAGCTGGCCGGGGCGATCCGTGAGGACGTCCGGGACAGCGCCAAGGACCTGCGCGAGGAGCTCTGGGGTGCGGCGAAGCAGGCACCCAGGCCGCAGGCCGAGGGCGGCAGCCCGTGGGAGGGCCCATGGGGCGACAAGGAGTCCTGGCAACGGGCCAAGGAGGAGTTCGCCCAGTTCAAGGCGCAGGCCAAGGAGCAGGCCAAGCGGGCCAAGGAGCAGGAGCGGGCTGCCAAGGCGCAGGCCAAGGCGGCCGAGGAGGAGGCCCGCAAGCTGCGCGAGCAGTCCAGGGCCGCCAGGTCGGCCGCGCAGCAGGAGGCGCTGCGGATCAAGCGCCGGGTCGAGCAGCAGGTCCGCGAGGCCGCGGCGCGCGGCGACTGGTCGACCGGTCTCGCCGAAGGGCTCTCCGAGCTGACCAGGGGCCTGGCCGGACTGGCCGACGCGGCCAAGTGGGGCCAGCCCCCGGCGCCCGAGGAGGAGGTCCGGGTCACCAGGATCGACCTGGACAAGGACGGCGGCGAGGCCGCGGCGCAGCCCGGCACCGCGGAGCCTGCGGCGGACCTGCCGTCGTGGACGGAGACCGACCCCGCGGCGGACCCGGCCCGCGAGCTGGAGCGCCTGCTGGACCGCTTCCGCGACCAGGTCAGGGACACCGCCCGGGACACCGGGGTGACACCCGCCCAACTGGCCGGTGCCCGCAGCACGTTGGCCACCGCAGCGGAACGCCTGCGGCGCCTTCTGGGCAAGTGACGGGAGGGCCGCTCAGGAGAACGGGGTAGCTCATCAGGGGCGTGGAGCTCTGCCCGGTTGCGCACAGTCCTGGTGGCTGGCCGAGTGCGTCAGGGGGTCAGGGGGTCAGGGGGTCAGGGGGTCAGGACGATCTTGCCGAAGACGTCGCCCTTGGCGAGTCGGGCGAAGGCCTCCCGCGCCTCGGTCAGTGGCAGCACGCTGTCGATCACCGGCCGGACGCCGGTATTGGCGCAGAGCGAGAGCAGTCCGGCCAGTTCGTCCTTGGTACCCATGGTCGAGCCGAGCACGTTGAGTTCCAGGAAGAAGATCCGGTTGAGCTCGGTCGCGGGCGGGTGGTAGCCCGAGGTGGCGCCGGAGATGACGATGGTGCCGCCGGGCTTGAGCGCCTTGACCGAGTGGGACCAGGTGGCCGCGCCGACGGTTTCCATGACGGCGTCCACCCGCTCGGGCAGCCGGGCGCCGCTCTCGAAGGCCGCGTCCGCGCCCAGTTCGACGGCCCGGGCACGCTTGGCCTCGTTCCGTCCGGTCACCCAGACCCGCAGTCCGGCGGCCTTGGCGAGCACCACCAGTGCGGTGGCCACCCCGCCCCCGGCACCCTGGACCAGGACGGTGTCACCGGGCTTCACGCCCGCCTTGGTGAAGAGCATCCGATAGGCCGTCAGCCAAGCGGTGGGCAGGCAGGCGGCCTGTTCGAAGGAGAGCCCGGCGGGCTTGGGCAGCAGGTTCCAGGTCGGTACGGCGACGCGCTGGGCGAAGGTGCCCTGGTAGCGCTCGGTCAGCAGAGAGCGCGGCTCGTCCGGCCCGACGCCGTGGCCGCTCTGGCCGATCACGGAGTGGATGACGACCTCGTTGCCGTGCTCGTCCACCCCGGCGGCGTCGCAGCCGAGGATCATCGGCAGCCGCTCGGCGGGGAGTCCCACACCGCGCAGCGACCAGAGGTCGTGGTGGTTGAGGGTGGCGGCTCTGACCGTCACCACGCTCCAGCCGGGGCGGGCCTGCGGCTCGGGGAGCTCACCCAACTCCAGTGCGCTCAGCGGATCGTCGGCGTCGGTACGTGCGGCGTAGGCAGCGAACATGTCCCGGACGATAGCCGCGCCGGCCGTGGCTCGGAACCACGCGCGGATGTGACCTCCACCGCGTGTCCCCGGCTCCGCCGGCCGGCCCAGGACGGACAGGCACCCCCGGACGCAGAAGAGGCCCAGGCGCAAAGGGGCAACCCCCAGCAGCAAGGGGCAACCCCAGGGGCGCGGGGAACTGCGCGCCGCGGAAGGCCTCGGGCCGCACGGACCTCCGGTGGACAAGTTGCACCGCCCCACCGGGAGGCCACCACGTGCAACCTGCCCACCGCCCCCGGCTGCACGGAGTCGCCTTCCGCTTCGCGCACGCAGTCGATCAGGCAGAGCCCCGCGCCCCTGACAGCCTGTGGCCGTCACCATCGCGCGACGCCCGCGCCCCTGACGGCCCTGCTGCCGTTACCGCCGGGCGACGCCCTCGCTGCGGGCGGCCTCGGCGACGGCCTTGGTGACCGCCGGGGCGACCCGCTCGTCGAAGGGCGAGGGGATGACCTTCTGCGGCGTCAACTCGTCGGCGACGACGGCGGCCAGCGCCTTGGCGGCGGCCAGCTTCATGCCCTCGGTGATCCGGCTGGCCCGCACCTGGAGCGCACCGGCGAAGATCCCGGGGAAGGCCAGCACGTTGTTGATCTGGTTGGGGAAGTCGCTGCGCCCGGTGGCCACCACGGCCGCGTACTTGTGCGCGATCTCGGGGTGGATCTCGGGGTTGGGGTTGGCCATCGCGAAGATGAAGCAGCCCTCGGCCATGGTGGCCACGACCTCCTCGGGCACCGTGCCGCCGGAGACGCCGATGAAGACGTCGGCGCCCGCGAGCGCCTCGGCCAGCGAGCCCTTGAGCCCGGTCCTGTTGGTCAGGGCGGCGATCTCGGCCTTGACGTCGGTCAGGTCCTCGCGGCCCTGGTGGACCACGCCGTTCCGGTCGCAGACCGCCACGTCGCCGATACCGGCCGCGACCAGCATCTTGGCGATGGCGATACCCGCCGCGCCCGCACCCGAGATGACGGCGCGCAGGTCGCCGATCTCACGGTTGGTCACCTTGGCGGCGTTCCACAGGGCGGCGGTGCTGACGATCGCGGTGCCGTGCTGGTCGTCGTGGAAGATCGGGATGTCCAGGGCTTCCTGGAGCCGGCGCTCGATCTCGAAGCAGCGCGGAGCGGAGATGTCCTCCAGGTTGACGCCGCCGAAGGACGGGGCGAGCCGGACGACGGTCTCCACGATTTCGTCGACTCCGGTGCAGTTCAGCGCGATCGGGACCGCGTCCACGCCACCGAACTGCTTGAACAGGATCGCCTTGCCCTCCATCACGGGCAGCGACGCCTCGGGGCCGATGTCACCGAGACCCAGCACGGCGGTGCCGTCGGTGACGACCGCGACCACGTTGGACTTCCAGGTGTAGTCGTTGACCAGCTCGGGCTGCTCGGCGATGGCCGTGCAGACCCGGGCCACACCCGGCGTGTAGGCGAGGGACAGGTCGTCCGCGTCGCGCACCGGCACCGTGGCGCGCACCTCCATCTTGCCGCCGCGATGCAGCGCGAAGACGGCGTCGACGGGGTCGTCGGTGTCCTGGGTGTTCGGGTGGATGATCTCCGCTGCCACGATGACCTCTTCGTCATGATCGGCGAGGGCGCTCGGCCGACGGGCTCTCGACCCTGCCGCCTCCCGGGAGGGGAAGCGGGAACCCCGGGTACACGAGAGCGTGCCCGGAGCCGGGTCGGGGCGCGGCCGTCGGGCGCGCCCTCTGGGTGAGGGTATGGGTTTTCTACGCTGTGCTTCCGGTCTGCCAGAGCGTCGTCCGGCCATGGCCGGACGTCGAGCCTAGGTCGGACCAAGGCATCGCACCTATGCCTTTTTGTCCTCTTAACGTGCTCGTCATCGCTTGATCACCACTTGACAGCCACCGGTTTCGGAAGAACCTGGCGGCCGGTGTCGACAACGGCGACTGAGCACGCGCACCCGCACGGGTGAACACAGACACGGAGGGGAGTCGGCGCCTCGGATCCAGAGTCGGCGTCTTCGACTTCCGGTCCTGCGCACCCCGGGTCTTCCCCGCCCTATCGACGGAGTGGGCCCGGCGGTCTGCGTTCTGTTCGGGGGTCACCCGATACCAGATTCTGACACACCCGCCCTCTGGCCCGGCAGGCCGGGATGGGAGGATCCCACTTTCGGCCACCGGTCGGTCCCGGGCCGTGACCCTTGCGGGACACGGCCCCCGGTCCATCCGTACACCGCGCGCGCCCGGTGGCACAGCACGACCTCTCCCAACAGGAGGAGCCAGCATGCACCGAACGACGCCACTGACCTCGAGCCGCGCCGCACGGGCCTGCGTGGCCCTGGCGGCCGGGTCACTGCTGCTCACGGCGTGCGGCGGCGGTTCGCCGTCGCCCAAGGCGGGCAGCGAGGACCTGCACGGAAAGCTCCCCGACTCCGTCAAGTCCGCCGGGGTTCTGAGGATCGGCTCGGACCTCAACTACGCGCCGGTGGAGTTCAAGGGCCAGAACGGCGAGGCGACCGGGCTCGACCCGGACATCGCCGAGGCGGTGGGCAAGGAGCTCGGGCTCAAGGTGGAGTTCGTGGACACCTCCTTCGACAAGCTGTTCAACGCCCTGCAGGCCAAGGACTTCGACGTGGCGATGTCCGCGCTGAGCGACGACCGCCAGCGCCGGGACGGCACCGACGACAGCGGCAAGGCGGTCGCTCCCGGGGTCGACTTCGTCGACTACTTCATCGCCGGCACCTCGATCCTCGTCCAGAAGGACAACCCGAAGGGCATCAGGGCCCTGGACGATCTGTGCGGTCACACCGTCGCACTCCAGCGCGGCACCACCCAGGCGGCGGTCGCCGACCGGCAGACCGGTTCCTGTACCAAGCTGAAGAAGCCGCTGACCGTGCACCAGGTGGACACCGACGAGCAGGCACTGGCGGAAGTCTCCTCGGGCAAGGCGACCGCAGACCTGAACGACTTCCCGGTGGCCGCATATGCCGCGACGACCAATGCCGGTCAGTTCCAGGTCGCCAGCGCGCAGCTTCAGCCGGGTCCGTACGGAATCGCGCTGCGAAAGTCCGACAGTGCGCTGCGGGACCTGCTGGCCAAGGCGCTCGACCGGGTGATCCGCAGCGGCGCGTACGACAAGATTCTCGCCAAGTGGAACGTTTCGGCCGGTGCGGCACAGAACGCGGTGATCAACGGGGGATTCTGACGCCTGGTCAGGGAGAGGTCGGATTACCCGGATTTGTGCCTCAAGGTCTGCATACTCATACGCAGGGTGACAGGAGCGCGGAATTCGTCCGAATAGCGGACATGTCGAGTCCCCGTTATCCGATTTTGATCTGAATATGGACCCGATCAGCTACACCGGGTGGCAGGATTCCCCCAACTCGGATCGCAACTGCCCACCCCGGCCTGGCAGCTGGGAGGAGTCACCCTCGTCGAGGCTGTTCGATCACTCGTCGATCCCGGCGGAGGGTGGCGACAGACAGGACCTCTGGCACGACCTCCACCCGACCTCTCGCACAGGAGGAGTTCTCCCCCCATGATCGTCCGCACCTCGCGCTCCCGCCTCCTCGCCGCCGGCGCCGTCCTCGCGACCGCCACCCTGGCCCTGACCGCCTGCGGCAGCAGCACCAGCTCTTCCTCCGGCGGCGCTCCGAGCGCCACGGCCAAGGCCGTCTCCGCCGACCCGTCGCTGGCCGCGCTCGTCCCCGCCGACGTGAAGTCGAGCGGCAAGCTCGTGGTCGGTGCCGACGCCTCCTACGCGCCGAACGAGTTCAAGGACGACAAGGGCAACATCGTCGGCATGGACGTCGATCTGGCCAAGGCCATCGCACAGAAGCTGGGCCTGACCGCCGATGTGCAGAATGCCGACTTCACCTCGATCATCCCGGGCATCGACGCGAAGAAGTACCAGCTGGGCATGAGCTCCTTCACCGACACCAAGGAGCGCGAGAAGACGGTCGACATGATCAGCTACTTCACTGCGGGCACCGCGATGGCGGTCAAGAAGGGCAACCCGGACAAGATCGCCGCCGACGACCTGTGCGGCAAGAAGGTCGCCGTCCAGACCGGCACCACCCAGGCCGGCCTGGTCAAGGACACCCTGAGCCCGGCCTGCATCAAGGCGGGCAAGCCCGCCATCCCGAACGACGGTGACAAGTTCTCCCTCCAGACGGACGTCACCCAGTCGCTGGTGGCCGGCCGCGACCAGGTCATGCTGGCCGACTCCCCGGTCGTCGACTACGCGCTCAAGCAGACCAACGGCCAGCTGGAGAAGCTCGGCCCGACCACCGACAGCGCCCCGTACGGCGTCGTGGTGGCGAAGGGCTCCGCCCTCGCCAAGGCCGTCCAGGGCGCCGTCCAGTCCCTGATGGACGACGGCACCTACAAGCAGATCCTGCAGAAGTGGGGCGTCGAGGCCGGGGCCATCGACAAGGCCGAAATCAACGCCGCCAAGAGCTGACCCCCGCCGAACGAGACCCACTGAGGCGACTCACCGTGAACTCTTCCGATCGCGGGGAGGTGACGCCGGGACGGCACGAGAACATCAAGGCCGTCCCGGTCCGCCACCCCGGACGATGGGCCGGAGCCCTCGTCGTCATCGTGCTCGCACTGATGCTGCTGCACGCCCTGATCTACAACCCCGCCTTCGAATGGAACGTCGTCGGCGACACCCTCTTCGACTCGCAGATCCTGCACGGCCTCGTGGTCACCCTGGAACTGACCGCGCTGGCCATGGTGATGGGCGTGCTCGGCGGCATCATCCTCGCGGTGATGCGGCTGTCCCCCAACCCACTGCTGTCCGGCACCGCCTGGTTCTACATCTGGGTCTTCCGCGGCACCCCGGTCCTTGTGCAGCTGGTGTTCTGGAACTTCCTGGCCGCGATCTGGGCCAAGCTGTCGATCGGCATCCCGTTCGGCCCGGAGTTCGTCTCCACCTCGACCAACACGCTGATCCCGGTCTTCGTCGCGGCGCTGCTCGGCCTCGGCCTCAACGAGGCCGCCTACATGGCGGAGATCGTCCGCGGCGGTCTCCAGTCGGTGGACGAGGGACAGACCGAGGCAGCGCACGCCCTCGGCATGAGCCGCGCCGCCACGCTGCGCCGGATCGTGCTGCCGCAGGCCATGCGCGTGATCATCCCGCCGACCGGCAACGAGACCATCTCGATGCTGAAGACCTCCTCGCTGGCGAGCGTCATCGCACTGGAGGAGCTCTACCAGGCCGGGCACAACATCTTCTCGCGGACCTTCCAGACCATTCCGGTGCTGATCGCGGTGAGCATCTGGTACCTGCTGCTGACCTCGATCCTGACCATCGGCCAGTACTACATCGAGCGGTACTACGCTCGTGGTGCGAACCGGACTCTCCCACCCACTCCGCTGGGGCGGCTGCGCAACCTGTTCACCGGGAAGCCGGTGCCGAGCGGCAAGTCCGACGTCGTCCCCGGCCTTGAGGGAGGTGGTCACGTATGACCGGCCTGGTGCAGCCCCCGACCTCCGACCAGCCGATGGTCAAGGCCGAGGGAGTCCGCAAGTCCTACGGCCTGGTCGAGGTGCTCAAGGGCATCGACCTGGAGGTCAGGCGGAACGAGGTGTTCTGCCTGATCGGCCCCTCCGGCTCCGGCAAGTCGACCTTCCTGCGGTGCATCAACCACCTGGAGAAGATCAACGGCGGCTTCCTGTCCGTCGACGGCGAGCTGGTCGGCTACCGGATGAAGGGCGACAAGCTCCACGAGCTCAAGGACCGCGAGGTCGCGCTCAAGCGCCGCGACATCGGGATGGTCTTCCAGCGGTTCAACCTGTTCCCGCACATGACGGCCCTGGAGAACGTCATCGAGGCGCCCGTCCAGGTCAAGAAGGAGAACAGGACCGACGCCAAGGAGCGGGCGATGGCCCTGCTCGAGCGGGTCGGCCTGGCCGACAAGGCGGGCAACTACCCCACCCAGCTCTCCGGCGGCCAGCAGCAGCGCGTCGCGATCGCCCGCGCGCTGGCCATGAAGCCCAAGCTGATGCTCTTCGACGAACCCACCTCGGCGCTCGACCCCGAGCTGGTCGGCGACGTCCTGGACGTCATGCGCGGCCTCGCCGAGGAGGGCATGACGATGATCGTCGTCACCCATGAGATGGGCTTCGCCCGCGAGGTCGGCGACGCGCTGGTCTTCATGGACGGCGGCGTCGTGGTCGAGTCCGGCCACCCCCGCGACGTCCTCACCGACCCGCAGCACGAGCGCACCAAGGCATTCCTCTCCAAGGTGCTCTGACCTCCACCGTCCGGCGCCCGGCAGGTTCCGTTCCTGCCGGGCGCTGACGCGTTCCGCCGCCAGGTAATACCCTGGACGCAGCTCGCCCGTTACCGGCCCTGGAAGGACCACCGTGGAGCTCGCCTCGTACGCCGACTATGCAGTCCGGCTGGTGAACAGCGAGGAGCCGGACCGCGGCACCGACGCGCTGACCTCGGTGGATGCCGTCCGCGCCCTGTTCGGTTCGCCCTCGCGGGCTTCCGCGCTGGCGGACGAGAGCGACCTGCCCCGGCTGCGGGGCGTCCGAGTCCGGCTGCGCGGGGTCTTCGAGTCGGCCGCCGAGGGCGACCAGGTCCGGGCGGTGGACCTGCTGAACAGCCTGATGGTCGAGTACCCGGTCAGCCCGCTGATCTCCGGGCACGACGACCTGAACGAGGCCGGGCAGCCGCGCTGGCACCTGCACCTGGCCGACAACGCGCCCACCGCCGCGGCCAACTTCACCGCCGTCGCGTGCATGGGCCTGGCCATCCATCTGACCGAGATGGGCGTCGACCGGCTCGGCATCTGCCAGGCCGCGCCCTGCCGCAACGCCTACCTGGACACCTCGACCAACCGCTCGCGCCGCTACTGCTCCGACCGCTGCGCCACCCGCGCCAACGTCGCCGCCTACCGGGCCCGCAAGCGCGAGGAGGCCCAGCGGGTCGCGCTCGCCGGGTAGCCGTCGCCGCACTCACAGCTCGAAGCTGACCGGCCGGTAGACCCCGCACCGGGCCGCCAGCCACCCGAAGCGGGCCAGCGGACCGTACGTCAGGGCCCGCTCCAGCGCGGCCGACGGCGCCAGCCAGGCCGGGCGCGGGCGAAGGCGCAGCAGCACCCGGCCGAGCACCAGTTCGTCCGGTACCGCGCCGTACTCCCGGCTGTCCGTCAGCACCAGCGGGTTGTCGGACAGCAGCCACCACCCGCCGCGCCGCCGTCCGGCCGCCCGCTTGACCACCAGCAGGTCCTGCCGCAGCGGGTGACGGAACAGCACCACCGCACCCGGTCTGATCCGCGCGCCGTACCGGACCAGCACCTGGTCGCCCTCCAGCAGGGTGGGGCGCATCGACGGACCGGCCACGTCGATCATCCCGAACGGCGGCTGCCCGCCCGCCCTACTCTCCGTCATGTACTCTCCCCTGTCCCGGTGCGACGCCCTCGGCCTCCCTCCGATCGGGCGAGGGGCCCGGGCCCGTCCGATATCGACCGGTTGGACCTCCTTCTTTTGCCCTAGGCCCCCGGCCCAGCCGAGAAACAGGACCGGTGGCGGGGTAATCTCAGGCGCGGGAAGACGATCTAAGGAAGGACTCCCATGTTCTCTCGTCTGTTTGCACCTCGCGCCACCGCCCACGCCCACTGCGACCTGCCCTGCGGTGTGTACGACCCGGCCCAGGCCCGCATCGAGGCCGAGTCCGTGAAGGCCACTCAGGAGAAGTACCAGGCCAACGAGGACGCGCACTTCCGGGCGCGCGCCATCGTCATCAAGGAGGAGCGCGCCGAGCTGGTCAAGCACCACCTCTCGGTGCTGCACACCGACTACTTCAAGGCCCCGCACTTCGAGAAGTACCCGCAGCTGCACGACCTGTTCAACCGCGCCGGCAAGGCCGCCTCGGCCGCCAAGGCGTCGACCGACCCGGCCACCGGCCAGGCGCTGCTCGACCTGATCGCCGACATCGACGCGATCTTCTGGGAGACCAAGAAGGCTGCCTGATCACGATCGGCACCCTGGAGGGCCCGGCCGCTGTTCCCCTGGTTCAGCGGCCGGGCCCTCGGGCGTCCCCGGTCGGCATCCCGCCCAGGCCCGGTCCGGCGAGCCGTCTCACGCCGCGAAAACACCATCCCGTCGGCACCCGGTCCGCGAGTACGCTCGCCATATGATCCGCAGCGCTGTCATCACCGACGTCCCCGTCATCCACGCCATGATCCGCGAGCTGGCCGAGTACGAGAAGGCCCTGGACGAGGCGAAGGCGACCGAGGAGCAACTGCGCGACGCCCTGTTCGGCGAGAACCCGGCCGTCTTCGGCCTGATCGCCGAGGACGACGCAGGCGGCGAGCCGGTCGGTTTCGCACTGTGGTTCCGCAACTTCTCGACCTGGCGCGGCACCCACGGCATCTACCTGGAGGACCTGTACGTCCGCCCGACCGAGCGCGGTGGCGGCCACGGCAAGGCCCTGCTGGCCGAGCTGGCGCGGATCTGCGTGGAGCGCGGCTACTCCCGGCTCGAATGGTCGGTGCTGGACTGGAACGAGCCCTCGATCGGCTTCTACAAGTCGCTGGGGGCCGTACCGATGGACGAGTGGACGGTCTTCCGGCTCACCGACGACGCCCTCCGGGAACTCGGCAGCTGATCTTGTACGTTCGCTCGTTCCCGTGACGGCGGGCCCGGATCGCGACATGGGCCCACCTCTCGCGGTAACGTCTCGGGCGGATGCGCGGCGTTCCGGCCTCTCCCGGGTGGGTATGACCGGTACGTACCGCACCACCCCTCTGGACAGTTGGGGCGAAGCAGTTGAGCCAAGCAACAGGAAGTGCCGCGGCCGCAGGGCCGCAAGCACCGCGCGTCACCCAGGAGGTGAGGGTGTCCCAGATCGACGGCGAGCCCGGAGTGAAGGACTTCGTGGAGGTCAGGCTGCCCGCGGCCGGGGCCTACCTCTCGGTGCTGCGAACGGCCACCGCCGGCCTCGCGGCCCGGCTGGACTTCACCCTGGACGAGATCGAGGATCTCCGGATCGCGGTGGACGAAGCCTGCGCCATCCTGCTCCAGCAGGCTGTGCCGGGCTCCGTCCTGAGCTGCGAGTTCCGGTTGGTCGGGGACTCGCTCAGGGTCACCGTCGCCGCGCCGACCACCGACGGCAAGGCGCCCGAACGGGACACCTTCGCCTGGACGGTGCTCTCCGCACTGGCCGGAGAGGTGGAATCCTCGGTCGGGGCGGACAACACGGTCTCGATCAGCCTGCACAAGAAGCGTGGCGGTGCACCCGCTGCGGTGTGACAGCGAGCCGAAGGGCGCGCCAGTACCGGCCGGCAAGCGCCGGACGTGAAGCCGTACGCGCGGTCTGCCGCGCGTACGGCTCCCCCGTACCGCACTGCGGTACAACCAATGTGAAGTGCTCCCGGAACGGAACGGGTGATCGCCATGAGTGATCTGGACCGCACAGGTGTTGCCGGCACCCCGGCCGCCACCGCCGACGTGGCCGTGCCGCCCCAGGCGAGCACCGCCGCCCCGTACCACTCCCGAACCGCCGCAGGCGACCGAACCGCCGCAGCCGACGTGCACCCGAAGGACAACCATCGGATGAGCCAGCCGACCGACCCGACGCCGGAGCAGCAGCCGGACGCCCAGGCGCCGACCAGCCAAGGACCGGCCGAGGACGATGCCGATGAGGAGCTGACGGCGGAGGAGCTCAAGGCCGCCGCCGAGGCGGTCCGCAGCGCGGTGCCCGCGCAGGACCGGCACCGCTCCGGCGCACCGGACCGGGAGGCCGCCCGAGCGCTCTTCGTCCGGCTGGCGGCCCTGCCCGAGGGGTCGCCGGAGCGGGTCGAGCTGCGCAACCAGCTGGTCCGGATGCACATCCCGCTGGTCGAGCACCTGGCCCGGCGGTTCCGCAACCGCGGGGAGCCGCTGGACGACCTCACCCAGGTCGCCACCATCGGTCTGATCAAGTCGGTGGACCGCTTCGACCACGAGCGCGGGGTGGAGTTCTCCACCTACGCCACGCCGACCATCGTCGGCGAGATCAAGCGGCACTTCCGCGACAAGGGCTGGGCGGTCCGGGTGCCGCGCCGCCTGCAGGAGCTGCGGCTCTCGCTCACCACGGCGACCAGCGAGCTCTCCCAGCGGCACGGCCGCTCCCCCACGGTGCACGAGCTGGCGGAGCATCTCGGCATCTCCGAGGAGGACGTGCTGGAGGGCCTGGAGTCCGCCAACGCGTACTCCACCCTCTCCCTGGACGTACCCGACAGCGACGACGAGTCGCCGGCGGTGGCGGACACCCTGGGAGCGACCGACGAGGCGCTGGAGGGCGTCGAGTACCGGGAGTCGCTCAAGCCGCTGCTCGCCCAACTGCCGCCCCGCGAGCAGAAGATCCTGGTGCTGCGCTTCTTCCGGAACATGACGCAGTCCCAGATCGCCGCCGAGGTGGGCATCTCGCAGATGCACGTGTCCCGGCTGCTCGCCAGGACGCTCGCCCAGCTGCGGGAGAAGCTGCTCGTCGAGGAGTGACGGGCGCCGAACGCCGACGGCCGGAGAGCTCAGCTCTCCGGCCGTACGTTTTCCCGCCCTGTGCCGTCCCCGTGGCGCCGGCGACCCGAGTCGGCGTCAGTCGCCCTGCGACCGGTACAGCAGTGCGGTGACCTTCGGGTTGAGCAGCGAGCCGATGGCGACCAGTCCGAGCAGGGCCACCACCACCGCGACGCCCTTCATCGCGCCGCCGCCCTGCCACATGTAGTAGGCCACCGGCAGGCAGATCGAGTTGGTCAGCACCGCCGGGCTGCGGCCCCAGCGGCGCAGCCGCAGCAGGGCCCAGCCGGCCAGCAGCGGGAAGAGCCCCATCAGCAGCAGCACCAAACCGCCGGCCTCGCTCCGGCCGAGCGCCGCCGAGTCACCGGTCAGTCCGGAGATCATGTCGTAGCTGCCCCAGCCGGCCAGTGCTGCGCCTTCGAGCGCGGTGATCGCCGCGCCGAGGAGCAGCAGGGTGGGCCTGGCGGGGGTCTGGGCGATGGTTTCTGCGGTCACTCCAGCAGGGTAACCGCCGCCTTATCCGTACGGCCCCGTAGGCTGATCGACATGCGCGCTCTCCTGGTCGTGAACCCCAAGGCCACCACCACCAGTGGACGCACCCGCGATGTACTCATCCATGCTCTGCGCAGCGATCTCAAGCTGGATGTGGTGGAGACCGAGTACCGGGGGCACGCCCGCGATCTGGCCGGCCAGGCGGCCGTCGACGACGGGGTGGACCTCGTGGTGGCGCTGGGCGGCGACGGCACCGTCAACGAGGTGGTGAACGGACTGCTGGCGAACGGCCCGTCCGAGCGCCTGCCCCGGCTGGCGGTGGTCCCGGGGGGCAGTACCAATGTCTTCGCCCGCGCACTGGGTCTGCCGAACGACCCGGTGGAGGCGACGAGCGTACTGCTGGACGCGGTGGAGTCCGGCCGGGAGAAGGCGATCGGCCTGGGCAAGGCGATGACCGAGGGCCTGCCCGACCGCTGGTTCACCTTCACCGCGGGCCTGGGTTTCGACGCCGGTGTGGTCGGCCGGGTGGAGGAGCAGCGCAAGTCGGGCCGCCGGTCCACGCACGCGCTCTACATCAACCAGGCACTCAGGCACTACATCACGGAGCGTGATCATCGCCGAAAGGGCCCGATCTCCCTGGAGATCAATGGCCAGGAGACGGTGCCGGGGCTGGTGATGGCGATAGTGTCCAACACCTCACCATGGACCTTCCTGGGTAATCGCCCGGTGGTGCCTTCGCCCTCCGCGTCCTTCGATACTGATCTTGATGTTTTCGGCATCACTCGAATGACGGCGTTCGGAACGGCTCGAACGGTCCGTCAGATTCTGCGCTCGCACACTCCTGCGAATGGCCCTGCGGGACCCGTTGGCCCACGCGGAAAGTACGTCGTCACCTATCACGACGTCAGACACTTCACCTTGGTTTCACAGGAACCGGCCCCATTTCAGGTCGATGGGGACCACCTTGGAGACAGGAGTCGCGTCAGTTTCACAGGCGTTCGGCGGGCACTGCGTGTGATTGTGTGACCAGAAGGGGGTTTCCCCCTTCTTCTCGAACGCACAAGCCCCCTTCACCCCATAGAAGTACGGGCTGTGAGCTAGGCGACACCGAAGAATCAAAAATTCCTACCCGAAGGGGGTTGTATCCCAGCCCGAGGTTTGCGAACCTCTACATGGCGATCGGGACACGTCGCAGCAACCCCGCAGGTTCAGCCCTGACGGGCGTGGCGCGCGACGGCTCCCTTGATCCGCCCGAACCCCACCCCAGCACAGACCACCCGGGCCCCGGCGGGCCTTTGGTCTCTTTTGCTGTTGTGGGATTCGTGAAAGCGTTCACATTCACAAGCCACCATCGAGTGTGTCGGCCGGGCCCCCGCCCACCGACCGGAGGAGTTGGACGAACATGGACTGGCGCCACCGCGCTGTCTGCCGCGAAGAGGACCCGGAGCTCTTCTTCCCGATCGGGAACACCGGTCCCGCTCTGCTGCAGATCGAGGAAGCCAAGGCCGTGTGCCGCCGCTGTCCCGTCATGGAGCAGTGCCTGCAGTGGGCGCTGGAGACCGGGCAGGACGCCGGTGTCTGGGGCGGGATGAGCGAGGACGAGCGTCGCGCGATGAAGCGCCGTGCCGCCCGCAACCGCGCCCGCACCGCCTGACACACACTCAGCTGGACCTGATCAACCCATGATCAAGGGCTCCGCCCCCGCGACGACTGTCGCAGCACCGGCCGAGCCTTCCGCAGAACGGGCCACGCTTCGGCGAGACCCGGACCACGCCGAGCGGCCAGGCCACTTGCTACTGCTCACTTAGAGCAATACTGTGGACCTGAGCCGCTCACCGTGTGCAACACACGGGCCCGGCGTCGCACCACCAAAGAGCCCCCGTTCCGGCCGACTCCCCCCGACGGCCGGAACGGGTTGAGAGGCCCTGTCGACCCACCCCCCCGGTCGACAGGGCCTCGTTTCTCTTTTCTGACCCCTCGCTCGCCACCGGGCACTCTGAGCCGGTGCCGACGCTCCTCGGCTCGCGAGGAGCTAGCGAACCGGGATCTCCAGGATCACCTTCGTGCCGCCGTCCGGTGCGGCGACCATGTCGAAGGTGCCACCCAGCTCATTGGTGCAGAGCGTACGGACGATCTGCAGACCCAGGTTGCCCGCCTGCTGCGGGTCGAAGCCCTCGGGCATGCCCTTGCCGTCGTCCTGCACCGTGATCAGCAGGTACTCGGCCGGCTTCGCACCGCCGTTCCAGCTGTCCGACCAGCCCTTGCCGCTGGCGGGTGCCCGGCCGCGCAACGCGCTGACCTCCAGGTTTCCCTCGGACTTCGTGCCGAAGGCGTGCTCGAGGGCGTTCTGCAGCAGTTCGGTGAGCACCATCGCCAGCGGAGTGGCGACCTCGGCGGAGAGGATGCCGAAACTGCCGGTGCGCCTGGTCGCCACCCTGCCGTCCTGGGACAGCTCCTTGACCATCGCGAGCACCCGGTCGGCGATCTCGTCGAAGGCCACCTTCTCGTCCAGGGCCTGCGAGAGCGTCTCGTGCACGATGGCGATCGAGCCGACCCGGCGGACGGCCTCGTCCAGCGCGGCCCGCCCGGTCTCCGAGTCCATCCGGCGGGCCTGCAAGCGCAGCAGGGCCGCCACCGTCTGCAGGTTGTTCTTCACCCGGTGGTGGATCTCCCGGATGGTGGCGTCCTTGGTCATCAGCTCGCGGTCGCGGCGGCGCAGTTCGGTGACGTCGCGGCAGAGCACCAGCGAGCCGGTGAGCACCCCCTTGGGCTTCAGCGGGATGGCCCGCAGGGTGACCACTCCCCCCTGGACCTCGACCTCGGTCTGCCGGGGGGCCCAGCCGCTGGCCAGCTTGACCAGTGCCTCGTGCACCGCGCCGCGCGACGGAGGGACCAACTCGGCGGTGGTGGAGCCGAGATGACTGCCGACCAGGTCAGTGGTGAGCCCGAGACGGTGGTAGGCGGAGAGCGCGTTGGGGCTGGCGTAGGTGACGATGCCGTCGGCGTCCAGGCGGATCAGACCGTCGCCGACCCGGGGGGCGGCGTCCATATCGGTCTGCTCGGCGGGGTACGGAAACGTTCCTGCGGCGATCATCTGGGCCAGGTCGGAGGCGCTCTGCAGATAGGTGAGCTCCAGCCGGCTGGGCGTGCGGACGGTCAGCAGGTTGGTGTTGCGGGCGATCACCCCGAGTACCCGGCCCTCGCGCCGGACCGGGATCGACTCGACCCGTACCGGCACCTCCTCGCGCCACTCCGGATCGCCCTCGCGCACGATCCGCCCCTCGTCGAAGGCGGCGTCCAGCAGCGGGCGGCGGCCACGCGGGACCAGGTGGCCGACCATGTCGTCCTGGTAGGAGGTCGGCCCGGTGTTGGGGCGCATCTGGGCGACCGAGACGTACCGGATGCCGTCCCAGGTGGGGATCCAGAGCACCAGGTCGGCGAAGGAGAGGTCGGAGAGCAGCTGCCACTCCGAGACCAGCATGTGGAGCCATTCCACATCGGCACCGGTCAGCGTGGTGTGGCGGCGGACGAGTTCGTTCAGCGAGGGCACATTGTGAGCGTAACCGGAGGAGGCCGCACCGGCTCCGGCAACCACCCGCTCCAAGTTGTCCAGACCAATTTTGGGCCCTCCCTGGACAAGCCAGATTGGTCTAGTCCACAATGAAGAAGCACCAAGGAGCCGCCCCCGCGCAACTGCCCTGACCGCGCGAGGCAGCTCCTCGGTCGGACGCCGACGCCCGAGGGCCCCGCACAGCCATCGGTCGGCACAGGCGCCCGACGACAGCTCCGGGCTGCGGTGCCGCACGGGTTGAGGGTCCTGTGTCGGCGCCGTGGCCCGTAGTGCTTTTATGCCGTCCGGCACATCGGGCAACTGGGTGCCCCGACAGGGGCGCAGGTGATCTCGGTGCCCACCGACGACCCCCGTGCCCCTTGTCGGGGTGCCCGGGTGTGGGGATGCCCCCGGCTGTCCTCTGGACGGCCGGGGGCATCCTGGCGTCTGCGTCAGTGGGTCTCGGTGACCTTGGCGAGCGCGCGGGGGGCGTCCGGGTCCTGGCCGCGGGCGATGGTGACCTCGTACGCCAGCAGCTGGAGCGGGAGGATCTCCAGGATCGGCTGGACCTCCTCGGGCACCCCGGCGGGCAGGGCGAAGCCTGCGGAGGCGGCCTCCACCTGGTCCCGCTGGCCGACGACCACCAGGTCCGCGCCACGGCCGCGCAGTCGGTCCAGGACCGGCTGCAGGGCCTCGCCGCCCTTGCCGTCCGGGACGATCGCGATGACCGGGGAGACGTTGTCCACCATGGCCAGCGGGCCGTGCAGCAGGTCGGCGCCGGAGAACGGGGAGGCCGGGATGTAGGTGGTCTCCATCAGCTTCAGCGCCGCCTCGCGGGCGGTGGGGTAGCCGTAGCCGCGCGAGGTGATGACCAGGCGCTGGGCGAAACGGTAGCGCTCGGCCAGGGCCTTCACCTCGCTCTGGCGGGCCAGGATCTGTGCGGCCAGCTCGGGCAGCACCTTGGCGGCCGCACCGTCGCTGCCGCGCAGGCCCTCGATCAGCAGGTAGAGGGCGAGCAGCTCGGCGGTGTAGGTCTTGGTGGCCGGCAGAGCCTTCTCCGGGCCCGCCAGGACGTCGATGTGGAACTCGGAGACCTCGGCCAGCGGCGAGTCGGCGTTGTTGGTGACGGCCAGCGTGATCGCACCGGCCTCGCGGGCGGCCTTGGTGGAGGCCACCAGGTCGGGCGAGCCGCCGGACTGGCTGACGGTGATGACCAGCACGTCGGTGAGGTCCGGCTTGGCGCCGTACGCCGTGGTGGTGGACATCGAGGTGAGGCCGGCCGGCTTGCCCAGCAGTACCTCGATCAGGTACTTCGCATACAGCGCCGCGTTGTCGGACGTGCCGCGCGCCGTCAGCAGGACGAAGCGCGGGTTGCGGGCGGCGATCTGGGACGCGATCTCGCGGATCTTCGGGGCGCCCTCGTCGAGGATGCGCTGCAGGACGGCCGGCTGCTCGGCCATCTCCGCCGCCATGATCCGGCCGGGGACGGAAGTGGTCTGCGGGTCGGACATCTGAATGTGCCTCCGATGAGATGGTGATACCCCGGTCGGACGGATGCCTGACGGGGACCTCTACGGCGGCGAGTCCGCACACTCGCTGCGGGCGCCGGTGGGATGGTCGGCGCCCTGTGACGATCCTACGGGGACAGCCCGGGTGGAGCACACCCGGTGCGCCGTCCGGACCGGGAACGGCGCACCGGGGCCGGTCTCGGGACGGGTTGTTGATCAGCTTGTCGATCACCGCGTCCGCGTCCTTGGTCGCGGCGTCCACCGCCTTGCCGCCCGGGATGCCGTTCAGCATGTCGACCAGCACGTTCTGCTTCTCGACCGCACTCCAGCCGGGCGCCGGCAGGGTGAACCAGGCATCCGGCACGGCGTTGGCGGCGGCCGTGGTGGGCTGGTCTTCGGCGGCTCCAGCTGGGTCAGGTTGTTCGGGAGGGTGCCCTTGTCGGCGAGGGTCTGCTCGGACCCGGTGCTGGTGACCATCCGGATCCAGTCCTTGGCCGGCTCGGCGACGGGCGACTCGGCGGTCACCGCCAGGTCCGAGCCGCCGATGAAGGAGGGCAGCGGCTTGCCGTTCGGGAACATGGTCACAAAAGGCCCGGGGCCCGCCGGAGTTGACTCTCCAGCGGGCCCCGGGCCATGAGCGCGACTCAGACCTGTTGCCCGGTCAGCACCTCGACGGCGGCCAGTCCGCAGACCCTGGCCGCGCCATGGGTGGCGACGTGCAGCGCCCCGACCGGGACGGCCTGCGGTACACCCATCTCGACCACCAGGGCGTCCGGACGGGCCGTCACCAGCCGGTCCAGGGCCGCGGACATCCAGGTGTGCCGATGGGCGTCCCTGACCACCAGGACGAGGCGGCGGCCGGCTGCCCCGGCGAGCACCCCGGCCTCCACCTCGTCCAGCTCGATGTCCGGGCCGAACCTCGCGGTTCGCGTCCCGGGGAAGCGGGCCGCCAGCATCCCGGCCACGCCCCACGGCGTTTCGTCGCCCACCGCGATGTTCGCCTGCGGGGAGAACGAGGCCACGTACGGGCGCTCGGTCACCGGGGCGACGGCCGCACCCGGCGCCCGGACCACGCGCAGTGCCCGGCGGGCGGCCCGCAGGCCGATCGCCAGGTCCGGCTCGGCCAGTTCGCCCTGGGCCTCGATCCGGGCCCAGTTGCCGAGACCGCGGACCCGCTGGGCCGCGTCGGCCAGGCGCTCCTCGCTCAGCCGGCGGGCGCGGACCGCCTCCACGATGGCGTCGCGCAGGTGCAGCACCGTCTCCTCGTCGGCCAGACCGCCGCCGACACAGATCGCGTCGGCTCCGGCGATCAGGGCCAGGACGGTGCCCTCGCCGGTGCCGTAGGTGTCGGCGATCGCGCCCATCTCGATGCCGTCGGTGACGATCAGGCCCTGGTACCCCAGCGAGCCGCGCAGCAGGTCGCTGAGCACGGCCCGGCTGAGGGTGGCGGGCAACGTCGGGTCCAGCGCCGGGATCATGATGTGAGCGGTCATCACGGCCTTGGCGCCGGCCTCGATCGCGGCCATGAACGGGACCAGGTCGCGCGAGCGCAGCAGGTCCACGTCCACGTCCACCACGGGCAGGCCGAGGTGGGAGTCCACGGCGGTGTCACCGTGGCCGGGGAAGTGCTTGGCACAGGCGGCCACACCGACCGACTGCAGGCCCTCCACCCAGGCCGCGGTGTGCCGGGCGCACAGCCCGGGGTCGGCGCCGAAGGAGCGGACCCCGATCACCGGATTGCGCGGGTTGGAGTTGACGTCGGCCGAGGGCGCCCAGTTGTAGTTGACGCCGCAGGCGGCCAGCGCCCGGCCGAGCTCACGGGCGACATCGCGGGTCAGTGCCGGATCGTCGATCGCGCCGAGGGCGAGGTTGCCCGGCCAGGAGGACCCCGAGCCGGCCTCCAGACGGGTGACGTCGCCGCCCTCCTCGTCGATGGCGACCAGCACGTCCGGGTTCTCCGAGCGCAGCGCCGCGGTGAGCGCGGCCAGCTGCTCCGGGTCGGTGACGTTCCGTCCGAACAGGGCGACCGAGCCGAGACCGGCCGCCAGGTGGCGGCGCAGCCACTCGGGCGGAGCGGTGCCGACGAAGCCCGGCTGAAGGACCGTCAGGGCGTCGCGGTGCAGCTGGTCGCTGTCCGCGACCGCCGGAACGAGAATACTCACGGCTCGGGTCACCCCTTCACGGCACCGGCCGTTAGGCCGGAGGCGATACGGCGCTGGACCAGCAGGAAGAAGATCACCACGGGGATCGCCATCATGGTCGAGCCGGCCATCATCGGCGCGTACTCGGTGCCACGGGTGGTGGTGAAGTTGCCGAGCCAGACGGTGGCGGTGGTGTTCTGCTGACTGAGCAGCTGGAGGGCGTACAGGTACTCGTTCCACGCCTGGATGAAGCCGTAGATCGCGGTGGCGACCAGGCCGGGCGCGAGCAGCGGGAAGACCACGCGGACGAAGGCCCCGGTACGGGTACAGCCGTCGACCATCGCGGACTCCTCCAGCTCCTTGGGGATGTTCACGATGAAGCCACGCAGGGTCCACACCGTGAAGGGGAGCACGAAGGTCAGGTAGGTCAGGATGATGCCGGTCAGCTTGTTGTACTGGCCGAGGTCGTTGAGCAGCAGGAAGACCGGGATGATCATCGCGACCAGCGGCACCATCTGCACCGTCAGAATGCCCACGATGACCACCTTGCGGCCGCGGAAGGCGAAGCGCGAGATCGCCAGCGCGGCCAGCAGGCCGACCACCAGGCCGATGCCCACGGTGGAGCCCGCGATGATCAGGCTGCGGGTGACCGGGCCCCAGAAGTCGGAGATCTGCAGCGCCCGGTGGAAGTTCTCCAGCGACAGCGGGAAGGGCAGGAACTTCGGCGTCGGCGAGATGGAGTCCTTGGCCGGCTTCAGCGCGGTGTTGATCATCCAGTACACCGGGAAGCCCATGACCGCGGCGACCAGCAGGCCGATCAGGTTGTAGACCGCGCGGCCCTTGGGACGCGGCTGCTTCACTTCGGTCGTCACTCGACCTCTCCGATCTTCAGCATCTGCCGCATGTACACGGCGATCACGCCGAGCAGCAGCAGCACGGTGAGCAGGGCGATGGCCGAACCCATGGAGTAGTCGTTGACCACGAACGCCTTGTCGTACGAGTACGTGGTGAGCAGCTGGTACTCGGGCTCGGGGTGACCGCCGCGCATCAGGAAGACCTGGGGGAAGACGCCCATGTCCCAGATGACCGAGAGGGTGGCCAGCATGACGATGATGGGCTTGAGCACCGGCAGGGTGACGTAGCGGAAGACCTTGACGGCTCCGGCGCCGTCCATCCGCGCGGCCTCCTCCAGCTCCTTGGGCACCTGGGTGAGACCTGCGTGCAGGGTGATCGCGACGAACGGCACGGCGCCCCAGACCACCAGCGCCATGATGATGGTGAAGCCCTGGGTGGAGTCGATGAACCAGTTGTGGCGGTCGAAGTCCAGGCCCGGGATACGGCTCAGCAGCCAGTTGACGACGCCGTAGTCGGAGTCGAACATCCACTTGAAGACGGTGACGGCGACCACGATCGGCATCGCCCAGCTCGCCACCAGGGCGACGTTGATGAGCGTCTTCACCCAGCCGGAGACCCGCATCAGCAGCATCGCGAGGGCCATGCCGATCACCATGGTGAACACGACCGCGCCGACGGCGAAGAGGATGGTGCGCACCACGACGTCCCAGAAGACGCTGTCGCCGAGCACGGTGGTGAAGTTCTGGAAGCCGACCCACTCGGTGGGCTGGAAGCCCCAGAGCTGGGACTGGCCGAACTTCTGGAAGGAGAGGGTGGCCAGGCGCACCAGCGGGTAGCCGAGGACCACGGCCAGGACGACCAGGGTCGGCGCGAGCAGCAGCCAGGGCGCGGCCTGACCCGAGAACCGGCCGCTCTTCCTCGCCGGGCGCTCGGCTCTGGGAGCCGGCGCCCCCGTGGATGACGAGGGCCGCTGCGGCGGCACCTTCACGGTGGATGTCTCGGCACTCATCACGTGCTCCTCAGCTACGCCTGGCGCTTGCAGGTTCTCAAGTGGCCTCACGGCCTGGGCCCGCCGGCCCCCTCGGCGTGGAGGGGACCGGCGGGCTGCCGACCGTCCGTCAGGCGTTGTTGATGACGGCGTCGATGGCCGTGTCGGCGTCCTTCGCAGCGGCCTCGACGGTCTTCTTGCCCTGGGCGATGTCCTGCAGGGCGTTCTGCAGGATGTTCGCCTTCTCGACCTGCAGCCAGCCCGGCGCGGTCGGGACGAACCAGCTGAGCTCGGCGGCCTCGGCCGAGGCGCCGACCTTCGGGTCGCTCTTCAGCGGGGCCAGCTGGGTCTTGTTGTTCGGCAGGTTGCCTGCCTTGACCAGGGCGTCCTGGGCCTTGGAGTTGGTGAAGAAGTTGATCCACTCCGAGGCGACGTCCTTGGCCTTCGACTTGACCGGGACGGCCAGGTCGGAGCCGCCGAGGAAGGTGCTCAGGTTCTTGCCGGACGGGCCGGGCATCACGAAGGAGACCAGGTTGTCCTTCAGCTTGCCGCCGGTCTTGTCGAACTTCGGGTCGGCGGCGGAGCCGCCCTCCCAGCCGGCGCCGTAGATCATGCCGGACTGGCCCAGGCCGTAGACGATGTAGCGGTCGGCGTCGTCCTTGGTCAGGTCGCCCTTCATGTACTTGCCGAGGGCGTCCTTCCAGGCGGTCAGGCCCTTGATCGCCTCCGGGCTCTCCAGGCTGGCCTTCCACTTGCCGCCGTCCTGCGTGGCGATCGAGCCGCCGGCGTCGGCCACGAAGGACATCGCGGTGTACCAGTCGCGCGACGGCTGGTACCAGGCGGAGAACTTGTCGCCCTGCTTGGCCTGGATCTTGTCCAGGTCGGCGGTCAGCTCGGCGTAGGTCTTCGGGGTGGCGGTCACGCCGGCGTCGGCGGCGACGTCCTTGCGCCAGGTCGCGACGCGGGCACCGGCGTAGTACGGCACGCCGAAGACCTTGTCGTTGTAGGTGACCGAGGCCTTGAGGCCGTCCAGCCAGGCACCGCTGTTCTCGAACTTCGAGGTGTCCAGCGGAGCCAGCGCACCCTTGATCATGTAGGGCAGCATCTCGGTGTTGCCCATCTCGACCACGTCCGGCACCTGGTTGGTGGCGAGAACCGAGTCCAGCTTCGGGTTCTTGTCCTTCCACCCGTAGTACTCGTGGTTGATCTTGATGCCCGGGTACTTGGCGGTCAGCTGGTCGTCGGCGGACTTGACCAGATCAGGCCAGTTCTGCTGGGCGTCGACGGTGAGCCAGACGGTGAGGCTGGTGGGGGCAGCGCTGTTGCCACCGTCCGTCTTGGCGTCCGAACCACAAGCCGCGAGGCCGACGGCCATAGCTGCGACGCCGACCGCCGCGATGAGCTGACGCTTCACGCCATCCTCCTGAGGGATGCCCGGGTGCCCCCACGGTGGCAGCGACAGACCGGCATATATCGGCAGGAACTGGTGTCGCAAACCCATGGGACGGGGTTTGGAATTCATGGGTGGTCTGCAGTGGTGTAGACCAGATGCCTGGAGCTTGGCCTAGACCAATGGGCGTGTCAACGGTAGCCGGAGCAATCCGGACCACCCGTTATCAAGCCGACACCGCCCATCGTTCATCGTGTGATGAGGTCCCCGTTGACAGGACATACGTGCAACGATGTGTGCCGTTAACGAGGCGGCAGGGTCAGGGACGACCCCGCGAGTAGCAGGAGAGACGGCCGATGACCAGCGACGGGGGCAGCACTGCCCAGGTGAACAACCCCCAGGCGAAGAGCCTGCCGACGCAGGTAGCGGCCGACCCGACCGCCCGCGTCCCCAAGTACTACGGCCTGAAGCGCCACCTGCTCCAGCTCACCGAGACCCAGCCGGCCGGCACCCCGGTCCCGCCGGAGCGGGCGCTCGCGGCACAGTTCGACACCTCCCGCACCACCGTGCGCCAGGCCCTCCAGGAGCTGGTGGTCGAGGGCCGCCTGGAGCGCATCCAGGGCAAGGGCACCTTCGTCGCCAAGCCCAAGGTCGCCCAGGCGCTCCAACTCACCTCCTACACCGAGGACATGCGGGCCCAGGGCCTGGAGCCGACCTCCCGGCTGATCGAGATCGGCTACATCGGCGCGGACGAGCACCTCGCCCCACTGCTGGACATCAAGCCCGGCAGCCGGGTGCTGCGGATCGAACGCCTGCGCCTGGCCAACGGCGACCCGATGGCGATCGAGGTGGCCCACCTGTCCGCCAAGCGGTTCCCCGCCCTGCGGCGCAACCTGGCCAAGCACACCTCTCTCTACACGGCGCTGCGCGAGGTGTACGGGGTCACGGTGGCCGAGGCCGAGGAGACCATCGAGACCACCCTGGCCAACCCGCGCGAGGCCGGACTGCTCGGCTCCGACCTGGGCCTGCCGATGCTCCAGCTCTCCCGTCACTCCTTCGACGCCGACGGTGCCCCGGTCGAGTGGGTCCGCTCCATCTACCGCGGCGACCGCTACAAGTTCATCACCCGCCTCAAGCGCCCGGCATAGCACCGGGGGCGTGGGGCACCCGGTCCGCCCGGGCCACCCAGGGGCGCGGGGCCCCGAGGCACTGCATGGCTGGCGCACGGTTCCCCAGCGAGGCGGTGCACAGCCGGCGCACAGCTTCCCGTGGCTCGACTTGACGAGGTATCCGGTTGTGCGTCCGATATCCGGGATCTTCGGTCCGGGGTAGTGACACAGGTCACTCCAGGGCCTAGATTTCGCTGCCGTACTGACTGCCGATCACCGCAGGTGCTGCTCGGCGGGCGCACGTCCCCCGTGCGCTGCGGCGCCGACGAGGTGAGCCCTCATCAGCCGGAGCACACATGTCGTCGTCCGAAGCCTCCAAGCCCGATACCGGCGCATCCCCGGGTACCGTCCCGGTCGTCACCCCCGAGCGGGTGCTGGCCGGGATCTCCCTGCTCGTCCCGATCGTCGCGATGCTCTGGGTCTCCTCGTACGCCAAGGTGGCCCCCGAGGCCGGCGGGATGCCGTTCTTCTACTGGTACCAGCTGCTCTGGGTGCCCGTCTCGGCCGTCTTCACGGTCGCGGCCTACCTGCTGCTCCAGCGCGACGAGAAGGCCCGCAGGGCGGCCGTGCAGGACGGTGGGCAGGCATGAGCCACGGTGTGAACGTCCCCGCTCTGACGATCTTCATTCTGTTCTTCGTCCTGGTCACCGTGATGGGCTTCCTGGCCTCGCGCTGGCGCCGGGCGGACAACGCCCAGCACCTGGACGAGTGGGGCCTGGGCGGCCGCAGCTTCGGCACCTGGGTGACCTGGTTCCTGCTCGGCGGCGACCTGTACACCGCGTACACCTTCGTCGCCGTCCCCGCGCTGATCTACGGCGTGGGCGCGGCGGGCTTCTTCGCGGTGCCGTACACGATCATCGCGTACCCGCTGGTCTTCCTCTTCCTGCCCCGGCTCTGGTCGGTCTCCCGGGTGCACGGCTATGTGACCCCGGCGGACTTCGTGCGCGGCCGGTACGGCTCCAAGGGGCTGTCGCTGGCGGTGGCGCTGACCGGGATCCTGGCCACCATGCCGTACATCGCGCTCCAACTGGTCGGCATCCAGGCGGTGCTGGACGTGCTGGGTGTGGGCGGTGGCGCCGACAGCAACTGGTTCGTCAAGGACCTGCCGCTCTTCGTGGCCTTCGCGGTGCTCGCCGCCTACACCTACTCCTCGGGCCTGCGGGCCCCGGCGCTGATCGCGTTCGTCAAGGACACCCTGGTCTACATCGTGATCATCGTCGCGGTGATCTACATCCCGATGCGGCTGGGCGGCTACGGGCACATCTTCGACTCGGCGGCGCACAAGTTCTCCACCGTCAACCCGGCCACCGGCAAACCGGCCGGCTCGCTGGTGACGGGCGAGAACGCCCAGTGGACGTTTGCCACGCTGGCGCTCGGCTCGGCGATGGCGCTGTTCATGTACCCGCACTCGGTGACGGGGGTGCTGGCCTCCAAGTCCCGCAACACGGTGCGCCGCAACATGGCGATCATGCCCGCGTACTCGCTGATGCTGGGGCTGCTGGCGCTGCTCGGCTTCATGGCGATCGCGGCGGGCGTCGGCAAGGGCGTCAAGGGCTACAACGCACAGCTCGCGGTGCCGCAGCTGTTCGCCGACATGTTCCCTGACTGGTTCACCGGTGTCGCCTTCGCGGCGATCGGCATCGGCGCGCTCGTCCCGGCGGCGATCATGTCGATCGCGGCGGCCAACCTGTTCACCCGCAACGTCTACAAGGAGTTCCTGAAGCCGGACGCGACGGCCGCGCAGGAGACCCAGGTCGCCAAATTCGCCTCACTGCTGGTGAAGGTCGGCGCGCTGGCCTTCGTCCTGCTGATGGACAAGCAGTTCGCGATCAACCTGCAGCTGCTCGGCGGCCTGTGGATCCTGCAGACCTTCGTCTCCATCGTCGGCGGGCTCTTCACCCGCTGGTTCCACCGCTGGGCACTGCTGGCCGGCTGGGCGGTCGGCATGGTGTACGGCACCTGGGAGGCGTACCAGGTCGCCTCCCCCGCCACCAAGCACTTCGGCGGCAGCTCGGCGGCGATCCCGGGCATCGGCGAGATCGGGTACATCGGCCTCACCGCCTTTGTGCTCAACCTGCTGGTGTCCGTGGTGCTGACCCTCGTCCTGCGGGCCGTCAAGGCCCCCGACGGCGTCGACGAGACCAGCCGGGCGGACTACAGCGCCGAGGCCGGGGACAAGGCCCTGGAGGACGCTCCGGAGCCCATGGCGGCGCACTGACCCCCGCGGGCGCATTCGTCGCCGACTCGTGCGCCCTGTGATCGCGCCGTCACCTCGGTCAACACTGGGGTGGCGGCGCGATCACAGGCGGCGCAATCACCCGGGGGCGCGACCATGGGAGTGCGCTTGGTCTGCGCGGCCCGCCCGAGTCACGGACACCAACGGGGAGAACCAGCCATGGCAGAGCTCACCAGCATCCTGAACGGACACCGCCTCGCAGCGCCCGGGCGGCCACTGCCCTCCGTCCTGATCGCCACCCGGCACGGCGAGAGCATCGCCAACGTCGAGTTCCAGCTCGCCGCCGAGACCGGGGCACTGACCGTCCCCATCACCAGCCGGGACGCCGACATACCGCTCTCCCCGCACGGCCGCAGCCAGGCCCACGACCTCGGCCGGTGGTGGGCCGGGCTGCCCGCGGCCGACCGCCCCCGGGCCGTCTGGTGCTCCCCGTACGTCCGCACCGCCGAGACCGCCAGGATCGCGCTCGCCCAGGCCGCCGGCATCGGCACGGTACCGGTCGGACTCCCCGTCCGGTACGACGAACGGCTGCGGGACAGAGAGCTCGGTGTCCTGGAGATGCTGACCGCGGCCGCGATCGAGAAGGAGCACCCCGCCGAGGCCGCCCGGCGGCGCAAGATGGGCGAGTTGTACTACCGGCCGCCCGGTGGCGAATCGCCCCTGGACGTCGCACTGCGGATGCGCGGCCTGCTGCGCGACCTCTGCGAGGAGGAGGCGGGCCGGCCGGTACTGGTGGTGGCCCACGACTGCACGGTGCTGATGCTCCGCTATGTGCTGGACCGGCTCACCGAGCCCCAGTTGCTGGAACTCCAGGCGGTACGCAACTGCTCGACCAGCCTCTGGCGCTCCCACTCCGGCCGACTCCACGCAGAACACTGGAACTCGGTCTCCCACCTGGCCTGACCGGTGCACCACCACGGCCTCGCGCCCCTGGTGGTACACCGATCAGACCCGGGCCGTCGGCTCGGAGCTCGGCCAACTGCCCGCGAAGGCCCGCCGGTACGCCTGCGGCGTGGTGCCCAGCCAGCGGCCGAAGTGGTGCCGGAGGGTGGCCGCGTTACCGAAGCCGCAGCGGGCGGCGACCGCGTCCACCGGCTCGTTGGTGCCCTCCAGCAGGCGCTGGGCCAGCAGCAGGCGCTGGTTGGTGAGCCAGCGGTGCGGGGTGGTACCGGTCTCCTGCTGGAAGCGGCGGGCGAAGGTGCGGGGTGACATATGGGCGCGGGCCGCCAGTTGATCGACCGTCAGCTCCCGGTCGAGGTGGCGCCGCAGCCAGTCGAGCAGGCCCCCGAGCGAGTCCGCGTCGCACACCGGCATCGGCCGGTCGACGAACTGCGCCTGGCCACCCTCCCGGTGCGGGGCGACCACCATCCGCCGGGCGATCGCCCTCGCCACCTCCGCGCCCTGCATCTTGCGGACCAGGTGCAGACATGCGTCGATCCCGGCGGCCGTCCCGGCGGAGGTGATCACCGGGTCCTCGTCCACGTAGAGCACATCGGGTTCGACGGTGGTGAGCGGGAAGCGCCGGGCCAGCTCCTCGGTGTGCTTCCAGTGCGTGGTTGAGCGGCGGCCGTCCAGCAGTCCGGCCGCACCGAGCAGAAAGCTGCCGCTGCAGATCGACAGTGCACGCGCCCCGCGCGCGACGGCGGCGCGCAGGACCTCCACCAGCTCGGACGGGTACTCGCTGCGCCGTCCGACCGCGGTGACCACCACCAGGTCCGCCTCGGCCAGCCGTTCGGGACCGTACGGGACGTCCAGGTCGAAGCCGGCGTGGGTGGCCAGCCGTCCGGGACGGTCGGCCGCGAGGGCGAAGTCGTACACCGGCAGGCCGTCCTCGGCCCGGTCGAGGCCGAAGATCTCGCTGGCCACGCCGAGTTCGAACGGATGGACCGGCTCCAGCACCACCGCGGCGACGTTCTTCAGCATGGCCCCCAGCATGCCGTTGGCAGGATTTCGATGCAATCGGCCTTCCCTGCCACTCGTGACGCCGGCCCGCTCGGACGAGGGTGGAGATCATGACCTCCGAGACCCTTGCGACCTCCCTCGGCCTGATCGGCTCCATCGGCGGCTTCGGCCTGCTCGGTTTCCTGATTGGCCGTGAACTGCCGAGCACCGGCGGCCCCGGCCGCGGCAGGCCCGATCACGGCGACGGGCCTGATGATCACCCCGGCCCCAACCACCCTGCGGCCCCGATTCTTCCCGACCGCCTGTACGGCACCCTGCCCGCCGCCTCCGCCCGCCCTTCGGGCACACTGTCCGGATGGACATACTCATCCGCCGCGCACTCGAAGAGGACCTCGAAGCCGCAGGTGAAGTCACTGTCGAGGCGTTCGTGGGCGATGGCCACACGCCCCCGGACAGCGGCTATGTCCAGCTCCTCCGCGACGCCGCCCGCCGCAACCAGGAGGCCGAACTCCTCGTCGCGGTCGACGCGCACAGCCAGGCGGTCCTCGGCTGTGTGACCCTCGCCGTCGGCGGCACCGAGTGGGCCGACATCGCCGCACCGCACGAGGGCGAGATCCGGATGCTCGCGGTCGGCTCGGCGGCCCGGGGGCGGGGCACGGGCGAGGCTCTGGTGCGCGCCACAGTGGCCCGCTGCCGCGAGCTCGGACTGGCCGGAATGGCCTTCTCGACCCGCCCGGCGATGGAGGCCGCCCACCGCATCTACGAGCGGGTCGGCTTCCGCCGGACCCCTGAACGGGACTGGGAACCTGCCCCCGGAATCGACCTCATGGTGTACTCCATCACCTTCTGACGGCCCCCACCGCGAAACCACGCGGGTAGCTCGGGCGCAACACGCGCCACTACATCTGGTGCCGCATCGACAGACCGCCACAACATGTATGCTCGCTCTCGCTGTCGAAGCAGGGGAACCCGGTGCGAATCCGGGACTGCCCCGCAGCGGTGAGCGGGCGGCTCCTCCAGTGCCCGCAAGTCCGATGACCTGCCGACGGTGTGCCACACGGCTTCCCCGCAGATGCCATGCAGCACCGCACCACGTCCGGGCCTCGCGGGTGGGCCGGGGGGGTCGACAAGCGCGCCGATGTCACGGCGTGCCGTACTCCCCTGCGCACATGGCGGTCCGGACCACCCTCGTCGCCCGCCGCCGCCAGGAGAGAAGCGCCTTGACCATCGCTGCCTCAGTTGCCCTGCCCTCTCAGGGTTCCGCCGCCACCCCCCAGACCGACCCCGGTGCGGCTCTGCTCCGGCTGCTCACCGACCGCAGCGTGGACCTCCCCCAGGTGGACCCCGGCCACGTCGCCGCCGCCGCGCTGCGCGGCCGCCACGCCGGTTCGGACTTCGCCGAGCTGCGCGGGCTGGCCGTGGAGGCCGCCGCGTCGATGATCGCCGAGGACCCCCAGTACTCGAAGCTGGCCGCCCGCCTGCTCGCCATGGAGATCGCCGACGAGGCGATCGGCCAGGGCGCCATCTCCTTCTCCGCCTCGATCGCGGTCGGCCACGCCGAGGGCCTGATCGGCGACGTCACCGCCGCCCTGGTCGCCAAGCACGCCGACGCCTTCGACGCCCTGATCGACCAGCAGGGCGACGACCGCTTCGAGTACTTCGGCCTGCGCACCGTGCAGTCCCGCTACCTGCTGCGCCACCCGATCACCCGCAAGGTCATCGAGACCCCGCAGCACTTCCTGCTCCGCGTCGCGGCCGGCCTGGCGGTCGGCGACAGCGAGCAGTCGGTCGCCGAGGTCGCCGAGCTCTACCGGCTGATGAGCCGCCTGGAGTACCTGACCTCCTCGCCGACGCTCTTCAACTCCGGCACCAAGCACCCGCAGATGTCCAGCTGCTACCTGCTGGACTCGCCGCTGGACAACCTGGACTCGATCTACTCGCGCTACGCCCAGATCGCCCGGCTCTCCAAGCACGCGGGCGGCATCGGCCTGTCCTACTCGCGGATCCGCTCGCGCGGCTCGCTGATCCGGGGCACCAACGGCAAGTCCAACGGCATCGTGCCGTTCCTGCGCACCCTGGACTCCTCGGTCGCCGCCGTCAACCAGGGCGGCCGCCGCAAGGGCGCGGCCTGCGTCTACCTGGAGACCTGGCACGCCGACATCGAGGAGTTCCTGGAGCTTCGCGACAACACCGGCGAGGAGGCGCGGCGTACCCACAACCTCAACCTGGCGCACTGGATCCCGGACGAGTTCATGCGCCGGGTCAACGCCAACGAGGACTGGTCGCTGTTCTCCCCCGCCGACGTCCCCGAGCTGGTGGACCTGTGGGGCGCCGAGTTCGACGCCGCCTACCGCAAGGCCGAGGCCGAGGGCAAGGCCGTCCGCACCATCCCGGCGCAGACCCTGTACGCCCGGATGATGCGCACCCTGGCGCAGACCGGCAACGGCTGGATGACCTTCAAGGACGCTTCCAACCGCGCCGCCAACCAGACCGCGCTGCCCGGCCGCACGGTGCACTCCTCCAACCTCTGCACCGAGATCCTGGAGGTCACCGACGACTCCGAGACGGCCGTCTGCAACCTCGGCTCGGTCAACCTCGGCGCCCACGTCGCCGCCGGTGCCACCGCGGCCGACCTGCTGGGCGCCATGGACTGGGAGCGGCTGGACGCCACCGTGCGCACCGCCGTGACCTTCCTGGACCGGGTCATCGACATCAACTTCTACCCGACCCCCGAGGCCGGCGCCTCCAACTCCCGCTGGCGCCCGGTGGGTCTGGGTGTGATGGGCCTCCAGGACGTCTTCTTCAAGCTCCGGCTCGACTTCGACTCCGCCGAGGCCAAGCAGCTCTCCACGCTGATCTCCGAGCGCATCATGCTCACCGCGTACGAGCGCTCCAGCGAACTGGCCGAGCAGTTCGGCCGCCACGAGGCGTACGAGGAGACCCGCGCCGCCCGTGGCGAGCTGCACATCGACCACTTCTTCACAGACAAGCACAGCGCCACCACCCCGCAGTGGACCGAGCGCTGGGACGCCCTGCGCGCCACCATCGCCCGTACCGGCCTGCGCAACTCGCTGCTGCTGGCCATCGCGCCCACCGCGACCATCGCCTCGATCGCCGGTGTGTACGAGTGCATCGAGCCGCAGGTCTCCAACCTGTTCAAGCGTGAGACCCTCTCCGGCGAGTTCCTCCAGGTCAACCCGTACCTGGTGCGGGAGTTGAAGGAGCTGGGCGTCTGGGACCAGCAGACCCGGGACTCGCTGCGCGACTCCAACGGCTCGGTCCAGGACCTGAACTGGCTGCCCGCCGAGGTCCGTTCGCTCTACCGCACCGCCTGGGAGCTGCCGCAGCGCGCGCTGATCGACCTGGCCGCCGCGCGGATGCCGTACATCGACCAGAGCCAGTCGCTGAACCTCTTCATGGCGGCGCCCACCATCGGCAAGCTCAGCTCGATGTACGCCTACGCCTGGAAGGTCGGTCTGAAGACCACCTACTACCTGCGTTCGCGCCCGGCCACCCGGATCGCCCAGGCCGCGACCCGCGCCACCGCCGTGAGTGTGCCTGTGCCCACCATGACCGCTGAGGAGCAGGCCGCCGCCATCGCCTGCTCCCTGGAGAACCCCGAGTCCTGCGAGGCTTGCCAGTGAGTGCCACTGATCGCCAGAAGATGCTGCTCGACCCCGGTTTCGAGCTGACGCTGCGCCCGATGCGCTACCCGTCGTTCTACGACCGGTACCGGGACGCCATCAAGAACACCTGGACCGTCGAGGAGGTGGACCTGCACTCCGACGTCGCCGACCTCGCCAAGCTGAGCGAGGGCGAGCGGCACATGATCGGCCGCCTGGTCGCCTTCTTCGCGACCGGTGACTCGATCGTCGCCAACAACGTGGTGCTGAGCCTCTACAAGCACATCAACTCCCCCGAGGCCCGGCTCTACCTGTCCCGGCAGCTGTTCGAGGAGGCCGTGCACGTCCAGTTCTATCTGACGCTGCTCGACACCTACCTGCCCGACCCGGACGACCGTGCGGCGGCCTTCGACGCGGTGGAGAACATCCCCTCCATCCACCAGAAGGCGCAGTTCTGCTTCAAGTACATGAACGCCGTCGACCACATCGACTCGCTGCAGAGCAAGGAGGACCGCCGCGCGTTCCTCCTGAACCTGATCTGCTTCGCGGCCTGTGTCGAGGGCCTGTTCTTCTACGGTGCCTTCGCCTACGTGTACTGGTTCCGCTCCCGCGGCCTGCTGCACGGCCTGGCCACCGGCACCAACTGGGTGTTCCGTGACGAGTCCATGCACATGGACTTCGCCTTCTCCGTCGTGGACACCGTCCGCGAGGAGGAGCCGGACCTCTTCGACGACCAGATGGCCAAGCAGGTCACCGAGATGCTGGAGGAGGCCGTCGAGGCCGAGCTCCAGTTCGCCCAGGACCTGTGCGGCGAGGGCCTGCCCGGCATGAACACCGCGTCGATGCGCGAGTACCTCCAGGCCGTCGCCGACCAGCGCCTGGCCCGCCTCGGCCTGCCGATCCGCTACGGCTCCACCAATCCCTTCGGTTTCATGGAGCTGCAGAACGTCCAGGAGCTGACCAACTTCTTCGAGCGCCGGGTCTCCGCCTACCAGGTCGCCGTCGAGGGCTCGGTCTCCTTCGACGACGACTTCTAGGCCGGACGCACACTCAGCACCTAATGCGCAGAGGCCGGTACGGGAGGTTCCCGTACCGGCCTCTGCCGTACCGTCAGCTGTTCGGGACGGTCGCGTACCTGGGGGTGCCCTCGGCCATCTGCTTCAGAGCGTCCTTGCGGTCGCGCTTGGAGAGCTTGTCGATGTACAGGAAGCCGTACAGGTGGTCGGTCTCGTGCTGGAGGCAGCGCGCGAAGAAGCCGGTGCCGTCGACCCGGACGGGGTTGCCGTCCTTGTCCTGGCCACGCACGGCGGCGTAGCCGGGGCGCGGCAGCTCGGCGTAGGCGGTGGGGACGGAGAGGCAGCCCTCCTGGCCGTCGTCCAGGACGCGCTTGCGGTCGGCCGGCCACTCCTCCAGCACCGGGTTGACGACGTGTCCGATATGGCGCACGCCCTCGTCGTCCGGGCAGTCGTAGACGAATACCTTGAGGTCGACGCCGATCTGATTGGCCGCCAGGCCGACGCCCTCGGCGGCGTACATCGAGGCGAACATGTCGTCGATCAGCGCGGAGAGTTCGGCGTCGAAGGCGGTGACGTCCTTGCACTCACGGTGCAGGACGGGGTTGCCGACCACGGTGATCGGGCGGGCCTCGGCCTTGGAGAGGTCCGGAACCTCGCCGATCACCTCGGTGACCTGGGGCTCCTCGTGCTCATGGTCGTGCTCGTGGTTGTGCTGGTCCGCCATCGTCGCTTCCGCTTCCGTGGATCACTTGGGGTTTACCGCTCAAGAGTACGGTGCCGTACTGCGCCCGGCTCCTTACTTTCCCGGCCCGGCGGACCCTTCCGGGCTTCCTCTCGACAGACCTCTTCGAGACTTCCCCTAACAGACCTCTTCGAGGTCGCGGTAGGCCCTGGTCCCGGGCGAGGCCGCGACCCAGCGGTCGAGCAGCCGGCGGACCAGGCCGGCCGGGGCCGCGATCCCGCACTCCCGCTCGGCGAGCCAGGACATTCCGCCGCTGCCGCTGAGGTGGCTGAGGTGGCCGGGGTGGGCGGCGTCTCCGTCGTCGTGCGGATCGTGGTGGTGGGTGTGCCCGTCGTCGGCGGCCATCCGGCTCTCCGAACAGGCCCGGCAGAGCAGCCGTACCGAGGACGTCCAGTCCTCGGCCGCGTACCCGGCATCGGCGACCAGCCGCTCCAGGGCGTCGCGGTCCCCGGCGGTGGCGGCCTGGAGCAGGACGACATAGGTCGGCACCGGTGAGGGCGCCCAGAGTTCGATCTCGTCGAAGACGGGGTACGCCACACCGTCGGTGACCCGCTCGCCGTGCGGGGCGCCGTCGTGCAGCACCACCTCGCCCCAACGGCGGCCCGAGGAGGGCAGCGGGATGGAGAGCACCTCGATTCTCGCCGGGTCGAGGCGTCTGCCCCAGACCACCTCGGACTCGCCCTCCGGGGAGAGCCGCACCGGTGTGGTGCCGAGGTCCAGCGTCACCGGGCTGTCCTGTGCGGCCCCGGCGGGAAGCCGGAGGCCGTACGCCTGCCAGGAGCGCCGGGCCAGCGGCCAGTCCTGCAGGGCGGTCGCGGTGATGCCGAGGTTCCACCAGTCGGGGGCGCCGTGCTCGCGGTCGAGCAGGGCGACGGCGCGCAGACCGGCGCTGCGCGCCTGGTCCCAGTCGCGGCGGAACTTGTGCAGCAGTGCGAGGTTGAACCAGGAGTCGGAGAGCCACGGCTCCAGGTCGGCCGCCATCACCAGCAGCGCCCCCGCGTCCTCGTATCGGCCGTCACCGATCAGGGTGAAGGCCCGGTCGGTCGTCTGCCGCCAGGTGGCCGACGGCCGGTGCCTTGCGCGGTGGAAGATCCTCACGTTCCGTCCCTGCCGTTGTCGTCCGCCAGTACCTGCCCGGAGGCCGGGTCACCCCGGGGCGGGGCCGGCGCCAAGTCCGGTACCTGCCACCGGGCCGGTGCGCCGGGCCGGATGCCGCAGTGGGAACGCCCCCGAAGGCCGGACGGCCCCGGTTCCGGTGTTCCACGCTACGACCGCATCCAACCACGGCAGCCTTGGACTGCGCTCCCCGCACGTCCATTCAGTCAATTCCACGGCCCTGGCACGTCAACCCTGCACCGCCCAACCAGGCCACCGCGCGCCTGCGGTGCACTCTTCCTGTGCCGACCACCGCGCGCCAGCCATGCACTGTCCGCGGGCGCGGGGCGTGCATGGCTGACGGCCCACTCGGTGCCCTACGACGGCGCATGGCCTCTCGTGCAGTTTCCCGCACCCCCGAGGGGGTTGCCCGGCTGCCATTGCTCGCCTCGGCGGGCGAGGCCGGCCAGGGTCTCGACCACCTTCGGGTCGTAGCTGTGGCCGCGTTCCAGCCGCAGCAGTTCGAGCGCCTCCAGCCACCCGGCCGCCTCCGGCAGGCCCCGGTTGCGGGCGTGGGTGAGCAGCTCGTCGTGGGCGTTGGCGACCCGGATGATCCGTGCGGCCAGCGGCAGCTCCCGGTCGTACGAGCCGTCCGGGAGGCGGTACGGATCGGCCAGCCTGGCGACCTGCTGGGCGACCTGCCGCGGGACGCCGGTCTGCCGGATCACCTCGCTGCCCAGCCTGGCGATCCGCTGCTGTTCCGGCTGCGGGAGCCGGGCGGTCGCGCCGCACGGCACCGGCTCGACCAGCGAGAGCTGACCGATGTCGTGCATCAGCGCGGCGTACTCCAGCAGGACGAGATGACGGGTGCCGAAGCCGAGCGCGCGGCCCAGGGCACAGGCGGTGTCGGCGACCCGGCGGGCGTGCCCCGCCGGGGTGTAACCGGCCACCTCCGTGGCGCGGGCCAGCGTCTCGATGGTCTGGTTGGTGGTGGCCCGGACGGCGGCCGCACGGCGGAAGGAAGCCTGCGCGAGCAGCAGCGGGACGCAGAACAGCGGTAGCACCCAGAGCCCCATCTCGGCCGCCAGCAGGCTGATCAGCATGCCGGTCGCGACGATCGCCGAGCCGATGCCGAGCAGTGATCGCAGCTCGTCCTCGAGCGCGGCGGCGAACCGCAGGCCCGCCCTGGCCCGGTGCAGCCCGGCGGCCAGGGTCGCGTCACAGAGCGCGGCGAGGGCGGCCACGCCGCTCACGAACAGCCCGTACGCGGGTCCGGTGCAGTCGGCCCGGTCGAGCGCACCGCTGTCGTAGAGCGGCTGGAAGAGGGTGGCCGCGAAGGCGACGGTGAGCAGTCGGCGGGCGACCGCGTCCACCCGGGCCGGTCCCGGTGCCCGGAACGGTGGTACGACGCCGGCAAGGAACCCGAGCCCGGCCACCGCGACCACCTGGAGTACACCGTGCGTGGTCGGCATTCCCCGCAACGGGCCGAGCAGGGCGTACGCGAGGGCCACGGCGGTGCCGATCGGAGCCTGCTCACGGTCACCCGGAAGGGTGACCCTGACCCGCTCGCCGACCGCGATCACCCCCGCGAAGGCGAGTGCGGCCCCGGGTTCGGCCGGCCCGTCGCGCAGCAGCTCGCCGAACCCGGCCAACAGCAGTACGGCGGCCGCCAGTTGGACCGTCCGCACCCACACCGCGGCGGCCCCGACGACCCCGCCACTGCCCCACCCCTGCTGCCCGGCCCGGCCCCCCGGGGCCTCTGTCCTTGCCGCCTCTGCCCCGCTCACCGGGGGCCGCCCGTACGCGCCGTCCGCGCCGCGCGCCCCTTCGCCGCGACCGGTCTGGCAGGCTCGGGAACGCCGAGCGGAATGTCCGGCACCTCCCCCGCCCACCCGCCGGGCGGCGGCAGGACGGGCTCCCAGCCGTACTCCGCGACCGCGGCGATCAGCGCTCGGACCATCACCGGATCGAACTGGCTGCCCGCGCAGCGCTCCAGCTCGGCGACGGCCTCCGAGACCGGTCGCCCGCGCCGGTAGGAACGGGTGGAGGTCATCGAGTCGAAGGCGTCCGCGACCGAGATGATCCGGGCGAACTCGGGAATCCGGTCCCCGGACAGACCGCTTGGGTAGCCGCGCCCGTCCAGCCGCTCGTGGTGGTGCAGGATCCCGGCCCTGCCCTCCTCGCCGAGGAAGGCGATGTCCCGGACCAGCTCGTGACCGAAGACCGGGTGCACCTCCACGGCCCCCCGTTCCTCCTCGCTCAGTGGACCGTTTCTGCGCAACAGCTCCGTCGCCACCCCCAGCTTGCCCACGTCGTGCAGGGTTCCGGCGAAGTGCAGGGTGCGCAGCCGTTCCTCGGCCATCCCGAGCTGCCGGGCGATCAGCAGCGCCGCCTGGCCGACCCGTTCACTGTGGCCCCTGGTGTACGCGTCCTTGATCTCCACGGCCTGCACCAACGCCCGGACGGCGGTCTGGTGCGCTGTCCGCTCCCGGTGTCCCTGGGCGAAGACCCAGGCGGAGATGGTGAACGGCAGCAGCGCCAGCACCGCCGCGAAGGCGCCGTACGGCCCACGCCACAGCACCGCGACCATCAGCCCGCCGGCTCCGGGCACAAGTGCGGCCAGTACGGTGCCGACCGGCCCGCGCAGCGCGGCGCCCGGCCGGGGCCGACCCGTCGGACGAGGCTCGGCAAGCCTCCGCATCCCGGCCACCAGGGCGCTGTTGACCAGGCAGAACGCCGTTATGGCGGCCAGCGCAGGAAGCAGTGCCGCCGGGCACTGCAAGCCGAGCAGCAGCCGCGGACCGCCCAGCAGGTGGAAGACCACCCCGGCCGTGTACGCCGAGACGGCCAGCTGGGCGGCGTTCCACAGTCGGCGCAGCGCCCGGGGGCGTTCGGCGTATCCGGAGAGCGCCGCCGGGAGGGCGACCAGGGCGGCGGCGGCCGGAGGCAGCATCAGGACCCCGGCGAACAGCACCGGGAAGAAGGCCAGCCCGGCCGGGTGCACCGGCTTGACCGGCTGGGTCGGCCTGCGGAGCAAGGTCCGCCAGAAGCGGAAGCAGGGGGTCGGCAGGCCCTGCGCCAGGCCGTCCCAGCAGGTGTGCAGAAAGGCCAGCAGGGCGACCCCCGGCCAGTCCACCGGTCCGCCCAGCCAGCCGGCCGGGCCGGCTGGCGGCAGCGCAAGGGTCAGCAGGCCGGCCGCGGCGACGGCCAGCACCGCCACGATGTAGCAGACGGTGCGCCACCCGGCGCACCGGTTCTCCTGAAAGCGGGGCGCCGCCCTGCCTGGCAGGACGGCGCCTCGGCACTCACCGGCGATCTCCGCCTCCCCGCCATGGCCACAGTTCCGCTGGGACCACCCGGGTTTGAGGGTCCGCCAGAGGAGAATAGGGCCCTGCCCCGAAGCTCGGAGGCGGGAAAACGCAATGCCCCGGTCAACGCAGCGTCAGCTCACTCGAACGAGTGAGGTGGTGAATCGACGCTCCGTACCCGACCGCGACAGCTCCGGCGGCTGACGGCTAATCGGACGCTGCGAGCGTGCTCGCCGCGCCGTGGCCCGCGGTGTCCTCCGCCGTGACCTCGGCGACCGGGCGCGACTCGCCGGAGCGCTGCCCGGAGCGGATGCTGTCGATCCGGGCGAGCACCTTGCCGCGCAGGTCGGCGGGGGTGTCGTCGCAGCCGCAGGAGCGCTTGATCAGTGCCTTGATGGCCTGTTCGAGCCCGTACTTCTCCAAGCAGGGCGAGCACTCCTCGAAGTGCACCCGCAACTTGGCGCAGTCGCCCTCGGCCATCTCGTTGTCGAGGAATTCGTAGAGGTGGTCGAGGACCTCGCCACACTCGGTGTCGTGCGGATCGCCGCAGCTCATGAGCCCGCGCCCTTCGCTTCCTGCCCTGCTCCGCTACCCGCCGGAACGAGCCCGCGCTCACGGGCGTAGTCCTCCAGCATGCCGCGCAACTGGCGGCGGCCCCGGTGCAGTCGGGACATCACCGTACCGATGGGTGTACCCATGATGTCCGCGATCTCCTTGTACGCAAACCCCTCCACATCCGCGAGATAGACCGCGATCCGGAACTCCTCCGGGATGGCCTGGAGGGCGTCCTTCACATCGCTGTCCGGGAGGTGGTCGAGCGCCTGTGCCTCGGCCGAACGCAGACCGGTCGACATGTGCGACTCAGCCCGGGCCAGCTGCCAGTCCTCGATCTCCTCGGCGGCGGTGCGCTGGGGCTCGCGCTGCTTCTTGCGGTAGGAGTTGATGAAGGTGTTGGTGAGGATCCGGTACAGCCACGCCTTGAGGTTGGTGCCCTCGCGGAACTGGTGGAAGGACGCGTACGCCTTGGCGAACGCCTCCTGGAGCAGATCCTCGGCGTCGGCAGGGTTACGGGTCATCCGCAGCGCGGCGGAGTACATCGGATCGAGGTAGCCCAGGGCGTCGCGCTCGAAGCGCTCCCGCCGGGCCCCCTCGGTCTCGTTCTCCGACACCCGGAAGGTGTCCTCGCCGATCGCCTCGGCCAGTTCGTCACCCGTGAGAACCTCGCTCACCGGCAGCACCTCGCCCGGCTCGGCCTCGTCCTCGGTCCCGACGACCGGACCCACCTCCTCGGCTTTGCGGGCACGACCCACGGCGGGCCCACCCGACAGCGAGGATATCGGGCTCACGGGCTTCTCGCTCGTGACAAGCCAGTCCGACCAGACCGGCAGCGCGGCATCCATCGCCGCCCGCTCGTCCGGCCGCTCGGGGCATGCGATCGAACCCATGTGCGCTGCCTTTCCACGGGACTCATCTGCTGACGGAGGTGTTAACCAGAGCACTCCGCCCGGCATTCCCAGCAGTCTCAGAAGAGTGACAGGACCCAGTCACCCACCGTCGTGGTGATCAGCTCCAGCGCCTCCTCCTGGCCGTACGGGGCCCGCTTGGGGACGGCGAAGCCGTGGTTCCCGTACGGCACGGCGACCAGTCCGTGGCCGGACGGGAGGGCGGGGAACTCCTCGGGGGTGCCGAAGGTGTCCTTCTCACCCTGGATCACCAGGGTCGGCCGGCCGGAGGCGAGCAGCTCCTCGGCACGGCTCTTCTCCGGCTTGCCCGGCGGATGCAGGGGGAAGGCCAGCGCCAGCGCGGCGACCGCGCCCACCGCCACCGCCGTCCGGCAGGCCACCCGAGCTCCGGCGCTGCGCCCGCCGACCACCAACGGCGGTCCGTCACCGGCGAGTTCGGCCATCACCGGGAGCCAGCCGACGTCCAGGGTCTTCGGTGCGGGCGCGACCTTCCTGCCCGCCACCCGCCAGGGCTGCTCGACCAGCGCGACCGCGATCCCGCGCGCCGGAAGGCTGCCGGCGAGAGCCTGCAGGTCGATCGCCTCGATGCCGCCACCGGCGCCGTGGCCGAGCGCGAGCAGCGCCTTCGGACGGCCGGCGGCCGGGTACCGGGTGATCCGGGCCTCCCCGGCAGGGGTGGGGACGAGGGTCTGCACGGCGGCTCCAGGAACTCGGAAGATCGACTTCGACTCTGTCACATCCACTCGGGAACCCCCCGGGAACCACCCGGGATCAGAACAGCATCGTCCCGTCGTTTCCGGTCTCCGAGAGCGGCTTGAGCAACTCCGGTCCGTTGTTGCGGATATTGCCGACCGCCGCCGAGACCGGGACGGCCTGCAACGCGCCCGGCGGGGGCGCGACAAGCAGCGGCCGCAACTCCTCGGGTTCGCCGATGGCCGGGTCCAGCCAGGCGTCGAAGTCGGAGGGGTCGAGGAAGAGCGGCATCCGCTCGTGGATCGGGGCCAGGGCGGGTTCGGCCTCGGTGGTGACGATGGTGCAGGTGACCAGCCACCCCAGGGGGTCGTCGGCCGGGCGGGTGCGGTCCCGCCAGAACTCGTACAGCCCGGCCAGGGCGAGCAGTCGGCCGTCGACCCGGCTCACGAGGAAGGGCTGCTTGCGCGGCTTGCCCTTCTCGCCGGATATGGTCTGCCACTCGTAGTAGCCGTCGACCGGGAGCAGGCAGCGGCGGGAGGCGAAGGCCTGGCGGTAGGCGGGCTTCTCGTGCACCGTGTCGGCCCGCGCGTTGATCATCTTCACCGCAGTCTCGGCCGACCTGGACCAGGACGGCACCAGGCCCCAGCGCAGTACGCGCAACTGGCGCACCGGCTCACGCTCTCCCTTGGGGGCGCGGTCCAGCACCGCGTACGCCGAGTCGGTGGGCGCCACGTTCCAGCTCGGCGCGATGGTCTCGGCCGGATCCCACTGCTGGACACCGAAGATCTCGACCAGGTCCTCGGGCTTGGTGGTGGAGGCGAAACGTCCGCACATGCCGCCAGCTTGCCATGCGCCCCCGCCCGGCTGTGCCCCATCTCACCCACCAGAACCGCGGAGTACCGCAGGGCCGTCCTGCCATGGGAGGCTGCCCACTCGGTTCCGGAGCGGCAGGGCTCGCGACGACCACGGAAGGCAGGGCATGGACAGCACATACGTATGGCACCTGGTGGTCGGCTCCCAGCCGGGGCCGCCGAGCTGGGTCGCCCCGGCCACGGCGGCGGTGGCCCTGCTCGCGGTACTGCTGCGCCCGATCTGGCGGTTCAGCCGCAACGTGGTGACCATCGCGCACGAGGGCGGTCACGGCCTGGCCGCCGTCCTCACCCGGCGCAGGCTGGCCGGGATCCGGCTGCACTCGGACACCTCGGGCCTGACCATCTCCTCCGGTCCGCCGACCGGCCCCGGCATGATCCTCACCGCCGCCTCCGGATACACCGCCCCGCCGCTGCTCGGCCTCGGCGGCGCCGCCCTGCTCTCCGGGCAGCACATCGCGCAGCTGCTGTGGATCGGGATCGTCCTGCTGGCCGCCCTCCTGATCATGGTGCGAAACGCCTTCGGACTGCTCTCGGTGGTGCTCACCGGCGCGGCCTTCGTGCTGATCTCCTGGTACGGCGGCGGGCAGTTGCAGGCGGTCTTCGCGTATCTGGGCGTGTGGTTCCTGCTGTTCGCCGGGGTGCGGCCGGTGGTCGAGCTCCAGGTCAAGCGGCGGCGCGGCGAGGCCCCCGACTCCGACGCGGACCAGCTGGCCAGGCTGACCGGGGTGGCCGGAGTCCTCTGGGTGACCCTCTTCCTGGTCATCGCCCTCTCCTGCCTTCTCGCCGGCGGCACCTGGCTGATGTCCCGCTGAACCCCTCAGCGCAGGTGGTGAACCGTTGGCGGCGCGGGGCTCTGAAGAACTGCCCCTTGCCCCGGAGGGTTGCCGCTCGCCCCCTGGGGCGGCGCGCGGCCACCACGCCTTGAGCATGTCTTCGCAGAACGCACGTCCGCCATTCGAATAGGAACGAAGCCCTGATTACCCGGGCCCCTAGACTTGGCACATGACCGAAGCCCTGTGGCCCGCCCCCGTTGCGACCACCGCCGTCGACGCGACCGTCACCATCCCCGGCTCCAAGTCGGCGACCAACCGCGCCCTGGTGCTGGCGGCCCTGGCCGACGGCCCCGGCTGGGTGCGCCGCCCGCTGCGCAGCCGCGACTCCCAGCTGATGGCGGACGGCCTGCGGGCGCTCGGCGTGGGCATCGAGGAGACGGTCAACACCGCCAGCGGCGGCACCGGCGGCGGCGAGGCCTGGCGGGTCATCCCGGCCGGTCGGCTGCTCGGCCCTGCCCAGGTGGACGTCGGCAACGCCGGTACGGTCATGCGCTTCCTCCCCCCGCTCGCGGTGCTGGCCGACGGCCTGGTGCACTTCGACGGCGACCCGCGCTCGTACGAGCGGCCGCAGCACGGCGTGATCAACGCCCTGCGCGCGCTCGGCGCCCGGATCGACGACGGCGGGCGCGGCGGCTTCCCCCTCACCGTGCACGGCTCCGGCGCGCTGGACGGCGGCTCGGTCGAGCTGGACGCGTCCTCCTCCTCCCAGTTCATCTCCGCCCTGCTTCTCTCCGGTGCCCGCTACAACAACGGCGTGGAGATCCGGAACATCGGCGGCAGTGTCCCCTCTCTCCCGCACATCCGGATGACCGTGGACATGGTCCGCAAGGCCGGTGCCCAGGTGGACGCGCCGGAGGACGGCGGCGAGAAGGACGTCTGGCGGGTCACCCCGGGCGCGCTGATCGGCCGCGACCTCGTCGTCGAGCCGGATCTGTCGAACGCCGCGCCGTTCTTCGCCGCCGCGCTGGTCACCGGCGGCCGGGTGACCGTCCGCGACTGGCCCAAGCACACCTACCAGCCGGGCGACCAGCTGCGCGAGATCTACTCCCTGATGGGCGGCAGCTGCCGTTTCACCGACGACGGCCTGGAGTTCTCCGGCACCGGCCGGATCCACGGCATCGAGGTGGACCTGCACGACGTCGGCGAGCTGACCCCGGTGATCGCGGCCGTCGCCGCGCTGGCCGACTCCGAGTCCCACCTGTACGGCATCGCCCACCTGCGGATGCACGAGACCGACCGCCTGGCCGCGCTGGCCAAGGAGATCAACGACCTCGGCGGCGATGTCACCGAGACCGAGGACGGCCTGCGGATCCGTCCGCGCCCGCTGCACGGCGGCGTCTTCCACACCTACGAGGACCATCGCCTGGCCACCGCCGCCGCGGTGCTCGGCCTCGCCGTCGAGGGAGTCCGGGTGGAGAACGTGGCGACCACGGCCAAGACCCTGCCCGACTTCCCGCAGATGTGGGCCGACCTACTGGGTCAGGGCTAAGGGGAGTACTGCACCATGCGCCGTTACGGTAAGGACGCCGACGAGGACGACATCCGCAACCGCCCGGGCCGCAAGGGCTCCCGGCCACGGACGCGGATCCGGCCCAAGCACGAGGACGCCGCCGAGGCGATGATCCTCACGGTGGACCGGGGTCGGCTCACCTGCCTGGTGGACGCCGGGACCAAGCAGGAGCGCGAGGTCGTCGCCATGAAGGCCCGTGAACTGGGCCGCAAGGGCGTCGTCGTCGGCGATGTCGTCAACGTGGTCGGCGACCTCTCCGGCGAACCCGACACCCTGGCCCGGATCGTCCGGGTCGAGGAGCGCACCTCGGTGCTGCGCCGCACCGCGGACGACGACGACCCGTACGAGCGGATCGTCGTCGCCAACGCCGAGCAGCTGGCCATCGTCACCGCGCTGGCCGACCCGGAGCCCAGGCCCCGGCTGATCGACCGCTGCCTGGTCGCCGCCTACGACGCGGGCATGGAGCCGCTGCTGGTGCTCACCAAGGCCGACCTGGCCTCGGCCGAGCCACTGCTGGAGTCCTACGCGCCGCTGGGCATCCGCTACGTGGTCACCCGGCGGGACGAGCTGGCCGACGCCGGGGCCGAGGCCGTCCGTGAGCACCTGCGCGGGCGCGCCACCGTCTTCATCGGGCACTCGGGCGTCGGCAAGACCACCCTGGTCAACGCACTGGTACCGCAGCACCAGCGGACGACCGGTCATGTGAACGCGGTGACCGGACGCGGGCGGCACACCACCGTCTCGGCGCTGGCCCTGCGGCTGCCCCCGCCGCCGGGCGCCAAGCCGGGCTCGAAGAAGGCGCTCAACCCGGGCTGGGTGATCGACACCCCGGGCTTCCGCTCCTTCGGCCTCTCGCACATCGACCCGTCCCGGGTGATCCACGCCTTCCCCGACCTGGAGCCGGGCACCACCGACTGCCCGCGCGCCTGCAGCCACGACGAACCCGACTGCGCGCTGGACACCTGGGTCACCGACGGCCACGCCGAGCCCGCCCGCCTCTACTCGCTGCGCCGTCTGCTCGCCACCCGCGAGACCCGCGAGGGCGACTGACACTCTTGACGGGGCGATCGGCAGTGCCCTCGGGGGCGCCCCGACTGCCCCGAGAACGTGTCGGACGGCCCGCGCGTGGTGATCATAGGAAGGTCAGTCCTCGACGCGGCAGGGAGTCAGCTCGATGGCATGGGCCTTGGTGATCATCGCCGGTCTGCTGGAGACCGGCTTCGCCATCAACCTCAAGCTGAGCGACGGCTTCACCAAGCTCTGGCCCACCATCGGCTTCGCCTGCTTCGCGCTCGGCAGCTTCGGTCTGCTCACCCTCTCCCTCAAGTCACTGCCGGTGGGCAGCGCCTACGCGGTCTGGACCGGCATCGGCGCGGCCGGAACGGCGATCTACGGCATGATCTGGCTGAACGAGTCGACCTCGGTACTCAAACTGGTCTCGATCACCCTGGTGATCGCGGGCGTGGTCGGCCTCCAGCTGAGCGGCAGCGGCCACTGAGCGGCCTCCGCCGAGGCGCGTCCCGCTGTGCGAGCCGCACGGACGCACCCCATGACGGCTCGATAGTGTTCGAGCATGGCCGACTACCACGATGACCTCCGCCTCGCCCATGTCCTCGCCGACTCGGCCGACTCCATCACCATGGAGCGCTTCAAGGCGCTGGACCTCCAGATCGAGACCAAGCCCGACCTGACGCCCGTGAGCGATGCCGACAAGGCCGCCGAGGAGCTGGTGCGCAGCGTGCTGCAGCGGGCCAGGCCGCGGGACGCCGTGCTGGGCGAGGAGTTCGGCCTGCTGGGCTCGGGCCCGCGCCGCTGGGTGATCGACCCGATCGACGGGACCAAGAACTACGTCCGGGGCGTGCCGGTCTGGGCCACCCTGATCGCGCTCCTTGAGGAGGGCCCGGACGGCGAGCAGGAGCCGGTGGTCGGCATCGTCTCCGCCCCTGCACTGAACCGCCGCTGGTGGGCGGCCAAGGGTCTGGGCGCGTTCGCCGGACGCAGTCTGGCCAAGGCGAGCCGGATCGAGGTGTCCAAGGTCCCCCGGATCGAGGACTCCTCGCTGTCGTACTCCTCGCTCAGCGGCTGGGAGGAGCGCGGACGGCTCGACGCCTTCCTGGACCTCACCCGCTCCTGCTGGCGCACCCGGGCGTTCGGCGACTTCTGGTCGTACATGATGGTCGCCGAGGGCGCGGTGGACATCGCGGCCGAGCCGGAGCTGAGCCTGTGGGACATGGCGGCCCCGTGCGTCATCGTCCAGGAGGCGGGCGGCCGTTTCACCGGCCTGGACGGCATCGACGGCGTGAGCGGTGCGGACGCGGTGGCCTCCAACGGCCTGCTGCACGACGAGGCACTGCGCCGGCTGAGCGTCTGACCGTCCGCTGTGTGGGTGCGGGCCCTGGGACCAGTACGAAGCTGGTCCCAGGGCCCGCGGCCTAGGGGTCGGGCTACTTCTGCTTGCGGAGCTCGCGCACCGCGTTCTCCAGGCGCCGGCCGTAGTCGGCGTCGGCCTTGCGGAAGTTGTCGACCGCCCGCTCGACGATGTCGTCGCGGTCGGCCGAGACCTTGGCGATGAAGCCGGCCAGGTTGGCGATCAGGCGCTGCTTCTCGTCCTCGGAGAAGAGGCGGTAGAGGTTGCCCGCCTGCACGAAGTCGCTGTCCTCGGCGTGCGAGGGGGCGACGTGGGTGCCGGTGCCGCCGGTGACCGGGACGGCGGACCAGAGCGGGCGGCCGGTCTCGACGGGGCCGCCGAAGCTGTTGGGCTCGTAGTTCTTCTGGCGGCCGTGGCGGCCGTCGTAGAGGTAGCCGTCACGGCTGTTGGTGCGCGCCTCGGTGGCGTGCGGGCGGTTCACCGGCAGGTGGTCGGCGTTGATGCCGACGCGGTAGCGGTGGGCGTCCGCGTAGGCGAACAGGCGGCCCTGGAGCATCTTGTCGGGCGACGGGCCGATGCCGGGGACGAAGTGCGCCGGGGAGAAGATCGACTGCTCGACCTCGGCGAAGACGTTCTCCGGGTTGCGGTTGAGCTCCAGCTTGCCGATCTCGATCGGCGGGTAGTCCTCGTGCGGCCAGACCTTGGTCAGGTCGAACGGGTTGAAGCGGTACTGCGCGGCGTCGGCGGCCGGCATGATCTGCACCTGGACGGTCCAGCTCGGGAACTCGCCGCGCTCGATCGCCTCGCGCAGGTCGCGCTGGTGGCTGTCCGGGTCCTCACCGGCAAGCGTGTTGGCCTCGTCCTGGGTGAGGTTCTTGATGCCCTGGTCGGTCTTGAAGTGGTACTTGACCCAGAAGTACTCGCCGGCCTCGTTCTGCCACTGGTACGTGTGCGAGCCGTAGCCGTTGAGGTGACGGTAGGAGGCCGGGATGCCGCGGTCACCGAAGAGCCAGGTCACCTGGTGGGTGGACTCGGGCGACAGACCCCAGAAGTCCCAGACGTTGTCCGCCTCCTGCGAGCCGGTGTACGGGTCGCGCTTCTGGGTGTGGATGAAGTCGGGGAACTTGATGGCGTCCTTGATGAAGAACACCGGGGTGTTGTTGCCGACGAGGTCGTAGTTGCCGTCCTCGGTGTAGAACTTCAGCGCGAAGCCGCGCGGGTCGCGGACGGCGTCGGCCGAGCCGAGGTTGCCGGCCACGGTGGAGAAGCGCAGGAAGGTCTCGGTCTGCTTGCCGATCTCCGAGAGGAACTTGGCCCGGGTGTAGGCCGTGACGTCGGCGGTCACGGTGAAGGTGCCGTACGCGGCGGCGCCACGGGCGTGCACCACGCGCTCCGGGATGCGCTCGCGGTTGAAGTGGGCGAGCTTCTCGAAGAGCAGCTGGTCCTGGATCAGGGCCGGGCCGCCTATGCCGGCGGTCTCGGTGTTCTGGTTGTCCGCGACGGGGGCACCGGCCTCCGTGGTCAGAGTGGGCCGCAGCTCGTCCTGGGTCGTCATGGAAGTGCCTCCGCGTTATCCGGTCGTGACAGACTCGATCCTAGCCTGGACTTTGTCTAAGTCAATACTGGAACCAACTTCGGAATGTGCCCTACCCTGTTTCCATGAGTGACCTGCTGGAACGACTTCGCGGACGTGGGTGGCGCCTGACCTCGCAGCGCCGGGTCGTGGCCGAGGTCCTCAACGGCGACCATGTGCACCTGACCGCCGACGAGGTGCACGCGCGGGCGGTGCAGCGGCTTCCCGAGATCAGCCGCGCCACCGTCTACAACACCCTCGGCGAACTGGTGACACTCGGCGAGGTGCTGGAGGTCAGCACCGACGGCCGCGCCAAGCGGTACGACCCCAATGCACACCACGCCCATCAGCACCTGATCTGCTCCGGCTGCGGCGCCATCCGCGACGTCCACCCCCAGGGTGATCCAATCGCGGCCCTCCCCGCCACCGAACGCTTCGGCTTTGTCATCTCGGGCGCCGAGGTCACCTACCGCGGCCTCTGCCCCGACTGCGCAAGGCCCTGAGCGGGTAGCCCCTCGGGGCAAAGGGTGAGCCCTTCAGCAGGAGCAAGGGTGAACCTTCAGGGGCGCGGGACTCTGCTGAAGAGCTCAGCCTTGGCACTGGAGGCTCAGAGCTCAGGCGCTGAGTTCCGAATGCAGTGCGCCCAGCAGGCGCGCCGCACGCTCGGCGACCTCGGCGGGGCCGTACTCCGTGGCGCGTCGGCAGTAGGTTTCGGCCTGCAGGGGCTCGCCACGGCGAAGGGCCAGGAGGGCGAGGCGCAGTGCCGCGCGTCCGTGGCCCGCGTCGGCGGCCCGGGTGTACCAGAGCATCGCCTCGGCCTCGCTGTCCTGACGGGCCAGCAGCAGCCCCAGGTTGAAGGCCGCGCTGCGGCTGCCCGCCTCGGCCGCCCGCCGGTACCAGCTCTCCGCGATCTGCAGCGCACCCCGCTCGGCCGCCCGGACGCCCATCCGCACCTGCGCCCGCCGGTGGCCCGCATCGGCGGCCACCGCGTACCAGTGCTCGGCCTCCGCGTCCGCGTCGCCACGCCTGTCCAGCAGCGAGGCCAGCCGGAACGCACCCTCGGCCGAACCGCCCGAGGCCGCCTGCCGGTAGCGCTCCAGAGCACCCGTCAGGTTGCCGCGCTGCTCCTGCGCAACCGCCAGCTGGAGGGCAGCCTCGCCGTGGCCCTCGGCAGCGGCGCGCGCGTACCACTCGTGCGCCTGCTGCTGCTCTCCACGCCCGGCGTGCAGGACGCCCAGGTTGAAGGCGCCGTCCACGCTGCCCGCCTCGGCTGCCTTGGAGAACCAGGGCTCGGCCCCCGACTCGTCGCCCCGCTGGAGCAGCACCACGGCCAGCGCGTTGCACGCCTCCCGGTGCCCGGCGTACGCGGCGCGCCGGTACCACTGCTCGGCCTGCGCCTCGCGGCCCGCGCCGGCGCAGAGCAGGCCCAGGTTGAAGGCGCCGTTGTGGTCGCCCGCATCCATCGCGGCGCGGTACCAGCGCTCGGCCTCGGCCGCCTCGCCCCGGCTCGCGTGCAGCGCGCCGAGCGCGTTGGCGGCCATGCCGTCCCCGGCCTCGGCGGCCTCCTGCCACCACTCGGCGGCGGCGGTGAGATCGCCTGCGTCCCGCAGCAGGAAGCCCAGCGCACAGGCCGCCCTGGGCTCGCCGTTCTGCGCACCCTGCCGGTACCAGCGGGCTGCCTCGTCCGCACAGGCCGGATCCTCGCCGGCCCGCTCCTCCAGCAGCACGCCGAGCCGCAGCGCGGCACGGGCGTGGCTGCGGGCGGCGGCAGTGCGGTACCAGGTCTCGGCGGTCTCCTTGTCGCCCGCCGCCTCCCGCATCCGGGCCAGCCGGTAGGCGGCCTCGCGGTGGCCCGCGTCGGCCGCGGCCCTGAACCAGCGCTCGGCCCGGACGTCGCGCCGATGCTCCATCAGATCGCCCAGCGCGTAGGCCCCGAGCGGGTGTCCGTTCTCCGCGGCGAAGTGCAGCCAGTACTCGGCCGCCTCCTCCTCGCCCTGGTCGCGCAGCTGGAGGCCGAGCGCGTGCGCGGCCGGTGCGCTGCCCGCGACGGCGGCCTGCCGCCACCACTGGGCGGCCTCGGCGCGGTGGCCGCGCTGGTGCAGCAGCACCCCGAGGTTGTTGGCGGCGGCGCGCAGCCCGGCGGCCGCCGCGCTGCGCAGGTAGGGCTCGGCGTCCTCCAGGTCGCCCCGGCGTAGCAGCAGCGCACCGAGCTGGCTGGCGGCGTTGGCGTCGCCCGCGTCGGCGGCCTGGCGGTGCCTGGACTCCAGTGCGGCCTGCTCGCGGGCGGCCAGCGCGGACTCGAAGCTCGCCTCGTCGTCCCGGTCCGGTCCGGCCACGGAGGCGCTCCCGCCACCGTACGGGCCGATGGCGTCGAGCAGTTGCCGGGCGGAGACATGCACCAGCCGCTCCGGCCCGTACCCCGGTTCGAGGCCGGCCGGTCCTGTCAGGCTGTTGGTGCGCTGGGTGGGCAGCGCCCGCTGGGTGTCCTCGGGACCGATAGCCCATGCCTCGGTGTCGGCATCCCTGGGCGGCTCGCCTGCGCCGTCGAGGCCGATGTCGTTGGTACTGATGCCTTCGGTACTGATGCCCTTGGTGCTGGTGCCCTTGGCCGGGGTGGGCCTCGCTCCCGGATCGTTCCTGCCGATCAGCTTCATGCCGACTCCCGCTCCCCCAGAGTGCTGCGGCATCCGCCGGGGGCACGCCGGATCGGACGGTCCGTCAACCGCCGCCCTGCGTCCCCCGTGTGGTCCATCGTCGCATCACCCGCAACCCGCGTACACCTGCTCCGGCCGTTTTTGGCGGAGCGGGCCGAAGCCCGGCGAGATTGCTTCAGCGCTTTGTCGATTTCCCGACACTTGAGCCCCACAAACCCCAACCACGCATAGTACCGGAGCAGGCCGACACGCCGTGCGGACATGCAGAAGGCCCGGCAGATTAATCTGCCGGGCCTTCTGGCTATCGAGTAGCGGGGACAGGATTTGAACCTGCGACCTCTGGGTTATGAGCCCAGCGAGCTACCGAGCTGCTCCACCCCGCGTCGTTGTGTCTCAACCGTAGCACGGTGGCGGGATGGAACAGAAATCGGCTACTCGGCAGGACCGCAGGTCAGGGGCTGGCCGAGGCCGAGGGTGAGGGCGCCGGGGTGGCACCGCCGGTCTTCGGCTCGGCGGCGGCCATCCGGTTCAGCGCGTCCTGGAGAGCCTTCTGGGCGTCGCCGTACCTGGCCCAGTCGCCGCTCTTCATCGCGTTCTGGCTGTCCGTGAACGCCTGCTGCGCGTCCTGGATGGCCTTGTCCAGCGCCGGGTTGCCGGTACCGGTTCCAGTGGCACCGGGGCTGGGCGGGGTGGTCGGGGCCGTCGTACCGGGCGTCGTGGTGCCCGGTGTGGTGCCCGGCGCGGTCGGGGTGGTGGGGGCGGTCGGAGTGGCGGGGGCGGTCGGAGTGGTGGGAACACCGCTGATCGCAGCGCCGAAGACCTTCTTCAGCGCGTCGTCCAAGGTGTTCTCGAACGCCACGTTGTCCTTGCCGTACACCGCGAGCACCTTCTGCAGCACCGGATACTTGGCGGCTCGTCCGCGGACGTACACCGGCTCGACGTTGAGCAGGCCGCCACCGACCGGCAGGGTCAGCAGGTTGCCGTACTCGACGTCGGAGTCGCCGCCGTTCTTCAAGATGTTGAGCTGGCGGGCGACTTCGGGGTCCGAGTTGAACTTGGACTGCGCCAGGTTCGGGCCGAGGGTGCCGGTGTCTCCGGGCACCTTGAGGATGCGGATCCTGCCGTACTCGGGGCCCGGGTCGGCACTCACCGCCATGAAGGCCGCCAGGTTGTCGCGCTTGCTCGGCACGAAGGACGTGGTCAGCGAGAAGCTGGCCGAGGCCGCGTCCGGCATCCGGACCGTCAGGTAGTACGGCGGCTGGACGTCACCGGTGTTGGTGGTCGGGTCGGCCGGGACCTGCCAGATGTCGGTGCCGTTGAAGAAGGAGTTGGCATCCGTCATGTGGTACATGCCGAGCAGGTCGCGCTGCACCTTGAACAGGTCCTGCGGGTAACGCAGGTGCGGCATCAGGGTGCTGGGGATCGCACTCCTTGGCTCGACCGTGCCGGGGAAGGCCTTCATCCAGGTCTTCAGCACCGGGTCGCTGTCGTCCCACTGGTAGAGCGTCACCTCGCCGGTGTACGCGTCCACCGTGGCCTTCACCGAGTTGCGGATGTAGTTGACCGTGTTGGCGGCGGTGAGCGTGCGGCCGCGCTGCCCGGTCAGCGAGTCCTTGGTGACGTCGCCCAGGGTGGTCTTGGAGGAGAACGGGTACCCGTCGGAGGTGGTGTAGCCGTCCAGCACCCACACCAACCTGCCGTCCTGCACCACCGGGTACGGGTCGGCGTCGATGGAGAGCCAGGGGGCGACCTTCTCGACCCGCTCCTTGGGGGTCCGGTCGTAGATCACCTTGGCGCCGTCGGTGATGGCGCCCGAGTAGAGGATCTGCGGCTCGGAGAACTTCACGGCGTAGGCGGCCCGGGTGACCGGGTTGTTCAGCGAGACGCCGCTGCCGCCGGTGTACTGGTACGCCTTGTCGCCACCGGCGTCGGTGCTGTAGTCGATCTCCTGGTTGGAGCCGCCGACGATCGAGTACTGGGGGCTCTTCTCGCCGTAGTAGACCCGCTGCTGGTAGTCCCCGAGCGCGCCGGAGGTCGGCAGGCCCGACTCGGTGAAGACCGGCTGGCCCTGGCCGTTGACCTGGTTCCCCTTGGCCGCGACGACACCGTAGCCATGGGTGTACTTGAAGTGGTCGTTGATCCAGTTCCGCTGCTGGACACCGCTCAGATCCAGCTCACGCACGCCGATCACGGTGTCCTGGGCCCCGGTGCCCGTGCCGTAGCGGTCGACGCTCAGCGACTTCGGGAAGGCGTAGTACGAGCGCTGCTGCTCGATCTGCTGGAACGCCGGCGAGACGACGTTCGGGTCCAGCAGCCGGATGTCCGCGATGGTCTGCGCGTCCGGCTTGAGCGCGTCCTGGGTGGTCGAGTCCTTGGGTGTGTACTGCTGGCTCTCGCTGTTCGCGATGCCGTACGCCTGCCTGGTGGCGTCGATGTTCTTCTGGATGTACGGCGTCTCCTTGGCCTGCTCGTTCGGCTTGACCTGGAACTGCTGCACGATCGCCGGGTAGAGCCCGCCGATCAGCACCGCCGAGAGCGCCATCAGACCGAAGCCGATCAGGGCCGGGGCCCAGGTGCGGCGGATCGGCGTCAGGAAGAAGAGCACCGCGCAGATGATCGCGACGAAGAACAGGATGGTCTTCGCCGGCAGATAGGCGTTGGCGTCCACGTAGCGCAGGCCGGTCCAGCCGTCCACGCCCTTGTAGGCGCCCGACTTCACCGCGAGCGCATACCGGTCGAGCCAGTACGCGACCGCCTTGAGCAGCACGAACACACCGAGCAGCACAGCCAGATGGCCCTGCGCACCCGCGCTCGCCCGCCGTCCGGGACCCTGCAGGCGCAGGCCGCCGTACAGGTAGTGGACCAGCACCGAGGCCAGCAGCGAGACGATCACGGCGCTGAAGGCGAAGCCGAGCAGGAACTCGTACCAGGGCAGCGAGAAGGCGTAGAAGGCGACGTCCAGGTGGAACTGGCTGTCCTTCTCGCCGAACGGCGTCTGGTTGGTCCACAGCAGCCAGGTGCGCCACTGCCCCGCCGCCGCCGCACCCGCGATCAGGCCGATCACCAGCGAGACGGCCAGCAGCAGCCAGCGCTTGTACGGTGCCACCCCCATCCGGTAGCGGTCCAGGCTCTGCTGCTCGACCGACATCGCCGAGAGCGGCGGCCGCAGCCGGTACGCCAGCCAGAGGTTGACGCCCACGACAACGGCCATCAGCAGGCCGAAGACCGCGAACAGGCCGATCTTCGCCCACAGTTGGGTACTGAAGACCGAGGCGTAGCTGACCGACTTGAACCAGAGCCAGTCCGTCCACAGACCGGCGAACATGACGAACAGCAGGAGCAGCGCCGCGAGCACCGCGGCCGTCAGCAGCAGGACACGCACCCGGCGCGAGGGTGGGCCGACTCTGGCTCGGAAACCCGGTCCTGGTCGGTCCGGCATCTGGAACACCAAGGTGGCACCTCTGCTGTGTCGTGGGTGAGCGGGGCAGTCCTTCATGCAACTTAATCGGTGTTTACCTGAGTTCCCACGGTCCGCTACCCGGTCGTGCGCGGGGTGGACGACTCGCGCATGTGAGGATTGGGACATGTCCGATGTAAGCCACACCCTGTCCGGCGACGGCCGTCCGCCGGCCGCCACCCCGCTCACCCGCGCCGCCCTGGAGATCGACGAGTACGCGGCAACGCTCGGCTGGGACCTCCCGGCCCGGCTGTTCGCGCTGGTCGACAGTGCCCAGCTGCGCAGGACCGACCCGGGGCTGGCCAAGCAGCTCGGCCTGGCCGACCAGGAGGAGCCGGGTCTGACCCCGGTCGAGCAGGACGAGCTGCCCGCCGGAATGGAGCTGGACAAGTTCCTCGGCACCATCGCCTGGCCGGACATGGTGGCCGGCTGCGCGCTGGTGGTCGAGCGGCTGATGCTGCCGCCGAATGCCGAGCAGTCCCGCCCCAAGAACGCCACCGAGGCCCAGCTGGCCGACTGGGTGGCCAACCACCCGGACCGTCAGGAGGTGCGGATCACCGCCGCCGTCCTGCGGGACGGCAAGAAGGAGATCGCCCTGCGCCTGCGGTCCAAGGACGTCGCCCGCGAGGTGCTGACCGGCCCCGACCTGGTGCCGGGGCTCACCGAGGCACTGCTGGCGACCTTCTCCTGACCGACGGTCGGGGCCCGCCCGGCCGACCCGGGCGCGTGATTCACCTCGGGGCGGTGCAACCGGCCCCGAGGGTCACTTGCTGCAGGACGGCAGCGCCGCGGTCTGACCGGCCTTGATCTCGCCCAGGGCCTTCAGCGCGTCGGCCAGCGTGTCCACCTTGATCAGCCGCAGGCCGCTGGGCGTGTTCCCGGCGGCCTCGGCGCAGTTGTCGGACGGCGTGAAGAAGTACTCGGCGCCCTTGTCGCGGGCGGCGATCAGCTTCATCGAGATGCCGCCGATCGGGCCGACCTTGCCGTCGTCGCTGATCGTGCCCGTCCCGGCGATGAACTTGCCGCCGGTCAGGTCGGCGGGGGTGAGCTTGTCGATGATGCCGAGCGAGAACATCAGACCGGCACTCGGTCCGCCGACGTCCTGCAAGCCGATGTCGATCTTGAACGGGTAGGTGTGGGTCACCCCGGGGCCGATCCCGACGATCGCCCGGTCGGTGCCGTCCGTCGCCTTGGCGGTGGTGATGGCGACCTTGCGCTCGTCCGCCGGATTCGGCGTGGCACCGTCCTTGCCGTGCGTGACCACGGTGAACTCGACCGCGTCACCGGGCTTGTGCTTGGTCACCTGCTGGGCGACCTGCGCCTGCGAGGTGATCTGCGTGCCGTCCACCGCCACGATCTGGTCGCCGGCGTGCAGCTTGCCGTCGGAGGGGCTGCCCGCCACCACCGTGGAGACCACCACCTCGGTGGTGACCGGGATGCCCAGCTGGGCGAGCGCGGCGGTCTTGGCACTGTCCTCGGAGGAGGCGAACTCCTCGGCGTTCTGGTCCCGCGCCTGCTGGTCGGTCTGCCCCTCGGGGTAGACGTTCTCGTGCGGCACCACCAGCACGTCGTCGCGCAGCCAGCCGGCCACCATCGAGACCAGGCTGGGCTGGTACTTCGCCCCGGTCACCTGGACGGTGGTCATATTGAGATGCCCGCTGGTCGGGTAGGTCTGGTGCCCGGTGATGCTGATCACCGGCTGCCCTGTGTCGTCCTGCGTCCCCAGCGTGTTGTACGTCGGCCCCGGGCTCATCTCGGTGTACGGCACCTTCATCAGCACGGAGGCGCACATCAGTGCTATGAGCATCAGGGTCGCGGCGAGCATCGTCGCAGAGCGGCGTGGCATGGCACGACAGTACGGGACGAGGGTGACGGCGCGCCCCCCAGGGCTACTGCCCGTTGCTCTCGGACGCAGCCGTACTGCGCTCCATCGCCGCGCGAAAACGCTGATGCTCTGCCAGCGAGGCCGGGTCACCGGTCGCCCTGGGCGCACGGGCCGCCCAGCTCGCCCAGATCATGGCGACGACTGCGGCGACAACGGGGATGATCAACCAGGCGAGCGCAGCCATATCCGTACTCCCAGCTCGTCGTGTCTATGAGCAGATTAACCATCCCGGCGGACAACGTCGGCGGCGCCGTCCGGGTTACGGGGATCGGTTTCCTGTCATCACTCGGGGGGACGCCCGGGAGCAGCAGGCGTCCTAACGGGTGAACGCTCAGCAGGAGCCCGCGCCCACCCACTCCTCCTCGCCGTCGCTGAAGACCTGGTGCTTCCAGATCGGCACCTCGTGCTTGAGGTCGTCGATCAGCCGCCGGGCCGCCGCGAAGGCCTCGCCGCGGTGCGGGCAGGAGACGGCGACGATCACCGCCTTGTCGGTGATCTCCAGCCGGCCGATCCGGTGCACCGCCGCCAGCGCCCGCACCGGGAAGTCGGCGACGATCTTCTCGGCGATCCGGCGCATCTCCCGCTCGGCGGTCGGGTGGGCGCTGTACTCCAGCGCGGCGACCGACTTGCCGCCGTCGTGGTCGCGCACCGTCCCCACGAAGACCGTGGTGCCGCCGGCCGCGTCGTCACCGACGGCCTCGTAGACCTCGTCCAGCGAGAGCGGGGTCTCACGGATGGCGAGCAGACGGATGGGGTCGCGGTTCTCGGTCATAGTCCCCATGATTCCTCATCCGGGGCGGGATTCAGCAAGGGTCTTCCGCATCACGATTGGGAAATTTCGCAATGCGGTATCGCCTGTGGCGCGGTTCGCCCCCACGGGCAACCCGACCGGCCACCGGCCACCAAGGGCGCAGCATGGCTGATCGGGCAACCACGACACTCCGAGGTGCGCGGCCGGTCGCGCACGCGGTCGATCAACCAGCGCCGCGCACCCCCGAAGAACTTCCCGATTGCGCCGCGGCGGAGGCCGCGCCTCAGATCCGGCGGCGCTTGCGGGCCCGGCGGACCAGGGCTGCCGTACCGACCAGGGCCACCGTCGCACCGGCCGCACCCAGGCTGGTCGCCGCCTCCTTGCCGCCGAGCCGACGGCCCGCCACCGCGTGCTTGCCCGAGACCTGCTCCAGCAGTTCGGCCAGCACCTCCTCGTTGCCGAAGAGCGGGCGCCAGCCCGCCTCGTGCAGACGGCTGCCGGAGACCACCCACGGGTACATCGTGTACGCAAGATCGCCCGCCGGGGCCGGGGTCAGGCCCAGCCGGTGCAACCGGGCCGCCGTACCGAGCGCCAGCGAGGCCGGGAGCTCCATCCGGCGAATGCCCGACAGCTCCTCGACGTCCTCCTGCTCCAGCCAGCCGTCACAGCCGACCGTCACCTCGCCCTCGACCAGGCCGAGTGCCGCGTACTCCAGCGCCGAGGCCAGGTCGTCCACGTGGCAGAACTGCCAGCACGGCCGCGAACCCGCCACCACCAGCAGCCGGGGAGCCTCGAAGTGCCTGGTCAGCACGGTGTCCACGCCGGGTCCCACGACAACCGCCGGCCGCATCACCGTCACCTGAAGGCCCGGGTGGGCACGCGGCGCCCGCCGGGCCAGACGCTCGATCTCCAGCAGGTCGCCGACCAGCGACGCCTCTTCCGTGGCCCGCAACTCGGAGTCCTCGGCCAGCGGCACCTCGTTGTCCGGCAGCGCGCCGTAGACCATCGCCGAGGTGCAGAGCACCACCCGGCCGACCCCGGCCGCCGCCGCGGCGGTCACTACCGTCTGCGCGCCCCGCACGTTGTACGCGCTGCGCGCCCGGGGGTCGGACTCCATCCCGAGGTCCATGGCCAGGTGCACCACCACGTCCACCCCTGCCAGCCGCTCGGCCACCGCAGGGTCACGGACGTCCAGCACCCGCCAGTGCACCCCGGGCACCTCACCGCGCCGGTCGTCCAGCGCCAGCACCTTGCGTACGTGCGGCGAGGCCACCAAGCGCGCGGCGACACGCTCGCCGAGCACCCCGGCGGCACCCGTGACGGCCACGGTCAGTGGTCGTCCGCCGTAGGCTGGAGACGGCGAACCCGCGGCAGCTGGGGCGTCCTCACCTCCGGTCAGCCCAGAGCGAACGTCCGAAGACGGGGAACTCACCGGCCATCCTCCACGGTTAGCTTATGTGCGTACGTACGAGTGTCACGTACCGACCATCCTGCCCGAGGCACGGGCCCGGCGGTGCACCCGGCACGGCCCGGGTCGCCGAGCCGCTGCTTCGCACCCCGTGCTCGGGCCCGCACCTCCCCGCCACACCACCCGCGTGACGGCCGACCAGATCGAGGACCCCGTGAGCGACCTCCCCTTCGGATTCGCCGTTCCGCCCGAGGAGCCCGAGGACGGCAAGGGCCAGCCCGACAAGGATGAGCGCGGTCAGGACAGGCCGGAGCAGGGCAAGCAGGACGACGCGGCCAAGAGCCCGGAATCCGGTTCCGGCGCGACGCCGCCGCCCTTCGGCTTCGGCGGGGCCAACCCGCTGGGCGCCCTGTTCGGCATGGGCGGGATGGGCCTGCCCGGCGGCCCCGGTGGCCAGGGCGGTGCGGACAACCCGTTCGGTGCGATGCTCGGTGGGCTCAACCCCAACGACCTGGGCGCCGCCTTCCAGCAGCTCGGCCAGATGCTCTCCTTCGACGGCGGCCCGGTGAACTGGGACCTGGCCAAGGACATCGCCCGGCAGACCGTCGTCGCCGAGCCCGCCGAGGGCAAGAGCAAGGACCGCTCGGTCGGCAGCGCCGAGCGCTCTGCCGTCGAGGAGTCGATCCGCCTCGCCGACCTCTGGCTGGACTCCGCCACCGAGTTCCCCTCCGGTGCGAGCACGGCCGTGGCCTGGAGCCGCGCCGAGTGGATCGAGGCCACCCTGCCGGTCTGGAAGGACCTGGTCGACCCGGTCGCCGAGCGGGTCGCGGGCGCCATGGGCGGCGTGCTGCCCGAGGAGATGCAGGCCATGGCCGGGCCGCTGATGGGCATGATGCGCTCGATGGGCGGCGCGATGTTCGGCACCCAGATCGGGCAGGCGCTCGGCGCGCTGGCCGCCGAGGTGGTCGGCTCCACCGACGTCGGCCTGCCGCTCGCCCCGGCCGGGAAGGCCGCGCTGCTGCCGCAGAACGTCGCCGAGTTCGGCGAGGGCCTGAGCGTCCCGGCCGAGGAGGTCCGGCTCTACCTCGCCCTGCGCGAGGCCGCCCACCAGCGGCTCTTCGCCCATGTCCCGTGGCTGCGGGCACACCTGTTCGGCGCGGTCGAGGCGTACGCGCGCGGCATCAAGGTGGACACCACGCGGATGGAGGAGCTGGCAGGCCAGCTCGACCCGAGCAACCCCGAGGCGCTTCAGGAGGCCCTCGCGGGCGGCCTGCTCCAGCCCGAGGACACCCCCGAGCAGAAGGCCGCACTGGCCCGCCTGGAGACCGCCCTCGCCCTGGTCGAGGGCTGGGTGGACGCGGTGGTGCACGCCGCCGCCGAGCCGCACCTGCCGCAGGCCGGTGCACTGCGCGAGACGGTACGCCGCCGCCGCGCCGCCGGTGGGCCCGCCGAGCAGACCTTCGCCACCCTGGTCGGCCTGGAACTGCGCCCGCGCCGCCTGCGGGACGCCTCCCGGCTGTGGGCCTCGCTGGCCGACGCGCGCGGGATCGAGGGCCGGGACGCGCTCTGGGAGCACCCCGACATGCTGCCCACCGCCGCCGACCTGGACGACCCCGACGGTTTCGTCCACCAGAGCGCCCACGGCACCGTCGAGGGCGGCTTCGACTTCGACGCACTCGACAAGCTGCTCGGCGAGGCCGCGGCGGGCGGTCACGGCACCGGGCAGCCGGGCGCGCAGGAGTCCGGCAAGAACCCGGGCAAGGACTCGGGTGAGGACTCCGGCAAGGACGGCAAGGGCGAGGGCGAGACCAAGGCATGACACTGATCGACACGGCCGGCACCGGCCTGCACTCCGACGCCGTCCGTGCCCTGGCGGGTTGGTCCGTCACCGACGCCGACCAGGAGCAGCTCCGGCGGGACTACCTCGGCCACCTGGCCGAGCAGCCGGACGGCCTCTACCGCAGCTGCCTGCCCGCGCACATCACCGCCAGCGCCGTGGTGGTCGACCCGGCCGCCGGGCGGGTGCTGCTGACCCTGCATCCCAAGGTCGGCATCTGGCTGCAGATGGGCGGCCACTGCGAGCCGAGCGACGCCACGCTGGCCGACGCGGCGCTGCGCGAGGCCACCGAGGAGTCCGGTATCCAGGGCCTCCGACTGCTCTGCGTGGACGGCGTGCCGACGCCGGTCAAGCTGGACCGGCACCTGGTGCGCTGCACGGGCAAGGACCAACCGGAGAACACCCATCTCGACGTCCAGTACGTCGCGCTGGCCCCGGCCGGCGCCGAGGCGCTGATCAGCGAGGAGTCGCTCGACCTGCGCTGGTTCGACTACGACCGCCTGCCTGAGCTGACGGACGTCTCCGTCCGGGAGCTGGTCGCACTGGCGCGGCAACTGACCGCCTGAGCACCGGCTGCACCCCTTGGGGGCGCGGGGCCGACGTCGTGCCCGAGACCGCCGGACAGGACTAGTCGCAGGACTCCGGGGCCTCGTCCTCGGCCGGCGCCGGGGCACGGCCGCCGCGCGCACCGGGGATGTGCGGCAGACGGGCGGCCGAGGCGACGCCCTCCAGGTACCCGCGCGCCCGCTCGGTGCGCGGGTACGCCTCCAGCAGCGCCCAGAAGCCCGGCCCGTGATCGGGTACCAGCAGGTGTGCCAGCTCGTGCAGCAGCACATAGTCCACGACGTAGCCAGGCATGCCCTGCAAGCGGTGGGAGAGCCTGATGGTGCGCTCGCTGGGGGTGCAGGACCCCCAGCGCGAGTTCTGGTTGGTCACCCAGCGGACCTGCTCGGGCTCGGCCCTGCCGCCCAGATAGGCGGCCGACAGCTCCCGCGCCCTGGCCTGGAGGGCATCGTCACCGAGCGTACGGCGGCTCTCCTGCGCTGCCAGCTTGTCGAGCATCTGCGCCACCCAGCGCTGCTCCTCGGCATGCGACATCCGGGCCGGGATCAGCACGATCGTCCGGTCACCCTCGCGATAGGCCGAGACCGTGCGACTGCGGCGGGCGCTGCGCCGGACCTCGACCTTGGCACGGTCCGGACCCGAGGGGCTGTCGAGGGCCGACGGGAGCTCGTGGACGGAAGGGGCCTCGCGGACCGAGGTCGTGTCGAGACCGGACGGGGTGTCGGAGAACGGAGAAGCGCCGGGCGCGGAGCGCGCGGGGCTGCTCGGCGTCGCCACTCCCGGCCCGGAGGCTGCACGGGCACGCCGAGGCGACACCGAAGGATGGGAGTCCCTTTCGGCTGCCATGGCACCCGACGTTACCCGGTGTCACCGACAGAAGTCCGCTGCCGTGGCCGAAATCTCTCTCGGAACGATCGGTACCGAAAGGCGGTGGAACTCGGCTGCGGGAGTTGTCCACAGGGTGTGCGAACGGATGGTCCGATCATCCGCCCGAGCCTGTGGACAACCGGACTCACGGATGCGGCCCGATCGGGCATCCTGCCGTCGGACGAACGCCCTCGCACCGCTCCGGAGGACCACCATGCGCCCCGAGTCCAGGCCCCTGCTCAAGCCCGCGCTCTCCCGCGCCTGGCGGGACAAGGAGACCCTGCAGTTCGGCACCGTCCGTCGGCATGCCCGTCTGGTCGAGGAGGTCGACCAGGCCGTCAGCGCCTTTCTGGAGCTGATCGACGGCAGCCGCGAGCACACCGCCCTGCTCGACGCCGGAGAGCGGCTCGGCCTCGGCACCGCGCTGGCCGAGCAGCTGCTCGCCTCCCTGGAGCAGAGCGGCCTGCTGGACGACGCCGAGGCCACCACCCAGGCCCTGGCCGGGTATCCGCGCCCCCGGCAGGACTTGCTCGGCCCCGACCTCGCTTCGCTCTCCCTGGTGCACCCCGCGCCCGGCGAGGCCCCTGCCGTACTCCGGGGCCGGTCCCGCGCCCGGGTCGAGGTGCGCGGCGCGGGCCGGGTGGGTGCCGCCGTCGCCGCTGCGCTCGCCGCGGGCGGTGTCGGGTCCGTCACCGTCCTGGACAAGGGCCGGGTGACGGCACGGGACTGCTCACCGGCCGGCTACCCGCCCACCGAGGTCGGCCGACTGCGCACCACCGCCGCCCGGGACGTGGTGCACCGGGCAGCCGGCGCCGCCGTCGCCGAGCGGCACCGCCGCGCCTCACGAGCGCCGGCCAGCGAGGCTCCGCCCATGCTGGTCGTCCTGGCCCCACGGGACGGCAGCGGCGCCTTCACCGGCGCGGCCGCCGAGTCCCACCGGCTGATGCGCGCCGGCATCCCGCACCTGTACGTCGGCGTGCTGGAGCACCTGGGCATCGTCGGGCCGCTGGTCGTCCCGGGCGCCTCGGCCTGCGGCAGCTGTGCCACGCTGACCCGGCGGGACGAGGACGAGGCCTGGCCGAGGCTGCTCGCCCAACTCGCCGACGAGGGCCCGGGCCGCCCCCGCGCGCCCGCCTGCGACAGCGCGCTCGCCACCGCCGTGGCCGGGCTGGCCGCCCTGCACGTCCAGCTGTACCTGGACGGAGGCCATCCGCCCAGCGTGGACGGCTGGTGCGAGATCTCGGCCGCCGACGGCATGGCCCGGCGCCTGCGGCTGCCCAACCACCCCGACTGCGGCTGCCTCTGGCAGTCGGTGCCCCAACCCAGGCCCGCCGTCCGGGAGTCGATGCGCATGGCATGACGCGCGCCCCCAGGTGGTCGGCGCACGCCCCAGGGACGACACCCACCGCCGCCCACCGCCACCGCCCGGCGAGGACGAGTCGCGCGATCAGCACGTGATCAGCAGTTTCGTCCAAGGGATGCGATCAGGCCGGACCGTCCGGCCGAGCGGCCCTGGCGAGCGGGCACAATGGCGTAGTGACCACCATCCTCCGGTCTGTTGGGGCCGACGGGGACAACTGACTGGGAGGCCCTGGGTGAGCGATCTTCCGCGCAAGGCAGTGACCCGTACGGCTCGGCTCGCCGCCCTTCCTCTGGGCATAGCCGGACGCGCCACGCTGGGCCTGGGAAGAAGGATCGGCGGACGTTCGGCGGAGGTGGTCACGGCCGAACTCCAACAGGCCACCGCCGACCAGCTCTTCAAGGTCCTGGGGGAGCTGAAGGGCGGAGCCATGAAGTTCGGGCAGGTGCTGTCCGTCTTCGAGGCCGCACTGCCCGAAGAGGTCGCCGGGCCCTACCGCGCCGCCCTGACGAAGCTTCAGGACGCCGCGCCTCCGATGCCCGCCGCCTCCGTCCACGCCGCCCTGGCGGAGCGGCTCGGCAAGGACTGGCGCTCGAAGTTCCTGAGCTTCGACGACCGCCCGGCGGCCGCCGCCTCCATCGGCCAGGTGCACAAGGCGGTCTGGCACGACGGGCGCGAGGTCGCGGTCAAGGTCCAGTACCCGGGGGCGGGCGACGCGCTGCTCTCCGACCTCGCCCAACTCAGCCGGGTCGCCTGGCTGCTCGGCCCGCTGATCCCCGGTCTCGACATCAAGCCGCTGATCTCCGAACTGAGAGAACGGGTCTCCGAGGAACTCGACTACGAGTTGGAGGCACAGGCCCAGGATCGGCACGCCGAGGAGTTCGCCGACGACCCGGACATCACGGTGCCCCGGGTGGTGTCCCAGGCCGACCAGGTGCTGATCACCGAGTGGCTGGACGGCATCCCGCTGGCCGAGGTGATCGCGAACGGCACCCAGCGCGAGCGCGACCGGGCCGGCCAGCTGCTGGCCCGCTTCCTGTTCGCCGGCCCGTCCCGTACCGGACTGCTGCACGCCGACCCTCACCCGGGGAACTTCCGTCTGATCAAGGACGGCCATGCGGCGTCCGGCTGGCGCCTGGGCGTGCTCGACTTCGGCACCGTGGACCGCCTGCCCGAGGGCCTGCCCTACCCGATCGGGGACTCACTGCGGATGGCCCTCGCCGGGGATGCCGCCGGAGTCCTGGACATGCTCCGCGAGGAGGGCTTCGTCAAGCCCTCGATCGAGCTGGATCCGGACGCCGTCCTGGACTACCTGAGGCCGATCATCGAGCCGGCCACCGTGGACACCTTCCACTTCACCCGCAGCTGGATGCGTTCCCAGGCGGCCAGGATCGCCGATCCGCGCTCCCCCGCCTACAACCTCGGCAAGCAGCTCAACCTGCCGCCGGCGTACCTGCTGATCCACCGGGTCACCCTCAGCACCATCGGAGTGCTCTGCCAGCTCGGGGCGAAGGCGCCGTTCCGGGCCGAAATGCTGGAGTGGCTCCCGGGCTTCGCCGAGGTGGAAGCCCCCGAGGAGGCCCCGGGCGAGGCCATGGAGAAGGCTCCGCAAGAGAGCTGACCCGGCATCAAGACCCGCAACGCGGCGATGGCCGCTCCCCTGTCGCAGGGGAGCGGCCATCGCCGTCACGGGGGTACCGGCCTGAATCCGCGTGCCGTGGAAGGTACTTACATCACGGCAACCGCGAGCGCCTTACGGGCACGCAGCGAAGCGCGCTCGGCACGGCGCTTCAGCTTCGCCGCCCGCGCGACGCGGAGGACCAGACGTTGGTGTTCGGCCTCTTGCAAGCGCTCTTGCATATGGGCCCGGGCCAGGGATTCCTGGAGAAGATGCATTTCGAGTGTCCTGTTCTGGATCTGAAGTTCGGTGGTCTGCTCGGCGCGGACGGTCGGATCGATGGCGGCGGGGGTCATGTGGTGGTCCTGCTCGTGGTACGTGTTCGGGAAGGGACGGGAGAGGGCTGCATCCGCCTTGGCGGCGGCGACGCGGATGGAGTGCCGCAGAGCGCTGTCCAGCGGGGGCTGCTCTCCCCGGCGAACGGCTGCCGCGGACTTCGCGGGGTTCATGCCACGACCTCGTTCTTGCGCGGACGGCCACGGGGCCGCTTGCGGGCGACCACCACACCCTGGACGAAGAGCTCGCCGCCCCAGACGCCCCACGGCTCACGCCGCTCCAGCGCACCGGCCAGGCACGCCTCCTTCACCGGGCAGGTGCCGCAGAGCGACTTGGCGTACTCGACGTCCGCCGGCGTCTCCGCGAAGAAGACCTCGGGGTCGAAGGCACGGCAGGGGATGGGCTGTCCGAGCGCCTCGGCGTCGTCGAGCGCGGTGAGCTGCATGAGGGAAACCTCCGGAGGGTCGGCCTGGTCGGCCTTGGTGTTGTCTGTCGGTACGGACGGGAATGGCGGTGTGATGACCGTGGACACTGTGGGTGTTCCTCGTCTTCTCTCTGTGGTTCCGATCCCGGCCTACTGGTGGGGCCGGATCGGAGGCCCCGAGGGGCCAGGGTGGTCTGACGTACCGGACAAACAGAAGGGCCGCGGATCCCGGTGTACGGGTTTCCGCGGCCCTGGAGTGCCGACCTGAGGGTGCCTCAGGTTCGTTCTCTCCAGGGTCCAGGCCCGCGGAAGGCCCGCATCCGGGTGGCCGTGGCGCCGGTAAAGGCGGCCTCGGCCTGGCTGATCAGCTGCTCGTTCTGCTTCTGGGCTGCTCCGGCACCGATGGACCCCGCATAGTCGCCATGCTTGACGGCGGCTACGACTGCCTTCGGTGCCTGGAGCGGTCGCTCGATGCGCAGCTCGCTGCGGCCCTCGAACTTCGCCCCGCTGCGGGACAGACCCGACTCGACGGAGGTGGCATCAGTGTTGCCACGACCACTGACAGTGGAGCCATTGACAGTGATGGCATCGGCAACGACGGAGACACCGGTGGCGTCGAGACCCAGACCACCCTCGGCAAGCACGACCACGTCGCACAGCTGTGCGGCAGAGATCGAGGTGCCGGCGGCGCCGAACTGCGAGGGGGCGCCCCAGGGCATGGCGATGACGGTCTGGCCAGTCAGTTTGGTGATCATCGTGGTTCCCATGTCATTCGCCTCCTCTCGGCGTCTCGCGGTGCCCAGTCCCCCGGGCCCCGATGTTCGGATGTCTGTCAGGTCAAGCTCAGGTACAGCTGATGGTGCGCAGGGGAAAGCTGTTCCAGGAGTGACCCCGTCCAGCTCGCGGTCTCGTCCCCTTGACCGCTCCGGCAGGCTATTGCGCTCCCAGCACGGCGCGCAAACTATTTTTCCGGCGAGTTCCGAAGTGGTCTTCCGAGCGGCTCAGGCCGACTCCTCCGACTCCCCCGAGTCATCCCCCTGCTGGTCGCCCTCGGACTCGTCCTCGGGTACCTCCCCAGCACACAACGACAGCACGGCGGCACCGTACTTGTCCAGTTTCATGGCACCGACTCCCGAGATCAGGGCCAGCTCACGGGTGCCGGCGGGGACGTCCTCGGCGATCGCCATCAGGGTGGCGTCGGTGAAGACGACATAGGCCGGAGCGCCCTGCTTCCTGGCCTGGCCGGCCCGCCACTCGCGCAGCCGCTCGTACAGCGCCTCGTCCATCGAGGAGGGGCAGTCCTCGCAGCGGCGCAGCTTGCGCTCCACCGCCTCGGTCAGTGTGCGGTCGCAGACCCGGCACTTGACCGGGCCGCGCACCTTGCGGGCGGCCGAGCGCTCGGCGCCGAACTCGACCCCGCCCCTCCCCCCGCGCGAACGCGCGCCCGAGGTGCTGGAGCCCGGGCGCAGGCCGTCCAGGAAGCGGGTGGGCTTACGGCTGGCGCGGCCGCCCGGGGAGCGGGAGAGTGCCCAGGACAGCGTCAGGTGCACCCTGGCCCGGGTGACCCCGACGTAGAGCAGGCGGCGCTCCTCCTCGATCTGCTCGTCGGTCTTGGCGTAGATGATCGGGAGCGTGCCCTCGGAGAGGCCGACCAGGAAGACGGCGTCCCACTCCAGACCCTTGGCGGCGTGCAGCGAGGCCAGCGTGACGCCCTCGACCGCGGGGGCGTGCTGGGCGGCGGCGCGGGCGTCCAGCTCGGCGACGTAGGCCGCGAGGTCGGCGGCCTCGCCCGTGGACCGGCGGGCCGTCTCGAACTCCTCGGCGAGGCGGACGAGGGCGGCCAGCGACTCCCAGCGCTCCCGGACGGTGCCGGAGCCCGCCGGGGGCACCGGGGTGAAGCCCCGGGTGGCCAGTACGGCACGGACCTGCCCGGCGAGGTCGGGGGCCTCGGCGGTGAGCGGGTCCGAGGCGGCGCGGGCGGCGCCGCGCAGCAGCATCACCGAGTCCCGCACCTCGGGCCGCTCGAAGAACCGCTCGGCGCCCTTGAGCTGGTACGAGATGCCGAGGTCGGCCAGCGCCTGCTCGTAGACCTCGGACTGGCCGTTGGTGCGGAACAGCACGGCGATCTCGCTCGCCCGCACGCCCTGGGCCAGCAGCTTCTCGATCGCGTGGGCGGTGGACTCGGCCTCGGTCGGCTCGTCCGGGTACTCGACGTAGAGCGGGTCGGGACCGGCCTCGCGCTGGGAGACCAGCTCCAGGCGGTGCTGGGCGGCGTGGCCCCTGGCCTGGCCGAGCAGGCCGTTGGCCAGGTGCACCACCTGGGGGGTGGAGCGGTAGTCGCGGACCAGCTTGACCACCGTGGCCTCGGGGTGCCGGTTGCGGAAGTTCAGCAGGTGGTCGGGGGTGGCGCCGGTGAAGGAGTAGATCGTCTGGCTGGCGTCGCCGACGACGCAGAGGCTGGCGCCGCCGGCCGTCCACTGGTCGAGCAGGCGCTGCTGGAGCGGGGAGACGTCCTGGTACTCGTCCACGGTGAGGTGGCGGTACTGGGCGCGGACCCGCTCGGCGATCTCCGGGCGGTCCTCCAGGATCGCGGCGGTGAGCAGCAGCACGTCCTCGAAGTCGATCACGCCGCGGTCGCGCTTGGTCTGCTCGTAGGTGGCGTAGACCTTGGCGATCTCGGCCGGGTCGCGCGGGGCCTCCCGGCCGGTCTTGACCACGGCGGCCGGGTAGTCGTCCGGCACGATCTGGGTGACCTTGGCCCACTCGATCTCGCTGGTGAGGTCGCGCAGCTCGGTGCGCTGGACCCGCAGGCCGCTGCGGCCGGCCGCCTCGGCGACCAGCTGGACCTTGCGCTCCAGCAGCCTGGGCACCTCGCCGCCGATCGCGCGCGGCCAGAAGTACTGGAGCTGGCGCAGTGCGGCGGAGTGGAAGGTGCGGGCCTGCACGCCCTCGGCGCCGAGCTGGCGCAGCCGTCCGCGCATCTCGCCCGCCGCCCGGGCGGTGAAGGTGACGGCGAGCACCTGCTGCGGCTGGTAGACGCCGCTGCGCACGCCGTAGGCGATCCGGTGGGTGATGGCCCTCGTCTTGCCCGTGCCCGCACCCGCGAGGACGCAGACGGGGCCTTGCAGGGCCGTCGCCACCGCTCGCTGCTCGGGGTCGAGACCGGCCAGCACGGCGTCGGCGCCGGGCGCCGCCCCACCGGCGAGGGCGAGGGTGTCGTACGGGCCAGAGGTGCCCAGGAGCTCTTGCTGCATGCCGTCCATCCTCGCAGGGTCGGCCGGTGATCAGGTCCGGGTTGTCCACAGGCTCAGTGGGCTGAGCAGATAATCACCCCGGAGGCGGGGCATCGCCCCGCCAAACCGGCGCGCGTGCTGAATCGCACGCCGGGCGCACGAGGAATGACGGAAGCACTCCGTACGTTCTCGTCACAGACCGCACGCCCCCTCTCCGAAGGAGCCCATCGCCCATGTCCGGCAGCGTCACGATGTACAGCACGACCTGGTGCGGATACTGCAACCGTCTGAAGAGCCAGCTGGACCGCGAGGGCATCGGCTACACCGAGATCAACATCGAGGAGGACCCGTCCTCGGCGTCCTTCGTCGAGTCGGTGAACAACGGCAACCAGACCGTGCCGACCGTGCTGGTCCAGCCGGTCGGCGGCGGCGAGCAGGTCGTGATGACCAACCCGAGCCTGCGTCAGGTGCAGGCCGCCCTGGCGGGCTGACCCGGGATCATCTCGGCGACGGCCCCGGCCCCTTCGGGTCCGGGGCCGTCCTCGTGCGGCTCGGGCACCGGGCGGGCCTCCAGCTCGCCGAGCGCGTACACCAGGCGGCAGCGGTCCGCCGAGTAGCGGGTCTCGACGACCCGGACCGGCCCTCGCCGGTCGTACGTCACCCTGCTCTGCACCAGCAGCGGCACACCGGGCCCGCCCTGGAACCAGGCCGACTCCTCGGGCCCCGGCATCCGCGAGACCAGGTGGTCCACCGCACCGACCTCGGTGCGACCGAGCGCGGCCAGCACCGACTCGTCCCCGCCCGGCACCGGGTCGGGCTCCATCAGCGGCGTACCGGCGGCCAGCCCGGCCCGGTAGTGGCTCTCCTCGATCGAGTACGGCTCACGGTCCATCAGCCGCAGCTGACGGCGGACCACCACCGCCTCGCCGGGCCGCATCCCGAGCCGCTCGGCGATGTCCACCCTGGCCCGGACGATCAGCATCTCGAAGTCCACCGTCAACCGGCGCCCCGCCGACTGTGCCTCTTCCGGGTAGACCTCGGAAGGTGCGGTCAGGCAGTCCGGCAGGCCGGGGGCGAGCGCGGGGCCGTAGACCCGGTGGTCCAGCACCGGGTGGTCCTTGAGGAAGGTCCCCTTGCCCTGGAGGCGCACCAGCCTGCCCTCGTTGACCAGCACGTCGACCGCCAGACGGACGGTGTTGCGGGCCACGCCGTACTGCTGCTCAAGCTCTCCCTCGACCGGGAGCGGGACATCGCTCTGCCACTCCCCGGCCGCAATGCGGCGGCGCAGATCGGCGGCCAGGCGCTGGTACTTGGGTGATTGGGCACTGCCCCGTGGGATTGTCACCCGAGTGAATGTAGCGATAGGGCTTGCGCCATTTCAGCGAAACCGGCCAATATTGGCCGGGATTGGGGATTCCGAGACTGATCCCAACCAGAACGATTGCGGTCGTTCGGCGACATCGTCGCCAAATCCGGCGCCGTATTCCAACCAGCACACCGGGGGCGGATCCATGCCCGTAACCAGTTCCGCGCACCTGTACAACGCACGTGAGGCCGAACGGCAACGCACCGGCCCGGACGGTGCGCAGCAGCGGCCGGGGCGCGCGCTCGAAGCCGCCGATCGCGGCGCATGGTCGGTCACGGCCACCTTCCCGCCCCAGCCGCGCAATGTCGGCCGGGCCCGTCTGCTGACCGGCACCGCGCTGGCCGCCTGGGGTGCCGGCGCGCTCGCCGACACCGCTCAGCTGGTGGTCTCCGAGCTGGTCACCAACGCGGTGCGGTACGGCAGGGGCGCGATCTCGATCACCCTGGCGCTCACCGACACCGCCCTGCAGATCTCCGTGGCGGACTTCGGCCGCGAGCTGCCCCAGGTCCGCGAGGCCGGGGAGGAGGACTCCACCGGCCGGGGCCTGACCATCGTCACCACGCTCTGCGAGCAGTGGACGGTCACTACCCGGCTGAGCGGGAAGACCATCAGCTGCTGGCTCGGGCTGCCCTGACCCGCCCGGTCGGAATCCATCGGACCCGATCAGGCATTCGATCAGGGACCGGATCAAATTAATCCGACAATAAAAGCCAAAGGGGCGTGCAGCGGATAGCCGCACGCCCCCTATTCGCACCCGATCAATGGGCCGCGAGGCGATCCGCCCGGCGAACCACCGGATGTGCTGCCGGACGAACTACCAGCGGGACGCCGCCGGCAGCGGCTCCCCGTACCAGAGTTCGACCAGGTGGCGGGCAATCGAAATTCCGGACGGCTGCAGGATCTCCCCCGCAGCCATTCCGGCCCGCAGTTCATCGCGGGAGAACCAGCGCGCCTCGGCCAGTTCCTCGCCGTCCACGGTGATCGCGGTGCCCCCCGGCGCGGCCTTCCCCATGAAGCCCAGCATCAGGCTGGCCGGGAAGGGCCACGGCTGGCTGGCCACGTACTCGACCTCGGCGACCCGGACCCCTGCCTCCTCGAGGACCTCCCGCGCCACCGCCTGCTCCAGCGACTCGCCCGGCTCGACGAAGCCGGCCAGCGTGGACCAGCGGCCCTCCGGCCAGATCGCCTGACGGCCCAGCAGACAGCGGTCCTGCTCGTCGGTGATCAGCATGATCACCGCCGGGTCGGTCCGCGGGTAGTGCTCCGCGGCGCAGGAGGTGCAGCGCCGCACGTGTCCGGCCCCGGCCTTCTCGGTCGCATGGCCGCAGCGCGAGCAGAAGCTGTGCAGCCGGTGCCAGTGCTCCAGCGCGACCGCGTGCACCAGCAGCCCGGAGTCGCGGTCCGAGAGGAGCCCGCCGACCTCGCGCAGTCCGGCCGGGCGGGCGTCGCCGTCCAGCCGCCCCGGCAGGCTCTCACCGGCCAGGGCGAAGTACGAAGTCCCGTCCTCGTCGGTACCGAGGAAGTACCGGTCGCCGGTCTGCGGCGCCTCGAAGGAGGGCAGCAGCACCAGCTCGGTGCCCAGCTCGGTGTCGACCACGAAGGCCTCGCCGCCCGAGATCGGCAGCACCTTGGTGCTCGGGTGGCTCCAGGCCGCCGCCAGCCACGGCTCGTCGAAGCGGTGCTGGGCGGCGCGGTCCACCCCGGCGCGAGCCAGGGCGAGAGGCTTGGTATCAGGCACGGTGCTCAACTCGGTCCATCCCCGTTCTGGTTGTCATTGGCGGGCGGGTGGCCTCGGCGGGCCCCAGGCTCACGCCTGGAGCCAGTTCTCGGCCAGGTCGCCCCAGAGGTACGCGGCGGTCTCCACACCCTTGGCCAGCAGGTCCAGCTCGACCTTCTCGTTGACCGAGTGCCAGCCGTCCGAGGGCACCGAGATGCCCAGGAAGAGCACCGGTGCGCCCAGCACGTCCTGGAGGTCGGCGGCCGGCCCCGAACCACCCTCACGGGTGAAGAGGATCTTCTTCTCGAACGCCCGCCCCATCGCCCGGACGGTGGACTGCAGCGCCGGGTGGTCCAGCGGCGTCAGGCACGGCCGGGTGGCGCCGGGGAAGACCAGCTCGTAGCGGATGCCCGCGGGCACCTGTGCGGCCACCCACTCGCGGACGGCCTCCTGGACCTTCTCGATCTCCTGACCGGCCACCAGCCGGAAGGAGAGCTTGAGGTGCGCCTGAGCCGGGACGATGGTCTTGCCGCCGGGGCCCGTGTAACCGCCCCAGATGCCGTTGACCTCGGCGGTCGGCCGGGCCCAGGTCCGCTCCAGGGTGCTGTACCCGGCCTCGCCCTGGGTGCCGTACGACTTGGCGACCTTCAGCCACTGCGCCTCGTTGAAGGGCAGCTCGGCGAAGAGCTCGCGCTCCCGCTCGGTCAGCTCGACGATGCCGTCGTAGAAACCGGGGACGGCCACCTTGCGGTCGGCGTCGTGCAGGGCCGCGGCGAGCGACGCCGCGACGTCGGCCGGGTTGGGGACGGCGCCGCCGAAGGAGCCGGAGTGGATGTCGGTGTCCGGGCCGTACAGGTCGATCTGGGCGTCGGCCAGACCGCGCATACCGGTGCAGACGGTCGGGGTGTCCTCGGCCCACATACCGGTGTCGGAGATGATCACCACGTCGGCGGCGAGCCGTGCTGCCTCGCGGCGGACCAGCTCGGCGAAGTTCGGCGAGCCGGACTCCTCCTCGCCCTCGATCAGCAGCTTGAGGTTGACGGCGGGCGCGGTACGGCCGGTGGCCGCCAGGTGCGCCCGTACGCCCAGGGTGTGGAAGAAGACCTGCCCCTTGTCGTCCGCCGCGCCCCGGGCGAACAGCTGCTTGCCGACCACGGTCGGCTCGAAGGGCTCGGTCGCCCAGCCGTCCTCCTTGGCGGCGGGCTGCACATCGTGGTGCCCGTACACCAGCACGGTGGGGGCTGACGAATCCCCGGAGGGCCACTCGGCGAAGACGGCGGGCAGGCCGTCGGTCTCCCAGACCTCCGCCACCGGGAACCCGGTCTCGGTCAGCTTCGCGGCCAGCCACTCGGCCGAGCGGCGGACGTCCGAGGCACGGTCCGGGTCGGCGGAGACGGACGGGATGCTCAGCCAGTCGGCGAGATCCTGGAGGAACGCGGCCTGGTGCTGGTCGATGTAGGAGCGGACGACGCTGTCCGGGGTTTTCGTCATACGGACGACTTTAGTTCGCCCATGCGGGTGCGTGCCCACGACGTCCGAGCACCAAGTCAGTAACCTCCGTCACCTCCTGGGCTGCCCGCCACCGGGCAGCCGACACTGATCGGCGCGAGAACGCCGTGACCTCCGCTCCCTCCCCGCGCTTCGCCGGTCCCCGTCGGGGACACCGCGAGAGGCGGGAGGGAGCGGAGGCCGTGATCAGGCGGTCCGGCGGAGCACGCCCAGCCGGGAGCGGCTGAAGAGCATCGCCAGCAGGGTCGCCAGGGCGGGCAGGACGAGCAGCGTGAGCCCGATGTTGAGCCAGGGGATGGCGATCACCGTCCCGTCCGTGCTGCTCCGCCCGGCGACCAGGCGGAGCGCGATCGCCGGCACGGCTCCGGCGACCGCGCCCATCGCGGCACCCATCGCCGCGATCACCCCGCACTGGAAGCCGGAGAGCCGTCGGCGGATACCGCCGTTGGCGCCGACCGCCGCCAGGGTCGCCAGGTCGCGCTGGGAGTCGGCGGCGGCCAGTCCGGTGGCGATCCCGGCCGCGCCGAGCGCGACCAGCGCGGCGAAACCGGTCAGCGCGAGGCCGATCGCACCCAGCCTGGACTGGTAGCCGCGCTCCACCTGGAGGTGGGCGGATTTCGCGACCTTGCCGAGGGCGGCGGTCGCCCGCTGCTCGGCGGAACTGCTCGGGGCGGCGTCCGGAATCCAGACCGAGCCGGTCGGTGCGACGGTCATCCCGAGCTGCTGGGCGGTCTGCGGGGTGAGCAGGGCGGTGGCGTTGGGCGTCGGTGAGGTGGCCGCCACGGCCTCCACGGTGATCTTCCGGCTGACGGGCTTCGGCGGGGCGGCGATGGTCCCGTCCGCGCCGATCTGGGGCAGGTACGCGCCCTTGCCCGTGCTCGGCTCGGTCAGCAGGATGGTGATCCGGCCGTCCTTGAGGTAGGCGGGGTCGAAGACCACCGCCTTGCCCTGGGTGAGTGCCTGCGCGGCCTGCTGGTCCTGGACCCCGAGAAGGTTGCGCAGCACCGAGGCGTCACCGGCGGGCAGGGCACCGAACGGCCCGAAGCGCGGGTAGTGGTGCTCCTGGCAGCGCGGGTCCGACTCGTAGATCCGGTTGTACTCGGCCTCGCTGAGCCGGGTGTTGTCGGGGTCGGTGGCCGGGCACTGGCGCTCCTTGGGGAGGATCACCATGGCGTAGCCGCAGGCGCCGCCGTTCGTTGCGCACGCCGCGCCGTACCCGGTCCGGTAGACGTCTCCCCGGCTGCCGAGTCCGGAGACCGACTTCTCGACGGCGGACTGCGCCACCGTGGCCCCCGCGGCCGTCTGCTCGTCGAGGCTGAGCACCACCGCCCCGCTCGGCAGGGCGGCCTCGTAGTTGTTCCGCTGCTGCTGATCGTGGCTGGCCTGGTAGATCCCGACGGCGACCGAACCGGCCACCGCCGCCATCACTGCGGCCACCGCGGGTGCGGTACGGCCCCGGTGGCGTACGGCGTCGCGCAGCGCGAGCCGGGGGCTGAGCGGCAGCCGGCGGCCGAGCCGCCCGAACATGCCGACCAGCATCGGGGTGCAGACCACCACCCCGAGTTCGGCGATCATCGAGCCGCCGAGCACCGCCAGTACGCCCTGACCGCCGGCCGCTCCGAACAGGGCGAGCGCCCCGCCGCCGGCCACCATCAGCAGACCGACCAGGGCAAGCCTGCGGCTGGCGCGCCGGATCGAGCCACGGCCGGTCAGCGCCTCCACCACGTCCTGCCGGGACGCCTGGACGGCCGGGACAACGGCCGCCAGCAGGCCAGTGACCAGGCCGAGCGCGGCGACCCCGAGCAGGTCGAGCGGCTGTAGCGCGAAGTGGCCGAAGCGACTGGAGGCCGCTTCCTCCACCCATGGGCGGGTGGCAGCGGTCACCAGGACGGCGAGCACCACTCCGACGACCGCACCGGCCAGGCCGAGTACGACGCCACCGCCGAGGACGACGGCCCGTACGTGCGAACGGTCGCCACCCCCCGCCGCGAGCAGCCCGAGCTGCCGCCGGGAGCGCCTGGCCCCCACGGCGAAGGCCGGGCCCGCGAGCAGCACGATCTCCAGCAGTGCCATCCCGGCCGCCGTTCCGGCGACGATGAGGGTGGTCTTGCTCAGGGCCCTGTCGCTGCCGTACTGATCCTGCCTGGCGTAGTACGGCACCTCGGAGCGCGGTGGCGGAGAGAGCGCCACGCTGCGCGAGGCGGCCATGAAGCCGTACTTGTTCATCCCCAGCACCGCCGGCCAGTCGAGCACGGCCCCGGCCGGCAGCCTGACCAGCCAACTCCCGCCGCCCAACGGGCCGCCGCGCTCCGCGGGCGAGGGCTGGCCGAGGGCCTTGTCCATCGGCTCGATCAGCGCGCCGGGGCGGCCGATCAACTGGATGATGCCCAGTTCTCCCGGGTACTCGGCGACGGCGGTGATGGTGTAGGGCTTGGCTTCCAGGCCGCGCACGGCGGTGGTGTCGCCCAGCTTGAGGCCGGACTGGTCGAGGAACGCCTTGGTGGCGGCCACCTCCTGGGGTGCGCTCGGGGCGCGGCCCCCGACCACGTCGAGCTTGCCGCGCCAGATCGGGTCGGTGAGATCGGCTTCGGCGGTATCGGCGCGCAGTTGGCCGTCCCGGCTGGTCGCCAGCGCGCCGGTGCCCCGGAGCACCGGAGTCAGCACGGAACCCTTGGGAAGCAGTTCCCCGATCAGCGCTTCCGGGTCGGTCTCCAGGCTCCGGCGCTGCTCGGGTGTGGGCTTGGTGCCCTGGCGCGGCGAGTCGACGTAGGCGCCGCCGTCGGCCGACGGCGGCTGGAGCACGGTCACCCCCCGCCCGTACACCGAGACCAGGGCGTCCGAGGAGCCCATCAGCCGGACGGCCTTCTCCTGCGGGGTCAGTTCGGAACTGCGGTAGATCACGTCGGCACCGGTCACACCGAGGACCGGCAGCGCGATCATGGCGATGACCAGAGCACTACGACCCTTGGCACGCAGGGCGTCGCGGCGGGCGATGCGCAGGGCCACCCGCCAGGCGCTGAGCTTCACTCCGTCCCCTTCGCACTGTTGGTGGCGGAGGTGACGAGCAGGCTGGCGGCGTCCTGGCTGACGGTCTCGTCGACCATCCGGCCGTCGCGCAGGAAGATCACGCGATCCGCCCAGGCGGCGTGCCTGGCCTCGTGGGTGACCATCACCCCGGCCGCACCCGCATCGCAGCGGGCCCGCAGTACGGCGAGGACCGCCTCCCCGGTGGTGGAGTCCAGCGCTCCGGTCGGCTCGTCGGCGAGGACCAGGCGGCGGTCGCCGATCAGGGCACGGGCGATGGCGACGCGCTGCTGCTGCCCGCCCGACATGTCGTCGGGAAATCGGTCCGCCAGTTCGGCGATGCCCAGCTCCTCCAGCGCCACCAGCGCCTCCCGGCGAGCCGAACGGCTGGAGACACCGTCCAGTTCACGCGGCAGCGCGATGTTCTCGGCCGCGGTCAACGCCGGTATCAGGTTGTAGTCCTGGAAGACATAGCCGATCGAGCGGCGCCGGACCTGGGCAAGGCGCTTGCGGGAGAGCCCGCCCAGGACGACGCCCTCGACCAGCACCTCGCCGCTGCTCGGGGTGTCAAGACCCCCGGCCAGAGTCAGCAGGGTGGACTTCCCCGAGCCCGACGGGCCCATCACGGCGACCAGTTCGCCCGGGTACACCCGCAGGTCGATCCCCCGAAGGGCCTGCACCTCGGCAGCGCCCTGGCCATGCACTCGAGTGATGTCCGCCAGGTGCAGCACCGGCGTCCGCTCTCCGGCGTCCGGCTGCACGCCGGCCGACTGAGTTGTACTCAACTTTCCCCCTGCAATGGCTTGTTCTGTTGATTTAGACCGACCGGCAATAGGGCCCGCGGCGTCGCGGCGCTCCTTGTTGCCGGTCGGCCTTAGAGCTGGCTGCGCCGCTTCGGCCCGGCCGATCTGCGCTCGGCGCTCGGCGCCGGCTCGGAGCTCGGCGATCCCGGGCGGTACGTGGCCAGGCGGGTCTCGCAGTGGTCCAGCCAGCGGATCTCGGCCTCGGTCTGGAAGATCAGCTGCTCCAGGACCAGCAGCCAGGCCAGGTCGTCCTGGCGGCCCGTGTCGCCATTGAGCGCCTGGCCCTTGAGCCGGGTGTAGTCCTGGAGCGCCTTCATGCTGTGGCGGCGCTGGGACTGGACCACTGCGGCGACATCCACCCCGGGGACGGTCACCGCCATCGCCAGCTTGATCGCCAGTTCGTCGCGCGGCGGACTGTTCCTGGGCACCGGCGTCTCGAACCAACTGCGCAGTTCCGCGCGTCCGGCATCAGTGACGGCATAGAACAGGTGCCCCTCCTCGTCCTCGCCGTGCGGCGCCACCAGGCCGTCCCGTTCCAGACGGCCCAGGGTGGTGTAGACCTGACCGACATTCAGCGGCCAGGTGGCGCCCGTACGGGCCTCGAACTCGATGCGGAGCTGGTAGCCGTAGCGCGGGCCCTGGTCGAGCAGGGCGAGCAGGCCGTGACGGATGGACATACTCGGTATGTATACCCGGTATGCCCCTCCCACTCAAGCACAGCCGGTACCGTCGTACGGTGTGAGCCAGCTGCGCATCGCCACCTTCAATCTGTTGCACGGTCAGCCCCTGGCCGCCGACGGCAGCCCGCTGCCCTACCCGCCCGAGGCCGCCGATCCCCTGGGCGAGGCGATCGCCGGACTGGGCGCGGACGTGCTCGCGCTCCAGGAGGTCGACCGCTACCAGGAGCGCTCCGGCCTGGTGGACCAGACCGCCGCGGCCGCCAAGGCGATGGGCGCGGCCGACTGGCGCTTCGCCGCCGCGCTGCACGGCCGGCCCGCCCCGGTGGCAGGCTGGCTGCCCAACCCCGCCGTCCCGGGCCTCCAGGTCTACGGGCCCACCGCGCTCGAAACGGCCACCGACCTGCCCTCGTACGGCACCGCCCTGCTCACCCGGCTACCGGTGCAGCACTGGCGCGCGCGCAGGTTCGCGCCCGCGCCGTTCGGGCTGCCGCTGCGGGTGGCCGGGCGGCGCGGGCTGACGCCCGTTCCGGACGAGCCGCGGGCCGCGCTGGCCGCGGTCCTGGAGGGCGAGCGCGGGCCGTTCACCGTGGTGGCCACCCACCTGTCCTTCGTGCCCGGCTGGAACATGGCCCAACTCGCCGCGATCCGCCGCTGGATCGCCGACCTGCCGAAGCCGTACCTGGTCCTCGGCGACTTCAACCTGATCGGCGCGATGCCCCGCACCGTGCTCGGCAGCGCCACCGCGCTCGACCGCGAGAGCGCACGCGAGCGCCGGTCCGAGCGACTGCGGCGGCGGGACCTCCAGGCGGCCCGGCGCATTCGCGCGGCCCAGCCCGGACTGCGGCGACGGCGGGTACGGGAGCCGCGCCCGCGCCTCCAGGGCTGGTACGACCTGGCGAGGACCCCGACCTACCCCTCGCACAACCCGGCCGTCCAGTTCGACCACGTGCTGGCGATCGGCGTCCCCCGCACCGCCGTCGGCCCGGCCTCGGCCCCACGCGCCACGGTCTCCGACCACCGCCCCCTGATCGTCGAGGTGAGCCTTTAGAGCAAGGGTGAGCCGTCAGGGGCGCGGGGCTCCGGGTGGTGCATGGCCGATCGGGTGCCAAGGCTCCCGCCACAGGGGGTTGTTCGCGCACGTAGTTGATCAAGTGGAGCCCCGCCCCCTGAGGAGCCACCCGCTTGCCCCGAAGTGTCAGACCGGGGTGACAGTCTGCTGACCGGGCTGGTGCGGGAGGTGGTGGCCGGTGGGCTCGTACTGGAGGAGGAGCATGGCCGCGTCGTCGCCGAGCTTGCGGCCGACGTGGCGGACGACGTCCTCGTGGATCCGGTCCAGGACTTCGACCGGGCTGCCGACGGCGACCTGCGGGAGGCGTTCGGCGAGGGGGTAGAAGACGCCCCAGTGGTCGCGGGCCTCGATCACACCGTCGGTGAAGAGCAGCACCCGGTCGCCCGGATGCACCCGCACCCGGTGCACCGGCGGCCGGACATCCGCCGGATCGAGCACGCCGAGCGGCGGCACGGTCTCCTTCAGCTCCAGCGGCCGCACCGGCTCGCCGGCCCGCAGCAGCAGCGGCGCCGGGTGCCCGCAGTTGACGATCTCCGCGATGCCGTCCGGCCCGACCCCGATCAGGACGAGGGTGACGAACTCCTCCTCCACCCCGGGGTGGTCGTTCTCGTGCAGGGCCCGGTCCAGGCTGACGGCCAGCCAGCCCGCGACCTTGGCCAGCTCGGGCTCCTGGTGGGCGGCCTCACGGAACGCGCCGAGGACGGCAGCCGCCGTCTCCACCGCGTTGAGCCCCTTCCCCCGGACGTCACCGACCACGGCCCGCACCCCGTGCCGGGTGTTGACCACCTCGTACAGGTCCCCGCCGATCCTGGCGTGCGCGGCGGCGGCCGCGTAGTGGACGGCGGCCCGGACGCTGCCGACCCGGTCGGGGACGGAGCGCAGCAGCACACGTCTGGCGATCTCGGCCACCAACTGGGCGTCGGCGAGGGCTTTCTCCTGCCGCAGCCGCAGCGTCGCACTGACCGAGCCGATACAGGCGACCAGGGCGATGGCGAAGACGGTGGCGCTGTGCACGGACTCGCCGAGCACGTCGTTGTAGATCGCCATCAGGAAGGCCGCGACCTCGGTGAAGAGGCCGATCAGCAGCGGGTACCAGGTGCGCCTGCTGACCACGGCGGCCAGCGCGGGCACGGCGGTGAGGGCCGGTTCGACCGTCACCGTGCTGTTGCTGAAGTAGTCGAGGGAGACCACCAGCAGCATGCCGATGAACGGCAGCGCCAGGGCGGTCTTCGGCCAGGTGCCGGTGACGGTACCTGGAACGGCTCCCGGGACCGGCCCCGCAAGCCGCTCTCTGATCCATCCGGTCGCGCTCAACTTCGGTCTCTCCAGCAGAAGGTGGCCGGTGCCGGGGGACACCTGCGGTGATGACAGAGGGTCAGGAACTTCGTCCTCGTCGGCGGCCGGAGAACAGGGGGTGACCGGTTACCGACCCCACAATAGGCGCGAAAAGTGCACAGCGCACAGGTTTCGCACGGTCCTGTGACGACTTGGATGCCCTGCGTGACTCATTCTTCACTATTCCCGATCAGGAGCCTGGTCAACTCTTTTCGGTCAGGAAGTCCTGACGGTTTTACGACCCGGCCGCTGCGGACGTACAGGAACGAAGCCGTGACCTGCTCCAGATCGACACCCGCCTGTTCCGCCCAGGCCACCCGGTAGATGGCGAGTTGCAGCGGGTCGGCCGTCTCGTCCCGATGGGTCTTCCAGTCCACGACCTCGTAACGTGGCACGCCCGGTGACCCTGAGCCACCGTCACGCTCCCGGTACACCGCGTCGATCCGGCCGCGCACCACCCGCCCCGCGAGCACCAGTTGGAAGGGTGCCTCGACCCGGTACGGCGTCCGGGCCGCGTACGGGCTGCGCAGGAACGCCTGCTTGAGCCGCTCCAGGTCGCGCTCGTCCTCGATCCCGTCCTCGTCCGCCCCGGGCAGGTCTCCGGGCTCGATCAGCATCAGCGGCTCGATCCTGGACTGCACCCAGGCATGGAAGCGGGTACCCCGGCGAGCGGCAGGCTGCGGCGGACGGGGCATCGGGCGGGCCAGTTCACGGGCGAAGCCGTCCGGGTCGGCGGCCAGCCGCATCAGCTGGGACGCGGACATCGAGGCCGGCAGCGGGACCTCGCGCACCGAACGCCTGGACCGCTCCAACTCCCCCAGCAGCGCGGTCAGGTCACGGTCCCAGGAGGCCACCTGGCGCTCCGCCTCCGCACCCAACTCCTCGTCCTGCGGGGCCGGTTCACCTGCCAGACGGCGCTGGACCACCTCGGCGACCCGGCGGCGGGCAGCCTGTGCGGCCGGGTCCAGCGGCAGCGGCCACGGGGTCTCCACGGAGGCGGACAGCGCCGGGTTCCCGGCATCCGGCAGCGGCGGCTCGGCCCACTGCTCGACCTCGCCGCAGCCCGGCTGCTCGCAGTGCGCGCGCAGCTCCTTCAGGAAGGCGGACGGGCCGCGCCGCCGCTTCTGGCTGGGCCCCCACCAGTGGCCCGAGGCCAGCAGCAGCGAGCGCGGGCGGGTGAACGCGACGTAGCCGAGGCGCAGTTCCTCGGTGGCGGAGTGCTCGGCCATCGCCTTCTTGAAGATCCCGATCTCCTTGGGCGCCCATTTCCCGACCTCGGGCAGGATGGCGGCGTCGCCGCGCAGGGCGTGCGGGAGCACCTTCTTCGTACTCGTCCAGCGCTCGCGCCCCTTGTTGCTCGGGAAGGCGTCCTTCACCAGCCCGGGGACGGCCACCACGTCCCACTCAAGACCCTTGGACTTGTGCGCCGTGAGCACCTTCACGGTGTCCTCGCCGCCGGGCAGGCTGCTGTCCAGGCCGCGCTCGTACTCCTGGGCGGCACGCAGGAAGGCCAGGAAGGCGGAGAGCCCCGGGTCGCCGTCCAGGTCGGCGAAGCCCGCGGCCACGTCCAGGAAGCCGTGCAGCGTCTCCCGGCGGCGGGCCGCCAGGGCATGCGGGGAGGCAGCCAGTTCGACCTCCAGGCCGGTCACCGCCAGCACCCGGTGCAGGACGTCCATCAGCGGTTCGGCGAGCGTCCGGCGCAGCTCGCGGATCTCCTGGGCGAGCCGGGCGAAGCGCACCCGGGCCTCGGCGGAGAACGGCAGCTGGTCGGGCTGCTCGCTCTCCAGGAAGGTCTCCAGCGCGTCGGCGAGCGAGACCACCTCGGTCGGGTCGGTCTCGGCCACGGCGGCACTCAGCGCGTCCTGGCCCTCGGGGCGGGCGGTGCGGACGAGCTCGGCGGCCCGGCGGCCGAGCAGGGCGAGGTCACGTGGGCCGATCCGCCAGCGCGGGCCGATCAGCAGCCGCACCAGCGACGCATTGGCCGTCGGATCCTGAAGCACCTCGCAGACCGCGACCAGATCGGCCACCTCTGGCAGCTGGAGCAGCCCGCCGAGGCCCACCACCTCGACCGGAACCTCCCGGGCCACCAGCGCGGCATGGATGTCCGCGAAGGCCGCGCCGCCCCGGCACAGCACGGCGATCCGCCCGGGCGCGGTGCCCGTGGCGACCAGGTGGGCGATCGACCCGGCCAGCCAGTCGATCTCCTCGGCGTGGGTGGGGAGCAGGGCGCAGCGCACGAAGCCCGACTGCTCCTCGCCCGGCGCCGGGCGCAGCGCCTCGACGCCCCGGTGCATGGCCCGCAGCGGGGCGGCCAGGTGGTTGGCGAAGGCGAGCAGCCGACCGCCACTGCGGCGGTTCTCGCTGAGCGCGTAGCGGGTGGCCGGGGTGCCGTCGCGACGAGGGAAGTGCATCGGAAAGTCGTCCAGGTTCGCGACGGAAGCCCCGCGCCAGCCGTAGATCGCCTGGCACGGGTCGCCGACCGCGGTGACGGGATGCCCGCCCGCACCGACTCTGCCCTCGGCCTGGCCGAAGAGGCCGGCCAGCATCAGGCGCTGGGCGACCGAGGTGTCCTGGTACTCGTCGAGCAGCACCACCTTGAACTGGGAGCGCAGCAGCTCGCCGACCTCCGGTCGCTGCTGGGCGAGCCGGGCGGAGGCGGCTATCTGGTCGCCGAAGTCCATCAGCCCGGCGGCCCGCTTGCGGCGCCGGTACTCCTCGACCAGCCGGAGCAGTTCGAGCCGGGCACGGGCCGTCACGGGGACGGCCCGAAGATCGTCGTTGCTGAGCCTGACGGTGGCCAGCGAGTCCAGCAGGCCCTGGTCGAAGGCGCGCAGTTCGGCGGGCTCGACCAGGTGCTCGGCCAGTTCGCCGTCGAGGGCGATCAAGTCCGCGACCAGGCCGGAGAAGGCACCGGTCAGGGCGGGAAAGGGCCCGCGCTCGGAGCGCAGCACCTTGGCGGCCAGCTGAAAGCGGGTGGCGTCGGCGAGCAGGCGGACGTCCGGTTCGATGCCGATCCGCAGGCCGTGCTCCTTGAGCAGCCCACCGGCGAAGGCGTGGTAGGTGGAGATCTCCGGCTCGCCGAGTGCGTCCTCGTCGGCGTCCAGGACCTGGGCTCGCAGCAGTGCGGAGCGCACCCGCTCGGCCAGTTCTCCGGCCGCCTTGTTGGTGAAGGTGAGCCCGAGCACCTCCTCCGGGCGGACCGCCCCGGAACCGACCAGCCACACCACCCGGGCGGCCATCACCGTGGTCTTGCCCGACCCGGCCCCGGCCACGATCACGGCAGGCTCCAGCGGCGCGCCGATCGCCTGCATCTGCTCCCGGTTGAAGGGGATGCCGAGCAGCTCCTTGAGCTGTTCGGGGTCACTGAGCACGGCACGCACGCCGACCAACCTAACCGGTACCGCCGACAAACCCCTCACGAGCAAGGGCAAGTCTTCAGGGGCGCGGGGCTCTGTCTGGTTGGTCCTTGCCCCGGAGGGCTAGTCGATCAGTTGGCGGCCGTCCCGCTGGGCCGAGCAGCTGCTGCGGAACGAGCAGCGGGCGCAGTTGTCGCCGGTGGTGGGGACGAAGCGCTCGGCGAGGACGCGTCCGGCGGCGTCGGCGAGCAGGTTCTCGATCCACGGCTCGCCGTCCGGCGGGCCCTGCTGCTGGACCTTCGGGGCCTGCGGATCGCCCTTGGCGGGCTCGCGCAGGTGGACCAGCTCGGCCCCGCCCGAGGTGGCGCCGTCCTCGAAGCCGGGCAGGCCGTCGAGCGCGCCGCCCAGCACGGCGAGCTGGTAGACGGCCAGCTGCTTGTGCTCGGGCAGCGACTTGTCGGTGGGGATCTGCTTGCCGGTCTTGAAGTCGACCACGTATGCGCGGCCGACCTCGTCCCGCTCGACCCGGTCCATCGAGCCCCGGATCCGGACGCTGATCCCGCCGACCGGCAGGGTGAGGTCGAAGCCGTGCTCGGTGGCCACGGTGACCCGGTCGCGTTCCAGCACGTGCCAGTGCAGGAAGCGCTCCAGTGCAGCCCTGGCCTGCTCCTTCTCCTGCTGGGACTTCCACGGCGCGTCGAAGGCCAGCGCGTCCCAGACCGTGTCCAGACGCTCCATCAGTACCGCCAGGTCGGCCTGGGTGCGGCCGGAGCCGACCTCGTCGGCCAGTGCGTGCACCACATTGCCGAAGCCCTGGGCGGCGGTGGTGGTCCCGGCGGCCTTGACGTCCTTGTCCAGGAACCACTGCAGCGCACAGCTCTCCAGCTGTTCGAGCCCGCTGCCGGAGAGCCGGACGGGCTCCGCCGGGGCGCGCAGCGGCTCGGCGGACTCGGTCCGGTCCAGCAGCCCCCACCAGCGGTCCGGGTGGGCGGCGGGGACCAGTGGCGCCCCCTCCTCGTCGGCGGCCGCGGCCAGCACGGCCAGCCGTTCGGCGGCGGCCCGGCGCAGCTCTGGGGCCTGCCCGGGGTCGACGGTGACCGCGCGCAGCTCGGCGACCAGCGCGGGCACCGACAGCGGTCGGCGCGGCCGCTGGGTGACGTCCTCGACGGTGACCTGCGGGGTACGGCTGCGCACCCGCCCGGTCCTGGGGTCGGTCTCCTCCCGGTACAGCTCGCGCAGGAAGCGGGAGGGTTCGTCGCCGTCCTCGGTGGGTGCCTTGACGGCGGTGACGATCAGCCGTTCCTTCGCCCGGGTCACGGCGACGTAGAAGAGCCGGCGTTCCTCACCGAGCAGGGCGGCCGGGGAGAGCGGTTCGGCGAGGCCGTCCCGACCGATCCGGTCGGCCTCCAGCAGTGAGCCTCGGCGGCGCAGGTCGGGCCAGAGGCCGTCCTGGACCCCGGCGACCACAACCAGGCGCCACTCCAGGCCCTTGGAGCGGTGCGCGGTCATCAGCCGGACGGCATCCGGGCGGACGGTCCGGACGGTGAGGGTGTCGGCGGCGATGTCCTGGGCCTCCAGCTCGGCCAGGAAGTCCAGCGCCCCCCGGTGGCCGGTGATCTGCTCCTCGGCCCGGGCGGCGGTCTCGAACAGCGCGCAGAGCGCGTCCAGGTCCCGGTCGGCGTTGCGGCCGGCCGCGCCGCCGCGCAGCGCTGCCCGCTCCAGCCGCTCGCGCCAGCGGCGGCTGCCGTCCCACAGCTCCCACAGCGCCTCCTCGGCGCCGCCGCCCCCGGCCAGCAGCTCGCGCACCTTGCGCAGCAGCATCCCCAGGTCGCGGGCGCGCCGCGCATAGGCGGGCTCCATCGCGACCAGCCGCTCCGGCTCGGCCAGCGCCTCCCTGATCAGCTCCTCGGCGGACCGTACGGCCGCCCGCCCGAGGCCGGCACCCGGCCCGGCGACCGCAGGGGCGCCGTCCCTCGCCACAGCCTCCCCGGCCGCATCTCCGTCCCCGTCCCCTTCCCCGTCCCCTTCCCCGTCTGCGTCCCCGTCTACGTCTGCGTCGCGTCCGTTCCCCGTCCCGTTCTCCACCGGCCCGGCGGCCGCCCGCAGGACCTGGCGCTCCTCCTCACGCAGGGCGCGCCCGAGGCGGCGCAGATCGGAGCCGTCGAGTCCGCCGAGCGGTCCGGTGAGCAGGGTGCGGGCGGTCTCGGCGGTGCACTCCTCCGCCGGACCGGCGCAGACGCGCAGCGCGAGCAGCAGCGGCGCCACCGCGGGCTCGTCCCGCAGCGGCAGGTCGTCCCCGTCGATCTCCAGCGGCACCCCGGCGGCGGCGAGCGCCCGCCGTACGCCGGGGATCGAGCGCGCCCCGGCACGGACGAGGACAGCCATCTCGCCCCACGGGACGCCGTCCTCCAGGTGGGCGCGGCGGAGCAGGTCGGCGATGCTGTCGAGCTCGGTGCCGGGGGTCGGGTAGGTGTACACCTCTACCCGGCCGCCCTCGCGAGAGGGAAGCAGTGACCGGTGCTGGGCGAGTTTGTCGGCGGGCAGGCGGCCCATGGGCATCCGCCGGGCCAGCTCCCGGCCGGCGGCGAGCAGTACCGCGCTTGAGCGCCGGGAGACCCGCAGGACCTTGACCTCGGCGGGCCGGCCGTCGGCCTGCCTGAAGGACTGCGGGAAGTCGAGGATCCCGTTGATGTCGGCGCCGCGGAAGGCGTAGATCGACTGGTCCGGGTCGCCGACCGCGATCAGGTCGCGTCCGTCGCCCGCCAGTTGCTTCAGCAGCCGGACCTGGGAGGGGTCGGTGTCCTGGTACTCGTCCACGAAGACGACCTCGTACTGCTCGCGCAGCGCGGCCTGCACCTCCTCACGCTCGGCGAGCAGGACGGCGCGGTGCACCAGCTCGGCGTAGTCGAGGACTCCGCGCAGGTCGAGGACATCGAGGTAGTCGGCGAGGAAGTGTGCGGCCGCGGCCCAGTCGGGGCGTTGGACACCCTCCGCAAAACGGGCCAACTCTTCCTCACCGAGGCCGAGTTCACGACTTCGGGCGAGCACGGCGCGGACCTCGTCGGCAAAGCCGCGGGTGGTGAGGCAGGCACGCAGGTCGAGCGGCCAGCTGATCCCGCCGACGCCGAGCCTGGCGTCCTCGGCGTGACCGGCGAGCAGTTCGCGGACCATCACGTCCTGCTCGGGGCCCGAGAGCAGCCGCAGCGGTTCGGCGTACGCCTCCGGGTCCTGGTGGGCGCGGAGCAGGGCGTAGCAGAAGGAGTGGAAAGTGGTCGCCTGCGGCGACCGGAACACAGGCGCCTGCGGCGACCGGAACGCAGACGCCTGCGCCGTCGGCACCCCGGGCGCCTGCGGCACGGCTCCGCCGGCGCCGAGCCGAGCGGTCATCCGGTCGCGCAGTTCCATCGCGGCCTTGCGGCTGAAGGTGAGCACCAGGATCCTGTCGGGATCGGTGCCCTGTTCGATCCGCCGGACCACCGACTCGACCAGGGTGGTGGTCTTGCCCGTTCCCGGCCCCGCGAGCACCAGCAGCGGGCCGCCCGCGTGCTCGGCCACCGCCCGCTGGTACTCGTCCAGCACTGGCGGGGCGGGCTGTTCAAGGGGGCTGCGCACCAAGCGGAAGGGGGAGGTCACGGACGTCCTGGGCAGATCGGGAACGGATCAACGCCTGCTCGGCGTCGGGCGGGCCACATCGGGCCCGTATGCATCGAGCCTACGGTCCTGCCCCGACTGCCCCCGTCCCCGCACCCGCTTCGGGCCGGCCGCACAGACCGTCTCCGGGACAAACGGACAGGTGAGCAGGGGCGCATCAGTGCGGGCTCGCGCCCCCGGGCCGGCGTCGCTCCTGCTGCCCGTCCCAGCGGGCGCGCCTCAGGTCGACCCGGGGTTCGTCGCCGACGGTGCGCAACGGGGTGCCCTCCTCGCGGTAGTGCCCCAGCGCCCGGTGCTCGTGACCGGGCAGCGGGCGTCCGTCGGCGCGGATCACCCGCCACCAGGGCACGGCCCCGCCGTACAGCGCCATCACCCGGCCCACCTGGCGCGGGCCGCCCTGGCCGAGGTACTCGGCGACGTCGCCGTAGGTCATTACCCGCCCTGCCGGGATGCGCTCGGCAAGGTCGAGGACCGACTCGGCGAAGGGGGGCAGGGCACCCGTTTTCGTACTCTCCGTCACCGGGTTGATTCTTCCCCATCCGGTGGATCCGGCGGCCACTTGCGAGGGATCCGCCGCGCCCGATACGGCCCCTGTCCCGCAGGAGCCCTTCCGGCATGCCACCATCTTCGGGGCGGTGAGTGGTGATACGAGGACAAGACCAGATGACCGGGACGGCAGGCGTGGACGTGGACAGGGGCTCCGAGGAGTCCGCCCCCGACCACCCCGCAGACTCGGGGAAGGTCCCGTCGCGGCGGCCCGCACCGGACCGCCGGGTGTCATTGGTCAAGGGGGAGAAGCACGTGCGGGAGGGCGAGCCATCGAACGGCGGAGCGCTCGCCGTGGACGAGCCGCTGCTCGCCGCGCGTGCGCACCGGCCGTCCGATCTGATCCGGTTCCTGGCCGGGATCGCGGGCATCGTGGCGCTCTTCCTGGTGGCCAGGTTCGCGATCTCGACCACCTCGGGCCTGGAGAGCGACATCTCCGTCAACGCCCACCGCATCCCCAACGTCCTCAGCACCATCGCCGCCCTGGTCTCCAGCGTCGCGGTACTGGCCGTGCCGCTCGCCTTCGCGGTGGAACGGCTGATCAAACGCGACGGCCTGCGGGTCTCCGACGGCGTACTCGCCTCGGTGCTCGCGTACGGGGTCTCCCTCGGGGTGGACTGGTGGGTCGCGGCCGGTGCCCCCGGGGTCGTCCGGGACGCCCTCACCAAGCTGCCGCCGGGCGGCGGGCAGACCCTCACCGACCCGGTGCACGGCTACCTCGCACCGGTGATCGCCTACATGACGGCCGTCGGGATGTCGAGCCGCCCGCGCTGGCGGGTCGCCCTCTGGGCGGTGGTGATCCTCAGCGGTCTGACCGAGCTGGTCAGCGGCTACACCACGCTGCTCTCGCTGATCCTGACGGTGCTGATCGGCTGGTCCGTCGCGTACGGCACGCTCTACGCGATCGGCTCGCCCAACATCCGCCCGACCGGGCAGCACCTGCTGATCGGCCTGCGGAAGGTCGGCTTCGCCCCGGTGGGCGCGGTCCGTGCACCGGACGCCCCCGGGGGCACCCGCCGCTACTACGTCGAACAGCAGGACGGCCCCCAGCTGGACGTCCACATCATCGACCGCGAGCAGCAGGCGTCCGGCTTCTTCTACCGGGCCTGGCGGCGGCTGCGGCTGCGCTCGGTGGCCGTCCGGCGCAGCCCCCAGTCACTGCGCCAGGCACTGGAGCAGGAGGCCCTGATCGCGTACGCGGCCGCCGCCGCAGGGGCGCTGGCACCGCAGCTGGTGGCCACCTCGGAGCTGGGCCCGGACGCCGCGATCCTGGTCTACGAGAAGGTGGCAGGACCGACCCTGGACGAACTGGCGGACGAGGAGATCACCGACCAGGTCATGGCCTCGCTCTGGCGCTCCGTCGGGGCGCTGCACGAGCGGCGGATCGCCCATCGCAGGCTCACCGGCGAGTCGATGCTGGTGGTCGACGAGAAGACCGGCTGCCTGGTCAACCTCTCCGGCGGGGACATCGCGGCCAGCGATCTGACGCTGCGGATCGATGTCGCCCAGCTGGTCACCACCTTCGCGCTGCGGGTCGGGCCGGAGCGGGCGGTGGCCGTCGCCAACCGGGTCCTGGGCGCCGAACGGGTCGCCGCCGCGCTGCCGCTGCTGCAACCGGTCGGGATGAGCCGCTCCACCAGGATCGACCTGAAGCGGCTCAGCAAGGACCGCAAGGCCGCCGCCCAGGCACTGGCGCTGGAGCAGGTGGCAGCGGGCGAGCGGACCCAGCAGCAGGCCGAGGAGGACATCGCGGCGGCCGGCGAGGACCTGCTGAGCCGGATCCGCGGCCAGATCCTGCAGATCGCCCCGGAGGCCCCGATGGCCCCGGCGAAGCTGGAGCGGCTCAAGCCGAAGAGCCTGATCATGGTCATCGCGCTGACCTTCGCCGCGTACCTGGCGCTGACCACCATCCAGCCCGCTCAGCTCCGGCTATCCCAGATGAACTGGGCCTGGGCGGCGGTCGCCCTGGCCGCAGCCGCAGCCAGCTACGGAGCGGCGGCGATGAGCCTGACCGGCTTCGTCCCGGAACGGCTTCCGTTCGTCCGGACGATGGCGGCCCAGCTCGCCGGGTCCTTCGTCAAGCTGGTGGCACCCGCCGCGATCGGTGGCATCGCGCTGAACACCCGTTATCTGCAGAAGGCGGGCATCCGCTCCGGACAGGCGGTGGCCAGCGTCGGCGCCTCGCAGCTGGCAGGCCTCGGCGGGCACCTGCTGCTGCTGTTCAGCTTCGGTCTGATCACCGGCACCCAGACCAACGGGGACCTCGGCGCCTCCCGAGCGGTGATCATCGGGGTGCTGACGGCCGCTGTGCTCGCCCTGGTGGTCGCGGCGGTCGGGCCGCTGCGGCGCTTCGTGGTGACCAGGGTCCGCTCGCTGTTCTTCGGCGTGGTGCCCCGGATGCTCGACCTGATGCAGACGCCCAGCAAGCTGGTCACCGGCTTCGGCGGCATCCTGCTGCTCACCCTGAGCTTCACCGCCTGCCTGTACGCCTCGATCAACGCGTTCGGCGGGACGATCACGTTCTCGGCGGTCGCCGTGGTCTTCCTGACCGCCAACGCGGCCGGGTCCGCGATCCCGACCCCGGGCGGCATCGGCCCGGTCGAGATCGCGCTGATCGGTGCGCTGACGGTGGCCGGTGTGCCGCCGACCGTCGCCACCCCGGCGGTCTTCCTGTTCCGGCTGCTGACCTTCTGGCTGCCCGTCCTGCCCGGCTGGATCGCCTACAACGTCCTCCAGCGCAAGCGCGCGCTCTAGGGCCTGTCTGCTCCAGCGGGGGCCGGGAACCGCGTGTCCGTCAGGGACCAGTGCACGGCTGATCACTTGCCCGGAGCCGCGCACGCGAAAGGGCCGCCCACTCGGAGAAGCGGACGGCCCCTGCGGCGACGGCCTAGTAGGTCGGCTTCTGCGGCTCGATCTGGTTGACCCAGCCGATCACGCCGCCGCCCAGGTGGACGGCGTCGGAGAAGCCCGCCGACTTCAGCACGGCCAGCACCTCGGCGGAGCGGACGCCCGTCTTGCAGTGCAGCACGATCTTCCTGTCCTGCGGCAGCGTCTCCAGGGCGGTGCCCATCAGGAACTCGCCCTTGGGGATCAGCTTGGCGCCCGGGATGCTGACGATCTCGTACTCGTTGACCTCGCGGACATCAATGATCTCGATGTTCTCGCCGGTGTCGATCCACTCCTTGAGCTGCTTGGAGGTGATCGTCGAGCCGAGGGCCGCCTCCTGCGCCTCCTCCGACACGACACCGCAGAAGGACTCGTAGTCGATCAGCTCGGTGACGGTCGGGTTCTCACCGCAGACGGCGCAGTTCGGGTCCTTGCGGACCTTGACCTGACGGTAGGTCATCTCCAGGGCGTCATAGATCATCAGACGGCCCACCAGCGGGTCGCCGACACCGGCGAGCAGCTTGATCGCCTCGGTGACCTGGATCGAGCCGATGGAGGCGCAGAGCACGCCCAGCACGCCGCCCTCGGCGCAGGAGGGGACCATGCCTGGCGGCGGGGCCTCCGGGTACAGGCAGCGGTAGCAGGGGCCGTGCTCGGCCCAGAAGACGCTGGCCTGGCCGTCGAAGCGGTAGATCGAGCCCCAGACGTACGGCTTTCCGAGCAGCACCGCTGCGTCGTTCACCAGGTAGCGGGTGGCGAAGTTGTCGGTACCGTCCACGATCAGGTCGTAGCCGGAGAAGATCTCCATGACGTTGTCGTTGTCGAGACGCTCGTCGTGGAGGATCACGTTGACGTAGGGGTTGATCTCCTTGACCGAGTCGCGCGCGGACTCGCCCTTGGAGCGACCGATGTCGGACTGACCGTGGATGATCTGGCGCTGGAGGTTCGACTCGTCGACGGTGTCGAACTCGACGATGCCGAGCGTGCCGACACCGGCCGCGGCCAGGTACATCAGAGCGGGCGAGCCGAGACCGCCGGCGCCGACGCACAGCACCTTGGCGTTCTTCAGCCGCTTCTGCCCGGCCATCCCGACATCCGGAATGATCAGGTGGCGGGAGTACCGGCGGACCTCGTCTACGGTGAGCTCGGCGGCCGGCTCGACCAGGGGTGGCAGCGACACGTGGACTCCGATGGTCAGTTCGGTTGCAGCTTTCGATTCCAACTACGCCAACAGTGTCACGCCGGGCACCTATTCCGAGACAGCATGTCCGACTGGCGAGACCGGCGGCACCGGATCGTGGGACCGGCCCAGGAGGGCCGTCCGGTGCCGCAGGCCGTTCGTACGGCGCTGGTCGAGGTCTCAGACCCGGCAGGCGGTCTCCAGCCAGATGTCCCCGAGCGACTCCTCCAGCGGCACCTGTGCCCGCCATCCGAGACGGTCCCTCGCGGTGCGCACATCGGCCTGCCGCCACTGCACCGGCTCCAGCACCGGACGGGCATCCGACACCCGGTGCGGCTCCGCCCCCCGGTGCTGCTGGTCCGCCGTGCTCTGGCTGGGCACCAGCACCTGACGGGCATCCTCGCTGATGGATCCCTCGAACCCGGCCGCCCTGACCAGGAGCCCGGCCGCGTCCCGGGCCCGGACGGCATGGCCGCTACCGATGTTGATCACCCCGGTCGCGGCCGACACGGCGGCCGACTGGATCGCCCTGGCGACGTCCCGGACGTCCACGAAATCCCGGAATCCGGACAGGTCCGGCATCCGCACCTGGTGCTCGCCCTGCTCCAGCGCACGACGCAGCCCCTCGGCGAGCCGCCCGAACAGCGAGGCCGTCGGCGAGCCCGGGCCGACCACGTCGAAGACCCGCAGCACCGCCGCGTCGAGCCCCGAGGAGATCACCAGCTCCGTCCCGGCCAGCTTGGACACCCCGTACGGACCGGCCGGCCGGGGCTCGACACTCTCCGGGATCGGCACGCCCGAGGGCATCGGCCCGTACTCGGCCGCAGAGCCGACGTGCACCAGCCGGGCCGGCTCGCGGCTGCGCCTGATCGCCTCGCACACCGTCGCCACGGCGAGGGTGTTCGCCCGGATCAGGGCCCGTGAGGAGCCGTAGGTCGCGCCGGCACAGTTGATCACCACCTGCGGGGCCACCGCGTCGAGGAATCTGGCCAGCGCTCCCGGGCTTCCCGCAGTCAGGTCGAAGCGGATGTCGGCCGAGTCGCGACGGCCGAGCACGGTTACCTGGAGCTCGTCCTCGGTCATCAGACGGTCGGCGACCCGGCGGCCGATGAAACCGTCGGCTCCCAGCAGCAGCACCCTCATCGGGGGTGTCCTTCCACGAAGCCGCCCCGTACGGGCACGGCAGGTTGCGAGTGTTCGGATGGGCAGGTGTTCGGAACGGGCACTGTCAGAGCAGCGAAGGATCCGGGCGGTACGCCCCGGGACGGCCGAGGACCAGCCAGGCGTACGGCAGCAGCACCGCAGCCACCGCACCGCAGCAGAGCAGCCGACCGGCTTCCGGCGCCCGGACCGCCGCCAGCGCGGCACTGCCGCAGCCGGCCACCAGCACACCGGCCGCCGCCGGCGCGGTCCTGGCGGTACGCAGGAGGACGGCCGACGGCACCAGCAGCAGCCCCAGCACCGCCTGCGCCGCCCACTGCAGCGCGGACGCCCGGTACACCGTGGCGGACAGCAAACCGGCCCCGGCCCCCGCCCCGGGATCGAGCGCCGTCAGGGCGGCGAGCCCGGCGAAGGAGAGCACTGCCAGGAGCGCCAGGTGCAGGCCGAGCGCGACCGGCAGCACGGGGCGCATCCGGGAACGGAAGCCGCTCAGGGTCGCCGCCGAGCCGAGACTCAGCAGGGCGGCGTGCCGGAGCCAGCCCGCCGACCACTCCACCGAACCCATGCCCAGCGCGGCCGCCAGGCCCAGCACGGCTCCCGGTGGGTCGGCGGCCACCACCGGCACCCCCAGCAGGAGCCCCACCCCGAGGCCGTACCCGAGCCGGGCACCCCGTGGGCCCGGTCCTCTTGGGCCCGGTCGCTGCCGCCGCGCGATCGCGGCGTTGGCCGCCCGCTCGGCCGGCCGGATCCCGACCGCCGAGCGGACCGGCCGGACGCCGGACACCACGAGCGCGAGGGCCAGCAACGGCACTCCCGCGGCGGGGACCACCGCGCGCAGGACTACGGGTGCGGCGCAGGGCAGCCCGTACCGGAGGGCGCTGCCGAGCGCCCGCCCGCCACGCCGCCGCCAGGACGGCACGGGCGGCACGGGTGCGTCGGTGGGCAGGCGGCGCGGGAACCGGGCGTACAGCTCCTCCGCGAGCGCGAAGACGTCCGCGTGCCGGTAGCACCGGGCCTCCACCGGACCGAGCCCGGCATCCTCCAGGCCGACGGCGATGTCCAGCGGGTCGACCGCCTGCTCACAGAGGCCCCGGTACCGCTCCATCAACTCCCGCACCGGGTTCCCCGACAACCGCGCCGGATCCCTCGACGCCCCGGGGAGCGGCGACTGCGCCCGGTGCACCGTCGGCATGGCCGCCGACGACCGTAACGACTCCTCACGGCGGCCCATCAGACCGCCTCCGCCAACGCTCCCGGCTCCGCCGTGCCCACTGCGCCACTGCCTGCGCCCACCCGGGCCGCACCGAACAGCCGGGAAGCCCGGTCCTCGGGCCGGTCGCCGTTGCCCGTCGGCCTCTCCCCCGCGCCGACGGCCCACGACGTCCCCCGGCCGCGACCGGCCGCGACCCGGCGGGCACCACCCGTCGGACCGGTACCAGTCGGACCGGCACCAGCCCCTGGGCTCTCCCCCGCACTCGGTTCGCCCACGCCCTGCGGCTCGCCCAGGTACCAGTACTCGGCGGGGCGGGCGAAGGGCTGGGCCCGCTGCTGCTGCCGGGTGCCGGGGGCGGCCGGGAGAGCGTGTCGACGGGATGCCAGTTCCAGGTAGATCTCCCGGAAGGCCGTCACCACCGGCTCGACGGCGAACCGCTGCTGCGCCCGCAGTCGACCGGCCAGGCCGGTCCTGGCCCGGCGTTCGTGATCACCAAGCAGGGCCAGACAGGCTCCGGCCAGGGCCTGCGGGCTGCGCGGCGGCACCAGCAGCCCGGCCTGCCCGACCACCTCCCTGGCCACCCCGACCTCGGTGGTGACGACGGCCCGACCGCTGAGCATCGCGTCCGCCAGCAGCCGTGGACTGCCCTGCGCGAGGCCCGAGAAGACCACCACACTGGCCGCCGCCCAGATCCCGGCGGCGCCCGCGCCGCCCGGGCCCCCCTCGAAGGAGACGGCGGTGCCGAGCCCGAGCCGGGCGGCGATCGCCCCGCAGTGCGCCAGGTAGCCGGGCTCGCCCTCCTCGCCGTACATCCGCAACCGCGCCGAGGGCAGGTCGGCCCGTACCCGGGCGAAGGCGTGCAGCATCACCTCGGGGTCGTGCCCCGGCTCCAGCGCTCCGGCCCAGACCAGCGTCGGTACCTCGGGTTCGGGCCCGGCGGCCGCTCGGGCGACCGCGGCCGTGCCCTCGTGCACCACCCGGATCCGGTCGGGCAGGGCCCCGCAGTGCTGCTGCCAGCGCCGGTCGAACTCGCTGCCGGGGGTGAGCACGGCGGCCTGCCGGTACGTTTCCTCAGCCAGCAGCCGGAAGAAGCCGAGCAGGAGGGCCCGGACCGGCCACCGGTACGGCGCGGCCCGGTAGCCGCGGTACTGCTCGCGCAGGTGCAGGCCGTGCTCGGTGACCACGAAGGGCACCCCGTGCAGCTGCTTGGCCACCAGAGCGGGCAGCGCGGCCGGGCCGCCACCGGCCACGTGGCACACGTCGGCGCTGCCGAGCCCGCCGGTCTCGCTGCCGTACCAGGGGGCGGAGAGCGGTCGCAGGCACTGCTCCAGCAGGTCACCGGCGACCAGGACGTCGCAGACCTGCGGCTGCCCGGCAGCGGTGTCCGCGCCGGGCGAGCGCCAGATCGCCTCCAGGGCGCGCTGGGCGTGGCCGGAGGCCAGGAAGGCGGGCAGTGCGCCGTCCTCGCGGGCCAGTTCGGCCAGCCGGTACAGACCGGGGGCGAAGGAGGAGCGTTCGGCGGGCAGCACCAGGGCGCGCAGCAAGTCCCGGTAGGCGCAGAGGTACTGGCGCCGCCGGTGCAGCGCCGGGCCTCGCCCCGGCGGACGGCGGCCCCACATCACGAGCTCGTGCACCGCTGCCGGGCGGCCTGGTCTGGTCTCGACCGTGCAGCCCTGGCCGGCCAGCAGATAGAGCCGGAACTCGTGCTCGGCCAGCCCGTCCATCAGCCTGTCGCACCAGCTGTCTCCGGCACGCGGTGCGTCCGGGCGAGTGCCCTCGGTGAGCAGAGCGACGCGCACGACAACCTCCAGAGCTGAGTGATCGGGGCGGGGCGGTCCGGGACGGCGGAGGACGGCAGACCCGACCGGCAAGGCGGCCGAGCCCGGTCGGCCGCGAGACCCGGCGCGCCCAGGCCCGGTCTCAAGCGCAGCTGCGACGCTCGGGGAGGGCAGCACCCGCTACGGACCCGGAGAGATCGCCCGGTGGCCCGCTCAGCCGCCCCACGGGCACCGGCGGCTGCTACTCCCCCCACACCTGTTCGGTCCGACACCACGAAGGTAGAACCAAACCCCGGCGACTCCTCGGTCACCCGCCCGGTTCCACCTGAACGAGTGAACCCGCGTGACCTACCCCGGCGCGCCGCGTTTCAACGCGTCGCAACCGTCTCTCGCACGCAGGCCGCTCAGACCTCCGCCAGCAGCTCCCGCACCGCCCGCGCCACCTGCTCCGGGTGCTCCATCATCGCCACGTGCCCCGACTCCGGCAGCACCAGCAGTCGCGCGTCCTCGAAGGCCGCACAGGCCCGCCGTGCCGAGCGGTAGGAGACCAGCTTGTCGCGCAGCCCGTACACCAGCAGCACCGGCACCTTGATCTGCTCGGCCTGCCGCCACAGTGACTGGTCACCGCGCTCGGTGTAGGCGGAGACGATCCCTCGGGCCGAGCCGACCAGCGCGTGCATCGCGTGCGGCACTCCGAGGCGCCGCTTGTACTCGGCCAGCGCGCGCTCCCGCCGCGCGGCCGGGATGGCCACCACATCGCCGTAGACCAGATCCAGCAGGCTCTCGGTGGCCTCCTCCGGACTGCGACGGCCGACCGGGACGCGTCCGAGCAGCGAGGGCACCCCGGGAACCGCCAGCAGGCCGGTCGGCCAGGCGGTGCGCTGCGGGGGCAGTTCGGGCAGGGCGGGCGAGATCAGGGTGAGGCTGCGCACCAGGTCGGGCCGGAGCGCGGCGAGCCTGACGGCCACCGCGCCGCCCAGCGAGTTGCCGAACAGGTGCACAGGTCCGCGGCCGGACGCCTCCAGGTACCCGATCACGGCCCGGACATGGCCGGAGACCGAGAGATTGCCGTCCAGCGGCGGTGCGGAGCGCCCGAAGCCCGGCAGGTCCACGGCTTCGCCGGACACCTGGTCGGCGAGAGCGGCCATCAGCTCCGTCCAGTTCTCGCCCGAGCCGCCGAGGCCGTGTACGAAGAGCGCGGGCGCCAGCCCGTCTCCGTCGGCCGAGGGCCCGCTCACCGCGAGAACCGCCCCTGGGACGGCGACCGTACGGACCGGCGCGGCCTCGGCCGCAGCCACAACCTGCTGCTCAGCGCTCATGGAGGACGATGGTAGGGGGAGGGGTCCGCGGGCCCCGGACCCGCACCCCGCCGAAGCTTCCGATCTCACCCTCTGGACAGCACGGCCCCGCGCCGTATTGTGGGCTCCCGACAAGGCGGTCCCGCGCTTTTCTCGCCCGCACCCGGCGCAGATCCCATTACTCAAAAGTAGAATCAGTGACCTTGCCAGCTACACCCGGCACACCGTCCATCCCGTGGGCGCACTGCCGCAGACCGTCAAGTGAGGAGCGCCCGTGACGGCCATCCAAGAGGCGCAGGAGCGCCCGCGCGGTGCCCGCCTGCCGCGAAGCGCCCGCCGCGAACAACTACTCGGTGCCGCGCAGGAGGTGTTCGTCGCCCAGGGCTACCACGCCGCGGCCATGGACGACATCGCCGACCGCGCCGGGGTCAGCAAGCCCGTGCTGTACCAGCACTTCCCCGGAAAGCTGGAGCTCTACCTCGCACTGCTGGACAAGCACTGCGACGCCCTGGTGGACGCCACCCGCCAGGCACTCTCCGCGACCAACGACAACAAGCTGCGCGTGGCCGCGACCATGGAGGCGTACTTCAACTACGTCTCCAGCGAGTCCGGCGCGTTCCGGCTGGTCTTCGAGTCCGACCTGACGAACGAGCCGGCCGTGCGCGAGCGGGTCGAGCGGGCCTCGGACGCCAGCGCGACGCTGGTCAGCAAGGTGATCGCCGAGGACACCGACCTGCCGGAGGCGGAGGCCAAGCTGCTCGCCGCCGGGGTCTGCGGCCTGGCCCAGATCACCGCCCGCTACTGGCTCTCGCAGGGTCTGGAGATCCCCCGGGACGAGGCCGTCCGGCTGGTCGCCAGCCTGGCCTGGCGCGGCCTGAAGGGCTTCCCGATGCACCCCGGTGAGCAGGGCCAGGGGTCCTTGGCCGAATAGGCGATCACCGGACCTTCGCCTTGCAGCGGTGCCTGTGCTCTAAGGTGAAGCCGTACGGCGCGATCACCACGAGCAATCGTTCGAGGAGCCCGCGCGTGGATGGCTGCAACCCGGAGGGAAGGAAGCCGTGGAGGTCAAGATCGGCGTGCAGAACGCGCCTCGCGAGATCGTTATCGAGAGCTCGCAGTCCGCGGATGAGGTCGAGAGCGCGGTCGCCAAGGCGCTGGAGGGCACCTCGAAGCTCTTCTCGCTGACCGACGAGCACGGCCGCCGCGTCATCGTCCCGGCCGAGCGCCTGGCGTACGTGGAGATCGGCGAGCAGGCCGCGCGCAAGGTCGGCTTCGGCACCGTCTGAGGCGCCGTCGGCGCCACGGGCTCTACGGCGCTGCCCCGTCCCTTCTTGGAAGGGACGGGGCAGCGCCGTTTTCCGTGGCAGCGCGTATTTCCATGGATGGGCGTACCGCCGACAGCGTCGGGGTATGGCCGAAGCGGAACCCCATGTGCTCCGTTCGGCCCCGGGAGGCAGCCCGTGCTCGTCGAGTCGTTCGTCTTCGTGCTCATCGGTCTGACCGTCGGTACCGCGGCGCTGCTCCTGCTGCCCGAGTACTTCCCGGCGGCTCGCAGCCTGACGGTCGGCACCGCGGTGGTGGCGGCGCTGCTCGGCGGGCTGATCTCCCGCTACACGCTCGACACCCGGCTGCCCGGCCTCGCGCTGGCGATCTCCGCGGTCGGCTCGGCGCTGCTGGTCTCCGTCCTCGCCCGGCCCGAGCACGCCGCCCGGCAGGGGCGGCACCGCCACCGGCACGCCTGAGCGGGCCCCCGGACACCTGGTCGGCCGTGCGCCGTCCGGGAAGTGCGGGGCCCTCCGGCCCTAGGAGGCCAGTCCGAGGACGGCCATCCGCTTGGTGTGCGCCTCGGTGATCCGGTTGAACATCTTGCCGACCTCGACCAGGTCGAAGCCCTGCACATGTGCGCCGCCGACCAGCAGGTTGGAGAGGGCGTCCCGCTGGGCCACCACGCGCTGCGCCTGACTGAGCGCCTCGCCCATCAGCCGTCGGCCCCAGAGTGCGAGGCGTCCGCCGACCCGGCCGTCCGCCTCGATCGCCTGGCGCACCCGGTCCACGGCGAACTGCGCGTGTCCGGTGTCCGCCATCACCCGCAGCACCAGCTCGCGGGTGTCGTCGTCCAGCCGGACGGCCACCTCGCGGTAGAAGTCGGTGGCGATCGCATCGCCGACGTACGCCTTGACCAGGCCCTCCAGCCAGTCCGAGGGCGCCGTCATCCGGTGGAAGGACTCCAGCGGCTCGACGAAGGGGCTCATCACCTCGGTCGGGTCCGCACCGACCTCCACCAGGCGGTCGTGCAGCAGCTGGTAGTGCTGGAACTCGGCGGAGGCCATCCGGGCCAGCGCGGCCTTGTCGGCCAGGCCGGGGGCGAACTTCGCGTCCTCGGCGAGCCGCTCGAAGGCGCTCAGCTCGCCGTAGGCGAGCGCGCCGAGCAGGTCGAGAACGGCGGCCCGGTAGCCCGGGTCCGCCGCGCACGCCGTCCAGTCGCCGATCGAGCCGATCGGGTTGCCGGCGCCGGATTCCTGGGTCTCCATCAGTCCTCGCTATCAGATGCCCCGTTGTACTGTGCGACTCTGCCACAGCACAGCGGTCAGGTCCTGACCGCCATGAGCCCGTATTGACGGAACGGGTGGCAAGCTCCCGGCCCGCGCGGGGCGGAGTCACGGTTCGCCACCCTAGACCGGCCGGCCCCTGACCTCGGACGCTCCCGACGTCCACGGCTTCCACGTTAGCCGCGTCACATGTTCGAGTCGTCGCTTGACTGTATGGTGGTAGCGAGGCTTGGTGATTTGCGCGGCCGGCCACCCCACGGCGGGCCGCGCATACGTGCTCCGTACGGACACCAGGCGCTCACGTACGCGGATGCCCGGTCGGAGAGCCGATCGGCTCCGACCTTGGCTTGGACTTCAAGCCTTGGCACCGCATCAGTGGCCGAGCGAGGGCCGTTGCGGACCGCGCCGATCCGGCGAAGGTCCCGCGCCTGGCTCCTCACGGGAACCCTCCCCCACGCCGCCGGACGACGCGCCCGCCCTTCGGGCCGCTCGAATCGGCAGGTCGCAGGGGCAGGCGCGGTTGTGCGTCCCACAGCTGCTGCTGGGCCTGGCAGGCCCGCGAGCAGCCGTGCGGCTGCCCGCCCCGCCTCTCGCTCTCGGCCCCACCACATGGAAGAGGCAGCACCCTGTCCACCACCGTTGAACCCGCCAAGACCACCTTCCGGGAGCTGGGGATCCTCCCGGAGACCGCCGAGGCCCTGGAGGCCGTCGGCATCGTCCACCCCTTCCCCATCCAGGAGATGACTCTCCCGGTCGCGCTGACCGGCCACGATGTCATCGGCCAGGCCAAGACCGGCACCGGCAAGACCCTCGGCTTCGGCCTCCCGCTGATCGAGCGGGCCATCGTCCGCGCCGACGTGGACGCCGGCCGGGCCACCGAGGAGCAGCTCTCCGACAGCCCGCAGGCGCTCATCGTGGTGCCGACCCGCGAGCTGTGCACCCAGGTCACCAACGACCTGCAGACGGCCGGCAAGGTCCGTAACGTCCGCGTGCTCGCGGTGTACGGCGGCCGCGCGTACGAACCGCAGGTGGAGGCGCTCAGGAAGGGCGTCGACATCGTGGTCGGCACCCCGGGCCGGCTGCTCGACCTCGCGGGCCAGCGCAAGCTGGACCTGTCGAAGGTCCGCGCGCTGGTCCTCGACGAGGCCGACGAGATGCTCGACCTGGGCTTCCTGCCCGACGTCGAGAAGATCATCACCATGCTGCCCGCCAAGCGGCAGACCCTGCTCTTCTCGGCCACCATGCCGGGCCAGGTCATCAGCCTCGCCCGTCGCTACATGAGCCAGCCGACCCACATCCGGGCCGCCGCGCCGGACGACACCGGCCACACCGTCGCCTCCGTCGACCAGCACATCTTCCGGGCCCACTCGCTCGACAAGGTCGAGATGGTCTCGCGCATCCTGCAGGCCGAGGGCCGCGGTCTCGCGATGATCTTCTGCCGGACCAAGCGGACCGCGGCCGATGTGTCCGAGCAACTGACCAAGCGCGGCTTCGCGGCCGGCGCGGTCCACGGCGACCTCGGCCAGGGCGCGCGCGAGCAGGCCCTGCGAGCCTTCCGCAACGGCAAGGTCGACGTCCTGGTCTGCACCGACGTCGCGGCCCGCGGCATCGACGTCGAGGGCGTCACGCACGTCATCAACTACCAGTGCCCCGAGGACGAGAAGACCTACCTGCACCGGATCGGCCGCACCGGCCGCGCCGGGGCCTCGGGTACCGCCGTCACCCTGGTCGACTGGGACGACATCCCGCGCTGGCAGCTGATCAACAAGGCGCTGGACCTGTCCTTCAACGAGCCGGAGGAGACGTACTCGACCTCGGCCCACCTGTACGAACTACTGAAGATCACCCCGGGCACCACCGGTGTGCTGCCGCGTGCCGAGCGCACCCGCGCCGGGCTGAACGCGGAGGAGGTCGAGGACCTCGGCGAGACCGGCGGTCGCGGCGCGCGCACCGGCCGGGCGAAGGGCGCGCGCGGTGGCGCTGCCGCTGCCGCAGCCGAACCCGCCGCCGAGGCTGCGCCGGCCGAGCATCCGGCCCGGGCGCCGCGGCAGCGCCGCCGCACCCGTGGTGGCGTGACCTCCGAGGGCGTCGAGGGCACGGTGGCCGCTGCTGCGGCCGAGAGCATTGTGGCGGCTCCGATCGCCGCGGTCTTCTCGGACGGGGCTTCGGACGCCGCTTCGGCCGAGGGCGAGGCTCCGCGCCGTCGCCGTCGCCGTCCGCGCAGCGCCGCGAGCGGCGAGGCAGCGGTGGGCACCGAGGCCGTGGCGGCCCCGGACGCCGAGGCCGGTGACGCCGAGGCCGGTGAGGCCCCGCGTCGCGCCCGTACGCGCACCCGCACCCGCCGCACCACCGCAGCCCCCGAGGCCACCCCGGAGAGCTGAGCCACCCGAACGGGCGGGCCGGATCGACCACGATCCGGCCCGCCCGTCGGCGTTCCCGCACCCCGTCCCCCGGGTCGGCCGCCCGCTGCGGCAACCCGGAGGAGAGTGCACGGCCCTCGGGCAGGGCGGTGCCGGCGGGGACGAGAGGCCCCGCCAGTAGGCACTCACCGGAGCCAGTTGCACTGTTCAGGGGCGAGGCTCTGGGATACCCCGTCCTGATGGGCTACCTACTCGCGGACGCTCTAAGCTCGGGGAAGTTGTGGCTACCGAGGAGTAGAGCCGATGAGCACGCCACCGTTTCTGACCCTTCCGGCCTGCGCGCGGGCGCTGCGGGTGGAGACCGCCCGGGGCGCCTTCGCTGCGCTGGAGGCCGTGCCCGAGGGTCGGACGGCGCGTGGGACGGCCTTGCTGGTACCGGGGTTCACGGGCAGCAAGGAGGACTTCATCGCCCTGCTGGAGCCGCTGGCGACGGCCGGCTACCGGGTGGTGGCGGTGGACCAGCGCGGGCAGTACGAGACCGGCGGCCCGGCCGATCCGGCCGTGTACGCGGTCGACGAGCTGGCCCGCGACGTGCGCGCGCTCTCGGCGGAGCTCGCCGGCCAGGGGCCGCTGCACCTGCTCGGGCACTCCTTCGGCGGCCAGGTGGTCCGCCAGGCCGTCCTGGCAGCGGCTGCCGAGGGCTCCGCACTGCCATGGCGCTCGCTGACGCTGCTCGCCACCGGCCCGGCCGCGATCGACCCCGGCGAGGCCGCCCGGACCAAGCTGCTGATCGACGCGCTGGGGTCGATGGACCTGGAGTCCATCTGGCAGGTCATGCGGCAGCTGGACGCGGACAAGGGCGCCCCGGCCCCGCGCCCGGAGATCGCGGACTTCCTGCACCGCCGCTGGCTGGCCAACGTCCCGCAGGCACTGATCGCCATGGGCACCCATCTGATCGCCGCCCCGGACCTGGTCGCGGAGCTGGCCGCCGTACCGCTGCCCAAGCTGGTGCTCTCGGGCGTGCGGGACTACGCCTGGCCGGTCGAGACGCAGTCCCGGATGGCAGAGCGCCTGGCCGCCCGTCGGGTGGTGGTCGCCGACGCCGGGCACTCCCCCAACGCCGACCAGCCGAGCGCGACGGCCACCGCGCTCGACGAGTTCTGGGCCTGAGCCCCGGCCGCCTCCCGACCTGACACGGTGCGCCCGGGCTCGCCGGGCTTCGGCAACACAGGCGACAAATTTCGTTAGTTCAGGTAATATTTGATTCTGTCCGGGAATCATCGCGCCTGCCACCCCGTTGACCTTGAAGGCGACAGTTCGCCGAAACCAGGACTTTACGGACGGGCAACCACCCGGAAGCAGCGCTGCGGCACCCTGGTCCACAGGTCGCACGAGGAAGCCGCTCGCCGCCCGGAGCACGCGCACAACGACCGAGCCGAATCGCCCCCAAGCCAGTGGGGCAGGGAAAGGAGAGGCCAATGCGTTTCGAGATCCTCCGACTGGACGACGCCCAGGGCGCCGTCACCGACCGCCTGATCGCCGACGCCGAGACCGTCCGCGAGTTCGTCGAGGCCGCCGCCCGCACCGGGGAACGCCTGTACATCCGCCCGTGCAAGGCGGCCTGACCCACGCCGGACCGACCGAGGCCCCCACCGAGGCCGCGTCCGACGTTCCGAGACCTGACTGACGCCCAGTCACCCCCCGACCCGGATCCGGGTCGTTGACGGGGCGTCAGTGCGTTCGCGCTCCGTTCACCCTGCGGAGACGTTTGCCACCGCCCGTCACCGGACATGCCCTTCCGGGGCAGCTGCCACCACCGGCACCCCGGGGGAGCAACGTGACGCACTCCGTACGGGTGATCGTCCTTGACGCGGCGCTCCGGAGGGAGGAGCGTTGTCCGCTATGAGGGGCGAGCCAAGCTGCCCGAGGTGCGCCGGTCGGGTCCGCGCGCCCGGCCTCTTCTCCGACACCTGGCAGTGTGACCAGCACGGCGCCGTACATCCGGTGCAACCGGTGGTGCCCCCGAGCGTGGAGGCACTGAGCGTGGCAGTGGCCCGCTCGCAGGTCCCCGTCTGGCTGCCCTGGCCGCTTCCGGTGGGCTGGCTGTTCACCGGTATCGCGCACGCCGGGGACGACCGCTCGGGCGCGCGGGCGACGGCCGTGGCCTGCTCGGGCCCCGCCCCGCTGGGTGGCTTCGGCGAGCTGGTGCTGGTGGCCGAGGAGCTGGGCATCGGTCTCGGCGCCCGGTACGCGGGCCTGCCGGGTCCCGACCCCGGCGACTCGGTGTCGCTCTACAAGCCCGCCGACGCCAAACTGCTGGCGGCCGGGCGGCCGACCCCGATGTTCCACGTACCGGACGCGCCCTCCGACCGGGCCGTCTTCGTCGGCGAGGCACGCGGACTGTGGCTCTGGGCGATCGCCTGGCCCGAGCAGTCGGCGCTGATGATGTACGACGAGCTGGTCCTCACCGATCTGCGCGACGCCGGCGCCGAGCTCGAACTGCTGCCCTGCGGGGCGCTCTCCCCGCGCCTGCTCGGCTGACTCCGGGGCACTCTGCCCGCACTCGCCCGGCCGGCTCTCCGCCGGGGGCCGCTGACTATCCTGGGGCGCACCCGCCCGCCTTCCTCCTGGAGTGTCAGAGACCGTGCGCATCGACCTGCACGCCCACAGCAACGCCTCCGACGGCACCGACTCCCCCGCCGAGCTGATCGCCGCGGCGGTCACCGCCGGGCTCGACGTGGTCGCGCTGACCGATCACGACACGGTGGCCGGACACGCGGAGGCAGCGGACGCCGTCCGAGGCACCGGGCTGACCCTGGTCCCGGGCGCCGAGCTGTCCTGCCAGGTGGACGGCATCAGCATGCACCTGCTGGCGTACCTCTTCGACCCGGTCGAGCCCGCTTTCGCCGCCGAGCGCGAGCTGGTCCGCACCGACCGGTTCCGGCGCGGGCGGGCGGTCGTCGAGCGCTGCCGGGAGCTGGGCGCGCCGATCAGCTGGGAGCAGGTGCAGAGGATCGCGGGCAACGGTTCGGTCGGCCGCCCGCACATCGCCAGCGCCCTGGTCGAGGCGGGCACGGTCGCCAGCGTGTCGGACGCGTTCACCCAGGAGTGGCTGGCCAACGGCGGCCGGGCGGACGTACGCAAGCACGAGACCGACCCCGTGACGGCCGTCCGGCTGGTCAGGGCCGCCGGCGGGGTGCCGGTCTTCGCCCACCCGGGGGCGGTCAAGCGCGGCCGTACGGTCTCCGAGCAGGTGATCGCCGACCTGGCGGCGGCCGGTCTGGCCGCGCTGGAGGTGGACCACCTGGACCACGACGAGGAGACCCGCGAGCGCCTGCGCAGCCTGGCCGCCGAGCTCGGACTGCTCACCACGGGCTCCAGCGACTACCACGGCACCCGCAAGACCGTCCGCCTCGGCGAGTACACCACCGACCCCGAGGTGTACGAGGCGCTGATCGCCCAGGCGACCGGGGCACGCCCGATCACGGGCTGACCGTCCGACGAGGCCCGGCCTCCCCCGGGGCGGGGAACTTGTGGCCTTCAGGGGCGGGAACTGCGCGAACGACCATGCACTGCCTTCGGCGGAACTACCCGAACAGCCATGCACGCCCCTGAGAACCCCGCTGCTCCCCGCCCCTGAAAACCGCGAGCAGCGCGCGGCTGACGGATGGTCAGTCCAGTGGTACGCCCCGGCGCTGCGGGTCGCGCAGGTCGGTGCCGTGGCGCAGCCAGCGCTCCTGCAGCGCGTCGGCGCCCTGGACTCGCTTGAACGCGGCCTCGTTGGGCGTCATCGGCAACAGCGGCAGGAACCGCACCGGCTCGGCCGGCTCGGCCAGTTCCAGGTCCGGGATCAGGCCGCCGGGTTCGGCGGCGAGCACCGAGGTGAACGGGGCCCCCTCCCAGAGCGGCGAGCCCAGATCCAGCGAGCCGCCCGGGGCCAGCACCAGGCCCTCGACCTGCGGAGTGGCGGCGAAAGTCGCCAGCGTGCGGAGCACGTCGTCGCGCCCCCCACGGACGGTGAGCACCAACTCGACTCGGGGTCCGCGCACCGGATCGGCCACCACCGAGGTGGGGTCGGCCATCGGCGCAGCCGACATACCGAGGGTGACGTACCTCACCAGCCCGTCCGCGTCGGGGCCGAAGCGCAGCACCTCGATCCGGTCGGCACCGAGGAAGGTGACGGCCGCCCGGCCGCTGGATTCGCCGAAGGTCGCCAGCAGGCGGGCCTCGACGGCCGTCAGTACCGCCTCGCGGGAGAGCTCGTCCTGACCGGCTCCCGAAGGGTCGGTGGGGTCGCCGAAGAGGGGGAAGTCGTGCGCCATGCGCCGACCCTAACGCCATGCCGTGCGAGCGCGCCCAAACCCCCCGTCGTTGTTCACCCGTCGACTGTTAGTGTGAGCAGCCGGCCACCGGGGATCCTCTCCCTGGGCGGCGGCATGAAGGAGGTGGTTGCGGTGGATACCAGCCGACCATGCAGTACCGGCAGCTCTGCCCGGCCGCCGCGTCGCCTTCACCGCACTTGCCGTTGATCTCCTCCTGATCCGGCAGCCGAAGCGGCGTCAACTCGGCCGGGAGAGCGCCTTCCCCGGAGCCGCGCAGTCCTCATGGTGCCCCAGCAAGGCAGCTGGACCGGCCGCGGGCCCGGACTCACCCGGTGTTTCTTCCGCCGTCGTACCACGGCCCCGCCACCGCCCCGCCGTTCGACGGTTCCTGCCCGAGGAGCCTGCCATGTCGATGATCAACAGCCTGCGCGCAGCCGTCCGCCCGCACCGCCGCCGCGTCCAGGCGGACGGCTGCGACAGCCTGCACCCCGGGCACGTCACGTCGGCGGTGGTGGACTGCGCGGTCTACCGCAACGGGAAGCGCCACGGTGGCAGCTGCAGCCCGCGCGAGGCCGTCCAGCGGGTCCGGCAGGCCCGGGAGACAGACGCAGGATCGTTCAGCTGGATCGGGCTGCACGAGCCGACCGCGGCCGAGTTCGAGGGCATCGCGCAGCGCTTCGGCCTGCACCCGCTGGCCGTCGAGGACGCGGTCCACGCGCACCAGCGGCCCAAGGTCGAGCGCTACGACGACGTGCTCTTCGCGGTCTTCAAGACCATCCGCTACGTCGAGCACGACCAGCTGACCTCGACCAGCGAGGTGGTCGAGACCGGTGAACTGATGGTCTTCGCCGGTCCGGACTTCGTGATCACCGTCCGGCACGGCGGGCACAGCTCGCTGACGGAGCTGCGCCACCGCCTCGAGGCCGATCCGGACGGCGCCGGGCTGCTGGGCCGAGGGCCGTCCGCAGTGCTGCACGCGATCGCCGACCAGGTGGTGGACAACTACCTGCTGGTCGCCGACCGGCTGCAGAACGACGTGGACGAGATCGAGTACGAGGTCTTCTGCAACAACGGCGGCCGGGGTACCGATGTCGGCCGGGTGTACCAGCTAAAGCGCGAGGTGCTGGAGTTCAAGCGCGCGGTGGCACCGCTGCTGCGGCCGATGCAGCAGCTCTCCGAGCCGGTGCAGCGGCTGGTGGAGCCGAGCATCCAGAAGTACTTCCGGGACGTCGCCGACCACCTGGCCAGGGTCACCGAGCAGGTGCACGGTTTCGACGAACTGCTCAACTCGCTGCTCCAGGCGAACCTGGCCCAGGTCTCGGTGACGCAGAACGAGGACATGCGCAAGATCACCGCCTGGGCGGCCATCTTCGCCGTGCCCACCATGATCACCGGCGTCTACGGGATGAACTTCGAGTTCATGCCGGAGCTGAAGTACCGGTACAGCTACCCGATCGTCCTCGGCGGCATCGTGCTGATCTGCGTCGGCATGTACCGGGGCTTCCGCCGCAACGGCTGGCTGTAGCCCCCGAATTGCGCGACCGGCCGAACAGGGCCCGGGCAGGCGGTTCAGCGGCGTGCGGCGCCGGAGCAGCGCACCGCTACCTCGCGCGACCGCCCCTGGCGACCAGGACCAGGCCGAGCAGGATCAGCACGACCGCCGGGTACGCGGCCACCGGCGGCCACTGGCCCAGCCAGAGCGCCGCGATCAGGGCCGCACCGGGGGTCTCCAGCAGGATTGCCGTCGAGGTGATCGAGGGTCCCAGGGTGCGTACCACCCGGTTGCTCAACGAGTGCCCGAGCAGCTGCGCGGCCACCATCAGCAGCGCGATCTGCCACCAGACCCCGGCCGGCCAGCCCGACATCGGGGCGCCCGCCACCAGGCAGACCCCGAGCAGGACGACGGACGTGGTCGCATAGCAGACCAGGGTGTACGCGGTGGTGCTGACGGTACGTCGGACCTCGGCGCCCAGCAGCATGTATCCGGAGGCGGCCAGGCCCGCACCGAGCGCCAGCGCATCTCCGAGCAGGGCCCGCGACGACAGCGACAGGTCCACGCCGGTGAGCACCAGTACCCCGGCGAAGGCCACGCCCGTACCGAGCCAGACCAGCCTCGGCGCCCGCGTGCCGAACAGCCGCATCAGCAGGATCGTCCAGAGCGGGGTGGTGGTCACCAGCGCGGTCGCCGAGGCCACCGAGGTCATCCGCAGGCTGGGCATCCAGAGCGCGAAGTGCACCGCCAGCAGCGCGCCCGCCGCCATCGCCAGCAGCAGCGGCCGACGGCCGATCGCGCGCAGCTCGGCGCGGTGCCGCAGCAGCGCGTAGGGGCCCAGCACACCCACCGACATGACGTTGCGCCAGAAGGCGATCGCCAGCGCGGGCGCGGCGGTGGCGCTGATCAGCGGTGCGGAGAACGAGATACCGCCGATCGAGACCGCGAGCAGCGCCAGGTCCAGCTTGGGCGACGCGGGGCGGGCCTCCCCGGCGGGGCTTGGCGCGATGGTCGGCGCGGTGTCGGGCCGGGCGGCGGGCACAGCTCTCCTCGGGCGGGGCGGAGCGGACGGAGTGGCGAAGCGTTCCCACGGTAAGGCCTCTGCGCAGGTCACGGCGCTGTCATTCTGACCGGCGAGACACCCCATCGACACCCAGGCCGTACGCTGTGCGCCATGGAGCCTACGACCGCCGCCGACGCCTTCCTCGACCGTGCGCTGTTGGAGGAGGCCGCGAAGAAGTCCGGCCTCCTCTGGGTACGGGCCGAGGGGCAGCCGCACAGTCGGGCGCTCTGGCACGCGTGGCACGACGGCGCGGTGGTAGTGGTCGGCGACGGCGCCGAGCAGCCGCTGCACGGCCTCGTGGGAGGCTCCACCGCCGTGGTGACGGTCCGCAGCAAGGACAAGTGGGGGCGCCTGACCGGCTGGTCGGCCAGGGTCGTCGAGCTGGCCCCGCAGAGCGAGGGCTGGCTGGGCGCCGTCGAGGAGCTCAAGGGCAAGCGGCTGAACGCCCCGGACACCGACACCATCGGCGACCGCTGGGCCCGCGAGTGCCGGGTGCTGCGGCTGGAGCCCTCGGGCCCACTCACGGAGCAGCCGGGGTCGATGCCCGACTGCTCGCACGCCGAGGCCCCGATGCCCTCCCCCGTGACCACGCGGAAGCCGATCCCGGCCGGGCTGCCGAAGCTGCTGTTCAAGCGCCGCCGGGGCTGACCGGGACACCGGACGGGACGCTCGCCGGGGCCGGCCCCGCGTCCTGGACCCTGCGGGCCGTGCCGCACCCGCCCCGGTCGGCGGGCTCCCCGGTTGCGGCACCGGTAACCTAAGCGCGGAGCGGCCCCGCGGAGCAGCCCCAGAGCACATCACCGAGTGCAGCCCAGAGAGAGGGAGTCCATGGCAGGGCCAGGCAGCCGGGTCTTCATCTCGCACCTCTCCGGGATCGCCGTCTTCGACCCGAACGGCGACCAGGTCGGCCGGGTCCGCGATGTCGTGGTGTCGCTGCGGATCGGCGGTCGCCCGCCCCGGGTGCTCGGCCTGGTGGTCGAGGTGATCGGCCGCCGCCGGATCTTCCTGCCGATGACCAGGGTGACCAGCCTGGAGTCCGGTCAGGTGCTGACCACCGGCGTGATCAACATGCGGCGCTTCGAGCAGCGCCCCTCCGAGACCCTGGTCCTCGCCGAGCTGCTGGACCGCACGGTGACCCGGACCAAGACCGGCGAGCAGGTCACCGTGCTGGACGTCGCCATGGTGCAGACCCGGGTGCGCGAGTGGGAGATCAGCAAGGTCTTCGTACAGACCGGCAAGGTCAGCCGGCTGCGCAAGGCCAAGGGCGAGACGCTCACCCTGGACTGGTCGGCGGTGACCGGCTTCTCGCTGGCCGAGGAGGGTCAGGGCGCGGCCAACCTGCTGGCGACCTTCGAACAGCTGCGCCCGGCCGACCTGGCCAATGTGATGCACCACCTCTCCGCCAAGCGCCGCGCCGAGGTGGCCGCCGCGCTGGACGACGACCGGCTGGCCGACGTCCTGGAGGAGCTGCCCGAGGACGACCAGGTCGAGATCATCGGCAAGCTGCAGGAGGAACGCGCCGCCGACGTCCTGGAGGCGATGGACCCGGACGACGCCGCCGACCTGCTCTCCGACCTCCCCGAGGAGGACGCCGAGCGGCTGCTGCGCCTGATGGAGCCCGAGGACGCCGCCTCGGTGCGCCGCCTGCTCTCCTACGAGGAGGACACCGCCGGCGGTCTGATGACCACCGAGCCGATCGTCCTGGAACCGGACGCCACCGTGGCCGAGGCGCTGGCCAGGGTCCGGATCTCGGACAACAAGCCCGCGCTGGCCGCCCAGGTGTACGTCTGCCGCCCGCCGAACGAGACGCCGACCGGCAAGTACCTTGGGACGGTGCACTTCCAGCGGCTGCTGCGCGAGCCCCCGTACGTCCTGGTCGGCTCGATCGTGGACGACGACCTCGACCCGCTGCCGCCGAACACCCCACTGCCCCTGATCACCAGTTACCTCGCCGCGTACAACCTGGTCGCCGCGCCCGTGGTCGACGAGGGCGACCACCTGCTGGGCGCGGTCACCGTCGACGACGTGCTCGACCACCTGCTGCCGGACGACTGGCGCGAGGCGGCCCTGCACAGCGGCGAGACCGGCCTGGACCACGAACACGAGAGGGAGGCTGCCGGTGGACACTGACCGCAAGGGAAGACGGGACGAAGGTCCCGGCCACCGCCTCCAGGGCGAGCTGCGCCAACTGCGCCAGCTGCGGGAACTGCGGGCCAGGGAGGGCAGCCAGCGCGCGTCCAGGGCCGAGGGCAGCGGCAGCTCCAGCGCCCGCAGCCGGCTCGACCAGCCGCGCACCGGACGCCCCGGCCTGATCACCCTGCCCAGTTACGACCCCGAGGCCTTCGGCAAGCTCTCCGAGCGGATCGCGCGGTTCCTGGGCACCGGACGGTTCATCGTCTGGATGACGGTGGTGATCATCGCCTGGGTCGTCTGGAACACCATGCTGCCGCCCCAGACGCGGTTCGACGAGTACCCGTTCATCTTCCTGACCCTGGTGCTCTCGCTCCAGGCCTCGTACGCGGCGCCGCTGATCCTGCTGGCACAGAACCGCCAGGACGACCGCGACCGGGTCAACATGGAGCAGGACCGGGCCCGCAGCGACCGCAACATCGCCGACACCGAGTATCTGACCCGCGAGGTCGCCGCACTCCGTCAGGGCCTGGGCGAGGTCGCCACCAGGGACTTCATAAGGTCGGAACTCCAGGCGCTGCTCAAGGAACTGGACGGGCAGCGGGAGTCCTCCGAGGCGCTGTGATCGGCAGCACGCTACTGGGGCGTTAACCACTTCGATGTTCGCCGTACCATCAAGGCATGGCCAACGAGACAGAGGTTGCCCCCGGCGTGACGGAGGAGTCCGTACGCAAGGCCCTGGCGACCGTCCACGACCCGGAGATCAACCGCCCGATCACCGAGATCGGCATGGTGAAATCGGTCGAGATCGCCGAGGGCGGCGCGGTGCGCGTCGCGGTCTATCTGACCGTCTCCGGCTGTCCGATGCGCGAGACCATCACCAACCGGGTCACCGAGGCGGTCGCCAAGGTGCCCGGCGTCAGCGGCGTCGAGGTCGAACTCGACGTGATGAGCGAGGAACAGCGCAAGGAGCTCTCCCAGCTGCTGCGCGGCGGTGCGCCGGAGCGGGAGATCCCGTTCGCCAAGCCCGGCACGCTGACCCGGGTGTACGCGGTCGCCTCCGGCAAGGGCGGCGTCGGCAAGTCCTCGGTCACCGTCAACCTGGCCGCGGCGATGGCCGCCGACGGTCTGAAGGTCGCCGTGGTGGACGCCGACATCTACGGCCACAGCGTGCCGCGGATGCTGGGTGTCGAGGGCCGCCCGACCCAGGTGCAGGACATGATCATGCCGCCGTCGGCGAACGGCGTGAAGGTCATCTCGATCGGTATGTTCACCCCGGGCAACGCACCGGTGGTCTGGCGCGGACCGATGCTGCACCGCGCGCTCCAGCAGTTCCTCGCCGATGTGTACTGGGGCGATCTGGACGTCCTGCTGCTCGACCTGCCGCCCGGCACCGGCGACATCGCCATCTCGGTCGCCCAGCTGGTGCCGAACGCCGAGATCCTGATCGTCACCACCCCGCAGATGGCCGCCGCCGAGGTGGCCGAGCGGGCCGGGACGATCGCGCTCCAGACCCACCAGAAGATCGTCGGCGTGATCGAGAACATGTCGGGCATGCCCTGCCCGCACTGCGACGAGATGATCGACGTCTTCGGCACCGGCGGCGGCCAGACCGTGGCCGACGCGCTCACCCGCTCGGTCGGCGCCACCGTCCCGGTGCTCGGCTCGATCCCGATCGACGTCCGCCTGCGCGAGGGCGGCGACGACGGCCGCCCGGTCGTCCTCGCCGCGCCCGACTCCCCGGCCGGCGCCGCCCTGCGTGCCGTCGCGGGCAAGCTGGGCGGCCGCCAGCGCGGCCTCTCGGGCCTCTCGCTGGGACTCACGCCCAAGAACAAGTTCTAAGGGCAATCGGGTAGGCGAGACAGGGGCCCCGCGCCCCTGATGGCTAACCCGTCAGCCCCCTGAAGTCCGGGTCAGCCCCGGGTGTACGTCGTCAGGTCGGGGACGGTGGAGAAGCCCACGCCGTAGGCGCTCACACCGCGCCCGTAGGCGCCCAGCAGAACGCCCGGTGCCTCGCCGGCGAGTACCCAGCCGTACTCGGACTCGCGGTAGCGGAAGGGCTGGGGCAGACCGTTCACCGGCAGGGTCAGCGAGGACCAGTCCGAGCCGTCCAGGTCGTCGGCCAGGTCCCAGGCCAGCGCGGTCTGCTGGTCCAGCCACTTCTGGCGCAGGGAGCGGTCCAGCTGGCCGGGCCAGGTGTTGGCGAGCAGTCCCGAGCCGGCCAGCCACGCGGCGGAGGAGGCCGAGGTGGCCTCCAGCGTCCCGGTGTTGTCGGAACTGCGGCGTACGTCCCGACGGGCCACCGTGACCACCACGGCGAAGCGCCGGACGTCTCTGGGCTCGTACGCCCTGGCCGGTTCCTCGCCGTGGCCGAGGGTGCCGTAGTCGATGGCACCGCGCTGGCCCGCCCGGCCAGCGCCGCTGCCCGCCCGCATCAGCCAGCGGCGGCCGGTCCAGCCGTCGTCCAGGCCGTACCAGGGGAAGTCCGCCGCCAGGTACGACGCCAGTTGATCGGCCGGGACCGCTCGGCCGGCCTGCGCACCGACCACGGCCTCGGCCGTTCCCACCGCACTACTCGTAGTCGCGTCCATCCCTGGGCCTCCTCAGTGCACCGTTCCGTGCCGTAGCGCGCTCCATGGTGGCCTACGGCGGCGCCTCCGTCCGGCAACTCGGCACCACAGGGTCCGTGAGCTGCGGCACAACGGAGGCAATCAGAACGATAACCGGGGACATGCCGACGCCCCGTCCAGCCGAGCGCGGCCGGGCGGGGCGTCCTGGCGATCCGTCAGGTCGCGTCGATGTCGTAGGGGGGACGCTCGCCCTCCGCCAGCGGGGCTCCGGTGGCGGCCGCCGGGACGCTGCTCTTGGTCAGGTCGGCCTTGACCGCGGTCATGGCCGGGGCCGGCTCGTCGTTCAGCACGGACTTGATGTCGAGGCCGTCCCGGATCCCCTTGAGGCCCAGCGGGTCCTCGTTCCCGCCCAGCAGCTGCTTGCGGACGAAGGTCTTCGGGTGCAGGTCCTCGAACTCGAAGTCCTTGAACTCCGGGCCCAGCTCGTTGCGGATGTCCTCCTTGGCGCCGTCCGCGAAGGACCGCACCTTGCGGATGAAACCGGTGACATCCTGGATCAGCTTCGGAAGCTTGTCCGGCCCGAAGATCACGATGGCCATGACGACCAGCGTCAGGACCTCAAGCGGGCTTATGTCTGTAAACACGTAAGCTCCCAGCTCCTGGTGGTCGAATCCCGACAGGCTTTGCGGGCAACGGTCTCTACAGCGTAATGGCCACCGGCCGGTCCGTGGCCCACGGCAGGATGAAGCCGCGGCGAAGACCGGCCGGTGGCCGAAGCACTCGGACCCGCTACTGGCGGAGCCTCTTGGACCGACTGGCAACAGGGCCCGCGGGCCAAGGAGCGGCGCTCCCTATTGCCGGTCGGTCTTAACGGGGATAGTTCTGCCGGAACGACGAGGTCAGTTGCGACTGACCGCCGTACGGGGCCTGCGGGACCGTACCTGCGCCGTGCGCCGCCCGTACCGGGTAGACCGAGAAGTCCACCGGCTGCTGCGCCGTCATCGGGAGCACCTGGTCGCCCGTACCCCGGGCCGGGGTGACGGCACTGCCGTGCTGCTGGCCGCCGTCGCCGCCGGGGACGACACTCACGCTGCCGAGGGTGACGGCCGCGACCGAGAACGCCCCGGCGGCCGCGGCGAAGACGAACCTGCGCCCTCGGACCGGACGGACCACCACCGGCTCCACCATGGCCGCCAGCGGAGCGGGCACCGGCAGCTGCGGCAGCCCGGAAGCGGCCGGGGAGCGCCGCAGGAAGCCCGAGCGGCCAGCCCGCGGGTCCACCCCTGGCAGCGGTGTGCCGGCGCCGAGCGCCCCACCGCCGAACGAGGAACCGGCACCACGCCCGAACGAGCCGCCCGTCAGCCGGCTGCCGCCTATCGTCCCGGACGCAGCCACCTCGCCGGAGGCCGAGCCGGTACCCGATCCCGCACCGGGCCCCGCGCCCGGCTCGTCGTCCGGCAGTGCGGCGACCGCCAGCAGACGGGACATCAGCATCGAAGAGGGTGCGGGGGTGACCGTCCTGGTCAGCAGCTGCTTGACCGCGCGGCCCTCGTCCGCCTCGGCCAGGCAGTCGGCACAGGTCGCCAGATGGGCCTGGACGCGCTCACGGGCGTCATGGCCGAGCTCGCCGTCCAGGAAGGCCGAGAGGCGGTCGCCCAGGTGGTGCTCCTCGGCCGGCGGCTCGGCCGCCTTGACCGCGACAGCCCGCAGCTCGGCGCCCTCCGGCGCACGGCGCTCCTGCTCGCCCCGACGGCCGAGCTGGGCCCAGCCGGTACCGCGCCTGAGCCTGCCCGCCGGGTCAGGACCCGGGACCGGGGAACGGCCGGCCCCCGAAGGGTTGGCGCCACTCACAAGCGCCCCCGTTCACTCCCACCGGAGGGGCCCGACTCGACACCGACCGCCACCGGCTCCGCCGTACCGCCGCGACGGGCCCGCCCGGGGGCGGAGCCGGGGGCGCGGTGCTTCAGCGCGGCCCGCAGGTGCGAGCGGCCGCGGTGGATCCGGCTGCGCACGGTGCCCAGCTTGACCCCGAGGGTGGCCGCGATCTCCTCGTACGAGAGGCCCTCGATGTCGCAGAGGACCACGGCGGCACGGAACTCGGGAGCCAGGGTGTCCAGCGCGTGCTGGACGTCGGCGTCGAAGTGGGTGTCGCTGAAGTGCTGGGCCGGGCTCGGCTCACGGCTGGCCAGGCGCTCGGCGGCGTCCTCGCCGAGTGCGTCGAAGCGGATCCGCTGACGGCGGCGCACCGTGTCCAGGAACAGGTTGGTGGTGATCCGGTGCAGCCAGCCCTCGAAGGTGCCGGGGCTGTAGGTGGAGAGCGAGCGGAAGACCCGGACGAAGACCTCCTGGGTCAAGTCCTCGGCGTCGTGCTGATTGCCCGTCAGGCGGTAGGCCAACCGGTAGACCCTGGCGCTGTGCGCCTCGACGATCTCCTCCCAGGTGGGCGGAGTCCAGGTCTGCGCGTCCGGGCCCTCGGCGAAGGTCGCGAGCTTGGCGGGGGCCTCGGCCATCGCGGTGTCGGCTGCGGTCGACTTGTCCAGGGGAGAGTGCGCAGGCTGGTTCATCACGGGCTTCGGCGTACGGGCCGACGCGGTGCCGCGGGGATGCCGCTGCACAGGGACGTCGCCCTCGGCCACACCTCCTCGGTCGGCTCTTCTGCCCAGCAGGGCCACCACCATATCCACCTCACCCGTCAGATCTGGATAAAAGTGCTCGACCGGGTCGGTACCCGGGCCGACCGCCCGTTCCTCAGGGATCAACGGCCGGTCATCGAACGCGGTTCCCGGTCGGCCAGTAATCTGTGGCAGGAAATATCGACATCCGGCCGCCACCAGGCCGACAGCCGGCGCTCCGAAAGAGGCAGCCATCACCGAGTTCGGGCCCGCTCATGCGGCTCTCGCCGACACCTACATCGGCGAGGACGCGGTGCTGACCTACGCGCGAGCGCAGTCCGCCAGGACCGGAATCCGCGCGATCGGACCGAGCGGCGGCGCCTGTCTGCGGCTGCTCGCGGCCGCGCTGGACGCCAAGGCGGTGGCCGAGATCGGCACCGGAACCGGCGTCTCCGGCCTCTACCTGCTGCGCGGCATGCGCGCCGACGGCGTACTCACCACGGTGGACGCCGAGCCCGTCCGCCAGCAGCTCGCCCGTGAGGCGTACCACGCGGCGGGCTTCGCCTCCAACCGCTCGCGCTTCATACCCGGACGGGCGCTGGAGGTGCTGCCCCGGCTCGCCGACGGCCAGTACGACCTGGTGTTCTGCGACGGCGACCCGGCCGAGTCGCAGGAGTACCTGGCAGAGTCCCTACGACTGCTCAGACCCGGCGGGATGGTCTGCTTCGAGGGCGTGTTCCAGGAGGGCCGGCTGGCCGAGCCCGACCACGGCGACCCGCAGACCGACGCGGTCCGCGAGCTGGTCCGCGACATCCGTGAGAGCGACCTGTTGCTGCCCGCGCTGCTGCCGGTGAGCGACGGCCTGCTGTGCGCCGTCAAACGCTGAGCACCCTCAGCGGCCGGGTCAACTCCCTTGCGCAGCGCAGAACCCGGGTCCGACGATCCGGACCCGGGCTCTGTGCGCATCATCTCCGGGAGATGAGGGGAGCACCCGCTGCGTCAGCCGCAGGCCTTCTTCAGGGCCTCGCCCAGGGCATCGGCCTCATCGGGCGTGAGCTCCACCACGAGGCGTCCGCCGCCTTCGAGCGGAACTCGCATGATGATGCCCCGCCCCTCTTTGGTGACCTCGAGCGGGCCGTCACCCGTCCGCGGCTTCATGGCCGCCATGCTCGTTCCCCTTCCTGCAACCGCTCAGCTACGCACCGGCAGTCCGTCCACCGCCGGTATCGAACGCATTGATCGGAAGCCATTATCCCGCATGCGACGGCCCGATGACCAACATCACTCTCTCCGCAAGCCCGACCACACCCGTCTGAACCGTGCATTAGCTGCCAGAAGCCTCATCAGGGAGGTACTTCACCCGCCCCGAAAAGGTGCCGCACCTCACACTCCCCGGCGGGCCGTCGCCTCGGGCATGCTGACACCGTCCCACCCACTGAGATCCGGGGAGCCCCGCCCATGTCCGACTCCGTGCTGTACGAGCTCGACGGCGGCCTCGCCGTCATCACCATCAACCGCCCGGACGCGATGAACGCCCTGGACGTGACCACCAAGGTGGCGCTGCGCGACACCGTGACCGCCGCCGCCGAGGACAGCGCGGTCCGGGCGGTGCTGCTCACCGGCGCGGGCGGGAAGGCGTTCTGCGTCGGACAGGACCTCAAGGAGCACCTGGGACTGCTCAAGCGGCAGGAGGAGACCGGCGAGGGTGCCCTGCGGACCGTCACCGAGCACTACAACCCGCTGGTCCGGGCGCTGGCCGGGATGCACAAGCCGACCGTGGCCGCGGTCGGCGGGGTGGCGGCGGGCGCGGGCGCCTCGCTGGCCTTCGCCTGCGACTTCCGGATCGTCGCCGACACCGCCGGGTTCAACACCTCCTTCGCCGGAGTCGCGCTGACCGCCGACTCGGGCGCTTCCTGGACCCTGCCCCGGCTGGTCGGACACGCCAGGGCCACCGAGCTCCTGATGCTGCCCAGGACGGTCAAGGCCGAGGAGGCACTGCGCCTCGGCCTGGCCACCCAGGTCGTCCCCGCCGCCGAACTCGCCGAGACCGCACGGGAGTTCGCCAAGCGGCTGGCCGAGGGCCCGACCGTCGCCTACGGAGCGATCAAGGAGTCGCTGGCGTACGGCGCCTCGCACTCGCTCAGCGAACTGCTCGACAAGGAGGACGAGCTCCAGACCCTGGCCGGCGCCAGCGAGGACCACCGCATCGCCGTCCGCGCCTTCCTCGCCAAGGAGCAGCCCGTCTACCTGGGCCGCTAGGCCCCCTCCGGGGCGCCAGCTCTGCGCCGGCATTTCCGAGGCGCGGGCCCAGCGCTGGTTTTCAGGGGCGCGAGGGTCTGCTTGATCAACTGCGTGCGCGAACAACCGTGCACCTCCGTAGCGGGCTGGTCGCGCACGCAGTTGATCAAGCAGACCCCCCGCGCCCCTGAAAAACCATCAGCTCACGCCGGCGGAGAAGGCCGCAGTTGAAGGGCCACCGCGAGCGTGGTCAGTCGGCCCGGTGGGCTCGGGCGTGGCAGTCCGCCAGGTGGTCGTTCACCAGGCCGCAGGCCTGCATCAGCGCGTATGCCGTGGTGGGGCCGACGAAGCGGAAGCCGTTCTTCTTGAGTTCCTTGGCCAGCGCCGTGGACTCGGGCGTGACGGCCGGGACTTCCTCCATCGAGCGAGGGGCCGGCCGGTCCGGGTCACCGGTGTGGCGCCAGATCAGCTCGTCCAGGCCGCCCGCGCCGAGCGCCAGCGCCGCACGGGCGTTGGCGATGGTCGCCTCGATCTTGGCCCGGTTGCGGATGATGCCCGGGTCCTGGAGCAGCCGCTCGACGTCGGAGGGGCCGAACTCGGCCACCGCGGCGGCCCGGAAGCCCGCGAAGGCCGCCCGGAAGCCCTCCCGACGGCGCAGGATGGTGATCCAGGAGAGCCCGGACTGGAAGGCCTCCAGCGAGATCCGCTCGAACAGGGCGTCGTCACCGTGCACCGGGCGGCCCCACTCGGTGTCGTGGTAGTCCCGGTAGTCCTCGGACGACAGGCCCCAGCCGCAGCGGAGCAGCCCGTCGGGTCCGAGGACGGCGCCGCTCACTTCTCGCTCTTCTCGGCGGCGTCCTGCTCGGCGGCGCTCGCCTCACCGGCAGCGGCCGGCTTCCCGACCACCTTGGCGAAGTCCTCCAGGCCCGGCAGCGGCTCCTCGCCCTTCGGCCCCGCCGCCTCCACCGAACCCGCCACCGCTGCGGCCGCCTCCAGCTCGGCGATCCGCGAGTCCCGGTAGGCCAGTTCGGCACCGAGGCGGTCCAGGACGTCGTCCACCTCGTCCATCCGGTAGCCGCGCAGGGCCATCGGCAGCCGGATCTCGTCCACGTCGTGGCGGCTGAGCGGACGGTCCTGCGGCAGCCGGGCGGCGATCCGGTCGTGCACCGCCTCCGGCAGACTGCCACCGCCGCCGAGCGCCACCAGGGCAGCGCCGCCGACCACTACGGCCATCGCCGCCACGATCACCCAGAACACGAGCTGTCCTCCAGACTCCCGGCCTGCCTTGGAAACAGGTGGGATCATGGTCCCTGAGTAGGCCGGGGCCCATCATCGCACCCGGGTGAGCTGTGGAGGAGATACCGGTGTCACTGCGCCTTGGCCCGCGTGAGTTCGGCGAGGACGAGCTGGTGATCATGGCCATCGTCAACCGCACCCCGGACTCCTTCTTCGACCGCGGCGCGACCTTCGCCGACGAGGCCGCCTTCGCCGCCGCCGACAGGGCGATGGCGGACGGCGCGGCGATCCTGGACATCGGCGGGGTGAAGGCCGGCCCCGGCGAGGAGGTCACGGTCGAGGAGGAGCTGCGCCGCACCGTCCCGTTCGTGGCCGAGCTGCGCAGGCGCCACCCGCAGGCCGTGATCAGCGTGGACACCTGGCGGCACGAGGTCGGCGAGGCGGTCTGCGAGGTCGGGGCAGACCTGCTCAACGACGCCTGGGGCGGGGCGGATCCGAAGCTGGCCGAGGTCGCCGCCCGGTACGACGTCGGTCTTGTCTGCACCCATGCGGGCGGCGCCGAGCCGCGTACCCGGCCGCACCGGATCGGGTACGAGGACGTGATGGCGGACATCCTGCGGGTCACCGTCGGACTGGCCGAGCGGGCCCTGGAGCTCGGCGTGCGCCGGGACGGGCTGATCATCGACCCGGGCCACGACTTCGGCAAGAACACCCGGCACTCGCTGGAGGCCACCCGCCGCCTCCCCGAGATGACCGCGACCGGCTTCCCGGTACTGGTCTCGCTCTCCAACAAGGACTTCGTCGGCGAGACGCTCGACATGCCGGTCAACGAGCGGCTGTTGGGCACCCTGGCGACCACCGCCGTCTCGGCCTGGCTGGGCGCCCAGGTCTACCGGGTGCACCAGGTGGCGGAGACCCGGCAGGTGCTGGACATGGTCGCCTCGATCCGGGGCACCAGGCCCCCGGCGGTGGCCCGCCGAGGACTGGCGTAGGCCCCGGGAGCGAGGGAGAGCCTCCAGGGGTGCGGGGCTCAGATGTCCCCGTTGGGACGGCGGCTGTCCGCGAGGATCTCCAGCACCTCGTCCACGTCGTCGGTGACGTGGAACAGCTCCAGGTCCTGCGGGGACGCCTTCTTCTCCGCGACCAGGGTGTTCTTCAGCCAGTCGACCAGGCCGCCCCAGTAGGCGCTGCCGAAGAGGATCACCGGGAAGCGGGTCACCTTCTTGGTCTGGACGAGCGTCAGGGCCTCGAACAGCTCGTCCAGGGTGCCGAGTCCGCCGGGCAGCACCACGAACCCCTGGGCGTACTTGACGAACATCGTCTTGCGGACGAAGAAGTAGCGGAAGTTCAGGCCGAGATCGACGAACTCGTTGAGCCCCTGCTCGAAAGGCAGCTCGATGCCGAGGCCGACGCTCAGTCCGCCCGCGTCCGAGGCACCCCGGTTGGCGGCCTCCATCGCGCCCGGCCCGCCGCCGGTGATCACCGCGTAGCCGGCCTGGGCGAGCGCCCGGCCGATCGTCACTCCCGCCGCGTACTCGGGCGAGTCGACGGCTGTCCGGGCCGAGCCGAACACGCTGATAGCGGCCGGGAGTTCGGCCAGCGCACCGAAGCCCTCGACGAACTCGGAGGTGATCCGCCAGACCCGCCACGGGTCGGTGTGCAGCCAGTCGGTCGGGCCGGTGGTGTCCAGCAGCCGCTGGTCCGTCGTCCCCGTACCGACCTGGTCGCGGCGCAGCAGCACCGGGCCCTTCTGCTTCTCCGGCCAGGACTTCTTCCGCTCGGGCGCGTCGGCCCGCTCGGGACCGTGCCCGTAGTGCTTTTCCTCTCCAGTGCCTGTCATGTCGAAACCCTACGCCCGCCGCTCCGGCTTTTCCGGGAACGGCGGGCGAACGCAAGGTGCCTTCGAGGCTGCGGGAAAAGGGGCGTCGGACTCAGCCGAGCCAGGCCCTCAGGCGTTCCTCGCACTCGGCGATCGCGCTGAGCGAGCAGTGCTCCTCGCGCTTGTGGGCGAGGTTGGGGTCGCCGGGGCCGTAGTTGACCGCGGGTACGCCGAGCCCGCTGAACCGGGCCACGTCCGTCCAGCCGAACTTGGCGCGTGCCTGGCCGCCGGTCGCCGCCAGGAATGCCTGCGCGGCGGGCTGGGCGAGGCCGGGAAGCGCGCCCGGGGCGTGGTCGGTGACGGTGACCTCGTACCCGGCGAAGACCTCGCGGACGTGTGCCTCCGCGTTCTGAAGGCTACGGTTCGGCGCATAGCGGAAGTTGACGGTCACCACGCACTCGTCGGGGATGACGTTGCCGGCCACCCCGCCGTCGATCCGTACCGCGTTGAGGCCCTCGCGGTACTCCAGACCGTCGATCTCCACCCGCTGCGGCTGGTAGGCGGCGAGCCGGCCGAGCACCTCGGCGGCGTGGTGGATGGCGTTGTCGCCGAGCCAGCTGCGGGCGGAGTGGGCGCGGGTGCCGGTGAGCCTGATCTGGGCCCGCAGGGTGCCCTGGCAGCCGCCCTCGACCACGGCGTCGCTGGGCTCCATCAGGACCGCGAAGTCGCCGGCCAGCCAGTCGGGGTGCTCCTTGGCCAGGTGGCCGAGGCCGTTGCGGGAGGCCTCGATCTCCTCGCAGTCGTAGAAGACGTAGGTGAGGTCGCGGTTCGGCTCGGTGAGCGAGGCCGCCAGGCGCAGCTGCACGGCGACACCCGACTTCATGTCCGAGGTGCCGCATCCGTAGAGCAGGTCGCCCTCGACCCGGGAGGGGAGGTTGTCGGCGATCGGCACGGTGTCCAAGTGGCCTGCCAGCAGCACCCGTTCGGCACGACCGAGGTTGGTACGGGCAACGATGTTGTTGCCGTGGCGGTCGACCGCGAGGTGGGGGTAGGCCCGCAGTGCGCTCTCGACCGCGTCGGCGAGCGCCTGCTCGTCGCCGCTGACGGAGGGGAAGTCGACGAGCCTGGCGGTCAGTGCGCCGCCGTCGAGGGTCAGATCCAGAGACGGGTGAGGGCTGCTCATGGTCGCCTAGCGTAGCCGGGCCCGGGCCCGGCATCTCCGCTGGCAGCGGCCTGGTGCACCCGTGCCGAGGTTTCCGCGGCGGGCTCCGCAACCGTCCTTCCCCGTACAGCCGTCCGAGTGGGTACGGTGTGCGAGCGCAGTGACCACTGCGCGGATGCGAGGCGAGAGGGGAAGCCGTGGCCGAGATGGCAGCGGGCGGGCAGGACGGTGCCGAGGCGGGCGGCCGCCGGCGGCGGCCGGTGCGCCGGGTGCTGATCGGCCTGTTGGTACTCGCCGTGATCGCGGGTGTGGTGGTGTACCTCAACCGGGACCGGCTGATCTCACCGGCGGAGGGCTGCACGATAAAGACCCAGGCGGGCACCGGCACCCTCGACCTCTCGCAGGCCGCCAACGCCGCGACCATCGCCTCGGTGGCGATCTCCCGCGGGCTGCCCGAGCGGGCGGTCACCATCGCTCTGGCGACGGCGATGCAGGAGTCCAAGCTGCACAACATCCCGGGCGGCGACCGGGATTCGGTCGGCCTGTTCCAGCAGCGCCCCTCCCAGGGCTGGGGCACGGTGGACCAGATCATGGACCCGGTGTACGCCACCAACAAGTTCCTCGACAGCCTGGTGAAGGTGCCCGGCTACGCCCGGATGCCGCTCACCGACGCGGCTCAGCAGGTGCAGCGCAGCGGCTACCCGCAGGCGTACGCCAAGCACGAGGGCAACGCGACACTGGTCTCCTCGGTGCTCACCGGCCGCGAACCGGCCGCGCTCAACTGCGTGGTGGACGATCTGACCGTTCCCTCGCCCTCCCCCTCGGCCACCGGCACCGGACAGCAGCCGCTGGACGTCGGCGACCGGGTCCGCCGCGAGTTCGGCAAGACCGTCACCGCCGCGCCGGCCGCCAAGGCCGAGAAGGACCCGCGCACGGTACTGGCGCTCGCCCCGCAGCCGTCCACGAGCACCGACTCCGGTCCGGACGCACTGCGGCAGAGCGGCTGGGCGGTCGCACAGTGGTCGGTGGCCCACGCGCAGCAGCTGGGCATCGGTGCGGTGGCGTACGACGGCAAGGTCTGGCGGGTGGAGCGGCCCTCGGACGGCTGGAAGGCGAGCGCCACCGCACCTTCGACGGACCGGGTACTGGTCACCCTGGGCGCCCCGGCCAAGAGCTGACGCCCGGATTGACGCACAGGTGTCCGGGTTACCGCCCAACGGGTGATTCCGGTCAATCTGGGTGGACGGTCCTGGTCCGTTTCGTCCGATTCGGGGAATCACCGCACCTGCGCCGACACCCCCTTGCCGCCCAAGGGATGTGACGTTTCATCACGGGTCCGCCGGATGGCCGGTCCGCCCGGATTGCCCGAAAAAGGATCGTCCGATCTTTGGAAACGCTTGACCCTCGCAGGCCGAAACCTTCTCGCTCCTCCAGCGGTATTCACGTCGTCCGTTCGCCGGACGGTACGAACTCACCTTCTTTAGGAGCACCATGTCTCTCCCCCTCACACGCCGGATCGCCCAGGCCGCGCTGCTCGTTGCGGCCGGCGCGGCACCTCTGATCGGGGCCGGGTCCGCCTCCGCCGCCGACCTGGTGCCCTCGACGACCGACCTGGGGTCCACGCTGACCCAGCCGGACGTCCCGAACTCGGCCTCCACGGTGCAGGGAGCGACCCACGAGCTCGGCCAGGCCGCCGGCACGACCGGCGCCGCCACCGTCGCGGCCGGCGTTCCGGCCACCGCCGACGCCGCCGGCAGGACGGTGACCACCGCCCTGCCGAACACCGACCACTCCCTCGGCAAGGTGACCACCGCCCTGCCGAACACCGACCACTCCCTCGGCAAGCTGACCGGTCCGGCCGAGAAGACCGCTGCCGTCACCGGCGCGCTCTCCACCGTCGCCGCCAAGGCCACCCCGGCCCTGGCCGACCGGCTCGCCCCTGAGCTCGCCGGCAAACTGCCCTCCGTGCCCGGCACCCGCAGCACCTCCGCCACCGGCGGCCTGGACAGCCTCTCCCACGCCCTGCCCGGCGGCAGCACGGTCACCAGCGCCCTGCCCACCGGCGGCGTGCCCGACACCGGCGCCGTGACCAACGCCCTCCCGGGCGGTCTCGGCAAGGCTCTGCCCGCCGCCGACGCCCTCGGCTCGCTGACCGGCCACGGCGGCGAGGGCCACCGCCTCGGCGGCGGCGTCCCCGGCCTGGGCAACAGCCCGCTCGACTCCCTCGGCCTGCCGGCCAACCAGCTCACCGGCCTGATCGGCCACCTCGGCGGCTGATCAACCGTCACCCGGGGGCGGCACCCGCCTGCCACAGAACCGGCGAAGGGGCCGGGGAGCTCGCACATCTCCCCGGCCCCTTCGCCGTCCCATTCACAGCCCCGCGCCCCTGAAGAGCTACCTGGGGCTGAGCCGCTCCACCGCGGCCTGCACCCGCTCGTCGGTCGCCGTGAACGCCACCCGGACGAACCGGCCGCCGGAAGGCCCGTAGAAGTCGCCGGGCGCCACCAGGATGCCCAGCTCGGCCAGTTCCGCCACCGTCTCCCAGCAGGGCCGGTCCTGCGTCGCCCACAGGTACAGGCTCGCCTCGGAGTGCTCGATCCGGAAGCCGTACGCCTCCAGGGCCGCCCGCAGCGCGCTGCGGCGCGCCGCGTAGCGAGCCCGCTGCTCGGCCACGTGCGCGTCGTCCGCGAGGGCCGCGATGGTGGCCGCCTGCACGGGAGCGGGCACTATCATGCCGCCGTGCTTGCGGATCTCCAGCAGCTCCCGGATCACCACCGGGTCGCCGGCGACGAACGACGCCCGGTAGCCCGCCAGGTTGGAGCGCTTGGAGAGCGAGTGCACCACCAGCAGACCCTCATGGTCGCCGTTGCACACCTCCTGGCCGAGCACCGAGGCCGGGGCGGCCTCCCAGCCGAGCTCCAGGTAGCACTCGTCGCTGACCAGCAGCACCCGGTGCTCGCGTGCCCACTCCACCGCCCGGCGGAGTTCGGCGACCGAGAGCACCCGACCGGTCGGGTTGGAGGGCGAGTTCAGCCAGAGCAGCCGCACCCTGGCCGGGTCGAGATCGGCCACGTCGTCGTACTCGACCGGTTCGGCGCCGCACAGCCTGGCACCGACCTCGTACGTCGGATAGGCGAGGCGCGGATATGCCACCTGGTCGCCGGGGCCGAGGCCGAGCTGGGTCGGCAGCCAGGCCACCAGCTCCTTGGAGCCGACGGTCGGCAGGATCGCCTCGGGGCCGATCTCGGCGCCGAGCCGGCGGCGCAGCCAGCCGGCGATCGCCTCGCGCAGCTCCGGCGGACCCCAGACGGTCGGGTAGCCGGGGGTGTCGGTGTTGGCGGCCAGCGCCTTCTGGATCACCTCGGGGACCGGGTCCACGGGGGTGCCGACCGAGAAGTCGCAGAGCCCGCCCGGGTGGGCGAGCGCCGTGCGCTTGTACGGCTCCAGCTTGTCCCAGGGGAAGACCGGCAAGAGGTCGGAGACGCGGCGCGCCGCCCCCGGGTGACCCGGGAGCGGCGCGTGCGGAGAATCAGTGCTCACAGCTCAGCTGCCACCGATCAGTGTTCGGCGTTCTGCGGCGGAAGGGCCGCGATGAACGGGTGGTCCTTCTCGATCAGGCCCAGCTTCGAGGCGCCACCGGGCGAACCGAGGTCGTCGAAGAACTCGACGTTCGCCTTGTAGTAGTCCTTCCACTCCTCCGGGGTGTCGTCCTCGTAGAAGATCGCCTCGACCGGGCAGACCGGCTCACACGCACCACAGTCGACGCACTCATCCGGGTGGATGTACAGAGAGCGCTCGCCCTCGTAAATGCAGTCGACCGGGCACTCCTCGATGCACGCCTTGTCCTTGACGTCGACACAAGGCTGCGCGATGACGTAGGTCACGCTTTCGTTCCTCCTCGGAAGGGCTGGCGCCCCAAACTGTTTGCTCTTGCTCGCGTGCGCGGGTGAGCGCGGCGTCGTCGATGCCCGCCCCTAGTATCGCGGGTCAGAGACTGCAAATGCACAGGAGGTGCCCCAGATGACGGCTCAAGATCCGGTCGACCCTCGTCCCGAGGTCCGGATGGACCGCTCTGACGTGGGACGACGGGTCTCTGTGCGGCGCCTTTCGGAGTTCGTGGACGGCCGTCCGGTGTTCCGCGATGTGATCGGAGTGCTCGTATCCTGGGACGATCACGGCCTGACGGTCGTCCCACGGGATGGCCAAGCCGTCTCGTTCCCTGAGAAGCTGCTGGTCGCGGGCAAGACCGTACCGCCCTTCCCGGCCCGGCAGGCGGCCCGTGTGCCCGAGGCGGGCCCGGTCGAACTGCAACGGATCGCCGCCCGCGGCTGGCCGGCCGTGGAGCAGGAACCGCTCGGCGAGTGGATCCTGCGCGCTTCGGCCGGATTCACCCGCCGGGCCAACTCGGTCCAGGCGCTCGGAGACCCGGGCCGTCCGCTGCCCGAGGCGCTGGCCGCCGTCCAGGACTGGTACCGGGAGCGCGGCCTGCCCGCCTACGTCGAGGTGGTCACCCCCGGCTCGCCCGAGAACCTCACCGCCGAGCTGGACCGGCTCGGCGCCGGGTACGCGCCGACCCTGGTGCGCACCGCGCCGCTCGCCCCGCTCACCAGGCTGGGCACCGGTCATGAGCGGGTACGGCTGTCCCGTACCGCCGGGCCCGAGTGGCTCTCCCAGTACCGCAGGGCCGGCGGCGACGCCGAACTGGACCGGGCCGCAGCCCTGGTGCTGCACGGCGGGCCCTCGGTCTGGTTCGCGACCGTGCCGGGGCCCGAGGCCCCGCTGGCGATCGGCCGGTGCGTGATCGACGGGCCGTGGGCCTGCTTCGCGGCGATCGAGGTCTCCCCGTACGCGCGGCGCACCGGGCTGGCCACCACCGTGATGGCCGTTCTCGCGGCGCGCGCCGCCGAGGAGGGCGCGAGCGGCGCATACCTTCAGGTGGAGGTGGAGAACTCCGGCGCGATCGCCCTCTACGACCGGCTCGGCTTCCGGACGAGTCACACTTACCACTACGCCCAGCTACCCCAGCGGTAGGACCGACCCCTGCGGCAGTACCGACCCCGGACCGACGAAGGCTTCTGTTGACCGAGCAGAGCAGATCACGCTTCCGCGCCGAGGCCAGGGCAGAGCACCCAGATCCGGTGCTGCTCTGCCTGCTGGCCGCTGCCGAGCACACCCTGGCCGACCCGGACGAACCGGCCACCCTGGAGGAGCTGCTGACGGCCTGCCGGGCCGCACTCGACCGGTACGCGGCGGCCGTCCGGCTGGCGGTGGCCGAACGGGCCCCGGCCACCCCTGAGGAGACCGCCGCCCTGCTCGCCGCCGTGCTCGGCGGCCGGGAGCGCTTCCACGGCCGCCCCGCCGACTACCGGCGGCTGGAGTCCTCGCTGCTGCCCGATGTACTGCGGCGGCGGCGCGGGCTGCCGATCATGCTCTCGCTGGTCTGGTGCGCGGTCGCGGCCCGCGCCGGGCTGACCGTCCACGGGGTGGCCCTGCCGGGGCACTTCATCGTCGCGGTGGGCGGCCCCACCGGCGGCAACGAGTACGTGCTGGCGGATCCGTTCCACGGCGGACGGCTGCTCGACCTGGACGACACCGAGCAGCTGGTGAGCGCCACCGGCCACCGGTTCACACCGGAACTCCTCACTCCCGCACAGCCGCTGGACATCGTGCTGAGGGTGCTCGGCAACGTCCGAAGCTGGGCCTCCGACCGCCCCGAGCACGCCCGCACCCAGCTCTGGGCGACCGAGCTCGCCCTGCTGCTGCCCCGACACCCGGCCAGCCTGCGGCTGGAACGGGCCGAACTACTGGTCCGCACCGGGCACTTCCTGGCCGGCGCGGCCGAGATGGAGTCCTACGCGGAGATCCTGGACGCCTTCGACCCGGAGGCCGCCGGCCGGGTCCGCCATGAGGCCCGCGCCGCCCGCCACCGCCTCAACTGAGCCCACCCACAAGGCCGGCGGGCCTTCCAGGAGCCGGGAAGCCCCTTCCGGGGCAAGGGGTCAGAGCCAGCCCTTCTCCTTGGCGACCCGTACCGCCTCGGCCCGGTTGCGCGCCGAGGTCTTCTGGATGGCCATCGACAGGTAGTTGCGTACGGTGCCCTCGGAGAGGTGCAGCCGCTTGGCGATGTCCGCGTTGACCGCACCGTCGGCCGCCGCCGCCAGGACGTCCCGCTCGCGGGCCGTCAGGGGGTTGGCGCCCTCGGCCAGCGCGGCCGCGGCCAGCGCCGGGTCGATCACCCGCTCGCCGCGCAGCACCCTCCGGATCGCCTCGGCGAGTTCGGAGGCGGGAGCGTCCTTCACCAGGAAGGCGTCCGCCCCGGCCTCCATGGCCCGGCGCAGATAGCCGGGGCGTCCGAAGGTGGTGGCGATCACGATCTTCGTCCCGGGCCTGCGGCGCCGCAGCTCGGCCGCCGCGTCGATCCCGGTCATCCCGGGCATCTCGATGTCCAGTACGGCCACTTCGACGTCATGCGCCTCGACCGCGTCGGCGACCTCGTCCCCGCGCGCGACCTGCGCGACGACGTGGATGTCCCCCTCGAGTCCGAGCAGTGCGGCCAGCGCCTCCCGTACCATCCCCTGGTCCTCGGCGAGGAGGACTCTCACACCGCGTACGGTCGCTTCTGGCGTCTCGTCAGTCATACGGCCAGCCTAGGCACGGCGGGACGCATCCCGGACGCCGGTCACTCCCGGACGCTGTCGGCCGTCGGCACGGGGACGGTGCGCAGCGGCACCATCGCCCGCAGACGGAAGCCCTTGCCGCGCTGCCCGGGACCGGTCTCCAGCCGGCCGTCGACCAGGGCGAGCCGCTCCTCCAGGCCCGAGAGTCCGTTGCCCGGCGAGGACTTGCCGGGGCCGCGCCCGTTGTCGGCGACTTCGAGCACCGCGTAGCGCTCGCCGTCGCCCTCCCAGGTCTCGTCGATGGTCACCGTGCAGACGGTGGCGTCCTCGCCGTGCCGTACGACGTTGGTGACGGCCTCGCGCAGCGCCCAGGCCAGTGCACCGGCCTCCTGGCCACCGAGTCCCGGACGGTCCTCGGCCACCGCAGGATCGGCCTCCAGCGTCACCTGGGCCGCCGTCAGGGCGGTGCGCGCGGCGGCCAGCTCGACCGGCAGGGTCGGCCTGCGGTAGCCGCCGACCGCCTCCCGGACGTCCACCAGCGACTGGCGGGCCACGTTCTCGATGTCGGCCACCTGGGCCCTGGCGGCCTCCTGCTGGTCCTGGTCCATGAAGCGTCCGGCGAGCTCGCTCTTGAGCGTGATCAGCGAGAGCGAGTGGCCGAGCAGGTCGTGCAGGTCCCGGGCGAGGCGCAGCCGCTCCTCTGCGGCGGCCAGGTGCGCCACGGCGGCCCGGGCCTCGCGCAGCTCCCGCATGGTGGTGACCAGCCGCTGCAAGCCGGTCATCGCGAGGCCGCCGAGGAAGCAGGGCAGGACGATCCCGGCCAGGGTGTCGGTCTCCGCGTGCGTCAGCAGTGCGACGGCCAGCGCCAGGGCGGTCGTCCCGGCCACCCCGCGCAGTCCCAGCCTCGGCGGCAGCACGGTGGCCGCACAGACCGAGCAGTAGGTGAAGAGCGTGAGCCACGCCTCGCCCAGGCCGAAGGACGTGGCCACGGCCAGCAGCATCATCAGCCCGACGATCAGGTAGCTGCCACGCCAGGACCCCGGCTTGGTCGCACGGACCGCGACCAGGCTCATGTAGGAGGCCAGGAACAGCGCCAGGGCCAGCGCCCCGGCCACCGTGGCGGCCGTGCCGTGCCTGGCGCCCACGAGGTCCTTGACGGGGTAGATCAGATAGATCATCCACATCGACATCCAGGCCAGCTTGACCACCAGCTGGCGCCGGTTCTCCACCTGGGCGCCGGGGATGTTCCCGAACGACTGAGCCTGCCCGTCCTCCCCGGCATCGTCGGGGCGGCTGGGCAGGCGAGTCTTGAACATGTCGGCCATCATGCCTGTTTGGTGTCCTTGCGGTACAGGTAGGCCGCACCGGCGACGAAGACCGCCAGGAAGCCGGCCATCCCGGCCGCGGCGGTGGTGTTCATCGAGTGGCCCGGCTGTACGAAGGAGGCCAGCTGGTTGTACAGGTACACCGGGTTGAACCGGGCGAAGTTCTTCAGCGAACCGCTGACCGGGAACCAGGTGCCGCCGAAGGCCGCCATCAGCATGTAGATGATCATGACCAGCGGCTGCACCGCCTCCGGCTGCGCGGCGTAGCCGAGCGCCACCCCCAGCGCGGCGAAGACGAAGCTGCCGAGCCAGAGCACCGCCGCGAGGCCCAGCCACTGCCCGGCCGACAGCTTCACGCCCTCGATCGCACCGATCGCGAAGACCACCGCGATCGCGGGCAGCGTGGTCACCGCACAGGCTGCGATCTTGCCGAAGGTGTACGCCCGCCCCGGCAGCGCGGTCAGCCGGAGCTGTCGCACCCAGCCGCTCTTGCGCTCCAGCGCGATCCGCTGGGCGTTGCCGGTGAGCACGGCGCCGACCGCACCGAAGGTGGCCATCGAGACCATGAAGTACGACTTCGCCGGGATGCCGCCCGCCACATTGCCGCCGCTGTAGGCGCTGATGAAGAAGACGTACAGCAGCGCGGGGTAGAGCACGGTGAACATCAGGTACCGCCGGTTGCGCAGGCTGCGCATGACCTCCAGCTGGATCAAGGTCCTCATCGTGCGTCCTCCTCGGTGGAGTCGGCAGCGTCCTGCTCGCCGGTGATGGTCAGGAAGGCCTGTTCCAGGCCGAGACTGGTGACTTCGAGGCCGCGCGGGTAGAGCCCGGCGCGGTAGAGCGCGGCGACGCCGGCGTCGGCGTCCGAGCTGCGGATCCGCACCGTCCGCACGCCGTCGGCGCGGCCGGTGACGTCCAGGCTCACGGTGCCCGGCAGGGTGCGCAGGACCGTCTCCTCGCCGGGGCCGTCGGCAGGGTGCAGTTCGAAGCTGATCCGGCGGGCGCCGGCCTTGGCCTTGATCTCGGCGGAGGAACCGTCGGCGATCAGCCGACCCCGGTGCAGGACGAGCACCCGGTCGGCGATCGAGTCGGCCTCCTCCAGGTAGTGGGTGGCGAACAGGACGGTGCGTCCGGCGTCGGCCTGGGCCCGCATGCTCGCCCAGAACTGCTGGCGGACCGAGACATCCATCCCGGTGGTCGGCTCGTCCAGCACGATCAGATCGTTGGCACCGGCGACGGCGAGGGCGAAGCGCACCCGCTGCTCCTGACCGCCGGAGAGCTTGTCCACCTTGCGGTCAGCGAGCTCGGTGATGCCCGCGTTCGCCAGGACCTCGTCCACCCGGTGGCCGCGCGGGTGGACGTCGCAGGCGAACTTCACCAGCTCTCGGACCTTGACGTCGCCCATCAGACCGCCGCTCTGCAGCATCGCGCCGACTCGGCCGGCCTCGATGGCTGCGCGCGGCGTGCCGCCGAACAGCGAGACGCTGCCCTGGTCCGGCTCGCGCAGGCCGAGCAGCAGGTCGAGGCTGCTGGACTTCCCGGCCCCGTTGGGGCCGAGCAGCGCCACCGTCTCACCGGGCCGCAGCACCAGATCGAGGCCGTTCACCGCCTTGACCCGGCCGTAGCTCTTGCTGACCCTCCGGAAGGCGGCGACCTCCCCGTCCGCCCTCGGCCCCGCCGTCACCGTGCTCATCCGTCCCACGCCCTCTCCTGATCGCCGACCTCCTCAGAGTCCCGCGATCGGGGGGTGCCCCGGCAGTGTGCACCGTCGTGTCCTCGCTATGACGGATGTCATGCGGCGGCCCCGCAAGGGGGCTCCTAGGCGCCCCGCAGGGGTTCTTGAGGGGCGCGGGGAACTGCGCGAATCGGAAGACACCGGGCTGTACTTGTCCTCCGGAGAGCAACCTGCACCGCCCCACAGGAAGCAACGAGGTGCAACTGACCCACCGGGCCCGGGTGAACGAAGTCGCCTTCCGATTTTCGCGCAGTTCCCCGCGCCCCTGAAAACTCAGCGCCTCTGAAACTCAGCGCGCCAGCGCGTTCTTCAGGAAGTCGACCTGGAGCAGCAGCAGGTTCTCCGCGACCTGCTCCTGCGGGGTCATGTGGGTGACTCCGGAGAGCGGCAGCACGCTGTGCGGGCGCCCGGCGGCGAGCAGGGCGGAGGAGAGCCGCAGGGTGTGCGCGGCGACGACGTTGTCGTCGGCCAGGCCGTGCACGATCAGCAGCGGACGCTCCAGCTTCGGCGCGTCCTCGATCAGCGAGTTGGCCGCGTAGACCTCGGGCCGCTCGGCGGGGTGGCCGAGGTAGCGCTCGGTGTAGTGGGTGTCGTACAGCTGCCAGTCCGTCACGGGCGCACCGGCGATGCCCGCGTGGAACACGTCCGGACGGCGCAGCACGGCCAGTGCGGACAGGTAGCCGCCGTACGACCAGCCGCGGATGCCGACCCGGCCGAGGTCGAGCGGGAACTCCCCCGCCAGCGCCTGGACCGCCGCGACCTGGTCGTCCAGGGTGGCTCCGGCGAAGTCGAAGGCGATGGACTTCTCCCAGGCCGGGCTGGTCCCGGGGGTGCCGCGCCCGTCCGCGACGACCACGGCGAAGCCCTGGTCGGCGAACCACTGCGAGGTGAGGTGCGGGTTGTGCGCCCGGACGACCCGCTGGCCGTGCGGCCCGCCGTACGGGTCCATCAGCACGGGCAGCAGCCCGTCCCGCTCACGGTCGTAGCCGGTCGGCAGGAAGACGGCGCACGGGAGGCGCCGCTCACCGGCCAGCGTGAACTGCGGCCTGGCGGTGAGCAGCGGCGTCTCCGCGTACGAGGCGACGGTGGCGAGCACCTTGCCCTCGCGCAGGACCTCCACCCTCGCCCCGGCCCACGTCGGGTCGGCCGAGGACAGTACGGTCACCCCGCCCGCCCGGACGGCGGAGACCACACCGGCCTCCCCCAGCGCGACGGGCTGGGCGCCGCTGTCCAGGCCGATCTCGAACACACCGATCGCGCCGGGCTCCAGGACCGCCTCGCCCGCCCCGGCCGAGGCGGCGAAGAGCACGCTGTCCGCGCCGACCGAGACCACCGAGCGCAGGTGCAGCTCGTCACCGGTGACCGTACGCTCGCCCACCACCAGGGCACGGGCGCCGCTCTCGTCGGAGATCCGCACCAGCTGCCCGTCCGCCGTCCAGGCGGGGACACCGGCGAAGAGCTCCAGCCAGCTCGCGTCCTGCTCCTCGACCAGCAGCTCGGTCGCGCCGGAGGCGATGTCGACCGTACGGATCTGCTGGCTGCGCTGGTCGCGGGCCTGCACCAGCAGCAGCGGCGCGCCGCCCGCAGACCAGTGCGCCCGGGCCAGGTACGGGAAGGCTTCGCGGTCCCAGCGCACCTCGGCCCGCGAGCCGTCCAGGCCGAGCACCCAGAGGCCGACCTCGGCGTTGGGCGTGCCGGCCGCCGGGTAGGCGACCTCGGCGGGGGTGCTGGCGGGGTTGGCCGGGTCGGCGATCCACCAGCGCTGGACGGGCGCGTCGTCGGCGCGGGCGGCCAGGAGCCGGTCACTGTCGGGAGACCACCAGTAGCCCCGGTCGCGGTCCATCTCCTCCTGGGCGATGAACTCGGCCTGACCCCAGGTCACCCCGTCCTGTTCCGGCGTGGCGAGCGCGCGGTCCCCGCTACCGTCGGTGCGGGTGATCCGCAGCTCCCCGGAGGTCGTCGCATAGGCGACGCAGCTGCCGTCGGGCGACGGTCGCGGGTCCAACAGGGGCCCAGCGGCGGGGAGTTCACGGGTGGTACCGGCAACGAGGTCGGCCAGGAAGAGGCGGCCGGAGAGCGCGAAGGCGGCCTGGGTGCCCGCGCCGTCCAGGGCGTAGCCGACGATCCCGGCCGAGCCCTCGCGGCTGCGCTCGCGGCGGGCCTTCTCCTCGGGGGAGAGGTCCTCCTCCCCGCCGCCGAGCAGGTCGAAGGGGTCGGCGGCGATCCGCTCCTCGCCGGTGGCGGCGTCGAGCGTCCACAGCAGGTTGGCCCGGTCGCTGCCGGACTTCGAGCGCAGGAAGGCGACCCGGGAGCCATCGGGTGCGACGGCGAAGGACCGGGGCGCTCCGACGGTGTAGCGCAGGGTGCGCGCATGCTGCCGGGGAAAGGTGTCCGCAGGTGTGTCGGTGGTCATGACACCAGACCATACGACCCCCGACCACCCGTCCGGGGCGACTCGTGATCACTCGTTCGGAGCAGCGCCCCGAACTGGCTCCGCGCGGCCCCGACACCCCTTCTCACCGGGCCATGCGCCCCGGGGGCGCTCCCGTGCTCCGACCATGCAGACTCACGGAAAGTAATGCACTCCTCACCGATCGGGTATTCCTTGACTCGTCGATTCGGAATCGTCGCGTCCAGGTGCGCCAGAGCACCGGGTCGGGCCCGGGTCGAGAGCTTGTCCCGCACGTCCCGACTGCCGCCCTCGCCGAGGGTGGCGCACCCGAGAAAGGGTGTGAGCCGTCATGCCTTTGTCCATCTCCGCAGCCATGCTGATGCTGGTCATCGTGGTGGTCCTGATCCGCCGATCGGGGCTCAAGCCGGCGCACGCGATCATCTGTGCGCTGCTCGGCTTCTACCTCGCGTCCAGCTCGATCGCCCCGTCGATCCAGCAGGTGACCAGCAACCTCGCAGGGATGATCAATGGCCTGAAGCTCTAGGGCGCCAGGTGACGGCGGATCAAGGAGCGGCGAGGTGCTCGTCCCACCCGGCCGCGGCGTCGCGCCCACCGGCCGCCGGGCGCCGGGCTCCGTGCGCCCGAATCCGGTCGATAGGCTGCTGTCCATGACCTCTGCCACCGACCAGCAGAACCGGCGCCTGCTCCTGGTGCACGCCCACCCCGACGACGAGTCGATCGGCAACGGCGCCACCATGGCGCGCTACGCCGCCGAGGGGGCCGCGATCACGCTGGTGACCTGCACCCTCGGCGAGGGGGGCGAGGTGATCCCGCCCGAGCTGGCCCATCTGACGGCCGACCGGGAGGACACCCTGGGCCGGTACCGGATCGGCGAGCTGACCGCCGCGATGCAGGCGGTCGGTGTCGCCGACTTCCGTTTTCTCGGTGGGCCGGGACGCTACCGGGACTCCGGAATGATGGGCGTACGCGAGAACGACGCCCCCGGCTGCTTCTGGCAGGCGGACCTGGACGAGGCCGCCGGGCATCTGGTCGCCGTGATCCGCGAGGTGCGGCCGCAGGTACTGGTGACGTACGACGAGAACGGCGGCTACGGCCACCCCGACCACATCAAGGCACACCTGGTCGCCCTGCGGGCGTACGAGCTGGCCGCCGATCCGGACTTCCGCCCCCGGCTCGGCGCGGCCTGGCGGATCGCCAAGGTCTACTACAACCGGATGCCGCGCTCGGTGATCGACCGCGGGCTGGCCGGGGCCGCCGCCCTCAAGCCCTTCCCCGGGGTGGCCCGGCCCGGGGACATCCCCGGTGTGGTGGACGACGAGCTGATCACCACCGCGTTCGACGGCTCCGCCCACGCGGCGGCCAAGACGGCGGCGCTGCGGGCACACCGCACCCAAATCACCGTGAACGGCGAGTTCTTCGCACTCAGCAACCACCTTGCGCAGCCGGTGGTGACGACCGAGTACTACCAGCTGGTGAGGGGCGAACTCGGTCCGGACCAGCCCGAGACCGATCTCTTCTCCGGTCTGGACCTGGCGGCGCCGGACGCATCCGGTCGGCGGACGGAAGGTTCGGAGACCACCGACACGAAGGCGGAGTCCTTCCGATGAGCACTCCCCCGAAGCCGCGCAGCCTCCCGGCGCGGGTACTCGGAAGCCAGGCCGAGCGGCTGGCCGAAGCCCAGCCCCCGCGCGCCGGGCGCATCGTGGCGTACGTGCTCCTCTTCCCGCTCGGCATCCTGGTCTCGCTCTGCGGCTGCTTCGTGCAGGCGCTCTGGCCACCGTTCGGGATGATCCTCTCGGTGCTCGCCTCCCTGGGCGTCTTCTACGGCGGCCTGCGGCTCACCGGCACCAGACTGGGCGCCGGAGTGCCGCTGGCCGGCTGGTTCCTGATGCTGCTGATCCTGATGAGCCCTCGCCCCGAGGGCGACTTCGTCCTGTCCGCGGACCTCACCTCGTACGCCTATCTCTTCCTCGGCGCGGTCGGCGGCGTGATCTGCGCCACGCTGCCGACGCGGTCCGGTTTCGGCTTCGGGGCGGCCGGACCCGGGCGCTGAACACCCCGCGACGAGCAGTCAGGGAGCCCCGCACGTAGGCTCATATCGGAGGAACCCGGACGTATCAGGTTCTATCCGAACCAGTTCGCCGCGTCCTTCTTCCCAGTAAGGTGGTTCAACGGCAGAACCGGCCCCGGCCGATGCGGTGCACGGGACAAGCAGGTACCTTCGCCCAATCACGAGGCCGGCGGCCTGCCGCAGCCAACACGAAAAGAAGACTGGTGTCGGAGGGGTTGTCCGGTCCATCGAGCGGCGCCAGTCGGCGCTCGACCGGGCTGACGCCCCACAACCCGCGGCCGCCCGTTCCACAGTGCGCCGCGAACCCGGAGCAGAGCAGCATTGAGCAGCCGCGAATCTGACAGCGCGTACCCGCCGCGCCGGCCAGGGGGCTCCCCCGGCCGGCGGCCGGGGGAGGGACCGGACGTCTACCCGTCGGGCACCCCGCCGTATGGCACGGGCCTCCCGAACGGGGTCGGCCCCGACCCCTTCGGCCCGGCAGGTCCGTCGGCGGCCGAGCCGGGGACAACGGCGGGCACCCCGCACACGGGGGAGGACGACGGGCCCAGGACCGAGACCACGCTGACCACCAGGATCCGGATCAACATCCCCGGGTCACGGCCGATCCCGCCTGTGGTGGTGCGCAGCCCCGTGAAGAACGAGGAAGCCGCTCCGGCCGAGCCCACCGGGCCGTCCGGACCGCGCCACCGCTCCGGCAATCCGTCCTCTCCCGTGCTCGGGATGATCGACCCCGCCGCCCGGGCTTCGACGCCGCCGAACCTGCCGCCGGAGTGGCAGAACGGCCGTCAGCAGGCGGAGGCGGACGCTCAGGGCGACTCCCCGGAGTCGACCGGCGAGTGGTTCCGGCCGCGCCAGCGGGGCCGCCAGCAGGACGCGGGGCCCGCGCAGGTGGGTGCGGGTGCCGGGGGCGTCGCCGGCGCAGCTGTCGCCGGCGGTGCCGCCGCCGCGGGTGCCGGTGCGCGAGCGCCCCAGGACCGGATGCCCCTTCAGGAGCGTCCGATGCGCGCTCAGGGCTTCCAGGACCCGGGTATGCAGGGCCAGGCTCTCCAGGGCCAGGACAGGCAGGACCGGACCGCGCAGAACCGGGCCATGCAGGACCGGCTCAGGCAGGACCGGGCAGCCCAGGGCCTGCCGGCCCAGGAGCGGCCGGGCCCGGGTGGCACTCTCGGCGAGGCCGGAGCGCGGCCGTCCGGCGCACCGGCTTCGCCGTTCGCGGCCGGGCAGCAGCCCCGCCAGGCCGACGCCGGGTTCGCCCGGGACGCCGGGCAGAGCGCCGCCTTCGGCGCGGGCCCTGGCCACCGGCCCGAGGAGCGGCCCGCCAACGACCCGTACTCAGCCACCCCGCACCGCGAGGCCGCGCCCGAGCCCGACTCCGCCCAGAGCTATCCCGCCCCGGGCGGCCGCCAGGCTCCGGCGGACCCCTTCGCCGGCAACCGGAGCGCAGCCGACCCGTTCGCCGGCGGCCAGGCCCCGACCGACCCGTACCGGGACAACCGGGCCGCAGCGGCGCCCTTCGCCGGCGGCCAGGCCGACCCGTTCGCGGGTGGCCAGGGTGCCGCCGACCCGTTCGCGGAGGGCGGGCTCCCGGCCGACCCCTTCCGGACCGTTGCCGCTGCGCCACGCCGTCAGGCCGCACCCAGGCGCTCCGAGTCGGCCACAGGACCGGCCGCCGCCATGGGCGAGCCGGAGGACACCCGGATCGGCGGCTTCGACCCGATCGGCGAGGATGCGCAGACCTCCGCCATATCCGGGCTGCCCGCTGCCAACCTGTTCGGCTCGGCGCCCCCTGCGGCGCCCGGGAGCGACCCCTTCGCCCCCGGCCGGCCCGGCTCCGGCCCGCGGGACCCCTCGGCCGCCGACCGGACGCGCCCGTTCGCGAACGGCCAGCCCACGCGGGGCCGCTTCGCCGAATCGCCCGCTCCGTTCCCCGGTGCTCCAGGCGCTCCCGGCGCCTCCGGCCCTCAGGGCGCATCGCCCGTCGCCGGCTTCCCACAGGCGGCAGTCCCCGCCTTCGAGCCGGCGCCGCAGGGCGCTCAGGACCCCAAGGGCTCGACGCCCTCCAAGGATTCGGGCGGGGCCGACGAGGCGAACGGCTCGAAGGAGTCGAAGGACTCGAAGCCGAAGACGGAGTCCCCGTCGACCCCCGCCGCCAAGCCCCGTCGTGGCCGAGTCCGCAAGCTGGCCACCTACGCGGTCGGCGGGCTGCTCTTCGCCGGTGCGGCCGCCTACGGGACGGGGCTGATGCTCAACCAGGCCGATATCCCCAAGGGCACCACGGTGCTCGGCACGGACATCGGCGGCGACTCCCGCGACCAGGCCGTCAGCGCGCTGGACAGTTCGGTCGGCAAGGCCGGACAGCAGCCGCTCAAGCTCAAGCTCGGCGACCAGACGGTCGATCTCGACCCGGCCACCGCCGGTCTGAGTTTCGACACCACGGCCACCGTGGACGGGCTGACCAAGCACAGCTACAACCCGGTCGAGGTGATCGGTTCGCTGGCGGGCGGCAGCAAGGCCGTCGAGCCCGAGGTGAGGGTGGACCGGGCCAAGCTCAAGGCGGCGCTCGACAGCCTCAGCGGCAAGTCCAGCCAGGGCCTCCAGCAGGGGTACGTCCGCTTCACCTCCGACGGTCAGACCGAGGTCGTCCCCGGCAAGGCCGGGCAGGCCGTGGACGCCAATGCCGCGCTCGACCTGATCGAGCAGGCGTACCGGGACCGCGCCGCGGGCAAGCCGGACGCCGTGGTGACCGTGCCGGTGGCCGCGGCCCAGCCCAAGGTCACCGAGGACGCTCTGAAGGCCGCCGCCGACAGTCTCGGCAAGTCGGTGCTGAACGGCACGGTGTCGGTCCTGGCGGGCACCAAGAAGTTCGACTTCGGCAAGGTCACGGCCAGTCAGGCGCTCACCCTGGCACCGGACGACTCCGGCAAGGTCGTCCTGAAGTGGGACCTCGACAAGCTGAACGACGCGCTGAAGAAGGTCGCCTTCGACAAGGTCAAGATCAAGAAGAACGGCGCCCTGGTGACGATCACTCCGCAGGACGTGGCGGACGGTATCGCCTCCGTCATCGACAAGACGGCGGCCAAGGACCGGGTCTACCACTTCCAGACCACCTGACCCGCACCTTCTCCGAGGCCCGAGGCCGTGACCTGTCCACAGGTCCCGGTCCCGGGCCTCTGCCGTTCCCGGCCGACCGTGCCACGCTCAGCGGCGAGGTATGTCCGAATATCGGATACTCACGCTCAGTAATGACCTCTTGGCTTTGCCGGAACATCATCACCTGGCCACTGGCGAATCCTCGCCAGTGGCGGCCTATAACCGGACATACCACATCAACTACCGCACGGCAGTGGAACCATGCGCTCCGGGGGCATTCAAACCTGAAAAATGGCCCGCAGCCTGCGCCTTGAGTCGATGAACCGATGGTCAAAACGGCCATCGACCTCACGGATTGGCTGCGGCGTTACCAATAATTGATCCCACGCCGGTCGACAAGCGTTCACAAGGTCAGCAAGATGTGGCAGCAAGCCGTTCCACAGCGGCTGTCGCATTTCTGACCAACAGTCCGACATCCGAGACGCCCCGAAGCACCAAGTGCGGGACCCGCCATCCTCACGGATCGCGCAGACGGGGACTTGTGCAGTCGGCGAACGCGGGACAGCACGAGGGAGAGAACCACCTTGGGTCGCTATTTGCTGCGCAAGCTGGCCAATAATCTGATTTTGGTCTTGCTTGCAGCCTCCCTCTCGTATTTCGTAGCAGGGCTGAGCCTGCACCCGCAATCGAACTACGAAGGTCGCAACCCTCCGCTGGCGAAGTCGACCATCGCGAAGACGCTCGATGACGTGAACATGAACCCTGACACGCCGATCGTCACCCGATTCATCACCTGGGCTGACGGCGTGGCACACGGCGATCTGGGCAAGACCATCGACGGGTCCCCGGTCAACGACGAGGTGGGCCGCCGGATCGGCGTCTCCACCCGGCTGCTTCTGCTGGCCACCCTCGTCGGCTCGGTCGGCGGTGTCGCGCTCGGCGCGCTCGGCGCCATCAAGCAGTACAAGCTCTTCGACCGGGTCACCACCCTGGCCTCGTTCTTCATTCTGGCCATGCCGACCTTCGTACTCGCTCTCTTCCTCAAGCTGGCGTCGATCCAGTTCCTCGGTGCGGGCACCATCCACTTCACCGGTGAGACCGACCCCGAGTTCGCCGGCCACTGGGACTTCGCAGCGCTGGGCAACCGCGCCGAGCACATGCTGCTGCCCGGCCTGACGCTGGTCCTGATTCAGGTTGGGCTCTACAGCCGCTACCAGCGCAGCACCATGCTCGACGTGCTCGGCAGCGACTTCCTGCGCACCGCGCGGGCCAAGGGTCTGCGCCGCCGGACCGCCCTGGTCAAGCACGGTCTGCGGACCGCGATCCTGCCGGTCGTCCCGCTGCTGGTCTACAACATCGTCCTGCTGTTCGTCGGCGCCACCTTCACCGAGAAGGCCTTCGGCTGGCACGGCATGGGCGAACTGCTCGTCAACTCGATCACCCGTAACGACGTGAACGCGACGGCCGCCGTCTCACTGTTCACCGCCGTGCTGGTACTGATCGCGGGCATCCTCTCCGACCTGATGTACGCGGCGCTCGATCCGCGTGTCCGGGTGCGCTGACGCACCGGCCGAGCATCACGTCCCGCACTCAGCAGAGGAGAAGAAGCCATGAGCACCGCAACGACCGAGCAGCCCAAGAAGACCGCCAAGCGGCAGAGCCGCACCAAACTGACCATCCGCCGGTTCGCCCGTAACAGGCTGGCCCTGGTGGGCCTGGCCGTTATGGTCATCCTCTTCCTGATGGCCTACATCGGCCCGCTGGTGAATAAGTACGACTACCTGTACCACGACTACATGGCGTTCAACGCCCCTCCGGGCGGCGACCACTGGTGGGGTACCAACCAGGGCGGCCAGGACCTCTTCGCACTGACCATGCGCGGCCTGCAGAAGTCCCTGGTGATCGGTCTGCTGGTGGGCGTCATCAGCACCCTGGTCGCGGGCGCGGTCGGTGCCTTCGCGGCGTACTACGGAGGCTGGGCCGACCGCATCCTGATGTGGATCGTCGATCTGCTGCTGGTGCTGCCGAGCTTCCTGCTCGTCGCCGTGATGTCGCCCGCCTTCCAGAAGGCCGGCTGGCTGATCTTCGTGGTGCTGCTGTCCGCGTTCAGCTGGATGATCACCGGCCGGGTGGTGCGCAGCATGACGCTGACCCTGAAGGACCGTGAGTTCGTCAAGGCCGCCAAGTACATGGGCGTTTCCGGCCCGGTCATCATCTTCCGGCACATCCTGCCGAGCATGGCCTCGCTGCTGATCATCGACACGGTGATCCAGGTCGGTGCGGCTGTCATCGGTGAGAGCGGCCTGTCCTACTTCGGCTTCGGCATCCAGGCGCCGGACGTCTCGCTCGGCACGATCATCTCCGACAACACCACCAACGCCCCGGCGTACCCGTGGCTGTTCTACTTCCCGGCCGGCTGCCTGGTGCTGATCGGTGTCGCGGTCTCCTTCATCGGTGACGGCCTGCGTGACGCCCTCGACCCGAACGCCTCCGGTGCCAAGGCGAAGGCCAAGAAGATCAAGACCGGCGAGACGAAGGCCGGCGCGACCAACCTGTCCAACCAGCTGCAGGGTCCGACCACCTCCACCGATGTGCTGAGCCCCTCATGACGGACTCGACCAACCCCTCGCAGCCCTCGGACAGCACCCGTACCAAGGAAGGACTCCGACCGGTGACCGACACCCGGCTGGACATCTCTCAGCCCGTCCTCGAAGTCAGCGACCTGCACGTCGCGTTCCCGAGCGAGGCCGGCCAGGTGCGCGCGGTGCGCGGTGTCTCGTACGCCGTCCGCCCGGGCGAGGTGCTGGGCATCGTCGGCGAGTCCGGCTCCGGCAAGTCCGTGTCCTCGATGGCCGTGCTCGGCCTGCTGCCCGAAAGCGCCGCGGTCACCGGCTCGGTCAAGCTCAACGGGCGTGAGCTGCTCGGCCTCTCGGACAACGAGATGTCCAAGATCCGCGGCAAGGACATCGGCATGGTCTTCCAGGACCCGCTGTCCGCGCTCACCCCGGTCTACAGCGTCGGCACCCAGATCGTCGAGGCGCTGCAGATCCACCAGGACCTGACCAAGGTGCAGGCTCGCGAGCGCTCCATCGAGCTGCTCGACCTGGTCGGCATCCCGGACCCCAAGCGCCGGGTGGACAACTTCCCGCACGAGTTCTCCGGCGGCATGCGTCAGCGCGCGATGATCGCCATGGCGATCGCCAACGACCCCAAGGTGATCATCGCCGACGAGCCGACCACCGCGCTCGACGTGACCATCCAGGCCCAGGTCCTCGAAGTCCTGAAGAAGGCCCAGGACGTCACCGGCGCCGCCATTGTGATGATCACTCACGACCTCGGCGTGATCGCCGGCTTCGCCGACCGCGTCCAGGTGATGTACGCGGGCAAGCCGGTCGAGGCCGGCAGCGTGGACGAGGTGTACTACTCCCCCCGGATGCCGTACACCATCGGTCTGCTGGGTTCGATTCCGCGCCTGGACGACACCGAGCGCCGGGCGCTCACCCCGATCGAGGGCAACCCGCCGTCCATGGTCGAGCTGCCCAAGGGCTGCCCCTTCGCGGCCCGTTGCCCGATCGCGATCGACCGCTGCCGGGAGGTGGAGCCCACCCTGTCGGTGAAGGAGGGCAACACCCACCCCACCGCCTGCCACCGCAGCCACGAGCTCGGCGACACCCTGGACCCGGCCGCCATCTACCCGGTGCCCGAAGTTCCCGAAGCCTCCGACCTGGAGCAGCGCCCCCGTGGTGAGCGCGCCACCGTCCTGGAGCTGGACAACCTGACCAAGCACTTCCCGCTCACCAAGGGCGCCGTCGTCAAGCGCAAGGTCGGCGTGGTGCGCGCGGTGGACGGCATCTCACTGGACATCCGCGAGGGCGAGACACTCGGCCTGGTCGGAGAGTCCGGCTGCGGCAAGACCACCACCCTGCTGGAGATCCTGGACCTGCCCAAGGGCCAGGTCGGTACCGTCACGGTCTTCGGCAAGGACACCCGGAGCATGAACCGGGCCGACCGCAAGACGCTCCGCCGGGACATGCAGATCGTCTTCCAGGACCCGATGGCGGCCCTTGACGCCCGGATGCCGATCGGCGACATCCTCGCCGAGCCGCTCAAGACCCACGGCTGGGACAAGGAGCGGATCGCCGCCCGCGTCCCGGAGCTGCTGGAACTGGTCGGCCTCAACCCCGACCACGCCGACCGCTACCCCCAGGAGTTCTCCGGCGGTCAGCGTCAGCGCATCTCCATCGCCCGCGCACTGGCTCTGGAGCCCAAGCTGGTCGTCCTGGACGAGCCCGTCTCCGCTCTGGACGTCTCCATCCAGGCGGGCGTCCTCAACCTGCTGGACGAGCTCAAGACCCGGCTCGGCCTCAGCTACCTGTTCGTCGCCCACGACCTCTCGGTGGTCCGGCACATCGCCGACCGGATCGCCGTGATGTACCTGGGCCGGATCGTCGAGGTCGGCGACACCCAGTCGATCTTCGACGCACCCTCCCACCCGTACACCCAGGCTCTGCTCTCCGCCGTTCCCCTCCCGGACCCGCGCCGGGAGCGCGAGCGGACGCGGATCCTGCTCACCGGTGACCTGCCGAGCCCGGCCAACGTGCCGAGCGGCTGCCGGTTCCGCAACCGCTGCCCGAAGTACCTGAGCCTCGACGAGGCCGAGCAGCTGCGCTGCCGCGACGAGGACCCCGCAAGCGCGAAGCTGGCCGACGACCACTCGGCCGCCTGCCACTTCGCCAAGGCCCTCGAAGTGATCTGACCCCCACCGAGCTGCGCCTTCGGGCGCCGTGCACCACCTGCACCGCCGCACCACCCGAACCACCAGCACTATCCGCCAACGCGGGCGGCACCGCTGGGCTCACTCACCGTTCCGTACACACCAGGGGGAACCCCTTGAAGCACAACCGGATCCCGGTCGCGCTGGTCGCCACCATCGCTGCCGCCTCGCTGTCGCTGTCCGCCTGTTCCAGCAGCAAGAGCGACAGCTCCGCCGCCCCGGCCGTGTCCGATGCGCCGAAGCCGACCCAGGTGGCCATGAACGCCAAGGACCGTGCCGCGCTGAAGCAGGGCGGCACCGTCAACTGGGCCATCGACCAGATGTCCAGCCAGTGGAACCCGCTGGAGGCGGACGGCAACGAGGCCTCCACCATCGACGTCGCCAAGGCGCTCATGCCGACCTTCTGGCGCTCGGACGCCGGTGGCACCCAGACCCCGAACAAGGCGTACCTGCTGGACGCCACGTCCGCGATGAAGGACGGCAAGCAGGTCGTCACCTGGACCCTCAACCCGAAGGCCAAGTGGTCCGACGGCGCCCCGATCACCTGGCAGGACATCCAGGCGAACTGGCAGGCCCAGAACGGCAGCAACAAGGACTTCAAGGTCTCCTCGACCGCCGGTTTCGACCAGGTCGAGAGCGTCGTCAAGGGTGCTGACGACTACCAGGCCATCATGACCTTCAAGGCGCCGTACTCGGACTGGAAGGGGATGTTCAACTCCGTCGCCAACGCGCCGCTGTTCCCGGCGAAGTACGTCGCCACCCCGGACGTCTTCAACACCGCGTACGTGGACAAGATCCCGGTCACCTCCGGCCCGTTCAAGCTGGACAAGATCGACCAGACCGCGAAGACCGTCACCGTGGTGGCCGACCCCACCTACACGGGTGACAAGCCGCTGCTGGACAAGATCGTCTTCAAGGCGATGGACACCAACACCATGCCGCAGGCCTTCGCCAACGGCGAGATCGACTTCTTCAACAACGGCCCGGACGCCGCCGGCCTGAAGCAGATCCAGTCCACCGCCGACGGCGAGGCCCGGATCGCGGGTGGCCCCGACTTCCGCCACATCATGCTCAACGGCAAGAGCCCGATGCTGACCGACCCGACGGTGCGTCAGGCCATCTTCCAGGCGGTCGACCGGGACACCATCGCCAAGTCCGACCTGAACGGCCTGGGCTGGCCGCCCGCGGCGATGAACAACCACTTCCTGGTGCCGACCCAGAACGGCTACAAGGACAACTCGGGCGGTCTGAGCAAGTTCGACCCCGAGGCGGCCAAGAAGACGCTGGACGCGGCCGGCTGGAAGATGGACGGCGACGTCCGGAAGAAGGACGGCAAGGAGCTCGCGCTCAAGCTCGTCATCCCGGCCGGCGTCACCATCGCCACCAGCGAGGGTTCGATGCTGACCCAGATGCTGCAGCAGGTCGGCATCAAGCTGACCATCTTCACCGCTCCGTCGAACGAGTTCTTCGACAAGTACGTCTACAAGTACGACTTCGACATGACCATCTACTCGCTGCTCGGCAACCCGTTCGCCGCCAGCTCGATGATGCCGCAGTACAAGCAGAACGGCGGCTCCAACTACAGCCAGGTCGGTAGCGACGCGCTGGACAAGGCGCTGGACGAGGCCGTTGCGGCGCCCAACGCCGAAGGCGAGCTCGCCGGCCTCGACAAGGCGGACGCCGAGGAGTGGAAGGTCGCCGGTCTGATCACGCTGTACCAGCGTCCGGCCATCTACGGTGTGAAGAAGGCCGTTGCCAACCTCGGCTCCGCGGGTCTCTCGGACCCGATCTACGAGAACATCGGCCTCACCAAGTGATGACAGCTCAGGTCTGATCTGATCCGATCCGATCCGATCCGATCCGATCCGATCCGGCCAACGCACCGGGCCCCGGCGGGATTTCCCGCCGGGGCCCGGTGCGTCGGCGTCGCTACTCAGGCTGCGCTCTGCGCCATCTCGCGCTCACGCCGCGCTCTGCTCGACCTCGCGCTCACGCCGCGCTCTGCTCGACCTCGCGCTCACGCCGCGCTCTGCTCGACCTCGCGCTCCGCCGCGAAGTGGCAGGCGGATTCGTGGGCGGCCGGGCCCTCCAGCGAGGGCACCGCGAGCAGCGGCAGCTCGGTCGAGCAGCGCTCCTCGGCCTTCCAGCAGCGGGTGCGGAAGCGGCAGCCCGACGGCGGGTTGGCCGGCGAGGGGATGTCCCCGGACAGGATGATCCGCTCGCGTCCCTCACGGCCCGTCGGGTCCGGCACCGGCACCGCCGACAGCAGCGCCTGGGTGTAGGGGTGGGTCGCGTGCTCGTAGATCTGCTCGTCCGAGCCGATCTCCACCATCTTGCCCAGGTACATCACGCCCACCCGGTCCGAGATGTGCCGGACGATCGACAGGTCGTGCGCGATGAACATGTACGACAGGTCGAACTCGCCCTGGAGCTGCTCCAGCAGGTTGATCACCTGCGCCTGCACCGAGACGTCCAGCGCCGACACCGGCTCGTCACAGATGATGATCTCCGGCTTCAGCGCCAACCCGCGTGCGATACCGATCCGCTGGCGCTGACCGCCCGAGAACTGGTGCGGATACCGGTTGATGTACTCCGGATTGAGGCCCACCACATCCAGCAGATCCTGAACAGCCTTGCGGCGGTCGCCCTTCGGCGCCACCTCCGGATGGATCTCGAACGGCTCCCCGATGATGTCACCCACCGTCATACGCGGGTTCAACGACGTGTACGGGTCCTGGAACACCATCTGGATGTTCCGCCGCACAGCCTTCAGCGCCGCGCCCTTCAGCCGCGAGATCTCCTCGCCCTTGAACAGCACCTCGCCGGCGGTGGCCCGCTCAAGGCTCATCAGCACCTTGGCCAGCGTGGACTTGCCACAGCCCGACTCCCCCACGATGCCCAGGGTCTCGCCCTTGTGCAGCTCGAAGGAGATACCGTCGACCGCCTGCACGGCCCCGATCTGCCTCTTGAAGAGGACGCCCTGGGTCAGCGGGAAGTACTTGACCAGGTTCCTGACCTCCAGGATCGGCTCAGCCATGGAGGGTCTCCTTCCAGAAGTGGCAGGCGCTGCGCCGACCGGGCAGGTCAGCACCGTCCTCGTCCAACACTGCCTGCAACAGCGGCAGTTCGGCCCGGCACCGGTCGGCGGCACGCTCGCAACGCGGGTTGAACGCGCAGCCGTCCGGGATGTGCAGCAGGCTCGGCGGCAGGCCCTTGATCGCGTACAGGTCCTGGCCCTTCTGGTCCAGGCGCGGGATCGAACGGAGCAGACCCTTGGTGTACGGGTGCGCCGGGCCGGCGTACAGCTCGTGCACCGGGGCGGTCTCGACGATCCGGCCCGCGTACATCACCGCGATCTTGTCCGCGACGTCGGCGACCACGCCGAGGTCGTGGGTGATCAGGATCAGGCCCATGTTGTACTCGGCCTGAAGCTCCGCCAGCAGGTCCATCACCTGGGCCTGGACGGTGACGTCCAGGGCGGTGGTGGGCTCGTCCGCGATGATCAGATCCGGTTCGAGGGCCAGCGCCATCGCGATCATGATGCGCTGACGCATACCGCCCGAGAACTGGTGCGGGTAGTCGTTGACGCGCTGGGCGGCGGCCGGGATGCGGACCCGGTCCATCAACTCGACGGCCCTGCGCAGCGAGTCCTTCTTCGACATCCCCTCGTGCACCCGGAAGACCTCACCGAGCTGCCAGCCCACCGAGAAGACCGGGTTGAGCGCCGAGAGCGCATCCTGGAAGATCATCGCAATCTTCCGGCCGCGGATCCTCCGCCGCTGCTCCTCGGGCATGGTGAGCAGGTCCTGTCCCCGGTACAGCACCCGGCCGCCGGTGATCCGGCCCGGAGGCATGTCCAGGATGCCCATGACGGCCTGGGCGGTGACGGACTTGCCCGAGCCCGACTCGCCCAGCACCGCCAGCGTCTCACCCGCACCGACGCTGTAACTGACGCCGTTGACCGCCCTGGCCACGCCGTCCCGGGTCACGAACTCCACCTGCAGATCGTCGACCTGCAACAGAGCCGCCCCGGCCGCACTCTCTTCCGACTTCGCCATCGCCCTGCTCCTGCCGTCTCCGGGTCCCGTCACGTCCGTCAACTCCATGCCGCTCACCGCAGCTTGGGGTCGAGCGCGTCGCGTACGCCGTCGCCGACGAAGATGAAGCCCAGCGAGGTCAGCACCACCGCGAGCGAGGGAAGGGTCCACATGTAGTCGTACACGCCGATGAACCCCCGCCCGGCCGCGAGCATGTTGCCCCACTCCGGGACTTCCGGGCTGACGCCGACGCCCAGGTAGGAGAGCGAGGCCTCCGCGACCACGGCGGTGCCGACGTTGAACGTCCCGTAGATGACCACCGGGGCGATCGAGTTGGGCAGGATGTGCCGCAGGATGACCCGCGCATGGCCTGCGCCCAGCGCGCGGGCCGCGTGCACATAGTCCATCTCACGGGCCGAGAGCACCGAGCTCCGCAGCAGTCGCGCCACGGTGGCCCAGCCGAAGATCGCCAGCGAGAGCACCACCGGCCAGACGCCCCGCCCGGTCACGGTGATGATGATGATCGCGCCGATCAGCAGCGGGAAGGCGAAGAACACATCGGCGACGCGCATCGTCAGGGTGTCGTAGAACCGGCCGTAGTAGCCGGCGATCGCGCCGAGCACGACGCCGATCAGCAGCGTGAGCACGATCGAGACCACACCGACGATGACCGCGATCCGGGAGCCGTAGATCACCCGGGAGAGCTGGTCGCGGCCCAGGATGTCGGTGCCGAACAGGTGCTCCCCGCTCGGTGGCTTGAGCGTGTTCATGAGGTCCTGCTTCAGCGGGTCGTGCGGCGCGATCAGCGGAGCGAAGACGGCGGTCAGCAGCAGGCCCACGACCAGGACCAGGCCCACCAGTGCGAGCTTGTTGGCGGCGAAGCGGTGCCAGACCTCCTGCCACTCCTTGACCACCTTGATGGCCGGTTCGGCCGAGCCGGCGGCCGGGGTCCGGTCCTTGCGCTGCTGCGGAACCACCTTGCCCGACACGGGAGTTGTGGTCGTCTTGTCGTCAGTCATATCGGCGCCCTCAGCTCAGCCGGATTCGGGGGTCGAGCATCGCGTACAGCAGATCGACGACCAGGTTGAGCAGCACGAAGATGGCGACCCCCCAGGTCGCCACCCCGACCACGATCGGGTTGTTCTGCTGCTGGATCGCGGTGGACATCGCCATGCCGATGCCGTCCCAGTTGAAGATGGTCTCGGTGATGATCGCGCCGCCCAGCAGGCTGCCGAACGAGATGCCGATGTATGTCACCACCGGGATGACCGAGTTGCGCATGACGTGCTTGAGCAGCACCTGCCGCCGGGGCACGCCCTTGGCGATGGCGGTCTTCACGTAGTCGGCCCGCAGCACCTCCAGCATGGTGCCGCGCATCAGGCGGGCGACCAGTGCGGCATCAATGATGGCCAGGGTGATCGCGGGCAGGACGACCTGCACCGGATCGCTCGGGTCACCGATGACCGGCACCCATTTGAGCTGTACGGCAAAGAGGTTGAGCATCAGCATGCCGATCACAAAGGTCGGGAACCCGACCAGGATGGTGGTGATCAGCGTGACCACGGTGTCCCAGAGCGAGTACCGCTTGAGCGCGGCGAGCGCACCCACCCCCGCGCCGATCACCGCGTCGAAGACGATCGCGGCGATGGCCAGCTTGGACGTGTTCACCAGCTTGGGGCCGAGGATCTCGGCGACCGGGCGGCGCTGGGTGTAGTCCTCTCCCATGTCGCCGTGCACCAACTTGTTGACGTAAGTGCCGTATTGGACGATCAGCGGCTTGTCGAGCCCGTAGCGCTTGTGCAGCTGCTCGACCACCGCGGGGTCGCGCGAGCGCTCACTGCCGGCCAGCGAGCCGACCGGGTCGCCGGGAATGACGAACAGGCAGGCGAAGAGGATCAGCGTCGCGCCGAGCAGCACGACGATCATCTGTCCGAGCCTTCGCAGCAGATACCTACCCATGGCATGTGCCTCTCTGTGGGGTCGCGGCAGAGCGGCGTCGCCCTCCCCTGTACGTCACCCGGTCGGGCGGGTACGGGGGACCGCCGGCTCTGCCTGGTCCAGACAGAGCCGGCGGCGGTTTACTGGCCCCACGTCAACTGCGGTGGGGCGTAGGGGTCCAGGAGGGGAGAACGCCTGACGCGATGGACGGGCTACTTCTGCGAGACGTTCGCCAGGGTGGGGTTCTCGTTGAAGTCGTAGGTCAGGTTGGCCCACTTCTCGGTGTTGGCGACACGCTGCTGGCTACGGGTGAAGAGCGGGATCAGTGCCTGGTCGTCGCCGATCGCCATCTTCTCGGCCTGCTGGTAGATCCTGGTCCGCTCGGCCAGGTCCTTGGTGGCGGTGGCCTTCTGCAGCAGGGCGTCGAAGGCCGGGTTGCTGTAGCGGCCGGCGTTGTCGCCCTGGACCGTGTGGGTGGCCGGGTCCTCGTTGATGGAGGCGGTGGCCAGCAGCGGGCTCAGGAAGTTGCCGGGGGTCGGGTAGTCCGCACCCCAGGCCGCCCGGTACATACCGGTGGAAGTCGGCGTCTTCTCCTTCTTCAGCAGTTCCTTGAACGGGATGCCGTCGATCTGCACGTCCAGGCCGAGCACGTCCTTGAGCTGCTGTGCGACGGCCTGCACCCAGGCGTCGTGGCCGCCACCGGTGTTGTAGCCGAAGTACAGCTTGGTGCCGGGCGTCAGACCGGCCTGCGCGGCGAGCTGCTTGGCCTTGTCCTTGTCCTGCTTCACGCAGCTGGCGCAGACGCCGTCCTGGAAGGCGTCCTTGAAGGCCGAGGGCACCAGCGTGGTGGCCTTGTGACGGAAACCCTTGAACACGCCGCTGACGATGGCGTCACGGTCGATCGCGTAGGAGATCGCCTGGCGCGCCTCCTTGCTCTTCAACGGGCCGTTGAAGGTGACGGGCATCAGGTAGTTCATGCCGTTGGCGTCCCAGTCGTACCACTCGTTCTTCGGCCCGTAGGTGGCCTTGGCGACGGGGAGCTGCTCGGTGGGCATCCGGGCCCAGTCGAACTGCCCGGCCTGGAAGCCCTGGTACTCCAGCTGGTCGGCGTTGGCGGAGTTCAGGATGGAGATCTCGACCCGGTCCAGGTGTGCCTTGGTCAGGCCGTAGCTGTCGTTCCGGACCAGCGTGATCTTGCTGTTGTGCTGCCAGGGGCCTTCCATCTTGAACGGCCCGTTGCCGATCGGCTGGTCGTTGTACGCCTTGTTGGTGGCCGCGCCCGCCTCCGGCGGTACCGGGCTGAACACCGTGTGGAAGGTGCGCAGGTCGAACTCGCAGTCCTTGATGGCGAGATTGACCACCAGCGTGGTCGCGTCCGGCGCGGCAAGGCCCTTGAAGGTGGTCGCGGTACCGTCCTGGAGCGCCTTGAAGCCGTCGATCTCGTTCAGGTGGTACGCCACGTCGGAGGCCGCGTCCTTCGCCGCGGCCCGGGTCCAGCCGCGGATGAACGCCGCAGCGTCCACCGCCTCCCCGTTCGAGAAGGTGGTCCCGCCCTTGATCTTGAACGTCCACTGGCTGCAGTCGTCGTTCGGGGTCCGGCTCTCGGCCAGCGCATTGCTGATCTTGCCATTGACATCGACGCTGGTCAGGCCGGTGAACAGATTCTGGGCAACCAGGGTTCCCTCGGATTCCTGCACGTTGTACGGATCAATAGCCGTAGGCTCGACAATGCCCAGCCGGAAGGTACCGCCGTCCTTGGCCGGCGCGTTATTGCTCGCCGCCGGCTTTCCGCCGCCACCCGAGCTACCGCCGTTGCTGCAAGCAGCCACTGCCAGGACTGTGGTGGCAGCCACCGCTGTCCAGCGCATTGCCTTGGTGAGCCTCATTCAACTGCCTCTCGATTCAGGGCGTGGGAACGAAGAGCCCCTCCGCGGCCCGGCGTTCCAGGCATGGCGAAGGTCAACGTCTGGGCGCATCAAATCAGTTGACGATGCGGCCCATCGACGTGCGCAGAGCAACTATCAATCTCCCCGCCCCCGTTTGGAATCTTCCTCACATCTCTTTTCTGTTACGTGGAGCGCCCAACCCGGGCATTAACTGACAGAGAGCCGCATATCGTTCACGGAATTCACGCAGCCATTTTCCGAATACCGGACAACATCATCCGAATGCTGATGCTTTATCTGCACAACACTGGAAACCAAAGGCCCGCCCCACAAGGGGACGGGCCGTGAAAGCTGTGAACAGAGTTACTGCTGCTTCTCCTGCTTCCCGCTCTCGCGCTCCGTCGCGCCCTGCCCGCTCTCGCGCTCCGCCGCGCTCTGCCCAATCTCGCGCTCCGCCGCGAAATGACAGGCCGAGTCATGCGCCGCAGCTCCTTCGAGCCACTCCCGCACGGTCAGCGCCGGCGTCTCCCTCGCACACTTCTCCTGCGCCTTCCAGCAGCGGGTGCGGAAGCGGCAGCCCGACGGCGGGTTGGCCGGCGAAGGCACGTCGCCCGAGAGGACGATCCGCTCTCGCCCCTCCCGGCCCGTCGGGTCCGGCACCGGCACCGCCGACAGCAGCGCCTGGGTGTAGGGGTGGGTCGCGTGCTCGTAGATCTCCGCGTCCGACCCGATCTCCACCATCTTGCCCAGGTACATCACGCCCACCCGGTCCGAGATGTGCCGGACGATCGACAGGTCGTGCGCGATGAACATGTACGACAGGTCGAACTCGCCCTGGAGCTGCTCCAGCAGGTTGATCACCTGCGCCTGCACCGAGACGTCCAGCGCCGACACCGGCTCGTCACAGATGATGATCTCCGGCTTCAGCGCCAACCCGCGTGCGATACCGATCCGCTGGCGCTGACCGCCCGAGAACTGGTGCGGATACCGGTTGATGTACTCCGGATTGAGGCCCACCACGTCCAGCAGATCCTGAACAGCCTTGCGGCGGTCGCCCTTCGGCGCCACCTCCGGGTGGATCTCGAACGGCTCCCCGATGATGTCACCCACCGTCATACGCGGGTTCAACGACGTGTACGGGTCCTGGAACACCATCTGGATGTTCCGCCGCACAGCCTTCAGCGCCGCACCGCTCAGCCGCGAGATCTCCTCCCCCTTGTACTTCACCGAGCCACTGGTCGGGGCCTCCAGGTTCATCAGGACCTTGGCCAGCGTGGACTTGCCACAGCCCGACTCCCCCACGATGCCCAGGGTCTCGCCCTGCCGCAGGTCGAAGGAGACACCGTCCACGGCCTTCACCGCGCCGACCTGCTTCTTGAAGAGGATGCCCCTGGTCAGCGGGAAGTACTTGACCAGTTGCCGGACTTCGAGGATCGGCTCGCCGCGCGGCACCTCCTGCGCGAACGCGGCCTCCTCCGGTACTCCGGCCCCGTTGGTGTCGGCTCCGTCGGCGCCGGCTCCGCTATGCGTCATGGAGGGTCTCCTTCCAGAAGAAGCAGGCACTGCCCCGGCCGGCCAGCTCCGTCCCGTCGTCCTCGGTGACCTGGAAGAGCTTCGGCACCTCCTGCCGGCAGATCTCCTGCGCTCTGGGGCAGCGCGGGTTGAAGGCGCACCCCTTCGGGATCCGCAGCAGATTGGGCGGCAGACCCTTGATCGCGTACAGCTCCTGGCCCTTCTGGTCCAGGCGCGGGATGGAGTCGAGCAGGCCCCGGGTGTAGGGGTGCGCCGGGCGCGCGTACAGCTCGTGCACCGGGGCGGTCTCGACGATCCGGCCCGCGTACATCACCGCGATCTTGTCCGCGACGTCGGCGACCACGCCGAGGTCGTGGGTGATCAGGATCAGGCCCATGTTGTACTCGGCCTGAAGCTCCGCCAGCAGCTCCATCACCTGGGCCTGCACCGTCACATCGAGCGCCGTCGTCGGCTCGTCCGCGATGATCAGATCCGGTTCGAGCGCCAGCGCCATCGCGATCATGATGCGCTGACGCATACCGCCCGAGAACTGGTGCGGATAGTCGTTCACCCGCTCCTTGGCCGCCGGGATGCGGACCCGGTCCATCAACTCGACGGCCCTGGCCTTCGCCTCCTTGCGGGAGGCGTCCCGGTGCACCCGGAACATCTCGCCCAGCTGGTAGCCCACCGAGTGCACGGGGTTGAGCGAGGAGAGCGCGTCCTGGAAGATCATCGCCAGCTGTGAGCCCCGGATCTTGCGGCGCTCGTCCTGCCCGAGCTTCAGCAGGTCGCGGCCCTTGAAGAGGATCTCCCCACCGGTGACGAAGCCCGGCGGACTGTCCAGGATGCCCATGACCGCCTGCGCGGTGACGGACTTGCCCGAACCCGACTCTCCCAGGATGGCGATCGTCTCGCCCGCCCTGACCGAGTAGTCGACACCGTTGACGGCCCTGGCGACACCGTCCCTGGTGCGGAACTCCACATGCAGGTCGCGCACCTGGAGCAGCGGTGCGTCCTCGACACCCGTGCCGCTCCCCCGGGGGTCGGCCTTCCGGCTGCTCACGCCGGTCGTCATGCTGCTGCTCATGGTCGGTGGGCCTCTCTCTCAGCGCAGCTTGGGGTCGAGAGCGTCGCGGACCGCATCGCCGAGCATGATGAACGCCAGCACGGTGATGCTGAGCGCACCGGCGGGATAGAGCAGCATGTGCGGCGCGTTGCGGAAGGAGTCCGAGGCCGAGGAGATGTCGATGCCCCAGGAGACCGTCGGCGGCTTGAGCCCCACGCCGAGGAAGCTCAGTGTGGCCTCCAGGGCGATGTAGGTGCCGAGGGCGATGGTCGCCACCACGATGATCGGGGCGACCGCGTTGGGCAGGATGTGCCGCACCATCAGCCGGCTGCTGCCGGCGCCGAGCGCCTCGGCAGCGGTGACGTAGTCCTGCTGCTTGACGGTGATGACCGAGCCCCGGGAGATACGGGCGATCTGCGGCCAGCCGAGCACCACGATGAAGGCCACCACGATCCAGATCGACTGGCTGGGCACCACGGAGAGGAACACCAGGCCGCCCAGCAGGATCGGGATGCCGAAGAAGATGTCGGCGATCCGTGAGACGACCGAGTCGAACCAGCCGCCGAAGAAGCCCGCCAGACCGCCCATCACGGTGCCGACGAGAGCCGCCCCGGCCGTGGCGCAGACGCCGACGGTGATCGAGGCGCGGGCGCCGTAGACGGTCCTGGCATAGACGTCGCAACCCTGGTTGTCGTAGCCGAAGGGATGCCCCGAGGAGACACCCTGCTGGGACTTGGACAGGTCGCACTTGAGCGGGTCGGTGGAGGCGAAGAGGCCGGGCCAGACCGCCATCACGATCAGGAAGACGATCAGCAGTCCGGAGATGATGAAGATCGGATTGCGCCGCAGGTCGCGCCAGGCGTCCTGCCAGAGGCTGCGCGCCTCCACCCGCTCGTCGGCGGCAGGGGCCTCGGGATGGTCCTGGAGGCGTTCGGGCTTTATAAGTGACTGGGCCTCCATGGTGCCGAGGTCGAAGGTCCGGTTCTCGACCGCGCTCGGCATCTCCAGCTCTTCGGTGCCGGCCTCGGCGAGCGGGTCCGCCGCGTTGTACTTCTCCTGGTCAGGCATAACGGATCCTCGGGTCCAGGACCGCGTAGAGCAGGTCGACGAGCAGGTTGGCCGCCAGGTAGATGATCACCAGGATGGTCACGAAGCCGACCACGGTGTTGCTGTTCTGGCGAACGATGCCCTGGTACAGGTAGTAGCCCACGCCATGGATGTTGAAGATGCGCTCGGTCACCAGCGCACCGCCCATCAGGGCGCCCAGGTCGGTGCCCAGGAAGGTGACCACCGGGATCAGCGAGTTGCGCAGCAGGTGGTTGACGACCACCCGGCGGCGCGGCAGGCCCTTGGCCACGGCGGTTCGCACATAGTCGGCGCGGACGTTCTCGACGACGGTGGTCCGGGTGAGCCGGGCGACGTACGCGAGCGAGACCGAGGCCAGCACCACACCGGGCAGAATCAGCCGGTCCAGGGTGACCTGGTCGCCGACGGTCGCGGGTGCCGCGCCCCACTTCACACCGACCAGGTACTGAAGCACATAGCCGGTGACGAAGGTCGGGATGGAGATGACCACCAGGGTCAGGATCAGCACGCTGTTGTCGGCGACCCGGCCCCGTCGCAGGCCGCTCAGCAGACCGAGGCCGATCCCGAAGATCACCTCGATGGTGAAGGCCACCGCGGTCAGCTTCAGCGTGGTGGGGAAGGCGGTGGCGAGCAGGGAGGTGACGCTCTGACCGCTGAAGGTGGTTCCGAAGTCCCACCGGAACAGCTTGCCCATGTACTTCAGGTACTGGAGCCAGAGCGGGTCGTTGAGGTTGTACTGCTCACGGATCTTCTCCGCGACCGCCGGGTCCGGTGCCCGGTCGCCGAAGAGCGCGTTCACCGGGTCGCCCAGGGCGTGGACCATGACGAAGATCAGAAAGGTGGTCCCGATGAAGACCGGGATCATCTGGAGCAGGCGTCTGATGACATAGCGTCCCATGCGGACCTCCAGTCGGCCGTCTCAGCGGCGGGGGGCGGGGCCCCCGGGGGGGGGGGGGGGGGCCCCCCCCCCCGCCCCGGGGGGGGGGGGGGGGGGGGCGGGGGCCGGGGGGGCGGGGGGCCCGCCCCCCGCCACCGGCTACTTGACGGTGATCTCGGTGTAGACCGGGACGCTGAAGGGGTTCAGCATCACGCTGGAGGCCCGGGACGACCAGCCCACCGTGCCGTTCTGGTACCAGAGCGGGATCGCCGGCAGGTCGGTGGCCAGCATCTTCTCCGCGTCCTGGTAGTCGGCGACGGCCTTGGCCGCGTCCGCCTCGCCGTTCGCCTGGCTCACCTTGGCGTCGAAGGCCTTGTTGCTGTAACCCGAGTCGTTGGAGGAGGCCCCGGTCACGTACACCGGCTGCAGGAAGTTCTGGATCAGCGGGTAGTCCATCTGCCAGCCGGTGCGGAAGCCTCCGGTCATCTGCTTGCCGTGGACCTGGTTGCGGAAGTCGGCGAAGGTGCCGACCGGGCGGCCGACGCACGCCTTGGTGTCACCCATCGCGTTGTTGATGCTGTTGCAGACCGCGTCCACCCACTCCTTGTGCGGGCCGTCCGCGTTGTAGCTGATCGTCAGCTGGCCGCCGGGGATCCCGCCGCCCTGCTGGATCAGCTGCTTGGCCTTGGCCGCGTTGAGCTTGCAGGTGTCACCGCAGAGGCCCTCCTTGTAGCCGCCGGAGTCACCGAGGACGGGCGAGGTGAAGTCGGTGGCCGGAGTGCGGGTGTTGTTGAAGACGACCTTGGTGATGGTGGCACGGTCGATCGCCATCGAGATGCCCTGGCGGACCAGTTTGGCGTTCCCGGTGCTCCAGTCGGACTGGTAGAGCGGGAAGGAGATGGTCTGGATGATGCCGGCGGGCTGGTTGAGGAAGCGCCCGCTGAGGTCGGACTGAATGGTCTTCAGCGCACTGTTCGGCAGGCCGTTGTCGACGTCCAGGTTGCCGGCCTGGAGATCGGCGTAGGCGGCGTTGGTGTCGGTGTAGACCTTGAGGTCGATACCGGCGTTCTTGGGCTTGTTGCTCCCGCTGTAGTCGGGGTTCGGCCGCAGCTGCATCTTCTGGCTCTTGGTCCAGGCGGCGATCGTGTACGGGCCGTTGCCCACCGGCTTGTCGAGAAAGGCCGCGTGGTCGGTGAAGAAGCTCTTCGGGAGCGGGTAGTAGGCGGCGTAGCCGAGGGTCTGCGGCCAGGTGGAGAACTTCTGGCTGAGCGCCACGGTGAAGCTGGTGTCGTCGACGACCTTCAGACCCGACATGGTCTGGGCGGCGGGGCTGCCGGAGGTCGGGGCCACGTCCTTGTAGCCCTGGATGTACTGGAAGAAGCTGGAGCCCACCTGCTTGTTGGTGGAGAGCGCCCCGTAGTTCCAGGCGTCCACGAAGGAGGCGGCGGTGACGGGTGTGCCGTCGCTGAACTTCCAGCCGGGCTTGATCTTGACGGTCCAGTTCTGCTGATCGCTGGAGGTGATCGACTCGGCCATCGCATTGCCGGCCTTGCTGGTCTTGGGGTCGTAGGCCACCAGACCGGTGTAGATCATGTCGAGCACCGCGCCACCGTTGACCTCGTTGGTGTTGGCGGGTTCGAGCGGGTTCGCCGGGTCGCCCCACCACGCCGTCACGATGCCGTTGGCGTTGCCACCACCCCCGCCGCCGCCGCTTGAGGTGCTGCTGCACCCGGTGGCCACCAGGGCCACCGACGTCGCAACGATCACGGCCCAGCGCACTCGGGCGACAGCAGACATGGATGTCCTCCTCAAGACGTGTGACGCATCACACCCCATGAGAAGCGCGAGTTCCCGGCGGCGCGACCGAGGTACCTCCGGATGGGCTCCCCGCCACGCCATCCCGAACGCCGTGAGGCCCGGTCCACACCTGGGTGTGGACCGGGCCTCACGGGCTACGGTCGATCAGGCCGCGCTCTGCGCCATCTCGCGCTCACGCCGCGCTCTGCTCGACCTCGCGCTCACGCCGCGCTCTGCTCGACCTCGCGCTCACGCCGCGCTCTGCTCGACCTCGCGCTCCGCCGCGAAGTGGCAGGCGGACTCGTGGGCGGCCGGGCCCTCCAGCGAGGGCACCGCGAGCAGCGGCAGCTCGGTCGAGCAGCGCTCCTCGGCCTTCCAGCAGCGGGTGCGGAAGCGGCAGCCCGACGGCGGGTTGGCCGGCGAGGGGATGTCCCCGGACAGGATGATCCGCTCGCGTCCCTCCCGGCCCGTCGGGTCCGGCACCGGCACCGCCGACAGCAGCGCCTGGGTGTAGGGGTGGGTCGCGTGCTCGTAGATCTGCTCGTCCGACCCGATCTCCACCATCTTGCCCAGGTACATCACGCCCACCCGGTCCGAGATGTGCCGGACGATCGACAGGTCGTGCGCGATGAACATGTACGACAGGTCGAACTCGCCCTGGAGCTGCTCCAGCAGGTTGATCACCTGCGCCTGCACCGAGACGTCCAGCGCCGACACCGGCTCGTCACAGATGATGATCTCCGGCTTCAGCGCCAACCCGCGTGCGATACCGATCCGCTGGCGCTGACCGCCCGAGAACTGGTGCGGATACCGGTTGATGTACTCCGGATTGAGGCCCACCACGTCCAGCAGATCCTGAACAGCCTTGCGGCGGTCGCCCTTCGGCGCCACCTCCGGATGGATCTCGAACGGCTCCCCGATGATGTCACCCACCGTCATACGCGGGTTCAACGACGTGTACGGGTCCTGGAACACCATCTGGATGTTCCGCCGCACAGCCTTGAGGGCGGCACCGGAGAGCTTGGAGATGTCCTCGCCCTTGAACAGCACCTCGCCGGCGGTGGCCCGCTCAAGGTTCATCAGCACCTTGGCCAGCGTGGACTTGCCACAGCCCGACTCCCCCACGATGCCCAGGGTCTCGCCCTTGTGCAGCTCGAAGGAGATACCGTCCACGGCCTTGACCGCGCCGATCTGCTTCTTGAAGAGGACGCCCTGGGTCAGCGGGTAGTGCTTGACCAGGTTCCTGACCTCCAGGATCGGCTCAGCCATGGAGGGTCTCCTTCCAGAGGTGGCAGGCGCTGCGGCGGCCCGCGAGCTCGGCGCCGTCCTTGTCGGCCACCTGGTGCAGCGCCGGGATCTCGGTACGGCAGAGGTCGGTCGCGATGTCACAGCGCGGGTTGAACGCGCAACCGGCCGGAACCTTGAGCAGGTTGGGCGGCAGGCCCTTGATCGCGTACAGGTCCTGGCCCTTCTGGTCCAGGCGCGGGATCGAACGGAGCAGACCCTTGGTGTACGGGTGCGCCGGGCTGGCGTACAGCTCGTGCACCGGGGCGGTCTCGACGATCCGGCCCGCGTACATCACCGCGATCTTGTCCGCGACGTCGGCGACCACGCCGAGGTCGTGGGTGATCAGGATCAGGCCCATGTTGTACTCGGCCTGAAGCTCCGCCAGCAGGTCCATCACCTGGGCCTGGACGGTGACGTCCAGGGCGGTGGTGGGCTCGTCCGCGATGATCAGGTCCGGTTCGAGGGCCAGCGCCATCGCGATCATGATGCGCTGACGCATACCGCCCGAGAACTGGTGCGGGTAGTCGTTCACCCGCTGGGCGGCGGCCGGGATGCGGACCCGGTCCATCAGCTCGATGGCCTTGGCCTTCGCCTCCTTTCGGGAGGCGCCCTGGTGCACCCGGAACATCTCGCCGAGCTGGTAGCCCACGGAGAGCACCGGGTTGAGCGAGGAGAGCGCGTCCTGGAAGATCATCGCGATCTTCCGGCCGCGGATCTTCCGGCGCTCCTCGTTGGACATCTTCAGCATGTCCTGGCCGCGGAAGAGGATCTCGCCCGAGGTGACCCGGCCCGGGGGCATGTCCAGGATGCCCATGATGGTCTGCGCGGTGACGGACTTGCCGGAGCCGGACTCGCCCAGCACGGCCAGCGTCTCGCCCGCTGCTACGGAGTAGTTGACCCCGTTGACGGCCTTGGCGATGCCGTCCCGGGTCACGAACTCCACGTGCAGGTCGCGGACTTCGAGCAACGGGGTGCCGGGAGCGAGGCGCTCCCCGCTGTCGGCCTTCTCAGTGACAGTGGTCATGGTGCGTACCGCCTCTCTCAGCGCAGCTTCGGGTCGAGGGCGTCGCGGACCGCGTCACCGAGCATGATGAACGCCAGCACGGTGATGCTGAGCATGCCGGCCGGGAAGAAGAGCGCGAACGGGGCCTCGCGGATCACCTTCTGGGCCGAGTTGATGTCGATACCCCAGGAGATGGTCGGGTCCTGGAGACCGATACCGAGGAAGCTGAGCGTCGCCTCCAGGGCGATGTAGCCGCCGAGCGCGATGGTGGCGACCACGATCACGGGGGCGAGCGCGTTCGGCAGGATGTGCTTCAGCATGATCCGGCCGGTACCCGCACCGAGCGCCTTGGCGGCGGTGACGTAGTCCTGCTGCTTGACGGTGATCACCGCACCGCGCATCACGCGGGCCATCTGGGTCCAGCCCAGCGCGGTCATCGCGAAGACGACGCTCCAGACGGTGCGCGTGCTGAAGGCGTTGAGGATCACCAGGGCGCCGAGCAGCAGCGGGATACCGAAGAAGACGTCGGTGATCCGGGAGAGCACCGCGTCCGCCCAGCCGCCGAAGTATCCGGCGAACATACCGATGATGCCGCCGAGGATGGTGGTCCCGAGGGTGACGCAGATGCCGACGACCACCGAGGCGCGGGCACCGTAGAGCACGCGGGCGTAGATGGAGCGGCCCTGGCCGTCGTAACCGAACCAGTCCGGCTGGAAGAAGTGGCCGTAGTTCGGCTTGGTCAGGAAGTGGTTGCGCAGGTCTCCGGCGCGCGGGTCCACCGAGGTGAACAGGCTCGGGGCGACGGCTATCACGATCAGCAGCAGGATCAGCAGCGCGGAGATCACGAAGATCGGCCGGCGGCGCAGGTCGTGCCAGGCGTCCGAGCCGAGGCTGCGCGGCTTCTCGGGCTTGGGCTCCGTGGCGCCCTGCGCAGGGACGTCTGCGGTCTTCTCGATCAGGTCAGGCATAACGGATCCTCGGGTCCAGGACCGCGTAGAGCAGGTCGACGATCAGGCTGGCGGCCAGGTAGACGAGCACCAGGACCACGACGAAGCCGGAGATCGTGGCGCCTTCGTTGAGGTTGATGGCGTGGTAGAGCGCGTTGCCGACGCCCTTCACGTTGAAGATGCCCTCGGTGACGATGGCACCGCCCATCAGCGCGCCCAGATCGGTACCGAGGAAGGTGACCACCGGGATCATCGAGTTGCGCAGGAGGTGGGTACCGATCACCTTGCGGCGCGGCAGGCCCTTGGCCACCGCCGTCCTGATGTAGTCGGCCCTGATGTTCTCGACGATGGAGGTACGGGTGAGCCGGGCGACGTACGCGAGCGACAGCGAACCCAGCACCAGTGCGGGCAGCACCAGTTGGCCGATGTTCATCGAGTCCTGGACGGTCGGGGTGACCCACCTCAGCTGGGTGGCGAAGACCGTCTGGAAGATGAAACCGAGTACCGGAACCGGAATCGAGATCAGCAGCAGGGTGAGGATCAGGGTGCCCTTGTCGAAGGACTTGCCCCGCCGCAGACCGGCGAACAGACCGATCGTCACGCCGAGCACGATCTCGAAGACGAAGGCCAGCAGCGCCAGTCGGACCGTCACCGGCAGCGCCTCGGTGATCACGTCGAGAACCTTGCGGTTACCCATCGTGGTACCGAAGTCGCCCTGGAACAGGTGCCCCATGTACGTGAGGTACTGCTCGTACCAGGGCTTGTCGAGCCCCAGGTTGTGCCTGATGGAGGCAAGCTGAGCGGGGTCCACCGCTTTGTCGCCCCACATCGCTCTGACCGGGTCACCGGGCAGCATGTGCACCATGAAGAAGATCAGAAAGGTCGTCCCTAGGAAGACCGGGATCATCTGGAGCAGTCGCCTTATGACAAAGCGCCCCATTATGCCTCCATCCAATACTCTGACGGGCCGTCATCCCGGCCAGAGGTTCTCGGCGCGACAACGGCCGGTGCCAGTCCTGCCCTTGTGGGGTCGGACAGGCACCGGCCGTCTCGCTTCAAGCCGTGCGGTGCCGACCTGACTACTTCTGCTTGACCTCGACGTCGGTGTAGACCGGGTTGCCGACGTTGTCGAACTTCACGTTCTGGACGTTGTTCGAGTAGCCGGAGTTGGTCTTGTAGTACCAGAGCGGGATGGCCGGCATGTCCTTGGCCAGCTGGGTCTCGGCCTGCTGGTACAGGTCCGCGGTCTTGTCGACGGTGGTCGCCTTGTCGGCCTGGGCGGCCAGCTTGTCGAAGTCCGCGCTGGAGTAGCCGGCGTCGTTGGCCGAGGCACCCGTGCCGTACACGTCGCGCAGGTAGTTGGCGTTCACCGAGTAGTCCTGCACCCAGCCGGTCCGCATCATGCTCGTGACCTGCTTCTTGGTGATGATGTCCCGCGCGGTCTTGAAGTCCGGCTTCGGGTCACCGAGGCAGTCGACACCGGTGGACTGGCGGATGGAGTTGCAGACCGCGTCCACCCACTCCTTGTGGCCGCCATCGGCGTTGTAGACGATGGTGATCTTGTTGTTGGGCACACCGCCGCCGGCCTGGATCAGCTCCTTGGCCTTGGCCGGGTCGAACTTGCAGAAGTCGCCGCAGGTGCCGGCCTTGTAGCCCAGGGCACCGGGAGCGACCCAGCTGTCGGCGGGCTGGCGGGAGCCGTGCAGCACCGTCTTGGTGATGGTGTCGCGGTCGATCGCCATCGACAGGCCCTGACGGACCTTCGCCTTGTCGACGCCCTGCCACTCCGGCTGGTACATCGCGAAGGAGATGTTCTGGATGGCGCCCTGGACCTGGTCCACGGCACGGTCGCCCAGGTCGTTCTTGTAGGAGGCCAGGTCGGTCGGGTCGACCTGGTCCAGCACGTCCAGGGAGTCCGAGACGAGGTCCTTGTAGGCGGCGTCGGCCTGGGTGTAGTTGCGGAAGACGATGCCGCCGTTCTTCGGCTTGTCCACACCGGCGTACTTGTCGTACGAGGCCAGGGTGATCGCCTTGTTGTGCTCCCACGAGACGAACTTGTAGGGGCCGTCACCGATCGGGTTCTGGCCGTACTTGGCCGGGTCGGTGAAGAAGACCTTCGGCAGCGGCGCAAAGGCGACATAGCCGAGCTTGTACTGGAAGTACGAGACGGGGCCGGTCAGTTCGATGGTGAAGTGGGTGTCGTCGACGACCTTCAGACCGGACATCTTGTCCGTGGTCGGGTCACCCTTCTCCGGGTGGACGTCGGTGTAACCGGCAATGTCCTTGAACCAGTCGGAGTTGATCTGGTTGTTCTTGACGTTCGCCGACCAGTTCCACGAGTCCACGAAGGACTGCGCCGTGACCGGGGTGCCGTCGTGGAAGGTCCAGCCGGACTTCAGCGTGACGGTGTAGTGCTGGGCGTCGGTGGTCTCGATCTTGTCGGCGACCTGGTTGCGCGGCTTGCCGGTGGGGTCGAAGTCGACCAGACCCTTGAACAGCTGCATGGTGATGCGGCCGCCCTGGTTCTCCATGGCGTTGGCCGGCTGCAGCGGGTTCTGCGGCTCGGCGCTCTGGTAGCTGAAAACGCCCTGGGCGTTGACCGCACCGCTGCCCGAGCTGCCCGACGAACCGCCACTGCTGCAGGCGGTAGCGGCGAGGGCGACCGCGACAGCTGCAACGACCCACTTGGCCTGGCTGGCACCGCGCATGGATGTGCCTCCTGTATCCGTGTTCCGAACGTGGAAAGCACCGCGGGATATGGCCGGCAACAGCGCCTTGACCGAGCGATGCTTCCTTGCCCGAGGTTCGGCGCGCACCCCTGCGCGTAACCCTTGACCCGAGCTCGACTGAACCCACTATCGGTCACGCTCGGATACTTAGATGACCATTACGCATTTCAATTTGGTCACATGAAAGTTGGATTGATTTTGAAAATCGGACATATGAGACATACTCAGACAGGCATGAAACGGACAGTTGCCTTGAATGACGGTCGGTTACGCACGATTACCGGACATCTCGGAGATCATTTTAGCTACGCGCGTCGACGACGGAGAGTGACAAGGGCCGGTTGTTGTCCCCCTTCCTGAGGGGGACAACAACCGGCCCTTGGTGTACTACCGAAAGAGCGTCAGCCCTTCTTGGCGCGGGACGCGGAGCGGCCGCGCTCCTTCTGGTCCAGGACGACCTTGCGGATACGCACGGTTTCCGGGGTCACCTCGATGCACTCGTCCTCGCGGCAGAACTCCAGCGACTGCTCCAGCGAGAGCTTGCGCGGCGGCACCAGGTTCTCGGTGGTGTCGGAGGAAGCGGCACGCATATTGGTGAGCTTCTTCTCCTTGGTGATGTTGATGTCCATGTCGTCCTGGCGCGAGTTCTCGCCGACGATCATGCCCTCGTACACCTCGGTGGTGGGCTCGACGAAGAGCGTGCCGCGCTCCTGGATGCCCATCATGGCGAACGGCGTCACGACACCCGCGCGGTCGGCCACCAGCGAACCGTTGTTGCGCATCCGGAGCTCGCCGAACCACGGCTCGTGGCCCTCGAAGATGGAGTGCGCGATACCCGTGCCACGGGTCTCGGTGAGGAACTGGGTGCGGAAGCCGATCAGGCCACGCGAGGGGACGATGAACTCCATGCGGACCCAGCCGGAGCCGTGGTTCGTCATGGTCTCCATGCGGCCCTTGCGGACGGCCATCAGCTGGGTGATCGCGCCGAGGTACTCCTCGGGGCTGTCGATCGTCATCCGCTCGACCGGCTCGTGGGTCTTGCCGTTGACGATCTTGGTGACCACCTGCGGCTTGCCGACGGTCAGCTCGAAGAGCTCGCGGCGCATGGTCTCGACCAGGATGGCGAGCGCCAGCTCACCACGGCCCTGGACCTCCCAGGCGTCGGGACGCTCGGTCGGCAGCACGCGGAGCGAGACGTTGCCGATCAGCTCCTTGTCCAGACGGTCCTTCACCATGCGGGCGGTGACCTTGTGGCCCTTGCCGCCCTTGCCGACCAGCGGCGAGGTGTTGGTGCCGATGACCATGGAGATGGCCGGCTCGTCCACCGTGATCAGCGGCAGCGCGATCGGGTTCTCGAGGTCGGCCAGGGTCTCACCGATCATGATGTCGGGGATACCGGCGACGGCGCAGATGTCACCGGGGCCCGCCACCTCGGCCGGCTTGCGGGTGAGCGCCTCGGTCATCAGCAGCTCGGTGATCTTCACCTGCTGGATCGAGCCGTCACGCTTCATCCACGCGACCTGCTGGCCCTTGCGCAGCTCACCCTGCTCGACGCGGCAGAGCGCGATACGGCCGAGGAAGTTGTCGGCGTCCAGGTTGGTGACGTGCGCCTGGAGGGGGGCGTCCTCGTCGTAGGTCGGGGCCGGGACGTGCTCCAGGATCGTCGAGAAGAACGGCTCCAGCGAGTCGCTGTCGGCCGGGACGGTGCCGTCCTCCGGCTTGGTCATCGAGGCGACGCCGTCACGCGCACAGGCGTAGACGATCGGGAACTCGATCTGGTCCTCGGTGGCGTCCAGGTCCAGGAAGAGGTCGTAGGTCTCGTTGATGACCTCGGCGATCCGGGAGTCCGGACGGTCCGTCTTGTTGATGCAGAGGATGACCGGCAGCTTGGCCGTCAGTGCCTTGCGGAGCACGAAGCGGGTCTGGGGCAGCGGGCCCTCGGAGGCGTCGACCAGGAGGACGACCGCGTCCACCATCGACAGACCGCGCTCGACCTCGCCACCGAAGTCGGCGTGGCCCGGGGTGTCGATGATGTTGATCGTGATCGGGGCGCCACCCTCCTTGGGGTGGTACTTGACCGCAGTGTTCTTCGCGAGAATGGTGATGCCCTTCTCGCGCTCCAGGTCGTTCGAGTCCATCATGCGGTCGTCGAGGTGCTGGTGGGCGGCGAAGGCGCCGGCCTGCTTCAGCATGGCGTCGACCAGGGTGGTCTTGCCGTGGTCGACGTGGGCGACGATGGCGACGTTACGGATGTCGTTGCGCGTGGGCATGCCTAGCGGATTCTCCCGGAATCGTGGGTTGAGGCGCCCGGCTGCGTGACGCCGACTTGCGACCCTGTTGATCGCCGCCGCCCGTTCCGCCTGCTACTACCGGTCCACCCGCCGGGCACGTTGACATGCCACGGCTTCCTCCTATGGTACGTGGAACTACCCAACGAAACCGAAACGGGCGCTGAAAGATCATCTGCTCACGCTCCGGGGGGCCTCGGAGTCCTTCGGGGCGCGGGCTCCGCACCGGGCCCTACGAGCCCTGGCGGAAGCCCAGATCCTGGAAGCGCGGGGTGGTGAAGCCGTACGCACCCGCGTTGGCGACGGTGTTGCGGACAGCGACCAGGTCGGGGCGCTGGTAGAGCGGAACGGAGTGGGCCAGCTGCCAGATCCGGGCGTCCGCCTGCTGGAGCAGCCTGCGCTGGGCGGTGGGGTCGAGTTCGGCGGCGGCCTTGTCGAAGAGGCGGTCGATCTCCTCGGTACCGATCCTGGCGTAGTTGCGGCCGACCACCGGCACACCGTCGGGGCCCGGCTGGGGCTTGGCGTAGAGGGCGCGCTCCTCGGCCCCGGGGTGACCCGAGGCGGGCCAGGAGAAGAGCGCCAGGTCGTAGTCACCGGTGGCCAGGTGGTCCTTGACGAAGCCGTCGACGGGGACCGGCGTCGTACGGATCGTGATGCCGACCTCCGCCAGGTTCGCGGTGATTGCGTCGGCGGCACGACGGGCGATGGCCGAGCCGTCCGGGATGAGCAGGGCGAGGCTGAGCTGCTTGCCGTCCTTGGCCCGGCCCGCGTCGGTCCGCTGCCAGCCCGCGTTGTCCAGCAGCTTGCCGGCGACCGTGCCGCCACCGGCCGCGGCGACGCTGTTGTCCTGGTAGCCCTCCTGGTCGGCCATCAGCAGGTGGTTGCCCAGCGCTACGGCGGGCATGCCGAGCGGGCCGAGGGCCGCGGTGGCGATCCGCTGCCGGTCCACGGCCCGGGCGACGGCGCGGCGCACCGAGGGGTCGTTGAGGGGGGTCCGGGCGGCGTTCAGGGTGAGCTGGGTGAAGGCGGGGGCGGCCGCGCGGTGCAGGGTCAGTCCGGGGAGCGACTCGGCGCGCCGCAGGGCCTGGACGGAGGCGTCCACGACCCCGGCGGCCTCCGGCGGAGCAGCGGGCTTCCCCGACTTCGCTGTGGCCGCGGCACCGGCCGGGCTCTGCTTGGGCGAAGCGGGAGAGTCGGGAGACGCAGGGGAGGCAGGAGAGGCAGGAGAGGCAGGAGAGCCCGACGAGGGAGACCCGGAACCGGACGGAGAGGTCGAAGCGGACGCGGACGCGGACGAGGAGGACGAGGTCGAAGCGGACGCGGACGAGGACGCGGAGGACGAGGTCGAAGCGGACGCGGACGAGGACGCGGAGGACGAGGTCGAAGCGGACGCGGACGAGGACGCGGAGGACGAGGTCGAAGCGGACGCGGTAGCCGAGGCCGACGTGTCGGCGGCTGCGGGCCGGTCGGACGGGGCACGGTCGATCGAGGCGGTGAGCGGAGCGATGTCCACCTTGCCCTGATCGAGGGCGTCCAGACGGTCGGCGGCCGGGGTGGCCAGGAAGTCGATCTCCTCGGCCTTCGCGGGGTCGCCCCACCAGTCGGGGTTGCGGACCAGCGCCGCCCTGCCTGCGTTGCGGTCGTACGAGCGCACGGTGAACGGACCTGCCGAGACGCGCAGGGTCTCGGCGAGCGGCTGGTTGAAGGCGTCCGCGGTGCTGATCGACGGGGCGGGGTAGAGCGGGCTGAAGAGGGCCCGCCACGCGGCGTACGGCTGCTTGAAGGTCACCTTGATCTCGTGGGCGTCCGCCCCCTGCGTGACGGAGTCGATCGCGGCGTATCCGGCCGGGTGGTCGCTGTGGAAGGCCGGGTCGGTGCCGGCGAGTGCATGCCACTGGGCGGTGAAGTCGGCGGCCGAGATCGGGGTGCCGTCGCTCCAGACGGCCTTGGGGTTGAGCCGGTAGGTGACGGTCTGCGGGTTCTTCCCGGCCGCGGTGGAGGCGGCGGCGACCAGGTAGTCCGGGTCCGCAGTGGGACGGGCGTGCTCGTCCAGCCGGAACAGGCAGGGCAGCAGGGCCTGCGCGAGCAGGTCGGAGTCGGGGGTCGCCTCCGGCTGGAAGACGTTGAGGGTGGCCGGGACGGCGTCCACGGCCCAGCGCAGGGTGCCGCCCTCGCGGATCTCGGCCCGGTCGACGCGGACCAGGTCGGCGGCGGCCTGGGGCGACGGGTCCCCGTCGTCGGAGCACCCGGTCAACGCGGTGCTCATCAGCAAGGCGAGGGCGGCGGCGGTGAGCTGGCTGACGCGCATGCACTTCTCCGGCTGATGGTCAGTTGATCCGAGGATCAGGGTGGACCACCACTGAAAGACACATACGGACCCGCGCACGGGCGACACGGCGAGCCGGCCGCCGGGAAGCACCCTCCCGGCCTACGTACGACAGACAGGGCGAGGAGGCCCGAGAATGCCCGAGGAGCCGAGGAGGGCCGAAGGGCTACAGGGCGAGTTCGAACCAGACGATCTTGCCGTTGGGCGTCCGGCGGCTGCCCCAGCGTTCGGCCAGCAGGCTGACCAGTTGCAGGCCCCGGCCGCCCTCGTCGGTCTCCTGGGCGCGGCGCTGCCTCGGCTGGGCGTACCCGTCGTCCCAGACCTCGCAGACCATCGTGCGATCGCGCAGCAGCCGCAGCCTGATCTCGCCCCGGCCGTGCCGCAGCGCATTGGTGACCAGCTCGCTGACCAGCAGCTCGGTGGTGTCGACCAGTTCGTCCAGGCCCCGGGTCAGCAGCCAGCCGCAGGCGAGGTCGCGGGCCTTGCCGACCGAGGTCAGTTCGGCGGGGAGCCTCCAGTCGCCCACCGCGTCCTCGGGCAGGCTCTGCACCTTGGCCATCAGCAGGGCGATGTCGTCCTCGCCGTGGTGCGGGATCAGTTCGTCCAGCACCTGGTCGCAGAGCTTCTCCAGCTCCTTGGAGCCGCCGGTCAGGGCGGTGCGGAAGGCGCGGAGGCCCTCGTCCAGCTGGTGCTTGCGGGACTCCACCAGGCCGTCGGTGTAGAGGCCGAGGATCGCGCCGTCGGGCAGGTCGACCCAGACCTCCTCGAAGGGCTCGCCGCCGACGCCGAGCGGCAGCCCCGGCGGGACGTCCAGCATCCTGGCGGGCTCCCCCGGGCTGAGCAGGACGGGCGGCAGGTGTCCGGCGTTGGCGAAGATGCACCGCTGCTTGACCGCGTCGTACACGGCGTAGACGCAGGTGGCGAGGTAGAGCTCGGTGGACTCCTCGCCCGGGCGGCCGTCCTGCCCGCCGTCGCCGCCGAGGCCGCGGGCGATCTCGTCCAGCGCGGTGAGCACCTCGGCCGGGTCGAGATCGAGCATGGCGAGGGTGCGAACCGCCGTACGGAGCTGGCCCATCGCGACGGCGGCGCGCAGGCCGCGGCCCATCACGTCACCGATCACGAGCGCCGTGCGGCTGCCGGGCAGCGGGATGACGTCGAACCAGTCGCCGCCCACCTCGGTGTTGTTGTTGCTGGGCAGGTAGCGTCGGGCGATCTCCAGGCCGGTGGCGGCCGGGTTGCCCGGCGGCAGCAGGCTGCGCTGGAGCAGCAGGGCGCGCTCGTGCTCGCGGCGGTAGAGCCGGGCGTTGTCGACGCAGACGGCGGCGCGGGCGACGAGTTCCTCGGCGATGGCGACATCACGCGCGTCGAAGGGCTCGCTGCCGATCGCGCGGGAGAGCTGGACCAGGCCGAGCACCTGGTCGCGGGCGACCAACGGGACGACCAGGGTCGAGCGCAGCAGCGGGTCGGGCCCCGGCTGGGGGACGACGCTGCGGCCCGTGCGCAGCGCACGTGCGTGCGGGGAGCGGCGCGGGTAACAGAGGGTGCCGCCGGCCTCGGCGACCGGCATGGACCCCTCGGCGCCGAGCACACTGGAGGCACCGCCGACCACGCTGGAGACGGCGACCCGGCGCAGCTCGCCGCAGCCGTCCGAGAGCCCGGACTGGCCGGAGATCGGCCCGGTGTCGCCGGTGAGCAGAGCGGTGTAGAGGTCGACGGTGGCCAGGTCGCAGAACTGCGGGACGATCACGTCCAGCAGCTCCTTGGCGGTGGTCTCCAGATCGAGGGTGGAGCCGATGTGGCTGCTGGCCTCGTTCAGCAGGGCGAGGCTGCGGCGCACGCCGGCGGCCTCCCGCTCGGCGACATGGCGGCTGGTGACGTCCGTGACCTGCCCGGCCACACCCATCGGGTGCCCGGCGGAGCCGGTGAGCCGGTAGAGCGAGATGGCCCAGCGGCGGCCGCCGTCGCGCCGGCTGCCGGTCGGGGCGGGAACGCTGGCGGTGCGCGGGACGGCGCCGGTGAAGCGCAGGTCGACGGTCGGCCCGCCGCCGTCGAGCACCTTGCGCAGTGCGACCAGCAGCCGCTCGGCCTCGCCGGGCAGGAAGAGGTCGTACGGGGTGAGGCCCTGGAGTTCGGCGGGCGGCAGGCCGACGCCGGCGGCGAAGGCGTCGTTGACGCGCTGCAGGCGCAGCTCGTTGTCGAAGAGGAAGAAGCCGGTGGGGGTCTGTCCGAAGACGGCCTCGGAGGCGGCGAGGTCGGTCTCGATCCGGCGCAGCCGTCCGAGGTCGACGGCGAGACAGGTCGCGCCGGCGGCGTCGGGTGTGCCGGTGCCGGTGCCGGGCAGCGCGTCGGGCATGGCGTACAGCTCGGCGAGGCCCTCGCTGCCGTCGGCACCCCGGTAGGGCGCGGTGCCGACCCACTCCTCGCCGCCCAGGATGCGCTCCAGCCGGGCGCGGCCGCGCTGCCAGAGTTCGCGGGGGACGAAGGTGGTGATCGGGTCACTGCCGACCGCCTCGGTGGCGGGGACGCCGAAGAACTCGGCGGCCCGGCCGCTCCACTGGCTGATCCGCCCGTCGGGGCCGATCGCGAAGGTGGCGACCCGGACGAAGTCGTAGATGGAGCCCGGCTGGGTGTGACCCCAGCTGCCGGGCGCGCTGCGGTCCCTGCCCCGGGCAGTCGGGACGCCAGGCTGCCCGGGCACGGCAGCATGAGCGCCGCTGCTCGGCGCGTTCGGCGCCGGGATGCTGTCCAACGGACCGACCCCTCCAACCCGTGGCCATCCGGATGTCGATGAAGTCCGAGTATTCATCATTCCGGAGCGCGCGCACACGCCCTCGAACATCACAACATCGAATCGAGGGAGGGCCCGCCCCGGGGTCCTTACCCGGCGGCGACTGTTCGAACCAAGCAGCTCAGTCGAATCAGTGCTCTCGGGTCAAGCGCATTGAGCTTATCCGACCTGAATGCCGCTCATATCTGACAAGATCATGCCGAGTTGTGGCGGAATTACGTTCATTGGTGAACTCCGGATGACCTGCTACACCGCAGACCCGGGGGATTCGGATTCGCCGGCCGCCAGTTCGAACCAGACCACCTTGCCCATGCCCTCCGTGCGGGTGCCCCAGCGCAGCGCCAGCCGGCGGACCAGCTCCAGGCCCCGGCCGCCCTCGTCGGCCTCGGCGGCGTGCCGCTCGCGGGGCGGGTCGGGCAGCGGGTCGGAGATCTCCACCAGCAGGGTGTCCCCCAGGGTGAGCCGGACGCCGATCGGGGCGCTGGCGTACCGGACGGAGTTGGTGACCAGCTCACTGACCAGCAGCTCGGTGGTGTCGGTGAGTTCCTCGATGGACCACTCGGTCAGGGTGCCCCGGACCAGGCGGCGAGCCCGGGAGACGGCGGTCGGCTCGGCGGGCAGCGTCCAGCCCGCCGTCGGTGTACCGGTCCGGCCCCGGCCGAGCCTGGCCAGCAGCAGCGCGACGTCGTCCGGTTCGCGCCCCTGCTCCATGGTGGCCAGCACCGCCTCGCACGCCTGCTGGATGGACGGGTACGGCTGTTCCAGGACGCCGATCAGCCGGTCGAGCCCCACGTCGAGGTCCTTGTCGCGGGACTCCACCAGACCGTCCGTGCACAGGGCCAGCAGGCTGCCCTCGGGGATCTCCAGCTCGATCGACTCGAACGGGACGCCGCCGACACCGAGCGGCGCACCGGAGGGCAGGTCCACCACCTGCCCCGCCCCGCCCGGCAGCGGGCTGCCGATCCGGGCGGGGTCCTCGGCCGTGTCCTTGGGGACGATCAGGACGGGCGGGATGTGCCCGGCCTTGGTGACGGTCAGCCGTCCGGTCGCCGGGTCGAAGACCGCGTACACGCAGGTGGCGAGCAGCGCCTCGTCCGGGCCCTGGGCCAGGTCGTCGGCCAGCTCGTTGACGTGCCGCAGCAGTACCTCGGGCGGCAGGTCGAGACCGGCCAGGGTGCGGACGGCGGTGCGCAGCCGCCCCATGGTGGCCGCGGCCCGCAGGCCGTGGCCCATCACGTCGCCGACCACCAGCGCGGTGCGGTCGCCCGGCAGCGGGATGACGTCGAACCAGTCGCCGCCCACCTCGGTGCCGCTGCTGCCGGGCACATAGCGGTAGGCGACCTCGATCCCGGTGGGCTGCGGGACCTGCTGGGGCAGCAGGGTGCGCTGGAGGGTGAGCGCGGCGGTGCGCTCGCGCGCGTACAGCCGGGCGTTGTCCAGCGAGCTGCCCGCCCGGTCGGCGAGTTCGACGGTGAAGGCCAGGTCGTCGCGGTCGAAGCCCTCCCGGTACCCGGCCCGGCTGACCACCAGCAGGCCGATCACAATGCCCCGGGCGCGCAGCGGGACGACCAGCCGGGAGTGCACGCCCAGGTCGTGCGCCGCCTGCAGCTTCGGATCGCCGGGGTAGGACAGGTCGCTCAGCTCGTCCGGTCCGGAGAGCAGTTCGGGGACTCCGCTGCGCAGGACCCTGCCGAAGGCGGAGTCCTCGGCGAAGGTGATCCTGGCGCCCCGACGGAGCATCACCTCGACCTCGGGGCCGTCCTGCACGGAGGCCGTGCCGAGCTGGAGCAGCGAGGTCCGGCGGTCGTGGCCGTGCCTGGGCAGATCGTCGCCGTGGGCCACCGCCTGGAGCAGGATGACGGCCGAGTAGTCCGCGTGCCTCGGGACGACCGCGCCCGCCAGCTCCTGGGCGATCCTGGAGGCGTCCAGCAGATCGCCGACCCGGGAGCCGAACTCGTTGAGCAGCGAGAGCCTGCGCCGGGCGTGCTCGACCTTGGACACCGCCCGGTACCGCTCGGTCACGTCCATCACGGTGCCCGAGATGCCGAGGACCTTGCCCGAACGGTCCGTCATCCGGCTGTAGGAGATGGACCGGAAGCCCGTGCGGGCGGTGATGGGGGCGGCGAGGGTGACGTCGACGACCGGCTCCCCGGTGGCCAGGACCTGCCGCTGGATCGTGGTGATCTCGTCGGCGGCACGCTCCGGCAGCGTCTCCCCGGTGGTGCGGCCGACGTGCTCCTCGGCGGCGACACCGTTCATCTCGGCGAGGGTGTGGTTGACGGCGGTGTAGCGCAGGTCGGTGTCGAGGATCGCGATGCCGAGCGGGGACTGCTCGAAGAGCGCGTCCCTGACCGCGAGATCGCGCTCGACCGCCTGGAGCGTACCGGCGTCGGCCAGCGCGACCTGGAGGAACGGCGTACCGTCCCCGTCCACCAGCAGCGAGATCCGGGCCTCGACCGCGATCAGCCGGCCCTCGCGGTGGCGCAGCTCGGCCAGCCCGTGCCAGCTGCCGCTGCGCACGGTGTCCTGGAGCGCGACCCGGGTGCGGGCGACCATCTCCTCGTCGCTCACCAGCTCCTCGATCCGGCGGCCGACCAGCAGCTCGCTCGGCCAGCCGAGCAGGTCCTCGGCAGCCGGGCTCCACAGCACCACCCGGCCCGAGGTGTCCAGGATCGCGATGGCCACCTTCACCACGTCGAACAGGCTGCCCTGGGTGTGCTGGGTGTGCTGGCCGAACCGGGCGGCGGGTGGGGCGGCCTTGCCCGGGAACGGGGCGGTCGGACGGCCGCGCGAGGCGGGTGCGGAGGGAATGGCATCGCGGTGGCGGGTGGGCCCCGCGGGCGAGGACGGGGCGGGCGACGGCGAGCGGGATGCCTGCTGGGCGGAGCGCGGCGGCGCGGGCGACGGCATACGGCGGCGCAGGCGGGCGCGGGCGGCGGCACTGCCGAGTCCCCGGCCTGTACCGCTCCCGAAGTCCGCCGCAGAGGGACCGCGTCGGGGGAGCCCCTGGCCTTGCCGTGCTCCCTCGCCGTTACCCGTACTCGACACGGACGGGGCCTCCGGCTCTCGGGCTGCGCACCCCGGCGGACCACCGGGGTACGGATGGCTGGTTGTCACCTCACCTATGGTGACGAATGCTGCCGAACAGTGACATACCCACCACACGGCCAGGGTATCCCGGCAGCCGAGTCGTCTTTTCCGATTGGTCTACCCGGGCTATGCCCCGGTCCGGCCGGCACCGCCTCGGGGCACGGGGCTCCGGGCAGCACCGCGTCGGCGCACCGCCCGGAACCCGGCGGACGCTCGGGACCCGGCGGGCGCTCAGGACTCGGCGGGCACTCAGGACTCGGCGAGCAGACGGGCGAGGTAGGGGAGGATCTCGCGGTCGTGTTCGAGCCAGTCCACGTCGCCGAGCTCGGTCGGGCCGAGCCAGCGCAGTTCGGAGTGGTCCTCCAGCGGCTGCGGATCGCCGGAGAGCAGCTCGGCGGCCCAGATCCGCAGCTCCAGACCGGCCCGGATCGGCCACCGACCCGGCAACTGCCTCAGCGCGCGGGCGCGCACACCCAGCTCCTCGTGCAGCTCGCGTTCCAGCGCCTGTTCCTGGGTCTCACCCGGCTCGGCCTTGCCACCGGGGAACTCCCAGAGACCGGCCACCTCGGGCGGCGCACTGCGCCGGGCAGCCAGTACCCGGCCCTGGTGGATGAGGGCCCCGCCGACGACGATCTGCATCTCCATGCCGCCGACCCTATGCGGGCTCGGTCTCGACCCAGTACAGCTGCTTGTGCCCGCGAGCCTCGAACTCGGCCGCGAGCATCTCGGCCTTGGCACGTCCGAGGCCCTTGGCGACCACGAGGCGGTTGCCGTTGTCGTCCTGGCGCATCACCCGGTACGTCTCCATACCGGGGACGGTACTGCCCCCGGCCCGGTGGGGGGCGGGCCGGGGACTGCGGTACTGCTCCCGACGCTATGCAGGCCCTGCTACCGATGGGTACGTGGCCGGTTAACAGCAGGTAAGGCCGCACGCGCAGGGCGCCGGGGACCGGCGTCAGGGGCACGCACCCCTCGCCACCCGAAGGCCGTACGGGGCGCAGCCCCGCCGCAGGTCCGGGGTCGGCACGGTCGTCAGACGCGAGCCAGTACCTCACCGTGCAGGACGGCGAACCAGCCGTCCGGCTCGGCGCCCCAGGCCCGCCAGCCCGCCGAGATCCGCTCCAGGTCCGCCAGGGTGGCGTACCCCTTGGCGACGGCGGTCTCGGCGAAGGTGGACCTCACCGCCCGGTCCGCCCACATGCCGCCCCAGAAAGCGCGCTGCTCGGGCGTGGCGTACGTCCAGGTCGCGGAGGTGGCCCGGACGTCCTCCAGGCCGGCCGCGCGCGCCCAGGACAGCAGTCGGCGCCCCGCGTCCGGTTCGCCGCCGTTGGCGCGGGCGATCCGCCGGTACAGCGCCAACCACTCGGCCAGTTCGGGCACCTCGGGGTACCAGGTCATCGCCGCGTAGTCGGAGTCCCTGGCCGCGACCACCCCGCCGGGGGCGGTGACCCGGCGCATCTCGCACAGCGCGGCCACCGGGTCGGCGACGTGCTGGAGCACCTGATGGGCGTGCACGACATCGAACTCGCCGTCGACATAGTGCAGTTGGTGGACATCGGCGGACTCGAAGACCACATTGGAGAGCCCCCGGCCGGCCACGTGGGCGGCGGCCTGCTCCAGCACCTCGGCGGAGGCGTCCACCGCGACCACCCGGCCGCTCGGACCGACCAGTTCGGCCAGGTCGGCGGTGATCGTGCCGGGGCCGCAGCCGACATCCAGCAGCACCTGCCCCGGCCGCAGCTCGGGCAGCAGGTAGGCGGCCGAGTTCTGCGCCGTACGCGACCGGTGCGAACGCAACACCGGCTCCTGATACCCGTGCGTATAGACGACCTGACGATCCGCCATCAGTTGCTCCCCTCGCTCCGGCGACTGCTCCGAGGGTACGCGCATGTCTCACTCAACGAGAAGATCCGTCTCCGATGTCGAGACGCACGTACTGTCGACTTCCCGCCCCCGAGGTCGGAGAGTCACAATCGGAGGCATGGGAAAGACCTATGAACGCATCGACGGCCGCCTGCGGAAGTTCATCGAGAGTCAGCCGGTCTTCTTCACCGCCACCGCCCCGCTGGCCGGGGACGGGCACGTCAACCTCTCCCCCAAGGGCCGCTCCGGGACGCTGGCCGTCCTGGACGAACTGACCCTGGCCTACCTGGACTTCGGCGGCAGCACCGCCGAGACCATCGCCCACCTGCGGGAGAACGGGCGGATCACCCTGATGTGGTGCGCCTTCACCGGGCCGCCCACCGTGGTGCGGGTGCACGGGCAGGGCGAGGCGGTCTTCCGCGACGACTCGCGCTTCGGCGCTCTGCTGGCGCACTTCGACCCGTCCGTGGACGGCGCCGGGCTGCGCGCGATCGTGCTGGTGCGGGCCGACCGGGTCAGCGACTCCTGCGGCTTCGCCGTCCCGTTCATGGACTACCGCGAGGACCGCAGCCTGCACTCCGAGTACTTCGAACGCAAGGGCGAGGAGGAGTTCTCGGCATACTGCGAGGGCAAGGACCACGTCGGCACCAGCATCGACGGCCTGCCCGCCCTCCCGCTCCCCCTGCCGCCGCGGGCGGCCTGACCCGTCCCCGCCGCACCGGGCCGATGGGCGGACAGCACCCGCCGGGCCGTACCGTGGCACCACTCCTAGGGAAGGGACTCCTCGTGGCCGCACGCCGCCCCTACGTCCTGCTGAGCGCCGCGATGTCCGTCGACGGCTACCTCGACGACGCCTCGCCCGACCGTCTGCTGCTCTCCAACCCGGCGGACTTCGACCGGGTGGACGAGCTGCGGGCGGGCTGCGACGCCATCCTGGTCGGCGGCAACACCCTGCGCCGGGACAACCCCCGGCTGCTCGTCAACTCCGCCACCCGACGGGCCGACCGGGTCGCCGCAGGCAAGCCCGAGTACCCACTCAAGGTCACCCTGAGCGCAAGCGGTTCACTCACCGCCGACCTCAACTTCTGGCACACCGGCGGCGCGAAGCTCGCTTACACCACGAACGCTGCCGCGGCCCGGCTCGGCGCCGAGCTCGACGGACTGGCGGAGGTCGTCGGCCTCGGCGCGAACGTCGAACTCGGCGCCGTTCTGGACGACCTGGGCGCGCGTGGCGTCGGGCGGCTGATGGTCGAGGGCGGCGGCAGCGTCCACACCCAGTTCCTCGCCCAGGGGCTCGCCGACGAGCTGCAACTCGCCGTCGCACCGCTGCTGGTCGGCCAGTGCGACGCACCCCGCTTCGCCGGTCCGGCCGACTATCCCGGCGGGCCCACCCGGCGGATGAGGCTGGTCGAGGCGCGTACGGTGGGCGATGTCGTCCTGCTCCGGTACGCCCCCAAGGAGACCAGCCCATGACCGCACCCGAGGATCTGCAGTGGCTCGCCCGCGCCGTCGAACTCTCCCGGCTCTGCCCGCCGTCGAAGACCGCCTTCTCCGTCGGCGCAGTGCTCGTCGGCGCCGACGGCGAGGTGCTCAGTGAGGGCTACAGCCGGGAGATCGACGCGCACAACCACGCCGAAGAGGCCGCGCTCGCCAAGCTGCCCGCCGACGATCCCCGACTGCGCACCGCGACCATCTACAGCTCGCTGGAGCCCTGCGGGCAGCGCGCCTCCCGGCCGCGCACCTGCGCCCAGTTGATCATCGCAGCAGGCATCCCCCGGGTGGTCGTCGCCTGGCGGGAGCCGGATCTCTTCGTGACCGCCTGCCAGGGGACGGCGCTGCTCATCTCGGCCGGAGTGACGATCGTGGAACTGCCCGAACTGGCCGAAGCGGCGCGGGCGGTCAATGCCCATCTGCTCGGCTGAGCGTTCCCCACCCCTGAGGAACAGAACCGGCCAAGCCACCCGAGGAGCCCGTACGCCCAGCGCCGCGCCGACCACCCTCGGCGCCCGCGCGCTCCTGCTCGACACGGACGGCATCCTGGTCAACTCCGATGCCGTGGTGGACCGTTGCCGGTGCCGCTGGGCGACGGCCGACGGCCTCGACGGGCCGAGGTCCGCAAAGTCCTTTCCAGCCGCCCGGACCTGCGGCTTCACGCCATCCTGGAACCGTAAGGCCGGTCACATGACGCGCGTAGCTGCCGAATAATTTCCTGCCAAGCAGGCATTTTGCCGAAAAATATGCCGTCAAATGCACTTCTGATTACCATCTTCAGAGAAGTCCTTGACTGGTGCAGGATGCAACATTCGGCGCAGCATGTCCGGAAATATGGACAACCGCCCAACCCCCGCCGATCGGCCGTTCCGGCAGTCTTGCCCGTTCTGTAAGCATGAGTCCACGGATCCCGATCTTTCGCACACGTCTTCGGCACACACCTGCCGGGCCGGCGATCCGTCACTCAGGCAACCATCACAGGGGGGTACTCAGCCATGTCCGAAAACAGCGCCATGCCCGATCGCGGGAGCTCGTCCGAGCTGACCCGGCGTCGCATGCTGCAGGGCGCGGGCGTCGCGCTCACCGCTGCCGTCGGTACGGCCGTGATCGGCTTCACCGGGCCGAACGGGCAGTCCGCGGTGGCCGCCGACCCGGGCGCCGGCGACGGGTTCGACGAGGTGTACCAGGGCCGCCGGATCCAGGGCAGGCCGCTGGCCGCCGGGCACGGCAGTGACCACAGCGGACACCACGGCGGCGGCTACCAGGTTCTGGTGGACGGTCAGGAACTGCACGTCATGCGCAACGCCGACGGCACCTGGATCAGCGTGGTGAACCACTACCAGACCCATGCCACGCCGCGCTCGCTCGCCCGTGCCGCCGTACTCGATCTCCAGGGTGCCGAGCTGCTCCCGCTCACCTGAGCCGCGAACCACCGAGCAACCGAGCCGCACAGCGACCGAGCCACCACCCGGCCCCTGACAGCACGAACCCAAGAGGATCACCCATGGCAGTCCGTAAGAACCAGGCGACCCTGACGGCCAAGGAGAAGCGCGACTTCGTCGACGCCGTCCTGGAGCTCAAGCGCCTGGGGCGCTACGACTCCTTCGTCAGCACCCACAACACCTTCATCGTCAGCGACACCGACAACGGCGAACGGACCGGACACCGCTCGCCGTCCTTCCTGCCCTGGCACCGCAGGTTCCTGCTCCAGTTCGAGCAGGAACTCCAGAGCATCAACCCCGCCGTCAACCTCCCCTACTGGGACTGGACGGCCGACCGCACCGCCAACTCCTCGCTCTGGGGCGCCGACTTCCTGGGCGGCACCGGCCGCAGCAGCGACGGCCAGGTCACCACGGGGCCGTTCGCGTTCAGCAGCGGCAAGTGGGCCCTCACCGTCCGTCCCGACAGCCGCTCCTACCTGCGCCGCAACCTCGGCGGAGCGGTCGCCGCACTGCCCACCAAGGCCGAGGCCGACTCCGTGCTGGCCATGGCCACCTACGACGCCGCCCCGTGGAACAGCTCCTCCGACGGCTTCCGCAACAACCTCGAGGGCTGGCGGGGCGTCAACCTGCACAACCGGGTCCACGTCTGGATCGGCGGCCACATGGCCACCGGGATGTCGCCCAATGACCCGGCCTTCTGGCTGCACCACTGCTTCATCGACAAGCTGTGGGCCGAGTGGCAGTCCCGCCACCCCGGCCAGGGCTACCTGCCGACCGGCAACACCCCGGACGTCGTCGACCTCAACGACACCATGAAGCCGTGGAACAACGTCACCCCGGCCGACCTGCTCGACCACACCAAGTTCTACACCTACGACACCGGCTTCTAGACGCACCGAACACGGGTGCACCGGCTGGGCACACCGAGCTCCTTGGCGAATCATCAGCCGTTCGAACGCAACTGCGGACTCTCCCTCCTCGTCCTACCCGGTACGGCCTCTGCCTCGTCTCACGAGGCCGCCGGACCCGCCACTGCCCGGCCGCTCCTGTCGAACTGCCGTACGCTGTGGCCTGCTCGTGACAGCGCCCCGCGCCGAGGGGGAAACCGAGGTGCGGCGCGCGGACCGAACTGTCGGACTCACAGGGGGAGATATCGATGACAAACCGTCTGAAGCGCAGCGCGGCACGTATGGCCGTGGTCGGCGCACTGGGCGTGGCCTCGCTCGCGGTCGCGGTGACGCCCGCGCTCGCCAAGGGCAGTGCCGAGCTCAAGGTGTCACCGGGCACCGTGAGCCTGGGCCACAGCATCCACCTCAAGGGGGACGCCGGCGACGACGGCGTGCCTTTCGGCAAGTTGTGCGCGCAGGAGCGCGTCGGCACGCACGGTGCCTGGCACACCGTCAAGTGCGGCCCCATCACGTACGTCAACGTACGTGATGCCAGGGTCGATGCGCAGGTCAAGGCCACTCACCGAGGGACTCTGCAGTTCCGTGGTGTGCTCTACGGCGTCGACGGCCTGAAGGGCGGCCACCCGTACGTCGCCCGCACCACCGAGGTCACGTCCGTCCACGTGCGCTGACCCCGAGGGGGCCGAGTCCCAATGGACTCGGCCCCCTTCTGATCCGGTTGATCCGGCATCCGCCGGATCACCGAAGTGCGGCGTCAGACGTTGAAGCGGAACATATGACGGCCGAACCTGACCTGCGGCGAGAGGTCGATCACGCCTCCGACCAGGCATTTCTTGGTTGGCCAGCGATGGCCTACGACGGTCGCAATCGGGTGTCCTGCGGACTGTACGCGGACTGCGACGGATTCCGCTTCAACCTCGCGACTGCGGGCCCGGCCCTGCAAACGCGCCTGCGCTCGGCCCGTTCAACGAGCGGGAGCGCCTGAGGTCCGGTCTACGAGGACGGCCGTTGTGCGCCCCGGGAGCTCGCATGGGGGTGCTAGCTCGGCGGGCGTGAACGCGGCGTTGAACGCACGTTTGAGACCGTCACCTTGCCGCCAGCTCGGTCCAGCACCGCCTTCCCCCTCGGCCAGACAGGCGATCTGCACTTTGGCGCGCGAGGACGGCTCCCGAGGATCTGACCTCACCCTGCGCCCCCGCCGAGATCTTCAGAGTCTGAAGCCCGCAAGTCGCTGCACGGCGGAGGGCCTCGCACGGGGGCCGCCTTGGCGGCATTCACTCCGACGAGCAAGCTGATCGGTCGTCAATTCGAATCACGGCCCGACTGTTCCGAAGAGAGGACGATCTGGCAGGATCCCGGCATGGCAATATCGGGTGGGGACCTCAGAGTCTGGATTACCAGCCTGACCGACGCCGAGTTACGAGAACTGATCCTCGCCCCCGGCCCGCTGCCCTACTGGGCGCGGGTGGCGGGCGCTCGCCGGAACGGGGTTCGCCGGGCTGGCCAGCGCGAACTCCTGACGGTTCGGGTCTGGCTGAGTCGCGCGCCCACGAAGGACCTCAAGGAGATCGCCAACGCCGCGACGCGGTTCGCGAGGCATCGGCTCCATCACTGCGGTGGCTATCCGCAGGAAACGTGTGCCAACCCCGGTGCCGAGGAGCTGGAGGCGATGATCGGCTTCCTGGAGCCGGTACTCGCCCGCCTGACGCTTTACGGGCTGCTCTCCGAGAACGGCCCGACGGCCAACCTGGTCTCACAGAACTGGGGGACCCTGCTTGAAGCCGCAGCCCGACCCGAGGTGCCGTGCCGCTGCCGCCAGGGCGAGGTTGGCTGCCACTCCGTCGACAGCATGCATGCCGCCGCCGATACCGACAACCACATGACGGAAATATCCGAGCAGGACGAGGAGGAGAAACTGTTGGCAGAGGACGACCTGCCGGTCCCTGACTGGACCGAACTCGCCGACCTGGCACGCTCGCTGCGCGAGCGTTCGAGCTCGGTCGCCGAACGCCTCGGCCAGGCTGCCGATCGGGTCCGCGCCGGGCTCGGGCTGCCCGAGGGCGTACTGGACGAGGCGGCCGCCTGGTCGACCGAGCGGGCCGCACTGGCGGATAGGACCGCAGTGGTCGGCCTAGGGTGGAACGCCGACGAAGGGTTCGCGGGGCTTCATGCCTCGGTAGAGGGACTGCGCGCCGAGGCTGAGGAACGGGCCGCACGCGCCGCACGGCTCACGCTGCTGGAGACGCAGCGGGAGACGTTGCTGAAGATCGTCGAGCAGGCCGGGCAGGACAGCGGCGGCGTCTACCTGGAGACGCTGAGAGCCTCGTTGCACGCACTCGACGACGAGATCGCGAGCCTGGGCGGCGACGCCGGGCCAACTGAGGCCCTGCCCGCCGTCCCCGCCGAAGAGCCAGCTGCCGAAAACGGGCCCACCACTGCGGACTCGGAGCCGGTCGACGAGCGGGTCGACGAGAAGCCCGGCGAGGAGGTCGAGGAACCCACCCGGTCCGCGTCCGAGACCGCACCCGAACCGCCGACGCCGCAGCCCGAGGCCGAGCAGCCGTTCCCGCCGGAGGCCGTGGCGGAAACCCCTGCCACTCCTGAACTCCCGACCGCCGCCCCTGAGCCCCTTGCGGACGTCCCGGGCCTGGAGAATTCCACAGCGGAGCCGGCAGACGAACCGGGCACCGAGGAGACCGCCTACCTGGCGTGGCAGAGCACCCAGGACGACGAGAACGTCGCGGCCGAGGCTTCTCCCGTCGAGCGGCTGGTGACCGCGCGCCGCTTCCAGGAGGCGTACTGGCTGACCCTGGGGTCGGCCGAACCCGCGCACCGAGCCGAGAGCCTCGCGTTCACGGACGCCGCCTTCTCTTGCGACCTCGCCGAAGAGGCCACCCCGGTGATGACCCGATTCGTGCCAGACCTGGAGGCCCTACAGGGCGACCGTCCGGCGCTCATCCTGGCCACTGTGGCATCGCTCCGGGCCGGCTTGGTGGCGGGTTGGCCGAACGACCTCCTGCTGCAGACGGACCCGTCGGCCCTCGTGCCCGGGCCCTGGGGCCGACTGCTGGAGTGCGCGGTCGACGTGCTGCGGCGCTACCAGCGCTTCGATCCGGCGACTCTGCACCCGCGCCGTGACGCGGAACCGATCCTCACTCGGACCGGCATCGCCGCGGCAGCCGCCGAGCTGGCGACGAGCCTGCCGCTGAAGAAGATCGGCTATGCCCGAGCGACCCAGGTGCAGAACCGGCTGATCGGCGCGGAGCAGCCGCTCGGCCGGGCGCTGGCGGCCGTGCGCGCGTGGGCGGCCGAAGAGGCGGACACCTCAGTCCTGGAGGAGGCATGGGAGACCTTCCGTAAGCGGGACGCCTCCGAGCGCATCATCGAGGATGCCGACGCAGCGATCCGGACGCCCAAGCAGGCCAAGGAACCGATCGAGGCCAAGGCGAAGCGCTCCCTGCTCAACCGGATCGAGCAGGTCGTCACCCTGCTCTCGCAGGCCCGCGCGCTGGCCGCGCCAGGGGCGGAGGAACTTGGCGACACCGTGACCGCGCTCCGGCACGCCGTCGACCAGGTGCGGCAGGCGCCCGCGCTGCCAGGGCCCGAAGGCGCCGCGCTGCTCCGGCTGCGGGCGTGGTTCCTGGGCGAGGACAGCGCGCCGGTTCCCTTGCGGGTGCTGGACGTCGCCGAGGGAGAGGCCCGCCTGGACACCGCACTGGACATCGCGCCGGGCACCGAGGCGCTGCTGGCGGCGCTCGACCTGCCGCGCTCGCGCGACGGTCTGCCGCTGCCGAGCGAGCCCGGCTTCGCCGAAGCCGTGGCCTTGCTGCTCGCGCCGGTCAACATCCGTTCCGTCGTCACCGCCTATGCCGAGCGCGGTGACCTCCACCTGGCCGACAGCCTGGTGGAGGCCCTGGAGCAGGGGCTGGTGCCAGCGGCTCCCGCCGGGATCCGGGCCCTTCCCCCCGACTGGCGCACGCTGCGCGACGCCGAGTGGGCGCGCTGGTCCGGCCTTCGCCGGGAAGCCCACCGGATGGCCGCCGGTCGACTCGCCGAGCTGCGCACCCAGAACCTCGATGACCTGACCGAGCGTGAGCTGGTCGGTCGACTGGAACACCTCGAACAGCCCACGCCCGACGGGGCGTTCCGCGCCGCGGTCGAGGATATCCGGCGGCTTGAACAGGAGCTGGACGAAAGGCTCCAGGCGTACCTGGCGCGGCTGTACGAGCAACTGGACTCGTTGGTGATATCGGAACAGGACCACAAGCGGCTCACCGAGCTGCTCCGGGCCGGCGACACGGTCACCGCCGAGGAGTGCCTGGCGCTGCTGCGCGAGGGCAGCGCGCTGCCCGACTGGAGCAGTGTCGACTGGGGCGACGAACTTCGCCAGTTCATGGCCGGGTTGGAGACCGTCCGGTCTTCGAAGGCCGGGGCGCAGGGATACTCGGCCCGGCCGTGGGCGGAACTGTACGCCGATGGCCAGCCGCTGACCGAGGGTTCGCGGATCGGGCTGGAGTCATGGGACGCGCTGTGCAAGCCCACCACGCGCGGGTCGGAGTGGCAGAAGCACGTCCCCTCCGTTCTGCGCGTCCTGGGGCTGGAGGGACGCACGCCGACCCGCGACGACCACCAGCAGGTGCGCGGCATCCTCCGGTTGACCGCCAAGCTGGCGGCCAACGAGGCCGCTCCCGGCTACGTCGCCGCGCTCGGATCCGCGGCGATCACCTACACCGTCCTGGTGGTCGCCGACGAGCTACGCGGGCGCAGTCCGCTTGAGCTGCTGCGAAACGAGACCGGCGCCTGCATCATCCTCTACCTCTATCCGCTGGGCCTGGCCGGGCGCCGGGTGATGGCCACGCATGCACGGACCTCGTCGCAGCAGGCCCTGGTGGTGGACCCGGCCGTGTTCGGCTGGACGGCGGCCCGTTCGCCTCGCTCGTTCCGAGCCGCCCAGCGCGTCACGCTGCCGTGGACCGCCTTCACGCCGTACACGCCGTTCGTGGCCGGCCTGGTACCGCCGGAGGTGTTCTACGGCCGTAGCAAGGAGATGGCCACAGTCGTCGACCCGCTCGGAGCACTGTTCCTGTATGGGGGACGCCAGCTCGGCAAGTCCGCGCTGCTGCGCAAGGTCGAGGCAACCTTCCCCATGACGCCGGAACGCAAGGCGATATACCTCGACCTGAAGGCTCGTGGCGTGGGTGAGGCCGAACCGGCCGACCGGATCTGGTCGGTGCTGAGCGCGGAGCTCAAACGGGTCGGTGTCCTCGGCCCGAAGGTGTCCTCCGAGGTGAGCGCCGACGTCCTGCTGGATCATGTGCGGCGCTGGCTTGAGGAGAACCGCGAGCGCCGGGTGCTCGTACTCGCCGACGAGGCCGACGCGTTCCTGACCGCTGACTCGAAGGCGGTCCACGGCCGCGGCGGCGAGGGCACGTTCGCCAACGTCGCCCGCCTCAAGGGCCTCATGGACAGCACCGACCGTCGCTTCAAGATCGTCTTTGCTGGCCTGCACCAGGTCCAGCGATTCAGCCACCTCTCCAACGTGCCACTCGCCCACGGCGGCCCGGACGTCCTCATCGGCCCGCTCAAGCCGGCCGAGGCGCAGCGCCTCGTCGTAGAGCCTATGGCCGCGTTCGGCTACCGCTTCGAGCGCCCCGACCTGGTGTGGCGTGTGCTCGCTGCAACCAACTACCAGGCCTGCCTGGTGCAGATCTTCTGCGACCGGCTGGTCGCGGCGCTGCGCGAGAAGCCGCTCGGCTCGGCGCAGTGGCCGATCACGGTCACCGAGGAGGACATCCGGGCGGTGACCGGTTCGGCGCAGGTCCACCGCAACATCGCCGAGCGTCTACGGATCACGATCAACCTGGAGGACCGCTACCGGGTGCTCGCGCTGGTGATAGCGCTGCGCAGCGGCGACGACCGCTTCCAGCGCGGCTACGACGCGGACTACCTACTCAGCGAGGCGAAGCGGCACTGGCCCGACGGCTTCAACAAGCTCACCGCCAGCGACGTGAAGATCTACCTGGACGAGATGGTGGGCCTCGGACTGCTGGTCCAGGAGGCCGATCGCCGCAACTACGCGGTGCGCAGCCCCAATGTGGTCCGCATGCTCGGCACTCGCGAGGATCTGGAACTGGAGCTCCGTCAGACCGAGTTCAGCCTGCCCTACGACTACAACCCGCGCTTCTCACGGCGCCTGGTCGGCAGCGATCCGCACGGTGTCGCCCGTTACAGCCCGCTGACCGAGCAGCAGCTATACGAGGCGACCAGCCCGGGTGCGACCGTTGTGTGTCTGACCAAGGCGCACGGCCCGGAGCTGGTGACCCTCGCGATCAGCTCGTACGCAGACGCGCGCGGGTTGACCGTGCACACAGCCGGTCCGGACGACCTCGCAGGTGTGCTTACCCGGGACGCCCGGAGCCGGCAGCCCAGCGTCGTCCTCGCCGACGTGCGCACGTGCGGCCTTGAGGTGCTCCGTCAGGCCGTGGAGAAGCTGCACGCGCACATGTCCCACGGCTCCGGGGCCCCACACCGAGCCGCGGTACTCGTCGTCGACCCGATGACCTGGCTGGGCTTCGGGGACGAGCGGGTCACCAGTGTGCTACGGCCGGAACGGTGGAACGCCGACAGCCTGCGTGCTTGGCCGGAGTGCCCGTTCGACACCCCGGACAAACGGCGGCGGCTGGCGGATGCCACGGGAGGCTGGCCAAGCGTGGTGGAACGGACCGTCCATCAGGCCACCCGGGGCGGCGCCACCCTGGAAGCCGCGCTGGACCAGGTCACCGCCTATTTTGCTCAGCCGGGCAACGCCGCCGACCATCTCGCCCGGGTCGAGTTGGACCAGGATGTGATCGAGCCGCTGTCCGTCTGGGCCGAGTACGTCGAAGCCGGGGAAGGCTGCGGGCACGCCGACATCGCCGCGGTCACCGGCCTGGAGCTGGACGAGGTGCGTCGGCTCACCAGCAGGCTCACCAATCACGGGGTGCTGGACGACAGCGAGGACGGCTATGCCCTGGACCTGATCACCTTTCAGGCGCTCGGCGTCGTCAGGCGGGGCGTGTGAGTACGAGCACAGCCGTCCCCCTGACCTCGCTCCCCGGGGTCAGGGGGTGGCTCCGACGGCTTCACGACGACCTCCGCGCGGGGCGGAGCTGCCTCTGGCTGCTGCCACGCGCGCTGACCTCCGGGCCGGGCTGCGTCGCCGATGCGTTGCTCACCGAACTCCTTCACGAGATCGGTGACTTCCTCCTTCTGCCTACGGCCGCCCCCGACCGCCCCGGCGCCTCCGTTCCGGCGACACCCGCACCACCGCCGACCGCACCGCAGTGGTCCGGTCTAGCGCCTCTGCTCGACTACGACGACGGCCTGTCGGGCTTCGGCGCCGGTCCCGGGGTCGGCGTGCCTTCCGCGCCTCGCCCGGTGCCGGCACGCCCCATCACCCCCGCCGAATCTCTCGCGGAGCTGCTGGGACGGCTCGCGGCGGAGCTCGCCGAGCAGCCGCTGGCGGCCCAGCCCGGCGCCCCCAGTCACCGGGCCACCCGTGCCACGACTGAAGGAGTGCTCGCCAGGCTCGTCGGAGAGCCAGACGACCGGCCCGAGACCCGCCCCGTCATCATCAGGGCATGGAACGAGGAGGCACCCACCGCTGCGACCAACCTCCTGCGGCGGATCGTTGCCACGGCCAAGGAGGCCGGCCTCCCACCGGACCGGCGCCCGCGGGCCCTCGTCGTCGTGACCGCGGAGGACCTGCCCGCCAACCTGCCGGACCAACTCGCTCGCGAGGACATCGCTGTCCACTGGTGGTGGGGCGCCGTCGGGCGCCTGGACACGGCCACGGTCGTCGCCGTCAGCCGACCTCCCAGGACCGGCCTGGCTCGTCATCAGCAGCTGCTGGAGGCCGTCGTCCAGGCGACCATCACCGAGGTCAGCGGCCCCTTTCTCGACGTAGCCGCCGCCCTGGCCAGTCACTGGAACGGGAGCCCCGAGACGCTTTTGGACGCACTGCGGCTCACCGTCGCAGACACCGCCGTCGAGGACACCGCTCCGCCGAAGTGGCACGAGCGGGTCGGTGGACCGGGCCACCGACCCGACCAGGTGGTGCTAACCCCCTGGAGCGCCGGGATCGTCGACAACTGGGACGGCCACCTGCGCCGTCATCCCGCACACGACCTCGCGCACCGGCACATCGTGGCCACCAGGGTCTGGCTCGCCCAGCACCATGCGCTGCTTCCACGGCTGGACGACGCCCGCGAGGAGTTCACCGATGTCGTCCGCCGTCGCGCCCGGATCCCCCTATCCCGGTTGGCCGAGCAGTACGGGCCCCGGCCCGTCGGCGGTTCAGCCGATCCCGACACGGCGACCGACACCGGACTGGTGCTCACCGCTATGGAACTCGGCGCCATGTGGGGAGCGCACCTCAACGGCCACATCGCCCTCAACGAGGTGGAGCGCCGGCGGCTGCGCACCCTTTGGAGGTCCCGCAACCGCCTCGCCCACCGGACCCCTCTCGACGAAGCGCAGCTCCACCAGCTCGTCAGCGTGCTCAGCGACTGACGCGCCCAACCACGCGCCGGGCGGCGTCAGACGCTGAAGCGGAACAAATGCCGGCCGATCCTGACCTGCGACGGAGAGTGGCAGGGGCCCCTGACCAGGCATTTCTTGGTTGGCATGCGACGGTCGTAATCGAGTGTCCTGCGGACTCCCATAGCTCCGGGTAGCGGAGGGCGACAGGCGCCCGTTGGGGCCTCTACCGGCTGGCGTTAGCTGGGGTTTCCGAAGAGCGGGGCCAGCGGCCAGCTCGGCTTGGGCAGCCCCAGTTCCTGCAGGTACGTGATCCGAGCGTTTATGGCAGCCGAGAAGTGCCGCCAGTCGAGGCTGGCGACCGGCTCAGTCGGCTTCGGCTCATCCGCCGACGACGTGACGTAGCAGACCGCGTCGTACAGCTGCTCTGCCATCAGCCGCTGGCAGAAGATCCCAAAGCGGTCCTGGTAGGACTTGCCGTGCCAGATGTCTTCGACGGGGAGGGCCCCCTTGGCCGGCTTGACCGGCCTCCGCGATCCGGCCTCGTCCTGCATGATGAAGAAGTAGCCGAGCCACGGCTTCTCGCCGGGGTAGAGGTCCGCCAGCGCTGCCCTGCGGAGGTCGACAGCGCTGCCGAGCGCCTCCTCCACCCGGTTGTTGTAGTTGTTGCCGAAGGACGGACCACCCAGTGCCTTCAGCTCGAAGGCGGCCACCAGTGTGTTCTCGTACGCGACAACTACGTCCCACTGCTTCTGGGGCCTGTAGTAGCCCGGAAGTTCCAACCCCTGCGACTTGGTGACCCGGATGCTCTCCGGCGGGTAGCCCGCTTCGAGGAAGAACTTCGCCAGGAGGGCTGCGATGGAATCGAAGTGCTTGCCGCCTCTGACGGAACCAGCGGTGCCGGCGCCCACTGCAGCCTTGATCGCCGACTGCGCGTTCTGGGCTTGCTTGACGCCCCAGTACGCGGCGATGGCGTCTTCGAAGTCCTGGCGGCTGACCGTCAAGGTCGGTTCCTCCTAGTTGGGAAGCTCGGTTAGCCCGTAGACGCGCAGCGCTGCCTCGGTGGCCGCCTTCACGTCCCGCTTGTCGAAGGCGTCTGCCAGAGCAGACCGGTCCTCGGCAGCGATGGATTCCGGGTCAGGCACACGGATCTTGCGGAGATACTGCGCCTGGAAGCGAAGCGTTCCCCCGCGCATCTTGACCGCGTATGCCTCCACGAACGCCTCGGCGACCTTGGAGAGGAGCAGGCCGCCAAGTACGCGCATGTCCCAGACGTCCGAGACGATGAAGTACAGGTTGTGGTGAGGGTACAACGCCCCTTCATCGAGCACCGGATGGATCGTCAGTTTCATATCCGGGAAGAGGAGTTTCGGCCTCGTCGTCAGCCTATGGTCGACCTTGTCGATGGTCTTGTACCAGCGGTCCGGCTGCTTGACCGCGACGTACCTCTTGCGCAACACGCCACTGTGCTGGCGGAAGTAGGCCGAGAGCATCGGGTAACCAGCCAGATCGACGAGCTCGCCCTGGGAGTTCCACGGGTTGACCAGGTAAGAGCCGTTCCAGTTAATGGAGCCGCTTGTGGTGTCGCGAACCATGGCCATAGGCAAAAGCCGGTCCTGCTCGACCAGCTCAGCGTCGTCGGTGATGAAGACCTTGTCGGCCCCAGTGGCGATGCCGATGCCGACGCGCGTGCCCGTCGTCATGTCCTCCAGCAAGCGAAACCGCTCGCTGAGATCTTCGAGAACAGCGAGCCTGGCTGGTGAGGCGGCAGGCCAGGAGTCCTCGCCGGGGAACCAGTGCGGCAGGGGGGCCGCCTGGAAGGCCTTGGTTGCAACCGGCTTCCGGTCATCGGCCTCGTACCAAGCGAGGAACTTACGGGCCTCTGATTCCCCGAAGGCGCGGGTCGTATCGGCGGCCACGGCACCGCCTTGCGCCTTCTTGGAAATGATCGTGATCGCAGGGTAGGCCGCGACCTGGTCCTGGAAGGCATCCACGTCGTGCATGACCAGCGCCAGGTCCATGCTGAACTGCTTTGTCACCAGCTGGCGCAGCTTGCGGCCGTACTGGTTCCTCATCCAGCGGTCAGCGCAGATGAAGCCGAGCCGGCCGCCCGGCTGCAAGCTCCGAAGCGCTACCTCGTAGAAGCCGACGTAGATGTCGGCCCGACCACCCATCGTGGAACATGCATCGCGATAGGCATCCATCCGGTCATCGGGCACATCCTCCAGCCTGATGTACGGGGGATTGCCCACCACGAAGTCCGCGCGGTGCTCGGAGTCAGCCTGGAGCAGGTAGTCCCCCTGAGTTACCCAGCTCGAAGCCACCTTCCGAGCATCGTGACGCTCCCACCCCTCGTCGTGTAGCTGCTGCTCGACGAGTCCACGGCTCCCGGCCACGTTCCGCGCGAGCAGGTCGAAGGCCTGGACTGCGCTCACCGCATCGGTGATCGGACGACCGTGAGCTCGGCACGAGGCACTGATCCGCGAGGCAATCACGCCGAGGAACGCTCCCGCACCGCAGGCAGGCTCTACGACTTTCAGCTCCGAGAGATCTTTGTCCGATGTGTAACCGAGTAGATCAAGGATGAGCTCGACCACCCAGCGCCGGGTGAAGACCTCGCCATGCTCGACTGCCTCCGCCGGAACGTCGGGCAGTGCCTGCTTGTCGGTGTCGAAGAGCGCGAGAGTTGCCACGGATCGACCCTACAGTGGGCACCTCGGAGGACGTCTCACGCTCGACACGTTCAGGTGGCATTGAGCATTCGCCATGTCGCTCTCTGCATCGGCCGGGCTGGAGCGCGCTCTTGGGATTCAGCCGACGTAGGGGTAGGTGGCAGCGAGCCGAGTGGCAGCCATCACGTTGGCCAACTCCGGCTTATTCATGATCCAGCCGGTGTCACCACTCGCAACAGCGCGCCGAATGGCGTTGATGACGGCTTCGTCGGCCTCGGCGGGCTGGACCATGTGTGCCCGCATGTAGTGCTTGAAGAGCGCGGGAAGCTGCTGCGGTCGAGTCGCGGTCTTCTCCTTCAGGGAGATGAGAGGGAGGAACCACGTCTCGAACGCCATCTTCGCCCCGGGGCTCGCCTTGTAGGCCTCATACACCGCTCGGAGGTCCGCCGTGTGGTCATAGGGGAGATGTCCGTGCAGGGCGTACTGCAGCCGAGTGCCGAAGTGCTCTCGGAAGTGCTGCCCGTGCGCTGCGATGTGGTTGGCCGCGTTCTGGGTGATGGTCATCACGGCTGTGTCCGCCTGGTGCCTTCGTGCTACGGCGAGGACAGTGGCGTGGATGCCGACCCGTGGGTCGAGGACGAGGCCGGCCAGCCCGAGCGGTGAGAGGTCGATGCCGTGGTCGCGGGTTCGGGTGAGAATCAGGCGCTGGGTAACGTTGCTGGCGGTGTTCTGTAAGTGCTTGGGCTCCTGGCGATGGCTCGCGTGGATGTCCGAGCGGTCGAGGACTGGGCGGTCCTTCGCGAGCTCGGCGACGAGGTGCAGGCCGGTGCAGGGTTGAGTCTCGGTGCTGCCGCAGGCGTTGCAGGGGTGGGTCCCGTTGCCGGTCATGTGACCGCAGACGCGACACGTCGGGACGGTCTCGCGGCTCACCACGAGGGTGCCAGCCCTCAGGTTGCTCTCGATCATCTCCAGGGCCACGCTGGCCACCTCGGCGTCAGCGTCGGTCAGGGTGCCAGCTACCGGCGACTGCCCAGGCGGATACTTGGCTGCTATGAGGTCGGCCTCGAACGCCTCGCGGACCTGCCTCCTGTCCGCCTGGCGATGCCGCAGGTCTCCTGCGAGGGTCACGGTGTTCCACAGGTGGGGCACGGGTGGTGCGCCGATGATGGCGTTCAGGGCTGCGGCGAGTCGAATGCCGACGGCCTTGCCCGGCTTGGTCTCGAAGGTGAAGGGCCCGTTCTGGACGGGTCCGTTGAGGAACAGGTGTCGCACGGGCTCCTCCTAAATCAGCGGGATGGTCGTTCCCGTCCGGACGAACCGGCCGTCTCGCAGGTCGTAGTGGAGGATCGCGGCGTTGGGCATCTTGCCCTTCCGCTCCTCCGCGAGGATCTCCGGAAGCTCGCGGCCTTCGAGCAACGAGCGGAGTGCGACGGCGGCGGTCTGGTGGGTGAATGCGACGACCGTGCAGGGTGTCTGGAGTTCGGACTGAGCCAGGGCGGCGAACTCGGCGGCCCGTTTGCTCACGGCTTCGGCGAGGGACTCGCCACCGCCAGGCGCGGTCCAGATGTGCTTGCGCTGTCTGCGGTCCTCGGCCAGTTCCGGGTAGGTGTCGAACAGTTCGCGCTTGGTCATGTAGGTGGCGTCCCCGTAGTGCTGTTCGTCGAGGAGCGCCGTCTGTTGGGGCCACCCGTCCGGGAGGTCGGGGAGAGCGATCAGCGCGGTGTCGGTCGCCCTCCGGTAGGTCGAGGTGTAGACGTGCGGCTCGTGATTCATGAGGCCCGGGAGCACCTCGGCGAGCCACTGGGCTTGCCGGAAGCCGCGTGGGGTCAGCCCGACGATGCTGCGGGAGATGCTGTGGGCGGCGGCCCCGCTGTACGGACGCGGGTCCTGGTAGAAGCCGTTGTACTTGTCGGCGTTCTCGACGGACTCGGCGTGGCGGACGATGAGTAAGGTCATGGCACGGCTCCTATCCGGCGAGGTTGGCGACGTAGGAGCCGCTGACGGTCCATGGGGTGAGCTCGATGCCGAAGCCGCTGCGTTCGCCGTCCTGGGTGTGGACGAGCTTGCCGGACAGGTGAACGGTGTCTCCGGTGCGGAACGCGCTGGTGTAGGCGCCGAGGTACGAGCGCATGTGGGTGATCCTGCGGGCGAAGGAGTCGGGCTCGTCGATGGTCGAGCTGAGGATGGTCTTGACCTTGATCCCGTAGACCGCCGGGGTGGTGAGGCCCTCGGCGTGGTCGGTGATCTTCGCCAGGAGCGAGACCTCACCGATCTCCTTGGAGGTCACCCGGGAGAAGGTCTTGTCGCGGTCGGAGCGAATCGGCTCGCAGTTGATGTGCGCGCCGGCATTGGCGGTCAGCCCCTGGAGCTTGCGCCTCTCCTGTTTGATGAGCGTGTCGAACGAGCTGCCCTCCATGTACTTCGCCCGCCGGATGTAGAGCCGTGTCAGGTCGTCCCCGTCATACGGCCTGATCAGCTCGGGCTGCTTGAACAACTCCTGCGCGGCCTCGTAGCCCTCCGGCCCGTAGCAGACGAGGTCGATGTCGGAGCGCTCGTTGAAGCAGCCGACGAGGAAGGAGCCGGTGACGCCGATCAGGCCCTTGGCGTCGTTCGCGGTGATCCACTCGGTGATCGCCAGGAGGTCCTTGCCTGCCGGGTTGTCGGCGACCGCGCCGGGGCCCTCGTGGATGGCGGCGAGGGCCTGGCGGCAGGAGTAGTGGACGGCCACGTCCTCGCGCGGGATGCCGGTGATGACGCAGCCGAGGGTGTCGGAGTAGACGTAGCACTCCGGCCTGCCGGCGAGGATGCCGAAGGACTTCGACACGACGCTGTTCTGCCGGTAGGTCCGGTCGAAGAGCCGACGGTCGCCCTTCTCGTCAGGGTGGTACTTGACGTAGCCGAGGTAATGGCTGCCGGGGTGGCTGTCGCCAATGACCTTGAAGACGACTCCGTGGTGGTCCATCAGGTAGTCGCGGTCGCGAACGGTGGGAACCGGCCTACCGGTGCTCAGTGGTAAACCGTTCCAGAGTGGGGAAGGTGTCGGTGTCGATCGTGCTGGACGACTCATACTGATCAAGTCCCATCGTAAATAGGGTGCGGCGGTACTGCCACTTGATGTGCTTGTCGTGCCGTGCGGGGTCGGTGGGCCGCATGAGGGCGAGGAAGAAGAAGCACTTGACGAGCAGGAAGTCGCCCAGGTGCTCGCCCACCCGCTGCCCGATCAGGGAGGCGCTGGTCTCGTCCAGTGCGGCGACGTAGCTGGCGCGCTGCTCGGGGCTGATGCTGTAACCCTTGCCTCCGCCCTTGAAGGCGACGATGTCGAGCGCGGGGTAGACGTCGTAGCCGAGCGGGATGGGGCCGTGGTGTTGCCAGTCGATGACGCCGGCCGCCAGGACGTTGGGCAGGCCGAAGTCCAGGTGCCCGTGAACCGTGGGCAGCAGTGCCATCCGGTCGAGGGCTCGCTTGACCGTGTCGTGGACCCGTGTGGTGTCGAAGTCCGGGTTCTCCTCGAAGACGTCCTTGGCGAAGGCAGCCTTCTCGAACCAGGGCGAGGCGGGCAGCGGGTGCCTGGCCTGGGCCTGCAAGAGCTTGGACGAGACGGCTGCCGCCGTGCTGATCACCTGGTAGCTGACCCGCCCGTCGCGCAGAGCGTCGGCCAGGGCCTCCTCGTGCAGTGAGGCGCTGCCGAGGGAGCGCTCCGTGACGTAGTAGCTCCCGTTCTCCGACCCGCTGTCGACGATCTCCGGGACCGGGTAGCCGAGGCCGGCGGCGAGTCGCTGGAACTCGATCTCCTCGCGCAGGTCCTCGCCCCCGGTCCGCTTGTAGAGCAGGCCGTCTGTCGACTTCCACACCGCGCCTTGCGTGGCCGTTCTGTCCTTCACGAAGTCCCAGTCGCTCATTCATCCATCCTTCCGTAGAGCTGAGTTCAGGTGGAGCATGCGCAGCTGAACCCAGCGGGTTGTGCGAGGGTGGGGCCAGCCGCTCCCGGGGGAAGAGCGACCGGCCCCGTCACCGCCCGGCTGGTGTGCCTTGACCAGTACGGGCGGAGTCGGTGGGCGCGCGGGGCTCGGTGTTCCGAGAACCACTGGTACGCGCGGGCGCTGGGTCGGGTGGGTCGATGGGGCGCGGCCTGGGACGATCGGTCCGGACCATGCTGGCGATCAGGGCGGCTCGGCGCTCCGAGCGAGGGAGCTCGGGTACCACCACGGCTGGGACGGCCAGCTCGGCCCAGACCTTCTTCCCGTGAGTAGTCGGATCGGCGCCCCAGCTCTCCGACAGGTCCTCGATCAGCAGCATGCCTCGACCGCAGGTCAGTTCGCTGCTGCCGAAGTTCGCCGCCCCGGTCGGCATCCTGCGCGACGGATCGTAGACCTCGATCACCACGCGGTCGCCGTCCGGGGAGAGGTAAACACCGGCCAGCAGCCGTCCGGGGGCGTGGATGACCGCGTTGGCAAGGAGCTCGCCGGCAACCAGGGCGATGTCGTCCAGGCCGTCCCCGGTGATTCCCCACGATCGGGCAATGCCTACGACGGCTTCCCGGGCTGGGGGGATGTCGTCCCGCGTGGTGCCGTCGAAGGCGATGCGTCGCGCGAGGGAGGGGGCGCTCATCGGTCACCGTCGCATTCCTGGACCGTGTCGACCACGGTGTTGCACGGCCAGACGCCACAGCCGTGACTGCACTGACCGTCGGCGAACTGGTGACGGCCCAGCACCTCCCGGGCGTTGGCGCTGGCAGCCGCGAGGCGCCGACGGCGCTCGGTGGCGCGGTTTGGGAGGGCCGCCACTCCGCTGATCATCTGCTCTCCGACCGGTACGAGAGGAAGGGCCATGGCGTCCCGCTGGTGCGCGGTGTTTTCTCTCTGCACGTCCGAGCGGAAGGCCATTGGCGCTTCTCCTTAGCCACTGGGTAGAACCACGCTCGCCGGAGACCACGGATGGGCCTCGGGCATGCGGGGTCGGGAGTCGCGAGCTCCAGGGGTGAGTGAGCTGCTGACGCCAAGACAACTCCGTGGCCGAGCCGAGTGGTTAGGTAGCGCGCCAGGTGCGCATGATCCATGCAGATCGTGCATACCGGGTTGTCCTGGTGCGGCTACGCTCGGCCCACCAGGCAGGATCAGCATTGGCAGGAGAAGCCATGTCGCCGACGGCCAAGGCACACTCCGCAGCGGGCGGGATCGGAGAAGTGATCCGCCGCGCACGAGTGTTGAGCGGCCGGACGCAAGAGGATGTGGCCACCGAACTGGGCTACCACCAGTCGAAGATCAGCCGACTTGAGAGCGGCACGGGGACGCAGGACATGGACGTTCTGCGGGCTGTCGCGGCCGTGCTCGACATCCCACTGGGGAGCCTCGGCCTGTCCTCCCATACCAGTGCGGACAGCAGGGCGGACGACATGCACCGTCGGAACTTCTTGGCTGCGAGCGTCGTCGCGCTCGCGGCCCCAGCAGCCCCGCCCAGCGTGGGCATGGAGCTTGTGCAGGCACTTCTGCCTGGACCGCTTCCAGCCAGTGCTCCGCCACAGGCCCAGGCCGCTCTCACCGCGCGACTCTCCCAGGCCCGCAGGCTCTTCTATGCCTGTCGGTATGCCGAGTTGGAAGACGCCCTGCCGTCGCTGATCGCCGACCTTCGCCAGGCCCAGGACGCTGTCCATGGCGGCGACCCGGCGCTGGCAGGTCTGCTCGCGACGGCCTACCAGACCGCGGTGAGTCTGCTCCTGAAGCTGGGCGACCACGGCAACGCCTGGCTAGCGGTCGGCCGGGCGATGGCCGAGGCCGAACGGAGCGGCGATCCCGTCGTCATGGCCTCCAGTGTCCGTGTTCAGGCCCACGTGCTCGCCCGAGACCGGCACACCAAGCCGGCCATCACCCTCATCCGCCACACCGCCGACCAACTCGCCAGCAGCTACGACCGGCGGCCTCCCGCCTACCTCGCAGCGCTCGGCCTCATGCTTCTTCGCGGAGTTACGGCCGCGAGCGCGGGCGGCGATCGCGCCACGACCGCAGAGTTCCTCGCCGAGGCCCAGGAGGTCGCGCACTACGTCGAGCTCGACGCACCGGACGCCTGGGCGAACTTCAGCCCGACCAACGTCGCGCTGCATTCGGTGAGCGCCTCCGTCGTCCTGGGCGATGCGGGAGCGGCGCTCGAAGCCGCTCAGCCCCTGATGCGCCGACGCATCCCCGTTCCTGAACGCCGGGCGGCACTCTGGGTGGAGGCTGCACGGGCATACAGCCAACAGGGCAGACTGGCCGAGGGGTACAAAGCGCTGAGGATCGCGGAGAGCTGTGCGTCGGAGGACATCCGCCGACGCCCTGCCGTGCTGGAGCTGGCCGGTGACATGGCCGCCCGCGACCGGCGCGGCGCGATCCCGGAGCTTCGTCGTTTCTGCCAGGAGTTGGGAGTCCAGGTTTGACCGATCAGCGCGAGCCGTTCCTCTACATCGTCGTCTGTGCCTCAGGCATCGCGGACGATGTAGGCACGCTCATCACCGCCGCCCATGACGAAGGCTGGAAGGTCGGCGTGGTGGCCACCCCCAGCGCACTCGGCTTCATAGACCAGGAGGCCATCGAGACACAGACCGGCTACCCCATCCGCTCGGCCTGGCGCACGCCCAGCGTCCCACAGCCACTGCCGCCGGCAGATGCCATCGCGGTCGCGCCCGCCACCTTCAACACCATCAACAAGTGGGCCGCTGGCATCTCGGACACGCTCGCACTCGGCATCCTCTGCGAGGCGTACGGACTCGGCATCCCGACCGCCATCCAGCCGTACGTGAACTCCGCCCAGGCGGCTCATCCGGCATACGACGAGAGCCTGGCCCGGCTCCGTTCGATGGGCGTCCTGATCGGCGACTACGTGCCCCACATGCCCAAGGCGGGCGGAGGCCGCGACAGCTACAGCTGGACGCACGTCCTCGACCTGCTCCGCCCAGCTGTGAACCTCGGCGCGCGGTAGCGAGGGGTTGGCCACTGGCATCGAGAGAAGACGTCCGGCACCGCATTGCTCGTAGTGCCGGACTGCTGCTTGTGTCAGGTTGAGATCGTTCCTGGCGACCGAAGACGACAGAGCCAGCACCACCGCGCTGGTGTCGGTTCGATTGCTGATCAGTTCGGCGAGAGCCCTGCCGTCCTTGCCACTTCTGGCGTTCACCAGGTCGCGGGCGGCGGTGCGAAGGCTGGCGGCGGCTTGATGCTCAGAGCGGATCTGGGATCACTGAGTGCGGGCGAACGCCCCCTGAAGTGATCCGGAGTTCGGCGCGCAGGTCGGCGGGTGCGGTCTGTGCGGTGGCCTCGATCAATTCGCTGAGCACGATGATCTGGGCCTGGGCCAGGTTGCCGTCGCCCCCGCTGCCGCCAGCGGTGAGGTCTTCGGACAGTGGGTCGAGGGCGTCGGTGGTGCTGCCAGGGGGCACTGGGCCGGGTGCCGGCCAACCTTGAGCTGTTCCTCGGCGCGCGCTGTGGCTGCAACCCGTGGCACACGTGACCATTCTCGTCGGTGAACGGCACGTCGACGACCTCGTCCTCCGGTAGGTTCCAAGACGGTTGCGGCACCGTGCCGCCAAGCCCGCGGAGGCCCAATGACGAATCTCGATGGCAGCGTGGCCAGCAGGTGAGCCCCGTGACCACCGGCAGTGCACGGCGATTGCTGCTACGAGCCCTCACTCCCATGTTGATCACTCTCGTGTTGGTGGGCTCCCTCTGGCTGCTGTGGCGCGGCCCATGGGAACTGGACCGGGTGGAGCTAAACGGCCTCAGGGACAGCGGACCCAAAGCGACCGTTGTCGCGGGTTTCCGCACTGCGGTCGTTGCACTCCTGGTTGCTTCGGCGGGTGCCGTTGGTCTCTTCTTCACTGGCAGGACACTCAGAGTCACCCAAGAGAACCTGAGGGTGGCTCAAGAGACTCTTCAACACAATCGCGAGAAAGATCAGCGGCAGGAAGGATCGCTCGCGAGAACCAGGTGACCGACCGATACATCAAGGCGATCCAGCAGCTCGGATCCAGTCAGCTGAGCGTGCGCATCGGCGGTGTATACGCCCTCGAACGGATCATGCACGACTCCCCGGCGGATCACGCAGCGATCGTCGAGGTGGTGATCGCGTTTATTCGCGAGCATGCGACAGTGCCCAGCGAGGAGCAGCTTCTGCAGCGTCAAAAGCTGCCCCCAGCCTTGCGGTTCCGACCCCCCACTGACGTCGAAGCCGGACTCGCCGTTTTGCGCCGTCGGCCCGACCGGGAGGAGTCAGGCCCCATTGACCTCGCCGGGGCCTACCTCGTTGGGGCCGAGCTGAGGGGCGCTCGCTTGAACGGGGCCAATCTCATCGACACAAATCTGGCCTTCGCCAAGCTCACCGGGGCGCACCTCCCGGACGTCCGTCTCGACCGAGCTGACCTTCGCGCCGCTTGGCTGAATCGCGCCATGCTGGATGGTGCCCATCTGACGCAAGCGCGGCTTCCTGCAGCACACTTGACCGGGGCAAGCCTGCGCGGCGCCGATCTCAAGTTGATCGACCAGGCAGGTTCGGCTTCCTTCGTCGACGCTGATCTCACTGGGGCGAACCTCTCCAATGCCCGCCTGAGCGAGGCTGACTGGACGCGTACCCGGCTCGATGAAGCGCTGCTCTATCAGACGCATCTCGAAGGAGCCGACCTCCGTCAAGTTATGGGCTTGACCCACGAGCAAATCTCGCATGCGGTCACCGACTCGACGACCCAGCTCCCCGACTGGCTGGCGAACCCCCCTGCCCCGGAGGCCGCCGGGGATTGAACTTGTCGGGATGGAGCGGCCCGGATCGCTTGGCGGTCAGGGAGGGTAGGGCGTATCGGCGGGTCTGGCATGGGGGTACTCCTGGCCGGTCGGCCACGGTGGCGACACGACGAGGCTTCCGGTGGTCGGGAAGGCTCCCGACCACCGGAAGCGACGCCAAGCTGTATTTCACTGGGCACCCCGCCATGCGGACGGGCGCCGCTGATGGCCACTCAATGGTCGGCCGTCATCTCTTACCTGCGGCGATGCTGGCGGTTCTCAGTCGGGACAGCGAACGTCGGTACCGCGGGCTCGGGCGTCCGCCGCTGCGGGAGGGCAGCCAGGGTGCTAGAGCGCAGGCGGGCGGCTTCGGCGACCCGGCTGGGGACGGGGTTGCGGCTGGTGTGCTGGATGCGGCTGATGAGGACCTTGGCGGGCAGGCGGGCGGTGGCCAGCTCGCGTCGCTCGACGGCCTGGGCGAGGAGCTGGTGGGGCTGGTGGCCGCCGGCTTCGGCATCAGCGAGGACGGTGGCCAGGGCTGGCCAGTTGGGGTCGGCAAGGATCCGCTCGGCGTGCTCGGGGACAGCTGCGCGGACGTCGTGAGCGAGAGTGTTGCGGGTCTCCTCCTTGGGCTGTCGGTGGACGAGGGCGGCGAACTGCGGTGCGGCGGCCTGGTCGTAGGCGGCCTCAAGGTGCCGAACGGCCCGGTGGGCGGCTTCGGCCTGCTGCTGGTGGCCTCGGGCCTGGTGCCAGCGTCCGGCGAGGATCGCGGCCCAGACGAGGGTGGCGAGCAGGACGGCGAGGGTGCTGCCGTCGGGTCCGTCGGCGGCGCGCACGATGTCGCGGGCCGCGTGACGAAGGCCGGCTGCGGCCTGGTGCTCGGCGCGGACCTGGGAGCGCTGGGCGCGCGCGAACACGCGGGTAGCGACTCGAAGTTCGCCGCGCAGGTCGGCGGGTGCGACCTGCGCGGTGGCCTCGATCAGTTCGCCGAGCGCGGTGATCTGGGCCTGCGCGCGGGAGCCGTCACCGCTCCCGCCACCGGCGCTCGACTCGCCGTCTGCCAAGTCGTCGTGGAGGGTGTCGAGGGCGTCGGTGGCGCGCTGCCACGTGTTGCTGGGCCGGTTGCGGCGCGCCGTCGGGTGCTCGGTCGGCTGGCCGTCTTCGAGGAGGGCCTGGAGCTTGGGCAGGGAGAGGTCGGGTGAGATCTTCCCGCCGGGAAGGTAGATCTGCCTGCCGTTCTTGTCGAGGTCGCCGGGGCGGCCGACGGAGTAGCCCTGGAGGTCCCCGGACGGCAGGCGGCGGATCTTCACCTCGACGCCGTCCGCCTGGAGGTAGGCGAGGAACTGTTCGGCGTTGGCTGCGTGGGGGATGGCGGCGCGGATGCGCTCCTGCAGCCACTGCCTGCTGGTCTGTTCCCAGCCGAGCCGTGCCGCCTTGTGCATCTCGGCCTGGGTGGGCCGCTTGTCGGCGGTGCCGTCGCCGGTGCCGAGCCTGCGCAGGCCGTAGTCCCTCTCGATCTCGCGGCACTCGGCTCCGGCGCGTCGGCCGCTGTTGTTGAGCTTGGGGCGGCGGCCATCCTCGCGGACGGTGGTGGCGAGGATGTGGATGTGGTCGTCCGCCTGGCGTACGGCCAGCGGCAGGCCAGTTCGTCGCCTTCGGGGGCGATGCCGGTGGCGTGGACGATGCGGCGGGCGATGTCGGCCCACTCGGCGTCGGAGAGCTCGCGGTCTTCGGGTGCGGCGCGTACGGGGCAGTGCCAGACGTGGCCGGTGATCTTCTGGCCGGCCTCGCTGTTGCGCAGGCGCACGGGCTCGTCGAGGTGGCGGGCGAGTTGGGTGAGCGTAGTGCGCGGGTCGCGACCGGGGTCGGGCATACCCAGCATGGCGAAGCCGGAGACGATGTGCGGGTCGTGGTGTTCGTCGTGCCGGCCGCGCCCGTAGAGGTAGGCAAGCAGTCCGCGGGTGTTCGATCCGGGGTCCTTGATCGGCGCGATCACGGTGGTCAGGCCTCCTCGATCTTCTGGCGGCTGTCGGCGGGCGGCTGGTAGCCGCCGTTGAGGGCACGGGCGATCTGGTTGATGTTGTGGCCGATGCCGTTGAGGGCGCGCAGGACCTGGGCGCGGAAGACGTGGGTGTGACGGCGTTCCTCCGCCAGCGGCAGGTCGATGAAGAACTGGCCGTCGACGAAGGCCAGGACTACATCCGCGGCGAACCCGGACTCACCCCAGTAGTCGTTGGCGGCCGTGGCCACCTGCAGCCGGATGCGCTCCTCGGGTGTGAACCGCAGCGGACCGACGCGCTCGGTGCGCTTGTCACCGGTGAAGCGGCGGATCGCCGGCTGGACGCTCTGCACGGCAGGCACGCTGTCGGCGGCGTCGGTGGTGTCGGTGCTGCCCGCGCACATCCGGCCGTCGACTGACCGCGAGCTCTCACACGAAGCCGCCTGCTCGCGATCCGCCTTCTCGTTCTGCGGACCGGTCTGCTCGGCGCGCAGGCGATTCATCAGCTCGGTGAAGCGCGCGCTGCTGATCGGGAGGCAGGCCTCGCGGGTGGCCTTCTGGACCACGGCGACGGTGACGCCGTGCTGGGCTACGGCTGGACGCGCGACCCTCAGAAGCTCGTCCATGCTCGCGGCCGGCGGACGACCGGTGCGCTTGCGCGGTGCGATGAGCTCGCGGTCCGCGCGTGGGGCGTCGGCGAAGGCCGACGGTTCAGCCTGGTCGTCGCCGCCGACCGGCTCTGGCTCCGGTCCCGGCTCGGCCTCGCGATCGGCCGGAAGAATGCGGTCGGCGTCGTGGTCGTCCGGCTGGGCTGCAGCCTCGGTGGTCTCGACGGAAGGGCTGCGGTCGGCCGTGGCCGTTCGAGTGGCGGGCTCCCACTCGGTTCGGCTCGCGGTGTGACGGGAGACGATGATGCCGAGGTGGACGGACCCGGCGAGGGCGAGCGGGGCGATCATGGAGAGCGCGCCGACTGGCGTGTCGCCGAGGTGCAGTCCGAGGCCGATCGGGCTCTGGTCGTTCAGGCGGACGGCGTGGAGGATGTTGGCCCACACGCTGGCGGCGGTGGAGGCCAGGAAGAGGCCCCACACGTAGGCGCGGGCGGTGAACGGCGCTGTCCGCAGGACGAGCAGTGCTCGGACGCCGTATGTGATGAACCCGTCGATGATCAGCGGGAAGACGTAGGTCAGCGGGCCGCGGACCTGGATCGCCTCGGCGGTCTGGCGCAGAGCGTCGTAGGAGAGCGCGAAGCCAGCCAGGGCGAGGAGACCGATGATGGCGTGGTCACAGACGGTCACGCGGCTGGAGGCCGACCCGGTCGGCGGTGCGGTGGCAGGCATGGTGATGGGGTCCTTGCGGTGTGCGGGCTGGTGGGGGTGCTGCTGGGATCCGTCTCTGCCGTCTTGGCCGTTGCCACCGCAGGTCAGGGCGGGTACGGCAGGGGCAGGCTCGGGCGGCCTGTGGCGTCTTGGGCGAAGGTGCTGCCGTCTTGGCGAGGCGGCTGCTTCCGTCTTGGGCCTGCTTGCCGTCTCGGCGGCGGGTGCTGTGACCTGCGGTGTTACGGCAGGGGACAGTAGGTACGGCACAAGACGGGTGCGGGTGCCGTCCCCGGCTGGGCCCTGCCGCCGACGCGGTCGGTGCGGTCGGCGGCAGGACAGGACGGTGTCGCCTGACGTGCCGTCTTGAGCCCGGTTGCCGTCTCGGCGGCGGGTGCTGTGACCTGCGGTGTTACGGCGGGGACGGCAAGTGCGGCAACCCGGTAGAGGTGGTCAGCTCTCGCTCGCCTCCCCGGCGTCGAGCGGGTGGACGGTCGGGCAGTAGCGCCGCCAGGCGTCGGCGAACTTGTTGCGCGTGTAGCCCTTGCGCTGGGTATCGCCGACGCGCACGTTGCCCGAGGAGATGCCGTAGTCACGGAGCATCGCTCCGAGCCCACGCGGTGTCAGGCCGCCCCGTCCGTGCTCGGCCCAGGGCGCCTCGTGGTCGTTGTTCAGTGCGATCAGAAGGTGGTCAGTGGAGAGGCTGTCCGGGTCGCCGCTGCCGACGAAGATCCGCCGGATGTCGGCGAGGATCCTCGCGCCGCTGGGGTTCTCCTCCTCGGCCTGGGCCTCGGAGGCAACCATGCGGGCGCACGCCTGCCGGGCCAGGCGCGGCCAGGGGCCGCCCGCGAGGTCCGCGATGATCACCAGGGGCTCCCAGGTGTCGGCGGCGCGGTCCTCCACCGGCAGATCCGGCTCCAGGAGTTCGGCCTTCTCGGCCAGGGGTTTGGTCCACAGGGCGAGCTTCGCGCGGATCTCGTGCAGGGCGGGGCTGTCGCGCTTGGTGCGGTACGGCGAGACGCGCTCGCCCTCGGCGCGGCGGCGCATCCGGATGACGATCGAGCGGTCCATGATCGTGTCGGGCAGGTCGCCGATGCCCGCGATGGCCGCCATCGCGAAGGTGGGGAACGCGTGAGGCGTGTGGTCGTTGCCGACCACGCGCAGCACCGGGCGGTCCTTCTGGTGCCCGGCGTTAAGCAGGCCGCGCATCTCCTCGTTCTTCTCGGCCATCTTCGGAGTGCCGAAGATGGTGTCGGCCTCGTCGACCAGGAGCGTCGGCGGCTCGGCCGTGATCGAGCGGAAGACCGCCGCCGGTGTGGAGTTGACCGTGATCACCGGCTTGTGGACGGTCTCGGTCAGGACGTCGAGCAGGCGGGACTTGCCGCACCGCTTGGCGGGTCCGACCACCGCCAGGCGCGGGGCGTGTTGCCACGCGGTCTGCAGGTGGGTCGCCGCGACCCACAGCGTGGCGGCGTCCAGCGCCTCCTCGGAGGGCAGGATCACGAACCTGGCGATCAGGGCCTTGAGCTGCGCGAGCAGGTCGGCTCCCCCGGTCGCCGGGGCGTCCGGCATCGCGTCGAGGCCGGTTGGCCCGGCGGGCTCGGCCGGTGCGGTGGGCTCCGACTCTCCACAGGCTGTGGCCGCAGGCTGCGGCTCGGTGGGGTGGTGCTGGCCAGGCAGGCCGGGCATCGCGACTGGTGGCCACGACGCGATGCGGGATGCGTCAGTGGTGCGCGGGGACGTAGCGTTCAAGGTGCACTCCTCCTGGCGGAGCACAGGGCTGGCAGGCCCTGCTCCACCGGCTCGAATCGGTTTGGCGTGGACGGGGTGTTCATGGCCCTCGGCGTTGTCGCGCCGAGGGCCGTTTTTCGTACAGGAGTCGGGCCCATCAGGCCCCTAGCGCCCAGTTGGCGCGCTCGTCGAGCAGTTCCTGGTCGAAGCGGGTGAGCTCGGCCTCCGGGTACAGGACACGGCGGCCGACCTTCACACCTCGCGGGCCGTAGCCGATGTGCCGCCAGTAGCGCACCGTGCTCTCGGCGGTGCGGTATCGCTCGGCGACCTCCGACGTGGTGAGGTAGCGATCCATGATTTTCCCTTTCGACTAGCTCGCGTTCCCTTCTGCACAGGTTGTACCGCGCGGAGAGCTGCTAGTCAAACGGGAAAGGATGTGCTTCAATCGGGATAGCCACGAGACACGATGGAGGGCTGCATGTCCGGAGAGCCGGGCAGGGGCGAAGCGCCACTGTTGTACAGCGAAGGCAACGCGGCGGCGCGCGTCGCGTTGGAACGTGAGGTCAGAGGGTGGAGCACCACCGAGCTGGCCGCGCGGATGACCAAGGCCGGCGTCCCGATGAACCAGACGGCGGTCTGGCGTATCGAGAACGGAAATCCCCGCCGCAAGATCACCTTGGACGAGGCCCTCGGCTTCGCTCGCGTCTTCGAGCTGCCGTTGGAGGAGCTCATGTCGCCGCCACTAGAGGGCGTCGACATCGAGGGGAGACGCGTCGTCCAGGAGGCCGTCGAAGCGTTCTACGAGGCCCGCGATGCGCAGGACCGCCTGCACCACGCCGTCGTCGCCATCGCCGACTACATCGCAGCCCATCCCGACAGCTCGACGGGCATCCACGAGCAATGCCTCCGCCTCATGGGCGAGGAACGCGATGCCCGCGCCCTCACCGAGTACATCGAGAGCGGCGGCTACTACTAACTACCAGAGGAGGAAACCAACTTGGCGAATATCCAGAAGCGCCCCAACAACAAGTGGCGCGCCCGGTACCGCGACCTCGACGGCAAGGAACACGCCCGTCACTTCGACCGCAAGATCGACGCCCAGCGGTGGCTCGACGAAGTCACGGCCAGCCTGGTCACCGGCCAGTACGTGGACCCCCGGTCGACCAAGAAGCCGTTCAAGGACTACGCCGAGGAGTGGCGCACCCGTCAGCCCCACCGGCCCTCGACGGCCAAGGCTGTCGCCCAGCATCTCCGGTGCTACGTGTACCCAGCCTGGGAGAAGCGAGCGCTGGGGGCCATAAAGCCGGGCGATGTTCAGAGCTGGGTGACCGGCCTCTCGACCACCCACAACCTCGCGGCAAGCACAACGCGGACCGTCTTCAACACGGTCAACGCGGTCTTCCGGGCGGCTGTCCGCGACCGCATGATCCCTCACAACCCTTGCGAGGACGCGAAGTTGCCGTCGGTGCCCCGCAAGCGGATCGTGCCGCTGCCGGTGAATCAGGTCCGCCGTCTGGCAGCGGAGATCCCTGCCCGCTACAGGGGTCTGGTCCTGCTGGGCGCTGCCACCGGACTTCGTCCGGGTGAACTCTTCGGGCTCCAGCTCCGGCACGTCGATCTGCTGCATGCGACGGTCTCGGTGGAGCAACAGATCCAGCAGGCAGCGAAGCACGGGGTGTACGTCGGGCCGCCGAAGACCGCGCGCTCGTATCGCACCGTGCCTTTGCCGAGGATCGCGGTCGACGCTCTCAAGGCGCACCTGCGGGACTTCCCCGTCAACGCCCCGGAGGGCTAGCTCTTCACCGCTCCCCAAGGCGGTCCGGTGGTCTACACCCACTTCATGGACGGCTCATGGCGGACCGCCTGCGAGAAGGCCGGCATATCGAAGGGCACCGGCCCACATGCCCTGCGGCATCACTACGCCAGCCTGCTGATCAAGCACGGCGAGTCGGTGAAGACCGTCTCCGAGCGACTTGGCCACACCAACGCGGCCATGACGCTGAACATCTACACGCACCTCTGGCCCGACTCCGAGGAGCGGACCCGGGCCGCCGTCGACAAGGCTTACGCCGACGGCGGTCCGCACCAGGGCGATCTACCGACCACTGAAGCGGCGTAACCGAGCCCGGTGCGTTGGCTGAGGTTGGCACGCTTGCGGACCCCATGCGGACCGCAAGGCCGCCCAACCCGCTCCGCCGCAGGTCAGACGGCCTTTCCGCCAGTCGATTAGACGTTGAAGCGGAACTCCACCACGTCGCCGTCCTGCATGACGTACTCCTTGCCCTCGATGCGGGCCTTGCCCTTGGCGCGGGCCTCGGCGATGGAGCCGGTCTCGACCAGGTCGGCGAAGGAGATGACCTCGGCCTTGATGAAGCCCTTCTGGAAGTCGGTGTGGATCACACCGGCCGCCTCGGGGGCCGTGGCGCCCTTCTTGATGGTCCAGGCGCGGGTTTCCTTGGGACCGGCGGTCAGGTAGGTCTGCAGGCCGAGGGTGTCGAAGCCGACCCGGCCGAGGGTCGCGAGACCGGGCTCGTCCTGGCCCATGGACTGGAGGAGTTCGAGGGCCTCGTCGTCCTCCAGCTCGATCAGCTCGGACTCGATCTTGGCGTTGAGGAAGATCGCCTCGGCGGGGGCGACCAGGGCGCGCTGGGCGTCCTTGAACTCCTCGTCGGCCAGCTCGGCCTCGTCCACGTTGAAGACATAGAGGAACGGCTTCGCGGTGAGCAGGTGCAGCTCGCGGACCAGGGTGGTGTCGAAGCCCGCCTCGAAGAGGGTCTTGCCGGTCTCCAGGATCGCCTGCGCCGCTTCGGTCGCGGCCAGCACGGGCGCCGTGTCCTTCTTGAGGCGGGCCTCCTTCTGGAGGCGCGGCAGCACCTTCTCGATGGTCTGGAGGTCCGCCAGGATCAGCTCGGTGTGGATGGTCTCGATGTCGTCCTTGGGCGAGACCTTCCCGTCCACGTGGACCACGTCCGGGTCGGTGAAGGCCCGGACGACCTGGCAGATCGCGTCCGACTCGCGGATGTTGGCGAGGAACTTGTTGCCCAGGCCCTCACCCTCGCTCGCGCCGCGCACGATGCCCGCGATGTCCACGAAGTCCACGGTCGCCGGGAGGATCCGCTGCGAGCCGAAGATCTCGGCCAGCTTGGCCAGCCGGGCATCCGGGACACCGACGACGCCGACGTTGGGCTCGATGGTGGCGAACGGGTAGTTGGCCGCCAGCACGTCGTTCTTGGTCAGGGCGTTGAAAAGAGTCGACTTGCCGACGTTGGGCAGGCCGACGATTCCGATCGTGAGCGACATGAAGCGCAGTCCCGTGGGCTTGGAGGAGTGGAGCGGCACCAGAGGGGCCGATCCCCCAGTCTAAAGGCCAGGCGTGAGCGGGTCGGGCTCAGACCTCGGCCGAGGGCTCCAGGAACTCCAGCCGGTTGCCCAGCTTGTCCGCGGAGTGGAAACGCCGGTAGCCGGGGAAGTTGTCGTCCCAGACCACCGGGTGACCGTGCGTCCTGAGCCGGGCGGCCAGCTCGTCCAGCGAACGGACCAGGATGCCCGGGTGGGACTTGCGCGCCGGGGCGAACTCCGGCACCACCCCCAGGTGCACCTCGAGTCCGCCGCCGCGGAACCAGCAGCCGCCACGTGCCGCGAGCACCGGGGGCTTCTCCACCTCGGTCATCCCCAGCACCCCCGCCCAGAACTCCCGGCACAGGTCTTCCGCACCCGCCGGGATGTCCAACTGGACGTGGTGCAGGCGCTCGAACGAAAAGCTCTCCCCGGCAGCGGACATGGTGTCTCCCCCTCCGACCCCTGTGGCCCCGTGACCTGTTGTCATTTCCGTACGGACCGGGCCCGAGACTACTCCGGCCCGGGACACGGGCAAGGGCCAAACGCGGGCATTACACAGTGTGGCGATGATCGGACCGTACGTTGGGTGGGTGGAGCAGAGCATCCGTACCCAGCCGCCAGGGCCCAGACGGCGACCGCCAGCCGGTACCGCCGCCGAGGCCGCCGTACCGGGGCCCGCCGGACCCCCCGACTCCCGGTTGCGGCCGTCCCGGCCGCGCACGGCCGCCGGTGTCCGTCCGGTCCCGCCGAAGGCGCGGCTGCGACTGCCGCTCCACTTCGGCGCCCGGGAACGGCCGCGAAGCGGGCGGCCCGCCCGGCTGACGGCCATCGGCACCGGGGTGGTGGCACTGGCCGGGACGGTCCTGCTCGCCGCAGTGGACCGGGCCCTGTTCGACGGGCTCGGCGTGCTGTTCGGCATCGGCTACCTGGTGGTCTGCTTCCAGCTGGCCGTACGGGTGCGGTTCGCCGACCTGGCCGCCGCACCGATCAGCGGGCCGATCGCCTTCGCCGTGGCGCTGCTGCTCTTCGGACCGGTCGCCGCACCCGGGGTGACGGGACAGGTGGTGGCGCTGGCGAGCGGGCTGGCGCTGCGAGCCACCTGGCTGTTCTCCGGCACGGGTCTCGCCGGGGTGATCGTGGCCGCCCGGTTCGTGGCGCAGCGCCGCCTCCGCCGCGGCCGGGTCAACGGCTGAGGATCTTGGGCACACCGCCGGCCGTGCACCGCGCGGGTGCGCGGGTACCCGATCAGCCATGCACCACCAGGGGCGCGAGGAACTGCGCGACCAGCCCTCTACGAAGGTGCATGGTTTCTCGCGCAGTTCCTCGCGCCCCCAGAAGCTGCTCCATTGGCCGCCCTGTGGTGCGGGGCTGAGGATTCAGCCTGCCTTGGCGGCGGCCATGGCCGCGCCGACGATGCCCGCGTCGTTGCGCAGCCGCGCCGGTACGACCGCTGCCTCGCGCTGCTTCAGCAGTGGCAGGAACTTCTCGTGCTTGCGGCTGACGCCGCCGCCGATGACGATCAGCTGCGGGGAGAAGAGCCGCTCCACCAGATCGAGGTACTCGTCCACCCGGACCGCCCACTCGGCCCAGCTGAGATCGTGCCGCTCGCGGGCCGCCGCGGAGGCCCGGCGTTCGGCGTCCTTGCCGCGCAGCTCCAGGTGGCCGAGCTCGGTGTTGGGCACCAGGACGCCGTCCACGAAGAGGCCGCTGCCGATACCCGTCCCGAAGGTGAGGACGAGCACCACCCCGCCCTGGTCGCGTCCGGCGCCGTAGGTGATCTCGGCGAGACCGGCCGCGTCGGCGTCGTTGAGCACGACGGTGGGGAGATCGAGAGCCTGACGGAAGAGCTCCTGGGCGTCCAGGCCGACCCAGCCCTGGTCGACGTTGGCGGCGGTGCGGGTGTGCCCGCCGACCACCACGGCGGGGAAGGTGAGCCCGACCGGGCCCTGGTGGCCGAAGTGGCGGACCACCTCGCAGACGGCGCTCGCCACGGCCTCCGGCGAGGCCGGGTGCGGTGTCAGGACCTTGTAGCGCTCCTCGGCGAGCTCGCCGCGCGCCAGATCGACGGGCGCGCCCTTGATGCCCGAGCCGCCGATGTCCACACCGAATACCGTCGTCATCCCCGCGCCTCCGTCAGCTGGTCGACTTGTCCACAGCCTGTGCACAAACGTACGGGCGTCAGGCCGTGCCCGCCTGCTGATACCCGGGCCCGGACGCCACGATGCCCGGGAACCGTCGAGTTCCCGGGCATCGGTGGCAGTGCTCAGAGCTTGCCGGCCGCCTCGGCGCGCAGGTCGCGGCGCAGCTCCTTGGGCAGCGAGAAGATCAGGTGCTCCTCGGCGGTCTTGACGGTCTCCACGTCGGCGTAGCCGCGCTCGGCGAGGAAGGTCAGGACACCCTCGACCAGGATCTCCGGCACCGAGGCGCCGCTGGTCAGACCGACCGTGGTGACGCCCTCCAGCCAGGTCTCGTCGATCTCCTCGGCGAAGTCGACCAGGTGGGCCGCCTTGGCGCCGTACTCCAGGCCGACCTCGACCAGGCGGACGGAGTTGGAGGAGTTCTTGGAGCCGACCACGATCAGCAGATCCGTCTCGGGGGCCATCTGCTTGACGGCGACCTGACGGTTCTGGGTGGCGTAGCAGATGTCGTCGCTGGGCGGGCTGACCAGCAGCGGGAAGCGCTTCTTCAGCTCGCCGACGGTGGCCATGGTCTCGTCCACCGAGAGGGTGGTCTGGGAGAGCCAGACGACCTTGGACTCGTCGCGGACCTGCACGTTGGCCACGTCCTCGGCGCCGTCCACCAGGTGGATCCGGTCCGGGGCCTCGCCCATCGTGCCGATGACCTCCTCGTGGCCCTCGTGGCCCACCAGCAGGATGTCGTAGTCCTCGTCCGCGAACCGGACGGCCTCCTTGTGGACCTTGGTCACCAGGGGGCAGGTGGCGTCGATGGTGGCGAGCTTGCCCGCCCTCGCCTCGTCGTGCACCGCGGGGGCCACACCGTGCGCCGAGAAGACCACGATCGAGCCCTCGGGCACCTCCTCCGTCTCGTCGACGAAGATCGCGCCCTGCTTCTCCAGGGTCTGCACGACGTACTTGTTGTGCACGATCTGCTTGCGGACGTAGATCGGCGCCCCGTACTGCTCCAGGGCCTTCTCCACGGCGATCACGGCGCGGTCGACACCCGCGCAGTAACCCCGGGGGGCGGCGAGCAGGACGCGGCGCTGAGCAGTGTTGGACATGGCACCCATGGTACGGGCCGACCCTCGCCCGTCCGGACGGAACATATACGCAACGGCGGCGGAACGGGCCGTGCCGCGCTGCCCGCGTGGCCTCCGCCGCCGGTGGGGAGGACGGTGCTCCGATGAGCAGAATGAGCGGGCGAGTCGAGTCGGGCGATCTGCGCCGCAGCCTGGGTGTGCGCGATCTGATGGTCTACGGCCTGCTGTTCATTGCCCCGATGCTCCGGTCGGGGTGTTCGGGGTGCTGGACGCCAAGAGCCACGGCGCGGTGGCGTCGGTGTATCTCGCGGCCACGGTCGCGATGGGGTTCACCGCCTTCTCGTACGCGCAGACGGTCCGCGCCGTACCGCAGGCCGGTTCGGTGTTCGCCTATGCGCGGGCCGGCCTGGGCGAGGGGCCGGGCTTCGTCGCCGGGTGGATGACGATGCTGGACTACCTGCTGATTCCGGCCGTGGCGTACCTCTTCTCCGGGATCGCGATGAACTCGCTGGTGCCCGGGGTGTCCCGATGGGTGTGGACGCTGCTGGCGGTGCTGGTGACCACCGGGCTGAACCTGGCCGGCGTGCGGACGGCGGCGCTCGGCTTCGCGGTGCTTGCGATGGAGGTCGCGGTGCTGCTGGTGTTCGCGGTCTCGGCGGTGGTGGTGCTGGTCCGCGACGGGGCGCACCGGGACTGGTGGTCACCGCTGACCGGCGTGGGCTCCTTCTCACTGACGGCGCTGCTCGGCATCGCGGTGATCGTCGCGGTGCTGGTCGAGGCCTCCCGTACCGCCCAGGTGGTCGGCGGGGCCTGGCTGGTGGCGGGCCTGCCGGTGCTCGCCGCCCAGGGCACCGCTGTCGGCCGCCGGGGATAGCCTCGTACGCATGGCCAACACCAGTTCTCCCGAGGCGCCCATCCCGGTCGGCAAGGTCTCCGCGCTGATCGGGGGCTGGATCGACCGGCTCGGCGAGGTGTGGGTGGAGGGACAGATCACCCAGCTCAGCCGGCGTCCCGGCGCGGGGGTGGTGTTCCTGACACTGCGTGATCCCGAGCGGGACATCTCACTGACCGTCACCTGCTTCCGCTCCGTCTTCGACCGGGTCGCCGAGGACGTCCAGGAGGGCTCACGGGTCGTCGTGCACGCCAAGCCCGAGTGGTACGCGGCGCGCGGCACCCTCTCGCTGCGGGCCTCCGAGATCCGGCTGATGGGGCTGGGCGAGCTGCTCGCCCGCCTTGAGCACCTCAAGCGGAAACTCGCGGCCGAGGGACTGTTCGCGCCCGAGCGCAAGCAGCGTCTGCCGTTCCTGCCGCACTGCATCGGCCTGGTGACCGGGCGCGGTTCGGCCGCCGAGCGGGACGTCCTGGAGAACGCGCGGCGGCGCTGGCCCGCGGTCCGCTTCGAGGTTCGGAACGTACCGGTTCAGGGCGTGAACGCGGTGGCCCAGGTGTCGGCCGCGGTAAGGGAGTTGGACGCGCACCCCGAGGTGGACGTGATCGTCGTCGCCCGGGGCGGCGGCAGCGTCGAGGACCTACTGCCCTTCTCCGACGAGGAGTTGGTGCGCACGGTCGCCGCCGCCCGTACGCCCGTGGTGAGCGCGATCGGGCACGAGCCGGACCAGCCGCTGCTCGACTTCGTCGCCGATCTGCGGGCCTCCACTCCGACGGACGCCGCCAAGCGGATCGTTCCTGACGTCGGCGAGGAGCTGGCCAAGGTGCACCAGCTGCGGGACCGCGCCAGGCGGCAGGTCTTCGGGCGGGTCGAGCGCGAGCTGGCCGGCCTGGCGAGCGTCCGCAGCCGTCCCGTGCTGGCCGCGCCGCACCGGCTGGTGGACGGCCCCGCCGACGAGGTGGCCGCGCTGCTCGGCCGGACCCGGCGCTGCCTCGGCCACCGGCTGGACGCGGCGGAGTCCGACCTCGGCCACACCCTCGCCCGGGTCGTGGCACTCTCGCCGCTGGCCACGCTGGAGCGCGGCTACGCCGTGCTGCAACGGGCCGACGGGCACGTGGTCACCGACTCGGCGCAGGTCACGGCGGGGGAGCAGCTGCACGCCCGGGTCGCCGAGGGCACCTTCGCGGTCAGGGTCGAGGAGAACTGAGGCCCTGCCCCACGGCGCATCCTCACCGTGGGAGACCCGACCGCCCAGCCATGCGCCCCTGAGGCAGTGCGTGGCCGGGCACTCGGTTGTACGTCCGCGCGTCCGGGCCGGCTCGCCCCGTTCGGCTTGGCCGGATTGTCGGCGGCAGCCCCTACGCTGGCGCCATGGCAGATCAGCAGACGGCAGGCCGGGGGAACAGCGGCACCGACGACAGCCTGGGGTACGAGCAGGCCAGGGACGCGCTGCTGGAGGTGGTGCGGCAGCTGGAGACCGGCGGTGTTCCGCTGGAGGAGTCACTGGCGCTGTGGGAGCGCGGCGAGCAGCTGGCGAAGGTCTGCCAGCGCTGGCTGGACGGCGCCCGGGCCCGGCTGGACGCGGCGCTGGCGGCCGAGGAGGGTGCCGACGGCGAGGAGGCGTGAGCCGGGCCTGAGCACGATCGGAGGAACGTGACCCGCATCACTGGCAGCTTGCGGAATAGTTGAATATTCACATACCGTTGGACCAGGCGAGCGGCAGTACTGCCGCCCCGACGCTTTCGTTTCCAGCTAAAGGTGTAGAAGCATGACGACCGCAGCCAACGACGCCCTGGTGCTCGACGCCGCCGCGCAGGACCTCCTCTTCCGCGAGGCCCGCACCGCCAACACGTTCTCCGACGAGCCGGTCAGCGACGAGCTGGTCAAGGCCATCTACGAGCTGGTCAAGTTCGGCCCGACCGCCTTCAACCAGCAGCCGCTGCGCATCGTCCTGGTCCGCACCGCCGAGAGCCGCGAGCGCCTGGTGCAGCACCTGGCCGAGGGCAACCAGGCCAAGACCGCCGCCGCCCCGCTGGTGGCGATCCTGGCCCAGGACAACGAGTTCCACGAGGAGCTGCCGTCCCAGCTGCCGCACTTCCCGCAGGCCAAGGACATGTTCTTCTCGGAGCGTCCGGTCCGTGAGTCCTCCGCCACGCTCAACGGCGCCCTCCAGGCCGCGTACTTCATCATCGGCGTCCGCGCCGCCGGCCTGGCCGCCGGCCCGATGACCGGTTACGACGCCGCGGCCCTGAACAAGGAGTTCTTCCCCGACGGCGACCACTCGGTGCTGGCCGTGGTCAACATCGGCAAGCCGGGCGAGAACGCCTGGTTCCCGCGCAGCCCGCGCCTGGAGTACGACCAGGTCGTCACCACCGTCTGACACGGGGCTCCGGCGTCCCCGTACTGCGCAGAAGGCCCCCGGCTGTGACAGCCGGGGGCCTTCTGCGCAGTACGGGGGACATTGCCCCGGGCGCTACTTCAGCGACTGTGCGAGCTGCGAGAGCTCCTGGTAGGAGGCACTGCCGGTGACGACCGTGGTCGCACTGCCGGTCTGCACGGTCAGCCCGCGGTACCGGCTGCCCTGGTAGCGTTCCCACTCCTGACCGGCGACCGTGGCGGAACCGTCCGGCTTCCCGTCCAGGACCGCGGACGCGATGACCTCGTCCCGGCCGCCGTTGCTCTGCTCCACGGCGGCGTACTGGCCGGACGGGGTCACAAAGCCCAGGTGCCAGACGGCGTTGCCCTTGGTGTCCTTGCGGTACTCCACCGATGTGGCCCGCCACTTGTCGGAGAGGCCCTCGGGACCCAGCAGCGGGTACGGCGCGGCCCGCTTCGCCGAGGCCAGCGAGGACCGGTAGTCCACCACGTGCACGCCGTCACCGGCATCGTGCGGGAGGAAGGCGTATCCCACCGCGACCACGACACCGACGCCCGCCATCGACAGGATCATGTCCCGTACCGTCTGGCGGCCTCTCATGCTGCTGTTCCCTGCCACCCCCTCATGGTGACCCATCGGTGTCCCGACGCCTGCACCCGGGGTCCGCACGGAGGGCTGAAACGGCTCAAAACCACCCGGAGTCGCAGGTAGCGGCGGGACGCGCCACAGACAGTCATCTCATGGCCAGATACGATCGCAACACCCTCATCACGGCGTTCGACCAGGCAAGTAGTCGGGCGCTTACTGGCCGTCGCGTACAGAGAGGTAACGACGATGACCACGCATGCCTTTGCAAACGAACACAGGCCGCACACTCTTCCCCGATCACTTGAGGTCGCCCCCGAGGCTCCGGACCGGAACCTCGCCCTTGAACTCGTCCGTGTCACCGAGGCCGCCGCCATGGCGGCCGGCCGCTGGGTCGGCCGAGGCGACAAGAACGGCGCCGACGGCGCCGCCGTGAAGGCCATGCGCGCCCTCGTCTCCACCGTCTCGATGAACGGCGTTGTCGTCATCGGCGAGGGCGAGAAGGACGAGGCCCCGATGCTCTACAACGGCGAGCGGGTCGGCGACGGCACCGGCGCCGAGTGCGACGTCGCCGTGGACCCGGTGGACGGCACGACGCTCACCGCCAAGGGGATGAACAACGCCGTCGCGGTGCTGGCCGTGGCCGACCGCGGCACCATGTTCGACCCGAGCGCCGTCTTCTACATGGACAAGCTGGTGGCCGGCCCCGAGGCCGCCGACTTCGTCGACATCACCGCCCCGGCCGCCGTGAACATCCGCCGGGTCGCCAAGGCCAAGGGCAGCGCGGTCGAGGACGTCACGGTGGTCCTGCTGGACCGCCCGCGCCACGAGAAGCTGGCCCAGGAGATCCGCGAGGCGGGCGCCCGGATCAAGTTCATCTCGGACGGCGACGTGGCCGGCGCCATCATGGCCGCCCGCGAGGGCACCGGCATCGACCTGCTGATGGGCGTCGGCGGCACCCCCGAGGGCATCATCGCGGCCTGCGCGATGAAGTGCATGGGCGGTGTCATCCAGGGCCGACTGTGGCCCAAGGACGAGGCCGAGCGCCAGAAGGCCCTGGACGCCGGGCACGACCTCGACCGCGTACTCACCACCGACGACCTGGTCAGCGGCGAGAACGTCTTCTTCGTCGCCACCGGTATCACCGACGGCGAGCTGCTGCGCGGTGTCCACTACCGCCAGGAGACCGCCACCACCAGCTCGCTGGTGATGCGCTCCAAGAGCGGCACGATCCGCCAGATCGACTCGGTCCACAAGCTCTCGAAGCTGCGGGCCTACAGCGCGATCGACTTCGACCGGGCCAACTGACGGCGAAGTCCGGCCGGCAGCCGTCGGCCGAACGCTCTGCGGCCTCGGGGAAGGATCCCCGAGGCCGCAGGCCGTTCACCCCGCTATCCGCCTGGGTTCGCCCACCCTGCGGGCGTCGCGCAGCTCGCCCTCGCGGCGGCGCCGCCGGGCCAGCACCACACGCCGTTCGGCCGCCGTCAGCCCGCCCCACACCCCGTAGGGCTCCGGCTGGGCGAGTGCGTGCTCCCGGCACTCCAGCAGCACCGGGCAGCGGGCACAGACCTGCTTGGCCTGCTCCTCCCGGGACAGCCGGGCCGCGGTGGGCTCCTTCGAGGGTGCGAAGAACAGTCCGGCCTCGTCGCGGCGGCAGGCCGCGCCGGTGTGCCAGGGACTGTCCTCGGGGCGGTCGAGCTGCTGCGTCCCGGCGCCGACCGGGCCGGCGGGACTGTGTCGCCCCACCACCACGACAGCGGTACGGGCGCTGGACTCGATCGGATGCAGCACGGCTTACTCCTACGAGGTTTCGAGACTCGGGGGAAGGCTCGCATCACTGCCGGCTGCCCCGTCCTCACCCCGTCGGGCCTCGGCCAGTTCGGCGTCTGTCGCCCCCGGGGTCACAGCCGTACAAGAAACGATGTGCGGGAGGAACTACCCCGCGGTATCCCGGTTCATGCACACCGCACCCGACCGACTACGGACTGCACTCACCCCAGGGGCAAGTGCCGGGCGGCTGGTTGACGGTGCGTGAGCCCCGCGCCGGGGCCCGGAAACAGCGACACCGGTCCGGACGTGTGCAACTGCCCGGGCCAGTGCGGGTGTTCGGGCGGCGAGGGCTCAGAGCTCCAGCTGCCTGCGGACCCACTCGCGGAGCTTCTTGCCCCGGCGCGGCTTGGCGTCGCAGCCGCCGAAGATCGCCGCGCCCTTCACCCTGACCACCGGCGCGTACGGGTCGGCCGCCGTCTGCTCCTGTACCGAGAAGCCGCCGAAGATGCCGACACCGCCACCGTGCAGGCTCACGTTCTCCGGCACCTTGATGTCCACCCCGCCGAAGATCGCGGTCACCTCGATGACCACCTCGGGCGACTCGAACACCGCGTCGGTGAGGTCGATGTCCACCCCGCCGAACACGGCCACCGCGCGCAGGTGGGCCCCCACCCGCCAACGGCCCTTGCGCTCGGCGCCGCCGAAGACCGCCACCATCGTCGGCGCCTCCTGCCGGGCCGGCGGCCTGGGCGCCTGGGCGGGCGCGGGGGCCGGCTGGTGCAGCGGGGGCTTCTCCATCGAGATCGGGCGGTGCGCGGGCAGATCCCGGGTCAGCGGGACGAGTTCACCGAAAGTCCTGGCAGCGTACGCGGCCTCGATCCGCTCGGAGTGCTCCTCCATCGTGAGCCGCCCCTCCGCGTACGCGTCGCGCAGGATCTCGGCGATCCGCTCGCGGTCGGCGTCCGAGGCCCGCAGATCGGCCTCGGCGACGGGAGCGGTGTCGGGCGCAGCCGGCTTCGGAGCGGGCACCGGTGCCTGCGCGGCCTGCGACACCGGTGACTGCTCGGACTTGGTCATGGGTACGGGCTGCTGGCCCTGGTCGTCCTGCGATGACGGCGAGTTGTCCACAGCCCAAGACTAGCCATCCACTCCCCGGCCGAACGGCAGTTCACCACGAGCCGACGGATCGGCGTGACCCCCGTCACGCAGGCTCACCTGCCCGCACCGAGCCCCCGGCCGCCACCTACCCTTGAGGGTGCTTCGTCGTCGCAGCCGGATCAGTTAAGGACCTCCCCATGGCTCCCACGCCAGAGTTCGCCTACTCCGACCTCCTCCCGCTCGGTACGGACCCGACTCCGTACCGCAAGCTGACCTCCGAGGGTGTCAGCACCTTCGAGGCCGGGGGCCGTACCTTCCTTCAGGTCGAGCCGGAGGCCCTGCGGCTGCTCACCGCCGAGGCGATGCACGACATCTCGCACTACCTCCGGCCCGCGCACCTCGCCCAGCTGCGCCGCATCCTGGACGACCCCGAGGCCAGCCCCAACGACCGCTTCGTGGCGCTGGACCTGCTGAAGAACGTCAACATCTCGGCCGGCGGCATCCTGCCGATGTGCCAGGACACCGGTACCGCGATCGTCATGGGCAAGCGCGGCCAGAACGTGCTGACGGCGGGGTCCGACGAGGCCGCCGTCGCACGCGGCGTCTACGACGCGTACACCAAGCTCAACCTGCGGTACTCCCAGATGGCTCCGGTCACCATGTGGGACGAGAAGAACACCGGCAACAACCTGCCCGCCCAGATCGAGCTCTACGCGACCGACGGCGACGCGTACAAGTTCCTGTTCATGGCCAAGGGCGGCGGCAGCGCCAACAAGTCGTACCTGTACCAGGAGACCAAGGCGATTCTCAACGAGTCGTCGATGCTGACCTTCCTGGAGCAGAAGATCCGTTCGCTGGGCACGGCCGCCTGCCCGCCGTACCACCTGGCGATCGTCGTCGGCGGCACCAGCGCGGAGTTCGCGCTCAAGACCGCCAAGTACGCCTCGGCGCACTACCTGGACAACCTGCCTACCTCGGGTGACGCCAAGACCGGCCACGGCTTCCGTGACCTGGAGCTGGAGCAGAAGGTCACCGAGCTGACCCAGAAGATCGGCATCGGCGCCCAGTTCGGCGGCAAGTACTTCTGCCACGACGTCCGCGTGATCCGCCTGCCCCGGCACGGCGCCTCGCTTCCCGTCGCGATGGCCGTCTCCTGCTCGGCCGACCGCCAGGCGCTCGGCAAGATCACAGCCGAGGGCATCTTCCTGGAGCAGCTGGAGACCGACCCGGCCAAGTACCTGCCGGACACCACCGACGAAGCCCTTCTGGTCAGCGGCTCCGCCGCGGGGGACGACTCGGTCGTCCGGGTGGACCTGAACCAGCCGATGTCCGAGATCCGGACGCAACTGTCCAAGTACCCCGTCAAGACCCGCCTTTCGCTCAGCGGCACCCTGGTCGTGGCCCGCGACATCGCGCACGCCAAGATCAAGGAACGGCTGGACGCGGGCGAGGGCATGCCCCAGTACATGCAGGACCACCCGGTCTACTACGCCGGCCCCGCCAAGACCCCCGAGGGCTACGCCTCCGGCTCCTTCGGCCCGACCACGGCCGGACGCATGGACTCCTACGTCGACCAGTTCCAGGCGGCGGGCGGTTCGATGGTCATGCTCGCCAAGGGCAACCGCTCCAAGCAGGTCACCAACGCCTGTGCCAAGCACGGCGGTTTCTACCTCGGCTCCATCGGCGGCCCGGCGGCCCGGCTCGCCCAGGACTGCATCAAGAAGGTCGAGGTCCTGGAGTACGCCGAGCTCGGCATGGAGGCCGTCTGGCGCATCGAGGTCGAGGACTTTCCGGCCTTCATCGTCGTCGACGACAAGGGCAACGACTTCTTCGCCGAGGTCACCGACGGCCCGCTGATCACCAACCTCCGGGTGCGCTCGGCCGAGTGACGCTTCGAGCCGTCCCGCCCGGTTCCCCCGGGAGCCGGGCGGGACGGCTCGGCTGCAAGGTTGCCGGGTCGCGGGAAGCGCGACCCGGCACCTCTGCCGGAAACGCGAAGTGCCCTGCATCGCCACCTTGGCGGGCAGGGCACAGACGTCGTACGTTACGGGCGGTTGATAACCGTCCCGAGCGGCTCGAAGCCGCCGTCCTTCTTGGGCTGCTGAGCGTCAGGGGCAGGCTCGGTCTCGGGGGCGCTGTCGTTCAGCCCGTTGAGGACGTCGAGAATGGGCTGGGCGTCGACGGCCGGGAGCGCGTGCTCGGTGGGCGCGGGCTGCTGGGGCACCACCGGCGTCTCGGCCGGTGCAGCGGTGGTGTTGGTGTCGGCCATGGATCGAGCCGCCTTTCGGGTCATCAGGTCACTTCGGCCCGACCGGAGAGTCAAGGCGCGAGCCCAGTATCGTAGTGTTCGGTAAATGTCTTATAAACACCCCGAGGCTCGTCTTCTTCTCCAACGTTTGCCCGCTTCCTCATAAGCTGGCGCCTCACGCGAGACCGTGGAGCGTGACGCTCGGGAAGCACCACCAATGCCATCGGGGGATCATATGGAGCTTCAGGAGAAGCCGCACGCGCTGCGCTTCCAGGTGCTCGGCCCCGTCCAGGCATGGCGCGAGGAACAGCCCCTCTCACTCGGCTCGCCCCAGCAGCAGGCCGTTCTGGTCGCCCTGCTGCTCAACCACGGCCGACCGGTGAGCACCCAGGATCTGGTCGACGGACTCTGGGGGGACCGGCCTCCGCCACAGGCGGTGGCCGCACTTCGCACCTATGTGTCGCGGCTCCGAACGGTAATCGAACCCCATCGTGAGGTGCGCACCCCCGCTGAGGTGCTGGTATCGGTGAGCGACGGTTATGCGCTGCGGATCCCCCCCGAGGCGCTCGACCTGGCGGCGTTTGAAGGTGAATATGCCGCTGCGGTCACCGCCAAGTCCAGCGGTGACTTCCGCGAGTCTCACCGTCTCCTCGTCTCCGCCCTCTCCCTGTGGAGCGGGCGCGCCTTGGCCGGAATCCCCGGACCGTACGCGGAGGCGCAGCGGATGCGCCTGGCCGAGCGTCAGATCACCACGGCCGAGGAGCGCTGTGCGGCAGCCCTGGAGATCGGGCTCCACGCGGAGACCGTGGCCGAGCTGAGCTCGCTCGCCGCCGAGCATCCGCTGCGGGAACGGCTCCGTGAGCTGCTGATGCTCGCCCTGTACCGCTGCGGCCGTCAGGCGGAGGCGCTGGGCGTCTACACCGACACCCGCAAGCTGCTGATCGAGGAACTCGGGGTCGAGCCGGGGTCCGGCCTGGGGTCGGTGCACACCCGGATCCTGGCCGGCGACCCCACCCTGATGCCGGCGCCCGCCTTGTTCGTCCGGGCGAGCGTCGCCGACGAGGCGGCGGCATTCGTCCCACCCGCACAACTTCCGGCCGACGTGTCCGACTTCAGCGGCCGTTCCGATCTCGTCGACGAACTCAAGAACGTCCTGGGAAGCGGCTCCGGGCAGGCCGTCGTCGTCACCTCGCTGGCCGGGATCGGCGGGGTCGGGAAGACCACCCTCGCCGTCCATGTCGCCCACCGTCTGCGATCGGAGTTCCCTGACGGGCAGTTGTACACCGACCTGCGCGGCGCCGGCGCTTCGCCGGCCGACCCCGCCGTGGTGCTGGGCGACTTCCTCTATGCGCTGGGGGCCTCCGAGACCCCCGACACTCTTGAGCAGCGTGCCGCGCTGTACCGGTCGCTGCTCGCCGACCGGCGGATGCTCATCCTGCTCGACAACGCCAGGGACGCCCAGCAGCTCAGGCCGCTGATCCCCGGCATCTCCAGCAGCGCCGTCCTGGTGACCAGCCGTTCCAGGCTGGCCGAACTGCCCGGAGCCCACCTGGTGGACGTCGAGGAGCTGACACCGGAGGAAGCCCTGGCACTGTTCTCCGCCATCGTCGGTGAGCAGCGCGTGGCGGCCGAACCCGAAGCGGCCCTCGCCGTCGTCACGGCCTGCGGATTCCTGCCGCTGGCCGTTCGTATCGCTGCCGCGCGGCTGGCCAGCCGCCCGCGCTGGAGCGTCTCCGATCTGGCCCGTCGGTTAGCGGACCAGCGACGGCGGCTGAGTGAGCTGCAGCTCGGAAACCTGGCCGTGGAGACCACGATCGGCCTCGGCTACGGACAGCTGAAGACGGAGGAGGCCCGTGCCTTCCGGCTGCTCTCGCTGGTCGATTCGCCCGACCTTCCGCTGACCGCCGTCGCGGACCTGCTGGGAACCGGCGAGGACGAGGCGGAGGCGCTGGCGGAGGCGCTGGTCGAGGCCAACATGCTGGAGTGCTTCACACCCGGCCGCTACCGGTACCACGACCTGCTCCGGCTGTTCGCCCAGCGCCAGAACGAGCGGCTCAAGGACACCGCCGCCCAGCATGCCGCGCTGCTCCGGCTGCTGGACGCACTGCTTGCGACCATGCGAAACGCCGCGCAGGCGATCGAGCCCGACGACATGCTGACGGAGCCGCTCCACAAGCCGGTCTCGTCGGGCCTGTCCTTCGCGGACAGCGACGCCGCCAGGGACTGGCTGCGGTCGGAACTGGCCCTGGTGCTCAGCAGTGTCGAAGCCGCGGTCCAGGAGCACCTGGAGCTGCTGCGGCCCGCCGTGGATCTGCTGATCGTGCTGAACGGCCTGGTCGAGGATCCGACCCACGGGCAGCGGATACGGGTGGCCCTGGACGTTGCCGACACCCATGCCAGATCGAACGCGGACGACGCGGCTCTCGCTCGGATCCAGCTTGCCCGTGGCTTTCTTCAGCATGTCGCCGGCGAGTACCACGATGCGGAGGTCTCGTTCCGCCGCAGCCTGGAGTGCCAGGGCAAGGACGATCAGACCCAACTGCGAGTCAACGCAGCCAACCTGCTGGGCGTGGTGCTGAGTCTGGCCGATCGCCCCGCCGAGGCGCTGCCGTTCTTCGAAGAGGCTCGGGTGATCAGTCGCAGTCTCGGGGCGACGATCAGTGAGGCCCGGCTGTTGGGCAATATGGCCCGCGCCCATGCCGACCTCGGGCAGCAGGAAGAGGCTGCGGTCTCGGCGCAGGCTGCCGTGGAGGCGGCCCGCGTTTCGGGCAATGCACCCTGTCTGGCGGACACGCTCTACCAACTCGGTGTCGTGCTGCGCTCCACCGGTTCGGCCGGCGAGGCGGCGGCACGGCTGCGGGAGGCGCACCAGCTGTACCAGGCGGTGCAGCGCCGGATCTGGGAGGGCTACTCGCTCGCCCGGCTGGCACCCTGCCTGCTGGCGGAGAGCCAGTTCCCCGAGGCCGCCGAGGCAGCCGAGGAGGCGCTGGCCATCGCGCAGGAGCTGGATGCGGCCTACTGCCAGGGGCTGGCGAACGCGGCACTCGGCGAGGCGCTCCTGGAGTTGGGCCAGCCTGCGCGTGGACTGGCTTGCCTCCAGGAGGCGCACTCGATCTTCACGCGGCTCGGTGTGCCTGAGGCCCTCCCCCTGCAGGACCTCATCGAGCAGCAGCACACCGAGCCCTCCGCACCCCCCGTGGCGCCGTGACCCCCGTCCCCCGACAGAAGGTCGTCCCCCCGTGCGTCGGCGTTCCCGCAGCCCCCCGGCTGCGGGAACGCCTTGACGCTTCCCCGGCGCTGATAGAACTCTGTCAGATGCCGATTGACGTTCAATAAACGCCCCATGACAGCGCGTTTGTGCAGGTCAGAGGCCATGGCAGGGGGAGGCCACGCGGCGCGGGACAGCTGGCCGCACCACCCCCTCCTGCCCCGATGTGCTCCCACGATCCCGGCCAAATTCGTCTGGGCGACCACGAGTTGGCCGGAAAGGGATCCCATGGCCGAGTGATCACGCCTATCCTCGGAGGCCAGTGCAGTGTGTCCGAAGCACTGTGGGGATCGGCGCGGACGGGGCAGGGGGCCGAGCGGGGAGCTCGGCACGGCGGGAAGCGCGAGAGCGGGCAACGGGACACGGGAACCAGCAAGGCAGCAGGCAGCACAGTGACGCGGGAGCGTGGCGGACCGCAGCGGACGGCGGGACCGGGGGCCGAGGAGGGCCGTCGGTGGCACGTCCGAACGGCGGCCAGGGTGGAAAGGTGCCTCGAAATCGTGACGACCGGACAGATATCCGATCCCGCCCGGGGCCAGGGGCCCGCCTCCGCCGACCAGCATGCCTGCCGACGCCGCACCGAACGTGCCCTGCAAGCGGTCGCCTTCGACACCATCGGCGCCCGCTACGGCGAGGCATTCCCCGCCAAGTCCGGTCAACTGGAGTGCGGGGAGTGGCTGCTGGCCGAGCTGGAGCCCGGCGCGCCCGTCCTCGACATCGGCTGCGGCACCGGCGATCCGACGATCCGCCAGCTGACCGGCGGCGGTCTGAGCGTCACCGGAGTCGACCTCTCCGACGGCATGCTCACCCTGGCCCGGCGGACGGCCCCGGCGGCCGCGTACCACCGGATGGACATGTACGACCTGGGCACCGAGCGCGCCGTGGACGCCTGGGGCGTACCGGAGTTGGGATGGCAGGCGGCCGGCACCTTCGCCGCCGCCACGGCCTTCTTCTCGCTGATCCTGCTGCCGCAGGACGAGATACCGGTGACCCTGCGCCGGATCCGCGAACTGCTGCGGCCCGGCGGCCTGCTGGCGCTCGGCATGGTGGAGGCCGATCTCGACTACGCGCCACTGCCCTTCCTGGGCCACGAGATAAGGATCAGCGGCTACCTGCGCGAGGAGCTGGAGCAGACGCTCGCCGGGGCCGGTTTCGCGGTCGAGTCGCACTCCGGCCATCCGTACGCCCCGGCGAACACCGCACTGCCCCCGGAGGAGCAACTGTTCCTGCGCTGTCGCCGGACGGGCTAGCGACGCGGGCCGACGGACGGCCGGCCGCTGACGGCCCGTCCTCGGACCGACCGGCCACAGACCGACCGCGAGGCCTCAGGGCCGAGCGAACGCGGGCCGCTCCGGCACAGAACCGCCGACTCCCCCTCAGACCTCTTCGACCTATTGGAACGGGCAGCCCGTGCGCGACCACTACCAGCCCCAGACCGGGCAGCCGCCCACCGTGCCCACCCAACGCCGCTCACCACCCGCGATGGCGGCCACGATGCCGTCCGCCTCGATGCCCATGACCACTGTGCCGTCCACGCCCCTCCCGCAGAGCCCTGACGGGCGCCCCCTGATCGCCGAGCGGCTGTCGTACCTGGACAGCGCCGCCCGGCGGATCAACAGCTCGCTGGACCTCACCGCGACGCTGCGCAACCTCGGCCGGGTGCTGGTCCCCGTGCTGGCCGACGCCGCCGTGCTCCATCTGCGCGACCCGCTGCCGAACCTCGAACGCGACCCGGGCTGCCCGAGCGCGCTGCGCATCCACCATTCCCAGGGCACCCGGCTCGGCCGCCGCTCGCCGACCAGGCAGGTCCAGTCCGGCGGCGCACTCGCCCGGACGCTCGACCAGCAGCTGTGCACCGGTCCGGTGGTGCTGGGCACCCCGTCGGCCGACCGGCTGCGTCCGCTGCTGGAGGAGCTGTACGGGGCACCGACGATCGCCCGGCTGGCGGCGGGGACGGCGCTGCTGGCACTGCCGCTGCGCGGGCGGAAGGCGGCACTCGGACTACTGATGCTGATCCGCCGCCCGGGCAAGACCCCGGCGCCGCAGCCCGCCGTGGCCGACCCGGTGACGGCGGCCTTCGACGCCGCCACCGCCTTCGATCTCGCCGACACCGCCACCGCCACCCATCTGGCCACCCAGGCGGGGCTGGCCGTGGACACCGCACTGCGCTACTCCCGCGAGTGGGAGATCGCGGACGAGCTCCAGCGCAGCATGCTGCCGACCCATCTGCCGCAGCGGCACGGGGTCCGGCTGGCCCACCGCTATCTGCCCGGTGAGAGTGGCGCCCAGGTCGGCGGTGACTGGTACGACTCGGTCCCGCTGCCCGGCAACCGGATGGCCCTGATCGTCGGCGATGTGATGGGCCACTCGCTCACCTCCGCCGCGATCATGGGCCAACTGCGCACCAGCGCACAGACCCTGGCCGCCCTCGACCTGCCGCCGCACGAGGTGCTCTACCACCTCGACGAGCAGGCCCAACGACTGGGCCACGAACAGCACTTGGCGACCTGCGTGTACGCGGTCTACGACCCGATCGCCAATCGGGTGGTGCTGGCCAACGCCGGACACGTGCCGCCGATCCTGATCCAGCCGGACGGCCGCAGCGAACTGCTCGACCTGGAGCCGGGCGCCCCGATCGGGGTCGGCGGGGTGGACTTCAGCTCCGCCGAGCTGCCCGCACCGCCGGGCTCCGCGCTGCTGCTCTTCACCGACGGCCTGGTGGAGTCCCGGCGCCGGCCGATCGGCACCGGCCTTGAGCTGCTGCGCAGCCGTCTCGGCAGCGCGGACCGGCGCTCGCCCGAGCAGCTGTGCCACGAGGCGCTGCGAATCCTCCCGCCCGGCGACCGGGCCGACGACATCGCCCTGCTGGCCGCCGCCTTCGACGGCATCCCGGCCGAGGACGTCGCGTACTGGTACCTCCAGCCCCGGCACGAGACCCCGGGCCGCGCACGCCGCCTGGCCGGGCACGCGCTGCGCCGATGGGGGCTCGAACCCCTCGCCGAGAACACCGAGTTGATGGTCAGCGAGCTGGTGACCAACGCCATCCAGCACGCCACCCGCCCGGTCACGCTGCGACTGGTGCGGACCTCGGTCCTGCGCTGCGAGGTCGGCGACGACAGCCCGGTCCTGCCCCGCGCCCAGCGGGTCGGGCCCGAGGACGAGCGGGGGCGGGGACTGCAGATAGTGGCCAGGTGTGCGGAGCGGTGGGGCGCGACCAGGCTCGGCGCCGGAAAGGTGGTCTGGTTCGAGCAGCGGATCCCCCGGCAGTAGGGGCTTGATCAACTGCGCGTGCGGACCACCCCGGGCTCTGCGGAGCGAGGGCAATCGGCCGGTCGTCAGGGGTTACGTGAACCGCCGGTCCTGGTAAGCGAGTTGGCGAAGCGCCGCGTGCGCGTCCGGGCCGAGGACGGCCTCCGCGAGGGGCGGGGTGCGGGCGAGGCGGACGACCGCGCGCAGCACGTCCGCCTGCCAGAGCACCACCAGGGCATCGGCCAACTCCCCTGCGGCGTCGGGCGACACCTTCCGCTGGGCATGCCACTCCCGCAGCAGGGACTTGACCACGGTGAAGGCCAGCCGCCGCCCCCGGACCAGCTCCCCACGGGAGTTGAGGCCGAAGACGTCGATGGTGGCATGCCCCTTGGGCGTCAGCCCCTGGTACGAGCCGGACTCCAGGTAGAGCAGCAGATGGTCGGCCGGATCCTCGCGGGCGGGGTCGATCAGCAGGTGGGCGCCGGTGACGGGGTCGCAGGGGAAGAGGTCGCGCTTGCGGTTGCTGTTGCAGTAGGCGCAGGCCAGCAGGTGGTTGTGCCAGTCGAAGGTGCGCAGTGGGGCTCGGGCGATGGGCTCGAAGTGGTCGATGTCGGTGCCGAGGTTGTCGCCGCAGTACATACAGCGGAGCAGGCCGGGGGCCATCCGGTGCAGCAGGGTGCGCAGCTTGGCCTTGGATTCGCGGGCGGTGCGCCAGGCGGACCGTCCGGTGGCGGTGCTGGGGCCGGCGGCGCGGATCGCCTCGGTGCGCCGGGCCAGGTCGGCGGCCAACCGGTCGTGCAGCGGCGGGCGCTGGAGCGGGATCACGGCCTGCCGCCCCGGCGGGAGCGGACCTCGTCCACCCGGGCGGTGAGCGAGCTGTTGAGCCTGGCACCGAGCGCGCGGTACTCGGCGGCCTCGGCGGTGGACGCCCTGCCCGCGTACAGCTTGCGCTCCAGGGCGATCAGCAGCTGCCGTTCGGCCTCGGCCTGCGGGGAGTGGACGCTGGGCAGGCCGAAGAGTTCGGTGAGTGCGGCGTCGTCGCCGCTGCCGTAGACGATGCGCTGGTGCAGGTCCTCGTCGAGGATGCGGGGCGGCACCTGCTCGGTGGGGCCCGGCAGGCGGATCAGTCCGCCCGGGTCGGCGGCCTGGCAGATGTACGGGCTGTGCGTGGAGACCAGGAACTGGACCTTGGGGAAGTGCGCGACCAGCCATTCGCCGAGCTGCTGCTGCCGGGCGAGGTGGAGGTGGGCCTCCGCCTCGTCGACCAGGGCGAGGCCGGGTGCAGGGGCGGTCGGCAGTTCACCGTCCACCACCAACTCCTCGCCCGGCTCCTCCGGTTGGGCGTGTCGCAGCAGGTCGAGAACCAGGGCGATGGCAGCCCTGACACCCCCACCGAGCGCGTCCGCCGGAAGGACGCTGCCGCCCTGGGCGATCCAGAGGCCACCGGAGTCGACACGGGCGATCCGGTGCCCCTCGGGCAGCAGGCCGTCGTCCAACATGGCGAACACCGAATCACTTTGATGCCTCATCAGCCATCGGATGCTTTCGGCGAGGGTTGCGGAGCCGTGAAAGCGGGTGGCGACGGGCGCGACGGCGGCGGCATGGGTGCCGGAGCGGTGTTCGGCGAGGCCGCCGTCGGTGCGGGCGAGCTGCCAGCGCACCTCCTCCGCCGCCGCGCCGATGACCCTGACCTCGCCGGCGCCCCCGCCCCCGTGCAGCCAAGCGGGATCTGCAGGGCCGCGCCCGAGCGCGTGGGCGAGGGCGTGCAGCAGGGCGGTCTTGCCGGAGCCGTTGGGCCCGGCGAGTACCGTCCAGCCGGCGTGCGAACCGTCGGGCCTGGTCAGGTCCAGGTCGACGGTGCGCTCGCCCCGGAACCCCCCGAGGTTCTCGATCCTGAGCCTGGCGACATACATGGCAGCCACCCCTGTGCCGATCGGCGATGCATGGATTGAGTACCCGTCACCGGCCGGTGAATCACTCCACGATTCGAACGGGCAGCTCGGTCAGCACCTCGCGCAGGGAGGCGGCGAAGCGCTCGTACTCGGCACTGCGGGCCGATCCCGGGCGGGTCGCCAGGCCGATCCGGCGGCCGGGTGCCGGTGCGGCGAAGTGGACGGCGGCAAGCCGGTCGGTGCGTCCGGCCTCGACGTCGAGGGCGGTGGCGGGCAGCAGGGTGACGCCGATGCCCCCGGCGACCAGCTGGACCAGGGTGGAGAGCCCGGCGGCCCTGGTCGAGCCGCCGGACGGGTCCGCACCGACCTCGCGGCAGATGTCGAGAGCCTGGTCGCGCAGGCAGTGGCCCTCCTCCAGCAGCAGCACGTCGAGGTCGAGCAGGACGTCGCGGGGCACATCGCTCCGCCCGGCCAGCTCGTGGTCGGGCGGCGTGATCAGGACGAAGTCCTCGTCGAAGAGCGGGATGTCGCGGGTGGGCGCCGAGCCCCCGGCGGGCAGAGCGAGCAGCAGGAGGTCCAGCCGGCCGGTGGCGAGCCCCTCCAGCAGTGAGGGGGTGCGCTCCTCGTGGACGTGCAGATCGAGCTCGGGGTAGCTGCGGCGGACCAGCCGGAGCACGGCGGGCAGCAGGTACGGGGCGACGGTCGGGATGACGCCGAGGTGCAGCGGGCCGGTGAACGGGCGGCGGGCCGCCTCGACCTCCTCGGTCAGGTCGTGCAGCGCGGCGAGCACCCGGCGTGCATGATTGGCCACACGCTCCCCCAGCGGCGTGATGATGACCTTCCGCGTCGTACGCTCGACCAGCTGCGCCCCGAGCGTCTCCTCCAGAGCGGCGACCGCCCCGGACAGCGCGGGCTGGCTGAGGCCGACGGTGGCGGCCGCATCGCGGAAGTGGCGGTGCTCCACGACCGCGAGGAATGCCCTGAGCTGGACGATCGTGGGGGTACGTGGCTTGGGGTGGTGCGAGTTACTGATAGCTCTCTCCGATCAGACGGATCGAGTCTAGCTATTTCCCCGATCAGTGGACCGTGTGTCACTGTGGATCAGTCCGGAACGGCCGAACCATAGGCAATCCGGATATACCTCCCCTCAATCGCAACACAGGAGAAGCGAACGTGCTCACGATCGGTGACAAGTTCCCCGAGTTCGAACTCAACGCCTGCGTCGACCTGGACGCCGCGAACGCCTTCGCCGAGATCAACCACAAGTCCTACGAGGGCAAGTGGAAGATCGTTTTCTTCTGGCCGATGGACTTCACCTTCGTCTGCCCGACCGAGATCGCCGCGTTCGGGAAGCTGAACGAGGAGTTCGCCGACCGCGACGCCCAGATCCTCGGCGTCTCCGGCGACTCCGAGTACGTCCACCACGCCTGGCGCAAGGACCACAAGGACCTGCGCGACCTGCCCTTCCCGATGCTGGCCGACGTCAAGCACGACCTGATGCGCGCCTGCGGTGTCGAGGGTGCCGACGGCCTGGCCCAGCGCGCCGTCTTCATCGTGGACCCGAACAACGAGATCCAGTTCGTCATGGTGACCGCCGGCTCCGTCGGCCGTAACCCCAAGGAGGTCCTGCGGGTGCTGGACGCCCTGCAGACCGACGAGCTGTGCCCCTGCAACTGGACCAAGGGCGAGGACACCCTCGACGCCCAGGCCCTGCTGGCCGGCTGACCATGGCTCTCGACGACCTCAAGGCGGCGCTGCCCGAGTACGCCAAGGACCTCAAGCTCAACCTGAGCGCGGTCATCGGCAACTCCGAGCTCCCCGCCCAGCAGCTCTGGGGCACCGTGCTGGCCTGCGCCATGGCCACCCGCAGCCCCTCCGTCCTGCGTGAGCTGGAGCCCGAGGCCAAGGCGAACCTGACCCCGGAGGCGTACAACGCCGCCAAGGGCGCCGCCGCCATCATGGGCATGAACAACGTCTACTACCGGACGCTGCACCTGCTCTCCAACGACGAGTACGCCACCATGCGCGCCGGTCTGCGGATGAACATCATCGGCACCCCGGGCGTCGAGAAGGTCGACTTCGAGCTGTGGTGCTTCGCGGTCTCCGCGATCAACGGCTGCGGCCAGTGCCTCGACTCGCACGAGAACGTCCTGCGCAAGGCGGGCGTCGACGCCGCGACCGTCCAGGCCTCGATGAAGATCGCCGCCGTCGTCCAGGCCGTCGCCGCGACCCTCGACTCCGAGGCCGCGCTGGCCGCGCTCTGACGCACCAGGCAGCACGAAGGGGCCCTGTCGGACAACCGTCCGGCGGGGCCCCTTTCGCCGTTCACCCCGCCATCGCCCCGGTTATTCCCGCCAGGTCTGCCAGGAGCCTCTCCGGCGGCTGGTCGAGATCGAGGTCGTGCTGCTGGATCCTGGTGCCCGCGTTGCGGATCCGGTGCAGGGCAGCCGGTGCGCCGCCCCTGGCGTAGACGAGGTGACCGGACGGCAGACCGAGCGCGGTGGCGTAGGCCAGCATCTGGTAGAGGTCGTCCACCGGCTTCCTGTCGGCCTTGTACTTGGCGTCCGCGACGGCCAGCGGTCGGCCGCGTTCATGGTGCCGATGATGAAGACGTTCGGGGGCAGGACGAAGTCTTCTGCGGAGCAGGTGAGCCGCACGGACCAGCTCGATGCTACGACCGCGGTCCGACAGGTTGTCGACGGGGCGGGCCGGGTCAGGCGGAGGGGTCGGCCGGGGCTGCGACGCGGGCGGCTTCGAGGGCGTCGAAGACCTGCTGGCCGGCCGCGTTGCGCTGGCGCAGGTGGGTGACGACCGTGTTGGTCACGGCGATCAGTGGGACGGCCACGATGGCGCCGCCGATCCCGCCGACGATCGAACCCGCCGCGACGCCCAGGACCACGCCCAGCGGATGCACCCGCACCGCGCGGCCGAGGATCAGCGGCTGGAGCAGATGCCCTTCGATCTGCTGCACCGCGACCAGCACCACCAGCACCATCAGCGCGGTGAACGGCCCCTGCGTCACCAGGGCGATCAGGACCGCGATGGTGCCGGTGACCAGTGCGCCGACCAGCGGCACGAAGGCACCGAGGAAGATGATCACCGCCAGCGGCAGCGCCAGCGGAACTCCGAGCAGCTGGATACCGATACCGATGCAGAGCGCGTCGATGAAGGCCACGCACACGGTGCCGCGCACATACGCGGTCAGGGTGGCCCACGCCTTCGGGCCCGCGCCCGCCATCGCATAGCGCGAGTGGCGCGGCAGACCTCGCAGCAGCCAGCTCCAGATCCTGGCACCGTCGTAGAGCAGGAAGAACGTGGTGAAGGCGGCCAGCACGACACCGGTGAGCACCTCGACGGCTATCGTCACGCCGGTGAACCCGGCCGAGGTGATCTGCTCGGAGTTGGTGCCGATCGCGGTCGAGATCTGCTTGGCGAAGTCGTTGATCTGCTGCTGGGTCAGATGGAGCGGCCCGGTGACCAGCCACTCGCGGAGCTGGTTGACACCCGCCTGCACCTTGCCGGTGACCGAGTTGAGGTTGGTGCTCACCTGCCAGATCACGAACCAGCCGACCAACCCGATCCCCGCCAGCCCGCTGAGGAAGGTGCCCGCCGCCGCCAGCGAGCGCGGCACACCGTGCCGGCGCAGCCAGGACACGGTGGGCTCCAGCAGCGCGGAGATCAGCAGCGCGGCCAGCACCGCGAAGGCGACCAGCCGCAGCATGTCCACCACCCGGAACACCAGGTAGAGCGCCGCCGCGAGCAGCAGCAGCCGCCAGGTGGACTCGGCGGCCACCCGCAGCGTCCACGGCACCGCCTCGACCGGGCTCGCCGGACGGCGCAGGTTCGGCTCCCGCCCGTACGGCGCCGGGACCGTCCGCTCCGCCTCGGGGTTCCGGACGGACACGTCCGGCTGCGGAGCGCGCGGCGTCGGCACCTCGATCGCCGGTTCTTCCGTCTGTACCGCTATCCGTGCGAGCACACCGCCGCCATCCGGCAGTGGATCGTCCACCGCACGGGCAGCCCGGCGCCGTTCCGCCAGCACCGCCACCACCCGGGACGCCAGAGCTCCCGCCCCTGACACCGCCAGCACTTTCGCGCCCCGCGCCACCTTCGACACCACCGCTCCCCGATCGGCCCATGCTGCGCCGTGGGTCGTCCCCGTCACGGCTGTCGGGGACGACGCTACCCGCCCGCCGGACCCCGATTCGCCGCGGCAGAGGGGTGAGGGCAAGGAATCTCCGATGTCCCGGAGGCAGAAAACGCCAAAATATCGGACAATTCTCTGGTTTCGGACAGTGGATCGCCGGGGAGGGGCCCTGATGCACGGAGCCAACTGCCGGCGGACCGGCCGGTGCCGGGGCTTCCAGGACCCTCCCCGGCGCCCCGCGTTCGCAATCAGGACCGCACCGCCCGTCCGCGCATGGTCAGCGCAGCGCCGGGCGGCGCGGCCCGCCGCGGCTGAACTCCCGTACCGACGACTCGTACAGATTTGTGTGCACAGACGCGAGAGACCCCCGACGCAGGTCGGGGGCCTCTCGTATGCGCTGGGCGGCGCTCAGTGGCAGCGAATGCTCAGTACCACTGGTGCGCCTGCCAGAAGGACCACGCACCGCACGGCGAACCGTAGCGGTCGTTCATGTAGTTCAGGCCCCACTTGATCTGCGTCGCGGGGTTGGTCCGCCAGTCCGAGCCGGCCGAGGCCATCTTGGAACCCGGCAGCGCCTGGACCAGGCCGTACGCCCCGGAGCCCGCGTTGGTCGCGGTGTAGTCCCAGCCGCTCTCGTTGTTCACGATGTGGCTGAAGCACTGGAACTGGCTGGAGTCACCGACGATCGAGGCGGCCAGGGCCTGGACCGAACCGGGGCTGGCACTGACGGCCGCCATCTCGGTCCGCGCCTTGGCACGGTTCGCAGCCTCCTCGTCGGCCTGCCGCTTCTCCTCGGCGGCCTTGGCCGCCTTCTCGGCATCGGCCTTGGCCTGAGCGTCGGCAGCGGCCTTCTGGCGCGCGGCCTCGTCGGCGGCCTTCTTGACGGCGGCTTCCTTGGCGGCTTCGTCGGCGGACACCTGCTGAGCGGCGGCCTGACGGCTGAAGTTGTTGCTGACGGTCTCCGCGTGGGCACCCGTGGGGACGTCGGCGAGCAGGGTGGCACCTGCGACGTCGACCGTCTGGGTGCTCTTGCCCTCGCTACCGGAGGCCACGCCGACGACGGCACCGACAGCGGTGACCGCGGTGGCGGAGGCCACAGCAACTCCCCGGACCGAGATCCGAGTCACATGGTTTCCTTCCAGCATCGCCCGCGCGTGACCGTTCGGACGCAACATGCCCCTTGGCGCTGGTCTCCACAGGTGCTGGTCACGGGAGACTCGGGCCCGGCGCCAGGCCGAGACTGAGTCGGACAAGCGAGTGGATCGGGCGGCGCACGGCTCATCTGTGTTCAGTTGTTCGCCCGCCGACCGGAGTTGCCGGGCGAGTTGTGCCGTACGCGGGGCCTGACAGAACCCTCACCATGCCGCACCGGGACGTGTCTACGCAATTCCCGGTTGCGTGGCGGATCTCACAATCACCGCGAGCAGGGGGTTTGTCGCGCCACGGGAGAAGAAACAGTCAGATGTGATGACAGCCAAGGGACCTGCCGCTATGCGACAGGTCCCTTGATGTCCTTTTAGGGCGATTTGACCCACTGTGGAGCGGGAGTTCAGGGCTGGATGTCCTCCAGCATCTCCGTGACCAGAGCGGCGATCGGCGAGCGCTCCGAGCGCGTCAGCGTGACGTGTGCGAACAACGGATGCCCCTTGAGCTTCTCCACCACCGCGACCACGCCGTCGTACCGGCCCACCCGCAGGTTGTCGCGCTGCGCCACGTCGTGGGTGAGCACCACCCGGGAGCCCTGACCGATCCGGGACAGCACGGTCAGCAGGACGTTCCGCTCCAGGGACTGCGCCTCGTCCACGATCACGAACGCGTCGTGCAGCGACCGGCCCCTGATGTGGGTCAACGGCAGCACCTCCAGCATCCCCCGGGCGATCACCTCCTCGATCACGTCCGGAGTGGTCACGGCGGAGAGGGTGTCGAAGACCGCCTGCGCCCAGGGGCCCATCTTCTCGGCCTCGGTACCCGGCAGGTAGCCCAACTCCTGCCCCCCGACCGCGTACAGCGGACGGAACACCATCACCTTGCGGTGCTGCTGTCGCTCCAGCACGGCCTCCAGTCCCGCGCAGAGCGCCAGCGCGGACTTACCGGTGCCCGCACGGCCGCCCATCGAGATGATGCCGACCTCGGGGTCCAGCAGCAGTTCCAGCGCGACCCGCTGCTCGGCACTGCGGCCCCGCAGCCCGAACGCCTCGCGGTCCCCCCGGACCAGCCGGACCCGGCCGTCGTGCGTCACCCGGCCGAGCGCGCGGCCGCGCTCCGAGGTGAGGACCAGGCCGGTGTGCACGGGCAGTTCGTCGGCGCCGTCGATGTCCACGGCGACGTCGTGGCCGGCCCCGAACAGGGCGTCCACCTGGTCACCGGAGACATGCAGCTCGGACATCCCCGTCCAGCCCGAGGTGATCGCCAGCTCCGCCCGGTACTCCTCCGCCAGCAGACCGACCGAGCTGGCCTTGATCCGCAGCGGCAGATCCTTCGAGACGACGGTGACGTCGTAGCCCTCGGCCTGCAGATTGCGGGCGACCGCCAGGATCCGGGTGTCCGCCTCGCCTCCGCCCGAGCGGTACCCGGCCGGCAGCACGGAGGGGTCGGAGTGGTTGAGCTCGACCCGGATGGTGCCGCCGAACTCGCCCACCGGGATCGGCTCGTCGAGCCGACCGTGGTGAATTCGGTAGTCGTCCAGCAGACGGAGCGCCTGGCGGGCGAAGTAGCCCAGCTCCGGGTGGTGCCGCTTGGCCTCCAACTCGGTGACCACCACCACCGGAAGGACGACCTCGTGCTCCTCGAAGCGCGTCATGGCGAACGGGTCGGCCAGGAGCACGCTGGTGTCGAGAACGTACGTGCGCCGGTCTGGTGTCCGGCGGCTCTTGGTACTGACCACTAGGCCTCCAGAGCGGATGACCCAGCGTCACCCGCGGCAAGCCGGTCCCCGCGACCCCGGTGGCCGGAGTACCGGTCTGAGGGGGGTATTCCCAGGCGAGCCGCGGTGCATACCCGTCGCACGCAAGTGACGGATCATTGTCGACGAACGTTTACCCGCCCGCCTCCCGGGCACACGACCTGAACCGCTGTCAGGCGCACCGACCAGCCTTCGGAGGCCGAGGCGGTGGCGCAGCCGATAGTCGCGCAGGGCCCGCAGACTGCTCTGCCCTCAGGAGGGCGACCATGCACAAGGCCGGCCAGTACGCCTCGCAGAAGCAGGCCTGACCACTGCGGGGGGCGCCCCCCGCGTCCCCGGCCGACCCCAACACCGCGAGCCACCGCCGGAACCGAACCGTCTGCGGCCGAACCCTCAGAGGCCGAGGCGGCGGTGGCGCAGCTGGTAGTCGCGCAGGGCCCGCAGGAAGTCGACCTTGCGGAAGGCCGGCCAGTACGCCTCGCAGAAGTAGAACTCGCTGTGGGCGCTCTGCCAGAGCAGAAAGCCGGAGAGGCGCTGTTCCCCGGAGGTACGGATGATCAGGTCGGGGTCGGGCTGGCCGGTGGTGTAGAGGTGTTCGGCGATGTGCTCGACGGTGAGGATTTCGGCCAGTTCCTCGATCGAGGTGCCCCGGCCCGCGTGCTCCTGGAGGAGGGAGCGGACGGCGTCGGCGATCTCGTGCCGGCCGCCGTAGCCGACGGCGACGTTGACCGTGATCCCCTTGACGTGTGCGGTGGCCTGGGCGGCCTGCTTGAGCACGTCCGCCGTGTGCTCCGGCAGCAGGTCGAGCGCGCCGACCGGGTTGACCTTCCAGCGGCGGGACTCGGCCAGTCCGCGCACCGCATCCTCGATGATCCCGAGCAGCGGGACCAGTTCGTCGGCGGGCCGGGAGAGGTTGTCGGTCGAGAGCATCCAGAGGGTGACGACCTTGACGTGCGTCTCGTCGCACCAGCCCAGGAACTCGCTGATCTTGTCCGCACCGCGCTGGTGTCCGTACACGGTGGTACCGCCGGTCGCCTTGGCCCAGCGACGGTTGCCGTCGAGGATCACCCCGATGTGGCGCGGGGTGTTGTCGAGGTGCACCTCGACCCGGCGGCCGTAGAGCCGGTACGCGTTGTCCAGCAGGGTGCGCAGACCCGGCGTGCTCTCGACCACATCGCGCAGACCCATGACGTTCGGCCCCTCCGTACTCGGTCCCCCGGGTGCGACTGAATACCCCCGGCGCAGCCTACTCCCGCGCGGTACGCGGAGGTAAAGCCGCAGGTACCGAAGGTGTCACAAGCATGTACAGAAGGGTTCGATCCCATGTGGGTCCGGTGTGGCCGCAGTCACACCTGCCATGACACGGAACGGTCACCGCTTCCTTAAGCAACCCGTAAGCCGGGTTCCGGATGCTTGACGCCCCCCATTGGTCTAGTCCAGCTTTTGAGCGAGGCGACGGAACCGGAGCGCACTGGTCGGCCCGTCGAACCCGACAGCTCTCCTGCGGACCTCCCTCCCCCACACGGAGCCGCCGCGCCCCCACCGCGGCGGCTCCCCCTCCTTACCCCACCGGAGCGTCTCTCCATGGCCCGTACGCTGCAGCAGCCGTCCCACCGGCGCCGCCGAAGCAACGTCCCCACGGTCCTCGCGGCCGGCACCGCCGCACTGGCCCTGGCCGGGTCCGGCCTGGCCCTCTTCGAGGGCGGGGCCAGCGCGGCGGTCGGCAACCTCGTCGCCAACGGCGGTTTCGAGACCGGAAGCCTCTCCGGCTGGAGCTGCACCGGCACCGCGAGCACGGTCTCCTCCCCGACCCACTCCGGCTCGAACGCCCTCCAGGCGACCCCCGGCAGCTCGGACACCGCCACCTGTCAGCAGACCGTCAGCGTGCTGCCCAACACCACCTACACGCTGAGCGGTTGGGTCCAGGGCCCGTACGTGTACCTGGGTGCGAGCGGTACCGGCGGTACCGATCCGTCCGTGTGGTCCGGCCAGAGCGGCTGGAACCAGCTCGGCACCACCTTCACCACGGGCGCAGGCGTCGGCAGTATCACCGTGTATGTGCACGGCTGGTACGGCCAGGGCGCCTACAGCGCCGACGACATCACGCTGACCGGCCCGGCGGGCACCGCATCGCCGTCCCCCTCCACCTCCGCCGGCTCCTCCTCCCCGACACCGAGCAGCTCGCCGTCCTCGTCGCCGTCGTCGTCCTCCCCGAGCAGCTCGCCCTCGTCCTCCCCGAGCAGCCCGCCCTCGGGCAGCCCGAGCAGCAGCCCCTCGCCGACCGGCCCCACCACGCCGCCGAGCGGGGGTCTGCCGGCCCACGCCCTGACCGGTTACTGGCAGAACTTCGACAACGGCGCCACCGTCCAGCGCCTGCGTGATGTACAGAGCGCGTACGACATCATCGCGGTCTCCTTCGCCGACGCGACGAGCACGCCGGGTGCGATCGGCTTCACCCTGGACCCGGCGCTGGCCACCAAGCTGGGCGGCTACACCGACGCCGACTTCAAGGCCGACATCGCCGCCAAGCACGCGGCGGGCAAGCGGGTCGTCGTCTCGGTCGGTGGCCAGAACGGCACCATCGTGGTCAACAGCACCGCCTCCGCCAACAACTTCGCCAACAGTGCCTACGCCCTGATCCAGAGCTACGGCTTCGACGGTGTGGACATCGACCTGGAGAACGGCGTCGACCCCGTCTACATGGCACAGGCGCTGCACACCCTGCAGAGCAAGGTCGGCTCCGGCTTCGTACTGACCGTGGCGCCCGAGACCATCGGGATGTACAGCACCTCGGGTGCGTACTTCCAGCTGGCGCTGAACACCAAGGACATCCTGACCGTCGTCAACACCCAGTTCTACAACTCCGGTGGGATGAACGGCTGCGACGGCAAGGTCTACAACCAGGGCACCGTGGACTTCATCACCGGCCAGATCTGCACCCACATCCAGGGCGGTCTGCGCCCGGACCAGGTCGGCATCGGTGTCCCCGCCTCCAGCAAGGCGGCAGGCGGCGGTTACGTCAACTCGACCGTCGTGAACAACGCGCTGGACTGCCTGGCCACGGGCACCAACTGCGGCAGCTTCGTCCCGCCGGCCAAGTGGCCGACCATCCGGGGCGCGATGACCTGGTCGACCAACTGGGACGCCGCCAACGGCAATGACTTCTCCGCCAATGTGGGCGCCCACGTCCACGCAATGCCGTAACTCCGTCGGGAGCACCCGCCCTTCGGGGGGGCGGGTGCACCGGGCGAGGCCCGCCGTACCGTCCGGGTTGCGGCGGGCCTCGCCCGTTCCGGCAGGCTCGACACGTCGGCACGTCGGCACGTCGGCAGGAGATCGTCAGGAGGTCAGCAGGAAGTCATCGGCGCGTCAGCAGAGCGAGCGCGCGATCGAAGGCCGAGTCGCGGTGATGGCCGAACTCGTCCTCGGTGAAGACCGGTTCGGGGTACTGGGGCGGTATGCCCGGGCCGTCGAAGGTGCGGCCGGATCGGGTACGGAACTCCTCGTTCGGCATTCCGAACTCCCAGCCGTTGGGGAGGCTGCGTCCCAGCACGTCCGAGAAGACGCCCTGGGTGGACTCCCCGACCCGGGCCGTGCCACCGGGGCGGTCGATCAGGGCCTGGGTGAACGTCTCCCCCGCACTCACCGTCGATCCGCTGGTCAGGACCGCGACCGGGCCGGTGTAGCGGGCGCCCTGGGCAGGCTGCACGGCAACGGGCTGCGGGCGGGTGAAGCCGCTCGGATCGGCCGGGTCGTTGCGGACCACCTTGCTGTAGGCGAGGTAGCTGCGGTCGGTGAGGCGAGAGGCGATCTCAAGGCCCAGGCTGTCGGACCCACCGCCGTTGATCCGCAGGTCGATGATCAGGCCGCGCAGCCGGGCGGTGCGCTCGGGGGTGAGGATGTCGTCGAGCGCGCGCCGGAGCTCGGCGCTGTTGGCGGCGTAGCTGTCGTTCTTGTCGTCCGTGTAGCCGCCGAAGCCGGAGATGCGCAGGTAGCCCTGGCCGCCGGGCAGGTCGGCGTAGCCGATCCGGTCCTTGGCGTAGTACCGCAGGCTCCGGCCGCCGAGGTCACGCTTCTCGATGTACGCCCGGACCCGCTTGTCCAGGTCGGGCCCCGGCATCACGGTGCCGGGGCGGATCCGGGCGAAGCAGCCCGTGGCGCCGGCGTCGATGTGGACATGCGCGTCGTACAGCGGCTGGACCATCTCGCTCAGGACGGCGAAGAGCTCCGCGTCGCTCGTCTGCGCTCCGATCCGCGGCCGGTACGTGTCCCTGACGGCATGCCAGTCGATGCCCTTGGCGGCGAAGAAGGGGTAGTTGTCCTCGAAGGTCTGCCAGAAGACGTCGAACGTCGCCACCGGGCCGGTGGGCGCCGGACGGGTGCAGTCGTCGGGCAGGGCCGGGACGCGGTGCAGCGTACGGTCCCCGGGGGAGCCGTCCACGTGCAGGGAGGCCGCCCGGCTGCCCTGGGGGCGCACGGTGAGGACCGTCCCGTCCCCGGTGGTGAAGGTGGCCGAACCGGCGTCGGCGCTCGCACGCTCGGCGGAGTCCGCCTTCAGGCAGCTGACCGAGTTGGTCTGGTACGTCTGCAGGTGGCCGTCGGCGATCGAGAGCACGGTGCCGTAGCCGTCCGTCCGCCACACGCCGTCCACCGACCGCGACGCGGCGGCCGCAGGCCCGGCGGGCAGCACCACGCCACCCGTGACGGCCAGCAGCGCCACCGCTGTGGCGGCCTTCGACGCGGCCTTCGACATGGAATTCCTGAACAGCACGGTCACGCCTCCCGGTTGAGCACCCTGCTTCCCGGTGACCATGCTCCCCGCCGCCTCCTCGCCCGGCGATAGTGCTGGCTGCCCGGTTCAGGTGGTGCTACCACCCGGTATCAGGCTGCAAGTACCGCCAGCAGGGCGCCGAGCAGCATGCAGGGGCCGAACGGCAGCGAGTCGCCGCCCTTCATCCGCCGGGTCAGCAGCTGCGCACCGCCCCACAGGGCGGCCAGCACAAAGCCGTACCAGAACCCGGCCAGCACCGTCCTCCAGCCGTACCAGCCGAGCACCGCCCCCAGCGCGGGCGCCAGCTTGGCGTCGCCGAAGCCCATCGGGGCCAGCAGGGCGAGCGCCCCGTAGCAGGCCCCGAAGGCGAGTGCGGCGTACAGGCAGCGCAGCAGTACCGGACCCTGGTGCTCCGTCAGCAGCAGCAGGGTCGCCGTGCCGACGGCGAGCGGCAGGGTGAGGACGTCCGGCAGCCGGTGGACGGCCGCGTCCACGAAGCCGAGGACCACCCCGAACAGCCCGGCCCAGCCCAGCAGCAGCGCCACCGGCCACTGCGCCGCCGCACCGACCGCCGCACCCACCCCCGCCGCGACCAGCCCGACCGGGAGGAGAGCGGGGCCGCCGGGCGCCGAGCGCTCGCGCCACGGTTCGCCGTACGGCACCGCGTAGCGCGCCGCCGCAGCCCGCAGCAGCGGTGCCGCGAGCACTCCCGCGACAGCACCGGCCGACGTCCCGACCAGCTCTCCGGCCACAGTTGCCCCCTCCGCCCGACCGGACCGAGCCTACGGCCCGTACCATCTGCGGAGCCACCGATCAGTGATGGCACATCACCTTGGGCACGGGAGCAGCAGATGGAGCCGTTGGACGTCACCGACCCCGAGGCGGTCGGACCGTACCGACTGCTGGCGCGGCTCGGCGCGGGCGGAATGGGCCGGGTCTACCTGGCCCGTTCGTCGGGTGGCCGGACAGTCGCGGTCAAGGTCGTCCGCTCGGAGCTGGCGGAGGATCAGGAGTTCCGCAGCCGGTTCGCCCGTGAGGTGGCCGCCGCCCAGGCGGTGGACGGTACGTACACCGCGCCGGTGGTGGACGCCGACCGGGACGGGCCGATGCCCTGGCTGGCGACCGCGTATGTGCTCGGCCCCTCGCTGACCGAGGCCGTCATGGCGCACGGACCGCTGCCCGAGCAGTCGGTGCGGGCGCTCGGCGCAGGTCTCGCCCAGGCGCTGGCCGCCGTGCACCGGGCTGGCCTGGTGCACCGCGACCTCAAGCCGTCCAATGTGCTGCTGGCCGCCGACGGACCCCGGGTGATCGACTTCGGGATCGCCCGCGCGATGGACGGCGACGGCTTCACCAGGACCGGGATCGTGGTCGGCTCGCCCGGCTACATGAGCCCCGAGCAGGCCTCGGGGCAGCCGATCGGCCCGGCCGGTGACGTCTTCGCGCTCGGCTCGGTGCTGGTGTACGCGGCCACCGGCCAGGGCCCGTTCGAGTCCGCCTCGGGCCCGGCCGCGCAGCTGTACAAGGTGGTGCACGACCAGCCCGACCTGGACGGCCTGCCCGCCTCGCTGCGCCCCGCCGTGGCCGCCTGTCTGGCGAAGGACCCGGCGCTGCGGCCCAGCCCCGAACAGCTCACCGGGATGCTCGCGCCGGACGGCGCCACGGCGGTGCTGCGCGACGGCTGGCTGCCCGCGCCGGTCACCTCCGCGCTGGCGCAGCACGCGGCGAAGGTGATGGACATGGAGACCCCGGCGCGCGGCAGTGCGGTCCACTCCCCGAACCCCTACACACCGACCAGCACGGACGCCGCCGCCACCGCGACCGCCGCTCCCGGCACCATGAAGCTGGGCCGGGTGGCCCCGCAGGCAGGCGGCCCGGCAGGCGGCCCTGCGCCGGAACAGGCTTCCGCGTCGCCCACCGTGCCGCGGCCGTCCCGGCGGGCCTTCCTGTTCGGCGGCGGGGCGGTGGCCGTCGCCGCCGTCGGCGGGACGGCCTGGGCGCTGACCCGCGGCCATTCCCCGTCCCCGTCCCCGGCTCCCAGCCCGACCGGCACGGCGCCGCAGCCCGTCCCGAAGCAGTCCCGCCCGGCCGGTGTCGCGCCGCAGCCGCTGTGGACGTACGACGCCCAGGGGCGCCTGACGTCTCGGCCGCCGCTCGTGGTCGGCGGGTCGCTCTGCCCGCAGGGCGAGGGCCTGGTGGCTCTGGACCCGACGACCGGCAAGGAGAAGTGGGCCAGGCGCGACGTCCCCGCCATCGTGCTGGTGGCAAGCAAGCAGATGGTCATCACCCAGGCGGACACCCAGCTCGTCGGCTTCGCCGCCGACACCGGTGTGCCGCGCTGGACGTTCGCCGGGAAGGACATGAAGGGCGATTCGCTCACCCCCGACGGCCTGCTCGGCGCGGACGACCACGCCGTCTACACGCTGGCCGACCTGTCACCCGCAGGCGTCATGTTCGGCGACATGACCTTCGGCGTGACCGCGCTGTCGCTCGACACCCAGCAGGAACTCTGGTTCCAGGAGCGGCAGAAGAGCGCCACCCCCTTCGTGGAGGGTCTGGCCGCTGCCGGCAACGTCTACTACACCGACAACCAGAACAACCTGGTCGCCCGCAGCGGCCAGGACGGCAAGCAGATCTGGTTCGTCGACACCGGCGTCCCCGCTGCCTACCCGGCCGCCGCCGACGCCACCCAGGCGTACTGCCTGACCGGGCGGACCGGTCTCCAGGCGGTCCGGCTCACCGACGGCAAGCAGCAGTGGAAGATCACCGTGCCCTCGGACGAGAAGCGGATGTTCACCCCCGTGCTCGCGGCGAACGGTGTGGTGTACGGCAGCGACGGCACGCCCTCGGTCTGCGGCTGGGATGCCGCGACCGGCAAGGAGCTGTGGCGCTGCGCGCTGCCCAAGTCCGTCTCGGTCATGACGCCGCCGGTGCTGGTCAAGGACACGCTCTTCGTGCCCGGCGGGTTCGGGGGCGGTGTCTTCGCGGTGGACATCAAGGCCGCGAGCGTGCGCTGGACCTTCTCCGTCGAGGGCACCTCGGGGGACGACTGGTACCTGAGCACGGACGGCGAGCGGCTGTTCGCGCAGTTCGGCCCGCACATCTACGCGCTGCCGCCGGAGTGACGAGGCCGGGTCGGCTGTGTTCCAGACCATGAGGTGATCGGCCGGACGGCGCCGTAAAGTAATCAGGCATGCAGGTCATCCAGTCCAGCAAGCTCGCCAATGTCTGCTACGACATCCGCGGCCCGGTGCTCGAGGAGGCGATGCGACTGGAGGACCAGGGGCATCGCATCCTCAAGCTGAACACCGGGAACCCGGCGCTGTTCGGCTTCGAGGCGCCGCCGGAGATCCTCCAGGACATCCTGAGGAACCTGGCCGGTGCCCACGGCTACGGGGACTCCAAGGGGCTGCTCTCCGCGCGCCGCGCCGTGGTCATGCAGTACGAGGAACGCGGTCTGCACGGTCTCTCGGTCGAGGACGTCTTCCTCGGCAACGGCGTCTCCGAGCTGATCCAGCTCGCCATGACGGCGCTGCTGGACGACGGCGACGAGGTGCTCGTCCCCGCGCCCGACTACCCGCTGTGGACGGCCTCGGTCAGCCTGGCCGGCGGGACGGCCGTGCACTACCGCTGTGACGAGCAGTCCGAGTGGTACCCGGACCTGGCGGACATCGAGGCCAAGGTCACCGACCGGACGCGCGCGCTGGTGGTGATCAACCCCAACAACCCGACCGGGTCGGTCTATCCGCGCGAGATCCTGGAGGGCCTGGTCGAGATCGCCCGCCGTCACAAGCTGGTGGTCTACGCGGACGAGATCTACGACAAGATCCTGTACGACGACGCGGTGCACATCCCGCTCGCCACCCTGGCACCCGACCTGTTCTGCGTCACCTTCAACGGCATGTCCAAGGCGTACCGGGTCGCGGGTTTCCGCTCGGGCTGGATGGTGCTCTCCGGCGACCGGCAGCGGGCCCGGAGTTATATCGAGGGCCTGTCCGTGCTGGCCTCGATGCGGTTGTGCGCCAATATGCCCGCGCAGCACGCGGTGGCGGCGGCGCTCGGCGGACGGCAGTCGATCAAGGATCTGGTGCTGCCCGGCGGCCGGCTGCTGGAGTCCCGCGACGCGGCGTACCGGCTGCTGAACGAGATCCCCGGCGTCAGCTGTGTGAAGCCCAAGGGTGCGCTGTACGCCTTCCCGAGGCTCGATCCGCAGGTGTACAAGATCAAGGACGACCAGCAGATGGTGCTCGACCTGCTGCGGGCACAGCGGATCCTGATCGTCCAGGGCACCGGCTTCAACTGGCCCGAACCCGACCACTTCCGCCTGGTCACCCTCCCCCGCCCGGAGGAGATCGCGGACGCGGTCACCCGGATCGGCGACTTCCTCTCGGGGTACGTGCAGCCGTAGCTTCCGGCATCCGAACGCCGACGGCCGGAGTCCCGATCCGGACGATCTCCGCTCGGCCGGGGAGATCGTCCGGCCGGGACTCCGGCCGTCCGTCATGTCTTTCGAGTACCGCCGCCCCCGGTGAGGGTAGGAGCGGCGGTGTCCCGGACCTGGGCCCGTCAGCCCAGGCGCTTCACCAGCGCGTGGTACTCGTCCCACAGCTCGGCCGGGGTGTGGTCGCCGAAGAGCCGCAGGTGCTCGGGGACCAGGTCGGCCTCCTGGCGCCAGATCTCCTTGTCGACGGTGAACAGCAGGTCGAGCTCGTCCTGCGGGATCTCCAGGCCGTCGAGGTCGAAGCCCTCGACGGTGGGCAGCACGCCGATCGGGGTCTCGACGCCCTCGCCGGTGCCCTCCAGGCGCTCGACGACCCACTTGAGCACGCGACTGTTCTCGCCGTAGCCGGGCCAGACGAACTTGCCCGCACTGTTCTTGCGGAACCAGTTCACGTAGTAGATCTTCGGCAGCTTGGCGGCGTCGGCCTGCGCGCCGATCTTCAGCCAGTGGGCGAAGTAGTCGCCCATGTTGTAGCCGCAGAAGGGCAGCATCGCGAACGGGTCGCGGCGCAGCTCGCCGACGGTGCCCTCGGCGGCGGCGGTCTTCTCGGAGGCGATGTTCGCGCCCAGGAAGACACCGTGCTGCCAGTCGAAGGACTCGGTCACCAGCGGGACGGCGGTGGCGCGGCGGCCACCGAAGAGGATGGCCGAGATCGGCACACCCGCCGGGTCCTCCCACTCGGGGGCGATGGTCGGGCACTGCGCGGCCGGGACGGCGAACCGCGCGTTCGGGTGGGCGGCCGGGGTGCCGGACTCCGGCGTCCAGTCGTTGCCGCGCCAGTCGGTCAGGTGGGCCGGGGGCTCCTCGGTGAGGCCCTCCCACCAGACGTCGCCGTCGTCGGTGAGCGCGACGTTGGTGAAGACGGTGTTGCCCCAGAGGGTCTCGATCGCGTTGGCGTTGGTGTCCACGCCGGTGCCGGGGGCGACGCCGAAGAAGCCGGCCTCCGGGTTGATCGCGTAGAGGCGGCCGTCGGCGCCGAAGCGCATCCAGGCTATGTCGTCGCCGATGGTCTCGACCTTCCAGCCCGGGATGGTGGGCTGGAGCATCGCGAGGTTGGTCTTGCCGCAGGCGGACGGGAAGGCGGCGGCGACGTACTTGGCCTCGCCCCCGTTCGGCGGGGTCAGCTTGAGGATCAGCATGTGCTCGGCCAGCCAGCCCTCGTCGCGGGCCATCGTCGAGGCGATGCGCAGCGCGTAGCACTTCTTGCCGAGCAGGGCGTTGCCGCCGTAGCCGGAGCCGAAGGACCAGATCTCGCGGGTCTCCGGGAAGTGCGAGATGTACTTGGTGGTGTTGCACGGCCACGGCACGTCCGCCTGACCCTCGGCCAGCGGGGCACCCACGGTGTGGACGGCCTTGACGAACTCGCCGTCCTCACCGAGCTGGTCGATCACGGCCTGACCCATGCGGGTCATCACGCGCATCGAGACGGCGACGTAGGCGGAGTCGGTGATCTCGACGCCGTACGCGGCCAGCGGGGAGCCGACCGGGCCCATCGAGAAGGGCACGACGTACATCGTGCGGCCCTTCATCGCGCCCCGGAACAGACCGTTCTCGCCGCTGAAGACCTCCCGCATCTCGGCGGGGGCCTTCCAGTTGTTGGTCGGACCGGCGTCCTTCTCCTGCTCGGAGCAGATGTACGTCCGGTCCTCGACGCGGGCCACGTCCGACGGGTCGGAGGCCGCGTAGTAGGAGTTGGGGCGCTTCTCGGAGTCGAGCTTCTTGAAGGTGCCCTGGGCGACGAGCAGGTCGGCGAGGCGCTGGTACTCCTCGTCCGAGCCGTCACACCACTCGATGCGGTCCGGCTGGGTCAGCTCCGCGATCTCGCTCACCCAGGCCAGCAGGCGCTTGTGGCGGGTGGGCGCGGATGCGCTGAGAGCAGAGTTCTCGTACGACACGATCGCTCCGTTTCACGCCATCTCGGACAGGAGAAGGCGTTGCGGGGGTTTGAGGGTGCTTGCAGCGTAGCTCCGACGGAGTAGGCCGAACACGGCACCTTGGCGCTTTTGACGGAAGTTTTGCGCCATTGTGTCGAACTGAAGGTCACCCATAGGGCTCCGGCGGCCCGATCACGGGCCTCGAACATCGACCCCGAATACTCCAGAACGTCCAAAAGTGAGGAGAGCCACTTCCTACGTACTGGTAACCTACGGTTCCGTAAGTAGCATGTTGGCCATGACTGCGGATCAGAGCACGGCCCCCGAGACCCTCCCCGCCCACGTCAAACCGAAGTGGCGGGGCTGGCTGCACGCGGGGATGTTCCCGGCCGCGCTCGCCGCCGGGATCGTGCTCATTTGTCTGGCCGGTTCGACGGCCGCCAAGGTCGCGTGCGCGGTGTACTCGGTGAGCGCCTGGATGCTCTTCGGCGTCAGCGCCGTCTACCACCGCTTCACCTGGGGCCCGCGCGGCGAAGCCGTGCTGCGCAGGCTCGACCACGCGAACATCTTCCTGATCATCGCGGGCACCTACACGCCGTTCACGATCCTGCTGCTGCACGGCGGGCGGCGGGAGATCCTGCTCTGGCTGGTCTGGGGCGGCGCGCTCGCCGGGATCGCCTTCCGGGTGTTCTGGGTCGGCGCCCCGCGCTGGCTCTACACGCCCTGCTACGTCGCCCTCGGGTGGGCCGCGGTCTTCTTCCTGCCGGACTTCCTGCACACCGGCGGCGCCGCAGTGCTCACCCTGATCATCATCGGCGGAGTCCTCTACACCGTGGGCGGCCTGGTGTACGGGCTGAAGCGGCCCGACCCCTCACCCCGCTGGTTCGGCTTCCACGAGGTGTTCCACGCCTTCACCCTGGGTGCGTTCATCGTGCAGTACGTCGGCGTCTCACTGGTCGCGTACAGCGTCGCGAGCTGAGCGCCGGGCGCGAGCCGGGCGCGCGGCCGGACACGACCTGGCGCCCGGCGCGCCGATCAGCGGTGTTCCAGCCGGGCGCGCGCCCGGCGGCAGCGCTCGCAGTGCGCGGCGTCGGGGCCGTGCGCGACGGCCCTGCCCACCACCTTGCCGCGGAAGCGGCGCCCCACCCACGCCATGAACACCAGGGTCTCGGCGGCAGCAACCGCCCAGACCATCCGTTCCCCGTCGATCAGATAGCCGACGACCACCGCCAGCGCTGCCGACATCCCCGCCACAGCCCCCCAGAGCTGTGCACTCCTGACCGCCATCGGCGCCCCTCCAGCCGTATGACCGCATGCCACACCATCTCGACCCACGGTGACATGAGTGGCTCGCCACCGGGGCGAACGAGGGATCAACGTTGCATCAATTCCGTATGGAGACGACGGACACGGCAGGTACGCCAGGGCCCTGAGCACACGAATGAGCGGCCCGGCAGTCCTTGGACCACCGGGCCGCCCGTCATTCACCGGGGGTCAGGCCCGCGCCCGGCGGCGGACGGCCAGCCCCGCCCCCGCCAGTACGGTGACACCGAGCGCACCGCCCGCTGCCAGCACCGGCACGGCGGCGGACCCCTTCCCCTCGGGTGCGGCCCCGAGCCGGTAGCCACCGCCCTCGCCCGCCCTGTCGTAGGCGGAGCCCGGCAGCTTGTCGGCGTAGCGCTGATGCACCAGCGTGCGGTACTCGGCCAGGCCGACCCCGGCCGTACCGACCGAGCGGCGTGCCTCGTCGTCCAGCGGCAGCACCCGCCCGCCGCGCAGCACGTACCAGGCGTTCACCTGCGGCTCGCGGAAGGCCGTACCGCCGCCACCGCTCGCGGCGCGGGCCGCGTAGTCGGTCTCGTCGCTGCCGGAGGCGATGTTCACCACCCGCCAGCCGGAGCCCGCCCTGACCGTCCAGACCGAGGCGCTCCGGCCGTCCTCGGCGACCACCTTGCTGGCCACGAAGTCGGCCTTGGCCACCGGGGCTCCGGCCATGCCCTTCACGAAGCCCGCGTCCAGGGTGTAGACGGGGACGGTCTCGCCGCTCAACTGCGGGGCCGCCTGCGCGGCGGCGCTTGCCTCGTCGGCCGCGGTGATCCCCGGCGGCTGGTTCGGCGGGACGCCCTTACGGGCGAAGAAGTGCCCCAACTGGTCCAGTACGGACGGTGTCTGGACCGCACTGCGGGCGGCCGCCAGATCGGACGCGGCCACCGTCTCGGGCGCCGCGGCCACGGTGGCCGCACCGTCCGAGGCCATGGCCAGCGGTGCGGCGGCCAGCCCGAGGGTGGCGGCCAGGACGGTGGCGACGGCGGCGCGGTGGAGGTTCCTGCAGATCTCGGTCATGGTCGTCTCCTCACGCGCCGATCCGGTAGAGGGAGTGGGTCCAGGAGAACGAGTCGTTGCTGACGTAGTAGGAGTAGTCCGCCCAGTTGTAGCGGTAGTTGGACGGCCACGGGTCGCCCCAGTACACCCAGTTGTTGCTGCGGTCGTAGCCGTACAGCACGTGCATGTGGCCACCGCCCGAGCTCCACTGGATCCGGGTCTCGACCGGCCGGTTGGCGTCGATCTCGGTCTGCACCGTGGTGTAGCGCAGATAGCCGCTGACGTACGAGCCCGGGTTGATGCCGACCCGGCTCAGGGCGTTCTGCACATCGTCCAGCGCCGCCTGGCTGTTGGGGCAGCTGGAGTTGGTCGAGCGGTTGAAGGCCGCGTTGCAGAACTGGTTCTGGCTGTAGTTGTAGCCGAAGTAGGTGGCGATGGTGTTGCCGCTCGCCGCCCAGCACCAGTTGTCCTGCTGCTGTTGCTGCATGCTGATGTCGAGCTTGCGCCAGGTGCCGGCGGCGAGCGCCGGGCGCTGCTGCGCGGAGAGTTGCTGCTCCGTCCTGACCCGGGCGACCAGCGGCTGGGCCTCGGCCTGGGCGGGAGTGGTGGCGGCGACGATGAGGACCGGTGCCAGGACGCCGAGCGCGAGCGCGGCGACCGCGCGGCGCAGGCGTATCCGTGGGGGTTGCGGCATGGGAGTTCCTCCTTGCCAAGTGCACAGGGGTGGGGGCGGGGGCCGGCGTCCGGACGCGTTGGCGATGAGCATCGGCCCACCGGGCGAGGGCCGTCAACGGACGTCGGGGAGGGATCGGCTGCGATGTGAACGGGCACATCAAGGTGTGAACGCGGCAGTACCCCACTGCCCGTCAGTTGTCCAGACCAGATGACAATCCACCACTCCCGTGTGAATATTCACGGTCAAACGGACAGACCGCAGTAAGCCAGACGGGGAGCAGGACATGCAGCCCTTCCTCCAACCCGAGCTCTCGGCCGCACTCAGAACCGGCCCCTTCCACCTCGCCCTGCGCACGGCCATCGCGAGCCGGGGGCTCGCCCTGCACCGGGTGCAGCAGCACCTCGCCCAGCGCGGCGTACATGTCGGCGTCACCAGCCTCAGCTACTGGCAGCAGGGCCGCCGCCGGCCCGAGCGGGCCGAATCCCTGCGCGCTGTAAGGGCGTTGGAGGACGTCCTGGATGTTCCGGAGCACTCGCTCACCCGTCTGCTCGGCCCCCGGCAGACCGCCCCGGGCGAACCGGCCTCCCCCGCCGTCCGGCCGTACCGCGACCTGATCGTCCCCGCCACCGCCGTCGACCACCTGCTCGCCAGCATCTCAGCACCGCGCGACACCGGCCTGCACACCGTCACCCATATCGAACGGATCAGGGTCGGCCCCGAGCGCCGGCTCCTCGGCAGGGACTCCCAGCACGCCCTGCGCGCCCACCGCGACGGCATCGACCGCTACCTCGCCATCTACCAGGGCGACCCCGGCTGCGACATCGCCCGGGTCGCCGTCCGCGCCGAGGAGAACTGCCGAGCGGGACGGATCAGACGCGACCCGGCCAACCAACTCCTGGCCGTGGAGCTGCTGTTCGACCGCAAACTGCGCACCGGCGACACCCATCTGCTCGGCTACGGCTTCGACGACGCTCCCGGGGCCGAGCCCAGCTGCGAGTACATCCGCGGTTTCAACTCCGGTGCCGGGCAGTACGTCCTTCAGGTCAGCTTCCACCGGGACGCACTGCCCGTGCGCTGCCACCGCTTCATCAGCCACGCACCCGGCGAGACACCGTGCGAGACGGAGGAGTTGACCCTCGACGGGCAGCACCGCGTCCATCTGATGGCGAGCGGACTGGGGCCGTGCCTCGTCGGTGTCGCCTGGGACTGGGACTAGCAGGGCTCTGTCACACGAACTCCAGCACCACGCAGTCCTCGACCGGACGGTAGCCCAGTTTCCGGTAGATCGAGTTGCTCGTCGGGTTGGCCAGGTCCGCGAACAGCAGGACCTCCGCTGCGCCACCGGTACGGGCCCGGGCGGACCCGGCCGCGACGAGGGCGCTCGCGTAGCCCCGGCCGCGCAGTTCGGCCGGGGTGAAGACCGGCCCGATCCTGGACATGCCCGCGATCACCGGACTCACGCCGGCGAAGGAGACCGGACGGCCGTCGCGATGGCTCCGGCCACCGGGGCTCCCGGCTCCGGCCGCCGACGCAGCGCCCGGTCCGGACCGGGCGCTGGGATGTGCGCCACGCGGCGGCAGCGGGTCCTACCGCTCCCGCACCCCCAGGCTTTCCGCCAGCACCTGCGGGTCCGCGGTCGGGGCGTCGCAGGTGAAGTGCCGGCAGACGTAGGCGGCGGGACGCCCGCCCAGCAGCGGACGGTCCGCCAGCAGCGGGACCTCGGCCGCGCCCGGCTCGCCCACGGCGACGACCGCGCCGGGGGCAGTGGCGAGCAGCGCGATGCGGTGCAGGGCAGTGGTGGCGGGGTCGTCGGCCGGGCCGACCACCGCGACCTCGCGCGGACCGTCGGCGAGCGCCTCGGCGGCGGCCAGGCCCCAGCCGATGAAGCGCGGCGCCCGGCTGCCGAGCGCGCCGACGACGCCCAGCGCCCGTTCGGCGGCCGTGCGGTGACGGACGGAGCCGGTGTAGGCGGCGTACGTCAGCAGGGCGTTGGCGGCGGCGGTCCAGCCGGACGGGGTGGCGTTGTCGGTCGGGTCCTGCGGGCGGCGGATCAGCTCCTCCGCGTCGTCGGCCGTGTCGTACAGCGCACCTGACGCCTCGTCTGTGAAGTGTGCCAGGACGGTGTCGAGCAGCCCGCCCGCCAGGTCGAGCCATTCGGCCTCACCGGTCACGGCGTAGAGGGCGAGGAAGCCCTCGGCGGTGTCCGCGTAGTCCTCCAGGACTCCGGCGTTCTCCCCGGCCCTGCCGTCCCTGGAGGTGCGCAGCAGGCGCCCGTCGGCGGTGAGGTGGACGGCCAGCAGCAGATCGGCCGCCCGCTCGGCCGCCTCCACGAGGTCGGGCCGCTCCAGCAGCGCACCGGTCTCGGCCAGGGCGGCGATGGCCAGTCCGTTCCAGGCGGCCACCACCTTGTCGTCCCGGGCGGGTGCGGGTCGCCGCGTACGGGCTTCGGACAGCCGGGCGCGGATCCGCTCGTAGGCCGACAAGTCCTCCGGATCGCCGAGCAGTTGGAGGACCGAAGTGCCGTGCTCGAAGGTGCCGGTGACCTCGAAGAGCTCCACCGCCAGTGCGCCGTCCCGCTCCCCCAGCACCTCGGTCAACTGCTCGGGCGTCCAGGCGTAGTAGGCGCCTTCGACCGGCTTGCCGGTCGCCGCATCCAGGCTGTCGGCGTCCAGGGCCGAGGCGAACCCGCCCTCCGGGGTGCGGAGTTCGCGCAGCAGGAAGTCGGCGGTCTCCAGGGCGACGCGACGGGCCTGCGCCCCGCCGGTGGCCCGCCAGAGGTGCAGGTAGACCCTCAGCAGCAGGGCGTTGTCGTAGAGCATCTTCTCGAAGTGCGGCACCACCCACTCGGCGTCCACCGAGTAGCGTGCGAAGCCGCCGCCGAGCTGGTCGTAGATGCCGCCCCTGGCCATCGCCTCGCAGGTCCGCTCGGCCAGCTGGAGCGCCGCCTGGGAGCCGGTACGGGCGTGGTGCCGCAGCAGGAACTCGATCGTCATGGACGGCGGGAACTTGGGCGCTCCGCCGAAGCCGCCCCGCTTCTCGTCGAAGCTGCGGCTGAGCGCGACCAGCGCCTGGTGCAGATCCGCCGCACCGGGCGGGGCGACCGCCCCGGTCCCGGCCCCGTACACCAAGGCCCGCTCGGCCAGTTCGGCCCTGATCCTCGCCGCCACCTCGCCGACCTCGTCCCGCCGGTCGCGCCAGGCGGCGATGACCCCCTCCAGCACCTGCCGGAAGGCGGGCATGCCGTGCCGGGGCTCGGGCGGGAAGTACGTCCCGAAGTAGAACGGATCCTTCTCGGGCGTCAGGAAGACCGTCATCGGCCAGCCGCCCTGCCCGGTGGCCGCCTGCACCGCCTCCATGTAGACGGCGTCGACGTCCGGCCGCTCCTCGCGGTCCACCTTCACCGCGACGAAGTGCTCGTTGGCGTAGGCCGCCACCGCCTCGTCCTCGAAACTCTCATGGGCCATGACATGGCACCAGTGAATTCCTAGAAGCATAAGTGGCAGGACGCATAGCCCACACTCAAGAGGATGGGCACGTCCCGCCGCTTAGCTTCATTCATCGCCTCCTCTCCCCATGGCCACCAATCCACCGGATTGGAGGCGTGCTGGAGCAGGTACGGCGACGTCGCGTTCGCGAGTCGGTTCATACCGGCATCGTCGCACGATCCGGACCGTCCGGCCCAGAGCGGGCGATCTTCCGCTCGGTCGCCTCGTCTCAGGTGGCGCCGTGCCAAGGATGTTTCGGGTGCTCTGCCCGGCGTGCGGGCTGCCGACGAGCAAGGCGCAGCACGGTATCACCGCCGGACGGTGGCGGATGTGTCGGCGGACAGCCAGCGAGTGCTGGTCCTGCTGAGGGGGCGGCGCCTGGGCTGCCACGGGTGCTCGGGGTCGACGGCTTCGCCCTGCGCCGTCGGCACCGCTACGCGAGCATCATCATCAACGCGGAGACCGGCGAACAGGTCCATGTGCTCCCTTGCCGGTGAGGGGTCGGCTATGGGCGTTGCGGGTTTCGCATTTTCGTCAGCAGCGCGAGCAGGGTGTCCTGTTCCTGCGCGTCGAGACCGGCGAACAGCCCAGAGGAGTGCAGCCGTGTTCTGAGCGCCTCCCACAGTTCGTGTCCTTGCTCCGTGAGGACCAGGGTGCGCTTGCGGCCGTCGGCGGGGTGAGGCTGACGGGCGACGAGTCCCATGCTCTGAAGCTTGTCGGCGGCGAGACTCACCGTGGAAGGGTCGCAGCGCAGGCGGGCCGCCACATCCCGCATCGTCGGCGGCTCGGTTCCCGGGGCGAGCGCCCACAGCGTGCCGGCGACGGAGGACGGGACCCCGAACTCGCCGAGCACCTGGGCCACGACCCCGTCCGCAGCGTTTCCCACCTCCACGAGAACACGGACGATCTCGGCCTTCCGCTCGACGTCCGCAGGGTGAGTCGTCGGTGCCTTCGCGTCACTGTCCATGGTCATGGACCTATGGTACCTTTCAAATATCAATGAGAAACTCAATGATATTGGAGCAACAGATGACCGGCAGTAACGTCGGCGGCGAGACAGTGCTCGTCACGGGCGGAACCGGCTACCTGGCCGGCTGGGTGATCGCGGGCCTGCTCCAGCACGGCTACCGGGTGCGCACCACCGTGCGCAGCCTCGACAAGGCGGAGCAGGTGCGCGACGCCGTGAGTGAGCAGGCAGGAGGGCAGGCGGCCGGAACCATCGAGTTCGCGGCCGCCGATCTGCTCAGCGACGACGGCTGGGACGAGGCGGCCGCGGGTGCCGACTACGTGCTGCACACCGCCTCGCCGATGCCCTTCGGCTCGGGTGTGGATCTCGTCACCACCGCACGTGAGGGCACCCGCCGTGTCCTGGGTGCCGCCGCCCGCGCCGGGGTGAGGCGTGCCGTGTTCACCTCGTCCGGCCTCACGGCCGACACCGGCGACCCGGACACGCCCGCGAGCGAGGCGACCTGGACCGCGCCGTCCGGCACCCCGGTTCGCGCGTACCCCGATTCCAAGATCCTCGCCGAGCGCGACGCGTGGGATCTCGCCGCCGCGACCGGGCTCGAACTGACCGCCGTCCTCCCGACGTTCATGCAGGGCCCGATGCTGGGCACAGCGAGCAGGCCGGGAACGGTCGAGGTCATCCGCCGCCTGCTCGCCCGCGAGATCCCCGCCGTGCCGAACATCGGCTGGAACATCGTCGACGTGCGCGACATCGCCGAACTCCACATCCTCGCCATGACGAGCCCGGCCGCCGCAGGCCAGCGCTACCTCGGTTCGGGCACCTTCCTGTGGTACCGGCAGATCGCCCGCATCCTGCGCGAGAAACTCCCGGACGAAGCCGCCAAGGTGCCCGTGCGCGCCATGCCCGACCTCGTCGTCAAGCTGCTCGCGCGGCGCAACCCGCAGCTGGCGATGGTGCGTTCCGAGCTCGGCCGCACCAGGCTCGTCGAGAGCGGCAAAGCACGCACCCAGCTCGGCTGGCATCCCCGCCCCACCGAACAGACGATCATCGACACCGCCACCGCGCTCATCGCCCAATCACGAGAGGGCTAGCAGCATGAAGCTCCCACCGCTGCAACGTACTTCAGTTCCCGTCTACTCACTGGCCGAGCGGGACAGGCGCTGGAACCTGGCTCGCAGCTTCATGGAAGCAGAGGGCCTCGACGGTCTGGTCGTGTTCGGCGAAGGAGACGCAGGACCCGCACCCTTCGCCTTCGACAGCTGGTTCACGAATGACCGACCGGGTGTCCTTCTCGTCTTCCCCCGCAACGAGACACCCACAGCGCTCGTGCCGATCCCGACGTTTCTCTTCGACCATCGAGAAGCGGTGCACAGAGGCGACGAACTGTGGCTCAGGCCCGGGCGGTCCCGGCGGCTATCGGCGAGGCGATGGGACTGCCTTCCGGTGATCACGCCGAGGCCATGCGGATCATGCGGACGCTCACGGCCAGCGTTTCCGAACAGGGCTAGGACCCTGGCCGGTCGACGGAGCAGGGCAAGGCCGACAGGCGCCACCAGTGCTGGCACGACGCCTGCCGGCCGCTGTTGCTGCTGGCGTGAGTTCGGAGCGTTCCGCTGAGACCCGAGTCGGCGGAAACCGCCTACGGCAGATCGAAACCGAGGGAGGTCAGCGCCTCCTCTGCGGCCTGCTGGTCCTGCTCGTAGGTGCCGCCGGAGATGCCCAGGCCCCCGACGCATCGGCCGTTCTCGGTGATCGGATAGCCACCGCCGACGGCCATCAGGCGCGGATGGTGGGCCAGCGGCGCGACCTGACGGTCGGTCAGATACTCGTTCCACACATGCGTGGCGGTGCGGAAGGATGCGGCGGTCCACGCCTTGTCGACGGCCACCTCGGCGGTGAGGAACGGCGTGTCGTCGCTGCGCTCGAACGCCTTCAGGTGGCCTCCCGCGTCGGTGACGGCGACGGCGGCCGGGAAGCCGAGCCGGGCTGCGGCCTGGCGGACGGCCGCGATCAGCGCGCCGGCCGCAGCCTGGGTGATCGAGGAAGCGGGGGAGGACTTGGTCGGTAGGGTGTCGGTGCTCATCTGGATTCCTTCTTCAACGTGCCGTGCTGTCGGCCGGGTTGCGGCGCGGGCTACTGCAGCGGTGAGGCGGGCGTGGGGGCGACGCGGAAGACCACGGACTTCTCGGGGATCAGCAGTCCGTAGACCACCGGGCCGATCTCGTTCTTCCAGCGGTCGCTCTCGTAGACGGCCGCGTACTGCGCCTCGCGCTGGGCCTCGTCCTGGAAGCGCCTGATCCACACATAGCCGTCCTCATCCTGCTCGTCGATGAACGAGGCGGTGACGTCGATCCCCATCGCGGCCTGGAACGGGACGACCACGTCCTCCATGTAGCGGACCCACTCCTCGCGGCGTCCGGGCTGGCTCTGGTAGCGGCGGATTTCGTAGAACACGGGGCTGCTCCGATCTTCTGGTGGGTCAGTTCGTGTGGTCAGGCGGTGACGCGGAGGACGAGCTTGCCGCGGGTGCGGCCGTTCTCGCCCTGGGCGTGGGCCTGGGCGACCTGCTCCAGCGGGAAGACCTGCTCGACCTCCACCGCCACCTCGCCGGCGTCGATGAGGTCGGCGATCCGGGTCAGCGCGGCGCCGTCCGGCTCCACCAGGAAGGGGGTGACCCGAACACCGGCCGCCTCGGCGGCCCGGGCCAGCTCGGGTGAGACACCGGCCGGGATCGCGACCAGCAGGCCGCCCGGGCGCAGGACCTTCAGCGAGCGAGTGCTGGTCATGTCGTGGGCGTCGCCGACCAGGTCGATGACGACGTCGACGTCCTTGATGGTGTCCTCGAAGCGGGTGGTGGTGTAGTCGACGGTCTCGTTCGCACCGAGCTCCTTGAGCCAGGGGTGGCGGCCGGCGCTGGCGGTGGCGATCACGTCGGCGCCCAGGTGGCGGGCGAACTGGACCGCGAAGTGGCCCACCCCACCCGCAGCGGCCGTGATCAGGACCCGCTGGCCGGCCCGCACGTGGGCGGTGTCGACGACGGCCTGCCAGGCGGTCAGCGCAGCCAGCGGCACGGCGGCCGCATGCACGTGGTCGACGGTGGCGGGCTTACGCGCCCACTGACGGGCCGGCGCGGTCACGTACTCGGCATAGGCGTTCGCGACGCGCGGGAACCACGGCATCCCGTACACCTCGTCGCCGACCTTCAGCGTGGTCACCCCGAAGCCGACCTCCTCCACCACCCCGGACACGTCCCAGCCGAGGGTGAACGGCGGCTCACCCAGCAGGCCGGCCATGCCGGTGCCGCCACGGGTCTTCCAGTCCACCGGGTTGATGCCAGCCGCGTGCACCCGCACCAGCACCTCGGTCGGCAGCGGCACCGGGCGCGACACCTGCTGGACCGTCAGCACCTCCGGACCACCGAAGGCGTCCTGGACCACCGCGCGCATCATGTCTGCGGACATGCGTCATCTCCTGAAACAGTGCTCTGCGGAAGGCCGTTGACGGCCCTCCCTCGACGTCCACGACGCTATCCCCGCGGGTATAGTTACCTTCAAGGTCCATTACTTCCCATCGGGAAGTGACCTGGTGAGGAGAGTGAGCATGACGACCACCTGCCCCAGCGGCCAGCACTCGCACCACGACGTCTACGCCGCCCAGTGCCCCTGCCGCACCCTGCTCGACCTGCTCGCCAACAAGTGGTCCGCCCTGGCCATCGGCGCCCTCGAAGACGGCCCCCAGCGCTTCGGCGAACTCCAGCGCAAGCTCCAGGGCGTCAGCCCCAAGGTCCTCACCCAGGCGCTCCGCCGGCTGGAAGACTTCGGCATCCTCGACCGCACCGTCTACCCCGCCGTCCCGCTGCACGTCGAGTACTCCCTCACCCCGCTCGGCCACAGCGCCGCAATCCCGCTCAACGCACTCCGCGCCTGGGTCGAGGAGAACATCGACCACGCCTCCCGGCCCGCGCCGGTCGCGTCGTAGCGCGGCGCACAGTCCACCACCAGGGTCCCCCGTCATCCACAGCCGCCGACCGGGCCCTGCCGAGCATTACTCCCCCGCCCGCCATGACATCCGTCCGATGATGCGTCGACCTCCTACACGACATGCTCTTCGCTGGGGAGGTACCCCCAGGACCACGTCATGCGCCCAGCGCCCGGTAGGCAGCTCGAACGATCTCGGCAAGCCGGACAATGAGCGAGCCGGTGCGGTCAGCGGGCGTCTGTCTCAGGTCGGGGCAGCTCGTCCAGGTCGAGGGTGTAGGTCCGCCCATCGGCCAGCTCGATGGGCAGCTTGCCCGAGCCGTACTTATGCGTGTGCGCCGCAACGTAACCGGTGCCAGTGGGCTGGGTGTGGACGACGACCTCCTCAGCGTACGGATCCACCACCACGTAGACCGGGATCCCGTAACGGCCGTACTTCGCGGTGCAGTCGTCGTAGTCCTTGCGCGCGGAGGAGACCGACACCACCTCGGCGATCAGCAGCACGTCCTCGAAGCCGTAGCGCTTGCCCTGCCTCTGCGCGTCCTCCCGCATGATCGCGAGATCGGGGGCCGAGTTCTCGTCGGCCGGGAAGTCGATGTAGACGTCGGAGATGACCTTCGCGTGCCGGCCGAGGGCGAGGGAGTCGATCTGCATCGACCTGATGGTCCCGGAGTGCTCTTCGCTCTGCGGGGTCATGACCACCTTCCCGTCGGTGCCGAAGAAGACCACGTACCCAGCGGGGAACTCGGTGTGCATGACCGCGTCGACGCTCATCAACAGCTCCTTCCCGTCGCCCACAGGATATGACGCCCCGGACCCGTACGAGGTCCATCACGAGGAATGCCAGCAGGGGTGGTGCTGTGCGCGTGAACATTCGCTCACGCGCACAACACCACCGTGTGGGCCAAAGTCTGTGGCTCCGCGCCCCTGCTCCTCAGCGGTGACAGCGGGTTCGCTGCCCTCCAAGCACTGACGGATGCTGGCGTACTTCTCGGGTCCCCACTCGGGCGAGGCGGCCAGTTCGGCCTCCACCCAAGCGTCTATGCTCCTGCCCGGTTCCTCATCGTACGCGTCCACGCGGCTACCCCCTGGCAACAGACCAGGTCAGGACTGCCTGGCTGTGTTAAGTCATTGGCACCAGTGACACGCTCCATAACCAACCGATAGCAGAACGGGTACATTGCGCCGCCGTGCTTCCTCGAAAGCCTCCGGCATCCAGGGCCACCAGTCGACCGGATTGCCAGCATGCTGAAGCAGATAAGGCGAGGTCACACCAGCCAACCGGTTCATACGAGCCAGCCTCTCACAGTGCCCCGCCCCCGACGGCGGAACCCGCGCACCTCCGCCCGCTTCGCCGATTTGCACTCATGCGCCATCACGTGGTGGATGGGGATCGCCCGGGATTCGAACCGACGACCCCCTGTAGCAACCCGGCTGGTCCTGCCCTGCCGTTGGGGCGTTCGGGGGGTGCGGCGCTGCATCGGTGGGTTGACGGTACTGCGAGGGCGCCCCGCCGCGGTGGGTGCGGGGCACCCTCCCGCGTGGGTGGGGCGGCGGTGGGGCTAGGTTCTGTCCGGCGGATCAAGGCGTCATAGGCTCAGCGGCATGCACAGCACCCTGACGGAGCACGCCCGATGCCTATACGGCGACGAGTACCGGCCCACGCCAGACTGCGATCAGCCTCACCACGAGCACCACTTCGTCGAGGAACTGACCTTCGCCGACGCAGACTCGATCATTGCCATGCTGCATGAGTTGTGTCCGCCCCCGGTCAACGGCTACCTACCGGTCTGGGTTCGCAACCTGGCGCACCGGTTGGTACTCCTGCAGCGGCCGGACGATTCGGCGCTGATGCGAGAGGCCGCCGAGAGCCTCGAGCTGTACGGACCGGACTGGGACGACATCGCGGCAGACCTGAGGCGGCGGGCCGACGCACTGGATGCTTTCATCCCGTGCCAGATGCCCCTCGGGCACACCCTGGGCACACATCAGGCCTGACATGACGACGGACGAGGTCGGACCCGGTCGCACTCCGCAAGAAACAGCAGGTCAGCGCCTTGCGCGGAAGAGAAGCCCACCCGGGGTGACCGCGTTGTACGACCCAACTCCCGTATCGAATACAGGAGTTGGGTTTTACCTTGAGCCGCTTTCGGGATTCGAACCCGAGACCTGCGCATTACGAGTTCATTGGTCTCGCGAGCTGAGCCAGGGCCGGCGACGCCGGTCGGCGCCTCCCGGGCGGCCCTGCCGCTCCGATGCTCCACCCTGAAGACCGCACCATCATCGGACTATCGCCCTACCTGCTCCAGCCACAGCAAGGTGTCGGCCCAGGCAACACCCCGCGCCGGAGGGCGAGCCACTGCCGGGTCGGCGCCGCGCACCGTTCCTAGAAGTACGTGACCTGGACGATGTAGATCTGCTCATGCCTGACGACAGTCAGGTACTGGAACATGCCGCCCGGAACGTCGGCGGTCCTGCTCTTGGGGTTCTCGCCCCGGTACGCGGTCCCGTCGAGGTACAGGGCTCCCGCAGCGCGGACCAACTCGTCAGCCTTCTTCTCGACTTCGGCGACGAAGGCCGGCGGGACTCCGCCAACGACATGCTCCTCGCCGGGGAGGTACTCCCAGGACCACGTCATGCGCCCAGCGCCCGGTACGCGGCTCGGACGATCTCGGCGGCGGTGAGGGCTTGGCGCCGGGAGTCGTCAGGGTCCTCCGCGACCTGCATGAGGTACTCGGCCCGGCGCAACTTGAAGGCCGTCTCCGGATACCTCTCGATCTCGACCACCACGGCCCACCGCAGGAGGAACCCGCGGAGAGGGTCAAGGGTGTCGGAGTCGATGGCCTTGGTGATCGCTTCAGCCTGCTCGGTCTGCATCTCCGGCAGGCGATCCGGCGCTACGACAGCAAGGGCGGCCTTGAGGGCGGTGATGGTCCGCTCAGGGCGCGGGATCAGCTCACCAGCGTGGTGCTCGGGCTGTGCGGTCACGTCTCCTCCGTGCAGGTAGGCAGGTACCACGCTACAGGGATGCGGTCCCGCCGCTGCTCTGTGCCGAGAGAACCACCGCCGCTCTTCCGCCATTGCGGAGCGGTCACTTCACGGACAGCGGCACACCCGCTCACTTGTCACCAGTGGCAGGCCGCGTACCCGACCGAGAGCAGCACCGGCACGCCCCGGCGCCGCGCCTCCTCGAACGCCTCGGGCCCCCAGGGCCCCCAGTCCACCGGGTTGTCGGCGTGCTGCAGCAGATACGGCGAGGTTGCGTCAGCGAGACGGTTCGGCATGCTCCCCATCCTCCCGCATCACCGCCGCTCAGCGCGGGAACAGCTCACTCCTTGGCGGCTTCGGGCTCCTCGACGAAGTCCACGCGCTTGAACTGCTTGTTCATCGACTTCACCAGGAACCAGGTGGCGACACCCAGGGCGGCGAAGACGACGAAGCCGAGGAGGCCGGGCGTCACCTTGGCGTCGTCGAGGGCGAGACCGGTGGCCAGATCGCTGAAGTTCATGGGGGTGCTCATCTCTCCATGGTGACCCGGCCTGATGTCGGCCGGGTCACCGGGGTGGTGCGTGTCGCAGAGAGCCGCCTCACCTTCGGGCGCGTCGATGCCGAAAGCGACGAGCGACAAGCGAGCGCAGCGAGTGCCGGAGCGAGTGCCGGAGCGAGGAGCGTCGGCATCGGCTCAGAGCGCCCGAAGGCGAGGCGGGAGTGTCACAGCCGCCGCGCCCGAAGGTGAGGCGGGGAGTGTCACAGCCTGGTGGCAGGTCAGGCCACGGGGCTGGGGGCGCGCAGGCCCGCGAAGAGGTCGTCCTCGGGCAGATCGGTGTCGATCAGGGTCCGGGCCAGCTCGTAGTCCTCGGTGGGCCAGATGTCGCGCTGGATGTCCAGCGGGACGCGGAACCAGGGACCGTCGGGGTCGATCTGGGTCGCGTGCGCGATCAGCGCCTTGTCCCGGATCTCGAACCAGTCCTCGCAGCGCACCCGGGTGGTGATCTCGCGCTCCTTGCGGCCGCTCTTCTCCCAGCCCGCGATCCACTCGCCGTACGGGGAGTCGTGCCCGTGCTCGGTGAGGTAGGCGTGCAGGGCACGGATCCGGCCCATCGGGAAGCCGTGGTTGTAGTAGAGCTTGGACGGCTGCCAGGGCTCGCCCGCCTCGGGGTACGCGTCCGGGTCACCCGCGGCTTCGAAGGCCACCATGGTGATCTTGTGGGTCATGATGTGGTCTGGGTGCGGGTAACCGCCGTTCTCGTCGTACGTCGTGATGACGTGCGGGCGGAACTCGCGGATCAGCTTCACCAGCGGGGCCGCCGCCTCGGCCACGTCCTGGAGGGCGAAGCAGCCCTCCGGCAGCGGCGGCAGCGGGTCGCCCTCGGGCAGACCCGAGTCCACGAAGCCCAGCCATGCCTGCTTGACCCCGAGGATCTCACGGGCCGCGTCCATCTCCTTGCGGCGCACCTCGTGGATGTTCTCCTCGATGAACGGGTCACCCTGCAGCTTCGGGTTGAGGATGGATCCGCGCTCCCCGCCCGTGCAGGTGGCGACCAGGACGTCCACGCCCTGGGAGACATACATGGCCATGGTCGCCGCGCCCTTGCTGGACTCGTCGTCCGGGTGCGCGTGCACCGCCATCAGTCGCAACTGCTCAGTCAACGCCTGGTTCCTTCCGGGAATATCCGGTTCGTCGGGCCGGCTCCCCCGCCGCCTCCGGCGCGGACGTGCCCCTCCTATAGTGACTGAATGAAGGGCTCGTCCATTCCCACCAGCGGCCGACTGCCCCTCGTCGAAAGGACCGAGCCCCGCCATGACCTCCAGCCCTACGCCTGCCGCAGGAGCCGTACCAGCAGGCCAGGCCCTGCCCGAGGGCCGTTACAGCCGCCGCAGCGACCAGGAGGCGGACCGCAAGCTGCGGATCGCGGCCGTGGTCTGCGGGGTGCTGCTGCTCGGACTGGTCGCCTGGCTCGGCGGCTCGTACCTGCTGCGCGAGACGGCGATGAACGGTTCGGTGCCGACCTTCCAGCCGGTCTCGGCGAACTCGGTGCAGCTCCAGCTGTCGGTACGCAAGAGCGACGGCACCGCCGGGGTCTGCACCGTCCGCTCGCAGGGCAAGGACGGCGGTGTGGTCGGCCAGTCCGACTTCCCGGTCCCGGCCGCCGGCAGCAGCTACGACAAGGTGGTCACCCTGAAGACCACCGACTGGGGCACCACCGCCGAACTTCTCGGCTGTACGCCCGACAAGTAGCCGGCACGCGCAGCCGCACGCCCTGCGGCGGCGCCCCAAAGCCGTCGTCGGGGACGCATACTCGACCCTTCGGGCGGGAATCCGTCCCGGAGCAGCCACGGGCCATCTGCGCGCAACCGCACGTCAAGGCTCCGTCCATGCCACTCCCGCTCCGGATCGGAAGTTGTTAGGCTCGTGGTTTCGCCCCTTCCGCGCCGGACGGCCCGGGAGCGGGCGTTGCTTTGTAGTACGACGGCCCGACCTTTTCTGTCATCCGACGGCACCACCCCTGCTGACGACCAACCCTCAGCACAGCCCAGCACCGACGAGGAGCACCTGTGACCCAGACCAGCGAGAACGTGACCTGGCTCACTCAGTCCGGCTACGACCAGCTCAAGGCCGAGCTGGAGCACCTGACCGGCCCCTGGCGCATCGAGATCGCCCAGAAGATCGAGGCCGCGCGCGAGGAGGGCGACCTCAAGGAGAACGCCGGCTACCACGCGGCCAAGGAGGAGCAGGGCAAGTACGAGCTGCGCATCCGCCAGCTCACCCAGCTCCTGGAGCGCGCCAAGGTCGGCGAGGCCCCCGCCGACTCCGGCGTGGTCGCCCCCGGCATGGTCGTGACCGTCGCCTTCGACGGCGACCTCGACGACACCATGATCTTCCTGCTCGGCTCCCGCGAGGTGGCCGGCGACGACATGGACATCTACTCGCCGCAGTCGCCGCTGGGCCGCGCCATCGACGGCAAGAAGATCGGCGAGGACGCCTCCTACGAGCTGCCGAACGGCAAGCAGGCCAGCGTGAAGATCATCGAGGTCAAGCCCTACGGCGCCTGACCAGGTCCGCAGACGCGAGAGCGGCCGTGCCCCCGACGGGGTCACGGCCGCTCTGGCGTGTCCGGCACTCGGGCCGCCGACCGCTCAGCCGGCCGCCGAGCGGTACTTGCGGACCGCGAGCCAGGAGAACAGCGCCATGATGACCAGCGACCAGGCGACCGAGACCAGCGCGGCGTGCTGCATCGGCCAGGCCGGGTCCACCGGACCGATCTGGTTGCCGAAGAGGCTGCGACTGGCCTGCACGGTGGCACTGAACGGGTTCCAGTACGCCAATGCCTGGAGCCAGCCCGGCATGCTGCTGACCGGCACAAAGGCATTGGAGATGAAGGTCAGCGGGAAGAGCCAGATCAGACCGGCCGAGGTGGCGGCCTCCGGGCTGCGCACCGAGAGGCCGATCAGCGCGCCGATCCAGGAGAAGGCGTAGCCGAGCAGGAGCAGCAGCGCGAACGCACCGAGCGCCTTCAGGATCCCGTCGTGGATCCGCCAGCCGACCAGCAGCGCCACCACGGCCAGCACCAGCAGGGTGAAGGCGGTCTGCACCAGGTCGGCCAGGGTGCGGCCGACCAGCACCGCCGAGCGGGCCATCGGCAGCGAGCGGAAGCGGTCGACCAGGCCCTTGGTCATGTCCTCCGCGATACCGGCGGAGGCTCCGGCCACGGCGAAGGTCACGGTCTGGGCGAAGATGCCCGCCATCAGGAACTGGGTGTAGGTGGAGGAGTTGGCCCGCGTCCCGGGGATCTGGATCGCCCCGCCCATGACGTACGAGAACAGCAGGACGAACATCACCGGCTGCATCAGGCCGAAGACGACGATCTCGGGAATTCGGGTCATCCGTCGCAAATTACGCTTTGCGACCACCCAGGAGTCGTGCAGGGTGGCGGCGATGCCGTGCCGCTGTGCGGGGACGGCATGGCCGATGGCGTGTTCGGTGGCCGTGGTGGTCATCTCAGGCGTCCTTTCCGCGGCCCTCGCCGCGCCCGTCCTGGTGGCCGCGGCCGGGACGGCCCGCCGGCCGGGTCTGCTGCTCTCCGGTCTCCTCGGCCTCGGCGGCGGCCTCGGCCGCGTGGCCGGTGAGCGAGAGGAAGACGTCGTCCAGGGTCGGCCTCCGCAGGCCGATGTCGTCGATCTCGATCGAGCGGGCGTCCAGTTCGCGGATCACATCGGCGAGCACCTTGGCGCCGCCGCTGACCGGGACGGTGATCCTGCGGGTGTTCTTCTCCACCGCGGGATCGCCCTTGGCGTACGGGGCAAGGGCGGCGACGGCCTCGGCGAGGTCGTCCCGCCGGTGCACCACGACCTCGACGCGCTCGCCGCCGATCTGGGCCTTCAACCGGTCGGCGCTGCCCCGGGCGATCACCCTGCCCTGGTCGACCACCGCGATGTCGTGGGCGAGGCGGTCGGCCTCCTCCAGGTACTGGGTGGTGAGCAGCAGTGTGGTGCCCTGCTCGACCAGGGTCTCGATGACCTCCCACAGTGCCAGTCGGTTGCGCGGGTCGAGGCCGGTGGTCGGCTCGTCCAGGAACATCACCGGCGGGCGGACCACCAGGGCGGCCGCGAGGTCGAGGCGGCGCCGCATGCCGCCGGAGTAGGTCTTGGCGGTGCGGTCCATGGCCTCGGTGAGGTTGAACCACTCCAGCAGCTCCAGCGCGCGGGCCTTCGCGTCCCGGGAGCTCATCTGGTAGAGCTCTCCGACCATCTGGAGGTTCTCACGGCCCGTCAGATACTCGTCCACGGCGGCGTACTGACCGGAGAGGCCGATCAGGCTGCGGACCCGGTTGGGGTGCTTGAGCACATCGACCCCGGCGACGGTGGCCCGCCCGGAGTCGGGCTGGAGCAGGGTGGTGAGGACGCGGACGGTGGTGGTCTTGCCGGCCCCGTTGGGGCCGAGCAGCCCGAGCACCGTGCCCTCGGGGACGTCAAGGCTGACACCGTCGAGGGCACGGACGTCCCCGAAGGTCTTCACCAGGTTCTCGGCTTGGATCGCTGGCGCCATGGGCCTGCCTCATCTCCTCAAGCTGACGACTGCGGTCTCTCCGCTGACTGATCCGCCCGGTACGACCCCGTGGGCGCGCTCGGGGGCTCGGACCACAGACGCGATACATCGCGAGAATGCCATCTTGCGATATATCGCGTCAAGGCCGAGACCTTCGGCACGTCCTGTGCCGCACGGGCCGGATCTCCCAGCGTGCCAGCCGCCACCGACACAGGCCCATCGATTTACCGGCCGGCGCCTGCCGGGGCCCCGTTGGAGGGCCTACTGGCTGACGACGTACCCCGCGTCGCTCAGCTCGCTGACCACCAGGGTGCAGTGCTCGGGGCCCTTGGTCTCCAGATGCAGATCGACCTCGACCTCGGTCAGGCCGAGCCTGGGGTCGATCCGCACATGCGCCACGTCCAGCACATTGGCGTCCACCTGGGTCAGCACCGCCAGCAGGTCCGCCAGCGAGCCCGGCTTGTCGGCCAGGCGGACCCGCAGCGAGAGATAGCGGCCGGCCGCCGCCAGGCCGTGCCTGAGCACCCGCTGCATCAGCTGCGGGTCGATGTTGCCGCCGGAGAGCACCGCGACCACCGGGCCCTGGAAGCTCTCCGGCTGTTCGAGCAGCGCCGCGATCGGGCTCGCGCCCGCCGGTTCGACCACCAGCTTCAGTCGTTCGAGGCTCAGCAGCAGGGCCCGCGAGAGCGAGTCCTCGGAGACCGTACGGACGCCGTCCGCCAGGGTGTTGACCACCTCGAAGGGGATGTCGCCGGGGCGGCCGACCATGATCCCGTCGGCCATGGTGCCGAAGTGGTCCAGCGAGACGGGCCGACCGGCCGCCAGCGAGGGCGGATACGCGGCGGCGGCCGCCGCCTGGACGCCGATCACCTGCACATCGGGGCGGAGCGGCTTCACCGCCGCCGCGATCCCGGCGATCAGCCCGCCACCGCCCACCCCGACCAGGATGGTGCGCACCTCGGGGCACTGCTCCAGAATCTCCAGGCCGACCGTGGCCTGCCCGGTGATGATGTCCCAGTGGTCGAAGGGGTGGATGAAGACCGCGCCGGTCGCCTCCGAGTAGCGCTGCGCGGCCTGGAGCGCCTCGTCCACGGTGCTGCCGTGCAGCCGCACCTCGGCCCCGTAGTCCCGGGTGGCGGCGACCTTGGGCAGCGGGGCGGCGACCGGCATGAAGACGGTGGAACGCACCCCAAGCAGCGAGGCCGCCAGCGCCACACCCTGCGCGTGGTTGCCCGCGCTGGCCGCCACCACGCCGCCCGCGCGCTGCACCGGGGAGAGGCCGGCGATCCGCACATACGCGCCGCGCAGCTTGAACGAGCCGGTGCGCTGAAGGTTCTCGCACTTGAGGTACACCGGGGAGCCGATCAGCGCGGAGAGGTGGCGGCTGCTCTCCATCGGGGTGACCCGGGCGACCCCGGCGAGCATCTTCTGCGCGCCCCGGACATCGTCCAGGGTGATCGGCCAACTCTGCATGCGGCCAGCGTACGGCCGCCGGGCGCGCCCACGGGGCTCACGAGGCGCACGAAGCCGGCCAACCAGGCACCAGCCAGGGGCGGGGGGCTCTGCTTGATCAACTGCGTGCGCGACCAGCCCTCTACGAAGGTGCATGGTTTCTCGCGCGCGCCGTTGATCAAGCAGAGCCCCGCGCCCCCAACGGTTGCCCGATCGCGCGGAAATGCCTCGGGCCTCGGGAGGTTGCCCGATCGCGCGGATCCGCCCCGCCTATCGGGAGGTTCCGGAGGGAAGGGGCTCAGCCCAGGGCCTGCTGGAGGTCGGCCAGCAGGTCGTCGATCGACTCGATGCCGACCGAGACGCGGACCAGGTCGCCCGGCACCTCGAGGGCGGAACCCACCACCGAGGCGTGGGTCATCCGGCCCGGGTGCTCGATCAGCGACTCCACACCGCCCAGCGACTCGCCGAGGGTGAACAGCTGCGCCCGGTTGCAGACCTCGACCGCCGCCTCCTCGCCGCCGGCGACACGGAACGACACCATGCCGCCGAACGCCTTCATCTGCTTGGCGGCGATGTCGTGGCCCGGGTGCTCGGCCAGGCCCGGGTAAAGGACCTGAGAGACCTTCGGGTGACGGGTCAGCAGCTCGGCGACCTTCTCGGCGTTGGAGCTGTGCCGGTCCATCCGGACACCCAGGGTCTTGATTCCGCGCAGCACCAGCCAGGCGTCGAACGGCCCGGAGACCGCGCCCATCGCGTTCTGGTGGTAGGCCAGTTCCTCGCCCAGGCCCGCCTCGGCCGCGACCAGCGCGCCGCCGACCACGTCCGAGTGGCCGCCCATGTACTTGGTGGTCGAGTGCACCACCACGTCCGCGCCGAGCGCGATCGGCTGCTGAAGGTACGAGCTGGCGAAGGTGTTGTCCACCACCAGCAGGGCGCCCGCGCCGTGCGCGATCTCGGCCAGCGCGGCCAGATCGGCGATACCGAGCAGCGGGTTGGACGGCGTCTCCACCCACACCGCACGGGTGTTGGGCCGCAGCGCCTCCCGCACGGTGGCGACGTCCTGCATGTTGGCGACGGAGAACTCCACGCCCCAGCGGGACAGCACCTTGGCGAACAGGCGGAAGGTGCCGCCGTACGCGTCGTTGGGGATGACGATGTGGTCGCCCGGCTTGAGTACGGTGCGCAGCAGGGTGTCCTCGGCGGCGAGGCCGGAGGCGAAGGCCAGGCCGCGACGGCCGCCCTCCAGCGCGGCAAGGCACTCCTCGAGCGCGGTACGGGTCGGGTTGGCGGAACGGCTGTACTCGTAGCCGCCGCGGAGGCCGCCGACGCCGTCCTGCTTGTAGGTGGACACCTGGTAGATCGGCGTGACGACGGCCCCGGTCTGGGGGTCTGCTTCCTGACCCGCGTGGATGGCAAGGGTCTCGAAGCCCTGGAGAGGCTGGTGCTCGGTCATGCCCACGAGCCTAGTCCGCCGACGGTGCCGAGCATGGCAAACCGGTCGGGAAAGCATCCGGGCTCCGACTGCCTGTCAGGCCGGGCCCTCGGCGGTCGCTACGACCTCCACACTCCGCACACATGTTCGCCGGAGCGCGGTGGCGACTGCGAGGTGGCCCCGAGGGGCCGAGGCCGCCGAGGACGACGCCCGGCTGATCGCCCGGCGGCCGGTTCGACCCGCCCGACCCGGTGGGCGGAATCCAGGGCGGGCGGCAGACGTTGCACTGGGCGCCACCCGCTCGCCCCGACCATCGGCCGCCCTCCGGTGCCGGGGCCCTGGAGCCACCTGGAGCAGACCTTGCTGTTCAACCGCCACAAGAGCGCCCTCGTCACCCCCGAGCAGTCCCTGCCCGGTCGGGACACCCCGCCGTTCACCCTCACCGACCTGCACACCGTGCTCGGCACGCCGCTCACCGGCCCGTACCCGGCCGGGCTGGAGATCGCCGACTTCGGCCTCGGCTGCTTCTGGGGTGCCGAGCGCAAGTTCTGGCAGCTGCCCGGCGTCTGGACCACCCTGGTCGGCTACCAGGGCGGTCACACCGCCAACCCGACGTACGAAGAGGTGTGCTCCGGTCTCACCGCCCACACCGAGGTCGTCCGGGTCGTCTTCGACCCCGCCCTGATCTCGTACGAGACCTTGCTGAAGACCTTCTGGGAGGCCCACGACCCCACCCAGGGCTTCCGCCAGGGCAACGACCACGGCACCCAGTACCGCTCCGCCGTCTACACCCACTCCCCCGCCCAGCTCGCCGCCGCCCAGGCCGGCCGGGATGCTTTCCAGCCCGCCCTCACCGCCCTCGGCCTCGGCCCCATCACCACCGAAATCCTCCCGGCCGGCCCCTTCTACCCGGCCGAGCCCTACCACCAGCAGTACCTCTCCGACGCCAAGAACCCGGGCGGCTACTGCGGCCTCGGCGGCACCGGGGCCACCTGCCCGATCGGCGTCGCCCGGACGGACGGCTGAGAGCGGGTCGTTCCCGCTGTCCCGCCGCGAGGGGTGCTGCGGGGCCGTCGGCCCGAGCGGGCGTCAGCCTCAGCTGTCGATCATGTCCTTGAGGTCCTGGTAGCCGAGGCCGTTCTCGGCCATGAGGCGGATGGTGTCCTCTGAGACGTTGCCCGCCTTGGCGAGTTCCGCGACCTGAGCGTCGGTCAGCTTCGCCGCCGAGGTGCCGGAGGCGCCACTGCCGGTGCCGCCCGCGCCACCGGTGACGCCGGAGCCGTGACCACCGAGGCCCGCCCCGAGGCCGGTTCCAGCGTCGGCCCCGAGGCCGGTGCCGGCCGACGTCATGGCGGCCATGGCGCCCTTGAAGTCGGCCGCGGTGAACTCGGTGGCGCCGGTGGGCGCCTGGGCGGCGGTGGCGTCCTTGCTGAAGGCGAGCTTCACCGGCAGGTGGACGTCGGGACCGGCCTTCTCCTCCAGCTGGGCGAAGTCGAAGGTGGCCGAGGACAGTTCCTTGTCCTTGAGGTACAGGTCGAGGGCCACCTTGCGGTCCGGGACGCCCTTCGGGGCGGCGGTCGGCAGACCGGCCAGGGTGGGAATGTCCTTGGAGAGCGGCTTGAACGCCTTCAGCAGGTCCTCGAACAGGCCGCGGGCGGGCGCGGAGACCACGATCCGGTCGGCCCCGTCCTTGGTGCCCTTGTCCTCGAAGCTCAGGTCGCGGGAGAGGACGTCCGTGACGGACTTGCCCAGCTCCTGCACGGCCTTGGCGTCCGGCGTGGGGGCCGCGGAGGGCACGGCACCGCCCCGGCCCGCACCGGCCTGCTTGCCGATCTCCTGCATCGCCTTCGGGTCGAAGGAGATCCACTTGCCCGCGAGGACGTCCTTGACGGCCTTCGCACCGGCGGGGAGGCTGTCGGCGAACTCGTGGACCGGCGCCGGGTCCTGGCCGGCCAGCTTGAGGAGGCCCTCGGCGTCGATCCTCGCGTACGTCTTGGCATTGGCCTGGCGCACGTCCGCGTAGACCTTGCCGTCCTTACCGGCCAGGGTGTACGAGAAGTTGAACGCCGGGTCGGTGGACAGCGAGTTGTAGTCGCCCGAGCCCTTGGCCTTCTTGAAGGAGTCGAGGTCCTTCAGCGGCTTGTCGGCGCTGAACGACACCGCGAGGGTCAGGCCGGTGAGCGCCTCGGCGCTCTTCTGGTCCATCGGCTTATCGGAGGCCGTCGCCTTGTCGAAGGCGAGGACCTGCGCCGGGGTGGCGTCGATGGACAGCTCGACCTTCAGCGACTTGCCATCACCCAGCCTGTCGAACGCAGTTGAGACCTTGTCGGCCGCACTGAGCTCCTTGACGGTGCCGCAGGCGGCCAGGCCGGCGGCGAGAACGACGGTGCAGGCGATGGAGGCGAGGGCGGCGCGGCCGACTCCTCGACGGGCGGTGTTGATGGGAATCTCCCCTGTCGAACCTGGCCCTTCACCGCTGCGGATCCGCTTGGTGAGGGCGTACGAAACCGCCTACACATAAGCACAGATCTCACATACAGTCATACAATTATTGTTTCAATATGTCTTCTTGACGCTGCGCATGAAGCAGCCGAAGCAGCATCCGCCTCCGCCGGTCGTACAGGCGCAGCGCCCGAGGCGGGCAGGGGGGCACCTCCCGGCCGAAGGCTGGGGGCGCGTCGCGGCCGTAGAGCCGGTAGCCGGCGGGTGTGCGGTCGGTCGGCGGCACCACTCCCGCATCGGGCCAGAACCGGATGGTCTTGACCGGTATCCCGGTCAGCCGGGACAGCTCCCCGATGGTATGGAGGGCGTCGCCTTCCATGTCCGCCACCTTGGAGCCTCCCGTCACTGGGGACTCAAGCCTACGAGCGGAGGAATCCCTCAGGGCAGGGGTGAGCCTTCAGGGGCGCGGGGCTCTGCTTGGTTACCCCTTGCTCCGAGAGGTTCCCCTGCGGGGCTAGATCGCGCTGCCGGCCTTCCAGTCGGCCCAGGACATGCTCCAGCAGTTCAGGCCGTTGGACGGATCGACCGCCTTGTCACCGGAGTTGACGACCTCGACCACGTCGCCGACCATCGAGCTCTTGAAGAACCTCGCGCCGTTGGTACCCGGGTCGCCGGCGCCCTTGACGTCGCGCAGGGCTATGCAGCCGTGGCTGGTGTTGGACCTGCCGAAGGCGGAGGCGGGCGACCAGTAGTTGCCGTGGATGAAGGTGCCCGAGGTGGTCAGGCGCTGGGCGTGCGGCACGTCCGGGATGTTGTACTCGTCGCCGAGGCCGACGGTGGCGGAGTCCATCCTGGTCTGCTGGTACTGCTCGGAGATGACCAGCTTGCCCGCCCAGGTCCGGTGCTCGGGGGAGCCGCCGATGATCGGGTAGGTGGCGGTGACCACACCGTCGGTGGTGACGGTGAGGGTCCCGGCGCGGAGGTCGGCGATGCTGGTCTGACTGCGGCCGACGGTGAAGCTCACGTCCCTGGACTGGGTGCCGTAGACGCCCTTCGCGCCCTCGACGTCCTTGAGCCGCAGCTTGAGGGTGACGGTGCTGCCCTTGGTCCAGTACTTCTCGGGGCGGAAGTCCAGGCGGGTACTGGAGAACCAGTGGCCGACGACCTCCACGCCCGAGTCGGTGGTGACGGTGATGGCCTGCTGAACGGCCGTGCGGTCGGTGACCGGCTTGTTGAAGCGGATGGTGACCGGCATTCCGACGCCGACGGTCGAGCCGTCCTCGGGCGAGAAGTAGCCGACGAGGGTGTTGGCGGGAGTGGCGGTGGCGAAGCCGGTGCTGGAGTCCGCCTCCAGCTTGTCGCCGTCGGTGGCGACCGCTGCGACCGTGTACCCGGTACCGCTGCTGAGCTGCCCGGTGGATATCCAGCTGGTGCCGTCGGCGGCCAGCCGGCCGGGTATCTGCCTGCCGGTGGAGTCGGCGAGCCTGACCGAGCCGAGCGTGCCGTCGGTCACGGTGACCTTGACGGGTTGGCCGAAGGCGGCATCCGTGGTGCCGTCGGCCGGGGAGACGGTGATCTTCGCGGCAGAGGTCTTCGGGGTGGGCGTGGCCCCGCCACCACCGCTGCCGGACGAGCCGGAAGCGCCGGAGCCGGCGGACCCGGCGGACCCGGCGGACCCGGCGGAGCTGCCGCCGCAGGCGGCCACCAGCACGACCGGGGCGCCGAGGAGCCCGGCGAGTACGCCGCGACGGCTCCAGGTGCCAGGGGTGGGGTGCTGCTGCTCGTCCCGTGCCGTCGTCACTTCGCGATCTCCCTCTTCGACGGGCGTTACAGTCCCAAACCATGCAATCCGGGACGAAACGGTTCCGTCGCTAAATGGCTGAGATCGTACGAGAGTACTTAAGAGTTGGTGAAAAAGGACAAAACCGCCTGTCCCGAAACATCCGGGACAGGCGGTGCGTGGCTTCCGGGCCGAGGGCCGGGCCGGGGATCAGTCGACCTGGTACTCGTCCCAGGTCTCTTCCTGCGGGTCGAAGTCGGTCCGGGCGGACTCCCAGGTGGCGGAGGTCAGCTCGACCCCGGGGACGTCGCCGAGCAGGGCGACCGGGTCGATGAAGTGGGCGAGCGAGCCGGACGGGTCCAGCTCGATGGCCTCGACGGACTGGGCGCGCTCCTCGTCGTCGAGGTACTCGTCGCCCTCGACCTGGGTCAGTGCGGCGGACTTCAGGGCCTGCTCGTCGGTGATCTCGGCGATGAGCTCGATGGTGAGGCGAACGTAGCGGGGGGCGTCCTGCTCCGGCAGGTCTGTGCTGGTCATACGTGCGAGCGTAGGCGAGCCGGACCGCAGGGAGGAAACGGTGAGGGCCGGTCCACTGAACGTGGACCGGCCCGACCGCTCTCCGCCCGGCTCCCCCACCCGGGAGCCGCGGAGACGCGCCTTGCGGCGCGTTGGGTACCGCAGGAGCCGCCGCACCCTGTCGATCGACCCCGGCCGGACGGCCGGGGACGAACAGGGGCGGGACGACGGCAGCCCCTACGAGGGGCCCCTCCAGCCCGTGACCGGGACGGAGGGCAGGACACGGTGGGCCGGGTCAGGGCCGACCGACGTGTCCGGGCGACCGCAGTACCGGGGAGCCGCTCCCGGCCTCTGCTGTCACCTTGCTCGGCGTCTTGCCGTTGACCCCTACGATGCCCGACGCTTGTTAACCCTGTGCTGCGGTGACGTGACGCCGGTGTACCACTTCGCGCGGAGACGAAGTCTCACCCGGTCGGCGGAGCACGCCGGCTGACGCCGATTCAGCAGCCGGCCGGCTCAGCCCCTCCGGTCTCAGTGAGCGCCCCGGCCGGCGAGGAAGGCCAGCAGGTCCTGGCCGGTGACGATGCCCTGCGGCTTGCCCTCGACCAGCACCACGGCGGCGTCCGACTTCTCCAGGACGGACATCAGGCTGGTCACCGTCTCGCCCGAACCGACCACCGGCAGCGGCTTGGACATGACCTTGTCCAGGGTGTCGGTGAGCTGGACGCCCCCGGTGAACAGCCCCTCCAGCAGCTCACGCTCGGCCACCGATCCGATGACCTCGCCGGCCATGATGTCCGGGTGGCCGGCGCCCGGCGAGACCACCGGCATCTGCGAGACGCCGAAGTCGCGCAGCACCCGGACCGCCTCCTCGACCGTCTCGTTGGGGTGCATGTGGACGAACTGCGGGATGCCCTCGTGCTCGATGGCGTCCTTGCGGGCCAGCACCTCGCCGATGTGCGCCTCGTCGGTCCCGGACGGCAGGAAGCCGTAGTCGGCCATCCAGTCGTCGTTGAAGATCTTCGAGAGGTAGCCGCGGCCGCCGTCCGGCAGCAGCACCACGACGATGTCGTCCGGGCCGAGCCGCTTGGCGACCTCCAGTGCGGCCACCACGGCCATCCCGCAGGAGCCGCCGACCAGCAGGCCCTCCTCCTTGGCCAGGCGGCGGGTCATCTGGAAGGAGTCCTTGTCGGACACCGCGACGATCTCGTCGGCCACCTCGCGGTCGTAGGCGGTCGGCCAGAAGTCCTCGCCGACACCCTCGACCAGGTACGGACGGCCGGTGCCGCCCGAGTACACCGAGCCCTCGGGGTCGGCGCCCACGACCTTCACCTTGCCGCCGGAGGCGTCCTTCAGGTAGCGGCCGGTGCCGGAGATGGTGCCGCCGGTGCCGACGCCAGCGACGAAGTGGGTGATCTTCCCGTCGGTCTGCTCCCACAGCTCCGGGCCGGTGGAGTGGTAGTGCGACGCCGGGTTCTCCGGGTTGGAGTACTGGTCCGGCTTCCAGGCGTTGGGGGTCTCGCGGACCAGGCGGTCGGAGACGTTGTAGTAGGAGTCCGGGTGCTCGGGCGCGACGGCGGTCGGACAGACCACCACCTCGGCGCCGTAGGCCCGCAGCGTGTTGATCTTGTCGGTGGAGACCTTGTCAGGGCAGACGAAGATGCACTTGTAGCCCTTCTGCTGGGCCACGATCGCCAGACCGACGCCGGTGTTGCCGGAGGTCGGCTCCACGATGGTGCCACCGGGCTTGAGCGCGCCGGACGCCTCGGCGGCCTCGATCATGCGCATCGCGATGCGATCCTTGACCGAACCACCGGGGTTGAAGTACTCGACCTTCGCCAGCACGGTCGCGCTGATGCCCTCGGTGACCTTGTTGAGCTTCACCAGAGGCGTGTTGCCGACCAGCTCGATGATCGAATTGTGGTACCGCACGGGGGTCCTCCCGGTAAATGCGATGCGGGTGTTGTTCGGTAGTCCCAAGCCTATGGCCCCGGATGGCCGATGCCCGCCGATAGCGCGCGACTTCGGCGGGTACCAGGGAGACAGAGGCAGGAGCAGCAGGACACGGAGGGGGCCGGGGTGGCAGGGTCGCAGGAGTCGAGGGCCCGGGTGGCACGGCGGATTGCCACGGCGGCGGCGTACGGCGGGGGCGGGCTCGGACTGCTCGGGGTGGGGCTGGTGGGGCTGCTGCTCACCGAGAGCAAACTGGCCGTACGCGCGGTGGGTCTGCTGGAGGGCAAGCCACCCAGGGCCGACGGGGTGTACGGGGCGGCCTTCGCCGATCCGCTGGCGACCGAGCCGCCGATGGTGCTGGCCTTCCTCGGCGATTCGACGGCGGCCGGGCTCGGGGTGACCAGAGGGCACGAGACCCCGGGCGCACTGCTGGCGGCCGGGCTCGCCTCGGTGGCCGAGCGCCGGGTACGGCTGCTGAACGTCGCCAAGTCGGGCGCCCGCTCGACGGACCTGGCCCGGCAGGTGGAACTCGCCCTGCCGTACCGGCCGACCGCGGCCGTGATCATCATCGGCGCCAATGACGTCACCAGGCACAGCCCGGCCGCCCAGTCGGTACGCCAGCTCGGCGAGGCGGTGGCGGCCCTGCGGGCGAGCGGCTGCGCGGTGGTGGTCGGCACCTGCCCCGACCTGGGGACGATCAAGCCGGTCCGACCGCCGCTGCGCTGGGTGGCCCGGCGGCTGAGCCGCCAGCTGGCCGCCGCTCAGACCATCGCGGTGGTGGAGAACGGCGGCCGTACCGTCTCGCTCGGTTCGCTGCTCGGCCCAGAGTTCGCGGCCCGCCCCGAGATGTTCGCCGCCGACCGCTACCACCCGTCCGCCCAGGGGTACGCGACGGCGGCGATGGCCGTACTGCCCTCGCTCTGCGCCGCACTGGGCCTCTGGCCGGACGAGACGAGGCCCGACAGCAGGGGCGGGTCGGTGCTGCCGGTGGCGGTGGCGGCGGCCACGGCCGCCGGGCACTCCGGCACCGAGGTGGCGGCGGCCGAGAGCAGCAGCGGCCCGGGGCAGGACATCGGACGGCGCTGGGCACTGGTCATGCACCGGCTGCGGCTCGGTCTGCCGGGAGCCGGGCAGCCGGGCGGTCCCGCACCGGCGGAGGCCGGTCCGGCGTCGGCCAACTCACACACGGGCACGGGTGACGTGTGGGCTACTTAACGGTAACTTTCCTCCCGAGCGTCCCACTTGGCACAGTCACGCCCCGAGGTGGACGCTCGACAACACCAGGGTCACCCAGCGAGGAGCCACCATGCCCGAAGCCGTCATCGTCAGCGCCGCCCGTTCGCCGATCGGCCGGGCCTTCAAGGGCTCGCTCAAGGACGTCCGCCCCGACGACCTCACCGCACAGATCATCGGCGCCGCACTCGCCAAGGTGCCCGAGCTGGACCCGCGCCAGATCGACGACCTGATGCTCGGCTGCGGCCTGCCCGGCGGCGAGCAGGGCCACAACCTGGCCCGGATCATCGCCGTCCAGATGGGCATGGACTACCTGCCCGGCGCCACCATCACCCGCTACTGCTCCTCCTCGCTGCAGACCACCCGGATGGCACTGCACGCGATCAAGGCGGGCGAGGGCGACGTCTTCATCTCGGCCGGTGTCGAGACCGTCTCGCGCAGCATCAAGGGCTCCTCGGACGGGATGCCGGACACCCAGAACCCGCTCTTCGCCGAGGCGGTGGCCCGCACCGCGCACCGCGCCGAGGTGGGCGGCGGCGAGTGGCACGACCCGCGCGAGGACGGGCTGATCCCGGACGCGTACATCGCCATGGGCCAGACCGCCGAGAACCTGGCCGCGCTCAAGGGCATCACCCGGGCCGACCAGGACGAGTTCGGCGTCCGCTCGCAGAACCTCGCCGAGGCCGCGATCAAGGCGGGCTTCTGGCAGCGCGAGATCACCCCGGTCACCACCCCCGACGGCACCGTGGTCAGCACCGACGACGGCCCGCGCGCCGGAGTCACGCTGGAGGGCGTCTCCGGCCTGAAGCCGGTGTTCCGCCCGGACGGCACCGTCACGGCCGGCAACTGCTGCCCGCTCAACGACGGCGCCGCCGCCCTGGTGATCATGTCCGACACCAAGGCCCGCGAGCTGGGCATCACCCCGCTCGCCCGGGTGGTCTCCACCGGGGTCAGCGCGCTCTCCCCCGAGATCATGGGCTACGGCCCGGTCGAGGCGTCCAAGCAGGCCCTCAAGCGGGCCGGGTTGAGCATCGGCGACATCGACCTGGTGGAGATCAACGAGGCCTTCGCGGCCCAGGTCATCCCCTCCTACCGGGACTTGGGCGTCGACCTGGACCGGCTGAACGTCAACGGCGGCGCGATCGCCGTCGGCCACCCCTTCGGCATGACCGGCGCCCGGATCACCACCACGCTGATCAACTCCCTGCAGTGGCACGACAAGCAGTTCGGCCTGGAGACCATGTGCGTCGGCGGCGGCCAGGGCATGGCGATGGTCATCGAGCGGCTGAGCTGAGCCGAAGGGCACACCGCACCCGTCAACCCCCCATTCGGGGGTGACACAGGGTGATTGAGGGCCGGATCACATCACGACCGTGATCCGGCCCTCGTTTTCTGCCCGGAGTGGCGTTTTGCGAACACCGCGAAATCGGTCAACTCCGCAGCGTATAACGGGTTCGGCTAACAATTTGAGGACAAGGAGGTAAGTCACAGACAAATCCGGCATCTGCCCCTGCAGTAACAGCGCCCCATACGGCAGTGTGGACGTGTAACCCCGTTCCACTCCTCGCTAGGAGTACGTTCCGTGAGCGCCGTCGACACCATTCTGCTGCTGATCCTGATCGCCGTGTGTACCGCCGTCCTGCTCCACGTACGTGGCCTCTCGCGCCGCCTGGACGAGCAGCGGACGGCCGCAAACTCCCCTTCCCCGACCGTCGTTGACGAAGCCGTCATACGCCGCGCGGTGGCCGAGGCGCTGGCTGCGGACCGGGAGCGGGAGATCGCCGAGGCACGCGCGTTCTGGGCCGAGCAGGAGGCCAGGGCGGCCGAGGACGCACCGCTCTTCGACTCCCCGTTCACCAGTGCCGGGTTGAGCCCCGTCGAGGAGTGGCCGCTCTTCTTCCCCCGCCCGACAGGGCCGCAGGACGCGGTCGACAACGCGGGCGTCATGGACCCCGGGTTCGGCGAGGCGCTGCGCTCCGCCCTTGAGGACCTCATCAACGAGGACCTCGGCGGCGGCGAGGGCGCGGCGGCCGGCAGCGGCCGGCCCGGAACGGACGGCGGCGCCAGGAGCGGTTCGGGGCACCCCGTGCACGGCGGCGGTGCCGAGACCTCCGGCGAGGCTCGCGCCCGCCGTGAGGCCGACCTGCTCGCCACCGGTCTGGAGTCCGGTCTGCTGGACGGCGAGCCGGTGGCCGCCCCCGATCCGCGGCGCCACCCCTCGCACCCCGACTTCGTGCCCAGCCAGACCCCGTCCCGCGAGTGGACCGACACCAAGCTGACCGCCCTGGCCGAGGACGGCGTCGCCCTCACCGACGTCCGTCCCGGACCGCTCGGCACCCTGGACGTGTACGCCTTCGCCGACGGCACCACGCTCTGCGTGGCCCCCGGCGACCGCGAGGCCGCCTACCGCCTGATCGACGCCGTCCGGGCCGGCGAGGACGTCCGACTCCTCGGCGGCTCACGCTTCTCGGGCTCGTACTCGCTGACCTTCTCCACCAACGAGGAGGCCGTCTACGTCCTGGCCGACCGAGTGGTCGCCAGCATCTGACCCTTTCAGGGGCGCGGGGAACTGCGCGGCCTCTCGCGGGGCGCAAGCGGCTGGTCTTCAAGGGGCGCGGGGAACTGCGCGAATCGGCAGGGGACCGGCCGCACCCTGAAGTCCGTCGGCAAGTGGCACCTCGGGAGCGCCAGTTCGGACGGTGCAGCTTGCTCCCGCAGGGCCGGTGCGGCACCGTCTCTCCCGTTTTCGCGCAGTTCCCCGCGCCCCTAAAAACAGCAGGTACGCGCGCGCCGCTCAAAACAACGGGTGCCCGCGCCCCTTTGCGCGATGGCTCAGGCGATCAGGGCGGTGGTGGCGCGGACCGCGGCGATGGCCTCGGCGAGGTGCGGTTCGTCGGCCACTGCGGCGAGTTCGTGCCCGGCGACGGTGAGTTGGTCGCCGACCGCGAACGGGCCCACGTCCGGGAACTCGTGCGGCGGTTGACCGGCCAGGGCCAGCGCGGTGGTGGCCAACTGCCGGGCCAGCGCCAGCCCCGCGGCGGCCCGCGAAGGATGACCGGGCACCGCGCCGTCCAGGCGGCTCTGCGGCATCGAGCGGAGGCGATCCGCCAGGTGGTTCACGGCGTCCAGCAGGGCGCTCGGGTCGGTGGGGCTCAGTGGTTCAGCAGGCATGCGCCCGAGGCTATCTCCCGTACGTGCCGGGGCCCTCGCCGCAGGGACGCGCCACGGGCCCCGGAGCACCGCTCCGAGGCCCGTGAAGTGGCAGCCTGCCGCCTGGTCTTCAGGCGTCGCCGTCAGTCGTCGCCGCGCAGGATCGCGATCAGCCGCAGCATCTCCAGGTAGATCCAGACCAGCGAGAGCGTCAGCCCGAACGCCGCTCGCCACGACTCCTGCTGCGGGGCACCGCCCCGGATGCCCTCCTCGATCTCGGCGAAGTCCAGCGAGAGGAAGAACGCACCGAGGCCGATTCCGAGCAGTCCGACCACGATGCCCAGCGGGCCCGAGCGCAGACCCATGTCGGCGCCGAACATCGACGCCGCCATGTTGATCAGGAGCAGGATCACAAAGCCCATGGCGACCGCCATGCCGATCCGCGTGTAGCGCGGGGTGACCCGGATCCGGCCGCTCTTGTAGGCGATCAGCATCGCCGCGAAGACCGCCGCCGTGCCCAGCACGGCCTGGACGGCGATGCCCGGCAGGGCGGTGTTCAACGCCTTGGTGATCGCCCCGAGGAAGAAGCCCTCGAGTACGGCGTACGTCAGGATCAGCGGCGCGCTGACGCTCCGCTTGAAGCTGACCACCAGGCCGACCACGAAGGCGGCCAGCGCGGCGCCCACGGCGAAGCCGTAGTTCTCCGCGGGGAGTGCGAACCAGGCGAGCGCACCGCCGACGACCAGGGTGAGGAGCGTGAGGGCCGTGCGGGCCACCACGTCGTCCATGGTCATCCGGCCGGTCCGCAGCGGACCGGCGGACGGCGCACCGTACATCTCGGCGAGCTGCTCGGCGGTGAGCTGCTGACCGTAGGGCTGCTGCTGCGCGTAGGGGTTGTTGTCGTAGGGGCTGCCGGTATAGGGGCCCGTGGCCTGCGGCTGCTGCTGGGTGCCGAACCCTGCGTATCCGGTGCCGCGGGTGAACGACCCCTCCCGCGAGAAGACCGGGTTGCTGCTTCTCATGCTCATTCCCTCCGGGGTGGCAAGGCACCACCCACGCCTGCCAAGAGTAATGCCCTGGCAAAGTGAAGTGCCTACGCCGCGAGGAGGATCTCAAAAGCCGACGACAGGACGGAGTTGGTGCCCGGGGCCGGACTCGAACCGGCACGGCCTCGCGGCCAAGCAGTTTTAAGCTGCCCGTGTCTGCGTTCCACCACCCGGGCGTACACCACTCCGCCCCTGTTCGGGCTACCCCTGAGACTAGTCTCCCGACTCCCCCTTTCGCATGTTCCCAGCAGGGGAAGTTGTCATGTTTCCTTGCCATCTGACGAACTGTCTGCAATTTAGCCAGAGGTTGGCCGGTATTCGGCCACTACGGCCGCATCAGGGTCAACGTCATACCGCAGGAGGAGACGCACCGCTCCGCATACAACCAGCGGCGGTCGCCCCAACCGTCCCCCGGAGCGACGAATTTCCATGATCACCAACGGAGCATGGAATAGCGGCCGGAGCTGTGCGCCCCGGCCGACCAAGACTTGACCAAACTGCCCGATCAGCGGCACCACCCCACAGTCCAAGGAGCCCTCCCGTGACCACGACCGCGTACGCCGTCCAGACCGGCCAGGCGGCCGCCCGCGCCACCGGCCTCAACAAGGTCTACGGAGAGGGCGAGACCCGCGTGGTCGCCCTGGACAACGTCAGTGTGGTGTTCCCCCAGGGTCAGTTCACCGCGATCATGGGCCCCTCGGGCTCCGGCAAGTCCACCCTGATGCACTGCATGGCCGGTCTTGACACCGTCTCCTCCGGCTCCTCGATGATCGGCGAGACCGAGCTGGTGGGCCTGAAGGACAAGCAGCTGACCAAGCTCCGCCGGGACCACATCGGCTTCATCTTCCAGGCGTTCAACCTGCTGCCCACCCTGACGGCGCTGGAGAACATCACGCTGCCGATGGACATCGCCGGCCGCAAGGTCGACAAGGCCTGGCTGGACCGCGTGGTCGACACCGTCGGCCTCTCCGGCCGTCTCTCGCACCGTCCGAGCCAGCTCTCCGGCGGTCAGCAGCAGCGTGTCGCCTGCGCCCGCGCGCTAGCCGGCAAGCCGGACATCATCTTCGCCGACGAGCCCACCGGCAACCTCGACTCCCGCTCGGGCGCCGAGATCCTCTCCTTCCTCCGCAACTCCGTCCGCGAGTTGGGCCAGACCGTGGTGATGGTCACCCACGACCCGGTCGCCGCCTCCTACGCGGACCGTGTGGTCTTCCTCGCCGACGGCCGGATCGTGGACGAGCTGCACGAGCCCACCGCCGACAGTGTCCTGGACCGGATGCGCCGCTTCGACGCCAAGGGCCGGACGAGCTGACACATCGCCAGTAGCCGCCCGCCCCTACCCTCCCTGGACGCACTCCATGTATCGCACCGCACTGCGCAACGTGCTGGCCCACAAGGGCCGCCTGTTGATGACGGCACTCGCCATCCTGCTCGGCACCGCCTTCGTGGCAGGCACCCTGGTCTTCTCCGACACGCTCGGCCAGGCCATGAAGAACAGCTACGCCAAGAGCTACTCCGACGTCTCCGTGCTGGTCACCGACAACTCGACCGGCATGCGGATCGGCCCCAAGGGCACCGAGGGGAAGCAGTCCGCGAAGCTGACCGACGCCACCGTCCGCCAGATAGCCGCCCTGCCCGGGGCCCAGGACGCCCGTGGTGTGATCTCCGGCTTCATCGGCGTCTCCGACAAGAAGGGCAACCTGATCGGTCAGATCTGGAGCGCCACGGGCAGCAACTATGTGCCCGGCAGCTCCGGCAAGGATGCCCGCTATCCGCTGGCCGAGGGCCGCGCCCCCTCGGGCGCCAAGGAGATCGCGCTCGACAAGTCGACGGCCCAGAAGGCCGGTTACCACGTCGGCGACACCGTCCGGATCGCGACCAACGGCCCGGCCATGGACGTCAGGCTGGCCGGCATCGTCACCACCGACGACCCGCAGATCACCTCCGGCGGCACGCTCGCCCTGATGGACACCGCCAGCGCGCAGAAGCTGCTGCTGACGCCCGGCCAGTACAGCTCCATCTCGGTGCAGGCCAAGCCCGGCACCGCCGAGGCCGCCCTGCTCGGCGAGGTCGGCAAGGTGCTGCCGAAGGGCGACAACTTCCGCACCGAGACCGGTCAGCAGCTGAAGGACGACCAGACCAGGGCGATCGCCACCGGCACCAACGGCATGAAGACCGTCCTGCTGGTCTTCGCCGCCATCTCGCTCTTCGTCGGCATCTTCATCATCGCCAACACCTTCACCATGCTGGTCGCCCAGCGCACCAAGGAGCTGGCCCTGCTCCGCGCGGTCGGCGCCAGCCGCCGCCAGGTCACCCGCTCTGTGCTGGTCGAGGCCCTGGCCATCGGCGTCATCGCCTCGGTCGCCGGTCTGCTCGCCGGTATCGGCATCGGCGCCGGGATGCAGTCGCTGGTCGCCTCGATGAACGACGGCATGCCCACCGGCTCCCTGGTGGTCGCGCCGACCACGATCGTGGTGTCCCTGGTGGTCGGCGTCCTGGTCACCGTCCTGTCCGCCGTGATCCCGGCCGTCCGCGCCTCCCGGATCGCCCCGGTGGCCGCGATGAGCAGCGGCGACCAGCCCGCGACGCAGAAGAGCCTGGTGGTCCGCAATGTCATCGGCGCACTGATCACCGCCGGTGGTCTCGGCCTGATCCTGATGGGCGCCGCCACCAAGAGCGACGCCGGCCGTATGCCGGTCGGCGCCGGGGTCGCGCTCGCGATGATCGGGATCTTCGTCCTGCTGCCGCTGCTGTCCCGTCCGGTGATCGCCCTGGTCGGCCCGGTGCTGGCCAAGCTGGCCGGCACGCCCGGCAAGCTGGCCCGGCAGAACGCGGTGCGCAACCCGCGCCGCACCGCCGCCACCGCTGCCGCGCTCACCATCGGCCTCACCCTGGTCAGCGGCCTGACCGTGCTGGGCGCCTCGGTCACCGATGTGGTGGACCGGGCCGTCACCAGCTCCATGAAGGCCGACTACGACGTCGCCATGGCCACCGGCGGGCTGACCCCCGAGCTGGCCACCGCCATCGGCAAGGCCCCCGGCGTCACCGCTTCCAGCCCCGTCAACAAGGCCTACTGGGAGTTCGGCGGCACGTCCCACTCCGTCTACGGCATCGACGCCGCCGGCTTCGAACAGCTGGTCCAGCCGAAGATGCTGAGCGGTTCCGCCTCGGCGCTGAAGCAGGGTCAGATCCTGGTCGACGGCGACATGGCCAAGAAGGAGAACCTGTCGGTCGGCTCCACCCTCAAGGTGGACTACCGCTCCGGCAGCGAGGGCACCGTCACGGTCGGCGGCGTGTACGAGGGCAACGCGATGCTCTCCGAGGTCGTGATGGCCAACGCCGAGGTCGCCAAGCACGAGACCGACCCGTACCTCAGCGACGTCCTGGTCAAGGGCGCCGACGGCCCCACCGCTGCCCTCAAGCAGTCCATCAAGGACGCCACCGGCAACAACCCGGTGGTCGAGGTCAAGACCAAGCAGGACATGCGGGACGAGTTCAACCGGGTCATCACCTTCGTCCTGAACATGATGTACGGCCTGCTGGCGATGTCCGTGCTGGTGGCGGTCCTCGGTGTGATCAACACGCTGGCCATGTCGGTCTTCGAGCGCAAGCGCGAGATCGGGATGCTGCGGGCGATCGGTCTGGACCGTAGCGGTATCAAGCGGATGGTCCGGCTGGAGTCGGTGGTGATCTCGCTCTTCGGTGCGGTGATCGGCGTCCTGCTCGGCTGCTTCACCGCCTGGGCGGTCAACCGCACCCTGGTCTCCAGCCTCGCCGGGCTCACCACGGTCGTCCCCTACGGCAAGATGCTGCTCTTCCTGGCCCTGGCCGGGCTGGTCGGCCTGGTGGCCGCGCTCTGGCCGGCCCGCAAGGCGTCCAAGCTGGACATCCTGGCGAGCATCAAGACGGACTGATCGGGCACAGCACCGAGCGGGGCCCCTACCGGAGGGTTCGGTAGGGGCCCCGCTCGTTACTTCTGTACTCCGCCCGGTCGCACGGCCGGCTGAGCACCACGGAGGTCGTGGTCCGGCGACACTGCCGGGCGGAGAGCCTCCGACTCGTATCCGGACGATTCCCAACGCCCGGATCTGGTCGCTTACTTGCTGCTGGCGAGTTCCTTCTCGGCGGGCTTGGCGGCCTCGACGGGCCTGGGAGCGGGGGCCGCGGCCTCCTGGAAAGCCCCGAACGGCTTCTCCATCTCGGCCAGACCCACGGTCTCGCGCTTCAGGAACATCGCCAGCGTCCAGTCGGTGAAGACCCGGATCTTGCGGTTCATGGTCGGCACCCGGCTGCCGTGGTACAGGCGGTGGAACCACCAGGCCGGACGGCCCTTCAGCTTGTACTTGCCGAAGAGGATCGCCACACCCTTGTGCAGGCCGAGACCGGCGACCGCACCGAGGTTCTTGTGCTTGTACTCGGCCTGCGGGAAGCCCCGCATACCGGAGATCACGTTGTCGCCGAGGACGATCGCCTGACGGACCGCGTGCTGCGCGTTCGGCGGGCACCAGGCGCCCTCGCCGACGGCGAGGTCAGGCACCTGGGCGTTGTCGCCGGCGGCCCAGACGTAGTCGAAGCCCTGGACCTGCAGGGTCGGCGCGGTGTCCACGTGGCCACGCGGGCCGAGCGGCAGACCGAAGTTGTTCAGGACCGGGTTGGGCTTGACGCCCGCCGTCCACACGATGGTGGAGGCATCGGCCTCGACGCCGTTCTTCAGCACCACGTGCTGGTCGACGCAGGAGTCCATCGAGGTCTCGATGTAGATCTCGATGTTGCGCTCTTCGAGCTTCTCCTTGGTCCACAGACCGAGGTCCGGGCCCATCTCCGGGAGGATCCGGTTGGCCGCCTCGACGAGGATGAAACGCATGTCCTCGCGGCTGACGGTCTTGTAGATCTTCGCCGCGTCGCGCGCCATGTCCTCGACCTCGGCGATGGTCTCGACGCCGGCGAAGCCGCCGCCGATGACCACGAAGGTGAGGGCCTTGCGGCGGACCGCCTCGTCCGTGGTGGACTCGGCCTTGTCCAGCTGCGACATGACGTGGTTGCGGAGGCTGATCGCCTCCTCGACCGTCTTCATGCCGATGCCGTGCTCGGCGAGGCCGGGGATCGGGAAGGTGCGGGAGACCGAGCCGGTGGCGACGACCAGGTAGTCGAAGGGCAGCTCGTAGGAGTCGCCGGCCGAGGGCTGGATGGTGGCGACCTTACGGGCGTGGTCCACACCGGTCACGGAACCGGTGAGCACCTCCGCCTTCTTCAGGGCGCTGCGCAGCGGCGCGACAAGGTTGCGAGGCGCGACGTTGCCGCCGGCCGCCTCCGGGAGGAAGGGCAGGTACGTCATGTACGACCGCGGGTCGACGACCGTGACGGTCGCCTCTCCGTAGCGCATCTTCTTGAGGATGCGCATCGCGGCATACAGGCCGACGTAACCACCGCCGACAATGAGGATGCGAGGACGCTCCGTGGTGCTCATATCGGAAAGTATCCAGCACCGCCCGGAGCACCTTTCGTGAGGCCCGTCACAGCCCCCTGGACACCGTCTGCTACACTACGCGGCCCTGTTCGCCCGGGGTGCGTAGCGCCTCACCGCCACCGGATGCGCACCGTGAGCGCGGGCGTGCGGACGGCACTGCTGAGCAGCAACGATCCTTGGCGCGTCCGGGTTCCCGCGCGTTATTTCGATTTCACCGGCCGACCGGGAGCCCTGCCTGCGATCCAGCGAGCCGGTCGGCGAGTCGACCTTCGGTCCCGCATAACGGACGTAGCGGGCAGTGGAGTGCGGCGAAAGACTGGATCGCCATGTGAAGAAATTCACGAAGTTTTTCGCGGCGCACCCGCCGGAGACCGGCCCCGGGCCCGCCAAGGGCGTCCCGGGGCCGGTTCGGTAAGGGGTCGATGCAGTGAGCGGGCCCGACATCCCTCGGGCCGGGCAGGAGCCGGGCCCCGGGTGCGTCAGGCGATGCTCCAGGCGATGCCGTCCAGGATGTCGTGCTCGCTGACGACCACCTCGGCGGCCCCGGTCCGCTCCATGATCTCCAGCAGCACCAGGGCACCGGCCGCGATCACGTCCACCCGGCCCGGGTGCACGACCGGGATGGCGGCGCGCTGCTCGTGGGTGGAGCTCAGGAGCCGCCCGGTCACCTCGCGGACGGCCGTCACCGACAGCCGGGAGTGGTGGATGGCGACGGAGTCGTACTCGGGCAGGTCCAGCGCGATCCCGGCCACCGTGGTGACCGTGCCCGCCAGGCCGACCAGGGTGGCCGCCCGGTCCAGCGGGACGACCTCGGCGACCTGGTCGAGCGCGGCCCGGATGTCCGCCTGGGCAGCGGAGATCTGCCCGAGCGTCGGCATGTCGCTCCCGGCGAAGTGCCGCTCGGTCATCCGGACGCAGCCGATGTCCACCGAGCGGGCCGCCTCGGCGTCCTCGGTGCCGAGCACGAACTCCGTGGAGCCGCCGCCCAGGTCGAAGACCAGGTACGGGGCCTTGAAGGCACCGCCGGTCAGCTCCTTGGTGGCGCCGATGAAGGAGAGGTGCGCCTCCTCCTCGCCACTGACCACCTCGGGCTCGATACCCAGGATCTCCCGGACGCCCTTGGTGAACTCCTCGGCGTTCTCCGCATCCCGGGAGGCGCTGGTGGCGACCAGCCTGATCCGGTCCGGGCCGACCCCGTGCTCGGCGATCACGGCGGCGTACTCGCGGCAGGCCGCGAAGGTGCGCTCCAGCGCCTCGGGGGCGAGGCGGCCGGTCCGGTCCACGCCCTGGCCCAGCCGGTTGATGATCATCCGGCGGTCGCGGTCGGCGATCGCACCGGTCTCGGGGTCGAGATCGGCGATCAACAACCGGATCGAGTTGGTGCCGCAGTCGATCGCGGCGACCCGGGTGGCGGTCATTCGCTCTCCTCTTCGGTCTGGCGCTTCTTCGCGGCGCGCTCGGCGGTCTTCTGCTCCTTGGCGGCGATCACCGCGGCGTGGTCCTCGGCCGCGGCGCGCTGCTCGGCCACCTTGGCCTCGCTCTCGGCGAGTTCGGCCGGGCTGACGCACGGGCCCTTGGCCCACCAGTCCTCCAGCATGCCGAGCGCCTCGTCGCCGAGCGGGTTGACGCCGGGACCGGCCGCCAGCGAGTGGCCGACCAGCACATGCAGGCACTTCACCCGGTCCGGCATACCGCCGGCACTCGGGAAGCCCTCCAGCACCTCGATGGCGTCACGGCGGGCGATGTAGTCCTCGTGCGCCTTCTGGTAGGCGGCGGCCAGCTCCGGGTCCTGGGCCAGGCGGGCGGTCTGGTCCTTCATCACACCGTCGGCCTCCAGGGTGCCGATCAGCGAGGCGGCCTTGGGGCAGGTCAGGTAGTACAGCGTCGGGAACGGCGTACCGTCCGGCAGCCGGGGTGCCGTCTCCACGACGTCCGGGTTGCCGCACGGGCAGCGGTGCGCCACGCCGCGCAGGCCGCGCGGCACGCGGCCGAGCTGGGCCGCGATGGCTGCGACGTCGGTGTCGGTGACAGAAGGAGTCTGGGATGCGGACGGGTTCTCAGTGGTCATGGGGGTGCTGTCTCTAGCGAGGGGCGGGGGCGGTGGTGGGGGCAGCGGTTGCGGCGGTGCCGGCGGTCACGACGGTGGCAGCGGCGTCGGGAGGCGAGTCGGCCAGCGCGACCGAGCTCCAGACACTGGTGTACCAGGGCACACCGGCCCTGGCTGCCTGCCCTGCCGCGACGGCGCCCGCCGAGGGCTGCGCGGCGGGCGGGCTCGGGTCGATCGACACGAACGGCGTCTCACCGGGCAGGGCATAGTGCAGCCGCTCGCGGGCCTGTGCCTTGACGAACACAGGGTCCTGCCAGCGGGCCCGCTCCTTGCGGAGCTTCTCGACCTGCTGGGCGGCCCGCTGGGCCTTGGCGCGCTGTCCGTTGATCTCCGAGCGCTGTGCGATGAACTGCCGGGTCGGGTACGCGAGGATCGCCACCAGCGAGCAGAGGACCAGGACGAGCACGGTGGCCCTGCTGGTGAACCGTGGCCGCCCCGCGAACCCGGGGATCTTCCACCTCGCCATGTGCCCCTCCCGTCAGCACCGCACGCCGGTGCCCCGCCGCCCACCCTACGGGGTGGGCGGCGGGGCACCGATTGCGCACGCCGTGCGTGCGTGCCGGCCCTCGTACCTACCGGGCCTGCCTACGCCGCGGAGCGGCTGTGCTGACTACTCCGCAGAGCGGCTGTGCTGGTTACTCCGCAGAGCGGAAGCGCGGGAACGCGCCACGACCCGCGTACTCGGCGGCGTCGTCGAGGATCTCCTCGATGCGCAGCAGCTGGTTGTACTTGGCGACGCGCTCGGAGCGGGCCGGGGCACCGGTCTTGATCTGGCCGCAGTTGGTGGCGACGGCCAGGTCGGCGATGGTGACGTCCTCGGTCTCGCCGGAGCGGTGCGACATCATGCAGCGGTAGCCGTTGCGCTGGGCCAGCTCGACGGCGTCCAGGGTCTCGGTCAGCGAACCGATCTGGTTGACCTTCACCAGCAGCGCGTTGGCGGTGCCGGTCTCGATGCCCTTGGCCAGGCGGGCCGGGTTGGTGACGAACAGGTCGTCACCGACCAGCTGGACCTTGTCGCCCAGCTTGTCGGTCATGGCCTTCCAGCCGTCCCAGTCCGACTCGTCCAGCGGGTCCTCGATGGAGACCAGCGGGTACGCGGCGACCAGCTCGGCGTAGTAGTCGATGAGCTCGGCGGCGGAGAGCGCCTTGCCCTCGAACTGGTAGGCGCCGTCCTTGTAGAACTCGGAGGCGGCGACGTCCAGGGCGAGCGCGACGTCCTTGCCGGGCACGTAGCCGGCCTTCTTGATGGCCTCGGTGATGAGGTCCAGGGCCTCGCGGTTGCTGTCCAGGTTCGGCGCGAAACCGCCCTCGTCGCCGAGGCCGGTGGACAGGCCGCGCTCCTTCAGCACGCCCTTGAGGGTGTGGTAGACCTCGACGCCCCAGCGGACGGCCTCGGAGAACGACTCGGCGCCGATCGGCGCGATCATGAACTCCTGGATGTCGACGTTGGAGTCCGCGTGCGAACCGCCGTTGAGGATGTTCATCATCGGGACGGGCAGCACGTGCGCGTTCGGGCCGCCGAGGTAGCGGAACAGCGGCAGGTCGCTGGCCTCGGAGGCGGCGTGCGCCACGGCGAGGGAGACACCCAGGATCGCGTTGGCGCCGAGCGAGGACTTGTCCGGGGTGGCGTCCAGGTCGAGCATGGCCTGGTCGATCAGGCGCTGCTCGGTGGCGTCGTAGCCGACCAGCTCCGGGCCGATCTGCTCGATGACGGCGAGGACGGCCTTCTCCACGCCCTTGCCGAAGTAACGGCTCTTGTCGCCGTCACGAAGCTCGAGCGCCTCGAAGGCGCCGGTGGAGGCACCGGACGGGACAGCGGCACGACCGGTGCTGCCGTCGTCGAGGCCGACCTCGACCTCGACCGTGGGGTTGCCACGCGAGTCGAGAATCTCACGGGCTACGACGACATCAATGGACGGCACGAGGCATCTCCTAGCGGAAGCAGGTCCTGCGGACAGGGGGTGCAGTCTGCGGACGATTGCGGAGTCGTTACGACCAGAGCCTAACCGCACCGGGCTCCCGGACCACGCTGACCGTCGTCCCGTCTCAGCGTGTGGCCCCACTACTCGCCGGTAGTTCACCTGAATGACCACCAGAGGGCCGTTCCGCACGGCACCGCCGAAGCGTCGCGCACGGAACGGCCCCTCACAGGCTGTGGGGTCAGCCCAGCTTCAGCACCTGACCGGGCATGATCAGGTCGGCATTGCCGCCGATGGTGGAGCGGTTGGCGTCGTACAGGTGCTGCCAGCCGCCGGAGACGCCCTGGGCCTGGGCGATGCCCGACAGGGTGTCACCGTCCCTGACGGTGTAGCCGCCCGAGGCGCTCTGCGGCGCCTGGGCCGGGGTCTGCGCCTGGGACGCCGGGGCCTGCTGGGCGGCGCCACCGGCGAACTGCTTGTAGATGCTCTGGTGGCTGGTCCAGTACCAACCGCCGTTCTTCTCGTACCAGTACTTGCCCGAGGCCGCGTCGTAACCGGCCTTGCCCGGGAAGCTCGGGGCGGCGGTCGCGGGGGAAGCGTCCTGCGAGGACTGCTTCTCGGCGCCCCTGGTGCTGTACGAGCTCGACGAGGAGCCGGACTTCGAGCTGCCGGTGTCGACGTCGGCGGCCGAACCACCGTTGCCCAGAGCGGCGTTGGCGGAGCAGACGGGCCACGCGCCCGGCCCCTGCGAGGCGAGGACCTTCTCGGCGACGGCGATCTGCTGGCCCTTGCTGGCCCGGTCGGCCTGGTTGGCGTACTGACCGCCGCCGTAGGCCTTCCAGGTGCTGGAGGTGAACTGGAGGCCGCCGTAGAAGCCATTGCCGGTGTTGATGCTCCAGTCGCCGCCGCTCTCGCACTCGGCGACCTTGTCCCAGGTCGACACCGAGGCGGCGTGGGCGCCGGTGGCGGCGAGCAGCGGCATCGCGAGGCCGACGCCGGCCACACCGGCGACGGCGATGGCCTTCTCGGCCTGGGTCTTGCGACGGTGACGGCCCGAACCGGTGAACAGCATGGAGGTTTCCTCTCCGCACGCCTGCGAGGTGAGCTGTCGGGTTCGGACCGGGAGGTGGCCCGGCCGCGGCGGCGGGACAGGGATGTTCCTGTCCGCTGACGCGGCTTCACCCCAAGCCGTGGGGACGGCGACTAAACCTGGTTCCCCCGCTCTTGCCCAAGGGTTCTGGTCGGTGTCCCGTAGCGCGGCGGGCAAGGTTTGGCGTTCCGCGCACCGGGGTTCGCAGCTGCGAACTCAACGGAGACTACGCATATCCACACACCAATCACAAGCTCATATCCCGTACATCACACGGGAATTACGGACAGTTTATGTACGCCTACAAACGGTGCAGCTTTGTCCGGTTTGATACGTATTCAGAGGTTCGCAAAACGGACCTATCCGACACGCCGCCAGTCCGACACGCCCGGTTTGCCGGGCCTCCGGAAGCCCTCGCGGAGCATGTGGCACATCTCACCGAAATCATCGGAATGACCATCAGATTGCAGGTGAGATCACCGGAGTTGCGGGGTAAAGGCGACCGGTAGTTCACGCAGGCCGCGCATGATCAGACCACCTCTCCAGCGCAGTTCAGCGGGGTCGGCGGCAAGCTGAAGGTCCGGCAGGCGGGTCAGCAGGGTCGCCAGCGCGAGCTGTCCTTCGAGCCGGGCCAGCGGGGCTCCGATGCAGTAGTGGATGCCGTGGCCGAAACCGAGGTGCGGGTTGTCCTTACGGGCCAGATCGAGGGTGTTCTCCTCGGCGAACCTGGCCGGGTCGCGGTCCGCGGCCGCCAGCACCACCAACACCGGGTCGCCGACCGGGATCTCCACGCCGCCGATGCGCAGCGGACTGGTCGCGAACCGCCAGGTGGCCAGCTCCACGGGGCCGTCGTAACGCAGCAGTTCCTCGACGGCGGTGGCCAGCAGCTCACGCTCGCCGCGCGCCACGGAGTCCTGCAACCGTGCCCGCTGCTCGGGGTGCTGGAGCAGCGCGAACAGCCCGTTCCCCACCAGGTTGACGGTGGTTTCGAAGCCCGCGAACAGGAGGATGAAGGCCATGGCCGCCGCCTCGTTCTCGGTGAGGTGCTCGCCGTGGTCGCTGGCCCTGATCAGACCGGAGATCAGGTCGTCGCCGAGGTCGGCCCGCTTGCGGTGGATCAACTCGGCCAGATACGCACGCATCCGCTTCACCGCCCGACCCACACCGCCGCGCTGCCCGCCATGGTGGCGGATCATCATCCCGGCCCAGTCGCGGAAGTCGTCCTGGTCCTCGGGCGGGACGCCCAGCAGGTCGCAGATCGCATAGATAGGGAGAGGAAAGGCGAACTCGTGGATCAGGTCGGCCGAGCCGCGCTCGGCGAAGCCGTCGATCAGCCGGTCGGTCAGCTGCTGCACCCGGGGCTCGAACTCGGCCACCCGACGCGGCGTGAACGCCTTCGACACCAGCCTCCGCAGCCGGGTGTGGTCCGGCGGGTCGATGTTCAGCAGGTGGGTCATCAGATCCGCCTGCCGCTCCCCCGGGATGCCGACCCGGCCGCTGCGGTGCGCCTGCTCACTGTGGTGGGCCGGGTTCTTGGACAGCCGGCTGTCGGCCAGCGCCTGCCGGGCGTCCGCGTACCGGGTGACCAGCCAGGCGTCCACCCCGCTTGGCAGCGTGGTGCGGTGCACCGGGGCGTGCTCGCGCAGCCAGGCGTACGCGGGGTAGGGATTGGCGGCGAACTCCCAGGTGAAGAGTTCCGGCCGAGGCGTGGATTCGGGCGTTTCCGGCATGTCACGACCGTATCCGAGCCGTGCACCGTCCAGGGAAGGCAAGGCTCTGCCTGATCGACTGCGGGTGCGGCCGGCCCTGCACCGCCTCTCGGCCCACTGCTCTCCCAGGGCCGGAGCGACCCGCCGGACAGGTGCTGTGTGACGAAGTGGTGACGCCTAGGTGACAGGGTCCCGGAGCGTCCGTGACGCGCCCTCCCGGCCGACTCGGCCGCCTCCGCAGGCGTGAGCCTGGTCACCTGGCGGGTAATGAGTGTCGCGGAGGGTCGCACAGTGCCTACGATCCTCCGCAATGACTCTGATGGGCGGCAGTGCGGGGCCGTCCACAGGGTGCAGCGCTCAGGGAGGAGCAGGCCATGCGAGTAGCCGGGGCAGTGGTGGTCATCGCGGTACTCGAAGGCGGGTCGGGGGCCGACCTCGCCCGCCGGTTCACCGCCGCGGGTGCGGCCGGGCTGCTCGTCGCCGACCTGCACCCCGGTGTGGCGGAGGATCTCGCCACCGAGCTCGACCGGCCCGGCTGTCCGGTGGTCGGGGTGTGCAGCGACATCCACCAGCCCAGTGACGTGGCCGCCCTGGTGGACACCGCCGCCAAGCACCTCGGCCCGATCGACCTCTTCTGCATCGCGGGCCCGGACGGCGAACGGATCGTCTCGCTGGACGAGCTGCCCGACCACCTCGACCCGCTGGCCGAGCTGCTCGCCCTGGTCGGCGAGGCGATCAGCGAGGTCGTCCCGCCGCAGCGCCGACCGGTCCAGCAGCCGTCGGGGCAGCGGCAGTCCGCGTAGCTTCTCCCGGAGCTGCGGGGCTCTGCTCGATCGACTGCGCGCGCGAACGGTCACGCGCTCCCGAGGCGGCACCCGCCCGAGCGGGTGCCGCCTCGGTCTCAGTCGGTGTCGAGCCCCTCGGCCGTGCGGACCGCGTTCCGGTAGCTGCGCGCGGCCGCGCGCAGCGCCGCGTCCACGTCCACCCCCGCGTCGTGGGCCCGCTGGACCACGGCGAGCAGCAGCGCGCCCACGGTCTCCGACGTGAGCTCGGCCGGCAGCGCGTACGGCTCGTCCGGTACCGCGTCGAAGCCCGCCCGGCGGACGCGCGAGACCAGTTTCGCCGCGTACGCCAGCGCGGGCAGCCCGGCCGGGACGCCGTCCAGGACCGACTCGCGCTGCTTCTCGGCCGCCTTGAGCTGCTCCCAGTTGGCCTCGACCTGCGCCGTCCCGGTCGCCTCCACATCGCCGAACACGTGCGGGTGGCGGTACATCAGCTTCTCGACGATGTCACCGGCCACGTCGTCGATGGTGAACGGGTCCTCCGCGTGCTCCTCGGCGATCCGCGAGTGGAAGAACACCTGGAGCAGGACATCGCCGAGCTCCTCGCGCAACGTCTCCCGGTCGCCCTCCTCGATCGCCTCGACCAGCTCGAACGCCTCCTCCACCAGGTACTTCACCAGGGAGGCGTGGGTCTGCTCGGCGTCCCAGGGGCAGCCGCCCGGCGAACGCAGCCGGTCCATCACCGAGACCAGGTCCAGCAGCCGGGCGCCCGGCAGGTCGTACGAGCCGGGGAGGATCTCGATCTCCGGGACCTTCCCCGCCTCCTCGACCGCGAGCCGCGCCAGCGCATCGGTCAGCCCCGGGTCGCCGTCCGGGCTGCCCAGCCAGACGGCCGGCACCGACTCGGTCAGCAGCCGGGCCAGCGCCGGGGCACTCCCTTGCTCCACCAGCTCCACCACGACCCCGGCCTGGCGCAGGGCAGGCAGCTGCGGATGCGCGGGATCGGCGGCCAGCACCCGGGCGGCCCCGCGCAGGGCCTCCCAGGCGGGCCAGGAGAGCAGACCGGGCGCGACCCGGTGAGTGGTGGTGAGCAGGATCAGCTTTGCAGTGTCGTCCACGTTCCGAACCTACCTGCTGCACCGGCCGGGCCACCGCTCGATTGCGGGCGGGCGGACACCCCGGACACGCGGCCGGCCATGCACCGTCCACGGCCCGCTCTCCCGGGGCCTCATGAGCTCGTCGGCCAGGCGCAGGGTCTCAGATGGAGGTGCCGCGCTGGGGGAGCCAGTCGTTGCCGGTGTCGACGAGGGTGACCTGCTCCGGATCCCAGCTGCCGTAGCGGGGGTTGACCACGATCCTGAGTTCCGTGCCGGCCTCGGCGAGGGCCTTGCGGATCGCCGCGTCGCCCTCCGCGGTCCGGGCGTCCTTGCCGTCGGCCGCGGCGAGCTTGTGGATACCGAGCTGCTGGCGGTAGAAGGCGTCCAGGTCGCCCGTGGCAACGCCCTGCTTGAACAGCAGCTCCCGCTGGAGCTCGCTCTCGCCGCCGAGCAGCTTGGCGTCCGACTCCCGGGCCTGCGCGATCTCGGTTTCGGTGACGTCGAGCCGGTGGTCTGAGAGGGCCTGGGCGACCACCCGGTCGAGGACCAGGTCGGCCACCGCACGCTTGGTGAGCCCGGCCCGCTCGGGCCGCGGCGCACCCGGCTCGGCCCCGACCGCGTCCCGCAGGGCGGACACCTTGGCCTCCACGGTGGCGATGGTGATCCGCTGCCCGCCGACCACGGCCGCCGCGCCCTGGTGCGCCGGGCTGCCGCCGCAGGCGGTCAGGGCGGCTGCGGCGACCAGAACGCCGACGGCGCCGACCGACCTACGGGCGTGGTGCTTGGCGGAGTTGGTGCGGATCACGTGTGGCCTCCCGAGCTGGGGTGCCCCGGCCCGAGGCGCGGGGGACGGTGTGGCTGATGCGGTGTCCGATGGTTCTCCTGGCAGGTACAGACAATAGGGAGCGGCGCGGCGACTTGCCCAGACCTTGCGCCGAACGGGTAACGCGGATCAACCGAACAGCGGTTCAGCGACCGCCTGTTCGGGGCGAACGGCCCGCGCGTCAGCCCTCGGAGCGGTCGCGCGGGCAGAAACACGGCGGCCTCAGGCCCGAGTCGAGCCTGAGACCGCCGAACGGCCGGAGAGTTCCCGCTACTTCCGCGACCCCGCCAGGTCGTCGAACATCGTGGTGAGGAACTCGGTGCACCAGGTGAGCAGTTCACGCCCGACCAGCGGCTTGCCGCCGATCCGGCCGGTGCTCGGCCGGGGCACGAGGACCTGCCCGGCCGCCGCCTTCACCTGGCTGCGCGGGTAGAGCCGGTTCAGCCGCAGCTGCTGCGACTCGCGCAGCTCCACCGGGCCGAAGCGCACGTTCGCCCCCTGGAGGGTGATGTCGGCGACACCGCAGCGCCGCGCGAACAGCCGCAGTCCGGCGACCAGCAGCAGGTTCTCCACCGCCTCGGGCAGCTTCCCGTAACGGTCCGTCAGCTCCTCCCGGACCTGGACGATGTCCTCCTCCGAGTTGACCGCCGCGATCGACCGGTACGCCTGCAGACGCAGCCGCTCGCCGGGGGCGTAGTCGTGCGGCACATGGGCGTCCACTGGCAGCTCGATCTTCACCTCCAGCGGCTCCTCCTCCGGCTCCCCGCCGCCGGCCAGCGACTCGCGGAACTCGGCCACCGCCTCGCCGACCATCCGCATGTAGAGGTCGAAGCCGACGCCCGCGATGTGCCCGGACTGCTCGCCGCCGAGCAGGTTGCCCGCACCACGGATCTCCAGGTCCTTCATCGCCACGTACATGCCGGCGCCCATCTCGGTGTGCTGGGCGATGGTGGCCAGGCGCTCGTGCGCGGTCTCGGTGAGCGGCTTCTCCGGCGGGTACAGCATGTACGCGTAGCCGCGCTCGCGGCCACGGCCGACGCGGCCGCGCAGCTGGTGCAGCTGGGAGAGGCCGAAGGTGTCGCCGCGCTCCACGATCAGGGTGTTGGCGTTGGAGATGTCGATGCCCGACTCCACGATCGTGGTGGACACCAGGACGTCGAACTCCTTCTCCCAGAAGTCGACGACCACCTTCTCCAGGTGCGTCTCGCCCATCTGCCCGTGCGCGGTGGCGATCCGGGCCTCGGGAACGAGGTCCTTGAGCCGGGCGGCCGCCTTGTCGATCGACTCGACGCGGTTGTGGATGTAGAACACCTGGCCCTCGCGCAGGAGTTCACGCCGGATCGCGGCCGAGATCTGCTTCTCGTCGTACGGGCCGACGAAGGTCAGCACCGGGTGCCGCTCCTCCGGCGGGGTGGTGATGGTGGACATCTCCCGGATCCCGGTGACGGCCATCTCCAGGGTGCGCGGGATGGGGGTCGCGGACATGGTGAGCACATCCACGTTGGCGCGCAGCTTCTTCAGCTGCTCCTTGTGCTCGACGCCGAAGCGCTGCTCCTCGTCCACGATGACCAGTCCGAGGTCCTTGAACTTCGTCTCCGAGGAGAACAGCCGGTGGGTACCGATGACGACGTCCACCGAGCCCTCGCGCAGCCCTTCGAGAACCGCCTTGGCCTCGCTGTCGGTCTGGAAGCGCGACAGCGCCCGCACATTGACCGGGAAGTTGGAGTACCGCTCGGCGAAGGTGGAGAAGTGCTGCTGGACCAGCAGCGTGGTGGGCACCAGCACCGCCACCTGCTTGCCGTCCTGAACGGCCTTGAACGCCGCCCGCACCGCGATCTCGGTCTTGCCGTAGCCGACGTCGCCGCAGATCAGCCGGTCCATCGGGACGGACTTCTCCATGTCCGCCTTGACCTCGGCGATGGTGGTCAGCTGGTCGGGCGTCTCCGCGTACGGGAAGGCGTCCTCCAGCTCGCGCTGCCAGGGGGTGTCCGGGCCGAAGGTGTGGCCGGGGGCGGCCATCCGGGCCGAGTACAGCTTGATCAGGTCGGCGGCGATCTCCTTGACCGCCTTCTTGGCGCGCTGCTTGGTCTTCGCCCAGTCCGCGCCGCCGAGCCGGTGCAGGGTCGGGGCCTCGCCGCCGACGTACTTGGTCACCTGGTCCAGCTGGTCGGTCGGCACGAACAGCCGGTCGCCGGGGTGGCCGCGCTTGGCGGGGGCGTACTCCAGCACCAGGTACTCGCGGGTCGCGCCCTGGACGGTGCGCTGCACCATCTCCACGTACTTGCCGACACCGTGCGCCTCGTGGACCACGTAGTCCCCGGCCTGGAGGGCGAGCGGGTCGATCGCGTTGCGGCGCCGGGAGGGCATCCGGCGCATGTCCTTGGTGGAGGACTTCTGGCCGGAGAGGTCGGTCTCGGTGATGACCGTGAGCCTGAGGTTCTCGTCCACGAAGCCGTGCTCGATCGAGCCGCAGGAGACATGGACGACGTCCCGGGTCGGGGCCTCGGCCAGGTCGGCGACCAGCCGGGCCGGGATGCCCTCGTTGCCGAGCACCTCGGCCAGCCGGGCGGCCGGGCCGTGGCCCTCGGTGACCATGACGACCCGCCAGTCGGCGTTCAGCCGCTCCTTGGCGTCGGCGATCGCGCGGGCGGTGTCGCCCCGGTACGCCTCGACCGCGTGCATCCCCAGGGTGAGGGTGTCGGCATCGAAGTGCCAATCAGCGGCTCCGCCGCGGGCCGTCTCGCCCACCGAGGAGTCGCTGGTCGCAAAGGGGCTGACGGACCACCAGGGAAGCCCGATCTCCGCCGCATGCTCGCGTACGTCGGCCAGCGACCAGAGCGATGCGGCGGACACGTCGATCGCCTCCAGGTCGATCGGCCGGTCCGCACCGGCCGCAGCGGCGACCCAGGAGGCGTGCAGGAACTCCTGGCTGGTCGCGACCAGATCGGCCGCCCGGGTGCGGACCCGCTCCGGGTCGCAGACCACCGCGACGCTGCCCGCCGGAAGCACGTCCAGCAGCAGCTCCATGTCGTCCACCAGGACGGGCGCCAGTGACTCCATGCCCTCGACCGCGATGCCCTGGGCGATCTTGTCCAGGATCTCGGCCAGCTCCGGGTGCGTCCGGGCGAGCGTGGCGGCACGGGAGCGGACCTCGTCGGTCAGCAGCAGCTCACGGCAGGGCGGCGCCCACAGGCCGTGCTCGGCGATCTCCAGCGAGCGCTGGTCGGCGACCTTGAAGTAGCGGATCTCCTCGACGTCATCGCCCCAGAACTCCACCCGCAGCGGGTGCTCCTCGGTCGGCGGGAAGACGTCCAGGATGCCGCCGCGCACCGCGAACTCGCCGCGCTTCTCGACCAGTTCGACCCGGGCGTAGGCTGCGGCGGCCAGCTTGCGGGCCACCTCCTCCAGGTCGTGCTGCTCGCCGCGCTGCAAGGCCACCGGCTCCAGCTCGGCGAGCCCCTTCACCTGCGGCTGGAGCACCGAACGCACCGGCGCCACGATCACCTGGACCGGACCCGCCGCAGGGTCGTCGGCGCGCGGGTGGACGATCCGGCGCAGGACGGCCAGCCGACGGCCGACGGTGTCCGAGCGGGGCGAGAGGCGCTCGTGCGGCAGCGTCTCCCAGGCCGGGAACTCGGCCACCGCGTCGGCGGGCAGCAGCGAGCGCAGACTGGCCGCGAGGTCCTCGGCCTCCCGCCCGGTGGCCGTCACGGCGAGTACCGGACGGCCCCGGCCACCGGCCGAATCACCCGCCAGGGAACGGGCCAGCGCCGCGATCGCGAACGGACGCGCGGCCGGCGGGCCGACCAGGTCGAGATGCTGCCTGCCTCCCGCGGTGGTACTGGCAGCCGCCGCCTCGATCGCCTCGGCGAGGGCGGCATCCCGTACGACGACATCGAGCAGTCCGGACAGGCTCATGCGAGTCTCTTCTTCGTCCCGTGGCTGGAGTGCCCAGGCACCGGACGACCGGCCGGGCAACGCGAACGGCCCGGCACGCAGCGCGCCCGGGGGAAGTCCAGCCTACGCCGCAGCGCCGACGCACACGCGGAGAGCACCGCCGAGGGCGGCCGGATCACGCGCGGAGATCACATGAACTGGACATACTCCTGTCACTGTCTGTCCATGGTGGTCGCGCAGGATGGTGTCCGTGCCCGCCGCACCCAACCGTGGGGGATGGCTGCGGTGGCACCGACGCACCCCGATGGGGGTCGGGAGTGCGTGGCCGGGCGGCCCTGGGTGGGGGCGCCCGTGCCCATTCGCCGGGAGTCGTGGCGCCCTGTCCTGGAGGGCGCCACGGGTCCTGGCGCACAGCGCGGCATGCTCCGCAGACGGGGAGCCCATCAGCGGCGCGGAGCGGCTAGCGGCGGTGGACGACCTCGCTGGGGTACTCCGCACCGTCGTCGACGATCACGATCTTCGGGATGATCCGCGTCTCGACCTCGGGGACCGGGGCCGGCGGCGGAGTGGCGGGCCTCGGCGGCACGGCAGGCAGTGCGCGCAGAGCGGTGGTGGGCGCCTCGGCGGTGACGGGCGCCTCCGCGGTGACGGGCGCCGGCTGCTCACGGGCGGGCTCCGGCGTGCGGGCCGGTTCCAGCGCACGGACGGACGACGTCTCGGCGGCCTCCACCGCCCCGACCGCCGCGCCGGTCAGCGCGGCCAGGGTCTGCTTGATGTGGTCCAGGTGCTGCTGCACCTGCTCCTGCCTGGCGGCGAAGTCGCGCTGCTCGCGCTCGCTCGCCGCGTGGATCCGCTCGGCCTGGAGGCGGGCCTCGGCGACCAGCCGGTCGGCCTTGGTCTGGGCCTCGATGTCGGTCTTGCGGATCTCGGCGAGCACGGCCTCGCGGTGCTGCTCGGCCTCCTTGAGCCGGCGCTCCGCGATGGCGGCGATCTTGTCGTCCTCGGCGTCCGCCTTGGCCTCGGCGGCGGCGAACATCTCGTCCGCCCGGCGGCGCAGTTCGGCCAGCTTTGCCTCGGCCCGCTCCTCCGCCTCGGCGGCGCTCACCCGGGTCTGCGCCGCCTCCGCCGTCGCGGTGTCCCTGGTGGTACGGGCGTCGTGGTCGGCCTCCGAGCGGAGCCTCTCGGCCTCGGCGCGGGTGCGCTCCTCGGTACGGCGGGCGGCCTGGTCGGCCTCGTTACGGGTGGCGGTGGAGTAGTCGCGGGCGGTGGTGGCGGCGTTCTGCCCGGCCTCGTACGCCTCGTCGCGGGCGTCCTCGGCGGCACGTTCGGCGGCCTCCCTGACGGCCAGCGACTCCGCCTCGGTGATGGCCATCAGCCGGGCGGCCTGCTCACTGAGCTCTGCGTAGTCGGGGGCGGGGGCGTCGGCAGCGGCCTGGACGATGTCCGCGAGCCGGTTCTCCATCTCACGGATGCCCGAGCCCAGCACACCGAGCCGCTCCCAGGCCCGGTCCCGCTCGCTCGTCAGGGCAGCCAGTGCCCGCTCGACCTGCTCGGGCGCGTAACCGCGCCGGGTCAGCGTGAACCCGTGCTGGGAGACGGCGTCACTCATGGGCTCTTCCCCTCATGCTCGCGGGCTGCGCAGCCCATGGTCGGACGTGATCGCGGACGGGACCTGTCGGCCCATCCTCTTGACCTATTTTGCGCAGATAGGGAAGAAACCCAAACAAGACAACGCCGCTCGACCGCGTGAACGCCAAGCTCGACCGGCTCTGCCCAGGGCCCTCGCTGCCGCCCCGAAACAGGCCTTACCAGCACGGACGCCCCTTGGCGTGCCGACGGTTCCTTGCGCCCGACGGCTCGCCGAGGTGTCCGATACCGAACCTCGAACGCAAGAACGAACGGGCCGTGCGGACAAGCCGTACGGCCCGTTCGGGCGACTCGGCGGGCGGCTAGAGGATGCCGTCCCAGAACTGTTCGAGCAGCACGCCCCACCAGGTCTCGGGCGACTGGAGAGCGGCCGGGTCGATGGCCAGCAGCTGGGCCTGGAAGTCGCTGGTCCAGCGGCCCGCCTGATCGGGCGTCAGGCCGTAGCGCAGGCGCCACATCCGGCCGAGCAGGGCCAGCGACCGGACGAACTCGGGCACCCCGGTGTTGACGAAGCGCGGGGGCTCGCCACCCGGTTCGACCTCGACCGCGACCACCGCGGCCGTGCCGTACTGCACACACAGCTGGCGGCCGTAGTCGTTGCCGAGGACCAGATAACCGCCGAAGTCGGGACCGGACGGCAGGCCGCGCTCGGCGGCCAACTCGGCCAGGGTCGGGATCGGGCGGCCCTCCTGTGCCTGGGCCCAGAAGAACGGCGCGAAATCGCGCGGCAGCCCGGCCCACACCAGGGTCTGCGCCACCGCCTCCGGCACACCCTGACGCGACACCGCCCGCTGCTCGAAACGGAACACCCCGGGGCCGAAGGCCTGCCCCAGCTCGCCCGCCAGCTGCTGCGGGGCGACCGGCGGCGCCGGCGGCAGGCTGCCGGGCGGTGGCAGCGGCGCCGGCGGCAGGCTGCCGGGCGGTGGCAGCGGCGCGCGGACGGGACGCGGGCGCTGCGGCGCGGCGGCCAGCTGGTGCAGCTGGTCGACGTGGTCGAGCAGCACCGCCATCCCCGCCTGCCGCGCCTGGTGGTCCCGGCCGTACGGGGCGGTGTGGCTGAGCCTGACGTTCGGCCAGGAAGCCCGCACCATCCGGGCGCAGTAGCCGCCGGGCAGCTCGCAGAGTTCCAGGTCGGTGTGGAGTTCGAGCACCTGGTCCGGCGGCACGTTGAGACGGCGCAGCTCGTGCATGGCCTTCCACTCCGGGTGCGGAGTGCCGGGCTCGCTGCGGTGGATGAGCTTCTGCTCCGAGCCGTCCGGCCCCCGGTAGCTGACCACGGCCACCGTGCCTGGCCCGATCGACGGCACACCCGGCGCACCGGGCACGGGCGGAGCGGGCGGGACCGGCACCGCCGGGGGCGGCGGAGGTACGGCGGGACCGGACGCGCCCGGTGCGCCCGCGCCCGGGTAGCCGTAACCGACCCCCGGCACCGGCACGGCCCCCGGCGGGGGCGGGGACGGCGGCACGCCCGGCATACCGGGAGCACCGGGCAGACCGGGCTGCGGGACGGCCGGGCCGCCGTGCGGCGGCGTCCCGGGCGCGGGCGGCGGGATCTCGATGGCATGGGCCAGCTGGGTCGCCTCGTACGCGATGCCCGCCGCGGCCGGGTTCGGCGGCTGCGGGCTCTGCGGGGCGGTCGGCTCGGCTCCGGGGCCGCGCAGCTCGGCGGGCGGAGGAGGCGGCGGCGCACCCGGGCCCGAACGCCCCACCGCACCGGCGGCGGCGGACGGCCCGCCCTGGGCATGCCGCAACTCGGCCGGCGGAGGCGGGGGCGGCGCACTCGGGCCCCGGCCCGCCGCCGCACCGTGCGCCGCGGCGGACGGGCCGCGCAGCTCGGCGGGCGGAGAAGGCGGCGGCACGCCCGGGCCCGAACGACCCAGCGGCACGCCGGGTCCACCGGCCGACGGCTGGTCTGACGGCACCCCGGGTGCACCGGGCAGCCCCATGAGACCGGGCCCCCCGTCGGAGGCGAGCATCGTCGGGGCGTACTCGATCCCCGCGCCTCCGGGAGCACCGACCGGAGCGGGGCCGCCCAGAGGAGCGTTGCCACCGAAGGACGGAGCACCGGGCCCGGGAACGGGACTCCCCACGGGCGCAGGGGCACCGACCGGAGCGGGGCCGCCCAGAGGAGCGTTGCCACCGAAGGACGGAGCACCGGGCCCGGGAACGGGCCCGTCGGGAGCGCCCTGCGGGACGGGGGCGGGCGGGAACGGCGGCGCGCCCGCTGCGGGAATACCGGACGCCGGGGTGCCCCCGGGCTGAGCGGACACCGCGGGCGGCCCGGGCGGGGCGAGCATCGTCGGGCCCTCGCCGGGCGGGCGGGCGGAGACCGGCGGGGCGGTGAGGTGCACCGGCTGCTCCGGCAGCGGGGGTGCCGCCTGGGCACCCGCCTCGGCCGCCGCTCCGCCGAGCCGCGCGGACTCCGCGGCGATCGCGGCCTGCCCGGCCTCCTGGAGCCACTGCGGCGGGCTGAGCAGGAAGGAGGTCGCCTCGACCGTGCCGCGCACCGGCTTGGCCGCCCCTGCGGGGTTCGGCACGACCGGAGCGCCGTACAGCTCCTCGTACTGGCGGACCACCTCGTTGACGGGCAGCGGCGGCCAGAGCGTGCTGGCACCACTGTCCCGGGCGATCACCAACCGGACCTCGGAAGCCGAGAAGTCCGAGGTGCCCTGGGAGCCCTGGGAGCCCTGGGAGCCCTGGGCACCGTGGGAACCCGATACGGCCGAGCCCTCCGACCTGTCGTCGGACCTGTCCGCTGCCCAGCAGACGAAGCCCAGGTCGAACTCCCGTACCCGGACCTCGCGCTGCTGCGAGCGCGGCACCCCGGCGTTGATCCAGTCGTCGGCCAGTTCCTGCGCCTGCGCGTACGTCACCACGCCAGGTCCACCCCTTCCGTCCTGCCACCCCTGCGCGTACGCAGCATCAGTTCACCGGCACGGCACGGGCGAACCCGCCGTCCACCATCATTCCCGCCACGGTCTCCAGTTCCGGCGGGCTCCCGGCCAGCCGGAGCAGGAACTCGTCGAAGCTCGCGCCGCAAGGCAGCAGCAGCCGGGCGACCCGGTCCTCCGGGCTCTCGGCGGCGCCGGTGTCGCGCGCGTCGTCGTAGAGGCAGAACCAGACCGAGCCGGTCCCCTCGCCGCGTACCTTGAGCGCCAGCAGACCGCCCTGGACATAGGCGATGCCGAGGTAGTCCTTGGTGAGGTGGTCGCGCAGGCACTTGTTCGCGTAGACCAGGTCCTGGACGCCGTACTCCTCGCTGAGCGTCAGGAACGGCTGGTCCAGCAGCAGACCGAACTCGGTGTCCAGGGCGACCCCGGCGGGGGCCCGGCCGCCGGCCAGCTTGAGGAAGCTGCGGTAGGCGGCGGGCAGCGGGTGGCCGAGGCGCTGTTCGGCACGCTGGATCAGGTCCTCGGTGACGCTCAGCGGGTCGCCGCCGTCCATGGCGAGCGGGAAGTGTGCGGGATGGTGCTCCTGGAGCGGACGGGTGCCCCGGCGGCCGTGGTCGGCGCGGGAGCAGGCCAGACCGCCGTGGTGCCGGAGCAGGGCCTTGACCTCGACGGGGACCAGTTCCATCCGCCGCCAGCCGGGCGCCGCCCGGCCGGGCACATGGTGCCAGGTCCAGCCGTGCGGGGTGGCGACGGCGGTGTCGAGGTCGGCCCAGAGCTCGTGGCCCTGGGTGAAGAGCGCGGCATTGGCCGACACGTAGTCGGTGAGCCGCAGTTCGTCCACGCCGAGGCCCTCGGGCGGGTCGGCGACCTCGGCGGCGGCGACCGCGTACGAGCCGAAGTCCGGGTAGCCGTACTCGTCCACCCGCACCCCGGCCGGGTGCTTGGCAGCCCGTACCGGGTCCGGGAAGTACACCACCTGGCCCGCGTACGCCGCGTTCGGCGCTGCGGCGATGCCGGGCCGACCTGTCGTCATCTGGTTGCCCCCACTGACTACTGCCACATTGTCCAAGGCGATTGCTGGACTCCAGCCTAGGGGGTGCACACAGCGCCCTACCGGCGCGGGCCGGGGAACCCCTCAGCGCAGGGGTGAACCAGTCAGGGGCGCGGGCCTCTTCCCGACTGGTTCGCCCCTGCCTCTGAAAGGCCTTCCCGGCCCCTAGCGGAGGGCCTTGGCCAGTGTCTCGGCGACTCGGGTCTGCTGGTCCTCCGTGATCTGCGGGAACAGGGGGAGGGTCAGGATCTCGGCCGCCGCCCGCTCGGCGACCGGGAAGCTGCCCTCCGGGTGGCCGAGGTCGCGGAAGGCGGGCTGCAGATGGACGGGGACGGGGTAGTGGATCCCGGCGCCGATCCCCGCGGCCTGGAGTTCGGCGAGCACCTCGTCCCGGCCGCGCGCCACCCGGACGGCGTACAGGTGCCAGACGTGCTCGTTCCCGGGCAGGGTACGCGGCAGCGTCAGCCCACCCTGATCGGCGAGCAGCTGGTCGTAGCGGGCGGCGGCCGCGCGGCGGGCCTCGTTCCAGGCGGGCAGCCTGCGCAGCTTGGCCCGCAGCACCACGGCCTGCAGGGTGTCCAGGCGGGAGTTGAAGCCGAAGGTCTCGTGGACGTACTTGCGGCCCGAGCCGTGGTCGCCGATCAGCCGTACGGCGGCCGCGAGTTCCTCGTCGTCGGTGACGACCGCGCCCGCGTCCCCGTACGCACCGAGGTTCTTGCCGGGGTAGAAGCTGGTGGCGGAGATCCGGCCCCAGGAGCCGGAGACCCGGCCGTGCTGGCGGGCACCCTGGGACTGGGCGCCGTCCTCGATCACCGGTCGGCCCCCGGCGAGGTCCAGCAGGGGCTGCATGGGGGCGAGTTGACCGTTGAGGTGGACGGGGATCAGGGCGGCCGCGTCCGGCAGGGCCTCGGCTGCCAGGGCCGGGTCGATCAGGAGGTGCGCCGGGTCCACGTCCACCAGGACGGGCCGCAGTCCGGCCCGGACCACGGCCTCGGCGGTGGCCACGAAGGTGTTGGCGGGCAGCACCACACCCGCGCCGGGCGCCAACCGCAGTGCGCGCAGGGCCAGTTCGAGGGCGTCGGTGCCGTTGGCGGTGCCGACGGCGTGCCGGACCCCCGAGAACTCGGCGTACTCGGCCTCGAAGGCGGCGACGTCAGGACCCTTGATGTAGGCGCCGGTGGCGAGCACCCGGTCGAATCCCTCGCGCACCTCCTCGGCGACCTCGGCGTGGGCGGCTTGCAGATCGACGAGCGGGATGGCGGTCATACGGAGTCTGGCCCCTCGGGTGGCTCGGTGTCCGGTGAATTGGCTCGTGCGGAGGAGAAGATCGAAGGAGTGGTCAGATGGCCGCGAGCAGAGCCGCGACGACCCGGTCCTGCTGCTCCTCGGTCAACGAGTGGAAGAGCGGCAGGATCAGCGAGCGCCGGGTGAGCAGCTCGGTCGCGGGCAGCGGCACCCGTTCGGTGCCCTTGTAGGGGGCCTCCAGATGGGCGGCCATGATGCCGCGCCGGGCGGAGACTCCGGCGGCGGCGAGCCGCTCCAGCACTTCTGCGCGGTCGCTCGTGCCGCCGGGGAGCAGCAGCCAGCAGCTCTGGTAGTTGCCGGTGCCGTGCGCCGGGTCGGCAACCAGGCTCTTCCCCAGCGGGCCGAGCAACTCCCGGTAGCGGTCGGCGAGTTCGCGGCGTCGCTGGACGAGTTCGGGCAGCTTGCGCAGCTGCACCAGGCCGATCGCGGCCTGGATGTCCGTCATCCGGTAGTTGAAGCCGATCTCGTCGTACGTCTCCAGGACGGCGGCCCCGCCCCCGGCGTGGCGGTCGGCGGCCGAGACGCTCATGCCGTGCTCGCGCAGGCGCCGCAGCCGGGCGGCGAGTTCGCCGTCCTGGCAGGTGACCATGCCGCCCTCACCGGTGGTGAGCAGCTTGCGCGGGTGGAAGGAGTACGCGGCGATCTCGGCCCCGCTGCCCGCCGGGCGGCCGCGCAGCACCGAGCCCGCGGCGCAGGCGGCGTCCTCGATCACGGTGAGGCCGCGCGGCCGGGCCAGTGCCTCGATGGCGTCCAGGTCGACGGGTACACCGCCCTGGTCCACCGCGATCACGGCCTTCGTACGGTCGGTGAGCAGCGGGGCGACGGTCTCGGCGGTGAGGTTGCCGGTGCCGGGGTCGACGTCCGCGAAGACGGGCGTGGCGCCGACGTAGGTGACGGCGTTGGCGGTGGCGATGAAGGAGAGCGAGGGCACCACGACCTCGTCGCCGGGGCCGACGCCCGCACCGACCAGGGCCAGGTGCAGGGCGGTGGTGCAGGAGGAGACGGCGACGGCGTGCGGGACGCCGAGGTGCTCGGCGAAGGCGCGCTCGAACTCGGCGACCCGGGGGCCCTGGGCCACCCAGCCGGAGCGGACGGCCTCGGCGGCGGCCTGGGCCTCCTCCTCGCCGAGCCAGGGGATCATGACGGGAATGGTGGACACAGACATGCTCCGAACTACGTGTGCCGAGGGGAGGGTTACTGCTGACGCCACCAGTCGACCAGCTTGCGCAGGCCCTCGTCGAGGCCGAGCTCGGGCTTCCAGCCGAGGTCGCGCTGGGCGGCCGAGATGTCGGCGAGCCGCCGGACCACACCACCCGCGGTGCCCCGGGCCGGGCCGTGCTCGACGTCCAGGTCGGACCGGTCCATCGCGGACAGCAGGGCGTCCGCGAGGCCGCGCAGCGAGACCTCGGTGGAGGAGGCGATGTTGTAGACGCGGTCGGTGACGGGCGCGGCGGCGGCCAGCAGGTTGGCCCGGGCGATGTCCTCGGTGTAGACGAAGTCCATGGTCTGCGCGCCGTCACCGAAGATGAGCGGCGGCTGCCCGGCGGCGATCCGCTCCATCCAGCGGATGAACACCTCGGTGTACTTGCCGTGCACGTCCATCCGGGGCCCGTACACGTTGAAGTAGCGCAGCGCGACGTAGTCGAGCCCGTACATGGCGTGGAAGCTGCGCAGCAGGCCCTCGTTGAAGACCTTGGCAGCGCCGTAGAGGGTGTCGTTGTTGTAGGGGTGCTGGGCCTCGGGGGTGGGGAAGGTGTCGGCCAGGCCGTAGACCGAGGCGGTGGAGGAGGCGATCACCTTGCCGACGCCCTTCTCGGCGGCCGCCTCGACGACGTCGAAGGCGCCGTCCACCATGGTCTCCAGCGCCAGCCGGGGCTCGGTGGCGCACTGGGTGATCCGGATCGCGGCGAGGTGGAAGAGCAGCTCGGTGCCGGGGTCGAGCAGCTCCCGCAGCAGCGCACGGTCGCGGATGTCCCCGTCCACCACACGCAGTCGGCCGGGGCCGGCGATCGACTGGGCGTGCGCGAGGTTGGCCATCCGGCCGCGGGCGAAGTTGTCCAGGACGACGACCTCGCGGGCGCCGGCCTCGATCAGTTGGTCCACCACGGTGGAACCGATGGTGCCCGCTCCACCCGTGACCAGGCAGCGGGAGCCCTCAATGGCAACAGCGTTCATCGGGCAGCGGCCCTCTCCTGAGTGGTGGTCATATCCGGGTCGTCGCACTGCGGCGAGCATGCCGCAGCAGTCACGCGGTGGCAGTCACGCCGCAGCGGTGCTGTCCTGGACGGCCACCGGCACGGCGGCGCCGCCGAGTTCGAGGCTGCGGGCGGCGGCGTGCAGCAGGCGCAGCACCCGCAGTCCGGAGCGGCCGTCGGTGAGCGGGGCGCGCCCCTCGGTGACGGCGGCGGCGAACTCGGCCATCACGCCGCGCAGCGCCTCCTGCTCGCCGAGCGCGGGCGCGACCATGTCGCCGACCCGGTACGAGATCAGCGTCCGGCGGCGGATCGCGTCGGTGACCTCCTCGGGCGGGGTGAGGTCGACGCCCCGGTCATGGATGGCGAGCCGGGCCTGCGGGTTGAGGTCGTCCCAGACCAGGGTGCGCCGGGAGCCGCCGATCAGGGTGGTCCTGACCTTGGTCGGGGAGAGCCAGTTGACGTGGCGGTGGGCGAGGGCACCGTTGCTGAGCCGCACCGCGAGGTAGGCCACACAGGCACGGCCGGCCCCGATCGGGTCGGCGGCCTGGGCGCTGACGCCGACCGGGACGACGCCCGGCGGCAGGACGAAGTCGAGGATGGACAGGTCGTGCGGGGCGAGGTCCCACAGCACGTCCACATCCGGCTGGACCAGGCCGAGGTTGATCCGCACCGAGTCGAAGAACTGGAGGTCGCCCAGCTCGCCACCGTGCACCAGCTCACGGATCCGGCGGACCACCGGTGTGTAGCAGAAGGTGTGGTCGCACATCAGCACAAGACCGCGGCGCTCCGCCAGTTCGACCAGCTCGGCGGCCTCGTCGGCGGTGGTGGTGATCGGCTTCTCCACCAGGACGTGCTTTCCGGCCTCCAGCGCGGCCCGGACCAGGCGGTAGTGCGTGGCGGCCGGTGTGGCGATGGCCACCGCCTGCACCCGCGTATCGGCCAGCACCTCGTCGAAGGAGGTGGTCGTGCGGACGGTGCTGTAGCGGCCGAGCACCCGGCCGGCCCGCTCCTCGTCCAGGTCGCAGAGCCAGTGCAGACGCAGCGCGGCCGTCTGCTGCGCGTTGCGCACCAGATTCGGCCCCCAGTACCCGGCGCCGACCACGGCCATCCCGATCCGCTGCGGCGCGTCCTCGGCCTGCGCCTGCTCGACCGGAGCGCCGTGCACCCGGTGCGCCCCTTGCCTGCCGAGTAACTCCTCCGCCTGTCGTGTTCCACCGGATCCGCCCACGGGCGCGTACGTCATCGCAAGACCCCCCTTGCCCGGCGCCGGGACCTGTCCGCCCCGGCCGCCCACACTGCCCCAACCGGGACAGGCTCGACCCGCTCCCCCACGGTTCGAACGGCCTGACCCCGCAGCCCGAACGCTACCGGCCACCACCACCGGCCGGGGTCCGAATCCGGAAACCTACGGCAGGACCCGTGCCGTTCGAACAGGGCCCGGCAGGCGGTCCGTCCACCCCGGTTCGGCGGTTGTCGTGGGCGTTTGGCACTCTTGATCCCTACCCTGAAGTGTCACCGACCGTCAGCAGACCTCCGGCAGTCACAGACTGTCGGGCAGTGGAGAGCGAGGAGCAGCCGTGCAGCACCCGGAACAGCCAGGCGCCGCGCCCGTGTTGCGCCATCTCCGGGACAGCCTGCTGCCGGCGGTCGCCGCCGCGCTCTCGCTCAAGAGCGGTGAAGTGCACACCCTGGCCGGGCACAAGCCCGACAACCGGCCGCAACTTCACCCCCTGGTCGGCGACTTCCTCGCCACCCTGCCGATGGAACACCGGGAACGGTTCCTCGGCCGCTGCCCGGAGGCGGTGCTGCTCTCCCAGTACCTGGTCAAGGTGGACTCCGGCCGCTCCAAGCGCGCCTCACGCAAACCGCTCAGCCTGCAGGACGCCCGCAAGGCGCTCAAGGGAGCCCGGCTGACCACCGTCCGGATCCGTGAGGAGGGCGATCCGGCGCACGGTACGCACGCGCCGCCGTGCCGCTCCTGCGGGCCACTGCTCGAACACCTGAATGTCGCCAGCGTCGCCGTCGGGCCCACCGCCCCGTGAACCGCCCGCGAGATCGCCGGGCTCTGCCCGCCCATGCCCCTGCCCCCAGTCCCCGGAGCACGTCCTGAACGCGTCCGCTGTCCGCACCCAGCCCCGTTTCCCCGCGGATGTCGCCGCTGCCCTCAAGCAGGCCGGGTGGCACCCCGGCCGCTGGCAGATCCGCCAGGCCGAGGAGTGGGCGGACCTGCTGGTCGGCCATGGCGGCCCGGACGGCGTGCAGCACTCCGTCTTCCCCGCCGCCGTGGAGGCGTGGGCGGAGTTCGGCGGGCTCTTCCTCGACCAGGCCGGAGCCGGGCGGCTGATGGCCCGCACGCCGTTCCTGATCGACCCGTGCTGCGGGCTGCACCAGCCGCGCACCCTCGCCGATCTGGGCCGGGCGCTGGGCTGCCAGGTCGCCCCGCTGGGTGAGGAACAGTACGGGCAGGCCCTGCTGGCCATCGACGAGGAGGGCCGCGTCTACAGCCTGGACCACACCGGAGAATGGTTCCTCGGCCCGACCATCGACGACGCCGTCACCGGCCTGGTCCTCGGCCTGATCCCGGAACGCCTCCGCACCCAGGACTGACCCCGGGGTCAACAACCCTGCACTGCTTTCAGCGGCATGGTTGACCAAGTGCGCAGCTCTACCGAGGTGCATGGTTGGCCGCGCGGTTCCCCGCACCCCTTGATACTCGTGCCCCTTTAAGCTCGCGCCCCCTCAAGCTCGCGCCCGTTGAAGCTCGCGCCCGGTGGGTCAGGTCAGTCGTTCGGGCTGGACTGCGAGTCGGGAGGGCAGCACCGCCTCCACCCGGAAGCCCCCGCCGCCGTCGGGGCCGGCTGCGAAGGTGCCGCCGAGTGCCAGCACCCGCTCGCGCATCCCGACCAGCCCGTTGCCGCCGCTGGGCAGTGCCACCGGCTCCCCGCCGTCGGCGCTGTCGTTGATCACGGCCACCCGTACGCCGTTGGGCACGTACGTCAGCAGCACCGAGACCTGCGCCCCGGCGGCGTGCTTGTGCGCGTTGGTCAGCCCCTCCTGCACCACCCGGTACGCCGTCTGCTCGGCCGCCGTGGCGAACGGCCTGCGGGTGCCGCTGACCGTCAGGGTCACCGCCATGCCCGCCGCCTCGGACTGCTGGACCAGCTGCGGCAGGTCGTCCAGTCCGTCCTGGCTCTCCAGCACCGCATCGGACATCCGCAGGACGCCGAGGATCTCGCGCAGCTCGTTCAAGGCCTGGCGGCCGACCTCGCCCATCAGCTTGGCGCTCTGCTGCGCCTTCTCCGGGTCCTTCGGGACGATCCGCTCCAGGGCGGCGGCGTGCACCACCATCAGGCTGACCCGGTGCGCCACCACGTCGTGCATCTCGCGGGCGATCCGGGTGCGCTCCTCCAGCCTGGCGCGGCGGGCCCGCTCCCTGGCCTGTTCGGCCAGCAGGTCCAGCTCGGCCTCCAGGCCCTGCGCACGGTCCTTGAGCGAATCCACCAGGCGGCGGCGCGCACCCACGTACAGACCGGTGACCACCGGCGGGACGGTCAGACCGACCGCGACCAGCACCGCCAGGACGACGACCACCCAGGACGGCGGCATCTGCTCGGTGGTGGCGGTCGGCTCCGGAGCCGGGCTGAAGATGGCGAACGACACCATCCCGAAGGTCTCCACCAGCGCCAGCGCGGAGAGCGCCACCACCCGCCCCCGCCGCGAGGGCCACTCCCAGGTCGCCGCCAGGGTGTAGAGCGAGACCACCAGCAGCACGACCCCGAACAGGCCGGGGACGAAGACCAGCGCCATCAGCACCGGTACGGCCGGCCAGCGCCGCCGGACCACCAGGCTGGCCCCGGCGAGCGCTCCCCCCACCGCCGCCGAGAGTGCCAGCGGCATCCCCTGGTGCAGCCGGTCGTGCACCAGCGAGTACGCCCCGTAGGCGCACTCCAGCCCGGCCAGTGCGGCGAGGCAGATGTCCAGCAGCGCGCTGCGGCGCCGTTCCCACCACCACAGCGCGCGGGTCGGCCCGCCCCCCTCAGGCGACTTGCTCATGAGGAACAGCCTACGGTGGGCCCGGGGAAGGCTCCCACCGACTTACCGACCGTGCCGAACGCCCCGGGAGCAAGGGGAAACGTTCGGCAACGCACGGCCGACCGCGAGCACAAGGTCCGCCGCACGTTGTCCGCCATCCGGTTATGTCTCGGGCGCGGCACCCGGTGCCACCTATGCTGGTCGCGTCGGACAGCGCGGTCCGCACACGTCACCTTCACCACGGTGACGAGAGCCGTTGCCGAACCCCACCACCTCAGGGAGCCAGCCGTGACCGCTCCGGTCCCCACCTCGGCGGACAACCCCACCCAGCCCGCCGACCCGGTCGCCGACAACGCGGCCCTGCGTGCGGACATCCGCCGCCTCGGCGACCTGCTCGGCGAGACCCTGGTCCGCCAGGAGGGCCCCGAGCTGCTGGGCCTGGTCGAGCAGGTGCGCCTGCTCAGCCGTACCGACGGCGAGGCGACCGCCGAGCTGCTCTCCGGAATCGACCTGGAGACCGCAGCCAAGCTGGTGCGGGCCTTCTCCACCTACTTCCATCTGGCGAACGTCACCGAACAGGTGCACCGCGGCCAGGAGTTCGCCGCCCGCCGCGCCCGCGAGGGCTCCCCGCTGGCGCAGACCGCCGACCAGCTGTCCGAGGCCGACTCCAAGCACCTGGCCGACACCCTGGCCAACCTGGCGGTCCGTCCGGTCTTCACCGCACACCCGACCGAGGCAGCCCGCCGCAGCGTGCTCAACAAGCTGCGGCGGATCGGCGAGCTGCTCGAACGGATCCACCGCGAGCACGCCGCCTCCGGTCTCGCCACCACCGACCCGGCCCGCCACACCTCCGCTCGCCGCTCCGCCGACCGCCGCCTCGCCGAGGTGATCGACCTGCTCTGGCAGACGGACGAGCTGCGCATCGCCCGCCCCGAGCCCGCCGACGAGGCCCGCAACGCCGTCTACTACCTGGACGAGCTCTACCGCGAGGCCGTCCCCGAGGTGCTGGAGGAGCTGCACGAGGAGCTGGCCAGGGTGGGCCTGAGCCTCCCCGAGGGCGTCCGCCCGCTCACCTTCGGCACCTGGATCGGCGGCGACCGCGACGGCAACCCGAACGTCACTCCGGCCGTCACCCTGGACGTGCTCAACCTCCAGCACGAGTACGGCATCAAGGACGCCCTGGCCACCGTCGACGACCTGCGCGCCTCACTCTCCACCTCGGTCCGTCTGGCTGGCGCCTCCGAGGAGCTGCTCGCCTCGCTGGACGCCGACCTCAAGCTGCTGCCCGAGCTCAGCCCGCGCTACAAGCGGATGAACGCCGAGGAGCCGTACCGGCTCAAGGCCACCTGCGTCCGCCTCAAGCTGGAGAACACCCGCGAGCGCCTGGCCGCCGGCACCCCGCACATCGCGGGCCGCGACTACCTCGGCACCCGCGAGCTGATCGCCGACCTCAAGCTCGTCCAGGACTCGCTGCGCTCCCACCGCGGCGAGCTGATCGCCGACGGCCGCCTGGCCCGCGCGATCCGCACCATCGAGGCCTTCGGCCTCCAGCTCGCCACCATGGACGTGCGCGAGCACGCCGAGGCGCACCACCACGCGCTCGGCCAGCTCTTCGACCGGCTCGGCGAGGAGGCCTGGCGCTACGCCGACATGCCGCGCGAGTACCGGCAGCGGCTGCTCGCCAAGGAGCTGCGCTCGCGTCGCCCGCTCGCCCCGACCCCGGCCCCGCTGGACGCCGCGGGCACCAAGACCCTCGGCGTCTTCAACACCGTCCGTGAGGGCTTCGACCGCTTCGGCGACGAGATCGTCGAGAGCTACATCATCTCGATGTGCCAGGGCGCGGACGACGTCTTCGCGGCGACGGTACTGGCCCGCGAGGCCGGGCTGATCGACCTGCAC